>NZ_JBEBXS010000022.1:0-82186 GCF_040391475.1 Pandoraea pnomenusa | reverse complement strand
AAAAGCTGCAAGAGCGCGTGGCCAAGCTGGCCGGCGGTGTTGCCGTGATCAAGGTCGGTGCCGCGACCGAAGTCGAAATGAAGGAAAAGAAGGCCCGCGTCGAAGACGCACTGCACGCAACGCGCGCTGCCGTGGAAGAAGGCATCGTCCCGGGCGGCGGTGTTGCTCTGCTGCGTGCACGTGTTGCCGTGTCGGGTATCAAGGGCGACAACGCTGACCAGGACGCCGGTATCAAGATCGTCCTGCGCGCCATGGAAGAGCCGCTGCGCCAGATCGTCGCCAACGGCGGCGAAGAAGCCAGCGTGGTTGTGGCCAACGTGATTGCCGGCAAGGGCAACTACGGCTACAACGCTTCGAGCGGCGAGTACGGCGACCTGGTGGAAATGGGCGTTGTGGATCCGACCAAGGTCACCCGCACCGCACTGCAAAACGCCGCTTCGGTCTCGGGCCTGCTGCTGACGACCGACTGCGCCGTTGCCGAACTGCCGAAGGAAGATGCGCCGATGGCCGGCGGCATGGGCGACATGGGCGGTATGGGCGGCATGGGCATGGGCATGTAAGTCTCGCAAGAGACTGCATGACGGGGCGCCGCAAGGCGCTCCCACTGCCTGGTCGCAGGGCTTCGGACTTCGGTCCTCGGGGTCCGCGCCAAAACGGCAACGAGTTCTTCGGAATTCGTTGCCGTTTTTTTATGCCTTCGGCGTTTTCCGTTTTCGCGTCTGCGGTCGCACGGATGTTTCAGTCGAGTGCCTGCCGCCTATCGCTGGCAGTACCAGCGGCGGCGTTTCGGCGACTTCGTTCTGCATCCACTGCCAGAACGCGTGGATCGCCCGCTCACGCGGGTGGTGCTCACGCCAGTTCACGTAGTATTCGAGGCTCGGCGGCACGCAGACGTCGCCGATCTGCACCAGTTCGCCGCGCGCGAGCACGTCGCGCACGAGCAGGCTGCGTGTCGTGGCGACGCCTTGTCCCGCGATGGCGGCGCGCAGCAGCAACCCGGAATCATCGAAGATCGGCCCGCGCGTGGGTTCGTGCGGTGGCAGACCGGCTGCGACTTGCCAGTCGCGCCACGATCGGTACGAGAAGCGGAGCATCGGCAGCTTGGGCGTATCGGCCACCGTGAAATTAGGCACGCGCGCAATCAGATCCGGGTGGCATACGGCGATGACGTAGTCGTCGAGCAGTTTGCGCGTGACAAACCCCGGCTCCTCCACCCGCTGATGCCAGATCCCCACATCCACCGAATACGGGTCGGGTGCCGAAATGTCGGCGTGGATCCGGACGACCAGATCGATGTTCGGATGCTGGTCGCTGAAGCGCCCGAGGCGCGGAATGAGCCACTGCGCCGCCAGATCGGTCATCACGCTGATTTCCAGTCGCACCGTGGCGGGCGATGCCTCCGGGGCGGCCCCCGCCCTGGCTTCGGTCATGGCCTCGTCGAGTTCCGACATGCCGATACGCACGCGCTCCGCCAGCCGCGCGCCAACGCTCGTCGGAATCATGCGAGCACCCACGCGACGGAACAGCGCCGTGCCGAGTTGTTGCTCGAGCGCGCGCATGTGATGACTCACCGCACTGTGCGTTAAATTCAATTCCTCGGCGGCCCGGGTAAAGCTCCGGTGACGGGCAGCTGCCTCAAGCGCACGCAGTGATTGAAGGGGGGGAAGGTGAGAGAACATGAAGTTGAATTTTACTCACAATGCGAGCGCAAAGGTTTCGTTGGCCTCACGACGCCAACAGGCCGACAATTCATACCCAAGCAAATTACTAGGGTATAGCTTCATGTCGAAAGCATTACGCATCTTCGTTCTGTTCGCCTGCGGATACTTCGTCTCCTACGTGTATCGCGGCGTGAACATCGGGTTTGCGCCATTCATGACGCGCGAACTCGGCCTTTCGTCAGCCGATCTCGGTCTGCTCACGAGCCTCTATTTCCTTGGTTTCGCCGGGGCACAACTTCCGGCGGGCGTGTTGCTCGACAAGTTCGGGCCGCGCCGGGTGTCGTCGCTTGTGCTGCTGCTGGCTGCAGCCGGTGCCGCCGTGTTCGGTCTGGCGCAAGGTGTCGTCGCGCTCATGGTGGGGCGTCTCCTGATCGGTGTTGGGGTGTCGGTGTGTCTGGGCAGTGCGTTCAAGGCGCTGGCGCAATGGTTTCCGGTGGCGCGTCTGCCGCTGCTCAACGGGCTGGTGATGGCCGTGGGCGGTCTGGGGGGCGTGATGGTCGGTACGCCGCTGAGCTGGCTGCTTGGGTTCGCGGACTGGCGCGTCGTGTCGTTCGGGCTCGCGGCGCTGACGGTGTTCATGTCGGTCGCGTTGTGGTTGGGCGCGCCCGAGAAGCCGGGTTCGCACGCGCAGGGAGGGCTCTCCGAGGCATTGCAGGGCGTGCGTCAGGTGCTGGGCAGCGCGATGTTCTGGAAGGTGACGTCGCTCTCCGGTATCACGCAGGGCGTGTTCTATGCGATGCAGTCGTTGTGGATGGCGCCCTTCATGCGTGATGTGGAGGGCCTGACGGAGGCGCAGGCGGCATCGCTGGTGTCGGTCGTCGGCCTGGCCATGATGGCTGGCAGTGTGGTGTTCGGCGCGGCCGCGCGTTCACTGGAACGACGCGGCGTGAGCGTATTCGCATTCTCGGGTGCGGGGATGGTCCTGTTCGTGGTGGTGCAGGTCTTGTTGATGATGCGCGCCCCGATCCCGCCGGTCTGGCTGTGGGCGGCTTACGGGATCTTCGGTGGGACGGGCATCCTGTCGTACGCTGTGCTTGCCGAGCACTTCCACGGCACGCTGATCGGACGTGTGAATACGTCGCTGACGCTCGTGATCTTCGTGCTGATCTTCCTGTGTCAGGTCGGTGTGGGGGCCGTGCTGGGCGCGTATGCGGCGCATAGCGCACAGGCGCACTTCACGGCATGGACCGCACTCGTTGTGCTGCAGGTCATGGGGGCGGTGTGGTACTTCTGGCCGCAGCGTCAGGGGGCTTGCGCGCCGACGGCGGCCTGAT
The DNA here is from genome assembly GCF_040391475.1 of Pandoraea pnomenusa. Classification (GTDB taxonomy): domain Bacteria; phylum Pseudomonadota; class Gammaproteobacteria; order Burkholderiales; family Burkholderiaceae; genus Pandoraea; species Pandoraea pnomenusa_C. Next base: position 79,191 of record NZ_JBEBXS010000022.1, on the reverse strand, counting down.
CGCGCGACTGAGCGATTCGACTACCGGTGTAGCGACGGCCCGCGATGCGGGCCGTTCTGCTTTTCAAGCGTGTATCGCTTGCTGCAATTCGCGCAAGGGATTCACTTCCCCGCTTCCAGCGCGCGCAACCACGCGCTCAATCCCGACTCGATCTCCGCGAGCGACGCCATGGACAGCGGCGCGAGCATCCTGTGTTCGTTGGCGACGTGGGCCTCGACGGCCCGCTCGATCAGTGCGAACCCGGCGTCCGTGAGTTGCACGAGGGTGCTGCGGGCGTCGTCGGGGTTCGGCACGCGCGCGATCCAGCCCCGTGCCTCGAGCCGCTGCAAGCGATGCGTCATCGTGCCTGACGTCACCATCAACGTTGAGAACAGGGCCGTCGGCGCCAGCCGGTAGGGCGTGCCCGAGCGACGCAGCGTCGCGAGCATGTCGAATTCCCATCCGCTCATGTCGAACGTCGCGAACGTGGCGTCGAGCTGTTGCTGCACGAGCGCCGCGCAGCGCTTGAGACGACCGATCACGCCCATCGGCGAGACATCCAGATCCGGACGCTCCCGATGCCATTGCGCGAGGATCGTGTCGACCGCGTCGCCTTGCGTTAGCGGATCGGCGTTTTGCGCCGTCTGCGTGGCCTCCATGACCTTGGCTGTGCGATGCCCCGTGGGCCGGTTCGCCATGTATGACTCCCGTTGTCTTGACTTCAAGACAAAATGATACCAAACTGCAATTTATCTTGAATTGAAGATAAATTGCCATGACGACTACGACCTCACCGATGCCCGTCAGGTGGACCGACGCGCTGCTGACGGCTTTTGCCCCCATGATCTGGGGCTCGACGTACATTGTGACGACGCAACTGCTGCCGCCGGATCGTCCGTTCACGGCGGCGCTGATTCGGGTGTTGCCGTCGGGGCTGTTGCTTCTGCTGTACGCGAGGCGCTGGCCGGCGCGCCGCGATTGGGGGCGCCTGCTGGTGCTCGCGGCGCTGAACATCGGCGCATTTCAGGCACTGCTGTTTGTGGCTGCGTATCGGTTGCCGGGCGGACTGGCGGCGGTGGTGGGCGCGATTCAGCCGCTGCTGGTGATGGCGCTGGCGTGGGGCATCGAGCAGCGGCGTCCGTTGGCGACGACGGTGTGGGCCGCCGTGGCGGGCGTGGTCGGTATGGGCATGCTGCTGCTGTCGCCGGGTACGGTATTCGAGCCGGTCGGAATCGTGGCCGCGTTGGCCGGGGCGGCGAGTATGGCGACGGGAACCTATCTTACGCGTCGTTGGCGTCTGGACATGCCGGTGCTCGCACTCACGGGGTGGCAACTGATGCTGGGCGGGTTGATGCTCGTGCCTGTCGCGTGGCTTGCCGATGCGCCTTTGCCTGCCCTCACGCTGTGGCAGACCTTGGGCTATCTGTACCTGTCGATGGCGGGGGCGTTACTGGCGTACGCGCTGTGGTTTCGCGGCATTGCGCGTCTGACCCCGGTGGCGGTGTCGTCTCTCGGGTTGTTGAGTCCCCTGACGGCCGTGGTGCTCGGGTGGGTGTTGCTCGGGCAGGCCATCAAGGGGGTCGCGTTCGTCGGGCTCGCGATGGTCTTCGCGAGCATTCTGGCGGTGCAGTGGACGGCGTCGCGACGCGGGTGAGCGAAGTGGCGGCGTCGCCGATCAGTTGCTTTCGAGATCCTGCGCGACCCAGTCGCCCGACTTGCCGCCGTGCTTTTCGAGCACACGTACGTCGGTCATGGTCATGCCGCGATCGACGGCTTTGCACATGTCGTAGATCGTGAGCAAGCCGACTTGCACCGCCGTCAGGGCTTCCATTTCGACGCCGGTGCGGCCGATGGTCTCGACCTGGGCGCGGCAGTGAACGGCATTGGCGCCGTCGTCGATCAGAAACTCCACCGTCACACGCGTGAGTGCGAGCGGATGACACAGCGGGATCAGGTCGGCCGTGCGCTTCGCGCCCTGGATGGCGGCGATGCGTGCGATGCCGAGCACGTCGCCCTTCTTTGCCGTACCGGTGCGAACCAGTGCCAGCGTTTCCGGCTTCATCCGGATGGTGCCGCGTGCGACAGCGATGCGATGCGTGCTGTCCTTGCCGCCGACGTCAACCATGTGGGCCTGTCCGGCGGTGTCGAAGTGCGTGAGTTCTGCCATGAGTCGGTGCTGAAAAGATGTCTGTCGCCAGTACGTCGGAGCGGGGCGCCGGGGCGCCTTTCGCGAGCGTGATGGCCGTCTCGTGATGTCGTGTTCGGGGTGTTCGGGCGATGCCGCGGAACGTCCGGGTCTGGCTGCTATCATAGCAGCAGCCCTGAACGATCAGCGCCACGCGGCGCTCCTTGTCATGACGCGTTCGCCTCAATCGTTGCGCGCCTCGATCCGCATGTTTCGCACGTTCCGCATGATCTCCATGCTTCGTCTCTCGCCGCCCCGCGCATGACCGCCATGCCGACGCACGCGCCTGCACAATCCCCTCGCTCGGCATCTCTCGCTCGCACGTCCGGGTGGCGGCGCGTCGTCGCGTGGGCACTGTTGCCTGTCATGATGGCGATGTCGTTCGCGGCAGCCGTCGTGCCGACGCAGGCCGCGGCGCAGGGACTGCCCACGCTTGGCCAGAGTTCGGCGTCCGACCTCTCGCCCGCGATGGAGCGCAAGCTCGGCGAGCGGGTGATGCGCGAAATTCGCGCCGACCCCGATTACCTGTCGGACCTGCTGCTCTCCGACTACGTCAATTCACTGGGTAGCAAGCTGGTGTCGGCTACCCGCAAGGTCGGCCTCGACGCCAGCCAGAGTTTCGAATTCTTCGTCGTGCGCGACGCCGCGATCAACGCCTTTTCGTTACCGGGAGGCTTCATCGGCATCAACACGGGACTGATCGTCGCCACGCGTACCGAGTCGGAACTGGCGTCCGTGGTGGGCCATGAGACGGGGCACGTGTTGCAGCATCACATCGCACGCATGCTGGGCCAGCAGGCGCAAAACTCCTGGATCGCGTTGGGCGGTCTGTTGCTCGGCTTGCTCGCGGGGATCGGCGCGCGCAGTTCGGATCTCGGCATGGGTATCGCGATGGGCGGGCAGGGGCTGGCCGTCGACCGGCAACTGCGCTTCTCGCGGGATGCCGAGCGCGAGGCGGACCGCGTCGGGTTCCAGTTGTTGCAGGCGGCGGGCTTCGATACGTATGCGATGCCGACGTTTTTCGAGCGTTTGCAACGTGCGGATTCGATCAACGAGGCGGGCGTGCCGGAATACGTGCGCACTCACCCGCTGACGACGGATCGCATTGCCGACATGCTCAATCGCTCGCGCAACGCGGGTTACCGTCAGCCGGAGCAATCTCCCGAATATCAGTTCGTGCGCGCGCGCTCGCTGGTCTTGCAGCAGAAGTCGGCCAGCGACTATGCGGCGGTCGCCGCAGCGCAACGTACGGCCATTCGGACCCAGACGGCGTCAAGCGTGGCGGGGGCGTGGTACGCGGTGGCGCTCGCGGAGTACAAGCAAAACCGTTGGGACCCGGCGCGCGAAGCGCTGGAGAAGGCGCGCACGGCCTTTGGCGGCACGGGGCCGGGCACGCCGAGTCTGGCCGTGCTGGCGTCGGACATTGCGCGGGCGTCGGGCAGGGCGGACGAGGCATTGCGGATCGCCTCGCAGGCGCGTGCCGCGTTCCCGCTGTCGCAGGCGTCGGACATGGCCTATGCCGACGCACTGGTTGCGAACCGTCAGATTCCCGAGGCGACGAAATTCCTTCAGGGGCAGGTGGATCGCTATCGCAGCGAACCGGTGTGGTGGCGTGCGCTGGCGGGGGCCTGGGCCGCAGCGGGCAAGCGAGCGCGTCAGCACGAGGCGCTGGCCGAGCAGTACGCGCTGCAAGGCCAATGGATGGCCGCCGTGAGTCAGTTGAAACTCGCGCGCGATGCCGGCGACGCCGACTTCTACGAACTCTCCACCATCGACGCGCGGCTGCACGAGTTCCAGCGTCGCTACAGGGAAGACAAGGAAGAAGAGAAGGACTTCAAGCAGTTCGGGTGAGCGACGACGCTCGTCCGTCAGCACCGCTGTCAGTCGCGCGGTGCCTGCGGATCGCGCTTGAATCCATACGCCTGCGGCAGCGTGCCCGCGTGGACCGTCGCAAGCGGCAGCGAGTCGCCATTGCGCCAGTGCAGCCGCACGGCACCCTTCGCGTCAGCGGTATCATCCGCCGTCTCCGCAAGTTCGAACGCCTGCGGCAGGTCTGATACCTGCGTGAGCAGATCGATGTCGTGATCGTGCAGCAACGCCAGCGATGCACTCGCCTTCGGCACGTTGCCAGCGCCCGCTGTCCCATCGGTCACCGGCGTATCGCCGACGAACGCCACATTGCCGTCTTCGTCGAGCAAACAGGCCGTCGCCGCGAACGAGTGGCCCAACTGGTCCGTCAGCACCGGCGCGCCGCGACCGCCATTCGTCTCGGCATCCCACGTCAGACGCACGACAAACGGCGCGTACGCGAGCGAGACGTACACCCGTTGCGGCCCATTCTGGAAATACCACCGGCCGGCGTCGTCGCTGGCGTAGTTGCGGGCGATAAAGGCGAGCAACGCCGCATGACGGATCGGATCGCCTGCCGTGCCCGCCGCTTGCGCGGCCTCGTCGCGCATGCGCCACTGGCCGCGACGGTCCAGCGCGAGCCAGCCGTAGCAGTGCGGTACGTTGGGCCACTTGGCCATCGCCTGTCGAACGATCTCATCCATTAGGCATCCTCAGCATCTTCATGGCCTGACGCGACCTCATGCCGCGTTCGGCAAAAATTGACGGAAGTAATCGACGACCGTGTGCGGCATCCACGTCATCCCGCCGGGAAACGGGCCACTCATGAAACCGACGTGTCCGCCATGCGCCGGTTGGAGCAAATGCACGTAGCGGCCGACATCGGCTTCGCCGGGCAATGCGCTCGCGGGCTGGAACGGGTCGTTGCGCGCGTTGATGACCAGCGTCGGCACTTCGATGGCCGGCAGAATCGGCTTGCTCGACGCGCGCGTGTAGTAGTCGAACGCACTGAGATAACCGTGCAGCGGCGCCGTCACCACATGATCGAATTCACCGAGATCGCGTGCCGCCATCATCCGCTCGCGGTCAAAAAGTCCGGGGTACTGATCGAGCTTGGCAAGCGCCTTCTTCTTGAGCGTGCCCAGGAAGTTGCGCGTGTACACCATGTTGAAACCGTGCGAGAGCGCCAATCCCCCCGCACGCAGATCGAGCGGCGCCGAGATCGCACAGGCGGCGCTCACCACTTGCGCGGCATGCGCCTCGCGTTCACCGAGCCAGCGCAACAGGACATTGCCGCCGAGTGAAACGCCCGCCGCGAAGATCGGCCCCGACGTATGCGCACGCAAGCGTTGCAGCATCCAGTCGATTTCGGTGCTGTCGCCCGAGTGATAGAAACGCGGCGCACGGTTCATGCGCCCGCTGCAACTGCGGAAGTGAGGAATCACGCCACGCCAGCCCTGCGCTTCGACTTCGCGCATCAGCGTGCGGGCGTAGTGACTGCCGGAGCCACCTTCGAGCCCGTGAAACAGCACGACGAGCGGGGTATCGATGAGACCGTCGGGGGGCGGGGGTGTCTTTTCCGATGCGGGCGGCGCCACCAGCCAGTCGACGTCGACGAAGTCGCCATCAGGCGTGTCCCATGTCTCGCGTCGGAATTCGACGCTCGGGCGACGCCCGAGCAGTGCCGGATAGATCGTCTGGCTGTGTCCGTCAGGCAGCCACCGCGGCGAGCGGAAATCCAGTGGGAGAAATGCCGCCGGGCGTGCTCTCATCGCCTTGCCGTGCCGCTCAGTGCAACCCGTCCGGTCGCGCGTGCATCATCAGGCTGAATTGCTCGACGGCTTGCGGCGGCAGCGGGCTGGAGTGAATGTGCGCGAAACGCCAGTCGCCTTGCTCATGCACCAGCACGTAAGTGGTGTGGATGAGTTGGGCGGTAGTCTGGCCGGCGTCTTCCTTGCCCACGCGCATGGCTTCGGTCGCAGTGTGCACGACCGTGCCGACGGTGTCGTACTCGGTCGTGTCGAGCGAGTCGATCAGCACCACGCTTTGCGTGAACTGCGCGACCAGACCGCTGCGAATCTGTTCGAGTCCGTCCCAACGCGTGCCGTCGGCACGAATGTAGCTCACGAAATCTTCGTTCGCCCAAAGCGACATCGCGCGATCCGTCTGCCCGCGACGCAGCGCGTCGTAGAAAGCGGTGATGGTTTCACTGGCGGCATCGAACAGACGGACAAAGCGTGGCATGAGGATCTACCGTTGAGTGTGACCGGGGCGGGCCGCGCGCGGCACCGCCGTGGGCGGGATCAGCGCTGCGTGAGCAGAATGTTGCGAACGTTCGCGAACACGTGCTCGGGCATTAGCTCGTTCAGGCAACGCGTGTGGCCCAGCGGACATTCGCGGGCAAAACACGGGCTGCACTCCAATTGTAGCCACAGGATATGCGCCTGGTCCGACAACGGCGGCGTGTGGCGCGGATCGGACGAACCGAACAGGGCGATCTGCGGACGCCGCAACGCGGCCGTCACGTGCATCAGCCCCGAGTCGTTGCTCACCACGGCGTTGGCCCGCGCGAGCAGCGCACACGCCTCGGCCAGCGACGTCTGTCCGCAAAGATTGCGCACGAACGGGGCATCGAGCGCGATCTGCTGGGCCAGTGCGCCATCCTTGCCCGAGCCCAGCGCCACGATCTGCGCGTACGGGAACGAGCGTCGAACCAGTTGGGCGAGCTGTGCGAAGTGACCGGGCGGCCAGCGCTTGGCCGGACCGAATTCTGCGCCCGGACAGAACACCACGAGCGGCACGCGCAGGTCGAGCCCGAAGCGCGCATACACACGGGCCGACTCGTTCAGGTCGGCTTCGATGCGCGGCGTGGGCAGCGTCTCGGGCAACTTGGCCCCGGGCGCGAACGCCAGCGCAGCGTAGTGCCGCACCATCGGCGGGCGCTCGTCCTTGCGCGGGTTGGTGTGGCGCACGTTGAGCAGGCCGTAGCGTTGCTCGCCCTTGTAGCCGATGCGCAGCGGAATGCGCGCCAGCCACGGAATCAGGGCCGACTTCAGGGAGTTGGGCAGCACGTAGGCGGCGTCGTAACCCTCGTCGGCGAGCACGCTCGCGAGCCGGTAGCGCTCGAGCGGCTGCAATTTGCCGTGCGCGAGGTCGGTGGCGACGACGCGCGAAATCTCCGGCATGCGCTCCAGCACCGGGGCGACCCAGCCGGGCGCGATCGCGTCGATGGTCAGACGCGGATGCAGACGCTTGAGCAGGGTAAACAACGGCTGCGCCATCAGCGCGTCCCCAATCCAGTTGGGGGCGATCACCAAGGCTTTATGCATCGTGGCGGAGACTCTAAACGTTAAGCGTAGCGATGAAACTGACAGACGACCGGGGCGCGCAGGATGAAGCGCCGCGCCGGTCGCGACAGGCGGCTGACGGCTTAGTGGTGACCCTTGAGCACCACGCCGGCCTTCACGCGATAGCGCGTGCCGCAGTACGGGCAGGCGGCTTCGCCGTGGGTGACGTCGATGAATACGCGCGGATGCGCGCTCCAGGCTTCCATTTTCGGATTCGGGCAGTGGACCGGCAGATCTTCGGCGCCGACTTCGACGACCGGCATTTGTTTGACTTCGCTCATGGGGTGCTTACCGTGATGGATATTCGGAATTCTGTGGATTGCATGGCAAGCACCGGAGTGTGGTCCGACCGGCCCGCTCACCAAAAGTCGCTATTGTAAAGCAGCCGCCGCCCTTTGCGGATGGCCGGGCGTGCACGCCATCACGCCACAGACCGCTTGTACGGTCGTTCCGGCGTGCCTTTCGCCCGACGCGTGGCGCGCGCGCGACACCTCGGGCGTTGCATCTGCAAAAACGAACCGATATACGCCGTGAGCGTAGTAAGCAAATATTTACCGTGGCTATAATGGCCCGTCGTCCGCCGCCAATGATGAACATATTCAGGAGACTCTCCGGCAACCCTGGCGGACGCTGTGACCGCCTGCGGTCATCTTGGGCGTGCCGGGCGCCGTCGGGACCGCTTCGCCCCGCAATGCCAGACCAAGCGCCGTTCGCTGCGGTGCTCGCCCCCCAACCGACCATGCCAATGCTTCGTTTGCCAGCCGCTGAACGTGACGGGTTCGCGGCCGGTTTCCGCATTATTTCGCCGCTTTTACCCGCCATCTTCTCCTGGGGACTCGTGACCGGGGTCGCCATGAGCAAGTCGGTGCTGACCGTGCCGCAGGCCATCGGCATGAGCCTGATGCTGTATGCCGGGTCGGCGCAGCTTGCTTCGCTGCCGCTATTCGCCGCCGGCATGCCGCTGTGGACGATTCTGCTCACCGTCGGCATCGTCAATCTGCGTTTTGTGATCTTCAGCGCTGCGCTCCAGCCGCATTTCTCCTATCTGTCGCTGTGGCGTCGGATCGTGCTCGGCTACGTGAACGGCGACCTCGGGTTCGTGATGTTCATGAATCAGAACTTTGCGAACGGCTATGTGCCGGGCAAAGAGGGGACGTATTACGGCATCACGCTCAGCAACTGGGCGGTTTGGCACGTGTCGTCGATCCTCGGCATCATGCTCGGCGCGCTCGTGCCCGATAGCTGGGGCCTGGCTTTCGCGGGCACGCTCGCGCTCATTCCGATGATGGTGCATACGATCACCAGCCGCTCGACCATGCTGGCGGTCGCGCTGGCGTCCGTGATCGGATTGCTCGCCTTCGACCTGCCGTACCGGCTCAACCTCGTGCTCGGCGTGCTCGGCGCACTCGCCGCCGGCATGGTGTGCGACGAACTCGCGGCGCGTCACGCGAAGAAGCTGGCGCTGGCGCGCCCGGCGGCGCAAGCGGACACCTCGGCAGCTTCTGTCGCTTCGCGCACGGATGGCGCCGCGCCGGGCGGCACAGGGGAGCGCCGTTCATGAACACGTTCGAAATCTGGTTCGCCTTCGTGGCGATGACCGCGATCACCATCGTCACCCGCACATTTTTCCTGCTCGCAGGCGATCGTGTGACGCTGCCGCAACGGTTGCAGCGTGCGCTGCGCTATGCGCCTGCGGCAGCGCTCGCGGTGATCGTCGTGCCAGAAGTGCTGCTGCTCGATCACCAGTTCGCGCTGCATCTGGGCAATCACAAACTGGCGGCGGCCGTTGCGGCCACGGGCTGGTTCGTCTGGCGCCGGAACATGATCGAAATGATCGCGATCGGTATGGTGGTCTATACACTCGGACGACTGTTCCTGTAGGCGGAACCCCTGACCCCCAAAATGGGCATCGGGGCGGTCGGATCAGTTAAAATGCATGTTTTTCCTACCATTTATTCCGGATACTCATGGCTTCCGTCGTACGTCTGACCGATTTGATCGCCCAGGGCCAGCTCGCTGGCAAACGTGTCTTCATCCGCGCCGATTTGAACGTGCCGCAGGACGACGAGGGCAACATTACGGAAGACACGCGTATCCGTGCCTCGGTGCCGGCGATTCAGCAATCGCTCGACGCCGGCGCTGCCGTGATGGTCACCTCGCACCTGGGTCGTCCGTCCGAAGGAGAATTCAAGCCTGCCGACTCGCTCGCCCCTGTGGCCAAGCGTCTGTCGGAACTGCTCGGCCGTGACGTGAAGCTGGTGGCCAACTGGGTCGACGGCGGATTCGACGTGGCCCCGGGCTCGGTGGTGTTGCTCGAGAACTGCCGCGTCAACAAGGGCGAGAAGAAAGACAACGACGAACTGGCGCAGAAGATGGCCAAGTTGTGCGACGTCTATGTGAACGACGCCTTCGGCACGGCCCACCGCGCCGAAGCCACCACGCACGGTATCGCCAAGTACGCCCCGGTCGCCTGCGCCGGCCCGCTGCTGGCCGCCGAACTCGAAGCGCTGGGCAAGGCCCTGAATGCGCCGGCCCGTCCGCTCGTGGCTATCGTTGCCGGTTCGAAGGTCTCGACCAAGCTCACCATTCTCAAGACGCTCGCCGACAAGGTCGATCAACTGATCGTGGGCGGCGGCATTGCCAACACGTTCATGCTGGCGGCCGGTCTGCCGATCGGCAAGTCGCTCGCCGAAGCCGATCTGGTCAGCGAAGCCCGCGCCATTATTGATGCCATGGCCGCGCGCGGCGCGTCGGTGCCGATTCCGACGGACGTCGTGTGCGCCAAGGAATTCAGCGCTACCGCCGAAGCGACCGTGAAGGCGGCTGCCGACGTGGCCGCCGACGACATGATCCTCGACATCGGCCCGCAAACGGCTGCCAAGCTCGCCGACCAACTGTCGGGCGCGGGCACGATCGTATGGAACGGCCCGGTCGGCGTGTTCGAATTCGACCAGTTCGGTCACGGCACCGAGACGCTGGCGCGCGCCATTGCCGCGGCCAAGGGTTTCTCGATTGCCGGCGGCGGCGATACGCTCGCGGCCATTGCCAAATACGGTATTGCCGACGACGTCAGCTATATCTCGACGGGCGGCGGCGCTTTCCTCGAATTCCTCGAAGGCAAGACGCTGCCGGCGGTCGACGTGCTGCAACAACGCGCGGCTCAGGCCAGCTGATCGCGCAAACCCAGGTGGAGCGGGGCTCGCAGGCAGGTTGTATGGTCCGGAAAGCGTTCGAAAATGGTCGTTTCGGCCGTTTTATTGCGAACATCAGAGATCGAATCATACGATTTCGTACGGACAATACAAACTTTTTGGTTAACCTGCGGCGGCCTAAATGCGTTACAAATCTCTTAGCGCCAGCAATGTCGAACGCGCTGCTACCAACGAGGATGAAGAGATGGATGTAATGAACCGCTCCACCAAGATCGTCGCCACCATCGGTCCGGCATCGAGCACGCCGGAAGTGCTCTCGCGCATGATCGCCGCCGGCGTCGACGTTGTTCGCCTGAATTTCTCGCACGGCAAGGCGCAGGATCACATCGAGCGCGCCGAAATGGTGCGCGCGGCCGCGAAGGCGGCTGGCCGGGAAGTGGCCATCATGGCCGACCTCCAGGGACCGAAGATTCGCGTCGGCAAGTTCGAAAACGGCAAGACCACGCTGGAAGCCGGCGCCAAGTTCGTGCTGGACGCCGAATGCGAGCTGGGCAACGACGAGCGCGTTGGCCTGGACTACAAGGAACTGCCGCGCGACGTGCGCACGGGCGACGTGCTGCTGCTCAACGACGGCCTGATCGTGCTGATCGTCGATCGCGTGCTCGGCAGCGAGATCCACACGACCGTGAAGGTCGGCGGTGATCTGTCGAACAACAAGGGCATCAACCGTCAGGGCGGCGGGCTGACGGCCCCGGCGCTGACCGCGAAGGACATGGAGGACATCAAGACGGCAATGGCGCTGGGCGCCGATTACGTCGCGGTTTCCTTCCCGAAGAACGCGACCGACATGGAAATGGCGCGGCGTCTGGCCAACGTCGCGGGCGAGCCCTACGGCATCAAGCCGCTGATGATCGCCAAGATCGAGCGCGCCGAAGCCATTCCGGCGCTCGAAGAGATTCTGGCGGCCTCGGACTGCATCATGGTCGCGCGTGGCGATCTGGCCATCGAAGTGGGCAATGCGGCGGTCCCGGCGCTTCAGAAGCGCATGATTCGTCTCGCGCGCGAGATGAACAAGACGACCATCACGGCCACGCAGATGATGGAGTCGATGATTCACAACCCGGTGCCGACCCGCGCCGAGGTGTCGGACGTCGCCAACGCGGTGCTCGACGGCACCGACGCCGTGATGCTCTCGGCCGAGAGCGCAGCGGGCAAGTACCCAGTCGAGACCATCGAGACGATGGCGGCGATCTGCGTCGAGGCCGAGCGCTCGGAGACGGTGGAACTCGATCGCGACTGGCTGGACCAAACTTTTACGCGCATTGACCAAACGATTGCCGCTGGCGCTCTGTTTACCGCGTATCATCTTGGCGCGAAAGCCATCGTGGCGCTGACCGAATCGGGCGCGACCGCGTTGTGGCTGTCCCGTCACAAGATCCATGTCCCGATTTTTGCGTTGACCTCGCAGTTGAGCAGCCATCGCAAGATGGCGCTGTATCGCAATGTCTACGCGATGCGTGCCGACGTGACGCACGACCGCGATCATGCGCTCAAACAGGCCGAGCAGTTGCTGCTCTCGAGCGGTGTGGTCAAGCGCGGCGACACGATCGTGTTGACGGTGGGCGAGCCGATGGGACAACCCGGTGGCACCAATACGTTGAAGATCGTCCAGGTGGGTCACGCATGACGATGTGGGCCGCGCGAGCCCGGCGAAGGCATATGCCGCGCCGCTCGCGAGCCGTCGTCATGGGGGGCGCCTCTGGATCGAGGAAAGATTTGATTAGTTTTTGATTCCAAGGAGAACATCATGCCCCTAGTCTCTATGCGACAGCTGCTGGACCACGCCGCCGAAAACGGCTACGGTCTGCCGGCCTTCAACGTCAACAACCTGGAGCAGGTTTCCGCCATCATGGCCGCCGCCGACGAAGTCGGTGCGCCGGTCATCATGCAGGCTTCGGCCGGTGCGCGTAAGTACGCTGGCGAAGCGTTCCTGCGTCACCTGATCTCGGCTGCCGTGGAAGCCTACCCGCATATCCCGGTGGTGATGCACCAGGATCACGGCCAATCGCCGGCCGTGTGCATGGCCGCAATCAAGAGCGGCTTCTCGAGCGTGATGATGGACGGTTCGCTCGAAGCCGACGGCAAGTCGGTCGCCAGCTACGAGTACAACGTCGAGGTGTCGAAGAAGGTCGTCGAATTCTCGCACTACATCGGCGTGACGGTGGAAGCCGAGCTGGGCGTGCTGGGTTCGCTCGAAACGATGAAGGGCGACAAGGAAGACGGTCACGGCGCCGACGGCACCATGACCCGCGAGCAACTCCTGACCGACCCGGATCAGGCTGCCGACTTCGTGCACCAGACGCAGTGCGACGCGCTGGCCATCGCCATCGGTACCTCGCATGGCGCGTACAAGTTCAGCCGCAAGCCGACGGGCGACATTCTCGCCATCGACCGCATCAAGGAAATCCACCGTCGCATTCCGAACACCCACCTGGTGATGCACGGTTCGTCGTCGGTTCCGCAGGAACTGCTCGCCGAGATCCGTGAATTCGGCGGCGACATGAAGGAAACGTACGGCGTGCCGGTCGAAGAGATCGTTGAAGGCATCAAGCACGGCGTTCGCAAGATCAACATCGATACCGACATCCGTCTGGCCATGACCGGCGCGATCCGTCGCTATCTGTTCGAAAACCCGAGCAAGTTCGATCCGCGCGACTACCTCAAGCCGGCCCGCGAAGCGGCCAAGCTGGTGTGCAAGGCGCGCTACCTGTCGTTCGGCTGCGAAGGCCAGGCCAGCAAGATCAAGCCGGTCGCCCTCGAGAAGATGGCCGAGAAGTACAAGAGCGGTGATCTCGCTCAGATCGTGAAGTAAGCAACGACATCAGACGCCAGACGCGCAACGGCGCGTCTGGGCCGTCAGGTCGCAGGCCCGGCTTTCGCCAGCACTCGCTGGAACAGAAGCCGGGCCTTTTCTTTTGGCATCTGCAACTGGAACTTGCCGCCCAGTTCCGAGCGGATCGTTGCCGTGAGCATCTCCACGCCATCGACGATCAGCGTCATCGGCTCGTTCATGTGCTGGCGCGAGAAGTCGCGCATGCGGGTGGTCGCGCTGTCGCGCAGGCTCATGGTAATGACGACGTCGACATCCTGCCCGGCGCCGCCGTTCTGCGCAGGAAATTGCAATCCCAACTGTTCGATGTCGCGCGCCGCGTAGAGGGCGAAGCGCGGAATGTCGTCGTCGTCTTCCGGCGTGGCGATGGCGATCAGGCGCGGCAGCACGGGGCGGTCGTTGGCGTCACCCGGGGCGGCCTGCGTCGCCGATGCCCCGCTTGCGGGGGCGGCATGCCTGACACTCCCTGCGCTCCCGCCAACTGGCCGGTGGGCCGGCGCATGGGCCGTTGCGCCCGGCGACGACGCGGTTTGCGCTATCGCGGGCAGGCTGCCCAGCGCCAGCAGAGCGGCGAGCCACGCGGTACAGGCACCGGCGCGTGTCAGCCACACCGCGCGGGGCATCGATCCGATCCTCATGGCAATCCCCTTGTCGCTGATACCGCTTCACCGCTATTGCCGCTATCGCCGTGCTTGCAGCGCCCGCCACCGTGGCCGTCACCGGCACGTGGACGATTCCATTCTAGGCAACATCCGGCCCGGGAGTGAGCGATGTCCCGGCCGTCTCGCCGGTGCAAAGCAACAGCCCGGAAACGGATCCGGAAGCGGGGTTCGACCGCGGGTGGCAGGCTTCGCGATCGCCTGCCAACCCGGCCGTCGAAACGCGCTTTCCGGAGACACCGATGCCAATGCATTTCCCTTCCACCGTCGCCAGATTTCTGGGGATTTCCCGTGCTGAACCAACGTCCGCGTCGCGGCAGTCGTCCAGTGAGATGGCGTCGGACATGACCCGCGTGCGCCATCGTCCGCCAGACAATTCATTGCTGCGAGGGAGCGCAGATCCGGGCCGACACGTGCAGTCGCCCGAACCGTCCAGATCTGCCAGACCGGGGCCGAGAGCGGCCGACCGACGGCTCGACAGCGCCGTGCCTAACGCCCGCGCACCTCGGCCGATGCTCCTGTGGGGAACACGTGATCGCGCACCGGACTGGTGCGCGCAGAACGCCGAGGAGCGAGCCAGCCATCAGTCGTGGGCGGACCACTACGATGTCGACACGTCGAACCTGATCCTGGTGGATGGCAAGTGCACCCGCTACGGCCTGGTCACGCTGGGCGACCACCGATTCATCGTGGGGCCGACGGCGTCGCCCGTCGAGGCGGGCACGCTCACCCGTCTGTTAAGCGCCAACCGGCAAATCGGGGCGGTTTTCTGTGTGGAACCCGGTGTCATGCGCGACCCGGGTCGATCCGAAGGGAGCGCAACGCGATCCGGCTACCGTCAGCGTCCGATCGGTGATTACATCCAACGCATCTCGCGCGGGCAGCCCGCCGAGGGAGGGGACCCGGGCCAGTCCTCTCGTCGTGGCGGCGGCCTGTCCCACGTACAGTTCAGCGAGTTCGAAGGCATGGAGGCGCCCGACGTCACGATCACCGGCACGTCGCTCTGGACTGCGGGGCATGGTGTCGCGGACTTCATGCGGCGACATCCCGGCAAGCTCGTCATCATCTGCTCGGAAAACGGTATCGCGCGTCCGTGTGCCGTGATCGCGAGCGCCGCGTTGCAGCTCGCGGGCGGCGACGTCAAATTGCGCGAGGACGTCTCGGGCGCGGTCGCCCGGCAGCGTTCGCATGTGAGCAATTGCTATGTCGACGTGGGGGCACGGAACGTCGATCTCGTTGCGGAGCTCGCGACCTTTGCCGGCATGCTGCGCGCGCCGATCGGGGACAAACGGGCGCTGCGAGGTCAGGTGCAAGCGCTGCTCGACCAACTGCGGGAGCTGAAGGTGATGGTCGCGCGCGACGCCGGCGCCATCCTGAAAAGCGATGCGTTGTGTCGCAAAATGGCGTCGGCGCTCGAGGAGAATTTCGCTTTCGTCGCGCCACTGCTGACGTCGGACGCCCTGCCATCCGGCACGGCCCTGCTTCGACTGCGTGACAGCGAGCATGTGGTCGGACGCATGACGTTCCTGGCCGACGACTACGTGCACGGGCACACGGATCGGATTTCGCTGGAGCCAATCGAACCGAGCGACCCGAATGCGGTTCGCCTCGTGACGCCCGACGATAACGGTCTGGTCAGCGACAACAAGTATTACGACATGGCGTCTGTGGCGGACTGGTATCGGCAGTGCATGGACCGCGACGGGATGATGTCGCATCCGATTACGCGTCAGGAAGTTGTCGCGTTGCTCGTGCCGGCGTCGCAGCGCAAACGTTTGGCATCGACAATTCACCGCTCGCCCGAATGAGCGCTGAAGACCTCGGAAACGGGGGGAAGGCCCCGGAAAGACGTCAATAGGCCCATAGCGCGCTCTACTCGCCGGTAGTGGCGCTGAACGGTGCCTGACAGCGGCGCAAGGGCTTCCGTGTGGCTTCTTTGTGGCGTCCCTATGGCGTTCCTATGGCGTTCCTCCGGCGTCCCGACCGGGCCCGGCATCGCGCCGGGCCCACATCTTCGTGAAACGCCCCCCGACGCGCGTATAATTACGCCTTTGCCCTTCCTGATATTGGGTCCCGCCGTGACTACCCCCGCTCTGAACGCCCTGTACGAATCCTCCCTCAAGAGCCTGCCGCTGCTCTCGCGCGGCAAGGTGCGCGACAACTACGCCGTTGGCGACGACAAGCTGCTGATCGTAACGACGGACCGCCTCTCGGCGTTCGACGTGATCATGGGCGAGCCGATTCCGGGCAAGGGCCGCGTGCTCAACCAGATGGCCAACTTCTGGTTCGACAAACTCGCGCACGTGGTGCCGAATCACCTGACGGGCGTGTCGCCCGAGTCCGTCGTCTCGGCTGACGAAGCCGCGCAGGTCGCCGGACGCGCCGTGGTCGTCAAGCGTCTGAAGCCGATTCTCGTGGAAGCGGTGGTGCGGGGTTACCTGGCCGGCAGCGGCTGGAAGGACTACCAGGCCACTGGCGCCGTGTGCGGCGTGAAGCTGCCGGCCGGCCTGCAAAACGCGCAGCAACTGCCCGAGCCGATCTTCACCCCGGCGGCCAAGGCCGAACTGGGCGAGCACGACGAAAACATCAGCTTCGACGACATGATCGGCCGCGTCGGCCGTGAGCTTGCCGAGCAGATTCGCGACATCTCGATCCGTCTGTACAAGGAAGCCGCCGCTTACGCTGCCACGCGCGGCATCATCATCGCCGACACGAAGTTCGAATTCGGTCTGGACGACGATGGCAAGCTGCACCTGATGGACGAAGCCCTGACGGCCGACTCGTCGCGCTTCTGGCCGGCCGATTCGTATGCCGTGGGCAGCAACCCGCCGTCGTTCGACAAGCAGTTCGTGCGCGACTGGCTCGAGACGCAGCCGTGGGGCAAGACGCCGCCTGCGCCGAAGCTGCCGGACGAAGTCGTCGAGAAGACGGCCGCCAAGTACCGCGAGGCGCTCGAGCGCCTGACCGGCCAGCAACTGGCCTGAGCGGGGCACTGAAGAACATGAGCGACAAACAAGCCGTGGCCCCGCGCGTTGGCGTGGTAATGGGGTCCAACTCGGATTGGGAAGTGATGAAGAACGCGGCCGCGATCCTGGCCGAGTTCGGCGTGCCGTACGAGGCGCAGGTCGTCTCGGCGCACCGCATGCCGGACGACATGTTCCGTTATGCCGAAGCCGCCCGTGAGCGCGGCCTCGTCGCGATCATCGCCGGAGCCGGCGGTGCCGCGCACCTGCCGGGCATGATCGCCGCGAAGACCACCGTGCCCGTGTTGGGCGTGCCGGTGCCGAGCAAGTACCTGCGTGGCGAAGACTCGCTGCTCTCGATCGTGCAGATGCCCAAGGGCGTGCCGGTCGCCACGTTCGCCATCGGCGAAGCCGGTGCGGCCAATGCCGCGCTGTTCGCGGTGTCGATGCTCGCCGCCGACGACAAGGCGCTGGCCGACAAGCTCGACGCCTTCCGTGCGAAGCAGACCGAAGCCGCGCGCGGCATGACGCTGCCGGCGCTGTAAAAGAAAAGATTGTCCCCGCTACTGTCAGCGCCTCAACCAAGATGAATTCTGCCTCCGCTGCGCCCGTCCTTCCCGGCCAATGGCTGGGAATGCTGGGCGGCGGCCAACTCGGCCGCATGTTCTGTTTCGCCGCTCAGTCGATGGGCTACAAGGTCTGCGTGCTCGATCCGGACCCGCGTTGTCCGGCCGGCGCCGTGGCCGACCGCCTGATCGTTGCCGACTACCGTGACGAAACCGCGCTCGCCGAACTTGCCGCGCTGTGCCCGGCCGTGTCGACCGAGTTCGAGAACGTGCCCGCGCAGTCGCTCGACTTCCTCGCACAAACCACGAGCGTGAGCCCCGCCGGGCGTTGCGTCGCGATTGCGCAGGACCGTGTCGCCGAGAAGCGTTTCATCGAAAGTTGCGGCGTGCCGGTGGCCCCGCACCTGGTCATCGAATCAAACGACGCACTCGCCGCGATTGGCGACGCCGCCATCGCGAGCGTGCTGCCCGGTATCCTGAAGACGGCCCGCATGGGCTACGACGGCAAGGGGCAGGTGCGCGTGAATACGCCTGCCGAGGCGCGCGACGCCTATACCGCGCTGGGCGGTGTGCCGTGCGTGCTGGAGAAGCGTCTGTCGCTCGCTTTCGAAGTGTCGGTGTTGAGCGCACGCGGTAAGGATGGCGCAGTCGCCACCTATCCGCTCGCACAGAACGTTCACATCGACGGCATTCTGGCTACGACGACCGTGCCCGCGCCCGACGCGGCCCCGGCACTGGCCGACGCCGCTCGTGCCGCCGCCGCGAGCATTGCGTCGCAAATGGACTATGTGGGTGTGCTCTGCGTGGAGTTCTTCATCCTGACGGATGGCACGCTCGTCGCCAACGAAATGGCACCGCGTCCGCACAACAGCGGCCACTACACCATCGACGCGTGCGCTGCGAGCCAGTTCGAGCAGCAAGTGCGTGCGATGGCCGGGCTGCCGCTCGGCGAGACGCGTCAACACTCGCCGGCCGTGATGCTCAACGTGCTTGGCGACGTGTGGTTCGAAGGCGCCGGGAAGGATCAGCCGCGCACGCCCGCGTGGGCTGCCGTGGCGGCGCTACCGTCTGCACGCGTGCATCTCTACGGCAAGGAAGACGCGCGTGTCGGCCGCAAGATGGGGCACATCACCTTCGCCGGGGCAACGCTCGACGAAGCACGTGCAGCCTGCGTGTCGGCGGCGGCAAGCCTCGATATCGCGCTGGAAGACTGACCCATGACGTCTGCGCCGCAGCAAGCCCCGCGTATCGTCATGCCGTCGGCCGAGGCGATCCAGCAAGCCGCCACGCAGTTGGCGGCCGGTGAACTGGTCGCCTTCCCGACGGAAACGGTCTACGGGCTCGGCGGCGACGCGGAGAATCCGGCTGCTGTCGCGGCCATCTACGCCGCGAAGGGCCGACCGGCGAATCACCCGGTCATCGTGCATTTTTCGCCGGACGGCGATCCCGGCTACTGGAGCGACAACGTCACGCCGGAGGCGCGCAAGCTGATGGACGCGTTCTGGCCCGGCCCGCTCACCCTCATTCTCAAGCGTGCACCGCACATCCCCGACGCCGTATCGGGCGGACAGGATTCGGTCGGGCTGCGTTGCCCGTCGCACCCGGTGGCGCAGGCGCTGCTGCGTGCGTTCGAACAGATCAAGGGCGGGCAGGGCGGTGTGGCAGCCCCGTCGGCCAACCGTTTCGGTCAGGTGAGCCCGACGGCCGCGCAGCACGTGCGCGACGAATTCGCCGGACTGCCGGGCGTTACCGTGCATGTGCTCGACGGTGGCGAGGCGGCTGTCGGCATCGAGTCGACGATCGTGGATCTGTCACGCGGTTTCCCGGCGCTGCTGCGCCCGGGCCACATCACACCGGAGCAGATTGCGGATGTGCTGGGCGAGATGCCCCGTCTGCCGGGGCAGGATGCCAATGCCCCGCGTGCGTCGGGTACGCTCAAGGCACACTACGCGCCGCGCACGCCGCTGTATCTGTGCGATGCCGACCAGTTCGCCCCGGCACTCGCCGTGCGCCCTGCAGGCGAGCGTGTGGCGGTGGCGGCCTTCGCCCCGACGCTCGCAACGTTGCCTGCCGACGTCGCGGCAAGCGGCGATCTCGTGCAGATCGTGCTGCCCGCCACACCGGCGGCGCTCGCGACCGATCTGTACGCGATGTTGCGTCGTCTCGATCGCGCCAACGTCACGCACATTCTTTTCGAGCGTCTGCCGGACACGCCGGCATGGGCGGCGGTCGGCGACCGTCTCGGCCGCGCTGCGGCCGCGTTCGAGCGTCAATAAAAGGCAAGCCGCAGGCCGGCAGCGCGTAGGTCGCGCTGCATCGGCATCGGCATCGCCGGGCGCCGGGCCGCTGTCAGCGCAGCGTCGTGGTCAGAGCACTTTGCGCGACGCTCCCACGCTTCCCACGTCCCCCACGTTCTCCGGCACGGCCGACGCTGCGTGCGTCGCCTGCCATGCGTGTCGCCACTCCGGCGGCCCGAACAGCGCCATCCACTTGTTTCGCCAGCCGGGCATCGTCACGACATCGCGTGCCATCGTGCGCCATTCGTGAAACGTCAGCGTGAGCGGATTGTGCGTATGGATCTGATCCACGATGCCGTATTCGCACGGCTCCGTTTCGCTTTCCTCCACGAACGAGCCGAACAGCCGATCCCAGATGACGAGCACGCCCGCGTAATTGCGATCGATGTAACGAGGATTGCGCGCGTGGTGCGCACGATGAATCGACGGCGTGTTCAGCACATACTCCAGCCATCCCAGTTTTGGAATGGCCTGCGTGTGCACGAAGAACTGGAACGCGAGATTGAGCAGCACCACACCGACGATCTGCGTGGGTGTGAAGCCGATGAGCGCCATCGGTGTCCAGAACAGCCACATGCCCGCGACCGGATACATCAGGCTTTGCCGGAACGCGGTCGACAGGTTGAGCCGCTCCGAAGAGTGATGCACCACATGTGCGGCCCATAACCACCGGATCCGGTGACTGGCCCGATGGAACACGTAGTAGAGCAAGTCCTGCACGACGAAGAGCAGCAGGAAGCCGAGCCAGCCCGACGGCATCGTGTAGATGCGGTGATGATCGTAGAGCCACGCATAGAACGGCACGATGAGCAGCCATGCCAGCTTGTCTGCGCCCTGATGCATGAGCGCGAGCGTGGCGTTGCTCACGGTGTCCTTCAGGCTGTACATGCCGGGGCGACGGCGTCGCCAGTACCACGCCTCGATGCCGATGCACAGCACGAATACGGGCGCGAGCGCCAGCAGGATCAACTCGACGTTCATGACCTCGCGTCTCCTCACGATTGGGTCATCTGAACCGGTGCCCCTGCATCTCGTTTCGCTGGCGCAGGTGGCACCGATGGAACGTCTATTCTGACGCGAATGCGACCGTAGAACGCGTCCGTTAGAGGGAAACGTCAAATCCGGTGTCTTTCCCCGGTGCCCGCGGGGCGTACCGAACGTCCGGCGTATCAGGGGGCGTGCTCGTACACCCAGGAGATGAGCGCGTCGTTGAAGCCGCGCGCGTTGCTCGCGTGCAGGTCGTTGACGAGCGAGACCACCACGTAGACGTTGCCCGAGCGCGTGCCGACGTAGCCGGCGATGGCGCTCACGTCGTCGAGCGTGCCGGTCTTGATATGGGCGTTTCCGGCCACATCGCGGTTCGTCAGGCGGTTGCGCATGGTGCCGTCCACGCCGACTGTCGGCATCGATTCGACGAGCACCTGCCCGGTCGGGCTGTTGATGCCGTGTTGCAGCAAACCCGCCAGCTCGGTGGCGCTCACGCGCTCGATGCGCGACAGGCCGGAGCCATTCTCGACGACGAGACCCGGCATGGCGAGATCGTTCTTGTCGAGCCAGCGATCGAGCACCTCGCGCGAGCGGGCGATGCTCGCGGGACGCTTGTTGTTGTCGGCGGCGAGCCCGAGCGTGAGGAACAGCTGACGCGCCATCACGTTGTTGCTGAACTTGTTCATGTCATGCACGACTTCGGACAGCGGCTGGCCGTGGTGCGTCACGAGCAGACGCGCCCCGGGCGGCACGACGCCCGTGCGCACGTTGCCGTTGAACTGTCCGCCGGAGGCCTGCCATAACGCGCGGAAGCCGCCGAGGAAGAAGCGATCGCGATCGGGCGCGGCCACGTTCCAGCCCTTGTCTTCGCAAGACGCCGGATAGGCGCCCGAGAAGTGCGCGACATAGGCGCCGTCGGGCGTGGTATTGAGCGTGGGATGCATGCGGGTGAGCCAGTCGCCGCAGTTGCCGGTGGGCGTCGCAGCCATCTCGTTGGCGACCTGCAGGTTGGCCAGCGGCGGCAGCACGTTCACGTCGACCGTGCCGTTTGCATTCCCGACGAAGCTGAACGACATGGCCTTGAAGGAGTACAGCAGCGCGTCCGGCGCGACGTTGTACGGCCGGTCGTCGCCGCCGTCGATGGCGCCCTGCGCGCCAATG
This sequence comes from Pandoraea pnomenusa, assembly GCF_040391475.1. Taxonomy (GTDB): domain Bacteria; phylum Pseudomonadota; class Gammaproteobacteria; order Burkholderiales; family Burkholderiaceae; genus Pandoraea; species Pandoraea pnomenusa_C. Next base: position 57,157 of record NZ_JBEBXS010000022.1, on the reverse strand, counting down.
TCCGAGCTATACGCCGAACGGTCGAGCACGATGTCGCCGTTGATGTTTGTCACACCGGCGTTGCGCAGCTCGGCGACGAACTTCTCCATTTCCTCGGGCACGAGCTTCGGATCGCCCGAGCCTTTGAAATACAGATTGCCGTTGAGCGTGCGGCCATCCGACGCGCCGTCGGTGAAGGCCTGCGTGCGCCAGCGGTAATCGGGGCCGAGCATGTCGAGCGCGGCGATCGTCGTCACCAGCTTCATCGTGGACGCCGGATTGCGCGGCACGCCGGGGTTCATCGCGAGCAACGGCGCGGCAATGCGGCCACGCGTTTGCAGCGGGTTGTCGACCTTCGCGACGATCACGCTCACATGCGCGGCGGGCACCTTGCTGGCGGCGAGCGCGCGCGCGAGTTCCGGCGGCAACGGTGTCGCGCGTGCGGCTGTGGCCGGCACCTTGGGCACCTTCGCGTGCTTGAGCGGTTTGGCATGCACGGGGGCGCAAGCGAGCATGGCGACGGCCAACACGGCGGGCAGGGCACGCAGAACGCGCGAAGCAGACGAAGCAGGATGCGTGACGTGGGACGAGCGGCGGGGCAAGCGTGGAACGCGCATGACGGGCGGGATTCTCCAGTAGTGCGGGCTGACCGGACACGCATCGCGGGCGTCGCCCCCGACGTTCGCGGAGGGCGCTCGGGGCGGGAATGCACGCGACGCGCACAATGCCCGGGCAATGCGGTGCAGAGACAGCGGTGAAGCGGTAATTTGGATGGCGGCACCGCGAAGTGCGTCGGACAGGCGCGGTACGATGCGTGTCATTGTAAGTCGGTCGCGCGACGAACTGTCGCTACAATGAGTCGAAATCCGGCGAGTGTCACGCATAGGCAACATCCGCGCGTGTGAAGCGCGTGTGATGTTTACGGCCTGTTACAGAAGCAGGCGGCCCGGCGCCGAGAGGGCCGGCGCATCGCCCGGAAACAGTCTCTACCGGTACTCAATCCATGCGAATTCTGTTGGTGGAAGACGATACGATGATCGCCACGGCCGTGACGAAAGGGCTGCGCCAGGACGGCTGGACCGTCGATCACGTCGACGACGGGCAGCGCGCGCTCGATGCCCTGGCGCTCGAGTCCTACGACGCGTTACTGCTCGATCTCGGCTTGCCGCGTCGCGACGGCATCGATGTGCTGCGCACGTTGCGCGGGCGTGGCCAGACACTTCCGGTGCTCATCGCCACCGCGCGTGACGCCGTGGCCGATCGTGTCAAAGGCCTCGACGCAGGCGCCGACGACTATCTCGTCAAACCATTCGATCTCGACGAACTTGCGGCGCGCCTGCGGGCACTGGTGCGACGTCAGGCCGGGCGCAGCGAGCCGCTGCTGCGTCACGGGGCGATCGTGCTCGATCCGGCCACGCGTCAGGTCACGTGTTCGGGGGCACCTGTCGTGCTGTCCGCGCGGGAATACGCCGTACTCGAGGCGTTGCTCAACCGGCCGGGGGCCGTGCTGTCGAAGGCGCAGCTCGAAGAGCGCATCTACGGATGGGGAGAAGAGGTCGCCAGCAACGCCGTCGAGGTTCACATCCACGGACTGCGCAAGAAGCTGGGGGCCGACACGATCCGCACCGTGCGGGGCGTGGGCTACATGATGCCCGCCCAGACGGGCGACGCCGCGTCCACGGGGCAGGCCGCAAGTCCGGAGGCAAACTGATGCGCTCGATTCGTCGTCGCTTGCTGCTGGGGCTGTTCATCACGTTGTCGGTGGCATTGCTGCTGGCGGGCATCGCGATCTTCCGTCAGGCGCGTACCGAAGCCAACGCGCTGTTCGATTTTCAGTTGCAGCAGATGGCGTTGTCGCTGCCTGCGGAGTCGTTCTCCAGTGTGCCGGGCGAAAACAACGGCGCCGATGGCCTCGTGATCCAGATATGGAGCCGCAACGGCATCGAGTTGTACTACTCGCATCCGCGCACGCCGTTGCCGCGCCGTGCCGAACTCGGCTTCACGACGGTACGCACGCCGCGCGGGGACTGGCGTGTCTATTCGGCACTGGTGGGCGACAACGTCGTGCAGCTCGCCCAGCCGATGGTCATTCGCGACTCGCTTGCCGTGTCGATGGCGCTGCGCACCTTGTTGCCGCTGGTGGTGGCGATGCCGTTGCTCGGGTTGCTCGTCTGGCTGGTCGTGGGGCGCGGTCTGGCGCCGTTGCGTCGCGTGACGACGGCGCTCGACGCCCGGGCGCCGGGGGCGCTGGAAGCGTTGCCTGAAACGGGGTTGCCGGACGAGGTGCGGCCACTGGTGCGCGCGCTCAACAGCCTGCTCGGCAGGCTCGATGCGGCGCTGGTGCAGCAGAAGGCTTTCGTGGCCGATGCGGCCCACGAACTGCGTACGCCGCTTGCCGCGTTGCAGCTTCAGGCGCAGTTGCTCGACCGCGCACAGACGGATGCCGAGCGAGCCGAGGCGATGCGCGACCTGCGTGAGGGGGTGCGACGCGCCTCGCACATGGTCGCGCAGTTGCTCACGCTGGCGCGTCAGGAGCCGGATGCGGCCCGGGCGGCGACGGCCTTCGTCGAGCTGCCGCTCGCGCCGTTGTTGCAGGATGTCGTTGCGCATCACGCTGCATTGGCGGTGGCGCGCGGCGTCGACCTCGGTCTCGACGCGCCTGAATCGCTCGCCGCCATCAGTCGCGTACGTGGCGACGCCCATGCATTGCAGACCCTCTTCGGCAATCTCGTCGACAACGCGTTGAAGTACACGCCGCATGGCGGGCATGTCGACGTGCGGCTCGTGGCACCTTTGCCGGGCACGACGGCCGTCGTCGAAATCGAGGACACGGGTCCGGGCATTGCACCGGCCGAGCGCGAGCGGGTTTTCGACCGGTTCTTCCGGGGCAGCGGGGGCGCCGACGCCACCCCCGATACTGCCGATGCCGCGACGCCGCCGCGTGCCCAGGGCAGTGGCCTGGGCCTGGCCATCGTGCGCAACATCGCGCAAGCGCACGGCGCGCGCGTCGACCTGCTCGACGCACGCGCAGGACACGGGTTGCGCGTGCGTGTGAGCTTTGGCGGTGAGCGCGCTGCACCCCCTCCGCCGCTTTGAGCGCCGGTGATGCGGTGACGGCGCCCGCACCGGCACCGCAACGTCGAGCCAGGCGTCAGCTCATCCGCGCTGCACGTCGGTGACCTTATCGTTCTCGATCGTCAGCGTGCGACGATCGGGGCGGTGATCGCGCGTGGTCGGCAGGGTCTTGCCGTCCTGTTTGCCGATGCGCCACGGGCAGCCGCGCAGCATCGACTTCGCCTCCGAAACCGACTTGCCCACGAGCGCGTTGTCCTGCGGCTGGTCCGGCGTGCAACTCCCCGACTGAGCGGCCGACATATTGCCCTGCATGTTCCCCGACGTATTGCCTTGCATCGCGTCATTTGCCGGGCCTTGCGTGCCGACCCCGTTGCCATTGCCGTGGCCCTGAGCGCCATTCGTACCCCCCATGCCATTTGCACCAGCGGCGAACACGGAAATCGAGAATGTCAGGCACAACGCGGCGCCCGCACATGCGGTCCAGCGTGCGGCACGCCGATGCGCACCGGTGTCACGAAGCCCGTGGCGCGAGCGCGTCTGACGGTCGGTCGGGTATGACGATTGGGGCGAACGGTCGATCGTTTGCATGATGAGTCTCCTGTAGGCGAGAACGTGCGACGCGAAAGTGCGCCACCCAGCCACCGTAGACAGGGGACAACGCCACAGGCAAGGCGAACTGCGCGAGTTGCCCCTTCAAACGCCTGCCGTCGTAACGCATAGCGCTCATTCGGACCCGATTTCGTAGCCGATCGGTGGCAATGGCGTGTCGCAGAGGGATGGATTCGGGGCTCTTAAGGTTGCCTTAAGGGAGTCTGCCTACGATCAGAGCCATATCAAACGCGGTCGTCGGTTAGGAGAAGACTCATGCGGACCTCGAAATTCACTCGTACCCTCGTTGCCAGCGCTGTACTCGTCGCCCTGACGGGCGGTTATGTGGCGGGACGCCAGCATTGGCAAGCCCCGCTCGCGTCGGAAATGGTCACCAACGCCGACGCGGCGAGCGCGGCCGTTGCGGCGGCAAACACCCCGAATGCCGGGCCCCGTATGCTGGTGCCGGACTTCTCGCAACTGGCGGAACAATACGGACCGGCCGTAGTCAACATCAGTGTGACGCACGATGCGAAACCTTCGGCGGCACGCGGTTCGACATCCAGCCAGATGCAGATGCCCCCGGGCATGAGCCCGAACGACCCGTTGTTCCAGTTCTTCCGCAAGTTCTACGGCGCGCCGGGTAACGACGGCGGCGACGACAATGGCGATGAGGGTGGCAGCGGTAGCGGGCCGACGCGCAGTCTCGGCTCGGGCTTCATCGTGAGCGCGGACGGTTATGTCCTGACCAACGCACACGTCGTCGACGACGCGAGTCAGGTGACTGTCAAGCTCACCGACAAGCGAGAATTCAAGGCGAAGGTCGTGGGCAGCGACAAGACGAGTGACGTCGCGCTGCTGAAGATCGCCGCGACCGATCTGCCGACCGTGAAGATCGGCGATCCGGCGAAGTCGAAGGCGGGCGAGTGGGTCGTGGCCATCGGTTCGCCGTACGGTTTCGACAACACGGTGACGGCGGGGATCGTGTCGGCCAAGGCACGTGCGCTGCCCGACGAGAACTACACACGCTTCATTCAGACGGACGTGCCGGTCAACCCGGGCAATTCGGGTGGCCCGCTGTTCAATCTGAATGGTGAAGTCATCGGCATCAACTCGATGATCTATTCGCGCACGGGCGGCTTCCAGGGCCTGTCGTTCGCGATTCCGATCGACATGGCGATGAAGGTCAAGTCGCAGCTCCAGCAGTATGGCAAGGTGAGCCGTGGCCGGATCGGTGTGGCGATTCAGGAAGTGAATCAGTCGCTCGCCAAGTCGTTCGGCCTGCCCAAGCCGACGGGCGCGCTGGTGTCGTCGATCGACAAGAAGGGTCCGGCAGCGAAGTCGGATCTGAAGCCGGGTGACGTCATTCTGGCAGTCAACGGCGCGACCATCGACGAATCGACGCAGTTGCCGGCGCGGATTGCCGACATGCGTCCGGGCGAGAAGGCGACGCTCACCGTGTGGCGCAACGGCGCGAAGCAAGAGGTGAGCGTGACGGTGGCGGCGCTCGACGAGAAGAAGGACGTGGCGAGCAACGACGACTCGGCCACGCACGGCCGGCTCGGTCTCGCGGTGCGCGAGCTCTCCCCCGAGGAGAAGCGCGCAGCGCAGGTCACGAACGGCCTGCTGGTAGCCCGTGCGGGCGGTCCGGCTGAACAGGCAGGCGTGCAGGCGGGTGACATCATCCTGTCGCTCAACGGCACGCCGGTCACCAGCGCCTCGCAATTGAGCGACAAGCTCAAGAAGGCGGGCAACAACGTGGCGCTGCTGGTGCAGCGCGACGGGCAACAGATTTTCATCCCGGTCGACCTCGGCTGATGGTCGGGTGACAAGCGCGCATGCGAATGGGCATGCGCGTGGGATGCCACGCACTACCTTGTGTACCGGCGCCGCATCACCGGTACGATCCGGCATCGTGAAGTGATGAAACGGGAGGTCGAACATGTGGCAACAATGGCAACGCTGGTCGATGGCCGCTGCAACGGCCGTGGCATTGACAGGCACGTTGGGCGGCATCTCCGTCGCCCATGCACAGGGCGGCACGCTGCCGCCGTCGATGCAACAGGGCAACGTGACGTATGTGTCCGGCGGTATCGATAGCGACGAGTCGGGCGCCTTCAAGCGTGAGGCATCGCGCTGGCCGTTGTCCATCGAGATGGCGGCACGCGGCAATGGTGCCAACGAGTATGTGGCCGACGCCCAGGTGCAGATCATGCACGGCGGCACCACGGTGCTCGATACGCGTGCGACGGGACCGTTCATGCTGGTGAAGCTGCCCGAAGGCGACTACACCGTGAAGGCGACCCATGACGGCAAGCCGATGACGAAGGATGTCAAGGTGTCCGCGAAGGGGCACGCCGCAGCAACATTCCTGTGGCCGCACGACTGATGTGCCGATCGGTCGGGCAAGAGACGTACCACGGGTGACGAAGTAACCCAGGCAGTATCACTCCGCAACGAGTGAGCGAGTTGCGCCGCCATGTTCATCTTGGCGGCGCTTTTTTTTGCCTGTGCGACGCGCTTATGCGGCCGCGCTACGACACTCGGTGGGGGCGCCCTCGACGGCCTCGTGCGGTGTGCGAACGGCGAAGGTCTGCGTAACGGTGATCCCGTTCTTGATCGCGGTCATTTCCGCGAGAATCGACACGGCGATTTCCGCGGGGGTGCGCGCGCCGAGGTGCATGCCCACCGGGCCGTGCAGCCGTTCGATCTCCGTCGTGCTCAGGTCGAACAGCGACAGGCGTTCGCGACGTCGTGCGTTGTTCACGCGCGAGCCGATGGCCCCGATGTAGAACGCGGGCGATTTGAGCGCTTCGAGCAGCGCCATGTCGTCGAGCTTCGGATCGTGCGTGAGCGTGAGCACCGCACTGTGCGAATCGAGTTGCAGCCGCACGATGAGATCGTCGGGCATCTCGCGCGAGAGTTCGGTGCCCGGCACCTGCCATTCGTCGGCATATTCCGTGCGCGGGTCGCAGACGATCACGTGATAGTCGAGCGCGCAGGCCATGCTCGCCACGTACTTCGAGAGTTGTCCTGCGCCGATCACGATCAGCCGGTGACGCGGTCCATGCGACGAGATCAGGCGCACGCCGTCGAATTCGAGCGAGGGCGTGTGATGACCCGGCGCGATGCGCACGGCGCCCGTCTCCATGTCGAGTTCGCGAACCACGAGACGGAACTGCGAGATGGCTTCGAGCAGCTCCGGGATTCGCGAAGCGTTGCTCAACGGTTCGAGCACGAGTTGCAGCGTGCCGCCGCAGGGCAAGCCGAAGCGATGCGCTTCCTCGGCGGTTACGCCGTAGCTCGTGAGTTGCGGACGGTCGTAAGGCCAGTCGCCTTCGCGAATCCGCGCGATGAGGTCGTCCTCGACACAGCCGCCGGACACGGAACCGACCACGTGGCCGTCTTCACGAATCGCGAGCATCGAGCCCACGGGACGCGGGGCGGAGCCCCAGGTGCGTACAACGGTGCCCAGCGTGACGAAAAAGCCGGCGCGGGTCCACTGTACGGCGGACTTCAGCACTTCCAGATCGACACTGTCCATAGCACGGTTCCTTCGCCAATACGCGAGCGGCAAGTCGTCGTCCGCCGGGCCGGACAGTTTGTGGCCCCGTCGACAAGTCGCCGCTCGATGAGATTCGGCGAGTATATCGCGCCTTGGCGCGCGCTGTATCTCACACGATATTCCGGTCAGGGGCCGGACGAACTGTCGCGCCTGCCCTCTGACGGGCGGTAACTCGTGTCACAATAGTTCGATGTTCGAGACAAGGCCGAAGTACCGACGCGCTGCCGCCGGGTCGATCTGCGCCGATCCGTGGCTGAGAGGGGCTGAAAGGTCGCTGAGAGGTCGCTGGGAGATGGCCGGCGATGTGGCTCATGGGAGGGAGGCGATGGAACTACAGGACAGCCGGCGCTTGCCGGCAGCACGCGACGTGGTGTGGATCGCGTTGAACGACCCGGGCGTGTTGCGCGGGTGCATTCCCGGTTGCGAGTCGATCGAGCGTATCGACGACACGACCTGGACGGTGGTCATCGCCGCCACGTTGGGGCCGGTAAGCGGCCGCTGGAACGGGCGCATCACGCTCTCAGACGTGTTCCCACCGGCGTCGTACACCCTGAATTTCGACGGGCTCGGTTCGTCTGCCGGGCTCACGCGCGGCAAAGGCGTGGTGACGCTGCATTCGCAAGGACCGATGAACACACTGCTGACCTATGACCTGAAGGTGCAGCTCGGGGGCGAACATACGCCGCTCGATGCGCCGCAGATCGACGCCGCGGCTCGCAAGCTGGCCGACCAGTTTTTCACGCGTCTGATCGCGGCCATTGCTCCGCATCACAAGCTCAACGATCCCGTCGCGGCCGACGGTGAAGTGGCCGCCGCGCTCGCAACCGATGCGGCAATGCGCGACACGTCGAATGCGCGCGGCAAGGGGGTGCGCTGGTGGCCGTGGGCCCTGGCGCTGCTGGTGCTGATCCTTATCGTGATGTGGGGCAACCATGCCAGTTGAGCGTCGTCAGGCGAAGGCCGGCAAGGGTCAGGGGGCTGAGTCACCCGAATCGCACGCACGTGAGTTGCTGGCGGCCGCCGAGGCGCTCGAAACCGCAGGTGAGGCGCCGGTCCAACCCGGCGTGGCGGGCTACGACGTGCGGGTGCGTGTGCGCGATGGCGACACGCCGGTGTTCGGCCCGGGGCGCCTCACGTTGTTGCGCGCCATCGAGGCGACCGGCTCGATCTCGGCGGCGGCGCGGCGCATGGGCATGTCTTACCGACGCGCATGGCTGCTGGTGGAAGCCATGAATCACGAATTCCGCGAACCGCTGGTTACGCGCCACATCGGCGGCGTGTCGGGCGGTGGCGCACAGCTCACGCCGTTCGCGCAGAACCTCGCCGCACACTACGACACCCTCCTCAAGGAAATTCGCTCGCTGCTCGACGCCCACGTGCCGACCTTCGACGCGTATCTCAAAGGCGGCGCGGCCATCGATCCGGACGACGAGTAAGCGCGCGACACGCGCGCCATCCCTCACTTCCTTGCGGCGAGGTATCACGAAAACGTTAGCGCTTCGTGAGGACTTCGTCACCGGCCCGGGGCGACACTGACTCCATCAACGCGAATCTCGCGATGGAGGTCGCCATGTCCGCCCTGACGAAGTCCGTACCGCCTGCGGCATCTCCGCCGGCCAAAGCCCGGCCGGTACAGCCTGCGTGGCTGCGCATCGCCCACTGGCTCAACGTGCTGGCAGTCCTCGTCATGGTCACGAGCGGCTGGCGAATCTACAACGCGTCGCCGATCTTCGGCTTTCACTTTCCTGACGAGATCACCCTCGGCGGCTGGCTCGGCGGTGCACTGCGCTGGCACTTCGCCGCCATGTGGCTGCTGGCCGTCAATGGTCTCGTCTACCTGCTGATCAATCTCGTCAGCACACGCTTTGCAAAGCGCTTCCTCCCGATTACGCCGCGAGGCGTATGGCGCGATTTCGTCGCCGCGCTGCGTGGGCGTCTCACGCACGACGACCCGCGTCACTACAACCAGGTGCAGCGATTCGCGTATCTGTTCGCGGTGCTCGTCCTCATGCTGCTCGTGGCCTCGGGGCTCGCGATCTGGAAGCCGGTGCAACTGGGTTGGCTGTGCGCGACGTTCGGGGGATTCCAGGGGGCGCGTCTGGTGCATTTCCTTGCGATGGCCGGCCTCGTGGCCTTCGTCGTCGTGCACGTCGCGATGGTGGCGCTGGTGCCACGCACGCTGAGAACCATGATTACCGGACGGTGATTGCCATGAGCCTCGAGCGAAAACCTGTTCCACCCTCGCCTGAAGCGCCGGTCGTGCGCGATGGGGAAGCGATCCTGCGCGAGGCGCGCGTGCTCGTGACGCGTCGTGTGTCCGAGCCGTCGCGCCGCGCTTTTCTGACGCGCACGCTCACGCTAGGGGGCGTGGCGCTGCTTTCGGGCTGCTCGCTCGACGACAACCCCGGCGTGGACGCCGCACTCGACAAGATCTCGCGCTGGAACGACCGGGTGCAGGCGGCGCTGTTCCGTCAGGACGTGCTGGCACCGACGTTTCCCGCGTCGCGCATCACGCGTCCGTTCCCGTTCAATGCGTTCTACAGCATGGACGAAGCGCCGGTGGTCGACGCGTCCGATTACCGACTGGAACTGTCGGGCCTTGTTGCCGACAAGGCGGCGTGGCGGCTCGACGCCTTACGCGATTTCGCGCAGATGCGCCCGGCCGAGCAGATCACGCGTCATGTATGCGTGGAAGGCTGGAGTGCCATCGGCCGCTGGGGCGGCGTGACATTCGCCGACTTTCTGCGACGTGTCGGCGCTGACACGACTGCGCGCTACGTCGGCTTCAAGTGCGCCGACGATTACTACACGAGTATCGACATGCCGACGGCACTGCATCCGCAGACGCTGCTGGCACTGACCTATGACGGCCAGACGCTGCCGAGGGAGTACGGCTTTCCGATGAAGCTGCGCATTCCCACGAAGCTCGGCTACAAGAATCCCAAGCATATCCGCGCCATCTTCGTGACCAACACGTACCCGGGCGGGTATTGGGAGGACCAGGGCTACAACTGGTTCGGCGGCAGTTGAGGCGGGCGCCTCGATGAATCACTCACTCTCCTGGAGGAGCACCACAATGAAAATGCGATATCTGATGGCGGCAACGACGGCCCTTGCCATGACGCTCGGCACAGGCGCCGCGTTTGCTCAGGACGCCATGGGCAAGGGCGACGCAATGAGCAAGGGCGACGCCATGCACAAGGACATGGACAAGAGCGGCAAGATGTCCAAGGGCGATGCGATGGGCAAGCCTGATGCGATGTCCAAGGGCGGTGCCATGAGCAAAGGCGACGGCATGTCCAAGGGAGGCGCGATGAGCAAACCCGACGCCATGGGCAAGGGAGACGGCATGTCCAAGGGGCAGTAACAGTAAGGGACTGACGTGAGGAGACGGCAGGGCGCCGCAGCGGAGGTCGCTGTGGCGCCCTGATTCTTGTGGCGGGCCGGTCGTGAGGCTGGCGCGTGAAATTAGCGTGTCAGGGCGACCGACTTGATGAGCAGGTACACCTCACGATCTGCGTCGAGCTGAAGCTGATCGGCGGAGTAGCGCGTGATGCGCGCGCGCAGTGTGGTCGGGGCACCTCGCGTGCCACTTGTCGTGGTATCGGCCAGCAACGTGGCGCTGACTTCCACTGCGTCGCCCAGATCGCGCAGCCCGCTTACGCGGGCGCGCAGCACGTTGAGCACGCTGGTGCCAGCGGGCGGCTCGGTAGCGACCGCCACGTCGCGCTCGCGCACGAGAATGCGGCAGGCTTCGCCCGGTTCGCCGCCCGCGCGCGGCACGCGCAACCGCACCGTGTCGTTGCCGTTCACCGCCAGTTCCGTCAGGCCGTAGCGTGTGTCGTGCGCGACGATGCGCGTCTCCAGCACGGTGCCCGGCGATTCCGCCGTGCCGTCCAGTGCGTCGCGATGCACGTTGAGCACGTCGGCCGGTGCGCCTTGCGAGATGGTGCGGCCTTCGCGGAAGAGCACGACCTGATCGGCCAGCCGCATGACCTCGTCGAGCGAGTGAGTGACATAGAGCACCGGCAGCTTCAGCTCGTGGCGAATGCGATTCAGATAGTCGAGCACTTCGAGTCGTCGCGCGTGGTCGAGCGACGCGAGCGGCTCGTCCATGAGCAACATGCGCGGGCATGACAGCAAGGCCCGGCCGATGCCCACGCGCTGCTTCTCGCCACCCGACAGCGCGCCCGGACGGCGGCCGAGCAAGTGGCCCAGATTCAGCACGTCGACGACATGCTCGAGTGCGATCGCGCCGGTGCCGGCAGCGGCGACGTCGCGACGCCGCAGCCAACGGCCGAACAGCAGGTTCTGGCGCACCGTCAGATGCGGCAGCAGGCGGGCATCCTGAAAGACATAACCGATGCGGCGCCGCCATGTGGGCAGGGCGATGCCGGCAGTGCTGTCGAAGAGGACGTCGTCGCCCACGACAATGCGTCCGGCGTCGGGTTCGAGCAGTCCGGACACGGCGTTGACGACTGTGCTCTTGCCGCTGCCCGAGGGGCCGAAGAGCGCCGTCACGCCCATGCCTGCGGCGAATTGCGCGTCGAGCGAGAAGTCGCCGAATCGGTGTTGGAGACGAACTTCAACCGTCATAGCCGAGCGCCTTGCGGTGACCGAAGCGAATCAGCACTTCGGAGAAAATCAGCGTGGCCACGGCCAGCACGACGGAGATCGCGCACAGGCGCCAGACCATCGCGTCGCCGTCGGGTACCTGTGTCGCGGTGTAGATCGCCAGTGGCAGTGTCTGCGTCTGTCCGGGAATGTTCGAGACGAACGTGATCGTCGCGCCGAATTCGCCCAAGGCGCGCGCGAACGCCAGCACGAAGCCGTGCAGCGCGCCGGTCGCGGTCAGCGGCAGCGTCACGGTGAGGAACGTGAGCCAGGGGCCGGCGCCGAGCGTCTGCGCCGCCTGCTCGAGTTTCGTGTCCGAGGCCTCGAGTGCCTGACGAATGGCGCGCACGAGCAACGGAAAGCCCATGACGCCGGCGGCGAGGGCGGCCCCCGTCCAGCGAAACGCGAACGTGAAGTTGAACCACTCGCGCAACAGCTTGCCGATGGCGCCTTGGGCGCCGAACAGCACGAGCAGTGCAAAGCCGACGACCACGGGCGGCAGTACGAGGGGCAGGTGCAGGACAGCATCGAGCAACGCCTTGCCGGGAAATTGCCGGCGGGCGAGCACCCAGGCCGCTGCGTAGGCGAAGGGCAGGCTGCAAAGCGTGCCCCACAAGCCTACGCGCAGGCTGAGTTCAACGATGCCCCATTCTTCCGGGGTAAGGCTCATGACAGAGGCGTGGAATCAGGGACGGCTGAAACCGTAGCGCTGGAACGTGGCCGCCGCAGCGGGCGTTTGCAGGAATTTGTAGAACGGCTCGGCGTCGGCCCGGTTGGCCTGCTTCGTGATGGCGACCGGATAGACGATCGGTGCGTGACTGTCGGCCGGGAACGTGCCGGCGATGCGCACGCGCTTCTCGGCGTTGGCATCCGTCTTGTACACGATGCCGTAAGGCGCTTCACCGCGCGCGACGAGCAGCAGCGCGTTACGCACGTTGTCGGCGGCGGCTACCTTGCCCTGCACCTTCGACCAGACGCCGAGCTTCTCCAGCGCCGCTTTGCCGTAGAGGCCGGCAGGCACGTGTGCGGGGTCGCCCATGGCGAGCTTGCCGTTGCCGAGCTTGGCGTCGAGGTCCGTGCCCGACTTCAGGTCGACGTCGCCCGTGGTCGTGGCCGGGGCGATCAGCACCAGCTCGTTGCCAAGCAGATTGCGGCGCGACGCCGTATCGATCAGGTCGTGCTTCTGCGCGTAGTCCATCCAGTCCAGGTCGGCCGAGATGAACACGTCGGCCGGCGCGCCTTTCTCGATCTGACGGGCGAGCGTGGAGCTTGCACCGTACACGAGCACCGGCTTCTTGCCGGTTTCCTTGGTGTACGCGGCCGACAGGTCGTCGAGGGCGTCTTTCATGCTGGCGGCAGCGAACACCTGTTGGGCCGCAGCGTGGCCGGCAAACAACAGGCTTGCACCCACGGCGGCCGCGCCTAGCGCGCGGCGCAACACCGATTTCGAAGCAGAGGACTTGAGGCTAGCAGTAACGACAGCGTTCACGAAAGTGGTCTCCAGCGTGTGATGGCCAGGCAGGCGCGACTGGCGGCGAGGATCGCCGCGAGCCGGCTCGTCGATGCCGCCGGGCAGCGAGGCCGGGCGGCATTTGACACGAAGCGCAGCCAGCAGCGGCGGGGCGCAACGCGTTGTGTAGAATTATATATAACGATGCGGCGCTGTACAGCGATATGCCATATCACGGCACACGAATGGCGTCTGGCGCGGCAATGCCGCGTGGAGAAACGGTGAAATCGGGACGGTGCGCATGGCAACGCACGCAACGAGACATCGGGAGTCGGTGCCCGGAGGCGGCAGGCGCCTGCTAATTAATATATGTACTAAATCGCGAGCAGTTCGCGCGAGGCTGATCGCCCTGCGAGCCGCATTCAGACGATGGCGCTCTGGGTGGGTTGCCCGGCCGGTCGCAGCATGGCCGGGCTCGTGCGCAGCATATCGAAAAAGCCGTCGACCACCGCATCGCATTCCGCACCCAGATCGTAGTCGGGCAGGAACAGCCAGTCCGACATCATGCCGACGACGAGGGCGTGGAGCATGATCGCGGCGCGGCGCGTATCGAGTTGCGGGGGGAGCTGGCCGCGCTCGATGGCGCGCTCCATGTCGCGCATGATGCGCTGTTTGCCGTCGGCACAGGCCTCGCGCTGGCGCTCGAGCACCGACAGCATCTCGTTGGTGTACTCGCACTTGTGGAAAAGAATGTCCAGCACGCGGCGCCGGCGCTCGTTGCGCGCCGTTTCCTTGAGGACCAGCTTGCAGATGTCGTGCATGCGCACCATCGGATCGCCGTCTTCGGGCTCGGCACACTCTTCGTCGATCATGCGCTCCATCGGCAGACGAATGCGATCCGTCATGGCGTTGAACAGGTCGATCTTGTTCTTGAAGTGCCAGTAAATGGCGCCGCGGGTCAGGCCCGCAGCCTCCGCGATGTCGGCAAGCGACGTGCGCGACACGCCCTTCTGTGCGAACACCGTCTCGGCGGTGTCGAGCAACAGATTGCGGGTCTCGATCGCTTCCTCTTTGGTTCTGCGGGCCATCGTCGTGTCACAGGTGCGGCGGAAAGTGGCGAAATGTGATGTAAACCGCGCCGCACTATGGTGCGACGCAATGTGATTTACATACATTCATGAATGTATCTATAATAGCAGCCGCTTGCTCTATTGCACAGGGTACATTTAAGCTCCTTCCTCTAAGGGAAATACCTCACTGGTCCGAGGGAGCGGAGGGACCGGTGGGGCGCCGTCGGGTGCTTCATTCGAGCCACCTGTTGTCCCGGAGCCTGTTCGACGATCTCACACGAGTGCCAGCGTGCGCGGTATGCGCCGCGCTGGAGACGTCCTTGTGGCCCCGATTGCGGGCCTGTCTCCGATGGCCCGCTGACCCGGGGCCTCCGGCACTCGCCGACCCGCCTTCGTGCGACGGGATTGCGGACCGGCCTTCGCCGCCGCAATCGTCGCAACGTTCTTGTCATTTTGTTTGACCGCATTCCATTTATCGGGGGCGTATATGCACGTCAAGAGAAGTTCACTGGGGATGGTCACTGCCGTAGCAATCGCGGTCGTGACCCTGGCCGCATGCGGCAAGAAGCCGCAGCAGCCGCAGGGCATGGCGCCGGAAGTCGGCGTCGTGACGCTGCAACCCCAGAACGTAACACTGACGACCGATCTGCCCGGACGTACCTCGCCCTACCGCGTTGCCGATGTTCGCGCGCGTGTCGACGGCATCGTGCTCAAGCGCGATTTCACCGAAGGCGGTGACGTCAAGGCAGGCCAGCGTCTGTACAAGATCGATCCGGCCACTTACCAGGCCGCTTTGGAAAATGCCAAGGCAACGCTCGCGAAGGCTGTCGCGAACCAGGCATCGACGAAGGTATTGGCCGATCGCTACAAGCAACTCGTGGCCGTCGAGGCCGTCTCGAAGCAGGACTACGACAACGCCGTGGCCGGCGCGCTGCAGGCCGACGCCGAAGTCGCAGCGGGCAAGGCAGCTGTCGACACCGCCAAGATCAACCTGAGCTACACCGACGTGCCGGCCCCGATTTCGGGCCGCACCGGGCTGTCGCAGGTGACCGAGGGTGCCTACGTGCAGTCCGGTGCCGCCACGTTGATGACGACCGTGCAGCAGATCGACCCGATGTACGTCAACGTGACGCAATCGGCCGCCGACGGCCTGCGTCTGCGCCGCGCGCTTGCCGACGGCAAGCTGCAAAGCGCGGGCAAGAACGCGGCAGTCGTGTCGCTCACGCTGGAAGACGGCACGCCGTATCCGCTCGAAGGCAAGCTGCAGTTCGCCGACATCACCGTCGATCAGACGACCGGTTCGGTGACCGTGCGCGCCATCTTCCCGAACCCGAACCGCGAGTTGCTGCCCGGCATGTTCGTGCACGCCACGCTCAAGGAAGGGGTGAAGGAAGGCGGTTTGCTGGTGCCGCAGCAGGGTGTCACGCGTGACCAGAAGGGGCAGCCCACGGCGCTCATCGTGAACAAGGAAGGCAAGGTCGAACTGCGTCAGCTGGTGACCGATCGTGCGGTGGGCGACAAGTGGCTCGTGAGCTCGGGTCTTGCCGCCGGCGATCAGGTGATCGTGTCGGGTCTTCAGAAGGTGCGCCCGGGCGCGCCCGCGAAGGCGGTTCCGGCCCAGTTGCCGGGCGCGCAAGCCCCTGCAGGTGCCAGCGCACCGGCGGCTGCCGCCCCTGCCTCGCAGGCCGACGCCGCTTCCAGCGCCAAAGCCCAATAACGCGGAGCCTCATTCATGGCAAAGTTTTTTATCGATCGCCCGATCTTTGCTTGGGTGATCGCCATTGTCATCATGCTGGCCGGTGCGCTTTCGATCCTGAAGCTGCCGGTCTCGCAATACCCGCCGATCGCACCGCCGTCCGTGCAGATCACTGCCGTCTATCCGGGCGCTTCCGCGCAGACCGTGCAGGATACGGTCACGCAGGTGGTCGAGCAGCAGATGAACGGTATCGATCACCTCGAGTACATGTCGTCGACGTCTGACGGCTCGGGTACCGCTCAGATCACGCTGACGTTCGCGCAGGGCACCGACCCTGACATCGCGCAGGTGCAGGTGCAGAACAAGCTGCAGCTCGCCACGCCGTTGCTGCCGCAAGCCGTGCAACAGCAGGGTATCAAGGTGGCCAAGGCGACCAAGAACTTCCTGCTGGTGATCGGCGCGTATTCCGATGACGGCAACATGACCGACATCGACCTTGCGAACTACATCGCCGCCAACGTGCAGGATCCGATCAGCCGTGTGAACGGCGTCGGTCAGGTCCAGCTCTTCGGCTCGCAGTATGCAATGCGCGTGTGGGTCGATCCGCAGAAGCTCAACAGCTTCAACCTGACCGTCATCGACGTTTCCAACGCCATTCAGGCGCAGAACGTTCAGGTCTCGGCCGGTGAACTGGGCGGCGCGCCCGCGGTGAAGGGCCAGCAGCTCAACGCCACGGTGATGGCGCAAAGCCGTCTGCAAACGCCGGAGCAGTTCCGCAAGATTCTGCTGCGCGTGAACAAGGACGGCTCGCAAGTGCGTCTGGGCGATGTGGCCCGCGTCGAGCTCGGCGGCGAATCGTATCAGGTGGTCGCACGCTACAACGGCAAGCCCGCCGCCGGTCTGGCCATTACGCTGGCCACCGGTGCGAACGCGCTGCAGACGGCGACTGCCGTCAAGCAGGCCGTCACGGAACTCGAACCGTACTTCCCGCAGGGCATGAAGGTCGACTACCCGTACGACACCACGCCGTTCGTGAAGATCTCGATCGAGGAAGTGATCAAGACCCTCATCGAAGGTATCGTGCTGGTGTTCCTCGTGATGTATCTGTTCCTGCAGAACCTGCGGGCAACGATCATCCCGACGATTGCCGTGCCGGTGGTGCTGCTCGGTACGTTCGGCATCATGGGGGCCGCAGGCTTCTCCATCAACACGCTGTCGATGTTCGGTCTCGTGCTGGCCATTGGTCTGCTGGTGGACGATGCGATCGTGGTGGTGGAAAACGTCGAGCGGGTGATGGCTGAAGAGGGCCTGAGTCCGAAGGAAGCGACGAAGAAGGCCATGGGCCAGATCGTCGGTGCGCTGGTGGGTGTGGCGCTCGTGCTGTCGGCCGTGTTCGTGCCGATGGCATTCTTCGGCGGCTCGACCGGTGCCATCTATCGCCAGTTCTCGCTGACCATCGTGGCGGCCATGGCGCTGTCGGTGCTCGTGGCTATCGTGCTCACGCCGGCCATGTGCGCGACGATTCTCAAGCCGATCAAGAAGGGCGAAGTGCATGAGAAGCGCGGCTTCTTCGGCTGGTTCAACCGCAAGTTCGACAGCGGCTCGAAGAAGTATCAGGGGCAGGTGGAGCGCCTCCTGAAGCGTTCCACGCCGTTCGTGATCGTCTACGTGGTGATCGTGGCGGCGGTCGGCTTCCTGTTCGTGCGCATGCCGACGGCCTTCTTGCCGGACGAAGACCAGGGCTACTTCTTCAACCTCGTGCAATTGCCGCCGGGTGCGACGCAGGAGCGTACGCTTACGGTGATGAAGCAGGTTGAGCAGCACTACCTCGAGAAGGAAAAGGACGCCGTGCGTTCGATCTTCACGGTGACGGGCTTCGGCTTCAACGGCCGCGGTCAGAACGTGGGTATCGCGTTCACGATGATGAAGCCGTGGGATGAGCGTCAGTCGTCCAACCTGAAGGTTCAGGCGGTGATTGCGCGTTCGTACCAGGCATTCGCCAGCGTGAAGGACGCCATGATCTTCGCGATCAACCCGCCGTCGGTGCCGGAACTCGGTAACGCGGGCGGTATCGACTTCATGCTGCAGGATCGCGCCGGTCTGGGCCACGAGGCACTGATGGCCGCTCGTAACCAGTTCCTGGGGATGGCTGCCAAGGATCCGAACCTCGCGAACATGCGTCCGAACGGGCTCGACGATACGCCGCAGTACAAGGTGGACGTCGACGAGGAAAAGGCTTCCGCATTGGGTCTGTCGATTTCCGACGTGTACACCACGCTGTCGGCATCGTGGGGCTCGTCCTACGTCAACGACTTCATCGACCACGGTCGTGTGAAGAAGGTGTACGTGATGGCCGAACCGAAGGACCGCATGTTGCCGCAGGACATCAACAAGCTGTTCGTGCGCAACGCCAGCGGAACGATGGTGCCGTTCTCGGCATTCTCCACCGGCAAGTGGATCTTCGGCTCGCCGCGTCTTGAGCGTTACAACGGTGTGCCTGCCGTGGAAATCCAGGGTATGCCGGCACCGGGCAAGTCGTCGGGTGACGCCATGAAGGCCGTCGAGGAAATCGCCAAGCAGCTCCCGCAGGGGATTGGTCTGGAATGGACGGGTCTGTCGTTCGAAGAACGTATTTCGGGTCAGCAGGCACCGGCGCTGTATGCGATCTCCATCCTGATCGTGTTCTTGTGTCTGGCGGCGTTGTACGAAAGCTGGTCGATCCCGTTCTCGGTGATTCTGGTGGTGCCGCTGGGCGTGTTGGGCGCACTGTTGGCCGCCACGCTGCGTGGGTTGTCGAACGACGTGTACTTCCAGGTGGGTCTGCTGACGACGGTGGGTCTGTCGGCGAAGAACGCGATTCTGATCGTGGAATTCGCCAAGGATCTGCAGGAGCAGGGCCGCACGCTGATGGAAGCGACGATGGAAGCGGTGCGACTGCGTCTGCGCCCGATTCTGATGACGTCGATGGCCTTCATTCTGGGCGTGTTGCCGCTGGCGATCTCCAACGGTGCGGGTTCGGCGTCGCAGCACGCGATCGGTACCGGTGTGATCGGCGGTATGCTGGCTGCCACGTTCCTCGCGATCTACTACGTGCCGATCTTCTTCGTGCTGGTGCGCAAGCGCTTCGCGCACGAGGATCTGGACACCGTGGAGCATCCGGAAGCCCGTCATGAGAATCCGGACGCAACCGAAGGCCCCGCCAAGGAAGGAAACTGACCTATGAAGCACAAAGCATTGCCGATGGCCTTGGCGGCAGCGTTCCTGGCAGGCTGTACACTCGCGCCGCACTATGAGCGGCCCGAGTCACCGGTTGCCTCGGCGTTCCCCACGGGCCCGGCCTACAAAACGCCGGGGGCGGCGAACCAGAACGGCACCAGCGGCAGCAATGCCGTCGCGGCCGAACTGGGCTGGCGCGATTTCTTCACCGATCCCCGTCTGCAAAAGCTGATCGAGATCGCACTGACGAACAACCGCGATCTGCGCGTATCGATGCTCAACGTCGAAGCCGCGCGTGCGCAGTACCAGATCCAGCGCTCGGCGTTGCTCCCCTCGGTGGGGGCAGCGGGGCAGGGGTCGGTACAGCGTACGCCGGCCGACCTGTCGTCGTCGGGCCGCGCGGGGATCAGCCGCAGCTATCAGGTGGGCGTGGGCTTCACGTCGTATGAACTCGATCTGTTCGGTCGTATCCAGAGCCTGAAGGATCAGGCGTTGGAGACGTATCTGGCGAGCGAGGATACGGCCAAGGCGGCGCACATCACGCTGGTCTCGGAAGTGGCGACGGCGTACCTCACGTGGCTGGCCGATCAGGAGCTGCTCAAGCTCACGGCCGATACGTTGAAGAGCCAGCAATCGTCGTATGACCTGACCCAGCGCAGCTTCCGCGTGGGCACGGCCTCCGGGCTGGACCTGCGCCAGGCGCAAACGCCGGTCGATACGGCGCGCGCGAACTTCGCGCAGTACACGCGTCAGGTCGCGCAGGACGAGAACGCTTTGGCGCTGCTCATCGGCCAGCCGTTGCCGGCCGATCTGCCGCCGGCGCGTCCGCTCGACGGTCAGGGGTTGCTGGCCGACTTGCCGGCCGGGTTGCCCTCGGATCTGCTGCTGCGCCGTCCGGACGTGACCGCCGCCGAGCACACGCTCAAAGGCGCCAACGCCAACATCGGCGCCGCGCGTGCGGCGTTCTTCCCGTCGATCTCGCTGACCGCGAGCGCGGGTACGGCGAGCGCGTCGCTGAGCAATCTGTTCAAGGGCGGGCAGGGGGCATGGTCGTTCGCACCGACCATCACGCTGCCGATCTTCGCGGGCGGGCAGAACATCGCCAACCTCGATCTGGCCAAGGTGCAAAAGCGTATCGAGATCGCCAACTACGAGAAGTCGATTCAGACGGCGTTTCGCGAAGTGTCCGACGGACTGGCCGCACGCGGCACGCTCGACGATCAGATCGCGGCCCAGGAGTCGCTCGTGAAGGCCAGCGACGAGAGCTACAAGCTCTCGGACCTGCGCTTCCGCAACGGCGTCGACAGCTATCTGAACGCGCTGGTCTCGCAACGCTCGCTGTATTCGGCACAGCAGACGCTGATCGCAACGCGTCTGGCGCGCTGGACCAACCTCGTCACGCTGTACAAGGCGCTGGGCGGTGGTTGGGAGGAGCGCACTGTCCCGGCGAATGCCGAGGCAGCGTCGGCACCGGCAGCGGCGTCGTGATCGTCTGACGCGGCATGCGCGTGGCGTGAGTCGTGCAAATGTCTCGTCAGGACGGAAAGCTTGAAAGTCGAAACGCCCGGCAATCTGCCGGGCGTTTTGCTTTGGTGTGACTCACGGTGTGAGAAATACGCTCAGTTCCCGAGAGGTTTAGATGCACGCTTCTACGCTCACCCCTACCTCGCGAATGGCTTCGTCGCTATCCTTGATCGCGTTGTATTCGCAACACCCCGAGCGTTGACGCGAGCCTCTCGCAGCGCGAGCGAAACATCGCACGGGCAACTTATAAGCTGACTGCTTTTCCAGGGAGAGACACCATGAGCGATCTTCAAGCGCGATTCGACACGGCCGTTGCCGAGTCCAAGAATCTGCCGGAACGCCCCGACAATCTGACACTGCTGCGCATCTACGCGCTCTACAAGCAGGCCACGGAAGGCGATGTGACGGGCGCGCGTCCGGGCGCCATGGATTTCGTTGCACGTGCGAAGTACGACGCTTGGGAAATGCTCAAGGGAAAGTCGAAAGACGAAGTCCAGCAGGCCTATGTGGAGCTGGTCGAGGGATTGAAGGGATGAGTTGGCGGACGTCATGTCGATCGTGAGTCGATCATGACGCGGGGCTGAACCCTTTCGGCAAGACAAGTAAAAGGACGGCGACTTCGGTCGCCGTTTTTTTATGGGGTGCGCCAACGGCATTGCGTATGCGCCGAGCGGTGGCGCATAACGGGGTAGGTATTGCGGTGCTGTCCGATTGGCGGGGGCGTCGGGGTGCGCGACGATGGACACGTCAACAACTCGACGAGATACCCGGCCATGCAACAGGATCGACGCCACTTTTCGCATCGCGCGAACCGACGTGCGGATCGGCGCGCGGTGCGCGACCGACATTTGCCTCATACGCTTGCTGTCACACGAGAGCATCGTCAAACGCGTGCGCGTGAGCGGCGCGACGCGCGAGACAGGCATGGACGAGGGGGGCGGATCGTGCCGCCGAGAGTGACATCGACATCGGGAGGCGCTGTGTCTACCGCGGGAGGCTCAGGCGCGTTGCGACGAAGATCGTCGGTGCGCGGTGCAGCGCTGCTCGATGTCATGTTCACGCTGGCGGCGCTCACGATTGGCGCACAGGGCTTTGCACGATGGCAGGCTGCAGGCGGCATGACGTCTGCCGAACTCGCCGCGTCGCCGGTTGTCGCCGCCATGACCCTCGCGGCGCCTCCGGCGGGCGACAGATCGTTGCCGGTCGAACGTCGGCGATGAAATGGCCTCGCGTCGGCGTGTGCGGCGCCCTGAGATGGCGTCGCACGGGCGGCTTCATGTTGCTCGAGTGGGTCGTGGCGATGCCGCTCGGGCTGTTGATCGTGACGGCCGCGACGGCCATCTACCTCGCGGGGCTTCGGTTGTGGCGAGTGCAGGCCGAGCGGTACGACGTTAATGAGCGTGCGGTCTTCGCATTGACGCAACTCTCGCGTGCGATCGGCATGGCGGGGTATCGAAACTGGGATCCGATGGAGGGCAGGATCTGGCGGCCGGGTGAAGAGACACGCGATTGGCCGTCGTTGCGCGCACGTGCCGAATGCGCGGACCGGGTGGATACGTGCCCACGACGCGGCTTGCAGGCCAGTGCATTGCTGGAGGTGCAGTACCACGGCGCCGGGTTCGGCGCAGGAAGTGGCGCGGTACAGAACTGCTCCGGCAGGGCCGCCAATGCCTTGAGTGCGATGGACAAGCGTCATGTCAGCAGCTTCTATGTCGCGAAGGGAGCGGATGGCATTCCCTCGCTTTATTGCCGGTATGGCGAGGCGATATTGCGCGCCATCGATCTGAGTCCCGGGCAGGTGCTCGTGAGTGGGGTTGAAGCGATGTACATCCGACTCGGGTTCCGTACGGAGGGCACGGACGCGCTGCGCTGGGTGACGCCGCTGCCAAGCCGGCGCGGTGAACCGCCGCGTGCGCCACCCGGTGAGGGCGGATGGGAAAACGTGGCGGCGGTGGCGTTCTCACTGGTCCTGCGTGGCGCGCCGCGCAGAGGGGGCAAGCCGAAGACGAGGCGTGTGGTCGAGGTATTCGATGCCGCGTCGGGAGGCAGTGCGTTCATTCAACTGTCGAATGCGGGCGATGTCCATCTGCATGTGTTCACCGCGGTGGCCTACCGTCGGAATGATGGCGGTGTGGGCGAGGAGGCGGCATGGTTGGCGTCTTCATCGTGATGTGGATGGCGGCGTTGATGACACTTGCGGCGTCGGGTATGCAGCACCGTCAGTTGGCGAATCGCTTCGTGGCTTATACGCACGACCGTGTTGGCGCGTTCGCGGCGGCAGATGCGGCCCTCGCAGAAGCCCGGCACTGGCTGACGCGTGACGACGTCGCGAACGCTGTTGCCAGCGTGCCCGTCTTCGAAGCTGGGCCCGACGGCGTGCTGGCGGGCAATCATCGTGACGACGTCTGGTTTGCGCGTCGGGTGCCGAGATGGCGGACGGTCGATTGGCACCGTAACGGTGCGGTCGCTGCGGCAGGGAATGCGCGTTACTTCATCGAGCGAATCGCACTGGCCGAATATCTGACGGAAACGTCGCAGACAGGCGACGCGTCGCGGCGCCGATATCGCGTCAGTGCAATGGGGTGCGGAAAGCTGCCTGGCACGCGCGTTTATCTTCAGGCGATCTATGAGGTGCGAAGACAGGTGGCGACCGGCGCAGGCGCAAAGGCATCACCATCGTTTTCATCGCGCCTGTTGAGTTGGCGCGAGGTGTCGATATGGCACGACGACACAGACGGATTGGTCGAGCCGGGCAGACGTCGAGAGGCATGTCATGCGTCGTGATCGCTGGCGCGCGCGTGGTGTCACGCTGCTCGAGTGTGTCGTCGCGATGGCGGTGCTCGCCGTGGCGTTATTTGCGATCGCGCCGTCCATCGAAGCGGCGCGTCGGCGGGTCTCCGTCGACATGACGGCGCGTGCCTTGCTGGCGACGATGCAGGCTGCGCGTGCGGAAGCGCTCGGGCGGCATCAGCGGGTTGCCATTGCTCCGCACGACGGCGGCAGTCTGAACAGTGGCTGGGTGACGTTCGTGGACGAGAATCTCAACGACCGTCTCGATGCGGGAGAAGTCTTGCTGGGACGTCGCGCGCCATTACCGCCGGGCGTGAGTGTTGAAGTGCAATGGGGACTGTTCAACACCGAGGGGTTGGCGTTCGCGGAGAACGGCTTCATCCGATCGGATCGTCGCAAGTGGCTATCGGGTACGGCACGCATTACGGGACACGGGCGGCGCATCTGCATCACGATCAATGCCTATGGCCGCGCGCGCGTTGCCCGTGGCTGCAAAGCCCAGGGGGTGTGATTACATCAACGGCGGCGTGCCGTTGTCGTCAGGCTTGCCGGCACTCGACGCGCGGGCCTTTCGGGTGTCGCGTTCGCCGGGCGCGGTTGCGTTTGCCGCCGACGGGTCGGTCGGTGTGTCCGAAGTGTCGGACGATTTCGTCGATTCCTGCCAGAGCTTGATGCCCTGCCAGGCGAGCACGCCGAGGCTGCCCCACTTGAGGCTGCGGCGCACGACACGGCCAACTGGCGTATGCGACAGGCCGGTGAGCGCGAGCGAGGCGACCGAGCTTACCAGCGGGTAGCGTTCGAGCATGCCGCCCAGCTTGAGCCCCGAACTGGCGAGTCCGCCGAGTCCGGAAAGCTTGCCGAAGCCGCCGGGCAGCAGATAGCGCACCCAGCGAAAATTGCGCAGACGCTCGCGCGTGACGTGTGAGGCCTGAATCAGTTCGGCGCGCTCGACGGCGATGCGCGTGAGCACCAGTTCCTTGCGAATGGCGAGGAGGTCGTGACGCGAGCGACGTGATTGATACGGGCGGCGTGGACGTTGGGGGCGGTTCGATTCCAGCGGCACGGGCAGATCTCCTTCAGTCCGGACGCAGCGCGTCGCGGTCCTTTTCGAACTCGGCCAGTGTGGCCTCGAACGGCATCGGGGCGTCGCGCATGATGTTGCGCGCGCGTGCGGCGCACCAGGCGGCGAGCAGAAGGTACACGACGAAGATGCCGGTCATCGCCTGGAGGCGGTAGGTGTCCCAGAAAATGACGATCACCAGCGCGGTCAGCGACACGAGGGCAAGTACGCCGAAGAGCATCGCGGCCAGACCCAGGAAGGCAACGCCCATGAGGCGTTCCTTCTCTTCGGTCAATTCGATGCCGATGAGCTCGATGCGCGACTGTACGATCTCGAGCAACGCGCCGGCGAGGCGCCGCAGGGAAGGTCGCGGCGGGGTCGTACGATCATTGTCGGTCATGGGCTGGGCTGGGCGGCCCACCCGACCCGTCGCACCGGTCAGGCGGGCTCCGCCTTGGGCTGAGTAGGCGAGAGAAGGGTTGTGGTCGGTGAAGCTTACTTGCGATTGAGCAGCAGACCGATCACCACGCCGATGCCGGCGGCAATACCCACGGCTTGCCACGGATGATCGTGCACGTAGTCGTCGGTCGCACGAGCGGCCTGCTTGCTCTTCTCGACCACGACGACTTGCACGTCCGATGCTTTTTCCTTGGCTTGCTTGAGCAGTGCGAGGGCTTTGTCGCTCAATTCGGAGGCGCGCTCACCGGTCGTGTTGGCGGCTTGTTTGAGCAGATCTTCGGCGTCGGCCAAAACGGATTTGATATCGGTCATGAACTTCTCCTTGTTGGTATGCACATGCGACATAGTCGTTTCCCGGGAACGGGAGGAAAATGCGAGGGGGATGTGAGTGTTATCGTAACGCTTTCAACGCGTCGTTGCCAGAAAACAACATCCCGGCGGCGTTATATTTCGAAAACTTATTTGGACCAAATTTTTTATTCGTTCTTCCTAAGCTTAGCATCCTTTAGTCTTTACCCCACTGAGTTGAAGGTTCTCAAGGAGACCGTAAATGACATTGCGTTTGGGTGACATTGCTCCCGATTTCGAGCAGGACTCGTCGGTTGGCAAAATCAAATTCCATGAGTTTCTCGGTGATAGCTGGGGCGTGCTCTTTTCTCACCCGGCCGACTACACACCGGTGTGCACGACCGAACTGGGTCTGACCGCAAAACTCAAGGGCGAGTTCGAAAAGCGCAACGTCAAGGCGATTGCGCTGTCGGTAGACGACGCGGAATCGCACAAGGGCTGGATCAACGACATCAACGAGACGCAGAACACCACGGTCAATTTCCCGATCCTGGCCGACGCCGACCGCAAGGTTTCGCAGCTGTACGACATGATCCATCCGAACGCCAGCGAAACCGTGACGGTGCGCTCGCTGTTCGTGATCGACCCGAAGAAGAAGGTGCGTCTGACGATTACGTATCCGGCCAGCACGGGCCGCAACTTCGACGAAATCCTGCGCGTGATCGACTCGCTGCAACTGACCGACAACTACTCTGTCGCCACGCCGGGTAACTGGAAAGATGGCGAAGACGTAGTGATCGTGCCGTCGCTCAAGGACGAAGCCGTGCTCAAGGAAAAATTCCCGAAGGGCTACAAGGCCGTGCGTCCGTACCTGCGCCTCACGCCGCAACCGAACAAGTAATCCGGTCCGACGTAGTCAAAGCGTACGCAATAAAAAATGCCAGCTCCATCGAGCTGGCATTTTTGTTTGTGCGGCCGTGCAAGTTGCCTTGTCGGGTACGCGCCGTCGCTCGGGGGATTGACGGCCCGCAACGCGCGGCCTGAGAAACGACGCGTACCCGACAAGTCGCGTGTGCCGTGCCCGGGGGGGCATGCGGCTCACGCGACCTGTTCCTTCCGATGACTCGATCAGAAGAAGGCTTGAATGCCCGTCTGCGCACGTCCGAGAATCAGCGCGTGAATGTCGTGCGTACCTTCGTAGGTGTTGACCACTTCGAGGTTCACGAGGTGACGTGCAATGCCGAACTCGTCGGAGATACCGTTACCGCCGAGCATGTCGCGGGCGAGGCGCGCGACATCCAGTGCCTTGCCGCACGAATTGCGCTTCATGATCGACGTGATTTCCACGGCGGCGGTGCCTTCGTCCTTCATGCGGCCCAAGCGCAGGCAGCCTTGCAGACCCAGCGTGATTTCCGTCTGCATGTCGGCCAGCTTCTTCTGAATCAGTTGGTTGGCGGCGAGCGGACGACCGAACTGCTGACGATCGAGCACGTACTGACGTGCCATGTGCCAGCAGAATTCGGCGGCGCCCAGTGCGCCCCAGGCAATGCCGTAACGAGCCGAGTTCAGGCACGTGAACGGTCCCTTCAGACCCGAGACGCCGGGCATCAGATTCTCTTCCGGCACGAAGACCTGATCCATCACGATCTCGCCGGTGATCGATGCGCGCAGGCCGACCTTGCCGTGAATTGCCGGCGCCGACAGTCCCTTCCAGCCCTTTTCCAGAATGAAGCCGCGAATCTTCTCGTCGCCATTTTCGTCGGCGAGCTTGCCCCACACGACGAAGACGTCGGCGATCGGCGAGTTCGTGATCCACATCTTGCTGCCGCTCAGTTCGAAGCCGCCAGCAACCTTCTTCGCGCGCGTCGTCATGCCGGCGGGGTCCGAGCCGTGGTTCGGTTCCGTGAGCCCGAAGCAACCAATCCACTCGCCGCTCGCGAGCTTCGGCAGGTACTTCTGCTTTTGCGCTTCGCTGCCGAACTCATGGATCGGTACCATCACCAGCGACGACTGCACCGACATCATCGAGCGATAGCCCGAGTCGACGCGTTCAACTTCGCGGGCGATCAAACCATAGGCCACATAGTTCAGGCCGGGGCCGCCGTATTGTTCCGGGATCGTCGGGCCGAGCAGACCGATCTCACCCATTTCGCGGAAGATCGATGCGTCCGTCCGTTCGTGACGAAACGCCTCCAGCACGCGCGGTGCGAGCTTGTCATTCGCGTACGCGGCTGCGGCGTCGCGAATCATGCGCTCCTCGCTGGTGAGCTGCGCGTCGAGCAACAGCGGATCTTCCCAATGAAACTGTGCATTGCCTGCCATGACCTATCTCCTCCGATGTTCTCGAAAAAATCGCTGACTCTCGCGTCTCTGACTCTCCGCCCCCAACCGCATTCGCCGTTGCAAGGTATTCCGGGAAAGTCCGACGACTTGACGAAAGTTCCGCATTGCGGAACAATGTTCTGAAATCGAAGTTAGTTTAGCACTAAAGTTTTTTGCCGGGCAACGGCCAGTGTGGGCATTGGCCGGATCCTTTTCAACGGAGCGTGCGATGGTTGTGGTCAAAACGTCCTTGTCTGCCTTTTCCGGCGCGCCTGCGCATGGCGTGCCGCCGTCGCATGACGAGCGAAAATTCGTGACGGCACTCGCGCGCGGCCTCGAATTACTGCGTGCTTTCGGCCCTGACGACGCCCTGTTGGGCAATCGCGACTTCGCGGCGCGAACGGGTCTGCCCAAGGCCACCGTGAGCCGGTTGGCCTACACGCTGACCGAACTGGGCTATCTGCGATACGACGCGGAGCTGGGCAAATACGCGCTGGACGCCGGCGTACTGGCGCTGGGCTACGCGTTCCTGAACGGCACCGACATGCTCACGTTGGCGCGTCCGCACATGCGGGCATTGGCCAGGGAAATGGGGTGTTCCATTTCGTTGGGTTGCCGGGAGGGCATCGACATGATGTACCTCGAGACCATTCGCAGCGATTCGGCGCATCTCACATTGGGGCTGACGGCGGGCTCGCGTCTGTCGATGCTGACGAGTTCCATGGGGCGCGTCTACCTCGCGGCCATGACGCCGACCGAGCGCGAGACGATGCTTTCCGATTTGCATGACGCCTACGACGCCAATCCGGCAGCGCTACGCAATGTGGGTTGGGATGCCTTGCAGGCGGGCGTCGACAAGGGGATCGAGTCGTTCAAGCGGGAAGGGTGCTGCTACTCGTTCCGGGAATGGCACGAAGGCGTGAACGCGGTCGCGGTGCCGTTGCGCGACGTGAGGCAGAACCGGTGGCTGGCGATCAGTTGCAGCGGGCCATCGTCGTCGATACCCGATGCGATCTTTCGTGAAGAGATCGGTCCGCGGTTGAAGCAGCTTGCGGCTCGGTTGACCGGGCAAGCCTGACGGCGGTAGTGGTCCTTGATCGCGGTGCGGGCGAATGGACGCGCTTAAATGGCGTTAGTGGTCCATCGGGTTGGGGCTCGCCCGCGGCACTCCATTGCCTGTTTAGTCGCACCGCGGGCGAGCCCCAACCCGATCCGCACGGTCGTCGATGCGACGACACCAAACGTAGCGAAGGCGGTCAACGCTCAGGGCACATGATGGCGGTGATTGTCCGCCCCCTGACGTAGCGACTTAACAAGCATCGGAGCGGAGTCAGGGGGCGGGCAAGCGCCGCTGCCCGGGCAGAAGCCAAGGGCGCGGAACTCATCTGTGCAGGAGGTGTTTGACGCAGGCAAGCGCCCCTGCCCAGGCAGAAGCCGGGGCGCGAGACTCATCTGTGCAGGGGGGGCAACGCAGGCAAGCACCGCTGCCCCGGGCCGAAGCCAAGGGCAGCGGGTGTCAATCGGCCATCACAGCAACGTCCGAACGTGCCAAAGCTCGGGGAACAGCACGACATCGAGCATCTTGCGCAGATACGGCGCGCCGTTCGTGCCGCCCGTGCCTTGCTTGAAGCCGATGATGCGCTCGACCGTCGTCACGTGACGGAAGCGCCACTGGCGGAACGCATCTTCGAGATCGACCAGTTCTTCGGCCATCTCATACAGTTCCCAGTGTTGCGACGGATTGCGATAGACCTCCAGCCACGCCGCTTCAACCGACTTGTCGTGCGGCGTCGGCTTCGTCCAGTCACGCTCCAGACGTTGCGGCGAAATCTCGAATCCACGACGTGCCAGCAGGCGCACGACCTCGTCATAGAACGACGGGGCGTTCAGCGCCGCTTCCACCTGCTTGTAAAGATCGGGGCGATGCTCATGCGGCTTTAGCATCGCCGCATTCTTGTTGCCCAGCATGAACTCCAGAATGCGGTACTGGTACGACTGGAAGCCCGACGAGCTACCCAGCGACGGACGCATCGACGAATACTCCGACGGCGTCATCGTCGCCAGTACACTCCACGCCTGCACCAACTGCTCGAGGATGCGCGACACGCGAGCGAGCATCTTGAATGCTGGCGGCAATTGGTCGTCGTGCACTGACGCACTCGCCGCTTGCAACTCAAAGAGCGCCAGCTTCATCCACAACTCACTCGTCTGATGCTGGATGATGAACAGCATCTCGTTGTGGTCGGTCGAGCGAGGATGCTGCGCATTCAGGATCGGATCGAGCGACAGGTAGTCGCCGTAGCTCATGCTCTTCGAGAAGTCGAGCTTGGCGTCGTGCCACTGCGTCGCATTGGCCGACGTCGGCGCAGCGGCGCCGGATGGCTCCTGTGCCGCGTCACCTGCGCCATGGCCGAACGGGCACCCGCCCTGTGCGGGCGTGGTCTCCGTCGAGCTGGTCTGATCGTCGCGCTTCGTATCCGGGGACGGCGAAGCGTGCGACGTCGAGGAAGTCTTGCTCATGCTGCCAACTCCTCTCTCAGGTCACCGCGCCGCGGCGGTGAAACTCGGGCTTGTCCCACGAACCCGTGGTCAGCACGTCACGCAGAATCTCCACCGAATCCCACACGTCGGCAAAGCTCGTGTACAGCGGCGTCATGCCGAAGCGCATGATGCGCGGCTCGCGATAGTCACCGATCACACCGCGCGCAATCAGCGCCTGAATCACCGCGAAACCTTCCGGATGCTCAAAGCTCACCTGCGAACCACGCGACGCATGATCGCGCGGCGTCACCAGCGTCAGCGGGAACTCGGCGCAACGCGTTTCGACCAGCTCGATGAACAGGTCGGTCAGTGCCAGCGACTTGCTGCGCAGCGCTTCCATCGACGTCTGCGCGAAGATGTCGAGGCCGCATTGCACCAGCGAGAGCGAGACGATCGGTTGCGTGCCGCACAGATAGCGGCCGATGCCGTTGTCAGGCGTGTACTCCGGTGTCATCGCGAACGGCGTGCGATGGCCCCACCATCCCGACAGCGGCTGCCAGAACGTGTCCTGGTGTTGCTTGTTGACCCACACGAATGCCGGCGCGCCCGGGCCGCCATTCAGGTACTTGTACGTGCAACCCACCGCGTAGTCGGCGTTTGCGCCGTTCAGGTCGACCGGCACGGCGCCAGCGGAGTGGCACAGGTCCCAAATGGCCAATGCCCCTGCCGCGTGAATCTCGGCTGTGCGTGCGCGCATGTCGTACATGGCGCCGGTGCGGTAATTCACATGCGTGAGCAGCACGACGGCGACGTCGTCGCCCACTGCCGCCGGCAATTCGTCCGGCGAGTCGATCAGTCGCAGCGAGTAGCCGTCGTCGAGCAGTCGGGTGAGACCCTGCACGATGTACAGATCGGTCGGGAAGTTGCTGCGCTCGGACACGATCACTTTGCGTTGCGGCGCGCGCGCGCGTTGCGCGTCGAGGGCTGCGGCCATGACCTTGAACAGGTTGCTCGACGTGGTGTCCGTCACCACGACTTCACCCTTGCCCGCGCCGATGATCGGTGCGAGCGCATCGCCCAGCGTGCGCGGCAAGGCGAACCAGTCGGCTTCGTTCCAGCTACGGATGAGGCCTACGCCCCACTCGGCCGTGATCACTTCCTGTGCGCGCTTGGCCGACGCGATCGGACGCGCGCCCAGCGAGTTGCCATCGAGGTAGATCACGCCCGGCGGAAGATCGAATTGGGCGCGCAGGGCGCGCAGCGGATCGGCCGCGTCGAGGGCCAGACATTCGTTGCGAGAAGACGTCATGGTTAGCGTTTGATGAGTGAAAGCGAAAGAAAAATCGAAAAGGAAATTCGGTGCGTGTCAAAGCGAACGCAACACCGCGCGCACGGGGCTCGCGTCGAGCCTCATGAACTTGAGCGGCAATGCGATGAGTTCGTAGTCGTCCGGCACGATGGCGTCGAGCACAAGGCCTTCGAGAATCGCCATGCGATGCGCGCGAATGCGATGGTGCGCATCCATCGTCTTGCTCTCCTGGGGGTCGAGCGACGGCGTGTCGATGCCGACGAGCTTCACACCATGCGCGGCGAGCAGGTCGATGGTCTCGGGAGCGACCGCACAGAACGCACTGTCCCAATGCGAGACCGGCGCCTGTGCATACGTGCGCAGCAGCACACGCGGCGGCACATTCGCCAGATGCGGTTCAACCATGTCGGGCGTCACGACCGGTGAGGCCCCCAGGCAATGAATGACCCGGCACGGCCCGAGATACGTCTCGAGCGCCACTTCTCCGATGCATGCACCGTCTTCGTCGTAATGGCGCGGTGCATCGGCATGCGCGCCGGTATGCGGCGACAACGTGATCCGGCCCACGTTGACGGGGCAGCCGGGACCGATCTGCCAGACCGGGGCTTCGGCAAACGGCGTGTCGCCCGGCCACACCGGCGTGTCGGCCGACAACGGCGCGCTGATATCCCACACGCGACGTTCACGTGTATCGGCAGTACGAGGTGTCGCGGAAGCAAGGGAAGCAGTCATACGCAAGCGCGATTTCCGGGGCAATTGGTGGGGGAAGGAATCCAGATAGTGTAGGAAATTCCTCGCCGCAGGTGCTTGCGTATTCGACAGGCGTCAACCGCTAATTTGAAATTGAGCCTATGATTTTGATGATTTCGCGGTGGATTATTTTAATTTTTGCGAAATTGATCGAATTCGATGCGATTCCGTCGGAATTCGTCTTGATGGGCGTAGCACCCGCATACCAGACTATCGGCTATGGGCCATCTGCTCGATGAGCGCGCGTAACGAATCCTTGAGGTGCGCCGACTGTGCCTCGCCGAAACGTGCCAGCACACTGGTCTCGTGACGTCGGGCGCTCGCGAGCAACGGCGTGACGAGCGTGATGCCGGCATGGGTCAGTGAGACGAGCGATTGTCGACGGTCGGTGGTGCTTGCCCCGCGCACGACGTCCCCCGCCGCTTCGAGCCGGTCGACGACTTTCGTGAGCGTGGGTTGCTTGGCCAGCACGATATCGGCCAGTTCGTTGATGGTGCGTGCGCGGCCGTCGGAGAGCGTCGCGAGCACGCGCCACTCCAGCACGCCGAGCCCGGCGGCCGCCACTTCGCGGTGGAATTCGTCGGACACCAGCGTGCTCGCGCGAGCGAGCAGATACGCCAGATAGTCGTCGACGAACGGTGCGCTGGCGGCGGACATGGCGGGTCCCGTGGGGTAGGGGTGAGGATCAGCCCAGCGACTGCGGCTTGTGGAAGCCACCCGCGTGGAAGACCAGCGGGGTGCGATCGGCCACGTCGGCATGCACGCCACAGCGTTCGACTTCCCCGACGAAGATGACGTGATCGCCTTCGTCGTAGCGGCTGCGGTTGTGGCATTCGAACCAGGCCAGCGCGCCGTCGAGCACCGGCGTGCCGGAGGCCGACAGCGTGTACGGCACGCCCGCGAAACGGTCACCCTTCATCGTCGCAAAGCGCTTGCAGATGTCGAGTTGGTCGGCGGCCAGCACATTCACGACATAGTGCGAGTTCTCGCGAAAGACCGGCATGCTGCCGGCGCGCGTGGCGAGACTCCACAGAATCAGCGGCGGTGTGAGCGAGACTGAATTGAACGAACTGGCGGTAATGCCGATGAGCGAGCCGTCGTCGGCACGCGTGGTAATCACGGTGACCCCGGTCGCAAATTGACCGAGAGCATTGCGAAAGGCTGCGCTGTCGAAATCCGGCGCTGCGGCGCGTTTGGCGTTCACTGTCCCTGCACTCCCGTCCGGCAAATTTGATCGGGTTGATTTGTATGAATATTCATATACTATGGCACGAACAACAGATCGACAAGACGCGTGACGGCCGACAGCGTGCCATGGGGCAGAGCCCCTGGCGGGCGAGAAGGTCAGACGCTCAGGAGACGATATGCTGATCGAGCGAATCGAGCATAAGTGGATCGACGTATTTGCCGAGACCTTTCGGCGCTGCGACATACGACCCGGTGATGTGGTGGCGATTGTAGCCGAAACGCAATCCCGGCCTGTCAACGTGGAATTAGCGCAGTTGGCTGCGGAATCGCTTGGCGCAAGGCCTTTCCGGCTGGTTGTCCCGAGTCCGCGCGTGAGTGCCCCTGTGCCGGTGCGCTCCACGGGCGCGAGCGATGCGCTCGGCCAACTGGCCCCGGTCGTTGCCGCCCTCAAGGCCGCGACACTGGTCGTCGACTGCACGGTCGAAGGCCTGCTCCACGCCCCCGAACTGCCGGAGATTCTCGGTGGCGGCGCGCGCGTGCTGATGGTTTCCAACGAACACCCAGAAATTCTCGAACGGTGTGCCACCGACCCGGCGCTCGAACCGAAGGTGCGCGCCGCGATCAAGCGCTTGCGCGGCGCAGCACAAATGCACGTGACGTCGGCCGCCGGCACCGATCTGCACATCGGTCTGCGCGACGCGCGCGTCGGTGGCGTCTGGGGCTGGTGTGCCAAGCCGGGCCAGGTCGCGCATTGGCCTGGCGGTCTGGCGCTGGCATTCCCCGCCGCCCATAGCGTGAACGGCCAACTGATTCTCGCCCCGGGCGACATCAATCTGACCTTCAAGCAATACCTCCGGGATCGCATCGCGCTGACGGTCGAAGACGACTACGTCGTGGCCATCGACGGCGAGGGCGTGGACGTCGATCTCATGCGCGACTATTTCGCGGCGTGGGGCGATCGCGAGGCGTATGCCGTCTCGCATGTCGGCTTCGGCCTTAACCCGCGCGCCCGCTGGGACGCCCTCGCGTGCTACGACAAGCGCGACTGCAATGGCACCGAACAGCGTGCCTTCGCAGGCAACTTCCTGTATTCGACGGGGGCCAACGAAGTGGCGGGACGTCACACGCTCGGTCACTTCGATCTGCCGTTGCGGCACTGCACGATTGCGCTCGACGGCGATGTCGTGGTGCGCGACGGTCAGTTGCAAGGCGAGTTCGCATCATGACGTCGCAAGTGCCTGCCTGCCGCGTGGCGGGCGAGGGTCCGCTCACACTCGTGCTGCTGCACGGCATTGGCGGCAACGCCGATGTCTGGCCCGCGCAGTTCGAGACTTTCGTGCCCGGGGGATATCGTGTCGTCGCCTGGGACATGCCGGGCTACGGCCAAAGCGCCATGCCGGGAGAGCCGACGATGGCGGCACTGGCCGACAGCCTGCGGGCGTTGCTCGATTCGCTCGGGCCGTCGCGCTTCGTACTGGTGGGACACAGCATGGGCGGCATGGTCGCGCAGGAGTTGATGGCGCGCGGCGAGCCGTTCACGCATGACATTGCCGGACTGGTCCTTTGCGGCACGTCGCCCGCCTTCGGCAAGCCTGACGGCGATTTTCAACGCGAATTCGTGCGTCAACGCACGGCACCGCTCGACGCGGGCAAGACCCTGCGTGAAATGGCCGAAGCGATCGTGCCCGGCATGCTCGGGGCGCCCGACGACACCACGCGAGCCAAGGCGCACGCCCTTGCCGTCGACGCGATGGGGGCGCTCACGCCCGACGCCTATCGTGCCGCGCTGCGCGCGCTCGTCGGCTTCGAGCAACGCGCGGCGCTCGGGCGCCTCGCCGTGCCGGTGCTGCTCGTCGCAGGCGAGCACGACACGAACGCGCCGCCAAAAGTCATGGCGCGCATGGCCGACGCCATCACCGATTCCCGTGCGCGCGTGCGTTACGTGTGCCTGAGCGGTGCCGGGCATCTGATGAATCTGACGCACCCGGCAGCCTTCGACGCCGAGGTACGCGCCTTCCTCGCAACACTCTAAAAGACACCAGGAGACTACCGTGGCCTATCAGCCCCCTTCGATCGTCGGCGAGCACTTCCCGCTCACGGACAAGCAGCGGCGTCTGCTGGCGCTGGCAGAGCAGGTGGGACGCGAGTCGCTCGCGCCGCGCGCCGCGCGCTGGGATCGCGAAGCGTCGTTCCCGTTCGAGAACTACGACGACATGCGCGCAGCGGGACTGCTGAAGTTGTGCATCCCCGAGTCGGACGGTGGCCTCGGCGCCGATTTCGCCACGTACATGATGGTCTCCGCCGAACTCGGCCGGCATTGCGGCGCCACGGCACTCACGTTCAACATGCACACGTGTTCGATGATGTGGACCGGCATTCTTGCCGACGATCTCGACATGTCGCCGGAGCAGCGTGCCGAGCATGCGCGCTACCGCGAGCATCACTTCGCGCGCGTGATTCAGGACGGCGCGATCTATGCGCAGCCGTTCTCGGAAGGGAGTGCCGCAGCGGCGGGCAAGGCGCCGTTCGGCACGACGGCAACGAAGGTGGAAGGCGGCTGGAAGATCAACGGCCGCAAGATCTTCGCGTCGCTCTCGGGCGCGGCCAACTACTACGGCGTGCTGTGCACTGAAGACAAGCCCGAGCTGTCGATGAAGGACACGTTCTACATCGCCGTGCCGGGCGACGCGCCGGGTGTGACGGTCACAGGCGACTGGGATCCGCTGGGCATGCGCGGCACGGTCTCGCGCACGTTGCTCTTCAAGGACGTGTTCGTGGCCGACGAGCTGCAACTGATGCCGCGCGGCGTCTACCATCAGGCCGCGAGCCGCTGGCCGCACATGTTCATGACGCTCTCGCCCACTTACATGGGCATCGCGCAGGTGGCGTACGATTTCACGATCCAGTATCTGCGTGGGGAAGCCGAGGGCATGGGCGCGCCGGTCAAGCGTCGCATGTATCCGACCAAGCAGATTGCCGTCGCGCAGATGCACATCATGCTGGAACAGACCCGTGCGTTGTTCCTTCGTGCCGTGCAGGACGGTCGTGCCGATCCAGGCAAGGAAGCGCGCATGCGCGCCTACGCCGCGCAGTACACGATCATGGAGAATGCCAACGAGCTGTGCCGTCTGGCGATTCGCACTTGTGGCGGACAGTCGATGCTCAAGACGCTGCCGCTCGAGCGCATGTATCGCGATTCGCGCTGCGGCGCATTGATGCTGCCGTGGACAGCGGAGCTGTGTCTCGACCGCATCGGCCGCGAAGCGTTGTACGAGCCGGGCGAGCGCGACGAGTAAGCCACGCGAGTCTGCTCATGGACGAGCGCGGCCGAAGCCCCCGAAGTGGTCTGGCCGCCTCACCGTCTCACTTGTCACGGAGAACAAGTTGACGCCTTTTGTCGAAGCGCTTGCCCGTCATGCGCGCGCCACCCCCGAGCGGTTGGCGCTGCGCT
Source organism: Pandoraea pnomenusa (assembly GCF_040391475.1). GTDB lineage: Bacteria > Pseudomonadota > Gammaproteobacteria > Burkholderiales > Burkholderiaceae > Pandoraea > Pandoraea pnomenusa_C. Next base: position 20,282 of record NZ_JBEBXS010000022.1, on the reverse strand, counting down.
GTGGCGTGGGCGATGAAGCGTTGCAAACCGATTACGCGGCGTTGTGGCGACGCATCGAGCGGGTGGGCGGGCATCTGCGCGAGACGTGGCGCATTGCGCCGGGCGATCGCGTTGCCTGCCTCGGGCTGAACGACGACCTGCAACTCGCACTGCTGTTCGCCTGCGCGCGCGCCGGTGCTGTCTTTCTGCCGCTCAATTTCCGTCTCGCCGTGCCAGAACTGGCGGCGATCGTGCGCCACGCGGGCGTACGCGTGCTGTGGTTCGACGCCATGCACCGCGACGCCGCGCGGCAGATCCGCGATGTGATCGAGCGCGACGCCATCACCGATCTGCCTCCCCCGGCCATCGCCCCCATCGAAGGACTGATTGCGGTGCCGTCGATCAAGCCCGTCGCCTATCCCGACGTGGCGGACGACGCCCCCGTGCTGCTCGCCTACACCTCGGGAACCACGGGGGAGCCGAAGGGCGCGCTGCACACGCAGGCCGGGTTGCTCGCCAACGCGCAGGCAAGCTGGTGGGCGCACGACATGTCGGCCGACGATCACGTGCTGTCGACGCTGCCGATGTTCCACGTCGGCGGCCTGTGCATTCAGACATTACCGGCGTTGCTGCGTGGCGCGAGCGTCACGCTGCACCCGCGGTTCGATCCGGCGGCGTGGCTGGCCGACGTCGCGAAGCATCGGCCGACGCTATCGCTCATGGTCCCCGCCACGATGCGCGCCGTTCAGTTGCATCCGATGTGGGCGACGACCGATCTGTCGTCGCTGCGCGGCGTGATGGCGGGCTCGAGCGTGATTCCGCTCTCGGCCATCGACGCATTCCACGCACGCGGCATTCCGCTGGGGCAGGTCTACGGCGCGACCGAGACCGGGCCGGTGTCGATCGCCTTGCGTTTTGGCGAAGCGAAGGCGCACCCGGGGGCGGTGGGGCGGGCATGTCCGGGGGTCGAAGTTCGACTCGCCGATGCTGCCGGTCAGGAGGTCGCACCCGGTGACGTGGGCGAGATTCTCGTGCGCGCGCCGAATGTGATGCGCGAGTACTGGCGCGCACCCGGGCATGCGTCGTTCGAAGATGGCTGGTTTCACTCCGGCGATCTCGCGCGTTTGCGTGACGACGGTTGCTTCGAGGTCGTCGGGCGCAGCAAGGACATGATCATCTCCGGCGGCGAGAACATCTATCCGGCGGAAATCGAGAATGCGCTGATCGACTGCCCGGGCGTGCTCGAAGCGGCAGTGGTCGGTGTGCCTGACGAGCGCTGGGGGGAAGTCCCGGTCGCCGTGATCGTACCCACGTCTGCCGACGCCGCGACGCCACAAGGCGTACTCGACTTCCTCGGCGAGCGTATCGCACGCTTCAAACTGCCGCGACGCGTGGTTGTGCTCGACGCCTTGCCGAAGAGCGCACTTGGGAAAGTGCAGAAACCGATTCTCATCGGGTGGCTATCTGCCGCGCCGGATTCGCAAACATCAACCACCAGTCGGTAATCAGAAGCTTTATTCGGTTTCCGCTTAAAAGCGCCAAACACCTTGTTAAATAAGGGGTTTGGCGTTTTTTTATGGCCAGGTTCCGCGATGCATAAGGGAAAATCCCTATGCGTAACCGTCCATTTTGTTACCATCCGCTGAGAATCGCATTTTTTACTTTGGGAATTGCATCGCAAGATAGCGCCCATGTCGTCATCAGCGGCGTAGTCCGCTGATTTTTTTGCTTTCTTTTGTTTTCAAGACGATGGACACCACCGAAGCGCATTCGGTCTCCGAACGCGTGCTGCAGGTCCTTGTGACTGTGGCGCGTCACGGACGGCCGATCGCGGCACGCGAGATCGCCGCGCAAACGAGCCTGCCGCTTTCCACGGTTTACCGCCACCTCGTGCCGCTCAAGAAGTGGGGCCTGGTGCAGGAGCATGCCCATGAGGCGCTCTACGAACCGGGTCCGGTCGGCGTGCAATTGGCGTGGGGTTTCGACCACAACTCGCATCTTGTGACCCAGGCCCGTGAGGAAATCGAGGCCCTCGTACAGCGCACCGGCGAAACCGTCGGCCTGCTCGTCGCGGCCAACGGCCAGGTCGTCTGCCTCGACATGCACGAGAGCGAGCAGTCGCTGCGTTGCTCGTTCGCCAAGGGGCGCGCGCATCCGCTGGTGCATGGCGCATCGGCCAAGGCGCTGCTCTCGTTCCTGCCGCAAGCCACCCGCGACACCCTTATCGGGCGTCAGCTCGCCGGCCAGCCGGTGGCGCAGGAGCGCCTGATCGCGCAGGTGGACGAGATTCGCAAGCAACGTTATGCGGTGTCCGAAAGCGAAGTCGACTTCGGTGTCTGGGGCGTGTCGGCCCCGGTGTTTGCTGCCAAGGAACGTCTGGAAGGCACCATCACGTTGATGGCGCCCGCCGTGCGTGTGGCCCAGCGCCACGAAGAGCTGATCCGCCTCACGGTGGCCGCAGCCGAGCGTATTTCGAATCGATTGCAATACTTTTAACCGGTTTCCCGACCGAGACTACACGAAGGAGTACCAGATGAAATTGCGTCACATCCTGTTCACGATGGCACTGGCCGTCACCTGCTCGAGCAAGGTTTTTGCGGCTGACGACGTGCTGCGTGTCGCCACCGACGCGACCTTCCCGCCGTTCGAATACGTGGAAAACGGCAAGCGCACCGGTTTCGACGTGGAAATGATCGAAGCCCTCGGCAAGGCAATGGGCAAGAAGGTCGAGTGGACGGATATCGATTTCAAGGGCCTGATCCCGGCCGTGCTGTCCAAGCGTGTCGACGTGGCCGCTTCGGCCATCTACATCACGGATGAGCGCCTGAAGGTCGTGAACTTCACGCACCCGTACTACACCGGCGGTCTGGCGATCCTGGTCAAGGCCGACAACAACACCATCAAGGAACCGGCCGACCTGACGGGCAAGAAGGTCTCGGTCCAGGTGGGCACGAAGTCGGTGCAGTTCCTCAAGGAAAGCTATCCGAAGGTCGAGCGCGTGGAAGTCGAGAAGAACGACCAGATGTTCGAACTCGTGAAGATCGGCCGTGCCGACGCTGCCGTGACCGGCAAGCCGGCGGCGCTGCTGTACGCGAAGGCCAACCCGGGTGTGAAGGTGCTCGACAAGACGCTGACGGTCGAGCGCTATGGCTTCGCCGTGCGCAAGGGCGACACCGAGCTGACCAACGACCTGAACAAGGCGCTGGAAAAGGTCCGTGCAGACGGCACCTACGCTGCGCTGGTCAACAAGTATTTCGGCACCGCGAAGTAATACGCGTCGCGACGGCAATACCGGGCGGGCGGGCCGTCTCTCCTCACGGGGTGACGGTGCCCGCCGAAGCAATAAAGCAATAAAGCAGCAGAGCAACTGACGGAGTACGCATGGAACTCGATTTTTCGCCGGTGTGGGCAAACTGGCAGGACCTCGCGCGAGGCGCGCTTGTTACCGTCGAGGTAACTGCCTGCGCCCTGGCGCTGGGCTGCGTGTTGGGTTTGCTGGTCGGCATGGGCCGCCTGAACCCGGCGCATCGCATTCGCTACGGCATCTGTACCGCCTATGTCACGTTCATTCGTGGCACGCCGCTGCTGGTGCAGCTCTTCATCCTGTTCTTCGGCCTGCCTCAGTTCAACATTCTGCTGCCGGCATTCATGTGCGGCGTGCTGGGTCTGGGTATCTATAGCGGTGCCTACGTCTCGGAAATCGTGCGCGGTGCCATCCAGTCGATCGAGCGCGGTCAGATGGAAGCCGCCCGCTCGCTCGGCATGCCCTACGGCATGGCCATGCGCTCGGTGATCCTGCCGCAGGCGATCGTTCGCATGATCCCGCCGCTGGGTAACGAATTCATTGCGCTGATCAAGAACTCTGCGCTGGTCTCGCTGCTCACGATTCACGACGTGATGCACGAGGGCCAGAAGATCATCAGCGTGTCGTACCGTTCGCTGGAAGTGTATCTGGCGATCGCATTTGTGTATCTGATCTTGACCGGCGCCACCACGCTGCTGCTGCAGCGCGCCGAGAAGTCCCTGCGTGCCGGAGGTGCCGTGCAATGAGCGATGTAAAGAAAGAATTCGGCGGCCCGATCCTGAAGATCGAAGGACTGGGCAAGGCCTACGGCAGCCATCAGGTGCTCAAGGGCATCGACTTCGAAGTCGATGCGCGTCAGGTGGTGGTCGTGATCGGTCCCAGCGGTTCGGGCAAGAGCACGTTCCTGCGCTGCTGCAACGGGCTGGAGACGGCCGAACAGGGCACCATCGAGATCGTTGGCCAGAAGCTCGTCGATCACGGCAAGATGATGGGCGAAAACGCGCTCAACAAGCTGCGTACCGATGTGGGCATGGTGTTTCAGTCGTTCAACCTGTTCCCGCATCTGACGGTACTTGAAAACGTCACGCTGGCGCCGAAGAAGCTGCGCGGCATGAAGAGCGCCGACGCCGAGACGCTCGCCCGCGAACTGCTCGCCAAGGTCGGGCTGGCCGCCAAGGCCGATGTCTTCCCGGGCACGCTCTCGGGCGGCCAGAAGCAACGCGTGGCAATTGCCCGCGCGCTCGCCATGCAGCCGCAGGTCATGCTGTTCGACGAACCAACGTCGGCACTCGACCCCGAGCTTGTCGGCGAAGTGCTGCAGGTGATGAAGGCACTGGCCAACGACGGCATGACGATGCTGGTCGTCACGCACGAAATGGGTTTCGCCCGCGAAGTCGCCGACGTGGTGGTCGTGATGGATCAGGGGCGCATCATCGAAGCCGGTGCACCGGAACAGATCTTCACCGCGCCGCGCGAAGCGCGCACGCGCGAATTCCTGCAAGCAGTCATCGCACGGTAAGGCAAGGCAGGCAAACGTATGACAATCGATCGAACGGTCTGGCAAGGCCGTGTGGATACCGGCGAAGCCGGCCATACCCTGCGTCTGCACCAGGTGCTGCGCGACTACGACGCCACGCAGGTCGCGGGCGGCGCCGTCGTGCTCGGCTTCTGCAGCGATGAAGGCGTGCGCCGCAATCACGGACGTCAGGGTGCCGTTGCCGGCCCCGACATGCTGCGTCGCGCACTGGCGAGTCTGCCGGTGCAGGGCACGCCCGCCGTGTTCGACGGCGGCAACGTCGTGTGTGCGGACGACCGCCTCGAAGCGGCCCAGGCTGCGCTCGGCCACCGCGTGGCCGAAGTGCTGGCGGCAGGGGCGCGTCCGGTGGTGTTGGGCGGCGGGCACGAAATCGCCTATGGTACGTTCCTGGGGGTGGCCGAGCACTATGGCGACCGCCTGCGCGACGAGCCGATCCTGATCCTGAACTTCGACGCGCACTTCGACCTGCGGGCCCAGCCCACGGCAAGCTCCGGCACGCCGTTCTGGCAGATCTCGCAGCTGTTGTCCGGGCGTCAGGCGCCGTTCCACTACGCGTGCCTCGGCGTGAGCCGTTACAGCAACACCGACGCCCTGTTCGAACGCGCGGATGCGTTGAGCGTTGACTACTGGCTCGACGAGACGATGCTCGCGCACCGTCTGCCGCAGATGTGCGAGTCGCTCGAGAAGAAGCTCGCGCAGGTTCGGCACGTGTACCTGACCATCGACATGGATGTGTTGCCGGGCGAGAAGGCCCCCGGCGTGTCGGCCCCTGCGGCACATGGCGTGGCGCTGGAGGTGATCGAGGCGCTCATCGGTGTGGTTCGCCGTTCGGGCAAGCTGCGCGTGGCGGACATTGCCGAGTACAACCCGACGTATGACCGCGATGGCCTCACGGCTCGCGTGGGCGCACGTCTGTTGCATCCGCTGATCACGCAGTTGCAGGCGTGAGCGACGAGTCCGCGCACAAGGGGTAAAGCGCGGGTAGGGTTATTTGCGCCGTTCGGCGGCGTTCTGCGCGACAATAGGGCGGGCGATCGAATCATCGGTCGCCCGCCCTATTTGTTTGGTGCGCCGCCGCACGAACGTAGCCGACAAGCGAGGTCAAGATGACAGTGCAGACGAACTCCCCGAGTGATTCCCGTACCGAAGTTGCCACGCTGGCGGGTGGCTGTTTCTGGTGCCTTGAGGCCTGCTACCAGCAGCTCGACGGCGTGAAGTCCGTGGTCTCGGGCTATGAAGGCGGTCAGGTCGACAACCCGACCTACGAGCAGGTTTGCGAAGGCGACACGGGACACGCCGAAGTGGTGCGGCTGACCTACGATCCGGATATCGTGACGTTCGAAGAACTGCTGATCGTGTTCTTCCAGATCCACGATCCGACGACGCTCAATCGTCAGGGGAACGACATCGGTACGCAGTATCGTTCGGCCATCTTCTATCACGACGACGCGCAGAAGCAGGCGGCCGAGCATCTCATTGCCGAGTTGATGGCCGAAATGACCTATCAGCACCCGATCGTCACGCAACTGGAACCGGAGCAGACGTTCTGGCCTGCCGAGGCCTATCACCAGAACTACTTCCGCCAGCATCCCGATCAGGGTTACTGCGCGTACGTCGTGGCGCCGAAGCTCAAGAAATTCCGCGAGAAGTTCGCTCGCCGGTTGAAGCCGGCGGCGTAACGGCGAGACGACTGCCGCAGTGTCACCGACGCGAAGCTTCGTTGCCGTGTGAGGCTGCGGCCGATTTACTCAAGACCACTCGGTGCCACCCCGGACCGCTTGCTTTTGCCGGCAGACTCGGGGATTCCTGTTCAGCCCGGCTCGCACCCCACGGCAGCGGACCGGGCCTGACGGTCAAAGAATCGAGCAAACTTCGATGTGGTCGTGATGCGGTGCGAACGGGCCCAGCGGTATGCGTCCCGCCGCTTTGCGACGCGGGCGAGGCGTTGGCGCCTTCGGCTGACATCGTTCGAGATGATCGACGAATTTGGCGACGCGTTTGATTCGCACCATGCCCGCCGCCGGTGCTGCCTCCGGTGTCGCGGCGCCGTCCGCGCCGTCGACGATACCCGCCGCCCGATAGTGGAAGTCCAGAATCCGGGCGTGGACACGCCCGACCTGATCGGCCCCCGGTGTACTGCCGCCCATTCGTGACAGTTCGCTCTCGCCCGCCTCCTGAAGCGCCGACTCCAGCATGTCGTGGACGTCGAACGGCCCCGGCCGCTCCGCGCTCAATGTGTGGGCGCCGATGTCATAGCGTAGCGCCGCGAGCGTCCCCGGCAGATATCGTGATTCGTCGCGAAGCAACGACGGCAGGCCCAGCGACTTGAGTCTGGCTTCGAGCAGTTGGTCACCGCTTCGGGAATGCAACTTCAGGGCGGTCGACACCGACTCCCGCAGTTCGGCATTCCTGGCATAGCGCTTTGCGGGACATCCTCCTCTTGGCGTGACCAGAGCGCTCAACACATTCCACGTGTAGTCGTTGCCGTCCACTGACCCGCAATCTGGCGCGGACACCAGCGCAGCGGCGCTCGGCTGGTCGTGCCTGGCTGCCGTATACACGGTATGCCCTTCGGGTAAGCGATTTTCGGCGCTTCTCAACGACGATCCGAGTGTCGACGCGACTGGCGCTTCGCGCCCTTCGATTCGCCAATCGTGCAATTGAGGCGCTTGCCCGGGAATCAGATTCGAAGGCAGATACATAGGAAGATCTCCCTGAGATTCGACATGGTTAGGTGGCGTGCGGCGGTGCGGTGCTGACGTCAGCCGACGACGCGAACCGGTGCGTCCGCAGCGTCGGCAAAGAGAATCAGGCAGGCTTCGCTCATCTCGGCGGCATGCCCATATGCGGCGTTCAGACTGTCGAAGTAGAACGCTTCTGCGGCACTCGGCACTTGCTGCGTGACGATCTCGAAACGCTGGTGGTCGAAGCGGATGTCGAGGTAGGTCTGGCTTTCGAAGCACCACACTACGTAGCCGGCGAACGGTAACGCCGTGGGCAATGGCGCGGGCAGCGTGGTGGGTTGGGCCGGGCGGGCAGAGGAAGCAGAGGGGGCAGAGGGGGCAGGCGGGGCGGGACGACGCGCATGAAGGGCGCTCGTATGCATCGACGTCGCCGATGCGGCTGTGACCTGGGCGTCCAGCCAGCGTCGATAGTCTTCGCGTACGGGGCAGTGTTTCATGGGCATTCCTCCTGATGGGCCGGTGCGTGAATTCGGACATGTCTACGGAGCGAGGACGCTTTGCAAAGCGTCGAGCGATGGTGCGGCCGTTGTTGAGGCACGGTTTTCGGGAACGGACGCACTACCGCCACATTTCGCGACACATCAATATTGCCCGCCACAGTGCCGATCGGGACCAAGGTCCGTCCGAAAGGAGGATCGGACAGCGCCGCATTTGGGCGGCGGCGGGTGTCTCCGGGGCATCACCCGGTGATCCGGCCATCGGCGCGTGGGCGCCTCCGAGGACGTCACCCTGACCGGCGGCGCAGGCGTGTGAATCCGCCTCGGCAGTCCGTTGAATTTTCGTCACATCAGCGAGAGGCGGCGGAGGTTTGCGCCGCCGGTAGCGGAATCACGGCAGCATGGGGCATTCCGGGCGGTTTCGCGCCGAAACCCGCGTCACGCCTGAATGTTCATATATTCACTAGTTTTCGCATAAAATGGCGGCTCCCCCTCCTTGAAGTTTTCAGGTAGTCCGCCGTGCGCCCCCTGCCTTTTCGCGATGCGTTGATGGCCATGATTGGCATCGCGCTCGTCAACATGCTGGTCGCTCTCGACCAGACCGTCGTCAGTACGGCGCTTCCGTCCATCGTCGCCGAGCTCAAGGGATTCGAGTATTACGCCTGGATCGCGAGCATTTACCTGCTGGCCTCCGTCGTGACCGTGCCGGTGTTCGGCCGCCTCGGCGACTATTTCGGTCGCCGGCAGTTCGTGATCGCTTCCGTGCTGACGTTCACGATTGCGTCGCTGCTGTGCGGGCTGGCGCCGAACATGCCGTTCCTCGTGTTTGCCCGCGGATTGCAGGGCATCGGCGGCGGCATGATGGTCGGTACGGCCTTCGCCTCGGTTCCCGATCTATTCCCCGACGCCCGCTCGCGTGTGCGTTGGCAGGTCGTGATCACCACGGCGTATGGCATCGGGACCGCAGCCGGACCGTCATTGGGCGGTCTGCTCTCCGGGCATTTCGGCTGGCGCTCGACGTTCTTCGTGAACCTGCCGGTCGGTCTGGCGGCGTTGTATTTCGTGTGGCGTTACCTGCCGAAATTTCCCCCGGCACACAAGGGTGACGTTCGCGTCGACTGGCGCGGTGCGCTGTGGATCGCCGTTGTGCTCGGCGGTTTTCAGGTGTTCATCGAGAATGTGCCGGCGCATGGTGCCTCGCTGGGCAATCTGTTGCTGATCGCGGTGGTTGTCGTTGGGTTCTGGGCGCTGTTGCGCACGGAACGGCGTGCCACGCACCCGATCGTGCCGCTCGATATGTTCCGCCACCCGCAACTGGTGGTGCTGTTCACGCTGTCGGTGCTGATCGGCTTCGTGATGTATTCGCTGATCTTCTTCGCGCCGTTGCTGCTCCAGGGCGGCTTCGGGCTGAGTCCGCAGGCCGCCGGGCTGATTGCCACGCCCATTGCCGCCTGCATTGCCCTGGGCAGCTTCATCAACACGCCGATCGTAGTGCGTCTCTCACGCCCGACGAACATGCTGATCCTCGGCTTTTGCCTGCTCGCGTCGGCGTCGGCGGGGATCGGGCTGGCGCACCGCGACACGTCGCATGCGCTGCTGGCGCTGGCAATGGCGTGCGCAGGCGTTGGCATCGGTTTCATCCTGAACAACATGAACGTGTTCGGGCAGGAGATTGCCGGGCGCGAGCGCTTCGGCATTACCACCGCGTTGCTTCAGTCGACGCGCATGGTCGGCGGCATGCTGGGCACGACGATCGTAGGCACACTGGTCAATCACTGGTATGCCGTCGGGGTGTCGGGCGCCGTCTCGGCCTACGATGGCAGCCCGGCGGCACATGCCGTGGCGCGTGCGCTCGATCCGCGCATCCTGATCGACCCGGCGCTGCGCGGCGATCTGCTCACGGACCTGCGTGCGATGGGCATCGACGGCCTGCCGCTGGTCGAAACCGCCCGGCAGACGCTCGTGAATGCCGTTCACGCCGGGGTGCTGCTCACGGGCGTGGCCGCCGTCGTCGCGGCACTGCTGGTGCGCCGCATCCGCCAGATTCAATTCCCGAAGCACCTCGAGCGCTCGGCCGTGGCCGCGCCGGAATAAGCCGGGCGGCGCCGACCTCGTTTACAATGCGCGGTGTTTGCCGGGTGAGCCGGCATCACCGAATTTTGTGAACGAGGTTTCCATGATCATCAAGCCACGCGTGCGCGGCTTCATCTGCGTCACCACCCATCCCGTTGGCTGCGAAGCCAACGTCAAGCAACAGATCGACTACGTGACGGCCCAGGGTCCGATCGCGAACGGTCCGAAGAAGGTGCTCGTGATCGGCGCATCGACGGGCTACGGCCTGGCCGCACGCATCACGGCCGCATTCGGCAGCGACGCCGCCACGCTCGGCGTGTTCTTCGAGCGTCCGGGCAGCGAGACCAAGCCGGGCACGCCGGGCTGGTACAACACCGCCGCCTTCGACAAGTTTGCGAGCGCGAAGGGCCTGTACGCCAAGAGCATCAACGGCGATGCCTTCTCCAAGGAAATCAAGGCCAAGACCATCGAGACGATCAAGAGCGATCTCGGTCAGGTCGATCTGGTCGTCTACAGTTTGGCCGCACCGCGCCGCACGCACCCGGAGACGGGGCAGGTGTTCAGCTCGGTACTCAAGCCGGTGGGCCAGTCGGTGACGCTGCGCGGCATCGACACGGACAAGGAAGTCGTCAAGGAGTCGGTGTTCGAGCCGGCCACGCAAGAAGAGATCGACAACACGGTCGCCGTCATGGGCGGTGAAGACTGGCAGATGTGGATGGATGCACTGGCCGAGGCCGGTGTGCTCGCCCCGGGCGCGAAGACCACCGCGTTTACGTATCTGGGCGAGAAGCTCACGCACGACATCTACTGGAACGGTTCCATCGGCGCAGCCAAGAAGGATCTCGACGAGAAGGTGCTGGGCATTCGCGCGAAGCTCGCCACAACCGGCGGCGACGCACGCGTTGCGGTACTCAAGGCGCTCGTGACGCAAGCCAGCTCGGCCATTCCGATGATGCCGCTCTATCTGTCGCTGCTGTTCAAGGTCATGAAGGCCAAGGGCACGCACGAAGGCTGCATCGAGCAGATCTACGGCTTGTACCATGACAGCCTGTACAACGCCACGCCGCGCCTCGACGAGGAAGGCCGCGTGCGTACGGACCAGAAGGAACTGTCGCCGGACGTGCAAAGCGAAGTCTCGGCGTTGTGGGGCAAGGTGACGGACGAGAACCTGTACGAGTTGACCGACTTTGCCGGTTACAAGCACGAGTTCCTGCGCCTGTTCGGCTTCGAGATCGACGGCGTGGATTACGACGCCGACGTGAACCCCGACGTGCCGATCCCGCATCTGGTGGCGTAAGGCATTCTGGCTTCCATCCTGCGGATTCGATACGCGGGAAGACAAAGGCCCGGGCCCGGCATGATGCCGGCCCGGGCCTTCGTCGTTCATGGGCGGGAATCTGTCCGTGCCGCAGCCGACGGCGAGCGTTAGCCGGTGCCGTTGGTGTTCGGGGCCGGTGATCCCGGTGATCCCGGTGATCCGGGTGATTCGGCGGCCTCACTGGCGGGCATCGCATCGGTCGTCCCGGCCAACTCGGTAATGCGCTCGGCCAGGGCGCCGCACGACAGCGGCGATGAGCCCTCTGCCTTGTTGTTGACGATGACGTAGACGGGGTGGCCGGCGAGCGCGTAATGCGTTGCGAGCGCCGCGAGGACATCGCGTGTCGTGGGGTCGGGGTCGACGATCTTGTCGAACGGCGCGTACTTCGCCTTGGCCTGTTCGTATCGGTGCGTGCTGTTCAGGTTCCATCGCACCACGAGCGGCCCGGCGCCGGCTTCGTCGAGCAGCGCCAACGCGGCCGCCTGCCGCTCCACATGCGGCATGCGCGCGTGCAAGCCGATGCAATAGCGCACCCCCAACTGTCCCAAGGCTCGCATGAGACGCGGGGTGAGCAATGCGCCGTCGCGAATCTCCAGCGCATAGCACGGCCCGGGCGCTGGCTTGCCGTCGTCGGCCACATCGCCTGCAGGTAGCGGCGGCAATGCCGCGAAAAACGCTTCGATACGCTGAATCAGGCCCGGCACGTCACGCAGCAACTCGGACGGCAATGGGGAGACCTGAAACACGAGCACGCCCGCCTTGGGGCCGAGGCCCGCGAGACAGGGCGCGACAAACTGTTCCCCGGCGATGCGCGCGTCGAGAAAGCACGGGTTGGCGTTGAGACCTTCGCCCTTTTCGCCGCGCACGAGCGCGTCCGTCACGAGGCTCGGGGCCTTGACCAGAAAACGGAAATCCTCGGGCACCTGCTGCGCATACTTCTGATACTCGACGATCGACATCGGCTTGTAGAACGACCGGTCGATGCCGACGCAACGCAGCACCGGGTGACGCGCGTAAGCGGTGAGTCCCTGACGGGAGAGCCGGGTGTCGCTGTAGTCGTCGTCCCAGACAATGCCCTTCCAGCCGGGGAACGACCACGACGACGTGCCCAGGCGGATGTTGGCGGGCAACCGTCCGCCCAGCGTGCGCATTGCCGGAGGGAGTTCGGCCGCACCGACGCCGCCACGGCGCGCGGCGCCCGGGCGACGATCGGTGCTGTCCGAATCGGAGGGAGGGGACCTGGTGGACGTTCGGGAGTTATCGACCTGCCTGGCACGTCCGCCTGCCGGCGGATCGTCAGGCGGCGCGCCAAACAGATCGAACTGACTCATCGATTCTCGTACATGTAACGGCGCGACCAGGGCAGACGCTTGGCCGATTGCCCCGCCTTTCGGCAGATGACCTGGTAGAGCGACACGTGATCGTGCTCGAAGGCGTACGCGCAACCCGCGAGATACACACGCCACACGCGGAAACGCTCTTCGCCCGCGAGCTCGCGCAGACGCGGGGCGTTGGCCTCGAAGCGCTCCGACCAGAGGGTGAGCGTGCGTGCGTAATGACGGCGCAGGCTTTCCACGTCGCTCGCTTCGAGCCCGCCGCGCTGCATCGCTTCGAGCGCGAGGCTGATGTGCGGCAACTCACCGTTCGGGAACACGTACTTGTCGATGAACTCGCCGCCGCCCATGGCCGTCTCGCCGCTGTCCGGATCGGTCGAGGTAATGCCGTGATTCATGGCAATGCCGTCGTCCTTGAGCAGCGAGGCCATCTTGGCGAAGTATTCTTGCAGGTTCTTGCGCCCGACGTGCTCGAACATCCCCACGCTGGTGATGCGGTCGAACTGACCTTCCACGTCGCGATAGTCCTGAATGCGGATCTCGATCCGATCCTCCAGCCCGAGCTTCTTCACGCGTTCGGTCGCCAGATCGAACTGATTCTGCGAGAGCGTGACGCCCACACACTTGGCGCCGAACTTCTGCGCGGCGCGAATCACGAGGGCGCCCCAGCCGCAGCCGATGTCGAGCAGCGTCTGCCCCGGTTGCAACTGGATCTTCGTGAGGATGTGATCGATCTTCTTCTCTTGCGCCGTGTCGATGTCTTCGTCGCCATTCTCGAAGTAGGCGCACGAGTAGACCATGTTCTTGTCCAGCCAGAGCTGGTAGAACTCGTTCGACACGTCGTAATGGAATTCGATCGAACGCTTGTCGGACTTCTTGCTGTGATTGAAGTGACGCACGGCGCGCTCGAGCGGGCCGATGGTCGTAAGGCTGCTGCCGGCGAGCGCGTAGCTCATGTCGATGACGTCGGCCAGCTTGCCTTCGACATCGATCTCGCCCTTCACATAAGCCTCACCGAGATTGTCGAGGCTGGGGCTGAGCAGACGCGTCATGGCCGCGGGGCCGTTGATGCGTAACGTTACGCTGGGGTTATCGAAAGCACCAAAATCGTAGTGCTGACCATTCCAGAGCGCGAGGCGGATCGGCAGGTTGGAAGATGTCTTGACGCCGCTGACCCAGTTTTCGAGTTTTTTCTCCCACAACATGGATGTGCTCCAAGTGTCACCAAAAAAACTGTTCTCCGTACCGCACGGCACAGTGACGTCTCCTCGTCAAACGGGCAGGTAGGCGTACCGCGTCGGCGTGGCCGACACAACGATTACGGGGACAGGCGCGCTACGCGCCACGATCCGTCGGCAAGCCGGAAATACTTGATGCGATCGTGCAGGCGCGATTCACGACCCTGCCAGAACTCGATGGATGCCGGCACGAGCCGATAGCCACCCCAGTGCGGCGGGCGCGGCGGGGCGTCGCCGAACTGGCGCCGGAATTCCGCTTCGCGTTGCTCGATGATGCTGCGATCGGCCACTTCGGCGCTTTGCACCGAGGCCCAGGCGCCCAGACGGGAGCCCACCGGGCGCGAGTGGTAATAAGCGTCGCTCTCGGCGTCGCTCACCTTGTCGATACGTCCCTCGATGCGCACCTGGCGCTCGAGTTCGATCCAGTGGAACAGCAGGCAGCCGTACGGCGTGGCCGCCAGTTCCTGCCCCTTGCGCGACTCGTAATTCGTGAAGAACGTAAAACCGTGTTCGTCGGCGCCCTTGATCAGCACGATGCGCGCATCGGGCTTGCCATCCGGCGTGACCGTGGCGAGCGTCATCGCATTCGGTTCGGCCAGTTGGGCCGTGAGCGCTTGCTCGAACCAGCGTCGGAATTGATCGAATGGGCTAGGCGCCACGTCGGCTTCGGAAAGGGAGCCGAGGGCGTAGTTTTTGCGCAGGTCCGCGAGAGAAAGCGTCTGGGTCACGACGATCGTAGTCGGTCTGAGGCGGTTGGGGGTTGCGACACAGTATAGCGAAGAGTTTGCCAACGTGCGCACGTGACGATTTGTCGCGCTGCGCCCGCGCCACTCGCCCGAATGCCGCACGGCGTGGTCATTTCACGCCATGTGCTTGATATTTAAGGAGTGAAGTAATTTTGCGGGACTGCCGTCGCCGCCCCCGGGCACCGGGCGCGGAAGCCGCCCGTAAATCCCTCTGCGTGGCATGGGCTTTGCTTCCCGGCAACGAGGGGGGACGGCCGCGCCGTCGGCGGCTCAGGGCGCTTCGCGACCCGGGCCGAATGCGGGGGGCGTGGCGGCCGGGCGCGACGGCGAGTTCGCGGGGGCCCGGGCGGGCGCCTTGGTGCCGTTCGCGTCGGGCACCGCCTTGACGTTCGACGGGTTGCGGCTCGGCGGATGTTGCAGATGCGCGAGGAGTTCGCCGCAGGGGCTGTCCTTGCCGGGGCCGAGTTCGAGCAGCGGGATCAGTGCGGTGTAAGGCGCGAGCACACCGAGCGCGATGGCGCCGCCGGCACGCGCCACCAGCGTCGGCACGTTGACGCCCACGTCCGGATGCTTGAACGTGCCGCGCACATAGAGCGGCGAGCGCAAGGTAATGAGGGCGAAGTGCTTCGGTTCCGGACGGATCGTCAGGTTGAAGTGCTCGCGCTTGAGGTCGACCTGTCCCGTCACGCCGATGCTCGTGTCGTCGGTGTCGATCACGAAGGTGCGGGCGTCCATCAGGCCGTCGCGCACGGCGAAGTCGGCCGCCGCGCATCGCATCTCGATCTGCTTGTCGCCGAAGAGCTTGGTCAGCACGATGTTGCCGACGTTCAGACCCAGATACTCGAGCATGAGCTTGCTCACCGAGCCGCGGTCGATCAGCATCTTGATCTCGCCGTTCGACGACCCGGCCAGCGCCGCTACCGAGTTGCCCGTGGCGGTGAGCGCGGCGTCGCCGTTGACTTCGCCGACACTCGTCTTCATCAGATCGACGTCGGGCAGCAATTGCTTCATCTTCAGATGGCGCATCGATACCTGCGAGTCGACCTTCATCGGCTCGGCTTGCCCGTTGAGCACGAGATTGGACGTAATGCGTCCGCCCGCCACGCCGAACTCCAGCGGTTTGAGCGAGAGCACGCCATCGTCCAGCACCACATGGGTGACGAGATTGTCGATCGGCAGGCTCTTGTCCTTGATGATCTTGCGGCCGGTGAACTGCACGTCGGCGTCGATGGTGCGCCAGCGATCTGTCTTGAACGGGTCGACGGGCAGCACCTTGTCCGAGGCCGGCGCCTTCGGCTTGCCCGTCAGGTCGCCCCCGCCGGACGGATTCTTGCCGCCGATCACCGGGCCGAGGTCGACCAGTCGCAATTGATTCGACACCACGGCGCCCTGCAGGATGTTGCGGGGCTGACGTTGGCGGAAGACCAGCGTGCCGGACAGATCGCTCTGGCCGACCTTGCCCTGGAAGCGCTCGTAACGCCACACGCCCGCAGTGTGCAGGAGATGGCCGTTCGTCTCGTAGGCCGGTGTTTCCGGCAGCAGCACGCCGGTGATCGGATAGAGGTCTGCCATCGTCGGCCCGGCAAGTCGCAGGTGCATGTCGAGCGCAGAGAGCGTGGCGGGATTGGTGAATGTGCCCTTCGCGGCGATGAGTGTTCGGCCGATACGCACGTTGGCGTCGAGCGGGTACGGGTCGCCGGAATCCTCCAGCGAGAGCACGTCGCCGCCGCGCGCATTGCCGGATACCGCGACCTTTCGGAAGGTCCCCTTCAGGGCGACGCCGATGCCGTAAGGGGCCTGGCCGTCGATGGTGGCAATGTTGGCGGTGAGGTCCAACTGCTGCGGCACGATGTTGGCGCGCACCACGCCGTCTTCGAGAATCAGGCGGCCGATACGCAGCTTCCACGGCGACGGCTGCCCGTTGCCCTTGGCAAACGTCCAGTTGTTGCGCCCGTCGGCCTGTTCCTCGACGAACACCTTCGGTGCGGACAGCGCGACCTCGGGGAGCACCACGTGCTTGTCGAGCAGCGGCAGCCATTCGAGCGAGAACGTGAGCCGGCCGACCGAGATCATGTTCGGCTCCTGGCTCCACGTAACGTTGCCTAACACGATATCATTCGCGATCAGGCGAGGCCGCGGCAGCCAGCGCCCCAATCCCGGGGCCTGTGCGTTCGGGGCCAGCCAGTGCAGCGAAAGGTCGCCCCGGATTTCAAACGGGCGTCCGGTCGCGGTGCTCACTTCCCGGTTGATGAAGGGCCGGGCGTAGTTCCAGTCAAACCACGTGATGAACGCCGCGAATGCCAGCACGATGGCGACTATCGTGATCGCCAGCCATTTCAAGGACGTTACCCATCGCATCATGAACAGTACCCCGTCGATCGTTGTTGCTCCGGTGCCTGCCACGCCATCGGAGGAGGATTTTGACGCGAACCGCCGATTCGGCGGCATCGCGCGTTTATACGGTGACGACGGACTTGCGCGTCTGCGCGAAGCGCACGTGGCCGTCATCGGCATCGGCGGCGTCGGATCGTGGGTGGCCGAGGCACTGGCGCGAAGCGCCGTGGGCCGACTCACGCTCATCGATCTCGATAACGTCGCCGAAAGCAATACCAATCGTCAGGTGCACGCACTGGATGGCAACTACGGCAAACCGAAAGTTGCCGCGATGGCCGAACGGGTTCTGGCCATCAATCCTGGCTGCCAGCTTACGCTTGTCGAGGACTTCGTGGAGCTGGAAAACCTCGACGCCATGTTGAACGGCGGCTTCGACTGGGTGGTCGACGCCATTGACAGCGTTCGGGTGAAGACGGCGCTGATCGCGTGGTGCGTGGCGCATAAGCAGCGTCTGGTCACCATTGGCGGGGCGGGCGGTCAGATCGATCCGACACGCATTCGTATCGACGATCTTGCCCGCACGATCCAGGATCCGCTGCTTGCGAAAGTGCGTGCGCAATTACGCAAGCAACATGGGTTTGTCCGTGGGCCGAAAGCCAAGTTCAATGTGCCTGCCGTGTACTCGGACGAGCCCCTGCGTTACCCGGAAGCGGCCTGCGAGACGGGCGATACCGGCGATACCGCCGATGTGGCTGCCGGGCCGCAGGGCCTGAATTGCGCCGGTTTCGGCTCCAGCATGTGTGTCACAGCGACATTCGGCATGGCCGCCGCTGCGCACGTTTTGAAGCATGTCACGCAGGTGAGCGCCTGACGGGCACCGACGTGCCGGAATTTTCCCAAGCCCGGTGCATCGTGTCTGTAACGAAAAGTTACGAGCGCGCGCGGCCCTTGCGATGGCGGTATTGATGGATGCCTCGGGGCATCTCTCGAAAACTGTCGCGATAGATGAATGAAAAACGGCCGGGACAGTCTTTCACTGTCCCGGCCGTTTTGTTGGACCGCTCGCCCGGATCGCCGTGCTTCGCTACGTATGACGAAGCATTTCGGGCTGGCGAGACCTTAGCGCAGTTCGCGGCGCAGCACCTTGCCCACGGGCGTCTTCGGCAGTTCCGTGCGGAACTCGATGACGTGCGGCACCTTGTAGTTCGTCAGGTGCTGGCGGCAGAAGTCGATGATGACCTTCTCGGTGAGGTCCTGCGACTTCTTCACGACCACGGCCTTGACGGCCTCGCCGGTGCGCTCGCTCGGCACCCCTACGACGGCCGATTCCAGCACGCCGGGACACATTGCCAGCACGCTTTCCACTTCGTTCGGATAGACGTTGAAGCCCGACACGATGATCATGTCCTTCTTCCGATCGGTGATGCGCACGTAACCTTGCTCGTCCATCGTGCCGATGTCACCGGTGCGTAGCCAGCCGTCCGGCGTGACGGTCTTGGCCGTTTCGTCGGGACGATTCCAGTAGCCCTTCATGACTTGCGGGCCACGCACGCAGATCTCGCCTTCCTGGCCGAGGGGAAGCGCGTCGTTGGCATCGTTGCGGATGCTCACTTCCGTGGACGAGATCGGCAGGCCGATCGAGCCGTTGAACTCGCTGTTCATCGGGTTGATGCACACGGCGGGGGAGGTCTCCGTCAGACCGTACGCTTCGATCAGCGGATGGCCCGTGACCTTCTGCCAGCGTTCGGCGACCGCGCGCTGAACGGCGGCGCCGCCACCAAGGGCGCACTTGAGCGAGCTGAAGTCGAGCTGATCGAAGCCCGGCGTATTGAGCAGGCCGTTGAAAAGCGTATTCACGCCGGTGATGAACGTGAACTTCCACTTGCCCAGTTCCTTCACGAAGCCCGGCATGTCGCGCGGGTTGGTGATGAGCAGGTTGAGTGCGCCCAGTTGCAGGAATACCAGGCAGTTCGCTGTCAGGCAGAAGATGTGATAGAGCGGCAGGGCGGTGACGATGATCTCCTTGCCTTCTTCCAGCCCGGAGCCGATCCATGCGCGGGCCTGCAGCATGTTGGCGATCATGTTGCGATGCGTGAGCATCGCACCCTTGGCCACGCCGGTCGTGCCGCCGGTGTATTGCAGGAATGCGATGTCGTCGTGATCCAGATGCGCTTCTTCGTGCTTGGCGCGCGCCCCTTGGGCGAGCGCCGTGCGGAACGGCACGGCGTGCGCGATGTGCCACTCGGGCACCATCTTCTTAACGTGACGCACGACATAGTTCACGATCCAGCGCTTCGGCGCGGGCACGAGATCGCCAATGGCGGTCGTGATGACATGCTTGACCGGCGTGTTCGGCAGCGCCTTTTGCAGCGTGGCGGCGAAGTTTTCGATGACCACGATGGCGCCGCAGCCGGCATCCTTGAGCTGGTGCTCAAGTTCGCCCGCGGTGTAGAGCGGATTGACGTTCACGACGACCATGCCGGCGCGCAGAATCCCGAAGACCGCGACCGGGTATTGCAGCAGGTTCGGCGACATGATGGCCACGCGCGAGCCGCGCTCCAGCCCGGGCAGGCTTTGCAGATAGGCCGCAAAGTCACGCGATTTGCGCTCGAGCTCGGCGAAGCTCATCGTCACGCCGAGATTGGTAAACGACGGACGATCCGCGAACTTCCGGCAGCTTTGCAGGAACAGATCGTTCAGCGAACGATAGGCGTTGACGTCGATCTCGGCCGGCACGCCGGGCGGGTAGCTCTTGAGCCAGACTTTTTCCATGAGCGCCTCCTTGAATATGGTTTTTATCGCATCGTCGTCGCCGGGGGAAGTGCCAGGGCGCGCGGTGCGTCATTTCATCGCATTGCTTGACGGTGACGCGAGAGCAGGGGGGCGGGTGCGGGCGTCTCGTTCCCGAACCGGTCTCGCGTGCGCAGTGAACGCACTAATCGTCGCGTTGCAAAAAGCCGTAGCATACCGTGCCGTCTGCACCGCGAGCACATGGAAAGCCCTGATTTGACGCGGGTTTGCGTGGAGTAAATGTTCTAGCGGCAAAGGCTTGCCAATGGAGGCGATTCCGCGCTAATCCCGCATGGAATGCGCAAAGTGACGGGCAAATCGGGGATGTGACAAAAGAATTGCAAAAAACACTTGCGTGGCTGACTGGTTTCTTACATAATTCTGTTCTCACAGCGCGGCTGTAGCTCAGTTGGATAGAGTACTTGGCTACGAACCAAGGGGTCGTGGG
>NZ_JBEBXS010000021.1:0-87163 GCF_040391475.1 Pandoraea pnomenusa | reverse complement strand
TCACGGCCTTGATGGAGGCCATGGCGTTGCGCTCGATACAGGGAATCTGCACCAGCCCGCCCACCGGGTCGCAGGTCAGGCCGAGGTTGTGCTCCATGCCGATTTCCGCAGCATTCTCGACCTGCTCGACAGTGCCGCCCAGCACTGCGGCCAACGCCCCCGCCGCCATCGAACACGCCACACCCACCTCACCCTGACAGCCGACCTCCGCGCCCGAGATCGACGCGTTGAGCTTGTACAGAATGCCGATGGCACCGGCCGTGAGCAGAAAGTCGATCACGCCCTGCTCGTTGGCGCCGTGCACGAAGCGGTCGTAGTAGTGCAGCACCGACGGAATGATGCCGGCCGCGCCGTTCGTCGGCGCCGTCACCACGCGTCCGCCCGCAGCGTTCTCTTCGTTGACCGCGATCGCGTAGAGATTCACCCAGTCCATCACTGACAGCGGGTCCGACAGTGTGCGCTCGGCGCGTTGCGTCAACTGACGGTACAACTCCGGCGCACGACGACGCACATGCAGCGGTCCCGGCAGTTCGCCGTCGGCTTCCGGGTTACCGATGCCGCAGCCGCGCGTCACGCACGATTGCATCACGTGCCAGATGTTGAGCAGGCCACGGCGAATATCCGCTTCGGCGTTCTCGCCGTGATGCCAGACCTTCTCGTTCTCCCACATCAACTGGGCGATGGTCTTGCCGCTCGCACGGCACATCTCCAGCAGTTCCTTACCCGTGCGGAAGGGGTACGGCAGTTGATCGTGCGCCGAGAGCACCTGCGCATTCGATGCGCCCGCCGTCACCACGAAGCCGCCACCGACCGAGAGATAGCGTCCTTCGCGCAGCTTGTCGCCCGAGCCGTCGAACGCATGGAATTTCATGCCGTTCGGGTGCTCGGCCATCGCCTCGCGCCGGTAGAACACCATGTGTTCCTTCTCGACGAACGGCACCTCGTGCTTGCCGAGCAGCGAAAGCACCTTGGTCTTGCGCAGCGCCGCCAGACGCTCGCCAATCGTCGCCGGATCGACGGTATCGGGTGCTTCGCCCATGAAACCGAGCAGCACGCCCTTGTCGGTGCCGTGACCCTTGCCCGTGGCGCCGAGCGATCCGTATAACTCCGCGCGAATCGACGCCACCTGCGCCAGCATGCCGTCGCGCTCCAGTCCCTGTACGAACATCAGCGCCGCGCGCATGGGCCCCACGGTATGCGAACTCGACGGTCCGATACCGATCTTGAACAAATCGAAAACTGAAACGGCCATGGGACTTTCCTGAGGTTCTGAAACGTAGTTGTGACTCGACGGATGCGGATCAATCCGCCGCATCCGCGTTACATCCATAGAGACAAAAAGGGGCCAGCAATGTTTCTGCCGGCCCCCGTTTGTTCAGATTACGCGACGATTATTCGTAGTCGCTCATCGGTACGCAGGCGCAGAACAGATTCCGGTCGCCGTAGACGTTGTCGGCACGTCCGACCGGCGGCCAGTACTTGCGCTCACGCAGCGCCTTGACCGGATACGCCGCCTGGCTGCGCGCATAGGCGTGCGTCCATTCGTCGGCGGTCACCACATCGGCCGTGTGCGGTGCGTGCTTGAGCGGGTTGTCCTCGCGATCGGCACGGCCCTCTTCCACCGCGCGGATTTCCTCGCGAATCGTGACCATCGCTTCGATGAAACGATCGAGTTCGTGCTTCGACTCCGACTCGGTCGGCTCGACCATCAGCGTGCCCGGCACCGGGAAGCTCATCGTCGGGGCGTGGAAACCGAAGTCCATCAGGCGCTTGGCCACGTCGTCGACGGTAATGCCGCTGGTGTCCTTGAGCGGACGCAGATCCAGAATGCACTCGTGCGCGATCAACCCGCCCGGGCCCGTGTAGAGCACCGGATAGTGCGGCGCGAGCTTCTTGGCGAGGTAGTTGGCGTTCAGGATGGCCGTCTCGGTCGCTGCCGTCAGGCCGTTCGCGCCCATCATCGCCACGTACATCCACGAAATCGGCAGGATCGATGCCGAGCCGAACGGTGCGGCCGACACGGCGCCAATGCCGTCGGTGTCACGCGCATAGCCGGTCGAGCGCTGGTTCGGCAGGAACTTCGCCAGATGCGCGCCCACGGCCACCGGACCGACGCCCGGGCCGCCACCGCCGTGCGGAATGCAGAACGTCTTGTGCAGGTTCAGGTGCGACACGTCGCCACCGAACTCGCCCGGTGCGCACAGGCCGACCATCGCGTTCATGTTCGCGCCGTCGACATACACCTGACCGCCGTTCGCATGCACGATCTCGCAGATCTGACGCGCACCCGCTTCGAACACGCCGTGCGTGGACGGGTACGTCATCATGATCGCGGCCAGACGCTCGCGGTGCTGCTCGGCCTTCGCCTGCAAATCGGCCAGATCGACGTTGCCGTTGGCGTCGCACGCCACGACCACGACCTGCATGCCGGCCATTTGCGCCGATGCCGGGTTGGTACCGTGCGCGGAAGCCGGGATCAGGCAGATGTCACGATGCGCTTCGCCGCGCGAGGCGTGATACGCCTGGATGATGAGCAGGCCGGCGTACTCGCCCTGCGACCCGGCGTTCGGCTGCAGCGAGACCGCAGCATAGCCGGTCGCCGCCACGAGCATCTGCTCGAGCTGGTCGATCATCTCGCGGTAGCCGACCGTCTGATCGGCCGGGGCGAACGGGTGGATCTGACCGAATTCCGGCCACGTCACCGGCAACATTTCCGAGGTGGCGTTGAGCTTCATCGTGCACGAGCCGAGCGGGATCATCGTGCGGTCGAGCGCCAGATCCTTGTCGGAGAGGCTACGCAGGTAGCGCAGCATTTCGTGCTCGGAGTGATAGCGGTTGAACACCGGATGCGTGAGGTACGCGCTTTGGCGCGCCAGCGCCGCCGGGAAACCGTTCGACACCGTGGCCTCGATGGCGTTGAAGTCCAGCGAGACAGCGCTCTTGCCGAGGCCTTCGGCCACGACTTCCCACAGGGCGATCACGTCTTCGCGCGTGCTGGTCTCGTCGAGCGAGATACCGACCGTGTCGGCGTCTTCGCGACGCAGGTTGAAGCGACGAGCGGCCGCTACGGTATGAATGCTGTCGGCGCGACCGGCCACGGGTACCGTGAGCGTGTCGAAGAACGTGGCGTTGCGCGGGGCGGCGCCCAGCGCGGTGAGACCGGCGGCAAGCACGGCCGTCAGGCGATGCACGCGCTCGGCGATGATGCGCAGCCCCTGCGGGCCGTGGTACGCCGCGTACATGCTGGCCATGATGGCGAGCAGCGCCTGCGCGGTACAGATGTTCGACGTGGCCTTCTCGCGGCGGATGTGCTGCTCGCGCGTTTGCAGTGCGAGGCGCAGCGCGGGCTTGCCCTGCGAGTCGACCGACACACCGACCAGACGGCCGGGCATCGAGCGCTTGAGTTCGTCACGCGTGGCCAGATAAGCGGCGTGCGGGCCGCCGAAGCCCATCGGCACGCCGAAGCGCTGGCTGTTACCGATGGCGACGTCTGCACCCCACTCGCCCGGCGGCGTGAGCAGCGTGAGCGAGAGCAGGTCGGCGGCGGCGATCAGCATGCCGCCCTTGGCGTGGATCGCGTCGGCCAATGCGCGGAAGTCACGCACGTCGCCGCCCACGCCCGGGTATTGCACCAGCACGCCGAACGCTTCGATTTCCGTGGCGGCGGCCACCGGGCCGACCTGCACTTCGATGCCCAACGGCTTGGCACGCGTTTGCACCACTTCGATGGTTTGCGGCAGCACGTCGTCGGCCACGAAGAACGTGTTCGACTTCGACTTGCCGGTGCGCTTGACCAGCGTCATCGCTTCGGCAGCGGCAGTCGCCTCGTCGAGCATCGACGCGTTGGCGATCGCCAGGCCCGTCATGTCGATGATCATCTGCTGGTAGTTGAGCAGCGCCTCGAGACGGCCTTGCGAGATTTCCGGCTGGTACGGCGTGTAAGCCGTGTACCAGGCGGGATTTTCGAGCACGTTGCGCAGGATCACGCCCGGCGTGAGCGTGTTGAAGTAGCCCTGACCGATGAACGACTTGAAGACCTGATTCTGGTCAGCGAGCGTGCGCAGTTGCGCGAGCGCCTGCGATTCGGTTTTCGCGGCGGCGAACTGGCCGAGCGAGGCGGCGAAGCGCTCGCCATCGCGACGGATCGACGCGGGCACGACGGCGTCGATCAGCGCCGCGCGCGACGCGTAGCCAAGCTCGGTGAGCATGGCCTGTTGTTCGGGGGTGTCCGGGCCGATGTGGCGTGCGGAGAAGTTCTCGCGCTGCTCGAGCTCGGTGAGCGAGCGGCGCGGCGCTTGCAGGTCAGTCAAGGCGTTCATGGGTCAGATCTCTCGTTCGATCACGGCAAGTGACGGCGGGGTAATGCGTATTGCGTATTGCGTATTGCGTATCGCGTACTGCGGATGACGGATCACGCCGCGGGCGCGATCCGTCGGCGGCGCCGGGAAAGCCGAAGCTCCCGCAGCGCCGCGTACCGGCATCAGGCGCCGATCTTCGCTGCGTATTGCTCGGCACTCAGCAGCTTGTCCAGCTCGGCGGCGTTCGACGGCTTCACGCGGAACAGCCAGTTGCCGTAGGCGTCGCCATTGACGATGTCCGGCGAACCCGGCACTTCGGCGTTCGTCTCGACGATCTCGCCGCTGATCGGCGAGTGCACGTCGGCGGCGGCCTTGACCGATTCGATCACGCACGACGCTTCGTCGGCGGCCACGGTACGGCCGGTGTCCGGCAGCTCGACGAACACGATGTCGCCCAGCGATTCCTGTGCGAAATCGGTAATGCCCACGGTCACAGTGCCGTCGGCTTCGAGACGGGCCCATTCGTCGGACTCGGTGTACTTCAGGTTATCGGGGATATTCGCCATGTTGACGCTCCGGGATTCAGTGATTGGGGTATTCGGTTATCGGTAAAAACGTGTCGCCGTGCCGTAGTGCCGGTCCTGCTCAGGCAACCACGGCCTTGCCGTGACGCACGAACGGTAATTTGACCACACGTGCGGGCAATTGCTTGTCACGAATTTGCACCTGCACGACGGCGCCGTCCGGCACGCCCTTCGGCAAGCGGGCGAAGGCGATCGATTGCTGCAGGCTCGGGCTGAACGTGCCGCTGGTGATCTCGCCGTCGCCGGCGTCCGTCACCACCACCTGATGGGCGCGCAGCACGCCGCCCTTGCCGTCGAGCACCAGACCGGCGAAGCGCCACGTCTGGCCGCGCGAGATCAGCGAGTCCTTGCCGACGAACGTACGCTCGCTGTCCTTCTCGACCGTCCAGCCGAGGCCGGCGTCGAGCGGCGACACGTCGTCGTCCATGTCCTGACCGTAGAGGTTCATGCCGGCTTCCAGGCGCAGCGTGTCGCGTGCGCCAAGGCCTGCCGGACGCACGCCCTGTGCGACCAGCGCCTGCCACAGGGCCGCCACGTGATCGGCATTCACGATGATTTCGAAGCCGTCCTCGCCCGTATAGCCGGTGCGCGCAATCATCAACTCGCCAAACGCGGTGTCCTTGGCGAACGCGGCATTGAACGGCTTGAGCGCTTCGCTCGCCGCCTGGCTGCCCGGCACGGCCTGCCAGACCTTGGCGCGGGCGTTCGGTCCCTGCACGGCCACGATCGACAGGTCGCGGCGCGGGATGATCGTGAGGTTGTAGTCGCCGTGGGCGTTGAGCTGGCCCAGCCAGGCGAGGTCCTTGTCGGCCGTACCGGCGTTCACGACGATGCGGAACCAGTCTTCGGCGATGAAATAGATGATGAGGTCGTCGATCACGCCGCCGCTCGGATTGAGCATGCAGGTGTAGAGGGCCTTGCCCGGGGTCTGCAGCTTGTCGACATTGTTGGCGACGGCGTACCGCAGGAATTCGCGGCAGCCCGAACCGTGCAGGTCGACCGCGCACATGTGCGAGACGTCGAACATACCGGCATCGGTACGCACGGCGTTATGTTCTTCGATCTGGGAGCCGTAGTTCACGGGCATGTCCCAGCCGCCGAAGTCCACCATGCGGGCGCCGGCGGCGCGGTGCGTATCGTTGAGCGGAGTGCGTTTGAGATCGGTCATCGGGGCATCAGGCATCAAGGTTCGGGAATTTCGGAAAACAGCGTCCGAAAATGCAAAAAGGGGTCATCTCGACGACCGGCACTTTTCACGCCCGGACCGTGCTCATGCACGGGCCCGGCGCAATGCCAGTTGGCGAGATGACCCCTCTGTCCTTGGTACCTGAGAGATTGCCCGGTCGGTGCGGTGCGCGCGGTGTGCCCGTTGCGCCCTGTCGCCCTGCCGGCCCCTTCGGTGGGTCGCCCGCGTGACACGCACGCGGCAACCGCTCTCCAGAGATCGAAGGCAATGCCTTCGGCGCGGACGGTCCCTGATGCCTGAGAGTTTATGGGTATTACCCCTTCGGCGGCTCCGGCATGTGCTTCCCGGTGCGCTCTCCCGACCACGCTCGCGCACTTTACGGGGAAAGCCGGGGACTGTCAATTTGACACAGACGTCCTCAGCGCGACTCGCCCGGATTGGTGCCTGCGGGGCAGCCGTCCTTGCCCCAGCGACCATTGCAGACGGCCCAGATACAGCGCTGTTTCGGTATCACTTCGTACCAGCGATAGCGTTCGCATTGCGCGAGCGCGGCGGCGATCGTACCGGCCGCCGTCGGGGCCGATGCGGGTACGCCCGGCTGGGTGACGGGTGCCGCATTGGGCGAGCGCTCCGCCGCCACCGCGCCAATGTCGTTGGTGTCGTAGTGGGCGGGCAGATCGGCGTTGGCCGCAGGGCCTCGCCCGGTGTCGGCGTTCGTTGCGGCACGACGGCTCAACAGTTGCATCATGTCGTCGGGCGCATTGGCATTCGGTGCGGATGGCGGCGTGATGGCGGTCGCGGCCGCGGTCAGCGCCGCCGTGGCGGCCGACGCGGTCAGCGGTGCAACGCTGCGACTGGCTTCCGCCACATCGGCGGCGGCACCGGACGCCGCAGCATCGACGGCCGCCAGCGCCTGCGCGCGCGCCAATGCGGCCGACGCTTCACTCGGGGCGCTGGCCGCTGCATCGTTGGGGGTGCCCGGCGCGACGGCCGGCGGTGCGTTGTTGCCGTTATTGAATGGCGCGACGGCCAGACCGCCGGGTGCCTTGGGCACCGGGTCGACATACGGCGCACGAAGATTCCACCAGATGCCGACCAGGGCGATGGCGGCAAATACCGCCGTACCGACAACGAGCGCGCCATTAAGCCAGCCGGGCGCCTCGCCTCGCTGACGTCGGGTGCGGCGCGATGGCGGGGCATCGCCCGCATCGGACCTGGCGACAGGCATCACGTCTTCGCGCCCTTCCATGGCGCTCGTCACCGCGAGCGCACCGGCGGCCCCGGGCACCAGGGCGTCAGCCCGGAAGCCCGGCTCGGCATCCGCGAGTTTGGCACCACACTTCTCACAGTGCTGCGCACGCGGCGCATTGTTCGTCCCACACATTGGGCATTGCACGGCGACCTCACCACAATGGCAACGTTTTTTATTATAGGCACCCGCTCCGCGTCGACGCCAGCCCTGTCCCGGCCACCGCGCGACGCAACGTCGCGTCGGCCCCACAGTCCCCGCGCCAGTGCCTGCGTGCGCTCACGCGACGGTCACGAGCGTGTGCATCGCGCGTGATAGACTTGCCCACCATCCGGCGCCTGCCCATGCGTGCCATTGCAGGAATGCTTGCCGGTGCAGTCTGTCTTTGCGGCGGTGCATGCGTCGTCACCCGCCACCGCCCTCACCCCATCGCGTCACGCCATGTCGTCCTTTCCGCTCAATCCCGCCCAGAACGAAGCCACGCACTACTTCGACGGTCCATGTCTCGTGCTGGCCGGTGCGGGCAGCGGCAAGACGCGCGTGATCACGCAGAAGATCGCGTGGCTCATCGAGTCGAAGGGGTTCGAGCCGAAGCACATCGCGGCCGTCACCTTCACGAACAAGGCCGCCGCCGAAATGCGCGAGCGCGTGGCCAAGCAGCTCGAAGGCAAGACGCTGACCACGCCGGGCAAGGAAGGCCGCAAGGTCCCCGTCAATCAGCTCACGATCTGTACGTTCCACTCGCTGGGCGTGCAGATTCTGCGACGCGAAGCGGAGCATGTCGGCCTGAAGCCCCAGTTCTCGATTCTCGATGCCGACGACTGCTTCGGCCTGATTCAGGAACAGCTCGGCACGACCGACAAGGCCATGATTCGCGGCGTGCAAACGGCCATCTCGCTGTGGAAGAACGGCCTGGTCACGCCCGAGGTGGCGCTCGCCGCCGCCGAGACGGCCGACGAACATCAGGCCGCGCTCGTCTACCGCAACTACATGGCGACGTTGCAGGCCTATCAGGCGGTCGACTTCGACGACCTGATCCGTCTGCCCGCCCAGCTTTTCGAGCGCGACGAGGAAGTGCGCGAGCGTTGGCAGAACAAGCTGCGCTACCTGCTCATCGACGAGTATCAGGACACCAATACCTGTCAGTACCTGCTGCTGAAGCTACTGGCGGGCAAGCGCGCGGCGTTCACCGCCGTGGGCGACGACGATCAGGCGATCTATGGCTGGCGCGGCGCCACGCTGGAGAACCTCAAGCAGTTGCAGGTCGACTTTCCGACGCTCAAGGTCATCAAGCTCGAACAGAATTACCGCTCGACGTCGCGCATTCTGACGGCGGCGAACAACGTCATCGCGAAGAATCCGAAAATCTTCGAAAAGAAGCTGTGGAGCGAACACGGCCTGGGTGATCCGATCACCGTCACGGCGATGAACGACGAAGAGC
Organism: Pandoraea pnomenusa; assembly: GCF_040391475.1. Taxonomy (GTDB): domain Bacteria; phylum Pseudomonadota; class Gammaproteobacteria; order Burkholderiales; family Burkholderiaceae; genus Pandoraea; species Pandoraea pnomenusa_C. Next base: position 78,405 of record NZ_JBEBXS010000021.1, on the reverse strand, counting down.
ACGAGGCCGAGTCGGTCGTCTTCCGGCTGTCGGCGCACAAGTTCGAGCGACGCGCGGAATTTCGCGACTACGCAATCCTCTATCGCGGCAACCATCAGGCACGCATCTTCGAGCAGGTGCTGCGCCGCGAACGAATTCCCTACGTGCTCTCCGGCGGCCAGTCGTTCTTCGACAAGGCGGAAATCAAGGACCTGTGCGCGTATCTGCGCCTGCTCGCCAATCCCGACGACGATCCCGCATTCATCCGTGCGGTGACGACCCCGCGTCGCGGCGTGGGCAGCACCACGCTCGAAGTGCTCGGCGGCTTCGCCGGGCAAGCGAAGGTCTCGCTCTTCGAGGCGGTCTACATGGGGGCGGTCGAGGCACGACTGCAACCGCGTCAGCTCGAACCGCTGCGCGCGTTCTGCGACTTCATCCAGCGCATTGCCGCACGCGCCGCACGCGATCCTGCCAACGAGGTCATCGATGACCTCATGGAGGGCATTCACTACGAGGCCTATCTGTACGACACGTTCGACGAACGTCAGGCGCAGTCGCGCTGGACCACCGTGCTCGAATTCCTCGAATGGATGAAGCGCAAGGGCACACGCAGCGAGGCGGCGCAGACGACCGGATTCGACACCGCCGACGGCCTCGACGACGACGGCAAGAGCCTGATGGAACTCACCCAGACCATTGCGCTGATGTCGATGCTCGAAGGCCGCGACGGCGACGACCCCGACGCGGTACGTCTGTCGACGTTGCACGCGTCGAAGGGGCTCGAATATCCGCACGTGTTCCTCGTCGGCGTGGAAGAAGGCATCCTGCCGCACATTCGAGAAGACGAGGAAGTCACGGCGGAGAAGATCGAAGAGGAGCGCCGCCTGATGTACGTGGGTATCACGCGTGCGCAGCGCTCGCTGCAGCTGTCGTGGTGCAAGAAGCGCAAACGCGCGCGCGAGACGTTCTCGTGCGAAGTGTCGCGCTTCGTGCCCGAGATGCAACTCGACGAAGCGCCGCCTCCGCCGCCGGAAGACGCGCCGATGTCCCCGAAGGACCGTCTGGCGAGCCTGAAAGCCATGCTCGCAGGTGGCGCCAACAAGACGCCGACCTCGTCGGGGGCTTGAACCAACGCGCAAGCGTCTCGCCAAATGAAGAGCCCCCGCGTGCGGGGGCTGGTCTGAGGAACGGCGATATCCGACCGGGGCTGTCGGCGGCGGCAGACACGCCGTGAAGTCAGTGCTTGCTGCTATTTGCCACCACCCGAAGACGTTTGGTCGCACGCGGCCGCCGGGCTCGATACCACGGCAATTCCGGCAAGACCGGTCAAACAAAGCAGGACAGCAACCAACAGTTTTCGCATAGGCTCGCCTCCACTCGTCAGGTGAAGTTTCACTATAGGAGCGCAACCCATCGAAGACAAAGACATCTTGACCATCGGCGCGGGCCGGGTGATAGTCGGTGAAAAACGGACGAAACGTTACGCGTGATGCGTCGATTTCGGTCCAATGCCCACACCTGCGGCGCGCGCGTGGCGATGCGTCTGGCACACACGACTGCGACGCGTGTGCGGCACCGATCCTCAAGCCTTTGTGGAGCGTGGTGCGTGAGACTGCATATCCTGTCCGACCTGCATTTGTCCGTGGCGCCGTTGGCCATTCCCGACGTCGAGGCCGACGTCACGATCCTCGCCGGCGACATCTCGCGCCCGGCACAAGCCATCGAATGGGCGAAGCAATTGCCGCGCCCGGTGATCTACGTCGCAGGCAATCACGAGTTCTACGGCGCGACGCTTGCCGGCACGCTCGCCGAATTGCGTCGCCTCACGGCGGGCACCAACGTGCATTTGCTCGAGCGCGGATCCGTGGTAATCGGTGGCGTGCGCTTCGTCGGCACGACACTCTGGACCGATTTCGCGCTGTACGACGCCGAAGGCAAGCACGACGCCGTGGTCGAAGAATCGATCAAGTTCGCACGCGATTTCACGCGCATTCGCGTAGGGGATCCGGCGGCGCCGTGGTCCGATCTGCCGTTCTTCTCGCCCGACGATTCCGCCGCCCTGTGCCGTGAGAACGTGGCATGGCTCGGTCGCACACTCGCGGCCCCGCACGACGGGCCGACTGTCGTGGTGACGCATCATGCGCCGACACCGCAGAGCATTCACCCGCGTTTTGCCGGATCGCTCGTCAACCCGGCATTCATTTCGGATTTGACCTCGGTTGTCGACCAGTCCGATGCGGCGTTGTGGATTCACGGCCATACGCACGATTCGTTCGACTATCGCATCGGACACACTCGCGTGCTGTGTAACCCGCGAGGCTACTGTCTGGATGGACGTGTCGAGAACACGGCGTTCGATCCGCAGTTGGTCGTTCGGGTGTGATGCGACCAGGCGCGCCATCGGAAACGAAAATCCCCGCCAAGGCGGGGATTTTTCATGGGCGCTGGCCGGTGCGGCGTGACGCTTACTTCGCGGCGCTCACCATGTAATCGACGGCAGCCTTGACGTCGTCGTCCGAGGCATTCGCTGCGCCGCCCTTCGGTGGCATGGCATTCAGCCCCTTGATGGCCGCGTTGTGCAGCGTATCGATACCGGTCGCGATGCGCGGCGCCCAGGCCGCTTTGTCGCCGAACTTCGGGGCGTTCATCACGCCGCTCGCGTGGCAGGCCATGCAGACCGTGTCGTAGAGCTTCTTGCCGGCGTCGAGGTTGCTGCCTGCGCCTGCGGCGGCCGGGGCGGCAGTCTTGAGCGAAGCCATCGCCGCTGCGGCGGTCGCGGCAGCGCCCGCATCGGCCGCCGACGCGGCCGGCGCACCCGATGCCGGGGCGGCTGCCGTGGCGCCCGGTGCCTGGGCAGCCGGGGCGGCGGGTTCCGGCAACTTGCCGCCCGACGCGTTGGCCATGTAGACGATGGCACGGCCGATTTCGTAATCGGTCACGTCGTCGGGGCTGGTGCCGCCGCGTGCGGGCATGGCGCCCTTGCCGGCGAGGGCAATCTTGAGCATTTCGTCATAGCCCTGCTTGATGCGCGGGGCCCAGTCGTCCGAGCCGACTTTGGGTGCCCCTGCGGCGCCGGAGGCGTGGCAGGCGGCGCAAACGGCCTTGTAGAGTTGTTCGCCGGTCTGGAAGACGCGCGGTGCGTTGGCGTCCTTCACTTCGACCCGGGCCACGGGCGCGATGCGCTCGGCGACGGCCTTCTCGGTCATGGCGGAGCTGCCCGCGGCGGGCAATGTGCTGTTACCTACGTAATTGACCAGCAGAACGATGATGATGATCGGGACCAGAAATCCTGCAACGACTGCGGCGATGAGCTGCTTGGGTGTTTTGATCGGAGACTCGTGCTCGTTATGTGCTTCACTCATGCGGGATCTCTCAATAGTTTTTGTGGAAACCGAGTGCGTCACACTGAACGGCGAACCAGGCCCTAGCGCCATTCAGTCAAATTAACGAGCCATTGTAGCAACAATCCCCTAACCGATGACACGCCAAGGCGGTGCGCAGACGCCGCAAAAAGTCCCGTATTTTCCCTAACTTACGCGAAAGCAAATCCGGTGTTCCGCGTGCTTCGTGCGCAAAGGACGGCCCGGACGCACTCACAGCAAATCCGCGCGAGATCGGCCCGGGGCAGCGTTTCGCCGCATTGTGGGGCGCGGGAATGCACGGGGCATGGACGCCGCGCGGCAAAACCGCTATGCTTCTACCTCTTTGCCTGCCGGCGGCGCGCTCGCGCTTTCTTCGCCGGTGGTCTGCATAGCGCCCGTAGCTCAGGGGATAGAGTATCGGCCTCCGAAGCCGAGGGTCACTGGTTCGATTCCAGTCGGGCGCGCCAAATTGCCATGCCGGCACCATTCGAGCCGTTTGCGGCATTCGGCGCGTTCCATGCCACGACACTCCCGCGTCAAAACACCACCAGCCGGTCTACCAGTTGCGCCATTCGCGTGTTCGACGCCGACCATGTCTGCACCGTCGACGATCTGCCGTCGAAGTACACCGTGTTCATGACCGAACCGTTCTTGCTCAGGGTCAGCGTCGCATAGGCGAGGTATTCGGTCGGCGAGCTGTCCCAGAGTGCATTGCGCCACGCCCGTCGAACCGAGTAATTCAGTACGACACAGCCCGTGGGTGACGTGCCGGGACTGTAGATCAGGCTGACGATGCCGTACGCACGCAGGCGTCCCTGAATCGCGGGCAGCAGATCGGAGATGCCGTCAGGCGCCAGTTCGATGCACAGGTTATGCGAGAGCAATTCCGGCGCGGCCTGCGCCGTGGGCGGCACCACCGACGGCAACTGATCCGACATCACCACACCCGCAGCCACCACACTCGACGCCACTTGCGCCGCGAGCACCGGCACGGGCGTCGCGAAGAGGCATCCGCCCAGACTCGCGCTGGCCGCCACCGCCAGCGCCATCACCATCGCGAGGCGCCGCATCAGAACGGCGACACGCCAAGCAAAATGCCCTGCAGCCAGCCGCCGCTGCTGCCGTCCGCCACCTGGCCGGCATCGACCCGCGCCACCTTGGCCTGCCCCACCTTGCTCGACGCCACCACGTTACCCGGCGAGATATCGAACTTGTTGACCACGCCGGTGAAGCGGAACGTCTCCATATTGCGCCCCTGCATGACCTGCTTTTCCCCGCCGACGACATAAGCACCGTTTGGCAGCACCTCCACGATCGCCACGGCGATCGTGCCGGTCAGCGCCGAGGTCGAGCTGTTCGTGCCGTTGCCCTTGAAGCTGCTGGCCGATTGACCGATGTTGAACCAGCGCTCGAGCACGGTATCGGCGCCGTCTGCCTTCGCGCTCTTGGCAGTCACGCTCGCGTTGCGGGAGATGTCGCTCTGCGCCTTGCTGCTGCCCGTGGAGCTTTCCGCCACCGCGATCGTGAGCAGATCGCCCACGCGATGTGCCACCGGGGTCTCGAACCAGTTGGTGGCGGTGGTCGGCTGATAGATGGACCCGGCGGTTTGCACATTGGCCACGCGCGGCATGGGCATCACCGCCATTGGCGTGGGTGCGGGCGCGGGGCCGGCACAGGCGGCAAGCAGCGTGGCGGCAGTGGCCAGCAACGCGATGGTCCGCGCAAAGCCGCGCGCCGCAGCGCGCTGTATCGACAGCTTCGACATGGTGAGGCGCCCCCGCGCCGGTCTTTCGAATAGTTGGCAGTCTGCGAAGACGGCACGTCGGCCAGCTTCGTTAGGGATAGTAAGAAGCCGGCGTGCAGCCACTAAGCACAAATAGAGGAAAATTTGTGGAGGCCCGGCGCGCGTGATCCCGAAGCTGAGAAAATGGCGCGCCGATGTGGCTCAACCGCGCGAACCGCGAACGCCCTGTCGTGCCCCGTGACCGACTTCTGATCTCTGACTTCTGACGCCACCCAACGCATGAACTCCGGCATCACCCGCAAGCTGTTTCTCGCGATCTTCGCGACGGGCCTGGTCACCATGACGGCCACGGCGGTGGTCGTGCGCGCCACGCTCGACAGCCAGGGCTGGCTGGGCGGTCACGACCTCATGTATCTGACGGTGCTTGGCGTGTCCCTGCTCGGCGCCGTGGCGCTGCGACTCGCCCAGCGGCTGCTCGCGCCCGTCACGCCGCTGCTCGAAGCGACGCATCGCATGGCGACGGGCGACTATGGCGTGCGTGTGCCGACCGTCGGCACCGACGAACTGGCGCGCCTGGCCGTCGACCTGAATCGTCTGGCCGATACGCTCGGGCGCAATGACCGGCTGCGCCGCGACCTGCTCGCCGACATCTCCCACGAATTGCGCACGCCGCTGTCGATCCTGCGCGGCGAAATCGAGGCGATGGAAGACGGCGTGCGCCCGCTCACGCAAGACGCCCTCGCGTCGTTGCGCGTCGAGGTATCGCAGCTGTCCAAGCTGATCGACGATCTTTACGAACTCTCGCTCTCCGACGTTGGCGCGCTCACCTATCGGTTCGCGCCGGTCGACATGACCGAACGCGTCGCCACATCGGTGGCCGCCTTCCGCGACTGGTTCGATGCCAAGGCGATTGCGTTGAGCCTGCACTTGCCCGACGACACGCTGGTCGTCGACGGCGACCTCCATCGCCTCACCCAATTGCTCGGGAACCTGTTCGAGAACTCGCTGCGCTACACCGACGGCGGCGGTGCCGTGCGCGTCTACCTGTCGGCGACGGACACGCAATTGCGTCTGGAGATCGAAGACTCGACGCCCGGTGTGCCGGACGACGCGCTACCGCGCCTGTTCGAGCGACTGTTCCGCGTGGAGGCGTCGCGAAGCCGTCGAAGCGGCGGTGCCGGTCTCGGGCTGGCGCTGTGCAAGCACATTGTCGAAGCCCACGGCGGACAGATCGTCGCGCGGCATTCCCCACTCGGCGGCCTGGCACTCACGATCACATTGCCCTGTCACCGACAGGCGCAGGCCAATCATGCGACCGGCGCCTCGCCCGGCGCGCCGTCGTGCTGTCCGGGCAGCACGAGCGGCTTCGGCAACCCAGCCATCACGACCCTGTGTTGAGTCTGATCACCATGCACCTGACCACGACGCCCCAACCGAGCGCGCCGGCCCCGTCCGCGCTCCGCCCCCAGTCCGACGCAATGGCGCTACCCGACACCGCCCCGATTCTGATCGTGGAAGACGAGCCGAAGCTCGCGGCGTTGCTGGCGGAATACCTGCGCGTGGCGGGCATGCCCTGCCGCATTCTCTCGGACGGACGCGACGTGCTGCCCGCCGTGCGTGCGACCGAACCGCGCCTGGTGTTGCTCGACCTGATGCTCCCCGGCATGGACGGCCTTGAAGTCTGCCGGGCCGTGCGCGAGGTCTCCGACGTGCCAATCGTCATGCTCACGGCGCGCGCCGCGGAAACCGACCGTCTGCTCGGCCTCGAACTCGGCGCCGACGACTACATCTGCAAGCCCTTCAGCCCGCGCGAGGTCGTGGCGCGCGTGAAGGCGATTCTGCGACGTGTGCGAGGCGCCGTTCCACCGGTCGCCGCACCGGCGCAGCCACAACAGCCGCCGGCGCTCATCATCGACGCGGTGCGTCATCACGCGCGGCTCGACGGCCACGAACTGCCGCTCACGCCGGTGGAACTGCGCCTGCTCGCCACGCTCGCCAGTCACCCCGACAAGACATTTCCGCGCGCCCACCTGCTCGACCGCATGTATGACGATCACCGCGTGGTGGCCGACCGCACCGTCGACAGCCATATCAAGAATCTGCGGCGCAAGTTGCAGGCAATCCGGCCTGACGAGGAAATCGTGCGCTCGATCTACGGCGTGGGGTACCGGCTCGAATTGCGCACCGACCGGCCCGGTGCACTGGCGACGCGTCAAGGCGTCGCGCCTATCGACAACCCGGCCGGGGCGATGCCAGAATAGGTGCACCCGCGCCATAGCGGGATCCATTGAGGAGATTGACGATGCCGCGCCGCACCGCCACGCTGTCCCCGATGTTCACGTCTTCCGCTTCCTCCGCCGTTCAATCCGAGATGCTTGGCACTGCCGAGCGCCCGCTCGCCCGCTCACACAAACGTCTGCTGCGGGCGGCTGTCGCAGCGGCACTGCTGTGTACCGGCGGCGTGGCATTCGCGCAGACGCCCGTGTGCTTCGATAGTGTGGGCCGCGCTCTGCCCCCGGAACAATGCTCGCAGGCCGCACGCGACCAGGCCGCCGAGCAGGCTGTCGCCTCGGGGGCCGGATCGCCCTCGCTTCGCGACGAATGCCGCGCCCTCGCCGACAAGATCGCCAACACGCCGGACAAGCCCGTCTACACGCGCGACAGGCGCGTCGATTCGCCCGCCGGCAATCGCGTCGACATTCCTACACGCACCAACCCGCGCAAAGCGCTCAAGGAAGAATACATGCGCAAGTGCACGTAGGCGGACACCTACAAGTTGACAGCAGATGCCTGCAAGTTGACGGAACTTATCGCGCCATTTTCTTGACAATACCGACAGAGACCGCATAATCGACGTCATGCCGACGCGTATCGCGCCAGTCTCGCAAGCTCGCGAAACTGGCGCGATACGCCGCGCTTCGAGTGCATGTCGATCACATCCTGATCGCGTCCGGACCGCACTTCGATCGACGTCTTGTCTATCGGACGCCGAATTATCGTCCTCATCTTCCGCTTCGATGCCGAAGCGCAACACCCTGTCGGGTGCGCCATCGGCATGACGTTTTATCCGCATCCATGCCGCCATCCGTTGCGGGCGGCACACGCTACCTGGAGGGAGAAAATGCAAAAACGCGAATTCCTGATGAAAACTTCCGTCGCTGTTGCCGCCGCTGCGTTCGCGCTCGCGGGCTGTACCACGACCACCCCGTCGCAAGCCGACAAGAGTGACAGCGCCGCCGGCGCCAATCCCAACAAGCGCCGCGAAATCGACGCCGCCGTCAACGGCACCCTCGACAAGATGTTCGCCTCCGTGAAGGGCTCGCGCGAGCTAGTGAACAAGGCGCGCGGCGTGCTGGTGTTCCCGTCGGTGCTGCAAGCCGGTTTCGTCGTGGGCGGCGAATACGGCGAAGGTGCGCTGCGCGTGGGCGGCGTCACCAAGGGTTACTACAACACGGTAACCGCGTCGTTCGGTCTGCAGATCGGCGCCCAGTCGAAGGCCGTCGTCTTCCTGTTCATGACGCAGGAAGCCCTCGACAAATTCCAGCGCACCGATGGCTGGACGGCCGGTGCCGACGCCTCGGTCGCCGTGGTCAAGGTCGGCGCGAACGGTGCGGTCGATCTGAACACCGCCACCTCGCCGGTGGAAGTGATCGTGATGACCAACGCGGGTCTCATGGCCAACCTGAACATCGAAGGCACGAAGGTCACCCGACTCAACATCTGATCGACGCGCGTCTCCAAAGGACAAGCGGCGCTCCCTTCGCAGGGGGCGCCGCTTTGTTTTCGACATCGGAAGCCGTTTCATCCGATGCATCCGAATCGAAACGGCTTCCTGTTTGCGTCGGCTTACTCGTTCGAGAACGCCGCCGGACGCCACTTCAGCAAACGCCGCTCAAGCGACGTGAGCAGATAATCCGCACCCAGCGCCACGGCGGCCAGTACGATCATCGCCGCAAACACGCCACTGGCGTTGAACGCACCCTGCGCCGTGGAGATCAGCAGGCCAATACCCTGCTTCGAGCCGAGGAATTCACCGACCACGGCGCCGACCAGTGCGAAGCCGAAGCTCACGTGCAAGCTGGCGAGAATCCACGACAGCGCCGACGGAATCACCACCGACATCGTGACCTGACGGCGCGATGCCCCCAGAATCTGCGCATTGGCAATCATGTAGCGATCGGCCTCGCGCACACCCTGGAACGCGTTGGCGAACACCACGAAGAACACCATCACCACAGCCAGCGCCACCTTCGACGCCATGCCCAGACCGAACGCGATCACGAAGATCGAGCCGAGCACCACACGCGGAATCGAGTTGGCGATCTGGATGTAGAGACTGAACACGTCGGAGAGCAGCTTGTTGCGACCGAGCACAATGCCGCAGATCACACCGGCCACACCGCCGATCAGGAAGCCCAGCACCGTCTCTTCCAGCGTGACGAGCACCTGCGTCCAGAGCGGGCCTTGCGACGTGCCTTCCGTGACCCATTCGTAGATCTGCTCCACGATCAGCGTCGGCTGCGAGAAGAAGAACGGATCGATCCAGCCGACACGCGCGGCCACTTCCCAGCCCCCCAGCCCGATCACCAGAATTGCCACACGCAGAAAAATCACCAGCGCGCGACGTTGTTTGATGCGACGTTGCGCCGCGGCTTCCTCGCGCGCGAGATCGGCGTCGCCCAATCCTGCCAGCACGGCTTGTTCACTCATGTTCATGCCCTCCTCCTGACGGCAAAGGCGCGCGTTGCGGTTCGTCGTTGCGATGCCACGCGGCCTGCAAATTCACTGGCGCGGCCCCTCGCGGCGCCACGCACTTTCGATGACGGATCGAATGGATCAGCCGATCTTCACTTCCTCGCGCAGATCCGCCCAGATCTCGCGCGAAATATCGATGAAGCGCTGTTCGTAACGAATCTCCGACATCACGCGCGGACGTGGCAGATCGATCGTGTAGACGCTCTTGAGCGTGGCCGGACGCGCCGTAAGCACGAACACGCGATCGGCCAGGGCAATCGCCTCTTCGAGATCGTGCGTGACGAACACCACCGAGCCCGACGTCGACGACCACAGTTGCAGCAGCTCGTCCTGCATGAGCGTGCGCGTCTGCATGTCGAGCGCCGAGAACGGTTCGTCCATCAGCAGGATTTCGGGGTTGTTGATGAACGTCTGCGCCAGCGCCACGCGCTTGCGCATGCCGCCCGAGAGCTGGTGTGGGTAGTGATTGCCGAACTTGTCGAGCCCGACGCGCTTGATCCAGTCGTCGGCCAGCGAGTAGGCGGCGTCCTTGGACTGACCGCGGAACAGCGGCCCGGCCGCCACGTTCTCGCGCACGCTGCGCCACGGGAAGACGGCGTCGTTCTGGAACACGAAGCCGATGCGCGGGTCGATGCCGTTCACCGGCTGGCCCATCACACGCACGCTGCCGGCGGTCGGGCGCAGCAGGCCGGTGATCATCGACAGCGTGGTCGACTTGCCGCAGCCGGTCGGGCCCACGATGGCGACGAACTCGCCACGCGCCACGGCCATGCTGAAGTTACGCAACGCGACGGTGGCCTTGCCGTCCGGCGAGATGAAGCGGCACGACACGTTGTCGAATTCGATGGCGGGCGTGTCGCGCGAGACAGGGCTCGCTGCGCGCGCCGGCGCCGTGGGGGTGATGGTCTGGGTCATGCCCGGCTCCTCAGTTACGTCGAAGGGCAAACGGTGTCGTTGCGGTTTTTTCGGGGTGAGCTCGCCCGCACACCGGACAGTCGTCGGGTGCGGGCGGCTCGGTTGGCACAGCGGTCGAGGGGACCGCTGGCGCCGGTACTACGAGGTCAACATTGAGACGAGCGGTGCGAGAAACGCGTCACCGATACGTCGTGAGGCGCGGCTTACTTCACCTTGGCCTGATCGACGAACTCGTTGGTGTACGTCTTCGACAGATCGATGTGCTTGCCCTTGACGTTCGGGTTGAACGCGGCGAGCACCTTCAGCACGGTCTCCGGACCGTCCTTCGGCATGCGGCCGTCCGGCGAGTACATCGGCAGCGAGTTCTGCAGGGCCTGCACGTACAGGTCCTTGTTCTTGCCGTAGTAGTCCTTCGGCATCTTCTCGGCGATCTCGGCGGCCGAGTGGGTGTTGATGTACTTGAGCGTCTTCACGAACGCACGGGCCAGCTTGGCCGCTTCCGGCTTGTGCTTGTCGAGCCACGCGCGCTGCACGTACAGGCTCGACGCCGGGTAAGCGCCGCCCAGCGCCGCGACGGTACCTTCCATCGTGCGCATGTCGACGAGCACGGCGGCGTCGCCGGTCTTGATCAGTTGCGAGGCGGTCGGCTCGGTGGTCATGCCCGCATCGATGCGGTTCTGCTTGATGGCGGCGATGAACGTGTTGTCCGCGCCCACCGGCAGCACCGAATACTGTGCCGACGTGAGGCCGTGCTTGGCGGCGAGGTACTGCGTGAGGAAGTTGGTCGACGAGCCCAGACCGGTCACGCCAAGGGTCTTGCCCTTCACGTCGGCCATGCTCTTGATGGTGTCTTTGCTCTTGGCGTTCACCAGTTCGACTTCACCGGGCACCTGACCGAAGACCACGATGGCCTGGATTTCCTTGCCCTTGCTCTGCAGGTCGATCGAGTGATCGTAGAAGCCGACCACGGCCTGTACGGCACCGGCGAGCAGTTCGTTCTCGGCGTCGACACCGGCGGGCTGCGAGAGCAGCTCGACGTTCAGCCCTTCTTCCTTGAAGTAACCGAGCTGCTCGGCGAGCTTGGCCGGCAGGTAGATCATCTTGGTGATGCCGCCCACCATGATCGTGACCTTGCCGCTGTCAGCGGCGAAGCCCGGCGCGGCGGCCAGCGCCAGCGACGCGCCGAACACGGCTGCCAGAAGGGGTTTCACGAAGGCTTTCGGCGCACGCACGCCAAGGCTTGCTCGCATTGTGGTGTCTCCATCGTTTTAGGGATAATGGCTCGGGCGCCTGAGCGCTGCGCCGGCCGGCCGCGCATCATAACGTTGCGCAGCCCGGGCAGCGGTGCTCTGCGTCGTTTCCTCTGCCTTGGTCCGGATTGTAGAAAACCCAAGCTTTCATCAAGCTTTCGCGACCTGCAGGTTTTCGGTGTTCGCAGATGGGTGTTTACCCGCTGTTGGCTTGCGCGGCTTGTGCGGGCACACTCGCCGTCGCTCTGCGCGTCCCCGTGCCGCCCCGTGTCAACCGCGCGCACTTGCCCTTTGCCGTCATGAAACTGCTGCTGATCGAAGACAACGACACCCTCGCCCACTGGCTCACCCGCATGCTGCGCGACGATAACTTCACCGTCGACGCCGCCCGCGATGGCGACGCCGCGGACCGTCTGTTGCAGACCGAGACCTACGACGTGGTGCTGCTCGATCTCATGCTGCCCAAGCTCGGCGGCAAGCATGTGCTGCGACGGCTGCGCGAGCGGCGCAACAACGTGCCCGTCATCATTCTCACGGCGAGTGGCTCGGTCGACGAAAAGGTCGATTGCCTCGGCGCCGGGGCCGACGACTATCTCGTCAAACCGTTCGAAGTACGCGAGCTGATCGCGCGCGTGAAGGCGCTCGCGCGGCGTCACGCGCCGGAGCAGAGCGCCGACCTCGTGTGCGCCGACCTGAGCTATCACGCCGGCACACGGCAGTTCACGATCGCGGGCGCGCCGCTCGCGCTGCCGTCGCGCGAACACGCCGTGCTCGAGATTCTCATGCGCAAGCAGGGCAAGACGGTGGCGAAGACCGCGCTGGTCGACGGCGTCTTCGGTCTGGACGACGAACCGAGCGCCGACGCCATCGAGATCTACATTCACCGCCTGCGCAAGAAGCTCGAGACGAGCCGCGCGGCCATCATGACCCTGCGCGGGCTCGGGTATCTGCTGCGCGAGAAAGATGCTTAGCCTGCGCGTCCGGTTGTTGATGTGGCTCATGCTGCCGCTCTCGCTGTATATCGGCGCGAGCGCGTGGCTGGCGTATCGCAGCGCACGCGACACGGCGGAACTCGTACAAGACCGTGCGTTGCTGACGTCCGCCCAGGTGATCGCGGGTCAGCTCACCTGGGTCGACGGGGCCTTGCGGGCGAACGTGCCCCCGTCCGCGCTGGAGTTGTTCGCATCGGCGGCGCACGACCGCGTCTTCTATCAGGTCATTACCGAGAGCGGCCAGTTGCTGGCCGGTCCGCCCGACTTCCCGCATCCGCCGCTGTTTCCACAGACCGTCCCCACCTATTCGAACATCACCGTCGACGGCGAACCGCTTCGTGCGATCAGCTTTGTGCGCACGATGTACGACTCGGGACAGCCGCATCGGGTTGCCGTTGTCGTGGCCGAGACCATGCGCGCCCATGACGACATGCTCGCGCAATTGTGGGAGCCGTCGCTGCACCGCCAGATTGCGATGGCGGCACTCGCGGCCCTGCTCGTGCTGATCGGGCTGACGGTGGAACTGCATCCGCTCATCCGGCTGAAGGACGAAGTCGCCGGGCGCGCGCCGCAGGAGCTGGTGCCGATCCGCGCCGGGCAGTTGCAAACCGAGCTGCGTCCGATCGTCGACGCGATCAACCTCTGCATCCAGCGCCTGTCGGCGCAGGCGCAGCAGCAGCGCCGCTTCGTGGCCGACGCCGCGCATCAGCTTCGCACCCCGCTCACGCTGCTCGATACGCAACTGCAATTCGCCGCGCAACTCGACGACCGCGCAGCGCTGGCCGATGTGCTGGCCGCCATGCACACGAGCAGTCGTGGCCTGAACGACCTGACCAACAAGCTGTTGCTGTTGTCGCAGGCCGAGGCGTCCGACACGCCGGCCTTCTCTCGCGTGCGGGTCGATCTGGTGGCCGTTGCCGCAGGCGTGCTCGAAGAGCTGGTCGCGCTCGCCCAGCGACGCGACATCGATCTGGGGTTGGAGACCTCGGAGACCCGGTTGTGGGTGCTGGGCAACGCCGAGCTGTTTCATGCGATGGTCATGAATCTTGTCGACAATGCGATCCGCTATATCCACGAGGGTGGACGCGTGACGGTCGCCATCGACTGCCCGGACGGTACTGCCCGCCTGCGGGTCATCGACGACGGGCCGGGCATTCAGGCCGAGGCACGCCAGCGCGTGTTCGAGCGCTTCTACCGCAACGCGCCGCCCGGACAGCCGGGCACGGGCCTGGGTCTGGCCATCGTCAAGGAAATCGTGGCCGCCAGTCACGGCACGGTCACACTGGCGCCGGGCGACGACGGACGTGGCCTGATCGTCACCGTCACGCTCCCAATGGATTCGGACACCGAACGCAACGCCTGATACGGCACTTCACCCGGGGCAGTTCACCGATGGAACGCGTGGTATACCCGCGACGTTGTCTGAAAGAAAATCACAACCGTATGAAGTCGCGATAAAAATTAAGGCGTTACAATTATTTAGATCTAAGATGTCGTTTGAAACATACGCTCGACTGGATGCGCTAGGACAAACCCTGATATATTCGGGGTCTTCGCAGAATCCTCCTCAAGCAAGCAGAAACTTCTTGATCCAAATCAAATAGTTAAGCTTCGCTGTCAACCGCGCGATTGCCCAACGCGTGTAATTGTGACGAAATGTAAAGTTTGTTAAATTGAATGTGGGTCTCGCCGCGTGGGTTGCGGCACGGGACTTTTTCTCTCAGGGATTTGCCTCCATGCCGTATCTCGTCGATCCTGCCGCACAGGCTGCGAGACGTCGCGTGTCGTCACCAGACGACACGTTGCACGCGCGCGCCGCGACACCGGCATCGGATCCGCCAGCCGCCTGCGATACGGCATTGCCGGCAGAGTCGGCCTCGCGCCCCGCGCGACCGGCCACGGCACGAGCACTCGCCCAATCCGTCGCACGCAAGATCGACGCCGCTCGCGAAGCCGAGCGCACGCGACTGGCGCAGGAGATGCACGACGGACTCGGCGCGCATCTCACGGCCCTGCAGCTCACGGCGGCGCGCCTCGCGATGCGTCCACCGGCGAGCGCGGCCGAATGGCAATCCCTCTGCCTGCAGATTCAGAACGCCGCGAACGCTGCGCGCGACGCCGCCGACGAACTCGTCGGCCGCAATCGCCCGCCGGCGCTCGACGCCGGCCTTGTCCTCGCGTTGCGTGCCTGGCTGCGCGGCTTCGGCGAGCAAAGCGGCCTCACATGCATCTGGCGTTGCGACGACGTCACGCGCGAGCGCGTCGCGCATCTGAGCACCGACGCCGTGCTGGCCTTGTACCGCATCGCACAGGAAGCCCTGACCAACGTCGCCCGACATGCACGCGCTACGCGTGTGGTCGTGGCACTCGACGGCAGCCATCGTTCACTCAAACTCACGATTTCCGACGACGGTTGCGGGCTCGCCCGCGGCGCGCGTCGCAAGCAGGGACATTTCGGACTGGTTGGCATGCGTGAGCGCTGCACGGCGCTCGGCGGCACCCTCCGTATCGGATGTGGCAATGGCAGTGTTCAAGGATCGGGGACGCTCGTGAGCGCGCGTCTTCCCTGGCAACAAATCCTGTCGTCCCCGGCGGCTGCGCTCGCTGCCGGCCACCCGGCCCCGGAATCGCTTGCTCTTCACGGATACGCATCATGACGCTTAGAGTGCTCATCGTCGACGACCACGCCATCGTGCGCCAGGGCGTCCGGCAATTGCTCACCGATAGCGGGAGCATCGCCGTCATCGGCGAAGCCGATTGCGGCGCGGAAGCGCTGGAGATGACCGACGCAGCCCAGTGGGACATCGTCCTGCTCGACATTTCGCTGCCCGACACGAACGGTCTGGAGATTCTCAAGACGCTGCGACGCAAACATCCGCGTCTGCCGATCATGATCTTCAGCATGTACGGCGAAGGTCAGTTCGCGCTGCGCGCGCTCAAGGCCGGCGCCGCCGGTTACCTGAGCAAACGTTCGAACGCCCAGCAACTGGTCTCGGCCGTGCGGCAGGTCGCCTCGGGGCGCAAGTACGTGAGCCCGATGGTCGCCGAAACGCTCGCCGACTACCTCGGCCCGGACGCCGACCAGCCGCCGCACGAGCGCCTGTCGGACCGTGAATATCAGACGCTTTGCATGATCGGCTCGGGCAAGCGCCTGACCGACATCGCCAACGCGCTCTCGCTGTCGGTCAAGACCGTGAGCGTGTACCGCACCCGCCTGCTCGAGAAGATGCGCCTGAACAATAACGCCGAGCTGACGTATTACGTGATGCAACATGGCCTGGTCAGCGCCGAGATGGGGCCGATGTGCGCGTGATTCCCATCTGACGGGAGCGCGTCGGCCCTTCGACGCCGACCGGCACACTCCGGATTAAGCACTCACTACATGGCCCGCGACTGCGGGCCATGTGCTTTTCGTGCGTCGGATTGTCACATTGCGAAGATTTTTCATGGCCGCCGAAAAAATTTTTCGCCCACCCCCGCGTTGTGCCGCCGGATGAGAAACCGCCACCTCGCCGCCCCGTCCTTTTTGCAACCTTCCATCTGTCAGAGCCTTACAGGACAAGAATAGGCGGCAGATTGCCCCTTTCCTTTGCGGATCAATCGTGGAGGAATTTTGTAGACTGGCTCACTAGCGTTTTTCCGACATCGACGGGGTCAGTCGATGAGGGGCGGTGAAGCATTTTGCAAAACCACCCTAAATTTTCCCAGAGGGCGACCGATATCCCCTACAACGGCGGCTTTCGGCGATTGGCTGGTGAGCCAAAGTTACGGCGCTTAAGCCGGAGCCAAAAATTTTGGGAAAGGAGTGGCTAAATGTCATCTGTCATCAATACCAACATCTTCTCGCTGGTCGCCCAGCGTAACCTGAGCACCTCGCAGAGCAGCCTGCAAACCTCGATCACGCGTCTGTCGTCGGGTCTGCGTATCAACAGCGCAGCTGACGATGCCGCCGGTCTGGCCATTACCGACCGCATGACCGCACAGGTCAACGGTCTGACGCAAGCTCAGCGCAACGCCAACGACGGCATCTCGCTGGTGCAAACGGCTGCCGGCGCCCTGTCGTCGATCACCGACAACCTGCAACGCATCCGCACGCTGGCCGTTCAGGCAACGAACACGACGAACTCGGATTCGGATCGTGCCGCGCTTGACCAGGAAGTTCAGCAGCGTCTGGCTGAAATCAACCGTACGGCTCAGCAGACCCAGTTCAACGGTCTGTCGGTGCTGAACGGCTCGATGGGCACGGCCAACTTCCAGGTCGGCGCCAACGCAGGTCAGACCATCTCGGTCAACCTGTCGCAAAGCATGGGCATCAACAGCATCGGTGCTGTGGCTAGCGCATCGTCGTCCGCCGCACTGACCAAGGGTGCACCGTTCGTTGCTGACGGCACGACGAACACGATCACGGTTACCGCAGGTGCCGCTGGTACCGCTACGAAGATCGCGGCCGGCACGTACAACACGGCAGCAGAACTTGCTGCGGCCATCAATGCTGCTGCGACGACGTCGAGCGGTGGCACGGTGACCTCCGTTGCAACGGTTACCTCCACGGGCGAACTGTCGATCGCTGGCGATGGCACTAACGCCACCACTATCGCAACGGCCGGCACGGCTGCCAACCTGGGCATCACGAGCTCGACTTCGGCTACGGTCGCATCGACCTCGACCAAGGTCGGCAACACGCTGACGGGCGCGGTCACCCTCGCAGCCGGCGATCTGACGATCACGGGCGCCAATGGTGTCGCAACGCAGATCACTGGCACGTTCAAGACGCCGACCGATCTGGCCAACGCCATCAGCGCGACCAACACCGGCGTGACCGCCTACATCGACACGGCTGGCAAGCTGAATCTGCTTTCGGGTTCGGCATTCACGATCGCCGGTTCGACGACGGGCCTGGCCAATACCGGCCTGACGACCGCTGCCGGCGCGAACGGCGGTGTGCAAGCCGTCAACACCAACTCGACCCTGTCGGCAGCGAATGTCACCAGCATCGACAACGCCACGAAGATGATCGCTCAGATCGACTCGGCAATCGGCACGGTCGACACGCTGAACGCAACGCTGGGTGCAATTCAAAACCGCTTCCAGTCGACCATCAGCAGCCTGTCGACGACGACGCAAAACCTGACCTCGGCACGTTCGGGCGTTCAGGATACGGACTACGCAGCGGAAACGGCCAACCTGACCCGCTCGCAGATCCTGCAACAAGCTGGTATCTCGATGCTGTCGCAAGCCAACCAGCTGCCGCAGCAAGTGCTCAAGCTCCTCCAGTAATACCGGAGTAGCGACCAGCATGGCCGGTGCGCGCAAGCGCATCGGCAAGTCGGCGGCGTCACTGCATCGCGGTGCCGCCGCCGCGCGCTTTGCAGACCGGTGTTCACGCAACACAGCCGGGCAGTAAAAAATCAGTTCAACGGAGCGAGAGCAAAAGATGGCAACTTCGAGTTCAACAGGCAGCATTTCCTCCCCCGGTATCGGTTCGGGGCTGGACGTCAACGCCCTTGTCACGAGCCTGATGCAGCCGGCCAACAACAAGCTCACGCTGCTGAAGAACCAGGAAACGAGTTACCAGACCAAGCTTTCCGCCATCGGACAGCTGCAGTCGGCAATGAGTGCGTTCCAGACGTCGCTCACCTCGCTGTCCAGTGCCTCCCAGTATCTGCAAATGTCTGCGACGGCAGCCGATACGACGATTCTGTCCGCCAGCGCCGACACGACGGCCGCTGCGGGTTCGTACACGGTGAATATCGGCCAGCTGGCGCAGGCACAAAGTCTGTCGACCAAGGGCGTGACCAGCCAGACCGCGTCGCTCGGGTCGGGCAACCCGGCCACAAAACTGACGATTTCGTTCGGCACGATCACTGGCACCGCCGTGAACGGCGTTTATGGCAGTGGCACTACGTTTGCCACCAATGCCTCCCAGTCGCCGGTCACGATCACGATCGACAGCTCCAACAACTCGCTGCAGGGCATTCGTGATGCCATCAACGCGTCGGGCGCCAATGTATCGGCGACCATCGTGAACGATGGCAGCGACACGCCGTATCGTCTCGTTCTGACATCGAAGACGACCGGCCAGAACATGAGCATGCAGATTACCGCCGCCGCAGGTGGCGATCCGCAAATCACGAATCTGCTCTCATACGACGCAACCGCCACGCAAAATCTGACGCAAACCGCGGCCGCACAGAATGCGAACCTGACGGTCAATGGCCTGAGCATCACGAGCGCGACGAACTCCATCACTGGTGCAGTGCAGGGGCTGACGATCAATGCGTTGAAAGTCGGCACCACGACCGTGACGACCACCAACAACACGAGTGCCGTCACCACTGCCGTCACGAATTTCGCGAGCGCGTACAACTCGCTCCAAAACACCATTGCCAGCCTGACCGCTTTCGACAAGGCTGGTGGTGGCGCGAATAACGGTCCGCTCATCGGTGACTCCACGGTTCAGCTCGTGCAGAACCGTATTCAGCAGATTCTCAATAGCAAGCTACCAGGCGTTGGCACGAATGCGCTGTCGTCGCTTGCGCAGATCGGCGTGTCTTTCCAGTCAGACGGTACGCTCGCCGTCGATCAGAGCGCGCTGACCAAGGCGATCAGCTCAGGCGGCTTTTC
Source organism: Pandoraea pnomenusa (assembly GCF_040391475.1). GTDB lineage: Bacteria > Pseudomonadota > Gammaproteobacteria > Burkholderiales > Burkholderiaceae > Pandoraea > Pandoraea pnomenusa_C. Next base: position 58,784 of record NZ_JBEBXS010000021.1, on the reverse strand, counting down.
ACAACTCGCGTCCCTGCTCGCCACAAACGGCATTACATCCGACAGCCTGATCTCATACACCAGTTCGACCAGCAATACACAAGCCGGTCAGTACGCGATCAACATTTCGCAGATAGCGACGCAAGGCGCATCCGTCGGCTCCATCGATCTGACTAAGGGTGGCACGACGTCTCAAGTCACCGTCGACCAGACCAACAACCAGATGACCGTGCAACTCGACGGCAAATCGGCAAGCGTTGTTATTCCCCCGGGTACCTACACGCCTGACACGTTAGCCGCCGCAATTCAATCGGCGGTGAACGGCAACAGTGTCTTCACCGGCATGGGATCGTCCGTTGCCGTCACGCAGAAGAACGGCGTCCTGACCATGACGTCGACGCGCTATGGCTCGGCGTCAAAGGTTTCCGTGGGCGGAGTCGCTGGCGCATCGCTGTTCGGGACGACGACCGATTCGACTGGCCTCGACGTCGCGGGCACCATCGGCGGCTATCAGGCATCCGGAAGCGGCCAGACGTTGACCGGCGTGACCGGGGGACCCACCAGCGGGTTGAAGATCACCGTCACGGGCACCACGACCGGCAATCGCGGAACGATCAACTTCTCGCAGGGCTACGCGTCGCTGCTGAACAATCAGGTCACCGACTTCCTCAGTACCAAGGGTCCGATCCTGTCCGCAACAAACAGTCTTAACGCAACGATCAAGCAAATCCAGCAGCAGGAATCGGATTGGCAGGATCAGATGACGCAGATGCAGAACCGCTATCTCGCGCAATTCACCGCGCTGGACGCCACGATGGCCAAACTGCAGAGCACGAGCGACTACCTCAAGCAGGTACTGGGTGGTTCGTCCTCGTCCTCGTCGTCCTCGAAGTAAGCGCGCGGCGCACGGCGCTCACGCGCTTCGGAGAAAGTCATGTACGGTCAAAACGCCGCCAACGCGTATCGCAAGGTCGGTCTCGAAACGGGTGTGATCGCCGCCAGCCCGCATCAGCTCATCATGATGCTGTTCGACGGTGCCAAGGCAGCCCTCACCAAGGCACGCGTCCATTTCGAGGACGGCCGTATCCCCGAGCGCGGTCAGGCGATCTCGAAAGCCATCGGCATCATCGGCGGGCTGCGCGACGGGTTGAACATGGATGTCGGCGGGGAACTGTCGCGCAATCTGCGCGATCTCTACGACTACATGAGCCAGCGTCTGCTCGAGGCGAATCTCGAGAACGACGTCGCCAAGGTACGCGAAGTCGATACCCTGCTCGACACGATCGCATCGGCCTGGCGCGAAATCGCCCCGGCTGCCGGCACGGGTGCTCCCGCTGCGCAAGCGGGCACCGGAGTGCGCTATGAGTGAAGCCACGACCTTGCTGAACTGCTACGAAAGTATTGCCGGCCTTACGGAGCGCATGCTCGGTGTGGCGCGCGGCGGCGACTGGGACGCCCTGATCGATCTCGAGGCGCAGTACCGCGCGCAGGTCGACTCGATCAAGCAGCTCGACGCCGCACTGCCGCTCACGGAAGACGAGCGCGCGCGCAAGCATGAGATCATCCGGCGCATTCTGGCCGACGATGCGGCCATTCGCGACCTCGTCGTGCCGCGTCTGGCGCATCTCGACGCCATGATCAACAACACGCGCCGTCAACGTGCCCTGCACGAAGTCTACGGCCTGAACCTGGGTGCCTGACGCGCCACCGGTGCGCCGCCCGACGGCGGCACCGGCGACGCGTTGCCGCACACGTATTTCGGAGTAAGGCATGGCCGGTCTCGACTCGGTTCTGGCCACGACACTCGCACGGCGGCTCGACTCTCTGCTCGGCCTCGGGCAGGGCGCGGCGTCGACGAATGCGCCCAGTGCCATCGCCGGCACGCAGCCGACGGGCGACGCCACCTCCGCCCTAGGCGATCTCGCCACCAAAGCCTCGTCGACGGCCGTCGGCCTGGGCAACACCGCATCGCAAACCGCCGCCCGGCTCCCGACGCCGGTGCAGCAAGCCACGCTGTCGGCAGCGGCACGCACCATCGACACCATCCTGCGTCTCGCGCCCGACTCGCCCGGCCCCGTTCAGGCGAGTGCGCCCATGTGGCCGGCCGCGCCCGGTACCGGCGCGCCGGCGCTCGCGCCGCTTGTCGCTGCGGCGCTGAAAGAAGCGTTGTCGGCAAGTGGACTCTTTTACGAATCGCATCTGGCGCAGTGGGCCTCGGGCAGCCGCTCGTTCGAGCAGTTGCAGGCCGAGCCGCAGTTGCGCTGGCCGGCGTCTGCCAATCTGGCGGCACAATTGCGCGCCGCCGGCGCCGATGCCACGCTGCCCGGCCCCGGGCCGCTAACGCGTTTGCTCGGTCCGGCCGGCGCGGAAGCCACGCTTGCCACCGGCTGGCCGACCCTCGGCGCGTCGAACTTGCCGACGGCAACGCCCCCGTTGCCTAGCCAATCCGGTGTTGCGGCACAAGCCGCCCCCGGTACGACACCCGACACCGGGCCGAATGCGGGGGCCAATCTTCCGAACACGGCGAACGCACTGGCCCATGCCGCGAGCGTGGCGCATACGACGAGTACCGTCCTGCCCAGCGGGCACGACGCCGCCGCTGCCGCATTGGCGTCGGACGGCAGCACTGCGGCAGCAGCCAATGCACAACCGCATGGACCGGCGGGCGCGATTGCCGCCGTGGCGAATACGCCGGCCGAGAGCGTGACGCTCGTGCGTCAGCAGCTCGACATGCTGGTCAATCCGCAGTTTCAGTGGAACGGCATGGCTTGGCCCGGAACGCCGATGGAATGGCAGGTCGAGGAGCGTCCGGGGCAGACGGTGCCGGGCGAGGCGCCCACGCCGTCGACATGGCACACACATCTTCGGCTCACACTGCCGTCGCTCGGCACTGTCGACGTCACGCTCGGCCTGTCGGGCCAGCAACTGCAGGCGCGCTTGCTGACGGATACGACGGCATCAGCCGATGCGTTGTCGGAGGAAGGCGAGGATCTGCGTGCGCGGCTCGCGGCCGTTGGCCTGATCGCCAGTCAATTGTCGTTTGGCGCGTTGGGCGATGACGGCGGTGCTACTGCGGCAATGTCGAGCGCCGCGAGTGTGTCGTCGGGCGCAACGGAAAACGCGGGCGCCAGACTGGCAACGGGCAACGAGACGACGCCTACGGTGAGCGGCTCGCAAACCGATGGCGATGCCTCCGAAGGCGCCGACACACCCCGAACCGGAGGTGAAGCATGACCCTGCCCCCGGAACGCCGCACCGCAGTCGCGCTCGCCTACGGGGCGAAAGACAATGCGCCGCGCGTTGTCGCGAAGGGCTACGGCCTGCTCGCCGACACGATCGTGCGAACCGCGCGCGAGCACGGCCTTTATGTCCACGAGTCGCCGGAGTTGGTGAGCCTGTTGATGCAGGTGGACCTCGACCAGCGAATTCCCGCGCAGCTTTATCAAGCGGTAGCGGAACTGCTGGCATGGCTCTACAAGCTCGAAGCGGGCCGGGGCGGCAATCCGCCACCGCTGCCGCCAGGCGTCCTCCCGTCGGACGTGCAAACCGAAGCACCTGCCGCACCCACCGTTCCCGCCTCGCCTGACGAACCGTCTGCCTGAGCCCCGCACGCGCTAGGTCGTGCTTGTTGCGGTTCAATGAAGGACGCGGTGTTCGCACGCGCCGCCGCTGAATCGATGTAACTCAGCCGCGAACCACCCACCTGCCAACCCAACAAAAAAGCCCCGTCTTCAAACGGGGCTTTTCTTGATCGCCGGACACCGTCCGGCGACGCTAAGCAACAACGCGTGAGGTTGTGTACGTCAAACCTGCATGTTCATCACGGTTGTGTAGGCCGAAACGAGCTTGTTGCGCACCTGCAGGCTCATCTGGAAGCCGATGTTGGCCTTCTGCAGATCGACCATCACGTCGTTCAGCGCCACACCCGGCTCGCCCATTTCAAAGGCCTTCGCCTGTGCCTCGGCGCCATTCTGCGACGCCGACACGCGCTTGAGCGATGCTTCGAGCTCGGACGCAAAGCCGCCCGTCTTCGACGCAGCACCCGCGCCAGCACTCGCCGTGCCCATGATCGAGCCCGCCGCCTGCGACGCCACACCGCCCAACTTCTGCAGTACCGATTCGATCCCCGGAATCGCCATGATGCTTGTCCTCTGTTGGCCCGGCGGCGCGCGACATCGCACAGCTCTCACCGGTTGGCCTTTTATCAGTTAGATCGGAGCTTACCACCCGTTGGCAAGCCCCCAATACCTTAATTAACGGCAAAACACCCGCCTAATCCACCGAACGATTCCACATTCGCCAACGAATAATCTGGACCATCGGCGTCGTGCGCACCGGACCCCGGAGTCTTTCCGATCCTTAATCCCCCAACGGGTGAGCGCCACGCCAAGCGTACCCCGGAGAATTCTGTCGCATGTTAGTGAGCACTTCCACCGCGATGAACGTCATGACAACGCCGCTGGCGTGGAGCCGCGCATGAATGCCGCCACCCAGACGGCCGACGTCGCCGCCAAGCCGCCCCTGCTGGCGCAGTTGCGTTCGCGCGAACGCCTGCCCCTGCTCATCGGCGGCGCGGCGCTCGTCGCCCTGCTGATCGCCGTCTTCCTGTGGAGCCGTGCCCCCGATTACAAGGTGCTGTACAGCAACCTGAGCGATCGCGACGGCGGCGCCATCATCACGTCGCTCCAGCAGATGAACGTGCCGTACAAGTTCGCCGAAGGCGGCGGTGCCATCCTGGTGCCGTCCGAGCAGGTGCACGACGTGCGCCTGCGTCTGGCGTCGCAAGGCCTGCCCAAGGGCGGCCTCGTCGGCTTCGAACTGATGGACAACCAGAAGTTCGGCATCAGCCAGTTCGCCGAACAAGTCAATTACCAGCGCGCGCTCGAAGGTGAACTCGCCCGCTCGGTCGAATCGCTCTCCGCCGTGCAGGCCGCCCGCGTGCACCTGGCCATTCCGAAACCGTCGGTCTTCGTTCGCGAGCAACAGAAGCCCAGCGCATCGGTACTCGTCACGCTGTACCCGGGCCGCGTGCTCGACGACGCCCAGGTGAGCGCCATCGTTCACATGGTCGCCTCCAGCGTGCCGGAACTGCCCGTCAAGAACGTGACGGTGCTCGACCAGAACGGCAACCTCCTGTCGGCCCAGAGCGGCAATGCCCTCGGCCTGGACGCCGCCCAGCTCAAGTACGTCCGCGAACTCGAACAGTCGTACGCCCGCCGCATCGAAGCGATCCTGAACCCGATCATCGGCCCGGGCAACGTGCATGCGCAGGTCACGGCCGACGTCGACTTCAATCAGGTCGAACAGACGTCCGAGAATTACAAGCCGAATGCGGGCGAGCAAGCCGTGCGTAGCCAGCAAAGCAGCGAAGCCACCCAGATCGGCATTACGCCGCCGGGCGGCGTGCCGGGTGCACTGTCGAACCAGCCGCCGGGACAAGCCACCGCACCGATCACGCAGCAGCAACAGCAGTTCGCCCAGCAAGGCGCCAACCCGGCCAGCGCCGCCAGCGCCCCGCAAGGCCCGCGCAGCGACCGCAAGGACGCCACGGTCAACTACGAAATCGACCGCACGATCCGTCACGTGCAACAAGCGACGGGCGGCCTGAAGCGTCTGTCGGCCGCCGTGGTCGTGAACTACCGTCCGGGCACCGACGCCAAGGGCAAGGCAGCGATGGTGGCCCTCACGCAGGCCCAGCTCGACCAGATCCAGAACCTGTCGAAGGAAGCCATCGGCTTCTCCGCACAGCGGGGCGACACGCTCAACATCGTGAACAGCCCGTTCACGGTGGAAGCCGATCCGGAAGCCAATCTGCCGTGGTGGCGCCAGCGTCAGAACATCGAACTCGCCAAGCAGGTCGGCAAGTGGGCGCTGATCGGGCTGATCGGCATCTATCTGTGGTTCGGCGTGGTGCGTCCGGCGATCCGCAAGCATCTGAGCCCCCCGCCGCCGGCCGAGCCGACGCTCGCCGGGGCCGGTGGTGCCGGTGCCGATGGAGTGGAAGGGGCCGAAGGCGAAGGTGCCGACGGTACGCCCGGCAAGTCGGGCGAACTCAGCGCCTACGAGCGTAACTTGCAGTACGCGCGCCAAGTCGCGCGACAGGATCCGAAGATCGTGGCAACGGTAGTCAAATCATGGGTGGGTGGTGGCGATGAGCGCGGCTGAGGGACTCCAACGCAGCGCCATCCTCCTGATGTCGCTGGGCGAAGATGAAGCGGCGGAGGTCTTCAAGTACCTCGCGCCGCGTGAGGTGCAAAAGCTCGGCGCGGCCATGGCCTCGCTGCGCCAGGTCACGCGCGACCAGATCGCCGACGTGCTTCAGGACTTCGTGCTCGAAGCCGAACAGCACTCCGCGCTCTCGCTCGACTCGTCCGAATACATCCGCTCGGTGCTCAACAAGGCCCTGGGCAACGACAAGGCCGCAGGCCTGATCGAGCGCATTCTGCAGGGTGGCGACACCAGCGGCATCGAAGGCCTGAAGTGGATGGACTCTAACGCCGTGGCCGAACTGATCCGCCACGAGCATCCGCAGATCATCGCCACGATTCTGGTCCACCTCGACCGCGATCAGGCGTCGGAAGTGCTCGCGCTCTTCACCGAGCGCCTGCGTAACGACGTCGTGCTGCGTATCGCCACGCTCGACGGCATTCAGCCGGCCGCGCTGCGCGAACTCAACGACGTGCTCACCAAACTGCTCTCCGGCAGCGAGAACATCAAGCGCAGCCCGATGGGTGGCGTGCGCACGGCGGCGGAAATCCTCAACTACCTGGGCGGCGTGCACGAGGAATCGGTCATCGAAGCCGTGCGCAACTACGACTCGGACCTCGCGGCGAAGATCGTCGAAGAGATGTTCGTGTTCGAGAACCTGCTCGACGTGGAAGACCGCAGCATCCAGGTGCTGCTCAAGGAAATCGAGTCCGAGTCGCTCATCATCGCGCTCAAGGGCGCGCCGACCGAGTTGCGCGAAAAGTTCTTCAAGAACATGTCCGCGCGTGCGGCCGAACTGCTGCGCGAAGACCTCGAATCGCGCGGTCCGGTCCGTGTCTCGGAAGTCGAAGCCGAACAGAAGAAGGTGCTGCAAGTCGTGCGGCGCCTGGCCGATCAGGGCGCCATCATGATCGGCGGCCGCGGCGACGACGCTTACGTGTAACGGAACGGGGCCCGCGCGCATGTCGACCATCATTCCGAAAGAACGCCTCTCCGCCTGGCAGCGCTGGGAGATGGCGTCGTTCGACCCGCCGCCGCCCCCGCCTCCGCCGCAACCCGAACCGCCGCGTCCGCTCGACGATCCCGCGCTGGTCGCACAGATCGCCGCGTGGCGCGAGGAAGCGCGCGCCGAAGGTCACGCACAAGGCTACAACGCCGGCCACGCCGAGGGCTACGCTGCCGGACAAGCCGCCGGACGCCACGAAGTCGACACGCGCGCCGCGCAGCTCGCCGACATCGCGCATGGTTTCGGCACTGCCGTGAACGCCATCGACCGCGAAGTGGCCGAGCCGCTGCTCGGGCTGGCACTCGACATCGCGCGTCAGGCGCTGCGCCAGACCCTTGCGATTCACCCGGAAACCCTGCTGCCGATCGTGCGCGACCTGCTCGCCAACGATCCGCTGACCGGCTCGCCCCGCCTGCTCCTGAATCCGGAAGACGTCGCGCTCGTCGAAGCGCACGTCGGTGCGGAATTGCAGGCCGCAGGCTGGACGGTGCGTGCCGACCCCACGATCGAGCGCGGTGGCTGCAAGGCCGAAGCCGCGAGCGGTGAAGTCGACGCCACCGTGGCCACCCGTTGGCAACGCGTGATGGCCGCGCTCGGCAAGGACCTGCCGTGGTAAACGCCGAACTCACCCCGCTCGCCGCGCATGCGCCGGTGCTCCCGAGCACCGAGAAAACGCATGACAACGCTGCGGCCGCGCCGACTTCGCCCTCGCCGGCGAACGACGGCACGACGCCGACCGTGCGCCTGTGGGATGAGATCGACACGAACGCACACCCCGCTCAGGCCGGTGCGCTGCAACCGGACGATCACGAAGACGCGTCGGCGACGCCTCGCGACGCAAACGACGCAAACGGGGAAACGGCAGCCCCCGGCGACAACGCGGAAATCGCCGCACAAGCGCCGACATCCGCCCCGCAAGCCGCCGGGCACGCCGCTGTTCACGCCGCTGTTCACGCCGCCGTTCACGCATTAGGTGCCCGCGAAATCGCGCGAGACGCGCATCTGCGCCGCTGGCAAAACACGCTGCGCGAGCGCATCGCGCACGTGCACGCCGTAGAGCCCACACGCCGCTGCGGCCGCCTCACACGCGCCGCCGGTCTCGTGCTCGAAGCCGTCGGCCTGCGTCTGCCGGTCGGCGCCGGTTGCCTGATCGAACTGCCGGTACACGACGCCTCGCGCGAGCCCGCCACGGCGGAAGCGGAAGTCGTCGGTTTCGGCGGCGATCGCCTTTTCCTGATGCCACAGACGGAAGTCTCCGGCCTGCTGCCCGGTGCACGCGTGTTCCCGATGGAACCGGCTGCCGACGGCCCACTGCCCAGCCAACGCCACAACGGCAAGCGACTGCCCGTGGGCGAAGCGCTGCTCGGACGCGTGGTGGATGCCGCCGGCCGCCCGCTCGACGACTTCGGTCCGCTGGGCCTGACGGACAGCGCCTCGCTCGCCTCGGTGCCGATCAACCCGCTGGGCCGTGCCCCCATCGAGTCGGTGCTCGACGTCGGCGTGCGCGCCATCAACGCCTTGCTCACCGTAGGACGCGGCCAGCGCATGGGGCTTTTCGCCGGTTCGGGCGTGGGCAAGAGCGTGCTGCTCGGCATGATGGCCCGCTTCACGCAGGCCGAAGTCATCGTCGTGGGCCTGATCGGTGAACGCGGCCGCGAAGTGAAGGACTTCATCGAGAACATTCTCGGGCCGGACGGTCTGGCGCGCTCCGTTGTGGTCGCCGCCCCGGCCGACGTCTCGCCGCTGCTGCGCCTGCAAGGCGCGGCCTATGCCACCACGCTGGCCGAATACTTCCGCGATCAGGGCAAGGACGTGCTGCTGATCATGGATTCGCTCACACGCTATGCGATGGCCCAGCGCGAGATCGCGCTCGCCATCGGCGAGCCCCCCGCCACGAAAGGCTATCCGCCCTCCGTGTTCGCCAAGCTGCCCGCGCTGGTCGAGCGCGCCGGTAACGGCCCGGACGGCGGCGGCTCGATCACGGCGTTCTACACCGTGCTCACCGAAGGCGACGACCAGCAAGACCCGATCGCCGATTCGGCCCGCGCCATTCTCGACGGCCATATCGTGCTCTCGCGCCAACTCGCAGAATCGGGCCATTACCCGGCCATCGACATCGAACAATCGATCAGCCGGGCCATGGCCGCGCTCATCGACGACGGTCAGTTCGACACGGTCCGCCGCTTCAAGCAGATGCTCTCGCGCTACCAGCGCAATCGCGACCTCATCAACGTGGGCGCGTACGCGCCGGGCAGCGACCCGATGCTCGATCAGGCGATCGAGCTCTATCCCCGTCTCGAAAGCTTCCTGCAACAGGGAATGCGCGAGCGGGCCAGTTATCCGGACGCCGTGCATCAGTTGCGCGGGCTGTTCCACTAACCGGAGGCGGCCATGAATTCCACCCTGCCCCTCAAATTGCTCATCGAGCTCGCCCAGAAGGACGTGGACGAGGCGGCGCGCCTGCTTGGCGAGCGCCAGACGCAACGCGCCGAAGTCGAGCGCCAGCTCGAGGCGCTGCGCCAGTACCGTCACGAGTACCGCACGCGCATGCAGACCGCAACGATCCAGGGCATGGCAGGGCACGACTGGCGCAACTTCCAGCAATTCATCGATACGCTCGACACGGCCATCGCGCAGCAAGCCATGCTGCTCGAACAAGCCGAAGAGCGCCTCGCGGCCGCGCGCCGCGAATGGCAGGCGCAACAGCGCCGCCTGAACTCCTTCGGCACACTCGCCACGCGCGAGGAAGCCCGCACGGCCCTGAAGGTGGCACGTCGCGAACAGAAGGAAAACGACGAGTACGCCGCGCGCAGCCTGCGCCGCCGTGCCGAATCCCCGATTTGAAGGACCCGAGGAGCCCGACATGTCGATTCTGAGCTTCCTGACCGACGCCGCAGGCGCCGCCCAACAAGCCCTGAAGGCCAACCGCGCCGGCGCATCGAGCACCGACGACAGCGGTGTGCTGCCCTTCTCCACCGTGCTTTCGCAACAGACTCGCCAGAGCGTTCAGCCGTCGGCGAGCAGCACGGCCACGAGTGCGGCCAATAATGGCCAGGCGAACGCCTCGTCCGGCAAGAGCACCAAGTCGACGGACAACGCCGCCAACGGCAGCACCGGTCAAACCACGCAAGCAGGACAGGCGGGGCAAAGCGGTCAAACGAACGCTTCGAAGACGGCCGACAACGGCAAGGACAAGGACGAAAGCGCCGACGACGAGACGCAGACAGTCGCCGCACCCGGCGATCCGGCCGCCGCGCTCGCCGTCGCGCTCGCCGCGATGAACAACGCCCCGCTCGCGTCGCAAACGCCGGCACCCGCACCGACCACCACCGCCGACGCGACGGCGACGGACGGCAAGCCGGGCACGGGCGCTGCCATCGCAGCGGCTGTGAATGGCGCACTGCAAGCCACCGGTGCTGCGCAGCTGACCGGCCAACCGGCCGCCGGTACCGACGCCGCCGACGCCGCCGACGCGAAGACCACGACCGCCGCACACGCCGCGACCACCGCCACGCCGTCGCTGACCCCGTCGGCCACGCAGGCCAAGACCGGCGGCATTTCGCTCGACACGCTGGCCAAGAACGCCACGACGACCCAAACGGCCGCCATGCCGCAACCGGCGCCGACCGATGCCAAGGCCGCAACGGCGAACGTCGGCACCGATGCCCAGCGCATGGCCGACGCCATGGCACAGGCCCAGGGCAACCGCGATGCTGCAGCGCAAGCGGCCACGGCCGCCACGCAGGCGGCGGCACAGGCCGCCCAGGCGGCTACGCCGGCCGTCGACGCCCAACCCCAGCTCCAGGCCCAGGCCAATCTGCCCGCCGCCCTCGCGCTGAACGCCCGCGTGGGCACGCAGGACTGGAACAACCAGCTCTCGCAGCAGGTCGTGTGGCTCTCGTCTGCCCACGCACAGACCGCGCAACTGAGCCTGAATCCGCCGGATCTCGGCCCGCTGCATGTGGTACTGAACGTCGCGAACGATTCGGCACAAGCCATGTTCGTCTCGCAACACGCCGCCGTGCGCGACGCGGTTCAGGCCGCGCTGCCGCAACTGCGCGAAAGCCTGGCCAACAACGGCATTGCGTTGGGCAATACGACCGTGAGCAGCGACAACGCCCAGCAGCAGGCCTTCGCGCAACAAGGGGCGAACGGCAATGGCGGCAACGGTAGCGGGAACGGCAATGGCAACGGGCGCGGCATGGCCGGCTTCGGCCAGGGCGACGACACGACGCTTGCCACCACCGTGAGCGTGCCGGTGCGCGTGAGCAACGGTCTCGTCGACACGTTCGCCTGACGGCACACCACCAATCGAAAAACAAAAGGGATAGCGGCGTCGCACGCGGAAATGCACCGCGCGACCCGACGCCGTACCGCCCCGATCACCCTAAAGCCAGTGGGCTTTTCTGCCGTTAAGACAAAGACGCGAGTTAGACGCGATTGTCCCTTCTTTTCGGCCGATCACCCCTTGGCGGGTTGGTCGACAATCACTACCCAATAGCAGGCGAATACATGGCAAATCCCGCACCGACTCAAGCCGCGGCTCCTTCTGGCGGGGGCATGCGCAAATGGATTCTGTTGATCGTCGCGGTGGCGCTCATGGCGGCCGCGGGCGCGGCAACGGCCGTGTATTTGCTGACCGGACGCAACGAAGCGGCAAAAGCACCGCCGCCTCCGCCGCCGCCGGTATTCGTCAGCCTGGACCCGTTCACGGTGAACCTGACTGGCGAAGACGGCGAGCGCTACCTGCATATCGGCCTCTCGCTCAAGGTGGCGGATGTCGAAACGCAAGGCCGCATCACGCAGCACATGCCCGAAGTGCGTAGCCGCGTGTTGCTGCTGTTGTCGTCCAAGCAGCCGCAGGATCTGGCCACCATCGACGGCAAACGCCGTCTGGCCACCGAGATTCGCACGCTGGTCGCGCAACCGTTTGCGGCCAACATGCCGCAGCAGGCCGTGGGCGAAGTGCTGTTCACCGCGTTTGTAATTCAGTGAGTGATTCATGGCGCATGAGGAGTTCCTGTCGCAGGAAGAAGTCGATGCCCTTCTGAAGGGTGTCACCGGCGAACAGGATGACCGGTCCGATTCGGAAGACCATTCCGGCATCAGGCCATACAACATCGCGACGCAAGAGCGTATCGTGCGCGGGCGCATGCCCACGCTCGAGATCATCAACGACCGCTTCTCGCGCCTGTTCCGCATTGCGCTGTTCAACTTCATGCGCCGCAGCGCCGAGATCTCGGTGAGCCCGGTGCGCGTGCAGAAGTACAGCGAATTCATTCGCAACCTGCCGGTACCGACCAACCTCAACCTGGTCCACATCAAGCCGCTGCGCGGCACGGCGCTGTTCGTGTTCGATCCGAACCTCGTGTTCCTCGTGGTGGACAACCTGTTCGGCGGCGACGGCCGGTTCCATACTCGCGTCGAAGGACGCGACTTCACGCAGACCGAGCAGCGCATCATCGCGCGCCTGCTCGACCTCGTGTTCGAGAACTACGGGGCGTCGTGGAAGCCGGTGCATCCGGTCGAATTCGAATACGTGCGCGCCGAAATGCACACGCAGTTCGCCAACGTGGCCACGCCCAACGAGGTCGTGGTAACCACCACGTTCGACATCGAGTTCGGCTCGGTCGGCGGCGAATTCCACATCTGCATGCCGTATTCGATGATCGAGCCCCTGCGCGACCAGCTCTCGAGCCCGCTGCAGGGCGAGACGCTGGAAGTCGACAAGCGCTGGGTGCGGCTGCTCTCGCAGCAGGTGCAGGCCGCCGACGTCGAAATCGTGACCAATCTCGCGCAGATGGACATGACGCTCTCGCAGTTGCTCAACATGCGCGTGGGCGACGTGATTCCGCTCGACGTGCCTGAAGTACTCGAAGCCAAGGTCGATGGTGTGCCCGTGATGCACTGCAATTACGGGGTCTTCAACGGCCAATACGCGCTGCGCGTGAACCAGATGATCAACCATTCGCACAGCGATTACTCGAAGGACAACGACTGATGAGCGATACCCCTCAAACGCCCGGTGAAGACGCCCAGGCCATGGCGGACGAGTGGGCCAGTGCCATGGCAGAGCAGACGGCTGCCGAACCGGTCGCCGAAGCCGCCCCGCAACCGGCCCCGGCCCCCGTGTTCCAGCCGCTGGCGGCCACGGCCGGCAATCCGCCCGGTGCCACGCACAACGACATCGACCTGATCCTCGACATCCCGGTCCAGATGACCGTGGAGCTTGGCCGCACGAAGATCGCCATCAAGAACCTGCTGCAACTTGCGCAGGGTTCCGTGGTGGAACTCGACGGCATGGCCGGCGAACCGATGGACGTGCTGGTCAACGGTTGCCTCATCGCCCAGGGCGAAGTGGTGGTCGTGAACGACAAGTTCGGCATTCGCCTGACTGATATCATCACGCCATCCGAACGCATCCGTAAGCTCAACCGATGATTGCTTCAAAAGTCCGCGGCAAGCCCGTGCGGCGTGTCGCGGCAGCCACCGCAACGCTTCTCACCGCCTTCCTCTCCAGCGCCCACGCGCAGGGCACCGCCTCGCAGGCGGCGGCCGTGCCGAGTCTCGGCGGTGCTGGCATCGTCCAGACCGGCCTCGGCCTTGTGCTCGTGCTCGCCCTGCTGTTCGGGCTGGCGTGGCTGGCCAAGCGATTCGGGCTGCAACGCCCGCTCGGCGGCGGCAACGTGCGCATCGTGGGTAGCGCCGCCGTCGGACAGCGCGAGCGCGTGGTGGTCGTGGAAATCGCAGGCGATTGGGTGGTACTGGGCGTCGCGCCCGGGCGGGTTAGCAGCCTGCACGTCATCGACGCCGATCGCGTCGCCGACATGCCCGAAGCACCCACCGTGGCGCATCCGGGTGCGCAAGCCAACCGCGCCGCGCAAGCTTTTGCGCAAAAGCTGCGCGAATCGATGAAAAAGGATTCCTGATGTCACGCGGCTTGCTCCCGGCCGGGAAGACACCGGGTGTCGCGCTCGGCCTCGCGCTGACGCTGGGCGTCGGGCTGGCCGCCCTCGCGCTGCCGGGCAGCGCCCTCGCCCAGGCAACGATCCCCGCACTGACGACCACGCCCGCACCGGGCGGCGGACAGACCTATTCGCTGTCCGTGCAGACGATGCTGCTGCTCACGTCGCTGGGCTTCCTGCCCGCGATGTTGCTGATGATGACCGCCTTCACGCGCATCATCATCGTGCTCTCGCTGCTGCGTCATGCCATCGGCGTGACCACCTCGCCGCCGAACCAGATCCTGATCGGGCTGGCCCTGTTCCTCACGTTCTTCGTGATGTCGCCGGTCTTCGACAAGGCCTACACCGACGCCTATCAGCCGTTCGCCGCCAACAAGATCAGCTTCGAGCAGGCCATCGACACCGGGGCCAAGCCGTTCCACGCGTTCATGCTCAAGCAAACGCGCGAGGCCGACCTCGCCCTGTTCGCCAGGCTGGCCAAGACACCGCCGATGAACGGCCCCGAAGACGTGCCGATGCGCATCCTCGTGCCCGCCTTCGCCACGAGCGAGCTGAAGACGGCGTTCCAGATCGGCTTCACGATCTTCATTCCGTTCCTGATCATCGATCTGGTGGTCGCGAGCGTGCTGATGTCGATGGGCATGATGATGGTCTCGCCCTCGACGGTGTCGCTGCCGTTCAAGCTCATGCTGTTCGTGGTGGTCGACGGCTGGCAACTGCTGCTGGGCTCACTGGCCCAGAGCTTCACCATGTAGCGGGGAGGCACAGGAAATGACTCCGGAAACCGTCATGGCACTGGCCCATCAGGCCATGCAGGTCACCCTGCTGCTGGCCGCCCCCCTGCTGCTCGTCGCGCTCGTCTCCGGTCTGCTGGTCAGCCTGTTCCAGGCTGCCACGCAGATCAACGAAATGACGCTGTCGTTCATTCCCAAGCTGCTTGCCGTGTTCGTCACGCTCGTGATTGCAGGCCCGTGGATGCTCAATCTGATGGTCGACTACATGCGTCAGTTGCTCACCGGCATTCCCGGCCTGGTCGGCTAAGCCGCACCGGCGCTCCGGCCTTGATCAGCTTCACTTACGAACAACTCTCGGGCGTCATCGCGGCGTTCCTGTTTCCGTTCGTCCGCCTGCTTGCCCTGTCGATGAGCGCGCCGCTGTTCGGCGATGCGTCTGTGCCCGGTACCGTCAAGATCGGGCTGGCTGGCATCGTCGCGCTGGCGCTGGCGCCGGTGCTCGGCCCCATGCCGGCCGTGTCGCCGTTCTCGTGGGAAGGTATCTGGATTCTCGTGCAGCAGGTGATGATCGGCGCGGCGCTCGGCTGGTGCATGCAGATCGTGTTCTCGGCCATCAGCATGGCGGGCGACTTCGTCGGCCTGCAGATGGGCCTCTCGTTCGCCACGCTGCTCACGCCGAACAGCGACGGCAGTACGGCCGTGCTCGGCATGCTGCTCAACGTGGTGGCCATGCTCGTGTTCCTCGCCACCAACGGTCATCTGGTGATGTTCGCCACGCTGGTGCAGAGCTTCACCTTGCTGCCGGTGTCCAGCGCACCGCTTGCCGTCACCGGCTGGCACTATCTCGCCATGCTCGGCGGTCAGTTGTTCATGCTCGCGCTCATGCTGTCGCTGCCGCTCGTGGCCGCACTGCTCATCTGCAATCTGGCGCTCGGCATTCTGAACCGCGCCGCGCCGCAGCTCAACATCTTCGCCGTAGGCTTCCCGCTCACGCTGGGCGTCGGTCTGGTCGTGATCGAACTGATGATGCCGCGCATCGCGCCCGTGATGGATCACTTCATCTCCATCGGCATCGACATGATGATCCGCGCGACCGCCGCCTTCGCACCGAAGGCCTGAACGGCGCGCCGCCGTTCCCCGGGTGAATCCTTCCCGAACCCGTCTCGAACGTTAGCAACGCCCAAATGACAACGGGCCACGCGGCAGTGCCGGTGGCCCGTGTGCGACCGAGACAGGCTCGATCGTGCGGATCAGAGCAGGCTGAACAGCGACAGCTTCTGCGTCTGCAGGAAGCTTTGCTGCGAGGCCTGCAACGCAGCCTGCAACTGCGCAAACTTCGTGGCCGCCGAGTTCCAGTCCACGTCCAGCAGATCGGACAGTTGCGACTGGTAGTTCAGCGAGTTGGTGTCGCCAATGCTGTTGAGCGTGGTCAGTTCGTTCATGCGCGAGCCGGTCGTGGTGCGAACCGTCGTCACGTTGTCGTAGGTGTTGCTGAACATCTGGCTGAACGTCGTCAGCGCGTTGTTCAGCGTGGCCTGACCGGTGCCGTTCGTGCTGTTGATCGGCGTCTTGAGCGTGTTGATCAGCGCCTGCAGATTGTCGAACACGTTCGTGTTGCCCTTGCTCGCCGGCTGCACGGTGAAGTTGTCGCCGTTGGCCGGGTCGCCGGTGAACGTGACTGTCTTGCCGCCGAAGCTGATCGGCTGACCGGCGGTGTAGGCGCCCGTGACGTCGGCCACCGTGGTGTCCGTCATGTCCTTGACCGTGTAATTGGTCGAGGGCGGCGTGGTCGTGCTGTCGATCGCGAAGCTGATCTGATACTGATGGTTCGCGCCGGCGTTGGCCACGTCGGTCGTCGACACCGTCGAGTAGACGGCCGTACCCGTGTTGGCGGCGTTACCGCTGATCAGCGTACCGGCGGTACCGGCCTGGATACCTTCGAAAATGCTCGAACCGATGTCATTCGTGGCGATCTGGCGGTTCGGGCTCACCTGCACGTAACGCACGCCGGTGTCGCCCCCATACGAGGCGCCCGTGGGCGAAGCAACGTACGCGGCGGAATTGCCCATGAAGCCGGAGAACAGATACTGGCCGTTGGCGTCGGTCGTGTTCGCGAGCGAGAGCAACTGCTGGAAGCTCGACTGCAGATCGGTCGCGATCGTCGAGCGATCGTTGTCGTTGAGCGAGGCGTTGCCGGCGGCGACGACTTGCGACATCACGTGCTGCAGCGTATTGATGATGCTGCCGAAGGTCGAGTCCTCGAGTTGCAGTTGCGTCGTCGCCGAAGCACGGTTCGATGCGTACTGCGTGTTCATGTCGTTGTCCTGCGAGACCGACACGGCCTGCGCAGACGCGATCGGATCGTCGCTCGGCGTGGTCACGCGCTTGCCCGACGAGAGCTGCAGCTGGGTGTTGAGCAGATCAGAGGTGTTCTGGCTCATCGAGCGCATCCCCTGGTCGTAGATCATGTTGGTGCTGATACGCATCTTCTACCCCTGCGCTTAGTTGACCATCTGGAGGATGGTGTCGAACAACGACGACGCCGTTTGAATCACCTTCGAATTGGCCTGATAGAGCTGCTGATACTTGATCAGGTTGGCCGCTTCTTCGTCGAGGTTCACGCCGGAATTGGACGACTGTGCTTCCTGCGCCTGTTGCAGCAGCGTTTGCTGTGCGGCGGCCGTCGACTTGTACGTGTTCGTGGTCGAGCCGACATACGACACGAGGTTCGCGTAGGCCGAGGCGTAGCTCTGCGAGCCACCCACCTTGGTCTTGTCGTTCTGCAGCGCCGACAGGGCCAGGCCGTTGCGGTTGTCGGTCACGGCGCCCGAGGTGTTCGGGGCGATGGTGAACGTGTCGCCGTCGGACGGCGTGCCCGACAGATTGACCGTCATGCCGTTCATCGTGATCTTGGCGCCGTTCGTGGCGTCGTACGGCACGGTGTCGCCCGCAGCGTAGGTGGTCGTGGTGCCGTTGACCGTGACGGTCATCGGCGCCGGCGCCACCAGCGTGAGCGCGCCGGTCGCGGCGTCCTTGCTGAACGTGAAATTGACCGGCGAGGTCAGCACGTTCGACAGGTACGACGCATCCACGCTGCCCTGATCGACCTTCAGCGAACCGCCGTTGGTGGTGGGCGTCGACGCGATGATCGGTGCGGCCAGTGCGATCTTGCCCGGATCGGTGATCGCCACGCCAATGTTCTGGGCGGCGTTGCGCGTGGGCTGGATCGTGAAGCTGTCGCCCGCGACCATGCTGCCGGGTGTGACCGAGAAGCCGTCGGCAAACGCCGCACCGCTGCTGTCCACGAAGCTCAGCGCTCCGCCCGGCGTGGCCGGTGCACCGGCGGTCCACTTCGCGCCGTCGGTCAGGCGCGTCATGGTGTAGTTCGTGCCGTCGTAGCTCACGGTGTAGTCGCTCGTGGTCACCTTCGAGGCGTCGGTGATCGAGGCGTTGAGCGTGGCGGCGTTCGAGTTGCCGGTGTTCGCGATGATCGTCGGGTTCGGCACCGAGAAGAAGTTGCCGCCGAGCTGACCGTACAGATCCAGGCCCAGCTGGTTCTGCGCGTTGAACGTACCGGCCAGCGACAGGGCGATCTGGCCGAGCGAGTTCTGGGCTTGCGTAAGCGCGCCGCTGCGGAACGACAGCAGACCGGCCAGCGAACCGCCCGAAATCGACGACTCCGGAATCGCGACCTTGGTGCCGTTGGCCATCACATAGGCCACCGTCACCTGCGACGGATCGCTCGTCGACGGGATGGTCGTGAGCTGGTAGGCGGAGTTGCCCGTCACCAGCGACTGACCGTTGCCGATGAACACGTTGTAGGAGCCGTTCGTGTCCTTGACGACGTTCGTCTGGACGATGGCGTTCAGGTTGGCGATCGCCTGGTCGCGCTGGTCGAGCAGGTCGTTCGGCGTGACGTTGCCGCCGTTGGCCTGTGCCTGCACGATCGCGTCGTTGAGCGTGGCGATCTGCTTGGCGTAGGTGTTGATCTGTTCGGTCGACTGCGTGATGTTGCCGTTCACGGCGGTGCGCAGCGACGAGAGCGTGCCCGAGAGCGACTGGAACATGCTCGTGAGCGTCTGGGCCGACGAGATCACCGTGGCGCGCGTGGCCGAGTTGTTCGGCGCGGTCACGATGGTCTGCAGGTTCGTGAAGAACGTCGACATCGACGCCGACAGGCCGGTCGTCGAGCTGCCCAGCGCGTTGTTGATCTGCGAGATCTGCTGGTAGTAGGTGTTGAGCTGGCTGTACTGGGTCTGCGCCTGGTTCACCTGGTTCGCGAGGAACTGGTCGTACACGCGCGACACGTCGCTGACCAGCACGCCCTGGCCCAGATAGCCCACGCCGGCGAACTGGCTGTCGGCCTGGGTGTAGCTGACGATCTGGCGGTTGTAACCGGCCGTCGGCGAGTTGGCGATGTTGTTGCCGGTGGTATTGAGGGCGAACTGGGAGGCGTTCAGCCCGCTCATGCCAATATTGATTAGGCTCATGATCTCGCGGCTTGAGTTAGAGGCGCGCCCCGCGGTGAAATGCCCGCTCGCGCACCGTTACCGATGTGTTTACGGCAGTCCGGCAGCAAAATTTAGGGGTATCGGCCCACGGGGTGCGTTCCGTGCGGCGCCCGACCTTGTCCCGTTTTCCGTGACTGTCCGAACCGAACCTGCACCCGGCTTCATGTCCGGGTTTCCCTGCGTGCCGGCTTCGCGCTCAGGCGAAGTGCTTCATGATCTTCATGAGCTTGCTGGCGTACTGCGGATCGGTCGCGTAGCCCGCACGCTGGAGGTTCGTGGCGAACCCGGCGGCGTCGTTGGCGCTGGCCACGACCGAGGCGTAGCGCGGGTTTTTCGAAATCAGGTTCGCGTAGTCGGCGAACGCTTCGTCATACGAGTTGTACGCCCGGAACTTGGCCATCACCTTGCGCGGCTGGCCGTTCACGTACTCCGTGGTCGCGACTTCCACCGTCGGACCGTTCCAGTTCTTGCCCGCCTTGATGCCGAACACGTTGTGGCTCGTGCTGCCGTCCGCGCGGCGGATCTCCCGCTTGCCCCAGCCCGATTCGAGCGCCGCCTGACTCAGCATGAAGCGCGCCGGAATGCCGCTGCTGGCGCTGGCGTTCTGCGCGGCCGTGGCCATGCGCTCGACGAACTCCCCCGCAGCGGCCGGTGCGCCGTCGGCCACGCCAATGGCATCGGCAGCGTTGTAGGCGCGGCCCTGCAGCGACTGCGCACGGCCCATGGCGGCGGGCGGCAGCGTCGTGCCGGTTCTGGCGAGCTGCTTGAGCATGAGGTCCGCCAGACCGATGCCCTTGTTCGAGGCCAGCTGCTGGGCGAGCTGGTCGTCGAGCATGCCGTTGAACATCTTTTCCTGATCGCTGCCGAGCAGGCCGCCGGACATCGTGGCGTCGCGCATGCTCTTCATCATCATCTGCGTGAAGACCGCCTCGAACTGCTTCGCCGCCTGCTGCGTGGCCTGCGGCGTTTGCTGGTGAGCGGCGGCGCGCAGCGCCGAGAGGCCCTGCATGTCGTAGGTCGCGCGGTGCGTCAGGTCGGGCAGCTGGCTGCCCGCAGCACCGGTAAGTCGGTTGCCGTCGGCCATATCAGATGATCTCCAGGTCGGCGCGCAGGGCGCCCGAGGCCTTCATGGCCTGCAGAATCGACATCAGGTCTGCCGGACTCGCACCGAGCGAGTTCAGCGCCTTGACGACGTCGGCGAGGTTGGCGCCCGCTTTGACGATCTTGAGCGCGTTGTTCTCCTGTTGGACGGAGATCTGGGAATTCGGGGCCACCACCGTCTGACCGCCCGAGAACGGCGCCGGCTGGCTCACATTGTTCTGCGTGTCGATGACGACCGACAGGTTGCCGTGCGCCACCGCGCACTGCTGGATCGTCACGTTCTGGTTCATCACGACCGAACCGGTACGCGCGTTGATGATCACGCGGGCGGCCGTGTTGTCGGGCTTCACTTCGAGGCTCTCGAGCTGCGCAAGGAATTGCACGCGCGAGGACGGATCGGTCGGCGTGCGCAGCAGGATCACACGACCGTCGAGTGCCTGCGCGGTGCTATAGCCGAAGCGGCGGTTCACGGCGTCGACCACGCGCTGCGCAGTCGAGAAGTCGGTCACGTTCAGTTCCATCTGCACGGTACCCGGCTGGCCGCCCATCGCGGTCGGCACGGCGCGCTCGACGATGGCGCCGCTCGGGATACGGCCCGACGCGAGCTGGTTGACGGTCACGCTCGACCCGTTGGCCGACGCACCGGCGCCGCCCACCAGCAGGTTGCCCTGCGCGAGTGCGTAGACCTGTCCGTCCGGCCCCTTGAGCGGGGTCATGAGAAGCGTACCGCCGCGCAGGCTCTTGGCGTTACCCATCGAGGAGACCACCACGTCGATGGCCTGACCGGGACGCGTGAACGCGGGCAGCGTGGCGGTGACCATCACGGCGGCCACGTTCTTCAACTGCATGTTGGTGCCCGGCGCCACGGTAATGCCCAGTTGCGAGAGCATGTTGGTCATGCTCTGCACGGTAAACGGCGTCTGCGTGGTCTGGTCACCCGAGTTGTCGAGGCCGGCCACGAGGCCGTAACCGATCAGCTGGTTGTCGCGCACGCCCTGGATCGACGCCAGTTCCTTGAGTCGCTCGGCATGAGCGACGCCCGGCGTGAGCAGCGCGGCGGCACCCGTCGCGCCAGCCACGGCAACAGCAGTGGCAAGGCGGCCGATGTTCAGGCGGAGGTGACGGAGGCTAGGCGCGCGGCGCGACAGGTACGGCATGATCGACATCAGAAGGGCGAGACGTTAAGGAAGAAGCGCTGCAGCCAGCCCATGGTTTCGGCTTCGTTGATGTAGCCCTTGCCACGGTATTCGATGCGCGCATCGGCCACCTGCGTCGAAGGCACGGTATTCGCGCCCGAAATGGTCTGCGGGGCGACGATCCCCGAGAACTTGATGTATTCGGTGCCCTGGTTGATGGCGATCTGCTTTTCGCCCGCCACCGCCAGGTTGCCGTTGGACAACACGTCCATCACGGTCACGGTGATCTGACCGGAGAACACGTTGTTGGCGTTGGCCGCCCCCTTGGCGTCGAACTTGTTCGCGCCACTCGCGTCCAGCGCCTGATTGTTGAGCACGCCGCCGATCACGCCCGGCGTCTGGTTCAACGTCAGGTTGCCGCTGCCGGCACGCGTCGTGTTGGCCGCCGAGTTCTTGCTCGCTGCCGTGTTTTCGTTGATGACGATCGTGAGAATGTCGCCAACGTTACGCGGACGGCGGTCTTCGAACAGCGGACGGTTCGAGTACAGCGGCCGGTAGATCGAGCCTTCCGGATCGGCCGCCACCGGCGGGGGCGGCGGACGCGTGGTCGTCGGGCCGGTCACGACCGGCTCCTGCGGAATGTAGGCGCAGCCCGCCAGACCGCTCAGCGCGGCGGCGGCGGCAAGCGCAAGGAATCGCGCGAGGCCTGCGCTGCGTGGCTTGACGGTCGGAATGGCGGACATGACTACGCTCCTTACATCTGCGTCAGACGTTGCAGCATCTGGTCGGACGCCGTGACCGCCTTCGAGTTGATTTCGTACGCGCGCTGCGCCGAAATCATGTTCACGAGCTCTTCCACCACGTTCACGTTCGACGTTTCGACGTAGTTCTGGTTGAGCACGCCCGCGCCGTTGGTGCCCGGCTGCGCCACGTTCGGTGCGCCCGAAGCGGCCGTCTCGGCGTACAGGTTCTCGCCCATGCTCTGCAGGCCGGCGTTGTTGATGAACGTGGCGAGCTGGAACGTACCGATCTGCACGTTGGCGGTGTTGCCCGGCTGCGTGACCGACACCGTACCGTCGCGCGCGATGGTCAGCGACAGTGCGTTGGCCGGGATCGTGATCGCCGGCTGGATCGGGTAGCCCGAGGCCGTCACGAGCTGGCCGTTGTTATCGACCTGGAACGAGCCGTCGCGCGTGTAGGCGGTCGTGCCGTCCGGCATGAGCACCTGGAAGAAGCCGTCGCCGTTGATGGCCACGTCCTTGGCGTTGCTCGTCGAGGTCAGGTTGCCCTGCGTGAAGATGCGCTCGGTCGCGGCCGGGCGCACACCGGTGCCCAGTTGCAGGCCCGAAGGCAGCAGCGTTTGCTGCGACGACTGCGCGCCGGGCTGGCGGATCGTCTGGTACAGCAGGTCCTCGAACACCGCGCGGCCCTTCTTGAAGCCGTTCGTGCTGGTGTTTGCGAGGTTGTTGGAAATCACGTCCATGTTCGTCTGCTGGGCATTCATGCCGGTGGCAGCGATGTAGAGCGAACGGATCATTGGGTCATTCTCCCCGAAGTCGGTGACAGTGCCGGTCAGCTGAAGTTAAGCAACTGGTTGGCGGATTGTTCGTTGGTATCGGCCGTCTGCAGCATCTTCATCTGCATCTCGAAGGCCCGCGACTGCGAAATCATGTTCACCAGGCCGCTGACCGGATTGACGTTGCTGGCCTCGATCGAGCCCGCCACGACCACCACGTTCGGATCGACCGGCGCGGGGGCATTGTTCGCGGTACGGAACAGGCCGTCGTCACCGCGCACCAGATTGCCCTCCGGCGGATTGACCAGCTTCAACTGGCCCATCACGGCGATGGAGTTGGGCGGATCGCCCTGGCCCAATGCCGAGATCGTGCCGTCGGTGCCGACGGTCACGGCAGCGCCCGGTGGTACGGCAGCCGGACCGGCGTCGGTCATGAGCGGCTGGCCGTGCAGCGTGAGCTGGCCGTCAGCCGTCATTTCGATGTTGCCGCCACGGGTATAGGCTTCGCGGCCTTGCGCATCGCGCACGGCGAGCCAGCCCTGACCCTGGATGGCCACGTCGAGCGGGCGTCCCGTCTGCTGCATCGCGCCCGGCGTGAAATCGGTGCCGGGCGTGGACGTGGCGACGAACGTTCGCGTGCCCGTCGAGCCGTCTTCGGCGCGCACCGGCGCCTGACGGAACGCCGCGAGCTGGGCGCGAAAGCCCGGCGTCGAGACGTTCGCCAGATTGTTGGCGGTGGTCGATTGCTGCTCCATCGCCTGCTTTGCGCCCGTCATGGCGATATAGATCAGACGATCCATCGACGGTCTCCGTGCAAGTTACGCATGCGCGCCGCTCCCGCCTTACAGGTTGACCATCGTCTGCATCAACTGGTCTTCCGTCTTGATCGTCTGCGCGTTCGCCTGATAGTTGCGTTGCGCGGTGATCATGTGGACCAGTTCAGCCGTCAGGTCGACGTTCGAGGCTTCCACGGCGCCGGCCTGCAGCTTGCCGAGGTTGGTGCCGCCCGGCACGCCGACGATGGGAATGCCCGATGCGGCCGACTCGGCCCACAGGTTGTTGCCCAGCGGGATCAGGCCCTGCACGTTGTTGAAGTTCGCCAGCGCGACCTGACCGAGCACCATCGACTGCGTGTTCGAGTACGTGCCGACGATCGTGCCGTCCGCGTTGAACGTGAAGCCGGTCAGGCGACCCGAGCTGTAGCCGTTCTGCGTGAGCGTGTTCGGCGTGTAGGTGTTGCCGTATTGCGTGGTACCCGACAGGTCGAGCGTCATGCTGCCGTTCGACGCGCCGTTGGCGTAGTTGATCGTCGGCAGGGTGATCGGGCCGGTCACGGGCGCGCCCGCGGAGTCGGTCTGGCTGACGAGACTACCGGCCGAGTTGAACGTCATGGTGCCGATCGCGCCCGTGCCGACCTGGGTCGTGCCGTCGACCGAGGCGTAGACCGTCCACGTGGCGTTGTTGGTGGTGGTGTCGACGCTCGACTTCACGAAGTACAGGTTCACGTCGTGGGAGTTGCCCAGCGAGTCGTAGACCTTGAGCGACGTGGCGTTCGTGTACGAGTTCGGATCGGTGATCGAGAACGTCGCGGTGTTCACGGCGCTGCGCGAGTCGAGGTTGAACTGACCCGTGATCTTGGTGGTGGCCGTCGGCGCCAGGTCGCCCGTCGGGATCTGCAGATCGACCGGCGAGACGCTGTTGATGATGCCGTTCGGGCCAGCCAGGTAGCCGGTCAGGTGATCGCCGTTGGCGTCGACGATGTAGCCGTTCTTGTCGAGCGAGAACTGGCCGTTACGCGAGTAGGCGATGGTGCCGTTGTTCGACACGCGGAAGAAGCCGTTGCCCGAAATGGCCAGATCGAGCTGGCGGTTCGTGACGGTGATGTCGCCCTGCGTGAACTGCTGCGCCACGGCCGACACGCGCGTACCGATACCGACAACGTTGTTGCCCGCGCCGAACAGCGAGTTGGCGTAGATGTCGGCGAATTGCGCCTGACCCTGCTTGAAACCGACGGTCGCCGCGTTGGCAACGTTGTTGCCGATCACGTCGAGGTCCTTGGAGGCAGCGTTCAGGCCGCTCAATCCGGTCGAAAAGGCCATGTGATACTCCTGAGATTCGGTTGACGACGGGGTACGTCGTAGTTAATTCGTTACGTTCTGAAGCAGCTTGAGCGGCTGAATTACAGGATTTCGCGCACGTCGCTCAGGGCAATGTTCGAGCCCGTGCCCACGTTGAGCAGCGGCGAGCCGGTCGTGCTGGCCACCACGCTTTGCACCTGTGCGTACGAGAGCAGCGTCGGCGTCATGGCCTTGCCGTTGGCCGAAGCGGTCACCGACAGGGTGTACTTGCCGTCGGCCACGTCGGTGCCCGAGTCGTCCTTGGCATCCCACGTGAGCGCCTGCACGCCGGCGTCGAGCGCACCCGCGTTGACGGTGCGCACCACCTTGCCGGTGGCGTCCTTGATCTGGATCGTGACCGTATCGGCATCGCTGGGCAGTTCGAAGCCGAACGGCGTGGCGGTCTTGGTGACGGTGCCGTCTTCGGCCGTGGTGCTGCCCACGCCGATGTTGCTGCCCGGGATCAGCACGCCCTTGCCCACGAGCGCGGCGGCTTGCAGGCTTTGCGTCGAGTTCAGTTGCGAGGTCACCGACGAGAGCGTGGTGTTCAGCTGGGTGATGCCCGAGACCGTGCTGATCTGCGCGAGCTGCGAGGTCACCTGCGAGTTGTCCATCGGGTTGAGCGGGTCCTGGTTGTTCATCTGGGCGACGAGCAACTTCAGGAAGCTGTTCTGCAGGTCGTCTGCGCTGCCGGCCGAGGACTTCGAGCTCGAGCTGTTGCTGGCAGTGCCGTTGACCGAATCGAGGAACGTCTGCGAGAAGTTCGCGGCGTTCGACGTATTGATACTTGCCATGGTTCTGGTCTCCGCGCGGCTTCTTACTGGCCGACCGTGAGGGTTTTGAGCATCAGCGTCTTGGCGGTGTTGAGCGCCTCGACGTTGGCCTGATAGGAACGGGAGGCGGAGATCATGTTGACCATCTCCTCCACCGGATTCACGTTGGGCATGGTGACGTAGCCCTGCGCATTGGCAGCCGGATTCTTCGGGTCGTACACCGTCTTGAGCGGCGACGGGTCTTCGACCACGCGCGCCACCTTCACGCCGCCCACGTCGGCACCCGCGACCGGGTTGACCTCAAACACGACCTGCTTCGCGCGGTACGGCTGGCCGTCCGGGCCGGTCACCGACTCCGCGTTGGCCATGTTGCTGGCCGTGACGTTCATACGCTGGGACTGGGCCGTCATGGCCGAGCCGGCAACGTCGAAGATGCTCATGAGTGGCATGGCGCTTACCCTTGTTGCGTAATGGCTGCCAGCATCGTCTTGATCTGGCTGGACAGGACCGTGAGGCCCGTTTGGTAATGCACGGCGTTATCGGCGAAGTTCACGCGCTCGGCATCGAGCTCGACCGTGTTGCCGTCGACGCTCTGCTGATACGGCACGCGGTAGAGCAGCTCGGGGCCGCCCATTGCCGGGGCGCTCGTGACGGCGCGTCCCGAGATGTGGCGCGACGACGTACGCGAGAGCGACACGCTCGATTCGGTGGCCAGTTGCTGTTGCGCACCACGCTCGACGGCTTGCGACAGGGCGTTGTTGAAGTCGACGTCGCGCGACTTGTAGCCCGGCGTGTCCGCGTTGGCGATGTTCGACGAGATCACCTCCTGGCGGTAGGCGCGCATGGCCAGCGCCTGCTGGGAAAATCGCAATGCCGCGTCCAGTTTGTCCATGATCTCGTCTCGCCTGATGCTTGCCTTGATACCGGGTACTGCACAAGAAACCTGTCCGTCCTGCGCCGGGTTCGCGCCGGGCCGCGCCGAGCGCTGCTGGGCTCAGGCGGGCGTCGCGCGAGGCGCAGACGGGATGTCCTGCCGGGTCCGGGAAAAGTACGGACCTTTTGGCATGCTTCGCATCGTATGCGTACCCCCGGGGATTCAATCGGAGGAATAGGAAGGAGATTGGCCGCCATTTCGGGCCATGCCGGGCAGGGCGACATCTCTAGAATGGCTTCCTGACGGCATCGGGCGGCATTCGCCCCCCAGGCACAGGAACGCTGCCCGGTGCCGTCGGCTTCGCGGTTCGGCATGGCCCGATCCGCAAGACGCCGATGCAGGCGCGACAGGCCGCTCAAGGTCCGCGCGGCAGGTCTGAGGTTTGAGCGTCGCACACACCGTGGTTCGCCCGGGGTGACGGCCGCAAGGAGAGTGAGCATGGCAGGCAAGTTCGGCGGCGGTATCGCCAATGCCCCCCGCGCGCGCAATGGGCTGCTGCGCGGTCAGCGCTCGCGCCTTTCATCCGGATTGTTCGGCCTGCTGGCCGCCGCACTGGCGCTCGCGAGTCTCGGCGTCGGTGGCACTGCGCTCGCCGCTACGGCCAACGCGGGCATCGCCACCGATCCCGCTGCCCAGAATCTCGGCAACACCCTTGGGCCCGGCGCCATCGTCATTCCCGGCAACCACACGGCCGCAGGCGGCGTCGCGTCGAACGTGCCGACGCAGGTGCGTCCGGTCACCACGGTGAACGCGAACGTCCAGCCGGTGCAGGCGGCACAAGCAGCCCAGTCGGCCCAGGCCGCACCCGTGGCGCAGGCCGTGCCCGTTGCCAATCCCCAATTCCAGAACATTCAGGTCGTGCGTCAGACGGCCGAGCGTTTCCTGCGCGAGCAGACCACCGGTCTGCCCGGCACCGTGAACATCACCGTGGGCGATGCGGTTTCGGACCGCATGCCCGCCTGCAACGTCCTCGAGCCGTTCCTGCCGCCCGGCGCGCGCCTTTGGGGCGCCACGACGGTGGGCGTGCGGTGCGCGGGCGAGCGTCCGTGGACGCTGTATCTGCAAGCCCGCGTGAGCATCAATGCGACGTATTTCGTGGCGGCGCGCCAGATCAATCCGGGCGAAACCATCGGCCCGAACGACCTGTCGCCGCGCCAGGGCGATCTCACGCTGCTGCCCCGCACGGTCGCGACCGATGCCGGCCAGATCGTCGGCACCGTGGCGGTGAACCGTATTACGTCGGGTCTGCCGATCCGCTCGGACTTGCTGCGCAGCGCCATCGCCGTACAGCAGGGACAGACGGTGCGCGTGGTCTCGCGCGGCTCCGGCTTCGAGGTCAGCACCGAAGGACAGGTGCTCACCCGCGCCAGTGCAGGCGATCCGGTCCAGGTGCGCACGCGCGCCGGTCAGGTCGTCAGCGGCACGCTCAAGACAGGAAAGACCGGCAACGTGGAAGTCGAAGTTGCCTTGTAAGTAAGCATTCGCTATCGTTGAATATTCGCTGAAATCACCCGGGCACTTGATCTGGTAACAGGATGTTACTTGCCTAAAGTTATGGCGGATAATGCCGTTACACAGGCAGGTTTCTGGGGAAAGCACATGAAAATCGAACCACCGGCCAATCCGTTGAAGGGCGTCGGCGCCGGGAAGGCGACGACCGATCGGACGACAACCGGCACTGCGGGTGCCGACGGCGCAGCCGCGTCCGTGACAACCACCGGCAGCGGTGCCAACGTGAGCACGAGCGCACTGTCGTCGGAAATGCGCGCCTTGCAGGCTGCCCTGGCGCAGACCGGCTCGGCGGATATCGACGTCGCCAAGGTATCGGCGATCAAGCAGGCGATTGCCGACGGCACGCTCACCATCGATTCCTCCAAGATTGCGGACGGTATCATCCAGACCGCACGCGATCTGCTTTCTACTCAATCGAAGTCATGACAACCGATGCCCTGCTGAACGCCCTGTCTGCCGAGACGAACGCCATTGGTGCGTTTGCAACGTTGCTTGGCGAGGAACAGCAGGCATTGGTGAACGGCACGCTCGACGCGCTGCCGGAACTGACCGAACGCAAGACGCGCGCGGTGGCCGAACTGGCAACACTCGGCCGCGAGCGCGATGCGCAGCTCGAAGCGCTGGGCTATGCGCCGGACGAGACCGGTGCAACGGCAGCGGCCGCAGCAGACACGCGCATCGACGCAGCGTGGAAGGCGCTGCTGGCTGCGGCCACGCAAGCCAAGCGAGCGAACGAGACGAACGGCGTGCTTATCCGCACTCGCCTGACGTACACCCAGCAGGCGCTGAACGTTCTGTACGGACCGCAGCAAAACGCCCCGCTCTACGGCCCGGACGGCCGCACCGCCCCGCGCTCGAGCGGCGGCAGCGTTACGGCCTGACGAAGTTCGGGCGATTACGCGGCTCGAACCGCCTCTCGAAAAAGCTCGACACCCTACGTTTAGCTCACTGCAAGTTCGAGACTGTCCAGTCGGTTCGGACTAACGCCCAATTCTGCAGCGTCCATGACCAGCGCGCGATGCCGCGTCGAGGGCATGCGCACGCGTCCCCCACCCCGCTCAGCCAGCGGTTCAGGGGCCTCTCGCATTCTCCTGTATTTCAGTGAAGGGGCTTTAAGCCGCTAGATATCACCGGAGGCTGAGAGGCGACGCCAGGACATTTCCGTTGAAATTTAGCACCTACAAAAAAGCCGCGGCGCCTCGCTATTGACGGCCCCAGCATCACAGCGCACTTGGGCGTCATCCGAAAAATCCTCTTCTCTCGCCTCGTCGATCCTCGTTGAAGGCGAACGTCTGCCGGGCCGCCTCAGGCGTCTCTCGCAAGGAAACGCCGAGTCATTCGATCAACCACGTCTGTCACCGGGTTAAGCTCGCCAGTCCAGTGAGCAAGCGAATTTGACCGGGGAGCCGTAATGAACGTTGACCACGAATTTGTCGTTATTCCAAACACCATCAAGCAGCGGGCTCGGATGCGAGCGTATGGCGTCACTTTTGACGTGCCGGCGTTCCGCACCAACGAGCAGCTTCATCCAACGGAAGTCAATGCCGCCCGCTTGAAATTTCATTACCACCCGCGCGAGCAACTGGTTGAATTCTTTTCCTTTCAGGAATATCTCGGCAAATATGCCAGCCTCTCGATGACGCTCGAGCAAGCCTGCTGGTCAATCATCGACGACTTCTTCGAGGTACTGGAACCCATCAGATGCGAATTGATCGTGCAAAACGAGCTGTCGAACTGCGCGAGCGTCACCATTCGCGCCTCGCGTGGATGGACAGAAGCAATTCCCCCTGCAGCACTGCCTTCGTTCGCTCCGGAAAAAAGAATCACGCTGGCAGTCTGAAATGGTGGCCATGACCGTTCCGGATCTTATCGGTGTTGCTGGCGCTCTCATCGTCGTCGCAGCTTATTTTCTCAACCTTCACGGTACGCTATCCACCAACACATCCGTCTACTCCGGGTTGAATCTGATCGGGTCGGCAATGATCGTTTACTCGCTCATGTACAACCCGAACCCTGCATCACTATTGATTGAGGTCTTTTGGGCGTCAATCAGCATCTACGGACTGTTGAAGTCACATAGAGCACGGGAGCGAGAATTGGAATGAGACGACATCGGGTCCTATTAGGCACGACCGGAAGTATCGGTGCGAAAGACACGGCCAGACTCGTCGAATTGCTTCATCGGAATCACGACGTCCGGGTCGTTGCCTCTACACCCTCGCTCTCATTCTTTGATCCGACGACCGTTCATTGCCAAGCAAGCGTTCACACGGACGAGGACGACTGGTATGTCTGGCGACGAAGGGGCGACCGGATTCTGCACATCGCATTGAGGAATTGGGCGGACCTTTTCGTCATTGCCCCCATGACGGCCAACACGCTCGGGAAGCTCGCCTCGGGTCTTTGCGACAATCTGCTCACAACGACTTATCGGGCATGGCAGATCGAAAGCAAGCCCCTGCTCGTCGCCCCCTCCATGAACAAGTTCATGTGGGAACATCCCTTGACGAGCACACAGATGGCACTGCTTCAATCGTGGGGGGCGAAGACAATACCGCCGCGGGAGAAATGGTTGGCAGGCGGGGATTTCGGCCCCGCCGCAATGGCGACACCCGAACACATCGTTGAACGTGTCGACGGTGTCCTTGGTGCGCGCAAAGGGGTTTAATTCGCCGACGTCCAGGCCTTCTCGCGCAGCGTCGCACGCAGACGCGAGATCGCCTGGCTGTGCAACTGGCACACGCGTGACTCGCTGACTTCGAGCACCGCGCCGATTTCGCGCAAGTTCAGCCCCTGCTCGTAGTACAGGCTCATCAGCAATTTCTCGCGATCCGGCAGACGATCGATGGCGTCGACCACGCCGCCGCGCAGACCTTCGTCAAGCAGCATCGTCAGTGGGTCTGCGCCCGGGTCCGCACAAATCCGGTCGATGAACGGCTCTTCGTCCGCCGATTCGAAGTCTTCGTAATAGATCAGCTGGCAGCCGTGCACGTCCTGGAGCATCTGCTGATACTCGGACAGCCCGATCGACATCTCGCCCGCAATCTCGCTCTCCGACGGACCCCGCCCGAGTCGCTGCTCAAGACGCTGCACCGCCTGCTCGATCTGGCGCGCCGTCTTGCGAATGCCGCGCGACGCCCAGTCCAGCTCGCGCAACTCGTCGAGCATCGCCCCGCGAATGCGCTGGCTCGCGTACGTTTCGAACTGCGCGCCCTGCGTCTCCTGATACCGATTCGCTGCATCGAGCAGCCCCAGCATGCCGGCCTGAATCAGATCTTCCAGTTCCACGCTCGCCGGCAGCTTCGCCATCAATTGCAGCGCCAGGCGGCGCACCAACGGCGCGTATTGGGTCAGCGTGTCGTTCGTGTCGACCTTCCCGCGCGCGGTATACATGTTTCCCTCCGCTTCCTCTCGACGCGTGCCGTATCGCTCAGGCCGTGTGCGCGCTCACCGCGCCCACGCCATGCGTCATCTCGCCACGATCGCCGCCGATGTCACCTATCTCGCCAATGCCGCCGGCCAGCGCCGCCGCGCCGGCCTCGCGCATCGCCAACGGCCAATGCATCACCTGCGCCGCCAACTGGCGGTAAGCCACCGCCGCCGGCGCCATCGGAAAGGCATCGACCACCGTGCGCGTCAGTTGCCGCGCACGCATGACCTGACGGTCCGCCGGCACATGTCCCGCCAGCTCCAGCGACACCGCCAGATAACGACTCGCCGTCGTGGCCAGATTGCGGCACACCACGCGAGCCTCCACATCCTCGGCCCGATTCACGACCACCCGGAATTGCGCCAGCGCGTACTCGAAGTGCGCTCGCTTGATCCACGAATACGCGCCCGTAATCGACGCGGGCTCACATCCCAGCACCACCAGCACGTCATGCGCATGCGCCGCGAGCGGGCTCAGGAGCGCGCCCGCGTGCGTGCAGTCGATGACCACCACGTCGGGCTCGCCCGTCGTGAGCAACGGCAGTGCGCGCAACGGATCGACGCGTTCGGGATGACGATGCGCCACCGGCACCAGCGCCACGTTGTCGCGCGTGAGCACGCGAATCGACTCGGCCGACACGCGGCCGGCGAGCACATCGTGGATGTCGCCGCGCAACGGCAGACCAAGCGCCGGTGCCGCATGGCCGCTCTCGTCGGCCAGCACGACATCCTGACCGTGATGGGCCAGCGCGCTGGCCAGATTCAGGGCAACACTCGTCTGACCCGCTTCAGGCGCACTCCCCACCACCGCGACGATACGCGTAGTGTGGCGCGCCACGAGCCGGCGCAGTCCCTCCGCTTGATCGAGTACGAGTTTAACCAAAGCAGGCCTCGCCTGAAGGTTGTGCGGGCGCGAACAGCCCGCTGTAGTTGGGGTCGACGCCACGCACGACCGCCGGCAGATCTTCCTCGGACGGCACGAACGGCGATCCCGTCACCGGCGCGGACAGCGCCGTGTCGATCAGGAACTGCTTGTCGGCGACGTGCAGGTTTTCCGGCACGCGCTGTCCCGTCGACACGTAATGCACCGGCAGACGGTGACGAATCACCGTATCGAGCACCGACCCGAGGTTGGTCGTTTCGTCGAGTTTCGTCAGGATACACCCGGCCAGATCGCCGCCGCCTTCCGCGCTGGCGCTGCGGTACGCATGCACCACTTCGTTAAGCGTATCGCCGTGGCTGGTGGCATTGAGCAGCAACAGGCGCTGCACCGGCGTCTCCGCGCCGCACAGCATCGCCACCTGTTCCGGCACCGTGCGATCGCGCTGGCTCATGCCGACCGTGTCGATCAGCACCATGTGCTTGTTGCGCAACTCGGTCAGCGCAAGGCGCAGGTCCGTCGCGTCCTTCACCGCGTGAACCGTCACGCCGAGAATCTTGCCGTAGATGCGCAGTTGCTCGTGCCCACCGATACGATAGCTGTCGGTCGTGAGCAGCGCGAGCTTCTCGGCGCCGTGACGCATCACGCAACGCGCCGCGAGCTTGGCCGTGGTCGTGGTCTTGCCCACGCCGGTCGGGCCCATCAGCGCGTACACCCCGCCGCGGTCCATCAATTCGTCTTCGTTCGGCATGACGGGCAGGTTGCGCGTCAGCGCGCTCTTCACCCATTCGAGCCCGGCCTCGCGGTCGCTGCCCTCCGGCAGATGCTCGAGCAGCGCACGGCCGAGCTGCGCCGAGAAGCCGGCGGCGAGCAGCGTGCGCAGAATCTCGCCCTGTGCCGGGGAGCGGCGTTGCTTGTCGTTCCACACCAGACCGGCCACCTGCTCTTCGAGCAAGCCGCGCATGGTCTGAAGCTCGCCCATCATGCTCTGGGCAAAGGCATTGGCGGCTGCGGCGTCGTGGGCACCCGCCACCGGCGCGGCC
The DNA here is from genome assembly GCF_040391475.1 of Pandoraea pnomenusa. Lineage (GTDB taxonomy): Bacteria > Pseudomonadota > Gammaproteobacteria > Burkholderiales > Burkholderiaceae > Pandoraea > Pandoraea pnomenusa_C. The sequence goes on along the minus strand of NZ_JBEBXS010000021.1, from coordinate 24,941 downwards.
GATGCGCTCGCAACGGTCCCAATGGCAGGCGCCGGTGCCGGACGGGGACGCGGACGATACGTCGGCATGTCGCCGCCCGCAAGCTCGTCCAGATCCTCTTCCGCCAGCGCCACGATTTCCACGCCGTTGGCGACCGAGCGGTTGGACAACACGACCGCATCGGGTCCGATTTCCTCGCGAATCTGGCGCAGTGCGTCGCGGCACGTGCCCGCAAAGAATTTCCGAATCTTCACGCTTGACCTCCGATGAGTGCCGTCATTTTCACGTTGCGTGTGTCAGGCACTTCCGCATACGACAGAACCTTGAGCTGCGGCAGGCTGCGGCGCAGGAAGCGCGAAAGCAGCGAACGCAGCGGATGTTGAACCAGCAAGACTGCCGGCAAGCCCTGGCGCTCCTGACGCGCCACGGCTGCCTGTGTTTCGCGCAGCAGCGTGTCGGCGAGGCCCGGCTCGAGGCCGGTACCGCCGCCGGCCGACAACGCCTGCGTGAGAATACGTTCGAGATTGGCGTCGAGCCCCACCACTTCGAGATCGCCGTTGCCCGGGAACACGCTCTGCGTGATCGCGCGGCCCAGCGACAGGCGCACCAGCGCCGTAAGTTCGTAAGGGTCCTGCACGCGCGCGCCATGCTCGGCGATGGTGTCGATGATGGTGCGCATGTCGCGAATCGGCACCTGCTCCTCGAGCAGGTTCTGCAACACCTTCTGCAGCGAAGTGAGCGCAATCGTCTTCGGCACGAGATCTTCGATGAGCTTCGGCGCGTCCTTGCCGATACGCTCGATGAGCTGCTGCACTTCCTGACGGCCGAGCAACTCGTGCGCGTGGCCATTGATCAGGTGATTCAGGTGCGTGGCGACCACCGTGCCGGCATCGACCACCGTATAGCCATACGCCTGCGCCTGATCGCGCTGCCCCACATCGATCCAGGTGGCGGGCAGGCCGAAGGCCGGGTCGCGCGTGGGCATGCCCTGCAGCGGCGCACTCACCTGCCCCGGATCGATCGCGAGCAACTGTCCCGGATACGCTTCGCCTTCGCCGATGATCACGCCCTTGAGCGTGATCCGGTACTGGTTCGGGCGCAGTTCCAGGTTGTCGCGAATATGGACCACCGGTGCAAGGAAGCCGATTTCCTGTGCGAATTTCTTGCGGATGCCCTTGATGCGCTTGAGCAACTCGCCGTCCTGATTGCGGTCGACGAGCGGGATCAGGCGATAGCCGACTTCCAGCCCCAGCGGATCGACGAGCGCCACATCGTCCCACGACGCTTCGGCCACTTCGGCAGGCGCCGCTGCGGCGGCGGTCTGCGTCGGGCGTGCGGCCTGCTGCTTTTCGGCTTCGCCCTTACGGAACTGCCAGCGGGCCAGCGCGCCGAGGCCGACCGCCAGCAACAGGAAGGCGAAGTGCGGCATGCCCGGAATCAGGCCCATCAATCCGAGAATCGCTGCCGTAATACCCAGCACACGCGGATTGCTGAACAGCTGCGAGACGACCTGCTGGCCGATGTCTTCGTCGGTGGCCACACGCGAGACAACCACACCGGCGGCCGTCGAGATCACCAGTGCCGGGATCTGGGCGACGAGACCGTCACCGATGGTCAGCAGCGTGTAGTTCTTGGCGGCCGTACCGAGATCCAGATTGTGCTGCACCACCCCGACGATCAGACCGCCGACGATGTTGATGACCATGATCAGCAGACCGGCGACCGCGTCGCCGCGCACGAACTTCGAGGCACCGTCCATCGAGCCGTAGAAGTCGGCTTCCTGCGCGATCACACTGCGGCGCTTGCGGGCTTCTTCTTCGCCGATGAGGCCGGCATTCAGGTCGGCGTCGATGGCCATCTGCTTGCCGGGCATGGCGTCGAGGGTGAAGCGCGCGCCGACTTCGGCGATACGCCCCGCACCCTTCGTGATCACCATGAAGTTGATGACCACGAGGATGATGAACACCACGATACCGACGGCGTAGTTGCCCCCCACCAGGAAGTGGCCGAACGCCTCGATCACCTTGCCGGCGGCGTCGGGGCCGGTGTGGCCTTCGAGCAGCACCACGCGGGTCGACGCCACGTTCAGCGACAGGCGCAGCAGCGTGGAGAACAGCAGCACGCTCGGGAAGGCCGCGAAGTCGAGCGGCTTCTGCGTGTACATGCTCACGAGCAGCACCATCACCGACAGCGCAATGTTGAAGGTGAACAGCAGATCCAGAATGAACGGCGGCAACGGCAGGATCATCATGCCCAGAATCATGATGATCAGCACCGGGGCGGCAAGCGACTTCAGATTGCCGCCGAGGAGCATTTGCGACGAGCGCAGCAGCTGGTTCGCGCGAGGGTTGAGGTTCATTCGTTACACTCGTTTCGGCCCGGCGCGCCGCGGCGCGTCGAGTTCGGCCGGCACCGGCAGATCCGACGGGGTGCGCGGCTCGGCGCCCCCTTCGGTACGCCAGCGGCGAAGCTGGAAGACCCACGCGAGCACTTCGGCCACGGCCGTGTACAGCGTGGCCGGGATTTCCTGACCGATTTCCACATGGCGGTGCAGTGCACGCGCGAGCGGCGGGGCTTCGAGGATCGGGATGTGGTGTTCGGCGCCCATCTCGCGGATGCGCTGCGCGACCAGATCGGTGCCCTTGGCGAGCACACGCGGGGCGCGCATGTTGTCCTTGTATTCGAGGGCGACGGCGAAGTGCGTCGGGTTGGTCACGATCACGTCGGCCTTGGGCACGTCCTGCATCATGCGCCGACGCGCGGCCTGACGCTGCAACTGGCGGATGTGCGCCTTGAGGTGCGGATCGCCTTCGGATTCCTTGTTTTCCTGACGCACTTCCTCCTTGGTCATGCGCAGTTTCTTGTAGTGCTGCCAGAGCTGGTACGGCACGTCCATGGCGGCCACAAGCAGCAGCGACGAGACGATGAATGCGCAGCACACCACGATCATCTCGCCCACATACGGGAGCGCGGCACGCGGCGACTGGGTCATCAGGCCCATCACGGCGTCTTTGTCGCGAGCAATCGCCCAGTACGCCACGGCGCCGACGAGCAGTGTCTTCGCCACGGCCTTGACCAACTCGATCAGGCCCTGCGACGAGAACATGCGGCCCAGCCCCTTGAGCGGGTTCAGGCGACCGAAGTTCGGCGCGAGCGACTTGGTGGTGAACAGCCAGCCGCCCAGCGCCATCGGCGCCAGGATCGCGGCGAGGACCAGCAGGCCGAACAGCGGCGCCATGGTCATGAGGGCGTCGGCGCCGGAGTGGGCGGCGTTCGAGAGCATGCGGTGCGTGTCGAGGGCAGTGCCCGGCTCGAACTGCATGCCGCGGCGCATGAGCTGACCGAAGCCTTGGGAGATACGGTCGGCCGTCATCCACAGGCCGGCCACCCCGGCCGCCAGCAAGGCGAACGTCGAAAGCTCGCGCGAACGCGCAACCTGTCCCTCCTCGCGCGCCTTTTCGAGGCGCCGAGGGGACGCTGGTTCCGACTTTTCGAGATCGCTTTCCTCAGCCATGCCCTATCCACAACGGGCGGACGAACCCACCCTATCGCGACCGATTATGGCCGTAACCGTCAAGTCACAAAGGGGGGAATAGAGGCGGGATTGGGCGGTATTTCACGCCCGCGGCGGCAAAGCCGCGTCGGCCGGACCCGGCAACGGGCCCGGCGAGGCGAAACGTCAGAAGCCGAGGCTGGCGAGCAGGTCGTCGACCTGCCCCTGGTCGGCCACGATGTCGGTGCGGCCTTCCTTCTTGATCTGCGGCCCGTTGAGCAGCGAATCTTCGGCTTCCTTGCGCTTTTCGGGCGGCATGTTCTCGAGCAGCGTCTGGAGCAGGTGCTTCTCGATCTCCTGCACGACTTCCATGATCTTCTTGATGACCTGGCCGGTCAGATCCTGGAAGTCCTGCGCCATCATGATTTCCATCAGATGGTTATTGGTCGCGCGGGTGTCTTCCGGCACGCGACGCAGGTAGGCGCGCGTTTCCTGAACCAGCTTGCGCGCGTCGTCGAGCTCGAGCGGCTGATCGAACCACTCGGCCCAGCGCGCGTCGAGGGCATTGGCGTCGGCCTCGAGACGGTCCTGAAGCGGCTTCGCCAGCTCGATGGCCGTGAGCGCGCGTACCGCGGCCTGCTCGGTCATCGAGGCCACGTAGTTCAGGCGGTCGCGCGCATCCGGAATCGCTTCGGCTGCCTGTTCGAGTTGCTTGTCCAGACCAAGCTCGCGCAGGTTGTCGCGCAACATGCGCGTCAACTGCCCGATACGCATGAGCATGCGTTCGGCCGGATCGGCTTCCCCGGTCACGTGGGCGCCATTGGGCGCCGCCGGGAATTCAGTGCTCGCCTCGTGGGTCACGCTCAGGCCCCCGTTTTTTCCATTTTCTCGAAAATCTTGCCCAGCTTTTCATCGAGGGTCGCAGCCGTGAACGGCTTGACCACATAGCCGCTCGCCCCCGCCTGCGCTGCGGCGATGATGTTTTCCTTCTTGGCTTCGGCCGTGACCATCAGGACCGGCAGCTTCGAGAGGTTCGGATCGGCACGGATCTGCTGGAGCATCGTCAGGCCGTCCATGTTCGGCATGTTCCAGTCCGACACCACGAACTCGAAGTTGCCGCCACGCAGTTTGGCCAGTGCTGCCGCCCCGTCTTCCGCTTCGTCGACATTGGAGAAGCCCAGCTCCTTGAGCAGGTTTCGCACAATGCGGCGCATCGTCGGAAAATCGTCGACGACCAGGAATTTCATGTTCTTGTCTACCATCATCACTCCAATTCTGCCGACGTCCCCCGGGGACGCCGGCGATATTCACGGGCAAATGTCGCCACCACTCAGTGCCCTAAGTGTGTTCGCATTTCGAAGCGAAGCATACGGCGAAAAAGCGCCAAAAAGGCGCCTTACTATACCCGTTGTGTGCGTTCGCCAAATTTCGCGACCTGATGCAGCACTTTTCGCGCCATTTCATGCAGCGGCACCACCTCTTCGGCGCCGCCCATGGCGATCGCTTCGCGCGGCATGCCGAACACGATGCAGCTCGCTTCGTCCTGCGCGAACGTGTGCGCGCCCGCACGGCGCATCTCCACCAGACCGGCCGCACCGTCGCGGCCCATGCCCGTGAGAATCACCCCGATCGCGTTGCGTCCGGCGTGCACCGCTGCGGAGCGAAACAATACATCGACCGACGGCCGATGTCGATTCACCGGCGGCGCCGGGTCGAGCAAGGCCACATAGTTCGCACCGCTGCGCGAGAGTTGCAGGTGGGTGTCGCCACCCGGTGCAATGTACGCATGGCCCGGCAGGACACGCTCACCGTGCTCCGCTTCCTTCACCGTAATGCGACACAGCCCGTTCAGGCGCTGCGCGAACGACTTCGTGAAGCCAGCAGGCATGTGCTGCGTAATCAGGATCGCCGGCGCGTCGGGCGGCATCGGCACGAGCACCTCGCGAATCGCTTCCGTACCGCCGGTCGACGCGCCGATGATGATCAGCTTTTCGGTCGACACCAGCGGGTTGCGCAACAACGGCGCCGCTTCCACGGCGACCGGCGCCGCACTCTTGGGCGGCGCACTGCGCACACGGGCGCGCGCGGCAGCACGAATCTTCTCAGCGATCATCTCGCCGTAGTCGAGCATGCCGTCACGAATGCCCAGACGCGGCTTCGTCACGAAGTCGACCGCGCCCAGTTCGAGCGCGCGCAGCGTGACTTCCGAGCCACGCTCGGTCAGCGAGGACACCATGAGCACCGGCATCGGGCGCAGGCGCATGAGCTTCTCGAGGAAGTCCAGGCCGTCCATGCGCGGCATTTCGACGTCGAGCGTGAGCACGTCCGGGTTGTGTTGCTTGATCAGGTCGCGCGCCACGAGCGGATCGGGTGCGGTCGCCACTACGGTCATGTCCGGTTGCGCATTGATGATTTCCGTCATCAGGCTGCGCACAAGTGCGGAATCGTCCACGCACAGGACTTTGATTGGTTCGCTCAAGCCTCCTCCATTTGTCGGTTGTCAGGCCCCGGCCGAGGCTTGGCATTTCTGGCCGGTGGCGCAAAGAGTTCTACGGAACCCCGTACTTCGCGCGCGCGCAGTCGCTGCGCGTACGCCTGTTCGCTCTGGACGATCGACGGATCTCCCCGGTCGCCCAGCTTCTTGACCATCACTCGCCCGGTGCGCGGCAAGAAGCACACCTTGCGCGGATGCGTGCCGAGCAGATCCTGCGCGGTCACGCGAATCTGCTCTGTCTCGAGATAGCGCAACACGAAATTCGCATTGCGATCGCCGATGTTCAGGGTGGTCATGCCCGCCAGCACCGCGCCGCCGCCGAAGACTTTCGCCTCGAGACGCTCGCGCCGCGCGCCGAGCTTGATCAGCTCGTTGATGAGCATTTCCATGGCGTATGCGCCGTAACGCATGGACGCCGAGAGTATACGGTCGCGATCGCTCTCTGCGTCGTCGGGCAGCATGAAATGATTCATGCCGCCGATGCCGGTCACGCTGTCGCGCACGCACGCCGCCACGCACGAACCGAGCACCGTCACCAGCATGATGTCTTCGGTCGTGACGAAATACTCCGACGGCAGCAGCTTGACCGCCTGCGTGTTGAACTGATTGTCGAAGTAATGGTTGGTCGCGAGTGCTTCGGCCAAGGGTTGCGCCATATCAGGTTCCTCGTGCGCTCGCGCTGGCCAGCTCGTACACCGTCTGCCCACGCAGACGGAACGCGCGGCTCACATACGTGAAATTCTCGGAGTGCCCCGCAAAGAGCAGGCCGTCCGGTTTGAGCAAGGGCACGAAGCGCTCGAGAATGCGCGCCTGCGTCGCCTTGTCGAAGTAGATCATCACGTTGCGACAGAAGATCACGTCGAACGGGCCGCCGATCTGCCATGACGGCGCCAGCAGGTTGAGCGGCTCGAACGTCACGAGCTGCTGCAGTTCCGGACGCACCTTGATCTTCCCCGAATTGGCACCGGTGCCGCGCAGGAAGTGGCGACGCAGTTGCTCCTGCGTGAGCTTGCCGGTCTGCTCGCCGTTGTACACGGCGGCAGACGCCCGTGCGAGCACCTGGGTGTCGACGTCGGTGGCCAGCACGCTCGCGTTCGGGCGCGTGCCGAGCGTATCGACCAGCGTCATGGCGATCGAGTACGGCTCTTCACCCGTCGACGCCGCGCAGCACCAGATCGAAATCGGCTTGGCACGATTGCGGATGAAGTCGGCAAGCAGCGGGAAGTGGTGCGATTCGCGGAAGAACGACGTGAGGTTGGTCGTCAGCGCATTGGTGAACGCTTCCCACTCGGCTTCACCGGTGTCGGCCTCGATCATGTCGAGATATTCGGTAAAGCTCGTCATGCCGAGCGCACGCAGACGCCGCGCGATGCGGCTATACACCATCTCGCGCTTGTGCTCGGCGAGCGCGATGCCGGCACGCTGATAGATCAGGTTGCGGATGCGGCCGAAGTCGGCCAGCGAGAAAGCGAAATCGCGCTCGCCCGAGAGGGCCGCACCGCTGGCGCGCGCGAATTCCGCGCTGCGCGAGCCGCCATCGTCCGCGCCGGTGCCCAAGGCGCTCCGGCGAGACAGCGGCGAGTTGTTGCGCGAATCAGTCATGGTCGCTCGCTCAGGCGGCACGCGCCAAAGGCGGCGGCGCGCTGTCGTGGCGTCCCGCCGTCATGGCGTGAACGCTGCCGGTGCCGCCCGTCTGAAACACCGAGACAGCGACACGCAGGTCGTGCGCCTGCGACTCCATCGCCCCCGCCGCGGCGGCCGCCTGTTCGACCAGCGCCGCGTTCTGCTGCGTCACTTCGTCCATCTGCGCGACCGCGCGGTTGACCTGCTCGATGCCGCCGGACTGCTCGGCCGACGCCGCCGAGATCTCGCCCATGATGTCCGTCACGCGTTTGACTGCCTGCACGATCTCGCCCATCGTCTGGCCTTGCTGGGCCACGAGTGCGGTGCCGTCCTGCACGCGACGTGCCGAATCTTCGATCAGTGCCTTGATTTCCTTGGCGGCAGCCGCGCTGCGTTGTGCCAGCGTGCGCACTTCGCCCGCCACCACCGCAAAACCACGACCTTGCTCGCCGGCGCGTGCGGCTTCCACCGCAGCATTCAGCGCGAGAATGTTCGTCTGGAACGCGATGCCGTCGATCACGCTGATGATGTCGACGATCTTGTTCGAGCTGCTGGAGATGCCTTCCATCGTCTCGCCGACCTGGCCCGAGACTTCCCCGCCACGCATGGCGATCTCGGAGGCGTTCACGGCGAGTTGGCTGGCCTGGCGCGCGTTGTCGGCGTTCTGCTTGACGGTTGCCGTGAGCTGTTCCATCGACGACGCGGTTTCTTCCAGCGACGCCGCCTGCTGTTCGGTACGTGCCGACAGGTCGGTGTTGCCCGCCGCGATCTCGTGGGCTGCCGTGGTGATCGACTCGGTGCCCTGCCGGATCTGTCCGATGGTTTCGGCCAGCGTGTGTTGCATGCGCTGCATCGCGTAAAGCAGGCTGACGGTGTCGCCCGTCGCGACGTTGACGTGGCTGTGCAGGTCACCGCTGGCGATGCGGTGTGCGATGGCCGAGGCGTACTCCGGTTCGCCACCGAGGCTGCGTTGCACGTTGCGGATGATGGCGATCATGGCGCCCGTGACGATCACGCCGATGACGAGCAGTGCGATGCCGTAGCGGATCAGCGTGGCGTAAAAGGCCTCGTCGATGTCCTGCACGTACACGCCGCTCATCATGCCCCAGTCCCACGGGGCGAAGTACTTCACGTAGGAGACCTTCGCCAGACGTTTGTCGCTACCCGCCACGCGACCGTAGTAGTCGACAAAGCCCGCGCCCTTGTCCTTGGCCACACGCGCCATTTCGACATAGAGCAGCTTGCCGTTCGAGTCCTTGTAGGTGGAGACGTCCTTGTTGACCAGATCGGCGAGCGTCGGATGCATGAGCACGGTCGGCTTCGTGTCGAAGATGACCAGGTAGCCGCTATCGCCGTAGCGCATCGTCTTCAGACGCGCCATCGCCTGCTGCTTCGCCTCGTCGGCGCTGATCTTGCCGGCGGCTGCCTGTGCCGCGTAGTCGCGCACGATCCCGTCGGCGCTCGTCACGATGTTCTCGACCGCGGCACGCCGCTCCGACATCATGGTGCCGCGTTCGTGCCAGGCAGCCCAGCCACCGAGAATCAAGAGTCCCAGCCACATCAAGGCGAGTGCGGACCAGAGTTTTGCTTTGAGACTCAACTGCATCATGGTGTGACCTCCACTACCTTCGCGTCGCCGCACCGCACTTATCCGCGATGCGCCGCCCGCGTTTGCCTTACCGATTGTTGCCACTTGCCCGCATGCGCCCCGCGGGGCGAGACGCATGCCTCGTTCCTATACGTTGCTGCTGACGATGCCGTGGCGTTCCGATCAGAACGTTTCCCAGTCGCCGTTGGCGTCGTCGGTGCCCGTGCGTGCGCTGGCCGCCGGGGCGGTCGCAGCCGGTGCCGGCTTGCGCAACGGGGCCGGTGCGGCCTTCGGCGCGGGCGCGCTCGGCGCGCTCGCGGCGGGTGCCGACACCTTCTTCACGGCCTGACGTGCCGCCTGGCGTGCCACCGGAAGCGCCGCCGCTGCCGGTACCGCACTCATGGCCGCCTGCGACGCGTCGAGACGGAACACCGAGACCACCGACTTCAGACGGTTGGCCTGCTCTTCGAGCGAGCCGGCCGCCGCTGCCGCTTCTTCCACCAGTGCCGCGTTCTGTTGCGTCACTTCGTCCATCTGCGTGATCGCACGGTTGACCTGCTCGATGCCGCCGGACTGCTCGGCCGACGCTGCCGAGATCTCGCCCATGATGTCCGTCACGCGTTTGACTGCCTGCACGATCTCGCCCATCGTCTGGCCTTGCTGGGCCACGAGTGCGGTGCCGTCCTGCACGCGACGTGCCGAATCTTCGATCAGTGCCTTGATTTCCTTGGCGGCAGCCGCGCTGCGTTGTGCCAGCGTGCGCACTTCGCCCGCCACCACCGCAAAACCACGACCTTGCTCGCCGGCGCGTGCGGCTTCCACCGCAGCATTCAGCGCGAGAATGTTCGTCTGGAACGCGATGCCGTCGATCACGCTGATGATGTCGACGATCTTGTTCGAGCTGCTGGAGATGCCTTCCATCGTCTCGCCGACCTGGCCCGAGACTTCCCCGCCACGCATGGCGATCTCGGAGGCGTTCACGGCGAGTTGGCTGGCCTGGCGCGCGTTGTCGGCGTTCTGCTTGACGGTTGCCGTGAGCTGTTCCATCGACGACGCGGTTTCTTCCAGCGACGCCGCCTGCTGTTCGGTACGTGCCGACAGGTCGGTGTTGCCCGCCGCGATCTGCTGTGCGGCCGAGGTGATCGACTCGGTGCCCGAGCGAACTTCCGCCACGGTGCGCACGAGGCTATCCTGCATGTGCTTCACGCCCTTGAACAGACGGCCGGTCTCGGTCTCGTTCCAGACGTCGATGCGTTGCGTGAGGTCGCCGCCCGCGATCTTCTCGAAGTGCTTGATGGCGTCGTCGATCGGGCCGACGATGGCGCGCGTAAGCGTGATCTGCGTGATAACGCCGACGATGAGGCCGAGGCCCAGGCCGATGCCGACCATCCACATCACCAGCGTGTAGCGGGCTTGTGCGGCCAGGAAGCGGTCTTCGGCGTTCTTGACCTGCAGGTCGGCCAGCGCGGTCATCGCCTTCGTGTAGTCGGCGAACAGTCGCGGCACGTCCATCACCGTCTTGGCGTGGAAGTCGGGGATGTCACCCGATTCGATGGCCGTGAGCGCGGGGAGAATGCCGTCGTTGGTGACCTTGCCACGCGCGGTAACGACCGCGTCGGCGAGTGCCTTTTCACCCTCGTTCATCGGCAGCGAGGCGTAGTTGGCCCACGACTCGTCGGCCTTCTTGAGGTTGGCGCGCACGCTGTCGATGGCCGTCTTGATCTCGGTCGGATCGGCGATGAACTCGATGCGCGACAGGGTCACGCGTGCACCGAGTGTCGAGATGGTGGTCTGGGCGAGCGAGCGCGCCGACGCCATGTCGTTCGAATAAATCTCCTGCAGCGAGGCGTTGCTCTGTCGCAACGACACGAGGCCCACAGCGGCGCCGATGACCAGCAGCACCATGAAAAGTCCAAGCGCCAGCGAGAGCCGCGCCCGGATGGTGACATTCTTAAACATAACGACCTCTACCCCGTGAAGACCGGCCAACGGCCGGCATGTCCATCCCAACTTTCTGAATCAACGAACCGTCAAAATTCTTCCCAATCGCCCGGGTCACTCGACTTCGCGCCCGACGTTGCCGCCGTTGCCACCGTCGCGCCGCCGGTCGGCGCCTTGCCGCGCCGTGCGGCCAACTGCAGAACCTGCGCGTCTTCCGGTGCGCTTGCCGCTGCCGGTGCCTGCGGGCGTCGTGTGGCCGTGCGCGTCGCGCCGCCGCCGGCACTTGCCCGCGCCGGTGCTGCGTTCGCGGCGTTCGACGCCGCGGCGGATGCCACCGCCGCCGACTGGCTCGCCTGACGGGTGACCGTGGCGGCCGACTTCGCCGACTTTGCCGACGATAGGGTCGCACCGGCCAGCTTGACGCTGTCGCCCACGCGGAACACCGACACGGCATCGCGCAAGCGATGCGCCTGATCTTCCAGCGACCCGGCGGCCGCAGCGGCCTCTTCCACGAGTGCCGCGTTCTGCTGCGTGACTTCGTCCATCTGCGTCACGGCACGGTTGACCTGTTCGATACCGCTCGACTGTTCGGCGGAGGCCGCCGAGATCTCGCCCATGATGTCGGTCACGCGCTGCACGGCCTGCACGATCTCGTCCATCGTCGAGCCCGCCTGCGCGACCAGCGCCGAGCCGTTTTCCACGCGCCCGACCGAGTCTTCGATGAGGACCTTGATTTCCTTGGCAGCGGCCGCGCTGCGCTGTGCCAGCGTGCGCACTTCGCCCGCCACCACCGCAAAGCCACGGCCCTGTTCGCCCGCGCGCGCCGCTTCCACGGCCGCGTTCAGTGCGAGGATGTTGGTCTGGAAGGCGATGCCTTCGATCACGCTGATGATGTCGACGATCTTGTGCGAGCTGGTCGAGATGCCCTGCATGGTGTCGACAACGTTACCGACCACCTGGCCGCCGCGTGCGGCAATCTCCGAGGCGTTCACGGCGAGCGTGCTGGCCTGCTTGGCGTTATCGGCGTTCTGCTTGACCGTCGCCGTCAGTTGCTCCATCGACGACGCGGTCTGTTCCAGCGACGCCGCCTGTTGTTCCGTGCGGGCCGACAGGTCGGTGTTGCCTGCGGCGATTTCGCGCGAGGCGACATTGATCGACTCGATGCCTTCGCGCACATCGGAGACGATCGACAGCAGGCTGTTCTTCATGACCGTCAGGCCGAACAGCAGTTGACCGATTTCGTCGCGTCCCGTGGATTCGGCCTTGCCAGTAAGATCGCCGGCGGCAATCTGCTTGGACATCGACAGCGCGACACGCAGCGGATGATTGATCGCTCGGCGCAGAATGCTGCCGAGCACGAACAGCACGAGGATGCCGCCAATCACCGCAATGCCCGTGGCCACGCGCACGACGGTGTGTTCCTTCTGCGCGCGCTGGTAGAGCTCGGTGGCCTGCGTGAGTTCCAGGCGCGTGAGCGCGTTCAACTCGTCGCGCATCGGCCCGTAGGCCGGCTTCACCTTCTCGAGATAGGTCTGTTGCGCACCCTCGGCCGAACCGGCACGCAGCATTTCGACCGTCTGCTGAAGGCCGTCGGTCGTGAAGCGCTGGCGAATCACGTTGAAGCGTTCGGCCTGCGCCTGCGTTGCCGGATCGACCGCCTTCATGTACTCCGCCCACTGGCGGTTGATGTCGTCGAGGCTACCGGCGATTTCGTCACCGGCGCGCTTCATGGCGTCCAGGTTCGGGCTGCCGACGGCTTCGGCCACGAGCAGTACGTCGCGGTCGAGCTTCTGACCGATGACGCCCAACGTGGCCACCGGCACCATGCCGTTCTGATACACCTTGAGCAGCTTGTCGTTACTGCTCGACACGCCCCACAGGCCGAGACCGCCCACCAGCGCGAGCAGGATCGCGCCGAGCACGATGATGCCCGTGAGCCGCGCACGCAGCGTGTCGATGCGGATCTTGCGCACCAGCGCGGCAATGCCGCCGCGCTCGACTTGTCCGCCGCGAATGCGAAGGTTGCCCGCCTGACCGTTGCGAAAACGCGCGTAGATCGCTTCGGCCTGTGACGTGGCGCCTGCCGCCGGACGCACACGCACGGACGTGTAGCCGACCACCGCGCCGTTATCGAGCGTCGGCGTGACGGTGGCCAACACCCAATAGAAATCACCATTCTTGCGGCGGTTCTTGACCAGCCCGGTCCACGTGTCGCCGCGCTTGATGGTGTCCCACAGATCGCCGAACGCCTCCGGCGGCATGTCCGGATGGCGCACGATATTGTGCGGCGCGCCCAGCAACTCTTCACGCGTATAGCCGCTCACCTCCACGAAGGCGGGATTGGCATACGTGATCCGCCCCTTGAGATCCGTTCGCGAGATCAGGTACTGATGCTCGCCGATGACGAATTCATTCTGGGTAACGGGCTGGTTATCGCGCACTTGCTCGGTCTCCGTGGATTTGTTGTTGGGTCGGAATTAGCTTGTCAGACGCTCGATGAGCGCCATGTCGGCGCTGGTCATCAGCTTTTCGATGTCCATCAGGATCAGCATGCGGCCTTCGACCGTACCCAGACCCGTGATGTATTCGGTGGCCAGTTGGGCGCCGAACTCGGGCGCAGGCTTGATTTCGCCGCGGGCGAGCGTGAGCACGTCGGACACGCCGTCGACCACCATGCCGACCACGCGACCGGCCACGTTCAGAATGATCACGACCGTCTGCGTGTCGTACTCGACGCGACCGAGACGGAACTTGATCCGCATGTCGACGATCGGCACGATGATGCCGCGCAGGTTGATCACGCCCTTGATGAAGTCCGGGGCGTTGGCGATGCGCGTCACGGCGTCGTAGCCGCGAATTTCCTGCACCTTCAGGATATCGATGCCGTACTCCTCTTCACCCAGCGTGAAGACGAGAAACTCCTGACCGTCGCCATCGGTCTGCATGGCGCCGCCCTGGCGCGACACGGCATGCTCTTGCGAAAGGTTGTCCATCTGACGCGTCTCCGACTTCAGTTGAAGATCGTGGCGGCGGCCGAGCGCTGGCCGCGCTGGAGCGCCGCCACGTCGACGATCAATGCCACACTGCCGTCACCCATGATGGTGGCGGCGGAAATACCGTGAATACGGCGGTAATTGGTTTCGAGGTTCTTCACCACGACCTGCTGCTGACCGACCAGCTCGTCGACGAGCAACGCGAAACGGCGGCCTTCGGCCTGCAGAATCACGATGATCCCCTGCGTCGGGTCGAGACGCGCTTCCGGCACATCGAACGCGCGGTACAGCTCGACGAGCGGCAGATATTCGCCGCGCACCAGCACGACCTGGCCTTCGCCGGTCACGGCGCGAATGTCGTCGCGACGCGGTTGCAGCGACTCCATCACGAAGTTCAGCGGCAGGATGAAGATCTCCGGGCCGACCTTGACGGACATGCCGTCGAGGATCGCCAGCGTGAGCGGCAGCACGATGCGGATCGTGGTGCCCTTGCCGCGCGTGGACAGAATCTCCACGTGGCCGCCCATCTGCTGGATGTTCCGCTTCACGACGTCCATGCCGACACCACGGCCCGACACGTCGGTCACCGCTTCGGCCGTGGAGAAGCCCGGCGCGAAGATCAGCTGCCAGACTTCCTCGTCCGGCATCGAGTCGGACACGTTCATGCCTTGCTGCTGCGCCTTGGCGAGAATCTTCTCGCGGCGCAGACCGCCACCGTCGTCGCTCACTTCGATGACGATGTTGCCGCCCTGGTGCGCGGCGGACAGCACGAGCTGGCCGACCGGGTCCTTGCCCGAGGCGACACGCAGTTCGGTCGTCTCGATGCCGTGATCGAGACTGTTGCGCACGAGGTGGGTGAGCGGATCGATGATGCGCTCGATCAGGCTCTTGTCGAGCTCGGTCGCCTGACCGAACGTGACGAGTTCGATCTGCTTGCCGAGCTTGCTGGCGAGATCGCGCACCAGACGCGGGAAGCGCGAGAACACGTAGTCCATCGGCATCATGCGAATGGACATCACGGCTTCCTGCAGATCGCGCGCGTTGCGCTCGAGCTGGCCCATGCCGTTGAACAGGCGGTCGTGCAGCATCGGATCGAGGCTGCTCGCGGTCTGCGCGAGCATGGCCTGCGTGATCACCAGTTCGCCCACGAGGTTGATGAGCTGGTCGACCTTTTCGACGCCCACGCGAATCGAGCTGTTTTCGTGACCGGCAGCGCCGCCGGCCGCTGCCGCAGCGCGCTTTTCGGGCGGATGCTGGGCGCCGTTGCCGCCACCGGCTTGCGCCGCAGGCGCAGCAGGCGGCACGACGATCGGTTCGGCGGCTGCGGGCGGGGCCACGGCTTCCGGCGCTGCCGCGACCGGTGCAACCGCAGCGGGCGGCACTTCGATCGGGGCCGACGCGGCCGGTACCGGGGCAAAGATTTCGGACGTCTGAACCGGTGCCGCAGGCACTTCGGCGGGCGCCGCCGGTGCAGCCGCGGCAGCCGCAGCTGCGGCGTCCTGCACGTCGATCTGTGACGGCTCGATCACGAAGCAGCACACGGCGAGAATGTCGTCGGCGCCGCAAGTGGTATCGAGCCACAGATGCAACACGTCCGCGGTCGACTGGCGGCCGGCGACCTGACCCAGGTTGCCCAGCTCTTCGGTGAGCAACGCCTGGTCCTTCTCGCCCACGCCGGTCAGCGTGACCTTGAGACGCGTCTGACCTGCCGGGACCGCACCGGTCGGTGCGCCGCTGGCGTCGGTAGCCGGGGCGTCGGCGGCGGCAGGCGCAGCGGGCGCTGCGGCTGCGGCTGCGGCCGGTGCTGCGGGCGCCGGCGTGACGGGCGCGGCGGAAACCGGCGCGCCGTCGCCTTCGGCCGCGAGTTGCTGGAGCACGGCGCAGATGCGCGTCATCGCCTCGACATCGGGTTCACTGGAGGCGCGGTAGGCATTCAACTGTTGATGCAACACGTCTTTGGTTTCCAGGAAGGTGTCGACCATCTCGGTGCGCAGCTGCAATTCGCCGCGACGGGCGCGGTCGAGCAGGTTTTCCAGCAGGTGAGTGGTCTCGGTGAGCGCGGTGAAGCCGAACGTCGCGGCGCCGCCCTTGATGGAGTGCGCAGCGCGGAAGATCGCGTTGAGCTGCTCGTTATCGGGAGCGCTCACGTCGAGCGCGAGCAGAAGGTGCTCCATCTCTGCGAGCAACTCTTCCGCTTCATCGAAAAAGGTCTGGTAGAACTGGGTGATATCCACCGGTTTCCTCGTCCTAACTTGGTTGTGCCATCGACGCCATCGTCGTGATCCGCGCCGACGTCATGCGTCTGCGCCGACGAGCGACCCGACGACGTCGACCAGTGCTTCGGGGTCGACCGGCTTGATCAGCCAGCCGCTGGCGCCCGCCTCGCGGGCCGCCGTCTTGTATGCGCCGTCGACTTCGGTGGTCAGCACCAGAATCGGGGTCTCGGCGAAGGTGTCGAGCTCGCGCAGTGCGCGAATGAGCGACAGCCCGTCCATGCCGGGCATGTGTTGGTCCGTGAGCACCAGATCGAACGCCGCGTTCGACGCCAGCGCCAGCGCTTCCTGCCCGTCGCGGGCGGTCGTCACGGCGTAGCCGGCTTCGTCGAGCGTGGCCGACAGGATCTGACGCATCGACGCGGAATCGTCGACGGCGAGAATCGTGTTGCGATGAGCCTGCATGCGTCTCCTCTTGTCGGTTATCGCGCTGCCGGTGCCACCGGTGCCGCAGGCGGCGCGGGTGGCGTTGGCAACCCCGGAATGGCGGGCAGCGTACCGTTGATCGCGGCATTCACCGCGTCGCTTCCTGCGCCGCGTGCGTTCGCGGCGTCGATTGTCGGTTGATCGCCCTCATGCTTGACCGACTGCTCGGCGCGGCGGTTGAGCACGATGATGCTGATACGACGATTGATCGGGTTGAATGCGTTGTCGCGGTCGAGCGGCACGGTCGACGCCAGCCCCACCACGCGCAGCACCTTCTCGCCGTCGAGTCCGCCCGCGATCAGTTCGCGTCGCGAGGCGTTCGCACGATCGGCCGAGAGTTCCCAGTTGCTGTAGCTCTTGTCGCCCTGCGCGTACGCCGTGGCGTCGGTGTGACCCGACAGGCTGATGCGGTTGGGCACGTCGTTGAGCGACTTGCCGATTTCGCGCAGGATGTCGCGCATGTACGGCTGCACCTGCGCGCTCGCGTTGGCGAACATCGGGCGGTTCTGGTCGTCGACGATCTGGATACGCAGACCTTCCGTCGTCACGTCGATCAGCAACTGCTTGCGGAATTGCCGCAGCGTGGGGTTATTCTCGATGGCCTTCTCGATGCGCGCCTTGAGTTCGCGCAAACGCTGCGCATCGGCACGCTCGGCCATCTCGGCCGAACTCGCCTGACGACTCTTGATCTGTTCGCCGCGTGCTTTCTGACCGTCGGTGCGGGTGGTGTCGGTACCCCCGCCCGGAATCACGCCGCTGTTGTCCGCCGCGTTACGTCCGCCCATCAGCGCGACCGCCAGCGGTGTGCGGAAGTATTCGGCAATGCCCGTCAGTTCCTTGCTGCTCACGGAGCTGAGCAGCCACATCAGCAGGAAGAACGCCATCATGGCCGTCATGAAGTCGGCGTACGCAATCTTCCACGCGCCGCCGTGATGGCCATGTCCGCCGGCTTTGCGGCGTTTGACGATAATGGGCCGCTCTTCTTTCTCGCTCATTGCTGCCGCCCGTCAACGTGCCTTGACCTGTCGCACGTGCTCTTCGAGCTCGGCGAACGACGGGCGTACCGTGGAGTACAGCACCTTGCGGCCGAATTCGACCGAGAGTGCCGGTGCATAACCGTTCAGGCTCGCCAGAAGCGTGACCTTGATGCACTCGTAGAGCTTCACCGACTCATTGATGCGGTGCTCGATCAACTGGGCGAGCGGCGAGATGAAGCCGTACGCGAGCAGAATGCCGAGGAACGTGCCCACGAGCGCTTGCGCGATCAGGGCGCCCAGGACGGCCGGCGGCTGGTCGGCCGATGCCATCGTGTGTACCACGCCCATCACGGCCGCCACGATACCGAAGGCCGGCATGGCGTCGCCCGTCTTCTGGAGACAGTGCGCGGGCACTTCGCCCTCATGACGGTACGTTTCGATTTCGTGATCCATGAGGTTCTCGATCTCGAACGCATTCATGTTGCCGCTGACCATCAGGCGCAGATAGTCGGTGAGGAATTCCATGATGCGCGGCTCGCCGAGAATGCGCGGGTACTGCGAGAACACCGGGCTCGAGGCCGGGTCTTCCACATCCCCTTCGATGGCGAGCATGCCGTCTTTGCGCGCTTTTGCGAGCAGAACGTACAGGAGCGCCATGAGCTCCATGTACAGCTCTTTCGTGTATTTCGAGCCCTTGAACAGCATCGGCAGCGCTTTCATCGTCGCCTTGATCGCCTTGCTGTTGTTGCCCACCACGAACGAGCCCACGCCCGCACCGCCGATGATCAGCAGTTCGGTCGGCTGAAACAGCGCGCCCAAGTGGCCACCGCCGATGACGAAACCGCCAAAGACCGATGCCAGAACGATGATGTAACCAATGACGACGAGCACTGCCGGATACCTCTCGCAAAAATACGTCTACGGAAAATTGTCCTTCCTGTTCAGAGGGCTTAACGGCAGACAAGCAGGGAAACTGTAGGGGGTGCGACCTCGTGACAAACCCGCCCTTTTCAGGCGGCCAACGGTGAAATGTCGGTATCCGGCGCGCTCGAACCCACGGCCGGCGCCAGATCGGCGGCGTGCGCGTGTTTGGCTTTCCGGGTCTTACCGGCACGCGACGGCGGCGCGCACAGGCCACAAACGTACTGGCCATGCGGTTCGTGGGCGTGCGTGACGAAATGACCGCCGCATCGCGTGCAAGGCGTCATTTGCAGCATCTTGCTGTCGAAGAAACGCACGAGGGTCCACGCACGCGTGAACCCGAGCACCGCTTCCCAACCGTGCAGTTCCACATGCTCCAGGTACAGGCGGTAGGCCTTCACGATGGCTTCGATGCCCTGGCAGCCGCCGTATTGCACAAGGTGACGGTAGATGTTGTGGAAAAGCGACGAATGGACGTTCGGCAGCCACGTCACGAACCAGTCGGTCGAGAACGGCAGCATGCCCTTGGGCGGCGAAGCACCCTTGAGTTCTTTGTAGAGTTTGATGAGCCGGTCACGGCTCAGGCTCGTTTCCGCTTCCAGCAACTGAAGGCGGGCGCCGAGTTCGATCAACTCGATGGCCAGCTGGATCTCGCGGGCCTCGAGGACGACGCTTTTGGTACGCATGGTCAGGCTTCCTGGCAAGTCACACGAAGCGCCACCCGCTGGGGCGGCGTAGCGTGCGTCGCGAACTTAACCGATCTGCTCGACGGGCTGGCCCGCCAAGAGAATCGAAGCGTGAGACTGCTGCATACCGACGTCTTTCGCACCGTGCGTGAGGCTCGAGAGAATCACGTGGTCGTCGAATCGAAATCGGCACAGAAGCTGGTTCGACCCCGCAAACTTGACGAGTTGAGCCAGTGTGAGACTGCCGAGCACGTCGGCCAGTTGGTCGCTGATCCCAAGGCGGAACATTGCCGCCGCACGATCCTCACGGATCAGGCGCTGAGCCAGGACAAGGTAGGAGAGATTCAACTCACGAATCTCGTTCAGTGTTTCGCTGTTTCGCATGCGGCCCCCCGGCGCAATGGATGAATCTTGCGGTACTACTGTCTATTCCCTCGCATTGTGGACAAGGGCGAAAGATAAAGAAATCGGAGAAAAACTACAGAGGGAGGCGAGAAAAGCGGAAGTTTTTTGTAGGAGTTTTTCCTACATGCGGGGGACAAGCGCTCCCGTCGATGCGTTCAGGGCGAACGATCGGTTTCGAACGCGTGACGCTTCATGAAATTGTCACGAAGCTACGCTCTACTACTTGACTGTATTTCGGCGGGGTTCTGCCGAACTTTAGCCATCCTTGCAAAAAATTTCGCTGGGGGGCGTTGCAAGACCTGGTTGGATCGTACTTTGCCTATTACGTAGGCAGCGGGACAGCGCAATTACAAACTGTTACAGATGTAGTCGCGCTCACCGAATTCAGGGTTTGGAAGGAAACTTCGGGCTTCAGTTCCCGACGTTCGGGTTCGACCGGGTGTCGAACCTTCGAAATCGCGTCAGGCCGCGCCGGACGCGGGCGCCGAGGGCGTTGCCGCCCGGCGGATCAGCACGGTATGGAAGCACCACGACAGGGCGCCGCACACGGCCATGACAGCGGCCATCGGCACCGCCGAGCGCGCATGTAACAACCCTACGGCCGCACCGGCACTCGCCGCAGCAAGGAATTGCAGCGCGCCGAGCAGTGCCGACGCTGCGCCCGCCCGGTGGTGCTGCCGATTGAGGGCCTCGGCTATGGCGTTCGGCTGGGAGAAGCCCAGACTCGTGACGTAAGCGAAGAGCGGCACCATCAACATCACCAGCCCGCCGACACCCAGCGCCGCCACCGCCAACATCACCAGACCGAGAATCGCCACCAGATTGTTGGTACGACGCAACACATCGGCCGGGCGACGGGTGCGCAGCAGGTAGGCGTTGATCTGCGACCCGCCGATGATGCCGCAGGCGTTCAGGCCGAACAGCCAACCGTAATGCGCCGGATCGACACCATAGAGATTGATGAACACGAACGGCGAGCCCGTGATGTAGGCGAACATGCCCGCCTGCGCCACGCCACCTGCCAGCGCGTTGCCCATGAACTCGCGATCACGCAGCAGCGCGCCGTAGTTGTGCCACGCCGTGGTCAGCCAGTTGCGTGCCTGTTTGGCGGCCTGACGCGTCTCCGGCAACCAGTACACGGTCATCGCGAAGCACAGGGCCCCGAACACCGTCAGGCCCCAGAAGATCCAGCGCCAGCCCACGAACATCAGGACCTGCCCACCGATGAGCGGCGCGAGAATCGGCGCGGCGCCCATGATCAGCGTCATGCGCGAAAGCACGCGCGCCACGGTGCTCGTATCGAAGAGGTCGCGCGCCATTGCGCGGGCGATCACGAAGCAGGCGCAGCCGCCAACCGCCTGAATGAAGCGGCTGACGATGAGTGTTTCGATGTTGGGGGCGAGCGCACAACCGGCGGACGCCAGTGTGTAGAGTGCCAGTCCGGCGTAGAGCGGACGCTTGCGTCCGTAGCGGTCGGCCAGCGGGCCGTGCAGCAGTTGGCCGAGCCCCAGCCCAATGAAGAACGATGCCAGCGAGAACTGCGCCGCCGCGTCGGTCGTGTTCAGTTCCCGGGCGATGCTGGGCAGCGCAGGCAGATACATGTCGATCGACAGCGAGCCGATGGCTGACAGAACGCCGAGAATGAAAACCGTGCGGAACGTATGGGATGGCATGGGACGAAACCTAGGGTAATCCCGAATGATACGGCATTGCCCCCGGCTCCGCTCAAAAAATAAGCAGCCGCTCCCCCGACGTCACCCCGTATCGGGGGGGCGTCCGCCCTGCCCTGACCGGACCTGCGGTCGACGCTTCGATCAGGCCGTTTTCGCCTCCGAGAGCCCCAGCGATTCGACCATCTGCTCGCGCATGATGAACTTCTGCACCTTGCCCGTCACCGTCATCGGCATTTCGTCGACGAAACGGATGTAGCGCGGAATCTTGTAGTGCGCGATCTGATCCTTGCAGAAGTCACGGATGTCGTCTTCCGTCGCGTGCTGGCCCGGCTTGAGGACGATCCAGGCGCAAACCTCCTCGCCGTACTTCGCATCGGGTACGCCGAAGACCTGCACGGCCTGCACTTTCGGATGACGGAACAGGAATTCCTCGATCTCGCGCGGATAGATGTTCTCGCCGCCGCGAATGAGCATGTCCTTCACACGACCGACGATGTTGCAGTAGCCGTCCTCGTCGAGCGTGGCCAGATCACCGGTGTGCATCCAGCCGTCACGGATCGCCTCGCGCGTGCGCGGTTCGTCGTCCCAGTAACCCTGCATGACCGAGTAGCCCTTCGTGCAGAGTTCGCCCTTCTCGCCCACCGGTACGATCTCGCCAGCGGCGTCGACGAGCTTCACTTCGAGGTGCGGCTGCACGCGCCCGACCGTGGTCACGCGCTTTTCGAGCGGGTCGGTCGTGGTGGTCTGGAACGACACCGGACTCGTCTCCGTCATGCCATAGGCAATCGTGACTTCGCTCATGTGCATCTCGCTGATCACGCGCTTCATCGTCTCGATGGGGCATGGCGAGCCGGCCATGATGCCGGTGCGCAACGTGTCGAAGTGATAGTTGCCGAAGTCCGGATGATCGAGTTGTGCGATGAACATGGTCGGCACGCCGTGCAGCGCGGTGCAGCTCTCCTCCGACACGGCGGCCATGGTCGCCTTCGGGTCGAACGCTTCGCCCGGGAACACCATCGTCGCGCCGGTCGACACACAGGCGAGCACCGCCAGCACCATGCCGAAGCAGTGATAAAACGGCACCGGAATGCACAGGCTGTCGTGCTCGGAGAAGCGCATGGCCATCGCAATGAAGCGGCCGTTGTTCACGATGTTGTGGTGCGTCAGCGTGGCGCCCTTGGGGCTGCCGGTCGTTCCGCTGGTGAACTGGACGTTGATCGGGTCGAAGCAATCGAGCGCGTCGGAGATGGCGCGCAACGTGTCGAGGTCGGCGTCGGCGCCGAGGGTCACGACGTCGCTGTAATTCATCATGCCGGGCGTTACGCCATGGCCCATGCGAATCACGGTGCGCAGGGTCGGCAACGTCGCCGATTGCAGTTGTCCCGGCTTGCAGGTGGCCAGCTCCGGGGCCAGCACGCCGAGCATCTCGAGATAGCGCGAAGACTTGAACGACTCCGCCGCCACGAGCGCCTTGCAACCGACTTTGTTGATCGCGTATTCGAGTTCGGCCAGACGATAGGCCGGGTTGATGTTGACCAGCACCAGCCCCACGCGGGCGGTCGCGAATTGCGTCACCAGCCATTCAACGCGGTTCGGTGACCAGATGCCCACGCGGTCGCCCTTCTTCAGCCCCAGCGCAATGAGCCCGGCGGCAAACGTGTCGACATGGGCGATGAACTCACGCCAGGTCCAGTCCACGCCCTGCTCGCGAAACACCACCGCCTGCCGTTCGGGAAACCTGGTCGCCGTTTCGGCAAGCAATCCGAACACCGTCAATGTCGAAAGCGGTACGGAGGTATCACCCTTCACATACGACAATCCATTACGAGGTACAACGCCCGCACCTTCCCGGCTTTCCATGCTTTGTCTCCTGAAGCAATGCTGAAGTGGCGAAATGCTGTCACGCGGCACTAGCGTCGGTCGGCAGCCCGACTGTCGATCGATCGCACTCGTGACACGTATGGCACGAACGACACGATGGCAGGCGCTTCGACTTAACAATAGCGCGTCACGTTGGGTTGACGTTTACGTTAACGTAATTCGAGTGACGAAACGAGTGGGGATGGCCCTGAGTCGGGCGGACGGAAAGGGTTGCCGGGACTGGCGCCGCAGACGCCGGACAAAACAAAAGCCCCACGCATCGAAATGCATGGGGCTTTCTATCGTCACGCGTTGGCAGGCATCCGGGGACACCCGCCGCACTTCGATGCGCGTCGCGTATTGCGTTGGCCGCGAAGCCGCCGCAATCGCGTGCGGAATTACTTCGTCTTGCGCAGCTTCTGGATCGCAGCGAGTTGCGCGATCGCTTCGGCCAGTTCGGCCTGAGCGGTTGCGTACTCGATGTTCGATTCCTTGTTCGACAGTGCTTCTTCGGCACGGCGCTTGGCTTCGGCGGCTTTCGCTTCGTCCAGGTCCTTGCCGCGAATGGCGGTGTCGGCGAGCACGGTCACCGTGCCCGGTTGCACTTCGAGAATGCCGCCGGCCACGAAGACGAAGTCCTCGTTACCTGCTTCATCTTCGATGCGCACGGCGCCCGGCTTGATACGCGTGATCAGCGGCGTGTGGCCGGGCAGAATGCCCAGCTCGCCGGCTTCGCCCGGCAGCGCCACAAAGCGCGCCTTACCCGAGAAGATTTCCTCTTCCGCGCTGACGACGTCTACGTGAATGGTTGCCATAATCGCTCCCGTTGAGTGTGATGAAGCGGCAGGCGCGCCAGTCCGGACGTTGCCGTCCTCGCTTCGCTACCCCGCCCCGCAACAGTCACCTGCCGGGATACGGTGACGTCTCTCGCGAGACCTCGCCGTCGCCCGACACTCAACCGTTTACTGCATCTTCTTGGCTTTTTCGAACGCTTCGTCGATCGTGCCAACCATGTAGAACGCCTGCTCCGGCAGGTGGTCGCACTCACCGTCGACGATCATCTTGAAGCCGCGGATCGTTTCCTTGAGCGGAACGTACTTGCCCGGCGAGCCCGTGAACACTTCTGCCACGTGGAACGGCTGCGACAGGAAACGCTGGATCTTACGCGCGCGGGCCACGGCGAGCTTGTCGTCCGGCGACAGTTCGTCCATACCCAGAATCGCGATAATGTCGCGCAGTTCCTTGTAACGCTGCAGCGTCGATTGCACGCGACGGGTCACCGTGTAGTGCTCTTCGCCAATCACGTTCGGGTCGATCTGACGCGAGGTCGAGTCGAGCGGATCGACGGCCGGGTAGATACCCAGCGAGGCGATGTCACGCGACAGCACGACGGTGGCGTCCAAGTGGCCGAAGGTGGTTGCCGGCGACGGGTCGGTCAAGTCATCGGCAGGCACGTACACGGCTTGCACCGACGTGATCGAGCCGGTCTTGGTCGACGTAATACGCTCTTGCAGCTTGCCCATTTCTTCAGCCAGCGTCGGCTGATAGCCCACGGCCGACGGCATACGGCCGAGCAGTGCCGACACTTCGGTACCGGCCAGCGTGAAAC
>NZ_JBEBXS010000020.1:0-93037 GCF_040391475.1 Pandoraea pnomenusa | reverse complement strand
TGCTCAAAAACCACTAACCACCGGGCTTTTCAGCCCGTCGCCCCAACCGCTTCGCTGCTTTCGCTGCATCGCTGTCGTTGCGAGAGACGAGATATTAGTGAAAACCCCGAACCCTGGCAAGCCTTTTGTGAAAATATTTTGAAAACCCATGAAAAAGCCCCGTCGGGACGGGGCTTTTTCATTCAGTATCGGCACCGGCTGGTGCCGATAGCTCTATAGATCGCTCAGGACTTCTTGCCGAAGTAGCGTTCGTAGATCGCGTCGTACGTGCCATCCGCCTTGATCGCCTCGATCCCCTTGTTGATCCTGGCCAGCAATTCCGCGTCGCCCTTGCGCACGGCAATACCGTAATACTCCTTCGGGAAGCTGCTGTCCGCCACGGTGCGCAGCTTGGCGTTCGGGTTGTTGGCAATGAAGTTCACCACAACGCCGTTATCGGCCACCACGGCGTCCACCCCGCCAGCCTCGAGCTCCTTCATCGCCAGCGGCGTGCCCTCGAAGCGTTTGACGGCCGGATTGTTCTTGCCCATCAGCTTCTGCACGACTTCGTCGCCGGTAGTCGCCGTTTGCACGCCCACCTTCAGCGATTTCAGATCGTCGAACTTCTGCACCGTGGAGTTGACCGGCACAGCGATCAGTTGCGACGCCTCGAAGTACGGCGTCGAGAAGTCCATCTGCTTGCTGCGCTCATCCGTAATCGTGATCGCCGAGATCAGGATGTCACGGTCGCCTTGCACGAGCGAATTGAAGATTCCCTCGAAAGGCGTATTGATGAATCGGATGGAGATGCCCGCCTTGTCGGCCACGGCCTTCATCACATCGATATCGAAACCGGCGATCTGCCGGGTATCCGTTTCGAACTCGAACGGCGCATAGGCAGCGTCCGAGCCCACGACGTACACGGGTTGCGAGCCATCCGGCCCCACCGACCGGCCCGCAGCCGATTCTTCCTTCTTCCCGCAGGCACTCAACAGCAGCCCTGAAGCCACTACCAAGGCCAGCGCCAATGCACGTCGTTTGATCGACATCGTTTCGTCCCTTGCTGAAAAAACCGGCAGCCTACCACAACGACGACCCCCACAAAGGAGGCCGCCTCGGTTTTTCACAACAGCTTCAGCGATGCTTGAAAACGGGCTTGCGTTTCTCGACGAACGCCGCCATGCCTTCCTTCTGATCTTCCAGCGCGAAGAGCGAATGGAAGATGCGACGCTCGAACTGCACCCCCTCGTCGAGCGTCGATTCGAATGCGCGATTCACCGCCTCCTTGGCAGCCATCACCACCGGCAACGAGAATTCGCAGATGGTGTTGGCCGCACCGATCGCCTCATCCAGCAGCGTGTCGAGCGGCACCACGCGCGAAACCAGCCCGGCACGCTCGGCCTCGGTGGCATCCATGAAGCGAGCGGTCAGACACATGTCCATCGCCTTGGCCTTCGACACCGCACGCGTGAGACGCTGCGTGCCGCCCGCGCCCGGAATCACGCCGAGCTTGATCTCCGGCTGGCCGAACTTGGCGTTGTCGGCCGCGATGATGAAGTCGCACATCATCGCCAGTTCGCACCCGCCGCCGAGCGCGAAGCCCGACACGGCGGCAATCACCGGCTTGCGGATACGGCGCACGGTTTCCCAGTTGCGCGTGATGTAGTCGCCCTTGAACACGTCGGCGAACGTGTACTTCGACATCATGCCGATGTCGGCCCCCGCCGCGAACGCCTTTTCGCTACCGGTAATCACCATGCAACCGATGGCCTCATCGGCGTCGAAGGCGGTGAGCGCGGCGCCCAGTTCGTCCATCAGCGCGTCGTTCAGCGCGTTGAGCGCTTTCGGACGATTCAGCGTGATCAGACCGACGCGGCCGCGCGTCTCCACCAGAATGTTCTCGTACGTCATCCTCTGCTTCCTCCAGTCAAAGTCTCGTCTTGTGGTTCGGGGGTAAGTCGCGCGCGACCCGCTCGCGCAAGTCGCCAATCACTGCATTCAAAGGTTCAGGGCATGATGCCATCGATCCCTCGGTCACGCATCTCTCGTTCCGCCACGCAAACGATGCCCCGACAGCCGCCCTCGCGGTCCCCCTTCATCGTCCGCCGAGCACCGCCCGGCAGGCAGCCGGGCTACCTGCCCCGTCGGGGAAAACCCGGCGTCAACACGTGCCACGCCCGGCGGATTTGATGCTATATTAACAAACCAACCGGTCGGTTAATTAATGTCAGCAAAACCTGTCGACGACGACCCGGTGCCGTCCCCTGCGTCTTGCCGCGCGAGAGCCCATGTGCCCGCCGGCAGGTAGCGAATCCGCCAGCCGCATCCCGACACGGACAGATCCACCACCATGACTCATCCCCTCTTCGCCAAACACCAAGAGACTCTCGAGCGCGCCCTTCAGGCCATCGCCACGCGTGGTTACTGGAGCCCGTTCACGGAAATGCCGAGCCCGCGCGCTTATGGCGAGACGGCCGCCGCCGACGGCGAAGCCGCCTTCAAACAGTATCTGAACGCTGCCTTCCCGCTGGAGCAACGTGGCAGCACGGGCAGCGTCGGCCAGGAGGCCTCGCCGTTCGGCTTTGCCCTGGGCACGACCTACCCCGGATTCGAGATCGACGCCCTGCTCGCGCGCGTGAGCGAAGCGCACAAGTCGTACCGCGCCGCCGCCCCGGACGCCTGGGTCGGTGTGTCGCTGGAAATCCTCAAGCGCCTGAACGCCCGCAGCTTCGAGATGGCCAACGCCGTGATGCACACCACCGGCCAGGCCTTCATGATGGCCTTCCAGGCCGGCGGCCCGCACGCACAGGACCGTGGCCTCGAAGCCGTGGCCTACGCGTGGGACGAACTGCGCCGCATTCCCGCTGACGCATACTGGGAAAAGCCGCAGGGCAAGAACCCGCCGCTGGCGATGGAAAAGCGCTACACCGTCGTGCCGCGTGGCGTGGCGCTGGTGCTCGGCTGCTGCACGTTCCCGACGTGGAACGGCTACCCCGGCCTGTTTGCCAGCCTCGCGACCGGCAACGCCGTGATCGTCAAGCCGCACCCGGGCGCGATCCTGCCGCTCGCCATCACGGTGAAGATCGCCCGTGAAGTGCTCAAGGAAGCCGGTTTCGACCCCGACGTCGTTACGCTCGCGGCGACCAACCCGAACGACGGCGCCGTCGTCCAGCAACTGGCCAAGCATGGCGAAGTGCGCGTGATCGACTTCACGGGCAGCACCGCCAACGGCGACTGGCTCGAGACCAACGCGCGTCAGGCGCAGGTCTACACCGAGAAGGCCGGCGTGAACCAGATCGTGATCGATTCGACGGACGACCTGAAGGGCATGGCCCGCAATATCGGCTTCTCGCTGGCGCTGTACTCGGGTCAGATGTGCACCGCGCCGCAGAACATCTACATTCCGCGCGACGGCATCCAGACGCCGGACGGCAACGTGTCGTTCGACGACGTGGTCGCCGCCATTGCCGGTAGCGTCCAGAAGACTTGCAGCGACCCGGCCAAGGCCGTCGAACTGCTCGGCGCGATCCAGAACGAAGGCGTGCTCGCCCGTATCGACGAAGCCCGCAAGCTCGGCCGCGTGGTGCTCGACAGCCAGACGCTCCAACACCCGGCGTTCGCCGACGCACGCGTACGCACGCCGCTGATCGTGGCCCTCGACGTGGCCGACAGCGCCATCTACACGCGCGAGTGGTTCGGCCCGATCGCCTTCGTGATCGCTGTCGACAACAGCGCGCAGGCATTCGCTCTGGCCGGGCGCACCGCTGCCGAACACGGCGCGCTGACGCTGGCGGCGTACACGACGTCGACCGAGGGCGAAGCGCAGGCACTCGACGCCGCCATCGAAGGCCGCGTCGCCCTGTCGCTCAACCTGACGGGCGGTGTGTTCGTGAACCAGTCGGCGGCCTATTCGGATTACCACGGTACGGGCGGCAACCCGGCCGCGAACGCCAGCCTGGCCGATGCCGCCTTCGTCGCGAATCGCTTCCGCGTGGTGCAAAGCCGTCATCATGTGCCGGCGAAGTCCGCTGACGCGGCCGCCTGAGCGCCGACCGGATAACCGACCAGGCGAACCGACACAAACGACGCCTCTATATATAGAAGGGACGAAGTCACCCGGCAACACGCGCCAAAGCGACGGTAAGTCACTACCATAGTCACTCACCGTTGCGCGGCGCCTGCCGCCGACGGCCAGGCCGACCGCCCCGACGACAAGACAGGAACGAGACATCATGACCGAAGCCTTCATCTGCGACGCCATCCGCACGCCCATCGGCCGCTACGGCGGTGCCCTGAAGGACGTTCGCGCCGACAACCTCGGCGCGATTCCCCTCAAGGCGCTCATGGCGCGCAACCCGAACGTCGACTGGACGCTGATCGACGACGTCATTTACGGCTGCGCCAATCAGGCCGGCGAAGACAACCGCAACGTGGCCCGCATGTCGTCGCTGCTCGCCGAGTTGCCCATCGACGTGCCGGGCGCCACGCTCAACCGCCTGTGCGGTTCGGGCATGGACGCCATCGGTAGCGCCGCGCGCGCCATCAAGGCCGGCGAAGCCGGGCTGATGATTGCCGGCGGCGTGGAATCGATGACCCGCGCGCCGTTCGTGATGGGCAAGGCCGACAGCGCCTTCGCGCGTCAGGCCGCGATTTTCGACACCACCATCGGCTGGCGCTTCATCAATCCGCTGATGAAGGCGCAGTACGGCGTGGACTCCATGCCGGAGACGGCCGAGAACGTGGCCGACGATTTCAAGATCAACCGCGAAGACCAGGATCGCTTCGCGCTGCGCAGCCAGGAGAAGGCCGCCCGCGCACAAGCCGACGGCACGCTCGCGCAGGAAATCACGCCGGTCTCCATCGCCCAGAAGAAGGGCGATCCGATCGTCGTCGAGCGTGACGAGCACCCGCGCGCCACGAGCCTCGAATCGCTGGCCAAGCTCAAGGGCGTGGTTCGCCCCGACGGTACCGTGACCGCCGGCAACGCCTCGGGCGTGAACGACGGCGCCTGCGCCCTGCTGCTCGCGAGCGAGAGCGCCGCCAAGCTGCATGGCCTCACGCCGCGCGCCCGCGTGCTGGGCATGGCGACCGCCGGTGTCGCCCCGCGCATCATGGGTATCGGCCCGGCCCCGGCCACGGTGAAGCTGCTCAAGCAACTGAACATGACGCTCGACCAGTTCGACGTGATCGAACTGAACGAAGCGTTCGCGAGCCAGGGTCTGGCCGTGCTGCGTCAACTCGGCGTGGCCGACGACGACGCGCGCGTGAACCCGAACGGCGGCGCCATCGCGCTGGGCCACCCGCTGGGCGCCTCGGGCGCCCGTCTGGTGACCACCGCGATGTACCAGTTGCATCGCACCGGCGGCCGCTACGCACTGTGCACGATGTGCATCGGCGTGGGCCAGGGCATCGCAATCGCCATCGAGCGCATCTGATCGACCGCCCCGCTACGTCATAACAAGAGACACCCGGAGACACACCGATGACCGCCACGATTCAACTGACGCTGCAAGCCAACGTTGCGACGATTACGCTCAACCGTCCGGAGAAGCTCAACAGCTTCACGCGACAGATGCATGCGGAACTGCGCGACGCCCTCGACACCGCACAGGCACAAGGCGCGCGCGCCATCGTGCTCACGGGTGCCGGACGCGGCTTCTGCGCCGGTCAGGATCTGGCGGATCTCGACTTCACGCCGGGCGCCTCGACGGATCTCGGCGGGCTGATCGACGAAAACTTCAACCCGCTGGTGCGCAAGCTGCGCGCGATGCCGCTGCCGGTCATCGCTGCCGTGAACGGTATCGCCGCCGGCGCCGGGGCGAACCTGGCGCTGGCCTGCGACATCGTGCTCGCCGGGGCCTCGGTCAACTTCGTGCAGGCATTCGTGAAGATCGGCCTCGTGCCCGACACCGGCGGCACGTGGTTCCTGCCGCAACGCGTAGGCATGGCTCGCGCGATGGGCCTGGCGATGCTCGGCGACAAGTTGTCTGCCGAACAGGCCGAACAGTGGGGCCTGATCTGGCGTTGCGTCGACGACGACGCGTTGCTGCCCGAAGCCCAGAAGCTGGCCGCCCAACTGGCGACGCAGCCCACGAAGGCGCTCGCGACCATCAAGGAAGCGTTGTACGCGTCGGCCACCAACACGCTCGACCAGCAGCTCGATCTCGAACGCGATGGACAACGCGCGTTGGGCGCCTCCTACGACTATGCCGAAGGCGTGAACGCGTTCCTCGAAAAGCGCGCGCCGAAGTTCGAGGGCCGCTGAGCCACGCGTCGCCACAGCCCCCCAAGCAACACGCGGCCGCCACGCCAGAATCCGGCGCCGCGCGAGAGACCGACACCATAACAAGACGAGAGACACGATGAGCCTGACCTCCTCCGCCGCCAAGGCACCCAGCGAGATGACACCGGAAGAGCTCGCCCGCGCCACGGGCGAGGCCATGTACAGCAGCGACCGCGCGAGCCAGTGGCTGGGCATGGAACTGCAGGAAGTGCGTCCGGGTTACGCGCGCATGTCGATGCGCATCCGCGACGAATTCCTCAACGGCCATGCCATCTGTCACGGTGGCCTGATGTTCACGCTGGCCGATTCGACCTTCGCCTTCGCGTGCAACAGTTACAACATCAACACGGTCGCAGCCGGCTGCAGCATCGAATTCCTCAAGCCGGTGGCCGGTGGCGACACGCTCACGGCCGAAGCCCAGGAACAGGTGCTTTCGGGTCGCCACGGTGTCTACGACATCCGTCTGACGAATTCCGCAGGCGAAGTCGTGGCGATGTTTCGCGGCAAGTCCGCACAGATCAAGGGCAACGTCGTCTGACGCGGCCCGGGCAGCACGTGGGTCCGGGCACGGAAGCACGAGACACACACGTCATTAGTAAGTAGTAGCAAGTAGCAAGTCCCCAAGGAGACAGTCATGACCACCGCCTTGCCGCTCGAGCCGATCGAGAAAGCGAGCCTCGACGAACTGCGCGCCCTTCAGCTCGACCGCCTGAAGACGTCGCTGCGGCATGCCTATGAGAACTCGCCGGTGTATCGCCGGAAGTTCGAAGAGGCCGGCGTCCACCCGGACGATCTGACCTCGCTGGCCGATCTGGCCAAGTTCCCGTTCACGACGAAACAGGATCTGCGCGACAGCTATCCGTTCGGCATGTTTGCCGTGCCGATGGAACAGGTCTCGCGCGTGCACGCCTCCTCGGGTACCACCGGCAAGCCGACGGTCGTCGGCTACACCGCCAACGACATCAGCACGTGGGCCGATCTGGTCGCACGTTCCATTCGTGCATCGGGCGCGCGTCGTGGCGACAAGGTGCATGTCAGCTACGGCTACGGTCTGTTCACGGGCGGCCTGGGTGCGCATTACGGCGCCGAGCGCGCCGGCCTGACGGTGATCCCGTTCGGCGGCGGCCAGACCGAGAAGCAGGTGCAACTGATTCGGGACTTCAAGCCCGACATCATCATGGTCACGCCGAGCTACATGCTCGCGATTGCCGATGAACTCGAGCGTCAGGGCATGGTGGCGGCCGAGTCGTCGCTGCGCATCGGCATCTTCGGTGCC
Source organism: Pandoraea pnomenusa (assembly GCF_040391475.1). Taxonomy (GTDB): domain Bacteria; phylum Pseudomonadota; class Gammaproteobacteria; order Burkholderiales; family Burkholderiaceae; genus Pandoraea; species Pandoraea pnomenusa_C. The sequence goes on along the minus strand of NZ_JBEBXS010000020.1, from coordinate 85,499 downwards.
GAGCCGTGGACGAACGACATGCGCTCGGCCATCGAGAAGCGCATGGGCATCGATGCGGTCGACATCTACGGCCTGTCCGAAGTGATGGGCCCGGGCGTGGCCTGCGAGTGCGCCGAGACGAAGGACGGCCCGACGATCTGGGAAGATCACTTCTATCCCGAAATCATCGATCCGGAAACCGGGGAAGTGCTGCCCGACGGCGAATTCGGCGAACTGGTGTTCACGTCGCTCACGAAGGAAGCGCTGCCGATCATCCGCTATCGCACGCGCGACCTCACGCGTCTGCTGCCGGGTACGGCCCGCACGATGCGCCGCATGGAGAAGATCACCGGCCGCTCGGACGACATGATGATCATTCGCGGCGTGAACGTTTTCCCGTCGCAGATCGAAGAGTTGCTGCTGCGTCACGCAGTGCTCTCGCCGCACTACCAGATCATTCTGGACAAGGAAGGCCCGATGGACACGATGGCTGTGGAAGTCGAAGCGGCGGCGGGTTGCCACGACGACAGCGCACTGCAATCGGCGGGCGGCGAGCTCAAGCGCGATATCAAGACCCTCATCGGCGTGTCGTGCGCCGTGCGTGTGAAGCCGGTCGGCGGCATCGAGCGCTCGGTCGGCAAGGCGCGCCGCGTGCTGGACAAGCGTCCGCGCTGATTCTCGAGAGAGGATCCTGCAACGAAAAAGCCCGCGAATCTCGCGGGCTTTTTCTTGGCTGCGCGCACGGCGAAATGCCGTCCGGCGTTACTGGTTCGGCAGAAACACCCACATCCTGCCGCTCTGACGCATGCGTCCGGCCAGATCGCCGGCATCGTCGCCGAGGCCCCAGAAGAAGTCGGCGCGCACACCGCCCTTGATGGCGCTGCCCGTGTCCTGCGCGAACATCAGCCGGTTGATCGGCGCGTTCGCCTGCACGCCGAACGGCGGTCGGGTCGTCGCGAGAAACACCGGGCTGCCCAGCGGAATCGACGCCGGATCGACCGCAATCGAACGTTCAGCAGTGAGCGGCACACCCAGCGCACCGATCGGCCCTTCGATCCCGCCCACGCCGTGGTTCGGCATCTCGCGGAAGAAGACGAAGCGCGGGTTGACGTCGAGCAATGCATCGACCCGCGCCGGATTGGCCCGCGCCCAGGCGCGAATGCCCTGCATCGTCGCCTGCGCCGCCGTGATCTCGCCGCGATCGATCAACCAGCGGCCGATCGACTTGTACGGCTGATCGTTGTTACCCGCGTAGCCGACACGCATGACCGTCCCGTCGTCGAGCAGCACCTGCCCCGAGCCCTGCACCTGCAGGAAAAACGCTTCGATGGGGTCGTCCACGTACACAAGCTCACTGCCACGCAGCATGCCGCTGCGCATGAGTTCCGCGCGCGCGGGCAACGACCCCGCCTTGCGCCCGGCCGGCCATTTGTAGAGCGGCGTCTGATAGATACCGGCGCGCACGCGCGAGCCATGCAACAGCGGCTCGTAGTAGCCGGTGATCAGGCCCGATTGCGTGCCGTCGGAGTTCGCGATGCGAAACGGCGTAAAGTACTGTTCGAAGAACTGACGAACGGCTGCAGGATCGAGATCGTCGAGTTGCTCCGACGCGCGGCAGGCAGGCTGCCAGTTGCTCTGACGAACCAGCTTCACGCAGCTCTGGGCAAGCGCGAGGCGTGCGCCGATCAGCGAATCGTCCTGCCAGCCGTCGACCTGCGACCACGACACGGCCTGCAGGCGACCCGCGCCCGAAGGCGGCGTCGCGACATTCGACGGCGGCGTGCCTGGACGATAGGTGCCCGACGGAGGCACACTCGAACAACCGTAAAGCAATGCGGCAAACGCGGCGAGCGCCAGGCCCCGGCCGGCACGCCACCGCCCGAACACATTCAGGAAAAGCGTCATGGGTAATCTGTTCGATGAATATCCGGCGTTGCTGGTCTTGCCGGAAGTGTTGCTGGCGATCGTGATCGTCGCCGCTATCGTGATCATGCGTCGCAAGCCGTCGCCACGGCGCAGGGTTCGCCAGACACGCGCTGTCCGGCCGATGCCGAGCGACACCGTCGATCCGATCGATCCCCTCGCCCCGGATCCGAACGCGCGCGCGTCCGACGATCCGCTCAAGCGGGAAGACTGGTCCGACGACCGCCGCTGACGCCCGAACACCGCGCGCATGCCCGGCTCAGTGCAACGTGCGCGGCATGGTCAGGGCGAACTCGGCGATGGGAACTTCGAAGCGCGTGCCGTCCTCGGCCACGCAGAAGAACTCGCCGCGCATGGTGCCCACCGGCGTGACCACCATCGCCCAGCTCGTGTATTCGAACTGCTCGCCGGGCTGGAGGAACGGTTGATGACCGACCACGCCCAGACCGTTCACTTCCTGCACCTTGTTGTCGCCGTCGGTGATGACCCAATGGCGCGAGATCAACTGGGCCGGCGCCTGACCGGTGTTCACGATCGTGATCGTGTAGGCGAAGGCGTATTGCCGACGATCCGGCTCCGACTGCTCCGGGAGATATTGCGGGCGCACCGTGACGGTAAATTCGTACTGGCTCATCGGGTGTTCCTTCGGGTGTTGCGTCGGGTGGTGCGTTGGCTGGTGCTGTTACGCATGCGTGCTCTCTGATGGCGTTCTGGTCATGGCAGCCCTGGCCGCCTGGTATCTTGCCGATTCTCTGGCATCGTGACGGATCTCCGTCACACGCAGCGTCTCGTTTTGCAAGGCATTCTGCGGCAAGTCGTCGCGGGTCGCAACCGGCAGACGTGACGGACATCGCGCCGCCGGCCCCGCCAGCAATCCGCTTGGGGCCGCCCCCGACCGGGCCGGCCCCGGGCGGCCTTTCCGGCCCACTGCGGGCAGCCGTCATGCGAAAGCTTTAAAATAGCGGTTTTGACGCTATTCCCCCGCCCCGCCATGACGCAATTCTGTATCGCCCCCAGCATCCTGTCCGCCGACTTTGCCCGGCTGGGCGAAGAAGTCCGTAACGTCGTGGCGGCAGGCGCCGACTGGATTCACTTCGACGTGATGGATAACCATTACGTTCCCAACCTGACGATCGGCCCGATGGTCTGCGAGGCCATCCGCCCGCACGTGGACGTGCCCATCGACGTGCACCTGATGGTTCGTCCGGTCGACCGCATCGTGCCCGACTTCGCCAAGGCGGGTGCCAACCTCATTACGTTCCACCCGGAAGCCTCGGAGCACGTCGACCGCACCCTCGGCCTCATCCGCGACAACGGCTGCAAGGCCGGCCTCGTCTTCAACCCGGGCACGCCGCTGCACTACCTCGATCACGTGATGGACCGCCTGGACATGGTGCTCATCATGTCGGTGAACCCCGGCTTCGGCGGCCAGTCGTTCATTCCCGAAGCGCTCAACAAGCTGCGCGCGGTGCGTGCGCGCATCGACGCGTACACGGCCGAGACCGGCCGCGAGATCCGTCTGGAAATCGATGGCGGCGTGAAGGTCGACAACATCGCCGAAATCGCGGCCGCCGGTGCCGACACCTTCGTCGCCGGTTCGGCCATCTTCGGAAAACCCGACTACAAGGCGGTAATCGATCAGATGCGCGCCCAACTCGCGAGCGTTGCATGATCCAGAATCCGCATCTTCAGCTGGACGGCATTCGTGCTGTCCTGATCGATCTCGACGGCACGCTCGTCGACACCGCAGGCGACTTCAGCGTGGCCCTGAACGCCATGCTGGCCGATCTGGGCGCCGCGCCCGTGCCGACCGAACGCCTCATGACGTTCGTGGGCAAGGGCACCGCCAATCTCGTGCGCAAGACGCTGGCCGAACGCTTCCCCGAAAGTGACATCGACGGCCTGTTCGCGCGCGCGGAGGCCAGATATGAAGCCGTCTACACGTCGATCAACGGCGAGAACACGGTGCTCTACCCCGAAGTACGCGAAGGCCTGGCCGCGTTGCGCGACGCCGGTCTGCCGGTGGCCTGCATCACCAACAAGCAGCACCGCTTCGCGGTCGCCCTGCTCGAACACTACGGCATCGCCGATCAGTTCGACCTGGTGTACGGCGGCGATTCGTGGCCCAAGCGCAAGCCGGACCCGATGCCGCTCGTCAAGGCATGCGAGGCATTCGGCGTGTCGCCGTCGCAGGCGGTGCTCGTCGGCGACTCCGGCAACGACGCCCAGGCGGCACGCGCGGCAGGCTGCGCGTCGTTGACCGTGCCTTACGGCTACAACCATGGCGAATCTATACAAACGATCGACACGGATGGTATAGTCGCCTCAATTCTGGGCGCCGCCCGGGCCATCGTGCCCAAGGCAACGTCCACACTGGCGAGCTGAATTCGCCGTCATCCACACTGCACTCAACCGCAATGTTCCTGAACAAGAAACGGAGTCTTGGCGTGATCGACCGGGGGGCCTGGCCCTGGCGACGCTGGTCCTGCTGAACCCTTCCAAAGGGGTGGCCGGGACCGCTGGAGTTCGTCTTCAGCAACCCGTTTCTTGCATCGATGTTGTTCCCAAGAAGTCATTGATCGGCGCGCCGTCTTGCACGGCGTGCGGATTCGTCGAGACGTGGCATTTGCCGTCGCATCGCTGATGCACGCGCATGCGCCGCCACACGACGTGGGTCAGCACGTCCACCCCGAACACGACTCAGGTATTCTCAACGCCAATCCACGCCGATTTCGCGGGACCGCCCGCCGGCAAACCTGCAGGCAGAGTGCAACATGACCGAACTCGAATTCAAATCGCTGGCCAATCAAGGCTTCAACCGCATCCCGCTGATCGCCGAAGCCTTTGCCGATCTCGATACGCCGCTCTCGCTGTACCTCAAGCTCGCGCTGGGCGACCGGCGCGGCGCCAACACCTTCCTGCTCGAATCGGTCGTCGGCGGCGAGCGCTTCGGCCGCTACTCGTTCATCGGCCTGTCCGCCCACACGCTGCTGCGCAGCTACGGCCCGAAGACCGAAGTCGTGCGCGACGGCATGGTCGTCGAAACGCACGACGGCGACCCGCTCGAATTCATCACGCAGTTCCAGGCACGTTTCAAGGTGGCCCTGCGCCCGGGCATGCCGCGCTTTTGCGGCGGTCTCGCGGGTTACTTCGGCTACGACGCCGTGCGCTACATCGAAAAGAAGCTCGCGTACACCACGCCGCGCGACGACCTGAACCTGCCCGACATCCAGTTGCTGCTCACGGAAGAACTCGCCGTGATCGACAACCTCACGGGCAAGCTCTACCTGATCATCTACGCCGACCCCACGCAACCCGAAGCCTATTCGAAGGCGCGCCTGCGTCTGCGCGACCTGCGCGCGCGGCTGAAGGCGCCGGTCGATGCACCGGTCACCTCCGGCAGCGTGCGCACCGAAACCTTCCGCGAATTCGCCAAGCCCGACTACCTCGCGGCCGTGGCCAAGGCCAAGGAAGCCATCGCGGCAGGCGAACTCATGCAGGTGCAGGTCGGCCAGCGCCTCATCAAGCCGTACCGCGACGCCCCGCTCTCGCTCTATCGCGCGCTGCGCTCGCTCAATCCGTCGCCGTACATGTACTTCTACAACTTCGGCGACTTCCAGGTGGTTGGCGCGTCGCCGGAAATTCTGGTGCGTCAGGAACGTCGGCAGACGCCCGACGGCGAACACGAGATCGTCACGATCCGCCCCCTCGCCGGCACCCGCCCGCGCGGCGCCACGCCGGAGCGTGATGCAGAGCTTGCCACCGAATTGCTTTGCGATCCAAAGGAAATTGCAGAGCACGTCATGCTCATCGATCTGGCGCGCAACGACGTGGGCCGTATCGCGCAGACGGGCACGGTGGAAGTCACCGACAAGATGGTGATCGAGAAGTACTCACATGTTCAACACATCGTGAGCTCGGTCGAGGGACGCCTGCAGCCGGGCCTGTCGAACATCGACGTACTGCGCGCCACCTTCCCCGCCGGCACGCTCACCGGTGCGCCGAAGGTCCGTGCAATGGAGCTGATCGACGAATTGGAGCCGGTCAAGCGCGGCCTGTACGGCGGCGCCGTGGGCTACCTGTCGTTCGGCGGTGAAATGGACGTCGCCATTGCGATCCGCACCGGCGTGGTCAAGGACGGCAACCTGTATGTGCAGGCAGCGGCCGGCATCGTCGCCGACTCGGTGCCCGAATCGGAATGGCAAGAGACCGAGAACAAGGCCCGCGCCGTGCTGCGTGCCGCCGAGCAGGTGCAGGACGGCCTCGACGCCGAATACTGATCGGGAAGGATGGACCGGTGCGGCTATCGCCACCGCACCAAAATGACGCACGCTGCCGTTCAAAGATGCTTCCGAAACGAGAACGGATGCGGAGACCGAAACGAACGCACGCCAGCGTTGCATGACACCACGGTGAAAAAATACGCAGGGCTCCGAATCGATTGAGTTGAACCTCTAGTCGATTCGGGGCCCTTGTTGATTTAGCACAACCGTTCGCTTTTTTTCGACCGATTTGGTATACGCCGATTGACGTCGCCGCGCTATAGTGAGGCGTCCGTCGGGAGGTCGAAACTTCTATGGCGAAACCATGCAATTCACGTATGCGTTCCGGCGTCGCAAATCCATTGGCGACGACCGCGACGGCCGCACTTGCCGCTACCCTCGCGGCACTGCTTGGCGGCTGTATTTCGATGGCGCCACCCTATGAGCGCCCTGCTGCGCCGGTGGCCGACGTCTGGACATCCGACGTCAGCACGTCACCGGCTACGGCGACCGCACAGCCGGCGTCCACGCTGGATTGGCGCGAGTATTTCGCCGATCCGCAGTTGCGCAGCCTGATCGAAACCGCACTGGCCAACAATCGTGACCTTCGCGTTGCGATCGCCCGCGTCGAGCAAGCCCGAGCGGTGTACGGTATTCAGCGCGCCGATCTCATGCCGTCGCTGGGTGTCGGCGCGAGCGAAACGCGACAGCGTCTGCCCGCCGATCTGAGCCTCACCGGCAACCCCTATATCAGCAGCCAATACCAGGTCGGGCTCGGCCTGGCGACATGGGAACTGGACTTCTGGGGACGCATCCGCAACCTGAAAGACGCGGCGCTCGATGATTATTTGGCATCCGATGCATCTCGTCGCGCGCTGGAACTCAGCCTGATCTCGCAAGTGGCGCAGACATGGCTGAGCCTGCGTGAATTCGACGAACGCATCGAACTCGCCCAACAGACGGTCGCAAGCCGCGCCGAATCGCTGCGCATCTTCACGCGCCGCGAACAGGTCGGTTCGACATCGAAGCTCGACCTCACCGAAGTGACCACGCTCTGGCAGCAGGCCCGGGCACTCGTCACACAACTCGAGCAACAACGCGCCGCACAGGCGCATGCCCTGCAGGTGCTGGTCGGCGCGCCGATCGACACGTCGCCGGAGGCGCTCGACCACACGTTCGACGACGCGCGGCTGATGCGCGATCTCGAGCCCGGTTTGCCGTCATCGCTGCTCGAAGATCGCCCCGACATCATCGCGGCCGAATATCAGTTGCGCGCGGCGCACGCGAACATCGGCGCAGCGCGCGCGGCGTTCTTCCCGCAGATCACGCTTACCGGCTCGGTCGGCACGGCCAGCAGTGCGCTCGACGGCCTGTTCAAGGCGGGCAGCGCCGCGTGGACCTTCACACCGAGCATCAATCTGCCGATCTTCCAGGGCGGACGTCTCATCAACAATCTCGATCTTGCCGAAGCCCGTCGCGTGGAGTCGGTGGCGAACTACGAGAAGACGATTCAGGGCGCCTTCCGCGACGTCGCCGACGCCTTGAGCGCGCGACGCTGGCTGGCCGATCAGGTCACGATCCTGCAAGCCACGCAGGACGCCCAGGCCGAGCGTGCCCGCCTCGCGAAGTTGCGCTACGACCACGGCGCCGCCGCCTTCCTCGAAGTGCTCGACGCCCAGCGCGACCTGCTCGCCATCGAACAACAAACGGTTCAGACGCGCCGTGCGTTGCTCTCCTCCCGCGTGTCGCTCTACACGGCGCTCGGGGGCGGCAGCCGCCTGATGCCCGCCGCCGCGCCGCCCGGAGGCCCGTTCGCCCGCACCCCGCGGGTGATCGAGCCGTCGCCCGCCGCCGCAATGGCGCCGGCCGCTGCGGGGGCACCCGCGGCTGCCGGTACAGGGATGACAGGCCAGACGAACGACGCCGCGCAGACCGTCCGATAAATTCACAAGGTCAACGAATATGACGCTCAACGCCAAGAAACTGATGGTTCCCGCACTGATCGTGCTGGTCGTGCTCGGTGTGGGCTGGTACGGCTGGAAGTCTTTCACGCACACGGGACCCGGCGCAGGTTTCGCCAGCGGCAACGGGCGCATCGAAGCGACCGAAATCGATATCGCGACGAAGCTGGGCGGACGCGTCGAAGAAATCTACGTGCGCGAAGGCGACTTCGTGAAGGCGGGTCAGGTACTCGCGAGAATGCAGATCGACACCCTGAATGCCCAGCGCGACGAAGCGCGCGCACAGTACCAGCAGGCGGTCACCAACGTGGCCGCGATTCAGGCACAGGCCGCCGCCCGGGTATCGGACAAGGCGACCGCCGAAGCGAACGTCGCGGCACGTGAGGCCGAGCTGGACGCCGCCCAGCGTCGCCAGTCGCGCTCCGAAACGCTGTCGAAGGAAGGCGCGTCGTCGGTGCAGGAACTCGACGACGACCGCGCCCGCGTTCGCAGCACCCGCGCCGCCGTCACGGCCGCCCGCGCGCAAGTGGCCGCCGCGCAGTCGGCAGTCGAAGCCGCCAACGCGCAGGTCATCGGCGCGAAGTCGACGGTGCAGGCCGCGCAGGCCACGATCAACCGCATCGAAGCCGACATCACCGACAGCGAGCTGCGCGCCCCGCGTGCCGGACGCGTGCAGTTCCGCGTGGCACAGCCCGGCGAAGTGCTCGCCGCTGGTGGCCGCGTGCTCAACCTCGTCGATCTGTCCGACGTGTACATGACCTTCTTCCTGCCCTCCGAAGTGGCCGGACGTCTGGCGATGGGGGCCGAAGCCCGCATCATTCTCGACGCGGCGCCCGAGTTCGTGATTCCGGCGAGCATCTCGTTCGTCTCCAGCACGGCGCAGTTCACTCCGAAGACGGTCGAGACGGAGAGCGAGCGCCAGAAGCTGATGTTCCGCGTGCGCGCACAGATCGCGCCGGAACTGCTGGAGCAGCACCTGAAGGTGGTGAAGACCGGCCTGCCGGGCGTTGCGTGGGTGAGAACCGACAGCCAGACGCCGTGGCCGCCGCAATTGCAGACGAAGTTGCCGCCGCAGTGAGGCGTGCATCATGACGGATTCTCCCTCGTCCGCTGCATCGCCTCGACCGCCGGGTCACGGCGTGCCGCCAGTGGTCCACGTTGCCGGTGTGTCACTGCGCTACGGCCGCAAGACACTCGCGCTCGACGACGTTTCCATCGACATTCCCGCCAACTGCATGGTGGGATTGATCGGGCCGGACGGCGTCGGCAAATCGACGCTGCTCTCGCTCATTGCGGGCGCGCGCGCCGTGCAGACGGGTACCATCGAGGCGTTGGACGGCGACATGTCGAGCAAGGCGCACCGTGAGCTCGTTTGCCCGCGTATCGCCTACATGCCGCAGGGGCTGGGCAAGAATCTCTACCCCACACTCTCCGTCGAAGAGAACCTTCAATTCTTCGCGCGCCTGTTCGGCCACGACGCCGCCGAGCGCCGCCGCCGCATCGACGACCTTACCCGCAGCACCGGGCTGCATCCGTTTCTCGACCGTCCTGCAGGCAAGCTCTCGGGTGGCATGAAGCAGAAGCTCGGCCTGTGCTGCGCGCTGATTCACGATCCCGATCTGCTGATTCTCGACGAACCGACAACGGGTGTCGATCCGCTCGCGCGGGCACAGTTCTGGGACCTGATCGCGCGCATTCGCCGCGAGCGTCCGGCCATGAGCGTGATCGTCGCCACGGCCTACATGGACGAAGCACAGCGCTTCGACTGGCTCGTCGCCATGGACGCGGGCAAGATCCTCGCGACCGGCACCCCTGCCGAGTTGCTCGCGCGCACGCACCGCGACAATCTCGAAGCGGCGTTCATCGATCTGCTGCCCGACGAGAAGAAGGTCGGCTACGAGCCGGTCGTGATCCCGCCGCTGCATATCGACGAACACACCGAGATCGCCATCGAAGCCAAGGGACTCACCATGCGCTTCGGCGATTTCGTCGCCGTCGACCATGTGAACTTCCGCATCCGTCGCGGCGAGATCTTCGGCTTTCTGGGCTCGAACGGCTGCGGCAAGTCCACCACGATGAAGATGCTCACCGGGCTGCTGCAAGCGAGCGACGGTCAGGCGTGGCTGTTCGGGCACGAAGTGAACCCGAAGGACATCGACACCCGCCGCCGCGTGGGTTACATGTCGCAGGCGTTCTCGCTCTACACCGAACTCACGGTGCATCAGAACCTCGTGCTGCACGCGCGGCTGTTCCACGTGCCCGAGCACGAAGTCGCGGCACGCGTCGACGAAATGGTCGAACGCTTCGACCTGGCCGACGTGGTCGACACGCTGCCCGACAGCATTCCGCTGGGCATGCGTCAGCGGCTGTCGCTCGCCGTGGCGATGGTGCACAAACCCGAGTTGCTGATCCTCGACGAGCCGACATCGGGCGTCGATCCGGTCGCGCGCGACAACTTCTGGCGCCTGCTGGTGGCGCTTTCGCGGCGCGATCAGGTGACGATCTTCATCTCCACGCACTTCATGAACGAGGCCGACCGGTGCGATCGTATCTCGCTGATGCACGCGGGCAAGGTGCTCGTGTCCGATCCGCCGGCGAAGATCACGCAGGACAAAGGTGCCGCCACGCTGGAGCAGGCGTTCATCGAATATCTGGTCGAAGCGGGCGGCGGCACGCCGGAGGCGCCGCAGTCCCCGACAACCGAAGCGACGGAAGCGACGGAAGCGACGGAAGCGATGGCAGCGACGACAGCGAACGCGCCGACACCCGAGGCCGCTCACCCGCCCCGGCAGGTATTCTCGCTGGGGCGCATGATGAGCTACCTGTGGCGCGAAACGCTGGAATTGCAGCGCGATCCGGTGCGCGCCGCGCTCGCACTGATCGGCTCGCTCGTGCTGATGTTCGTGATGGGCTACGGCATCAACATGGACGTGGAAGACCTGCGCTACGCCGTGCTCGATCGCGACAACACCACGTTGAGCCAGAACTACACGATGAACATCGCCGGCTCGCGCTATTTCATCGAGCAGCCGCCGATCACCGATTACGACGACATGGATCGCCGCATGCGCAGCGGCGAACTGTCGCTCGCCATCGAAATTCCGCCCGGGTTCGCGCGCGACGCGGCGCGCGGCAGGCCTGTGCAGATCGGCGCGTGGATCGACGGCGCCATGCCGATGCGCGCGGAGACAGTGCAGGGTTACGTGCAGGGCATGCATCAGAACTGGCTGGCCGATCAGTCGCTCCGGCGGCTTGGCGTGAGCCCGACCGCCTCGCTCGACATCGAGACGCGCTTTCGCTACAACCCCGATGTGAGGAGTCTGCCCGCAATGGTGCCGGCCGTCATTCCGTTGCTGTTGCTGATGCTGCCCGCCATGCTCACTGCGCTGTCCGTGGTGCGTGAAAAGGAACTCGGCTCGATCCTGAATCTGTACGTCACACCCGTCACGCGCACGGAATTCCTGATCGGCAAGCAGATTCCCTATGTCGCGCTGGCGATGCTGAACTTCCTGCTCATGACACTCATGGCGGTCACGCTGTTCGGTGTGCCGGTCAAGGGCAGTTTCCTCACGCTGTTGACCGCAGTCTTCATCTTCAACGTGGTCGCCACGGGCATCGGCCTGCTGGCGTCCACCTTCACCCGCAGCCAGATCGCGGCCCTGTTCTTCACGATGATCGGCACCATGATTCCGGCGATTCAGTTCTCCGGCATGCTCACGCCGGTGGCATCGATGGAAGGCTCGGGCCGATTCATCGGCGAGATCTATCCGGCGACCCACATGCTCATCATCAGCCGGGGCGTCTTCAACAAGGCGCTCGGGTTTGCCGATCTGAGCAATTCCTTCTGGCCGATGCTGATCGCCGTGCCCGTCATTCTGGGCGTCACGATCCTGCTGCTCAAGAAACAGGACAAGTGATGGCGAGCCCGAACGCACCGCAGGCGCCCACGCCCGCTTCCCCCTCAGCGTCGCCCTCGCCGGCGGCCGAGGCACCGCCGCGTCGCAAGCATCCGTTGCTGCGCCACCTCGCGAACATCTACCGGCTCGGCGTGAAGGAGCTATGGAGCCTCGTGCGCGACCCGATGATGCTGGTGCTCATCATCTACACGTTCACCGCGTCGGTGTATTCGTCGGCCACGGCACAGCCCGATACCCTGCACCTCGCGCCGATCGCGATCGTGGACGAAGACTTCTCGCCGATCTCGCAGCGCATCATCTCCGCGTTCTACCCGCCGCAGTTCACCATGCCACGCATGATCACGGCCGACGCCGTTGACCGGGGCATGGACGAAGGCGCTTACACGTTCGCGCTGAACATTCCGCCGAACTTCCAGCGCGACTTGCTTGCCGGGCGTTCGGCGGAGGTGCAACTCAATGTGGACGCCACGCGCATGAGCCAAGCGTTCTCGGGGAGCGGCTACGTGCAGCAGATCGTCTCGGCGGAGGTGCGCGAGTTCCTGCAGCGATACCGGTCGGTGCCGGAAATGCCGATCGATCTGGCGTTGCGCGTGCGCTTCAATCCGACGCTCGAGCGCGCGTGGTTCGGCGCGCTCATGCAGATCATCAACAACATCACGATGCTCTCGATCATTCTCACGGGTGCGGCCCTCATTCGCGAGCGCGAACACGGCACCATCGAGCACTTGCTCGTCATGCCCGTGACACCGACCGAGATCATGCTGGCGAAAGTGTGGTCGATGGGACTGGTGGTGCTGATCGCGGCGGCCATGTCGCTGTGGCTGATCGTGAGCGGTGCGCTGCATGTGCCGATCGGCGGCTCCGTGGCGTTGTTCCTGCTCGGCGCGACACTGCACTTGTTCGCCACCACGTCGATGGGCATCTTTCTCGCCACGGTGGCGCGCTCGATGCCGCAATTCGGCATGTTGCTGATTCTCGTGCTGCTGCCACTGCAAATGCTCTCGGGCGGGAACACGCCGCGCGAAAGCATGCCCAAGGTGGTGCAGGACATCATGCTCGCCGCCCCCACGACGCACTTCGTCGAACTGGGCCAGGCGATTCTGTTCCGTGGCGCCGGCATCGGTGTCGTGTGGGTGCAGTTCGCGGCACTCGCCTTCATCGGCGCCGTGTTCTTCGCTGTCTCGCTGCGGCGTTTTCGCCGCACGCTCAGTTCGATGGCGTAGCGCGCGTTGTCTTCGCGCGCGGCGCCCGGTGCCGCCCTGTCGGCCGCGGCTTTCGCCGGCGCGCGCAATCTGCGCCGTAAACCGGCGCCGTCATTCAGATTTGCGAGGTCTTCGTCATGCCTGCCAAGTCGTCAGTTTCGTCCGCCCCCGCCGGCGCTTCCGCTGCGCTCCAACGTCAGTCGTCGCGCCGGGCCTCGGCGCGCGCATCCGCACCATCGCCCGATAACGGCTGGCTTGGGGCCAATCCGTGGCTGGCCAACATGCCGTGGATGGCTTCTGCCGCCGACTACGCCGTCGACGCGTGGCAACGCAGCGTGCTGTTCGCCGACGTCATGCGCCAGCGCGGCAATCAGTATCAGGCGCACCTCGCCGAATCGGCACCGAACGTGCTCGACTTCGCAGCCGAAGTCATCCTCGACGGACACGACCTGCCCCGGCCGTGCAACTACTGCCTGATGCGTATCGTGCCGCCCGACGACACCCCGACGCAGCCCAATGCCCGCCCCTTCGTCGTGGTGGATCCACGTGCCGGCCACGGCCCGGGCATCGGCGGCTTCAAGCCCGACAGCGAGATCGGTGCGGCGTTGCGCGCGGGGCATCCGTGCTATTTCGTCGGATTCGTGCCCGATCCGGTACCGGGACAGACGGTCGAAGACGTGATGCGTGCGGAAGCGGCGTTCCTTGAAAAGGTGATTTCGCTGCATCCGGAGAGCGCGGGCAAACCCGCTGTGATCGGCAATTGCCAGGCGGGCTGGCAGGTGCTCATGACGGCGGCGATGCGTCCCGAACTCTTCGGTCCGATCATCGTGGCCGGTGCGCCGTTGTCGTACTGGGCGGGTTGGCGCGGGCGCAATCCGATGCGCTACTCCGGCGGCCTGCTCGGCGGCAGCTGGCTCACGGCGCTCACGAGCGACCTCGGCGACGGCCGTTTCGACGGCGCCTGGCTGGTGCAGAACTTCGAGAACCTCGATCCCGCCAACACGCTGTGGCGCAAGAAGTACCACCTTTACGCGAACGTCGACACCGAAGCACCGCGCTACCTCAGCTTCGAGAAATACTGGGGCGGTCACGTCTTTCTCAATGCGCAGGAGATGCAGTACATCGTCGACAACCTCTTCGTCGGCAATCGGCTCACGAGCGCCGAACTGATCACGAGCGACGGCATCCGGATCGACCCGCGCAACATCCGCTCGCCCATCGTGGTCTTCTGCTCGTACGGCGACAACATTACGCCGCCCCCGCAGGCGCTCGGCTTCGTGACCGACATGTATCGCGACGACGCCGAAGTGCTCAGTCACGATCAGACGATCGTCTACGCCACGCACGACAGCATCGGCCATCTGGGCATCTTCGTATCCGGCAGTACGGGCCGCAAGGAACATCGCAAGTTCGTCAACAACATCGATCTGATCGACGTGCTGCCCGCCGGTATCTATCAGGCGCAAATCGCCGACAAGACCGCCGACACGCCGCATCAGGAGTTGATCGACGGGGACTTCGTGATGTCGATCCAGCGGCGCAGTGTCGCGGACGTGCGTGCCATCGTGCAGCCGGACACCGAGAGCGACCGACGCTTCGCTGCTGTCGCGCATCTGTCGGACATCCACCTCGGGCTGTACCGCAGCCTCGTGCAACCGTGGATCCGTGCGATGGTCACGCCGACGTCGGCGTACTGGATGCGTGTGCTGCACCCGCTACGTGTGAGCTACGAACTGTGGTCGGACCGCAATCCGTTTGCCGTGCCATTCGCCGAGAAAGCCGGACGCGTGCGCGAGACGCGTCACACGGTGGCGCCGGACAATCCGTTCCTCGCGCTGGAGACGGCCATCTCGTCGGCCATCGAGCAGTCGCTCAACTTCTATCGGGACATTCGCGACGACGGCTACGAGAAAGCGTTCGAACTGATTTACGGTCAGCCTTGGGTGCAAGCGCTTGCCGGGCTGCACGGCAGCGACGACACGGCGGTCCGGGTGCACCCGGGCACGTCGCCCGAGCATGTGGCGTTCGTCAGGGAAACGCTGACACGGCGACATCACGAATTGCGTCAGGGCGGCCTGCTCGAAGCCGGTGTTCGCGCGCTGCTGTGGGTGCATCGACTGCATGGCGAAGCGGATGAGCGTCAGTTCAATCTGGCGCGCTCGCTGCCGCGTGGCGAGCGCAATATCTCGATCGAGACGTTCCGCGAGATCATCCGACGGCAGGCGGGATTGCTGCGCATGGCGCCCGACGCGGCCATGCAGGCCATTCCCGGCATGCTGGCGCAGGCGTCGCCGGAGAACATCCGGCGGGTGGCGAAGGCCGTCAAGGAACTGAGCTTCGCCGTGCCGCTCGACGGCGGCGAACAAAGCGACCTGACGCGTGTGCTGGACGTGTTCGAGCAAGTTGCCGCGCAGGCGGAGGCGGAGGCCGAGACCCCGTCCGCGCCGCGCGCTTCGTCAGCAAAGCGACCGGCAACGCGCGCCAGAATGCGCACCAAAACGCCCGCCGCGTCGGCGGCATCGACCACCCCGGCCCCCGACAACGCCCCGGCAACGGCGCTGCGAAAGCGTGCGCCGTCCGCCACGAAGCGCACCACGGCGGCAGCGAAAACCGCCGGCCCGGCAAAGTCGACGCGGGCGAAGAAGGCCACCTGAGCGTCCGTCCGGACGGGCCTGTGCCGGAATGCCACGCGTCGTGGCGTTCCGGTGTCCCCGTCGCAGATTCGTCGAACGACGGTAGCCGTAGCGCGCACATTCTTGCAAGAATTGCCCTTATCGCGCGCAAAACCCGTCGATTGCCCGCTTTTTACGACGCCCCGTCACGACACGCCGCAGATGCTGCTACAATCGGCGTCACTATGAAGTCGCATCAGTCTTCCTCCCTCCTCTGGTCGCCCCTGACCGCCGCCCTGCGCTGGTGGCGGTAACCCGCCACGTCTATCTCATCCCCATAGCGCCCTCCCCCGCGGATCGCGAACTCAATGTGGGGGCACGCTCAGGGGGAATTCGCAAATCTCATGCGTTCGACAATCCTTTGTCACCAGACGAACAGGGACCATCATGCTGCTGATGATCGACAACTACGACTCGTTTACCTACAACATCGTCCAGTACTTCGGTGAGCTGGGCGAAGACGTGCGGGTCTATCGCAACGACGAAATCACGCTCGACGCGATCGCCGAACTCTCCCCCGAGCGCATCTGCCTCTCGCCCGGCCCGAGCTGCCCGGCCAATGCCGGTATCACGCTCGACGTGCTCAAGCGCTTCGCCGGCCAGATTCCGATTCTCGGCGTGTGCCTCGGTCATCAGGCCATCGGCGAAGCCTTCGGCGGCAAGGTCGTGCGCGCCCAGCAGATCATGCACGGCAAGGTGAGCGAGATCGAAACCACACAGCAAGGCGTGTTCGCCAACCTGCCCAAGCGCTTTACCGTCACGCGATATCACTCGCTGGCCATCGAGCGCGCCTCGCTGCCCGACTGCCTCGAAGTCACGGCCTGGACGGACGACGGTGAAATCATGGGCGTGCGTCACAAGACACTGGACGTCGAGGGCGTGCAGTTCCACCCCGAGTCCATTCTCTCGACATATGGCCACGACGTGCTGCGCAACTTCCTGCAAGCCGCACCGCGCGTGGCGCAAGCCGCCTGACGCGTGCCGCCGTCCAGCAAGCCGAACCGATCGAAACGATAACGAGACATCGCAATGATTACCCCGCAAGAAGCCCTGCAGCGCACCATCGAACACCGCGAAATCTTCCACGACGAGATGCTGCATCTGATGCGTCTCATCATGAAGGGCGAGATCTCGCCGGTCATGTCGGCCGCGATCATCACCGGCCTGCGCGTGAAGAAGGAAACCATTGGCGAAATCGCTGCCGCCGCGCAAGTCATGCGCGAGTTTGCCAACCATGTCGATGCCCCGGCCGATGAGCATTTCGTCGACATCGTGGGCACCGGCGGCGACGTGTCGCACACGTTCAATATCTCCACCGCCTCGATGTTCGTGGCCGCCGGCGCTGGCGCGAAAGTCGCCAAGCACGGCAACCGCGGCGTGAGCTCCAAGTCGGGCAGCGCCGACGTGCTCGAAGCGCTGGGCGTGAACATCATGCTCTCGCCCGAACAGGTGGCCGAATGCCTGCGCGAAGTCGGCATCGGTTTCATGTTCGCGCCGAACCATCATCCGGCGATGAAGAACGTGGCCGCCGTGCGCAAGGAAATGGGCGTGCGCACGATCTTCAACATTCTCGGCCCGCTCACGAATCCGGCCGGTGCGCCGAACCAGTTGATGGGCGTGTTCCACCCCGATCTGGTCGGCATTCAGGTGCGCGTGATGCAGCGTCTTGGCGCAGAACACGTGCTCGTGGTCTACGGCAAGGACGGCATGGACGAAGTCTCGCTCGGCGCGTCCACCCTCGTGGGCGAACTCAAGGACGGCAAGGTCACCGAGTACGAAATCCACCCGGAAGACTTCGGTTTGCAGATGGTCAGCAATCGCAGCCTGAAGGTCGCCAGCGCTGAAGAATCGAGGACGATGCTGCTCGACGCGCTTGACGACAAGGCGGGCACCGCACGCGAGATCGTCGCACTCAACGCCGGAACGGCCTTGTATGCCGCCAACCGCGCGCCGACGATCGGCGACGGCATCAAGATGGCGCGCGAGTCCCTCGCCAGCGGCGCGGCGCGTGCGAAGCTCGATCAGTTCGTCACGTTCACGAACCGGTTCAAGGCGTAAGCACCAGCCCCCCGGGGCGATACGCAACACGAAGCGACAGCGGCGAACGTCATGGCACGCAATGCCTGACGTTCGTCACTCACAGAACTCCCGTTTCTCCCATCGATATGTCTACCGTTCTCGACAAGATCCTGGCCGTTAAGGCCGAAGAAGTGGCCGCCGCCAAGCGCGAACGCGATTTCGCGAGCCTGCGCCGCGACGCCGAAGCCACCGTTGGCGACAGCGCCCTGCGCACCCGCGATTTCGTGGGGTCGTTGCGCACGAAGATCGACGGCGGCCTCTCTGGCGTGATCGCCGAAATCAAGAAGGCGAGCCCGTCGAAAGGCGTGATTCGCGAGAACTTCGTGCCGCTCCAGATCGCCGAGTCGTATCAGAACGGCGGCGCCGCCTGCCTCTCGGTGCTGACCGACGTGCAGTTCTTCCAGGGCTCGCCCGCGTATCTGAAAGCCGCGCGTGCCGCGTGCGATCTGCCCGTGCTGCGCAAGGACTTCATGATCGATGCCTATCAGGTGTACGAGGCGCGCGACATGGGGGCCGACTGCATTCTGCTGATCGCCGCCGCGCTGGAGCTCTCACAGATGCGCGATCTCGAGGCGCAGGCCCATGAACTGGGCATGGCAGTGCTCGTCGAGGTGCACAACGGCAAGGAGCTCGACGCCGCACTCGAGCTGCGCACGCCGCTGCTCGGCATCAACAATCGCAACCTGCACACCTTCGAGGTCACGCTCGACACCACGCTCGGCCTGCTCAAACACATTCCGGACGATCGCCTGGTCGTGACGGAGTCGGGTATCCTGTCGCGTGACGACGTGACGCGCATGCGCGCGGCCAACGTCAATGCCTTCCTCGTCGGCGAAGCCTTCATGCGCGCGCCCGAGCCGGGCGATGCGCTCGCCACGCTGTTCGACATGCCCCGCTAAGCGGCGGACTCGCCAACACGAGTCGCGCCGCCCTCCGCGACGATGGCACGGTGCGCCACCTCGGGGCACCGTCCGAGCACCCTGACAGGCCGCGTCGTTCCTGCCCGGCGATGTCGCCCCCGGCTTCGCCAGGCGACCTCTCACAGGAGCGGCCCGATGGCCATCGAACGCGAACTCAAACTCGCCCTGCCGGGCGACCTTCCCGCCACGCGCGCCGACGCGCTGATTGCTCACCTCGACCGTCTGCCCGGTGCCGAAGCGCGGGGCGAACGGCATCTCGTCAATCGCTATTTCGACACCCCTGCGCTGGCGTTCGCGCGCGCAAAAGCGGCGCTGCGCCTGCGGTATGTCGCGCGTGACGGACACGCCGGCCAATGGCTGCAAACGCTCAAGTCGGTCGGCGTAGCGCATGACGGCCTGCATGTGCGTCACGAGTGGGAACTGGCGGTCGGCGGCGAGGCGCTTGAGCTGACGGCACTGATCGCCGCGTGCGACGTGCCGGAGACCGCCGATCTGCTGCGTACCGAGGGCGCGGGCGTGGTGGCGCAGTTCGAGACGAACTTCGTGCGACGCCTGTGGCGCTATGTCGCCGGTGACGGTACCGCCGTGGAAATCGCCTTCGACCGTGGCGAAGTTGCGGTGGACGCCAACGGTCGACGTCACACGGAACCGCTCGTCGAAGTCGAACTCGAATTGCTCGACGCGCCGGACGACGACCGCGAAGGACAGGGCGAGCGCATTCTGAAGGCGCTTGCACAGGACCTGCGGGCGGTGCTGCCCGAGTTGCACATCGACAATGTGAGCAAGGCGCAGCGCGGCTATCGTCTGCGTCAAGCTGTGCTTGGCGGCTGAACGCCGTCTGGCGCACACTCACACCTTCACGAACTTTCCACAGACGCATCGCATGGCATCACGTTCCCGCGCGACCTCTTCCGCCTCGGCAGACGAACGGCAACGTTCGCTCTTCGACGAACCGGCCCCCGACACACAGCAAGACGCGACCGCCGACACGACACAGACACAGACCGAACCTGTGGCTCGCCGACGAGGGCGTCCGCCGAAGTCAGGGAACGCCCCCACAAAAGCGGCGAAGCCCGCCGTTGCGGCGGCACCGTCGGATGCAGCCAATCCCGACGCCGCGGGCCCGCTCACGGGACGCGTCGAAGATCAGTTCGAGGCCCTGCCGGCCGAATGGAAGCCACTGGTTGCGCCGTTCGTGCAAAGCGACGCGTATGCGCCGCTGTGCCGCTATGTCGACGCCGAAGTCGCAGCGGGAAAAACCGTGTACCCGGCGGACATTTTTCACGCCCTGCGAATGACGTCGCCCGAGGCGGTGAAGGTCGTGATCCTCGGGCAGGATCCGTATCACGGCGACGATCACGGCATCGCGCAGGCGCACGGCATGGCGTTTTCGGTGCAGCGCGGCGTACGCGTGCCGCCGTCGCTTCGCAACATGTACAAGGAAATCGAGCGCGACCTGGGCATTGCCCCGGCGCCGCATGGCAATCTCGACGCATGGGCGAAGCAGGGCGTACTGTTGCTCAACACGACGCTGACCGTCGAAGCGGGCAACGCCGCCAGCCACGCGAAGCCGTTCAAGACCGGCGGATGGCAAGCCTGCACCGATACGCTGCTCTCCGAACTGGCGGCGAAGCAAGGGCCACTCGTCTTCCTGCTCTGGGGCAGCCACGCTCAGGCGAAAGCCCCGCTGCTGTCCGGGCATGGCCATCTGCTGCTCGAAGCGCCGCACCCCTCGCCACTCTCGGCACATCGCGGCTTTCTCGGTTGCGGCCACTTCAGCGCCGCAAACGCCTTCCTCGAAAAGCACGGCAAAACGCCCATCGACTGGCGCGTACCCGTGTGATCAGACGCTCACCGCGAAACGCTTCTCGGGACGCAAGGCAGCGCTGCCTTGCTCCCACTCGGTGCGCATGGCGACGAGAAACGCGGGATCGACTCTCGACGCATGGGCGGTCAGCGTCGCCTGCATGGCGATCTCGATGCGCTCGATGACACGCTCGGGATGCGCCACACCGCAGACCGTGCGGCCGAATTCGATGACGGCCCGCCGATCGGGGTAAGTCCGACGCTTGTCGAATTTGAGGGCCAGGGTCCGGTCCGTGAGCGACCTGCCCGACTGCGGATCGACATGCGAGTAGACGCTCGTGGTGACGACGTCGAATAGCGGTGCCAATTTGGCTGCACGACCACCCGGGTGCTCATAGATCAGACCAAAGTTCTTGAGATGGGCGTCGCCGTTGCGAACCATGAGGGAAAGCACAAGGTAGTCGAAGTACCGGGCCAGGCTCTCCGACCGGTTTTCCGCGCATAAATAGCCGATCATGGCAGCGATGCGTTCGTACGAGCCGACATACTTCTGCTCGGCGGACCGTCCATGCAAGACCGCCATGTCCTCGAAACCCAACTGACGCCGCTCGTCTCCCGCGAGATCGAAACGCCGCATGACGAACAGCGATCCGTCATCCGACAGCCAGAACTCAGGCACGGTAATGCCGGCCTCGCGCGCCGCCGACATACACAGGAATTCGTTCTGCGCGAGATAGGCGTAGTCCTCCCCGGCAGCTTTCACGATGAGATCAGGTGTTGCCGCCGTGCATTTCTCGGCGACAGGGGATCGTGCATCTGTCGGTAAGGCGTCGGCGTCCGGCATCATCACCTTCGGCTGGAACCCGGAAATGCCGGAGGTGAGATACAGACCGACCAGGTGCTCGAACAATTCGTCACTCGCACCGGATGTCAACAACGTCGACAACCCGACTTCGGCGCGGACAGGCTCTCTGGTGCTATGCGGGACAAAGTAACGCAAGCGCCCGATCGATGTGAACGACCAACAAAAATGTAAGTTATGACGATCTTTTTTTAGATTTTTCGATTTTTGATCGTCACAACTTACAAAACTGTCTCTCAATCGACTTTTACCTCGACTGCAAGTAGCGGTTCACGCATCGCGGGAATTACCACACTCCATTCGCGATTAAGCGTTTACATGAGGATGTGAAAGATATTAAACTTCCGGCCCGTAATGAGAATTCTTATCAATCTCATTATCGAAAACAATAACCGTGCGTTGTCCGGCCAGAGCAGTGGCTGACGGCAGCGCCACTGCCGGAACACACGTATGTCTACCGCTTTCCAGGCGCGTCAGCGTCTGCTCGTCACCGCCTGCGCGCTTGTCGTCGCCGGCAGCTTCGCCACCCTTCCCGCTTACGCCCAGACGCCCGCCGCCGCGTCGCCGGATGCCACGGCCAACGGGGGCAATGCCACCAACGCGCCCAACGCCGCCGCACCCGGCGCCGTCGCCCTGCCCACCACGCAGGTCACCGACAGCGCCGTGTCGTCGCCGATGCAGACGAAAACGCTGCCGTCGTACAAGTTCGTCGCTCCGCTGCGCGATACGCCGCGCTCGATCACGGTCATTCCGGAAGAACTGATCAAGCAGACGAACGCCACGACCTTCGCCGAAGCGCTCAAGACCGTACCGGGCATTACGTTCATCGGCGGCGACGCCGCCGCGAACCCGTCGGCCGACCGTCCGGTGCTGCGCGGCTTCGAATCGCGCAACTCGATCTTCGTCGACGGCATGCGCGACTCGGGCGTGCAGAACCGTGAAACGTTCGCCATCGAGAACATCAGCGTCATCAAGGGCCCTGACTCGGTCTACGCCGGACGCGGCGCCGTGGGCGGCAGCATCGACATCACGACCAAGACCCCGCGCCTGGAAGACTTCACCAACGCGAGCCTCGGTCTGGGCACGGACGCCTACAAGCGTCTGACGATGGACGTGAACCGCCAGATCAACGACCAGACCGCCGTGCGACTGAACGTGATGGGCCACGACGCCAATCAGGCCGGGCGCAACAACGTGTACAGCCAGCGCTGGGGCGTGGCGCCGTCGGTGGCCTTCGGCCTGAACAGCCCGACCACGGTGACGGTGAGCTACTACCACCTGAATTCGTACGACATGCCGGACTTCAGCGCGCCGTTCCGTTCGACGGGCGGCACGCCCGACGGCGGCTTCAAGCGCAACCAGTTCTACGGCCTGAACGACCGTGACTATCGTCGCGGCCAGACCGACAGCGGCGAGATCAAGGTCGAGCACCGCATCAACGAGACGTGGAAGATCAAGAACACGACGATGGTCGGCCGTTCCACGCTCGACTACATCGCTACGAACCCGCAGTTCCAATCCGCCAACTCGAACATCATTTCGTTGCAGGCGAAGAGCGGCAAGTACGCCACGAACAGCATCGCCAACCAGACCGAACTCACGGGCAAGACCACGCTGTTCGGCTTCGAGCACACGCTCACCGGCGGCGTCGAGTTCAGCAACGAGCAAAGCCGTTACGAGGGCTATCTCGTGACTGACAGCGCGGGCAACAACATCCGTTCGGGCGGCCCCTGCACGGTGGCGTTCAACTGCACGACCATCGGCAACTGGAACCCGGGCAACCCGTGGACCGGCAGCATCCAGCTCAACGGCGACAAGTCCTTCCCGGGTGCGGCGACCAACACGCGCACCAACGTGGCATCGGCCTACCTGTTCGACAGCGTGAAGCTCTCCGATCGCTGGCTCGTCAACGCCGGCGCGCGCTTCGACCGCTTCGACGTGAGCGCCGTGCAAGCCGGTGCGCCGGATCTGAACAACACGTCGAACCTGTTCAGCTTCCAGCTCGGCGTCGTGTACAAGCTGCTGCCGACGCTCAGCCTGTATGCGTCGTACGGCACGTCGGCCAACCCGCCGGGCTCGAACAGCGGTCTGGGCGGTGGTACGGACCAGATCACGGCAGCGAACCGCAACCTCTCGCCTGAGCGCAGCCGCAACATCGAAGTCGGCGCGAAGTGGGACGTCATCGAACAGCGCCTGTCGCTGACCGCCGCTCTGTTCCAGACCGACAAGACCAACGCGCAGGTCAGCGACGGTCTCGGCGGCACGATCAACGCCGGCAGCCAGCGCGTGCGCGGCTTCGAACTCGGTTGGGCGGGCAGCCTGACGAACCACTGGCGTGTGTTCGGCGGCTATTCGTACCTCGACGCGATCACGACGGATGCCGGTCCGGCCGCCGCCGTGGGCGCCTCGGGCCTGCCGATGGTGATGGTGCCCAAGCACAATTTCACGCTGTGGACCGACTACGAAGTGATGCCGAAGGTCACCGTGGGTGCGGGCATGACGCTCTCGAGCCTGACGTACGCGTCGGTCTCGCCGAGCGTGCGCAAGTGGACGCCGGGCTACGCGCGTTTCGACGCCATGGCCACGTATCGCGTCTCGCGCACGGTCGATCTGCAACTGAACGTGCAGAACATCTTCGACAAGAAGTATTACTCGAGCGCCTACCCGATCTACGCCACGTGGGCGCCGGGTCGCACCATCATGATGACGCTGAACTTCCATCAGTGATGATGACGTAGCGCGCTTCCCGTCATCGGGAAGCACGACAAAAAGGGGGATCCGGACAACATGCCGGATCCCCCTTTTTCATTCAGGACGGTTCGTGCTTATTCGTTCGTTTCGGCGACAGGCGCAAGCGTGCCCATCGAACCTTGTTGATAGCGCCGCGTGAGCGCCACGAGATCGCTCTCGTCGCTCGCGGCGAAGTTGCCGCGATACACCACGGGCTCGCCAAGCGGTTCGCCGCCCGCGAGCATCATTCGCGCTCCGGTGCTTCCGGCCAGTTGCCAGGTGCCGGGCGTCAGCAGCAGCGCCTGTGCGCCACCGCTCTGCGCGCGCAGCGCGTGTCCGGCAAGCGCCGCGTCGCCCTGCGCCATCAGCGCGATCCAGCGACGTCCGTCGCACGGGATTTCGAGCGTGCTCAGTGCATCGCCGCGCCAATCGAGTTGCAGCAGCGTCGTTCGTTCGCCTTCGGCGCGCGCCACAACGCGCTCGCCCCACTGACCGCAGATCAACGTCCAATCGACGTCGCCGTCTTGCCAACGCGGCATGTCTTCCGAGCGAACCACCGTCTGCGAGGGCGCACCGTGGGCATGACGTCCGGCACGGTTGACGACCACCCGCACGCCGCGCGCGATTTCGCAGGCATTGGCGGGGGCGTCTTCGTGCACGGTGCCGCAGTTCGTTTCGAGCCACAGCAAATCGCCCGGGCGCACCCCGTCATCGCCGCCATGCGCGTGACGGCTGCGCAGCGTGGTCGTCGATTCCGGAAACAGGTAGGTGGCCACCACACATCCGGCGTGCGGATGCGGCGGTATGCAAGCGCCTTGACGGCGAAAGATGTCGATCGACAGAAACGGGTCCGTCTCGTCGACCTGATCGAAAACACCCGCCCCCGCGGCCGCGGCACAGCGGCCGGGGCGGGAGACGGGAAGCACGCGCGGCATGGCCCGCGCACCGGCATGGGCGGCCGGGCGCCTGGTCAGACGCGGATGCAGGGGCGTCGGATGGGCCATTTGGGGGGCGCCTGCGCGTGCGAGAGACGTCTTGGAACGATTACAGCGCGGCGATGGCGTCGCGAGCGTCCTTGAAGCCGGCGGCGGCCGATTCCGGGCCGCGTGCCAGACCTTCGGCGAAGATGAACGTCACGTCCGTCATGCCGAGGAAGCCGAGAATCGTCTTGAGGTACGGCGTCTGGCTGTCAGCCGGCGTGTCCTTGTAGTTGCCGCCGCGCGCAAACGCCACGATCACTTTCTTGCCCTGGATCAGGCCTTCCACGCTGCCGTCTTCACGGTAACGGAAGGTCACGCGGGCACGGGCGATCCAGTCGAAGTAGGCCTTGAGCTGCGTCGGCACCTGGAAGTTGTACAGCGGCACGCCGAACACGACATAGTCGGCTGCCTGAATTTCGGCGATCAGCTCGTCGCTGCGCGCGATGATGGCCTTCTGTTCGGCCGAGCGCTGGTCTTCCGGCGTGAAGAACGCACCGATCACGGCTTCGTCGAGGTGGGGCACGCCGTCGTTCAGCAGGTCGCGCACGACAACCTTGGCGCCCGGGTTCTTGGCAACCAGTTGCGACACCGATTCGTTGGCGAGCGTGGTCGAGTTGGCGCCTTGCGAGCGGGCAGCGGAATTGATTTGCAGAATGGTGGTCATTTCTCGGCTCCTGAGCCTGGGGTGTTCGAAAATCCGTTCGCGCTGCGACCCCATCTCTGGGTTGCCTTGCGTTGCGCGTCGGCTTGGGATGAATTCTAGTTACCCACAAAAATGAAACAAGCCGGTAAAATCGAATTGTTTGTTCCCTTTTTGGAACAATGGCCAAGACCCTTTTCCGCCCTGCTTTGGGAGCCTGACTCCCCTGCCGAATGAACGCGTCACCGAGGAGCGCGCGCGATGATTGACGATCTGAATGACATGCTGATCTTCGCGGAGGTCGTGCGCTCGGGCAGTATTACGCGCGCGGGCGAACGGCTCGACCTGCCGAAGGCGACGGTGAGTCGCCGGCTGTCGCGACTCGAAACGCGACTGGGCACCAAGCTGCTGCACAAGACTACGCGACGACTCGAACTGACGGAAGTCGGCGAAGCGTATTACGAGCGCTGTCTGCCGATTCTCGAAGAGGTGGAAGAGACGCGGGACTTCGCCTCGCAACTGTCGAGCAAGCCCCGCGGACGTCTGCGCATTACCGCGCCCGCCGACTTCGCCACGCAATGGCTGGCCGTACCGTTGGCCACCTTCTGCGCGGCTTATCCGGAGATCACGGTCGACGTCGACCTGAGCTCGCGGCAGGTCGACCTGATTGCCGAGCGCGTCGATGTCGCCATTCGCGCAGGACAGCTCTCCGATTCCACGCTCGTGGCACGTCCGTTACTCATGCTGACGCGCAGCCTGTATGCGAGTCCGCTGTATCTGAGCGCGACCGGCCTGCCGGCGACGCCCGACGAACTGGAAGGCCACCGCTTCGTGATCCTGCAGGGCTCGCGGCGCCTGTTCACGTCGGACACGCTGCACAAGGGACGCCAGCGCGTGGACATCACGATGCAGGGCGCGATTCAGGTCAACAGCATGGGGATGGTCAAGGAGATGGCACTCGCGGGCAGCGGTATCGCGGCGCTCACGGACATTCTGGCCGAAGATGCCCTGCGCACCGGACGGCTCGTGAAAGTGCTGCCGGATTGGTCGCTGCCCGAGAGCCCGGTGAATCTGGTCACGCCGTCGAGGCGCTTCCTGCCGCGCAAGACCCAGGCGTTCATCGAGCACATGCTCGCGGTCGCCCGGACTTGCCCCGAGGAGAATCGGGACCCGGCGGTGCCGGGTCCGATAGTCCAATAGTCCGATAGGCGCCTGACGTCAGCGCATTAGCGCGTCAGGCCGACAGCCACTTCCCGCGACGCAACGCAGCAGCGCGGTCGCGTGTCTCGGCAATGCGGTATTGCGAGATTTCCGGGGCGTCGAGCGTCAGCGCCGTCTCGCGCAGTTCGTCGCGACGGAACGCGTGCACGCTCACACGATCTCCCGCGCGATAGCGTTCAAGCAACTTGTCGAGATTGCCTGACGTCACGCGCAGGCCGTCGATGGCGACGAGCACATCGCCCGCCGACAGTCCGGCCGCCTGTGCCGCACCGCCGTCGAGCACCTGCGACAGCGTCAGATCGCCGCCGCGCTTCGCCGTCTTCGCGCCCAGCGCCGGACGTCCGTTTTCCGGCTTGACCGGTTCGAGCGTCAAGCCGACGCGCGCCAGCAACGACGCCAGCGGCAGATCGCGCGTACCGTTGATCGCCGTGGCGAAGAACGCCGACAGATCGAGTCCCGAGACTTCTTCGAACAAGGGCTGTACGGCGTCTTCGTCGATGCCGACAGGCGTGCCGCGATAGAAGTCGCGGCCATACCGTTGCCAAAGCGCACGCATGACATCGTCGAGCGACTTCTGGCCGCGGGTCTGCGAGCGGATCGTCAGGTCGAGGGCCAGCGCCACAAGCGAACCCTTCGTGTAGTAGCTCACGATAGCATTCGGCGCGTTCTCATCCTGACGGTAATACTTGGTCCACGCGTCGAACGAACTCTCGGCCACGGTCTGCTTGAGTCGACCGCTGCCGCGCATGACGTTCGCCACCGTCTTGGCGACCAGTTCGTAGTACGCCGACGATTCGATCACGCCGCTGCGCACGAGCATCAGATCGTCGTAGTACGACGTGAAGCCTTCGAACAGCCACAGCAAGCGCGTGTAGCTTTCCTGATCCAGCGTGTACGGCGCGAACACGGCCGGCTTGATCCGCTTGACGTTCCACGTGTGGAAGTATTCGTGACTCACGAGGCCGAGGAAGCCGCGATACGCGTCGCTCATGCGCGCCTGGCCCTGCACGGGCAGGTCGTTGCGGCTCGCCAGCAACGCGGTCGACGCGCGGTGCTCCAGACCGCCGTAGCCATCGCCCACCGTCATGAGCAGGAAGACGTAGCGCGACATCGGCACCCGCGAGCGCGAACTGGCGCCCGGCTCGAACAGGCGGATCTGCGACTCGCAGATCTTCTTCATGTCGCGCAGCAGACGATCGAGGTCGAGGTTCGGCACCGGCCCGGTGATCGCGACCTCATGCGTTACGCCGCACGCCTTGAACGTGCCGTGAACGAACGTACCCATTTCGACCGGCGAGTCGATCAGCTCGTCGTAGTCGACGGCCAGATAGCGCCCGAAGTCGAGCGCCGCCGTGCCTTCGGCCGGTTCCAGCGCGGTGGCGACGCGCCACGCCTTGAACGCAGCACCACGCGGACGCAGCACATCCACTTCGCACGGCGCGTGCGCCTGCCCTTCCACCTTCAGGAACACGCTCGTGCCGTTGAAGAAGCCGTGGGTGTCGTCGAGATGCGCGGCGCGCACCGACAGATCCCATGCGTACACCTCGTACGTCACGATCAGCGTTCCCTTGCACGGCGCAGCCTGCCACGTGTGCTTGTCGAGCTTGTCGAACGCGACCTTGCGGCCACGGCATGTCGCGCCGATGGTCACGATGTTGCGGGCGAACTCGCGCACCATGTAGCTGCCGGGAATCCAGGCCGGCAGCGTGAAGCGCTGACCTTCGGGGGCAGGGTTCGAGACCGTGACGGTCACTTCGAACAGGTGAGCGGCGGGAGATTTCGGAACGATCGCGTACCGAATGGCGGGAGCAGCGGACAGAGCTTTCATGACGTAGCGGCTTCTTGTTGTCGGGGGGAATGCCGGGCGCGGATGAGCGCGCCCGGACGCAGGTCGCGCGCGGGTCGGAGGGTCACTTGACCGTGGAGAGCGCCTTTTCCAGTTCTTCGGCAGGCACGGCGCCCGGCAGACGACGGCCGTCGGTCAGGATGATCGTGGGGGTGCCGGTGATGTTGAGCTGGTGACCCAGCACAACGTTCTGCTTGACGGCGCCGTCGTCGCACTTGGCGTTCGGTGCGGGCGGCTCCTTCTTGTCGAGCATCCAGTCATGCCAGGCCTTGAGCGGGTCCGGCGCGCACCAGATCGCCTTCGACTTGGTGTCCGAGTTCGGTCCGAGCACCGGATACAGGAAGGTGTAGACAGTGACGTTGTCGATCTTCGACGACTTCAGCGTCTCTTCGAAGCGCTTGCAGTATGGGCAGTTCGGATCGGAGAACACGGCGATCTTGCGGCTGCCGTTGCCCTTCACGTACTTGAAGGCACGGTCGAGCGGCAGCTTGGAGAAGTCGATCTTGTTGAGTTCCGATTGGCGCGCTTCGGTCAGGTTCTGACGCGTTTTGGTATCGACGAGGTTCCCGCCGAGGATCACGTATTGCGCCTTCTCGTCGGCATAGAGGATCTCACCGCCGATGGACACTTCGTAGAGCCCCGGGATCGGCGTGCGCGCCACCGACTTGATCGGCGCGTCGGCGCCGAGCGTCTTTTGCACGGCGGACTTCACACGATCGAGCGTCGCGTCGGCCTTGCCTTGCGCCAGCGCGGACGTCGTGAAAGTTGCGGCGCAGACTGCCGTCAGACCGAACGCTGCGAGCGCCGCGGCGCGAGTACGTTGCAACATCGAAAATCTCCAGAAGTGTGTCGAGCGAGAGCGCGTGCGGCGAAGGCCGAAACGTGCGCCCGATGGATCGGATGGGTCGGATGGGTCAGCCCAGGGCGCGGCCGATCAGGAATTTCTTCACGAACGGCAGCATGTTCACGCTGTCGAGACCGGCATTGCGCACGAACTTCGCGAGCGGGCTGCTCGTCGAGAACAGCTTGTGCAGGCCATCGGTCGTGAACGCCATGCTGCCGATGTCTTCCTTGCGCGCGCGCTCGTAACGGCGCAGCACGGCGGCGTCGCCGCAATCGCGGAACGACTCGCGCCCTGCGAGCGCGTCGCCGAGCGCCGCCACGTCGCGCAGCCCGAGATTCATGCCTTGCCCCGCAAGCGGATGCACCACGTGGGCCGCATCCCCGATCAATGCGACGCGCGGCGCAATCAGCCGCTTCGCCTGCGAAAGCACCAACGGGAAGCCCTGAGCGCGCACTGAGACCGGCGTCAGGCGGCCGAGTTCACTGTGAGAATACGTCTCGATGCGTTCGGCGAGCGCTTTGGGATCGAGCGCAAGCAGGTGATTCGCGTGATCGTCGGCGGCCGACCAGACCAGCGAGACATGTTGGTCGGGCAACGGCAGCAACGCGATGATCTCGCCGTCGTGGAACCATTGGAACGCCGTATCGCGATGCGGACGTTCCGCGCGGAAGTTGCACACCACGCCGAGTTGCTCGTAGGGACGCACGGAGCCGTCGAGACCCGCGGTGCGGCGCACCCACGAATGGGCGCCATCGGCACCGACCACGAGCGCGGCGCGCAGCGTCTTGCCATCCGACAGGCGCACGGATGCGGCGTCGGCGTCGACTTCAAGCGCATCGGCGCGGGCATCGAGCCATTGCACCTGCGGGGAGAAACGCAGGGCGGCATCGAGCGCGCGTTCCAGATTCGACGATTCGGCGATCCAGGCGAGTTGCGGCACGGCGGCCTGATACGCGGAAAAGTGCAGACTACCGCGTTCGTCGCCGAAGACTTCCATGTCGTAGACGGGATTCACGCGCGCGGGATCGACCGCCTGCCAGACACGCATGCGCTCGAACAGCGCTTGCGAGCTAGACGACAGCGAGTAGATGCGGGCGTCCCACATGTCGCCCGGGGCGGGCGCTGCGGCGGCCGGCTGGGCGAGCAGTGCGACGGACAGGCGTGCCTGCGAGAGCAGCAAGGCGGCGGCCTTGCCGACCAGACCGCCACCGACGACGACCACGTCGTGCGTTTGGCTGGAAGTGTGCGTTTGGGACATGCGGCGAATGCAGCGCCAGCGCATGAATCGCGCGAGCCGGCTGGTTCAGAAAACGAGATGGCGTATTGTCGCACGCCTTGTGCGGCAGCGATGGCCCGGCGCCCCGGCACGGCTGGGACACAGCGTCGCATGTCGAATCCCGGCGCTATACTGGCGCGCATAGTGAATATCGAAAGGGACTCCTGCCATGCGCCTCGACAACGAATCCGAAAGCCAGAACGTCGAAGATCGGCGGGGCGGCGGCTTTGGCGGACGCGCCACCATCGGCATCGGCACGATCGTCGTGGCGCTGGCCGCGTCCTACTTCTTCGGCATCGACCCGCGCGTCATCATTCAGGGCTCGCAGATGATCCAGGGGCAGACGCAGTCGCAGCCCCAGTCGAACCCGAATGCCGCCCCGGCCAACGACCCGCAGACCGTCTTCACGCGCAAGGTGCTCGGCAACATCGAGCGCACGTGGACAACCGTCTTCCCGCAGCAGTTGAACCGTCAATATGTGGCGCCGAAGCTCGTGCTGTTCAGTGGCGCAACCCCGACCGCGTGCGGCACCGGGCAGACGGCGATGGGCCCGTTCTACTGCCCGGGCGACAGCAAGGTCTACATCGATCTGGCCTTCTACGACGAACTGCGGCAGCGCTTCGGTGCAGGCGGCGACTTCGCGCAGGCTTACGTGATCGCTCATGAGGTCGGCCATCACGTCCAGAATCTGCTGGGTATCTCCGGGAAGTTCGACGAATTGCGCGGCCGCATGAGCGAAGCGCAGGCGAACGCCCTGTCGGTGCGGCTGGAGTTGCAGGCCGACTGCTTTGCCGGGGTCTGGGCGAACAATGCGGCCAAGGCCAACGACCAGTTGCTGGAGCCGGGCGACATCGAGCAGGGCCTGAAGACGGCGGCCGCGATCGGCGACGATCGTTTGCAGCAGCAGTCGCAGGGCCGCGTGGTGCCGGAATCGTTCACGCACGGCACGAGTGCGCAGCGCGTCTACTGGCTGCGTCAGGGCCTGCAATACGGCGATGTGCGCAAGTGCGACACGTTCTCGGCCAAACAGTTGAGCTGACGGCGCCGGCCAGCCGAAGTGGGCGGCGATGACGGCAGAACGGGTACAATAGCGGACTTTCCGCGACGCAATGACGGCGCGTTCACAGGCACCATCGCCGGCGCAATCGACGCCGCTTCGGATACACAGGATTTAGCATGAGCCTCAAATGCGGCATCGTCGGCTTGCCCAACGTCGGCAAATCGACCCTTTTCAACGCGCTGACCAAAGCCGGCATCGCTGCCGAGAACTATCCGTTCTGCACCATCGAGCCGAACGTCGGCGTGGTGGAAGTGCCGGATCCGCGTCTGGCCAAGCTGGCCGAGATCGTCAAGCCGGAGCGCATTCTGCCGGCAACGGTGGAGTTCGTGGACATCGCCGGCCTGGTCGCAGGCGCCTCGAAGGGTGAAGGGCTGGGCAACCAGTTCCTCGCGAACATCCGCGAAACCGACGCCATCACGCACGTGGTGCGCTGCTTCGAAGACGAAAACGTCATTCACGTCGCGGGCAAGGTGAATCCGATTTCGGACATCGAAGTCATCAACACCGAACTGGCGCTGGCCGATCTGGGCACCGTCGAGAAAGCGCTGCAGCGTTACACGAAGGCAGCCAGGTCGGGTAACGACAAGGAAGCGGCGAAGCTCGTGGCAGTGCTCGAGAAGGTCGTGCCAGTGCTCAACGAGGCACGTCCGGTGCGCTCGCTCAAGCTCTCGGAAGACGAACTGGCGCTGATCAAGCCGTTCTGCCTCATCACGGCCAAGCCGACGATGTATGTCGCCAACGTGAAGGACGACGGCTTCAAGAACAACCCCCATCTGGACGCCGTGCGCAAGTACGCCGAAGGCGAAAACGCACCGGTGGTCGCCGTGTGCGCGGCCATCGAAGCGGAAATCGCCGACATGGAAGACGCCGACAAAGCGGAATTCCTGGCCGACATGGGCATGGAAGAACCGGGCCTGGATCGCGTGATCCGCGCCGGCTTCAAGCTGCTGGGTCTGCAGACTTACTTCACGGCAGGTGTGAAGGAAGTGCGCGCCTGGACGATCCACGTGGGCGACACGGCCCCGCAGGCCGCCGGCGTGATTCACACGGACTTCGAGCGTGGCTTCATCCGCGCGCAAACCATCGCGTTCGATGACTACATCCAGTACAAGGGCGAACAAGGCGCGAAGGAAGCCGGCAAGATGCGCGCCGAAGGCAAGGAATACGTCGTGCACGACGGCGATGTGATGAACTTCCTGTTCAACGTCTGATATCGACGTTCGGCATCGGCAGTCGCCAGACAAGCCAACACCCCGGTCATCGTGCCGGGGTGTTTTGTTTTGGGGAGCCGGAGACGTGTGTGCAGCGATAACTATTTCACCGCCATTTCAACGAACTCGCCTTCGTCCGACACGCCATGCCCCGTCACGCAAAAGCCATGACGTTCGTAAAAGGCCCTGGCGCGCAGATTCCTGACCAGGCATTTGAGACGGTAGCTGTGTGTGGGCCAATCAGGCAGTGCTTCTAACAACCGCGTGCCCACACCTTGACCTTGCGCGCCCGGCTTCACATAGAGCATATGGATGAAACCGTCGGCGGACCAGACCGAGATGAAACCGAGGATGTCGCCGTCACGAGATTTCGCGACGCGCATTTCCTCCCCCGCAGAATGGGCCGCGAAATCGCTTTCCGCGAATGCCGACGCCGGGAGCCACGTCATCGTCGCGATGCGCACTTCATAGTAGATGTGCGCCAGCGTCGGCAAGTCTGCCGTCGTCGCCGCCTCGACCACCACGCCGGATGCCCTCACCCGTCCCACCCTTCCCGAATGATCCGCGCGATCCGCTCGCCGGTCTGGCGGTTGTGGGCCTCCACCAGCGCGACGGCCCCCGCGTCGTCACCCGCCTGACACAAGCGCAGCAACTCGCGGTGATCGGCATGTGAGCGTTCCGCGTTGCCCGCCGTCTGCCACGACAGGAACAGATAGCGGCCGAGATTCAGCCGCGCCGTTGCCACTTGTTGCTGAAAGTACGGACGCTCCGCCTTCGCGTACAGCATCGCGTGAAACGCCGCATTGCGTGCCACGATGTCCGCGAGTTCGGTCGCCGCCTCCAGCGCGTCGAGCGCCGCCGACGCGCGTGCGATATCCGCGCGAGACAGGTTCGGCATCGCGAGCGCCATCAGCCGTCCCTCCAGGACCGCCCGGAAGTCCGCCAACTCCAGGGCATCGCCCTCCGTCAGCGCCGTCACTACCGTGCCGCGATTGACCCGGCTTGTCGCCAGACCGTCGGCCGCCAGCATCGTCAACGCCTCCCGCACCGGCACATGACTCACGCCCAGCGCCGCCGCCAGATGGTCCTGACGCAACGCCTCGCCCGGCCGCAACTCGCCGCGACCGATCTGCTCGCGCAGCGCCTCGTACGCCCGCTCGACCGCCGTTCCCGTGCCCGATTCCTGAGGCATCGCCCATCCCTCTCGGTTAACTATATACAATCACGATAAATTATATATTATTTAACGACAGGCGACGCCCATGACCCGCCCCCCATCCGCAGCTTCCCGTCCCACGGCGTCGCATGTCGGCGTCGCCGTGGCAGCCGACGCACCACTCGCCGCATCTTCCGCCCGCCCTTCTGCTCCCCCATCTGCCCGCGAGACAGCGCCGCCCAATGCCGCGTCCGCCGACGCATTCGCGCCTCGCCATCTCTGGCGGCATGCCTTGCTCGGCAGCCTCGCAGCCATCGCCGCATTCGCGCTGTCCGCCATCGGGTTGCATGGCAATGTGCTCGCAGTGGCCGTCATCGTGTCGCTCTGCCTGAGCTACTGGGCGACCGGATGGCTGCCGGACTTCCTTGTCTCGCTGCTGTTGATGTTCCTGCTGGCAACCGGCACGTCGCTCGGTGCGAACGTCGTGTTCTCGGGCTTCACCTCCAGCGCATTCTGGCTCGTCTTCAGCGGGGCCGTCATCGGCATGGCGCTCAACGTGACCGGACTGGGCGAACGGGTCGCCTCTCGGCTGGCCGAACATTGCGGCCACGCCTACGGTGCCGCCCTCGCCGGCTTCGTCGCCATCGCCTTTCTGCTCGGCATCGCCATGCCGTCGACGCTCGGACGCATCGCCATCCTCACACCGATCGTCTTGAGCTTTTGCGACCGTGTCGGCCTCGCACCGGGTCGCCCGGGACGCACCGGTCTGCTGCTCGCCACCGCCCTTGCCAGTTGCGAACTCTCGACCGCGATCCTGCCCGCCAACCTGCCCAATCTCGTCATGGCCGGTACCGCCGAAACCGTGCTCGGTCTACGGCTCGGTTACGGTGAATACGCCATCGCCCTCGTGCCGACGCTCGCGCTCGTGCGCGGCGTCGTGCTGGTCGTTGTCGCGATGCGTCTCTTTCCCGATCAACTCAGTCCCGCCGCTCTCGCGAACGCCGACAATGCCGTCTCGCCGCCGATCAGCACGTCCCTGCATTCGAGCGAATGGCGTCTGCTCGCGGCGCTGGCTGCGATGCTCGGTCTCTGGTTGACGGAGCCGTGGCATCACGTGGCGGCAGGCTGGGTCGGGCTCGGCGTGGCGCTTGCCTGCCTCGGCCCACTGCGCCTGGTGAATCCGGACGCCTTCCTCAAGCAGGTCAAGCTCGCACCGCTGTGGTTCGTGGCCGCGATCATCGGATTGACGGCGGCCGTCGATCACGCCGGACTGGCCAACGTGTTGCAGCCCGCGCTGGCCCGGCTCGATCTCGCTCAGATGCCGACCCTGACGGCCTATCTGGTCCTCGTCGCGCTGTCGATTGCCCTGACGTTTCTCGTCACGTCGAACGCCGCCCCCGCGCTCTACACGCCGATGATCCCCATGCTCGCCGCCGGTGCGCCACTGGCCGTGAAGGCAATTCTGCTCACGCAGGCCGTCGGCATATCCACGATCGCACTGCCTTATCAGGCGCCGCCTCTGATCCTTGCGATGGCGCTGGCCGGCATCGGCATTCGCGACGCCACGAAATTCTGTGTCGCCACCGCGCTGTTCTCGCTCGTCACGGTCGTGCCGCTCACCGCACTCTGGTGGCATGGCATCGGCTTCGCCGCGATGTTCTGAGCACGATTTCGCATTTCGTATTTCGCAGATCCACCGCGCAGTCACCGATCCAGCCGCGCACGAATCAAGCGGCCACTCCATCCGCGCGAGGCGACGCAGGGCACACCGCGCCGCGCTGAGACTCGAGTTTTCCTTTCAAACGCCGGTTTGCCACAGCCGTCGCCCGAATCAATGCAAACGCGTCCGTCCCTCGCGCGATTTGATCTTTTCGCAGACCGACTCGTCTAATATGGAAGGCATCGGTCGCGCCGCAAACAAGACGGACAAGAACGTTCGACGTTCAACACAATGCGCGGCCTGCCAGACGGGCACATCTCCTTGCCATGCGCCATTCCGGGAATGCCCGGCTTGAGATGCGCACTCGCGTCCCGCGACAATCGCCGCAACGACAAGACGTCGCACACATCACGTCGCATCACGCCGCATCCATCGCAGTCACCGTAGTCGAGCAACGTCGTTTCATGCAGCCAGGGAGGTTCTTGCATGGCATCGAAGTCGTCGGCCGTTGTGGAATTGGCATCGCGCGAGCGTCGGCATTGGACCGACGATCGTGCCCGCATCCGCCTCTACAGCGGCACGGCGGTATTCGTCGCGCTCGCCCTGATCGGCGTGTGGCTCCATCACCGCTATCTCGTCACCCCACCGAATATCGGCCCCATCGGCCTCGACTTCCTGCCGTTCTGGGGCGCGTCGCATTTCGTCCTCCAGGGCCACGCGCTCGACGCCTACAACATCGAAGTCATGAACCGCGCGCAACTGGCAGCCGAGCCGTGGGCGAAGCAGATGGGCGGCGTCATGCCGTGGCTGTACCCGCCGATCATGATGCTGCTGCTCGCGCCCATCGCCCTGCTGCCGTTCTCATACGCCTACGCGGCCTACGCGCTCGTCGGCTTCGCCCTTTACTACACCGCGCTGCGCCGCACCGCCCCGTGGCGCGATGCGCGTCTGGCCATCGTGGGTTTCCCGGGCGTGCTGCTCGTGATCGTGGCGGGACAGATCGCGCTCTACACCACCGCCCTCGCCGGTTTTTCGCTGGCCTTGCTGCGCAAACGTCCGGTGCTGGCGGGTGTGATCGCCGGCCTGCTCTTCGTCAAACCGCACATCGCAGTGCTCTTTCCGCTCGCCTTCCTCTGCGCCCGCGCATGGCGCGCACTGGCCGCCTGCATCGTGACGGTCATCGCGACCACATTGCTGGCCGCCGCCGTCTTCGGCCTCGAGGTCTACCCGACGTTCCTTCACGCCACGACGTTCGCACGCCAGAGCATCGTCGACGGCACGGCGCAACTCTCGCGCGTGCCTACCGTCTTCGTCATGACCCGCATGCTCGGCGCCTCGCTCACCGTGGCCACGATCGCGCATGGCGCGATCGCGCTGGGTGCCGTGGCATTGATGATCGACTTCTGGCGGCGTGCGACAGCCTTTGCCTTGCGCGCGGCCATGCTCATGTGCGCGACGGTGCTCGTCAGCCCGTACCTCTACGACTACGATCTCGCCGTGCTGGCGCTCGTCGTCGCCTGGTATGTGCGCGACGGCATGGCGCGCGGCTGGCTGCGCGGCGAGCGCGAGTGGCTCGTGGTGGTGTGGCTCTCGCCGTCGTTCGGCCTGCTCGGCGTGCTGCACATCGGTTTCCAGTTCATGCCGTTCGTCCCGCTGATCACGCTCGCCATGCTGTGGCGGCGTCGGCGCCGTCTTGCGCAAGTGCCGGACGCGCCGGACGCGCCTAACGGTCCGCCCTCGCCCGACACCGTCGTCGCGCTGCGCCGCCGCGCCGGTGCGTCCGCCATCACGCCTGCGTTCATGAGGTAATCGCCATGCCCCGCGCCGCCGATGCCACCGATCGCCCCCCGCTGCCGTCCACGCTACGCACGTCGCTGATTTCGCTCGTGGTCCCTTGCCACAACGAAGCCCCGGCGCTTGCCCGGTTCCATCGCACGCTGACACAGGCCCTCGACACCGTGCCCGACGCGCGCTTCGAGATTGTCTTCGTGAACGACGGCAGCACCGACGACACCCTGAGCACACTGCTCGCGCTACGCCGGGCCGACGCACGCATTCGCATCATCGACTTCACGCGCAACTTCGGGAAGGAAGCCGCATTGAGCGCCGGTATCGACGAAGCCCGGGGCGAGGCCGTCATTCCCATCGACGCGGATCTGCAGGACCCGCCCGCGCTCATTCCCGTGATGATCGAGCGCTGGCGCAACGGTGCGGAAGTGGTGCTCGCCAAACGCACGAATCGCGCGAGCGACAGCTTCGCCAAACGCGTGGCCGCAGGTTTGTATTACCGCGTGCACAACCGTCTGTCGGAAGTGAAACTGCCGGAGAACGTCGGCGATTTCCGGTTGATGGACCGGCGTGTGGTGACGGCCTTGCGCCGTCTGCCCGAGCGCCGCCGCTTCATGAAGGGCCTGTTCGCGTGGGTCGGATTCCCTACCGAAGTCGTGGAATACGTGCGCGATCCGCGCGCCGCCGGCGAATCGAAATTCTCCGGCTGGCGGCTGTGGAATTTCGCGCTCGAAGGCATTACCAGTTTCAGTACCGTGCCGCTGCGGTGCTGGACATACATCGGCGTCTCGCTGGCCTTCCTCTCACTCGCCTACGGCAGCTACATCACACTGCGCACGATCATCCACGGTGTCGACGTGCCCGGCTATGCGTCGCTGCTCGTCGGCATCCTGTTCCTCGGTGGCATCCAGTTGGTCGGCATTGGTGTGATCGGCGAATACGTCGGCCGGATCTATTACGAAGCCAAGGGACGTCCGCTGTATCTCGTGCGTCGACGCTATCAATCGAGTGTCAAGGTCAGCCACTTGCCGGCGCGCGCGCCGCTGCATGCCAGCGACGTCAGACCGGCAACGCCGCGAAAGGCGCTGCGTTCGCACGCCTCCGGCCGGTCGCTCGCGTCGCGCACCCATCGGTTCATCATGCGGTGACGACGCCCGTTGCCATCGCCTTTGCGCGGGGTGAGCGGCAATCTCCGACACGTCATTTCCGGTTTATCTGACGATACCGACATCCGTGTGCCTGCA
Source organism: Pandoraea pnomenusa (assembly GCF_040391475.1). Classification (GTDB taxonomy): domain Bacteria; phylum Pseudomonadota; class Gammaproteobacteria; order Burkholderiales; family Burkholderiaceae; genus Pandoraea; species Pandoraea pnomenusa_C. The sequence goes on along the minus strand of NZ_JBEBXS010000020.1, from coordinate 46,260 downwards.
CGCGATTTCGCGACTGCCTGCACCTCGTCGCGAGCCGCTTTGCGAAGATGTTAAGAAATTTCTTCCGCACCCCGGAATAGGGCTTGCATGCCTGCGTGATGCGTCTAGGATTGCGTGGTACTCCGCAACAACAAGACCCGCTACAACGACAGGAGGAAGACAATGCAACGCCCCAATGCCATCCACGCCGCGAGTGTCCTGGCCTTTGCCGTCACGACGTGGAGCGCGTCACTGCATGCCGCCGAGACGGCGGCCCCGCCGTCGCAGACGCTCACCGTCGCCGGTCTCTCGCAACCGGCCGACATTCTGATCGACCACAACGGCGTACCGCACATCTTCGCGGCGAACGAGCGCGACGGATTCTTCGTGCAGGGCTTCAACGCCGCGCGCGACCGGTTGTTCCAGATCGACCTCTGGCGCCGTCGCGGGCTCGGGCAGCTATCCGAAGTGTTCGGACGCGCCTACGTCGCGCAGGACGACGCCGCACGCCGCTTCGTCTACCGTGGCGACATGGCCACCGAGTGGCGCCGCTACGGCCCCGACGCACACCCCGCTGCCGAGGCGTTCGCCGCCGGGGTGAATGCCTTCATCGACTGGCTCGCCGCGCATCCCGATCAAATGCCGTACGAATTCCGCAAGGTCGGTTACTGGCCCGCGAAGTGGTCGGCCGAAGACATCGTGCGCATTCGCAGCCACGGCCTCACGCGCAACCTGAAGAGTGAAGTCGCCCGCGCGCGCGTGGTGTGCAAGGCATCGCTCGACGCCGACAGCGTGCGCGTCGGCCTGCAACCGGCGTGGAAGCCGCAAATGCCCGACGGCCTCGATCCGTGCCTGCCGGAAGATCTCCTGAAGGTCTTCGATCTCGCCACGCAGGGTGTGAAGATCACGCGCGATTCGCTGCAACGCGCCGACGCCGATGTCGTGCAGCTCGCGGAGAACGGCCCCTACGACGTGTCGACCGAGTCGGCCGAAGGCAGCAATAACTGGGTGATCTCGCCGCAGAAGTCGGCCACGGGCCGCGCCATCATGGCGAACGACCCGCACCGCGCCTACGCCGCCCCGAGCCTGCGCTACATCGTGCAAGTGAGCACGCCCACGCTCAACCTGATCGGCGCGGGCGAACCGGCGATCCCCGGCGTGGCCATCGGTCATAACGGCACGATCGCCTTCGGCCTCACGATCTTCAACATCGATCAGGAAGACCTCTACGTCTACGAGCTGAACCCCGCCAATCACGACCAGTACCGCTATCGCGGCAAATGGGTGCCGATGCGCACCGTTCACGAGACCATCGACGTGCGCGACGGGGCACCGGTACAGACCGACCTCAAGTTCACGAAGCACGGTCCGGTGATCTATGTTGACGACGCGAAGCATCGCGCCTATGCGGTGCGCACGGCATGGCTCGAGCCCGGCATGTCGCCGTACTTCGACGCCATGCGCTACATGCGCGCGAAGACCTACGCGCAGTTCCAGACCGCGCTCGACACCTGGGGCGCGCCGACCGTCAATCAGGTCTACGCCGACACGGCGGGCAACATCGGCTGGGTGCCGAGCGGCATGGCGCCGATCCGCCCGAACTGGGACGGCCTCATGTCCGTGCCCGGCGACGGCCGCTATGAGTGGGCCGGATTCTGGCGTCGCGATCAGTTGCCGTCGGCATACAACCCGTCGACCGGCTACTTCACCACGTCCAACGAAATGAACATGCCGGCGGGGTACCCGTATGCCGAACGCAAACTCGGCTTCGAGTGGACCAACGGTTCGCGGCACGCGCGCATCGACGAAGTGCTCAAGGCCAAGGACAAGGTCTCGCTCGAAGATTCGGAGCGTTTGCAGAACGACATCGTGTCGATTCCGGCGCGACGTCTGATGGCACTGCTCGCACCGCTCTCCAGCGACGACGCGAACACGGCCGCAGCACTGAAGCTGCTCAAGGGATGGGACGCCCACATGGGCGCAGACTCGGCTCAAGCGGCGCTCGAGGAAGTCTGGTTCAGCCGTCACCTGGGACGCGCGTACAAGAACGCCGTCCTGTCGAAGGACGCTGCCGCAAGCTTCGGCGCACCCGATCCGGCCGCCATGCTCGACGCGCTCGAACAACCTGCGGCCCGCTTCGGCGAGAACGCCGGTGCCAAACGCGACACGGTGCTGCTCTCGAGCCTGGGCGAGGCATGGGATGAGATGGTCAAGCTCCAGGGCGCCGATCCGGGGGCCTGGCAATGGGGCAAGCTCCAGACCAACCTGAACGCACACCCGCTGGCCGACGCCGTCGACGCCGACATGCGCGCAAAGCTCAACGTCGGCCCGCTGCCCAAGGGCGGCAGCCCCTTCACGCCGAACCAGTCGACGTATCGCGTAAGCGACTTCCGCCAGACCAACGGCCCGTCGTTCCGGATCGTGGTCGATGTGGGCAACTGGGACAACACGCGCGCGATGAATCTGCCGGGCGAATCGGGTAACCCCGACAGCCCGCACTATCGCGATCTGGCGCAGAAATGGCTCGACGGCGAGTACTTCAAGCTGCCGTACTCGCGTGCGGCCGTCGAAGCGGCGACGGAGTCGCGCCTGCATCTGGTGCCCGAGGCGTCGCGTTGATGAAACGGCGGACAGCTGTCCGCCAGTCGTCCGGGCGATGAAAGCCCGTCGCAAACAAAACAGCCGGTGAGGTGTCCCACCGGCTGTTTTGTTTTGCCATGTCGCGCTCGAAAGGCGTCAACGGGCGCGCCGATCAATGCCCGCCGGGCACGAACTCCGGCTTCTCGCGCCGGCCGTCACGCGAACGGTCGACGGCGTTCGTCGGCACGAGCAGGAACAGCAGCACCACGCCGATGGAAATAGCGAGGATCGACAGGAATGTCAGGTGCAGCGAGTGTTGCAGCACGGCGCGAATCGCCTGATCGGCCAGCGTCGCCACGCCGCGGTCCTCCAGCACGTGACGCAATTGGTCCGACGTCACCGGCCCCAGTCCGCTCGAATGCGTCAGGCCGAAGTTGAGCACGGCGCCGAAGAGCGTCGCGCCCAGCGTGCTGCCGAGATTGCGCGAAAAGATATTCGACGCCGTGGCACTGCCGCGCTGCGACGGATCGACCAGTTCCTGAATCAGCACGAGCGCACTCACGCTGCCGGTGCCCATCGAGAAGCCCATCAGCAACGAGCCGAAGCCGGCGAGCAGCGGCGAGCTGCTGGGCCCCAGCAATGCAAAGACGATGCCGCCGACCGGCATGAGCAGACTGCCCCCCACGAGAATGCGGCGCAGTCCGTAGCGCGTAAATGTCTTGGCGGCCACCGTCGAACCGATGGGCCAGCCGACCATGATCATGGTCAGCGCCATGCCTGCGACGACCGGCGTCTGGCGCAGCACCCCCTGCGCGTACATCGGCAGGAACGTGGTCAGCCCCATGAGCACCATGCCCGACAGCAGCGTGGCCGCATTGGCCGCCGCGATCGGACGGCGGCTCCACAGCGCGAACGAGATCATCGGGTCCTTCGCGCGGCGCTCCTGCCAGACGAACAGCAGCGAGGCCACCGCAGACACGAGCACACCGGCCCAGACGTGGGTATCGGTGAGGGCATTGGCGTCGGTGAGCGCGATCATGAGGGCCGCCACGGCCACGGTGAAGAACGCCGCGCCCAGCACGTCGATGCTCGGGCGCTGGCGCGGGGCCTCTTCATGCAGGTGGACGATGAAGCCCAGCGCCGCCAGCAACCCGATCGGAATGTTGATCCAGAAGATCCATGCCCACGACAGGTCGCGAATGATGATGCCGCCGAGCATCGGGCCGAGCACGGCCGAAATGGCCCACACGCTCGCCAGATAGCCCTGCACCTTGCCGCGCTCGCTGATCGGGTAGTAGTCGGCGATGATCGTCAGGCTGACCGGCTGGATACAGGCGGCGCCTACGCCCTGCAGCAGCCGGAAGGCGATCATGGCGGGCATCGACCACGCCAGCCCGCCCCCGATCGAGGCGATCAGGAAAACCGCGATGCCCACGAGAATGACCGGCTTGCGTCCGTAGAGATCGGCCAGCTTGCCGAACACTACGGTCATGGCCGTCTGCGCGAGCAGAAACGCGGAAAAGACCCAGCTATAAAGATTCAGGCCGCCGAGCTGGGCGACGATTTGCGGCATTGCCGTCGAGATGATCGTGGCCTCGATGGCGACCATGGACGTGGCCGCCATGACGGACGCCACGATGAACGGCCGCACGGAGTTGCGTGTCGCAGACATGTGATTTTTGATTTTGGGGGATCGGGCGAAACAACTTGCGAGGAGCGACGTCGCGCCCCTGTCAGGCGCAGCCGTCACGCCGAACGGCGGAAGACGGGGATCGAACGCAGCGGCAATATGCCGCACACGTCATCAAGACGACTTGGGCCAGGCGATGCCGACAAGCATAGCCGAATGCGGGATTACGCGTATGGCGTCGACGCGGCGTCCCGATTTCCGAACGTCCGATGCGGCCTATCGTCGCACCGGACGTCCCGAAAAAGTGCGCGCGACGTCAGGCGGTACGGCTGCGCTTGATGGCGCCGTAGATCACCAGCAGGACGATGGCACCGATGATCGAGGCGATCCAGCCGGCCGCCTGCCCTTCGGTGTAGATATGGAGGAACTGCCCGACATATCGGGCGAGCAGCGCGCCCGCAATGCCGAGGATGATGGTCATGATGATGCCCATGCTGTCCCGCCCGGGATGCAGGGCGCGTGCAATGAGGCCAACGATCAGACCGACGACGATAGTGCCGATGATGCCCATGACGTGACTCCAAAGACGGGAACCCGAACGCAGTATAGCCCTGAAATCCCGTCGCGCACCGGCGACATCCAAGCCGTGTCGCCAGCCGCCGACACCGGCGGCAACCCACTGATATATCAACAATTTCTCGCGACGGCCCATGCGGCAACCGGTGGGTGCTATGCCCGGTATAAGGGCCGCCCATTTGTCAAAAGCGGACGTCTGCGCGATGATGGGGCACGCTGTCCCAGTGCGCGCGTGCGGGATGCCGGCGAAACCGGCATCGCGTCGACGCGCTATAATCAGGGGCTATCAGATACCCCACACCATGCAACTGCTCGCTCTCGGCCTGAACCACCACACGGCGCCCGTCTCGCTGCGCGAACGGGTGGCGTTTCCGTTCGAGCGGATCGAGCCGGCGCTGGCAGGCCTCAAGGACCTGTGGACCGGGCGATCGAGTGTCCCCGAAGCGGCCATCCTGTCGACGTGCAACCGCACGGAAATCTACTGCGTGACCGACGACGCTGCCGCCCGCGAGCGCGCGGTGCACTGGCTCTCGCAGTTCCACAACATTCCCGCCGGCGATCTCGCACCGCACCTGTACGCCCTGCCCCAGTCCGACGCCGTGCGTCACGCGTTTCGCGTGGCCAGCGGCCTGGATTCGATGGTGCTCGGCGAGACGCAGATCCTCGGCCAGTTGAAGGACGCCGTGCGCACGGCCGCCGAAGCCGGCGCCCTGGGCACGTATCTGAACCAGCTTTTCCAGCGCACGTTCGCGGTGGCCAAGGAAGTTCGCGGCCAGACCGAGATCGGTGCGCATTCGGTATCGATGGCCGCAGCGGCGGTGCGTCTGGCCCAGCGCATTTTCGAGAGCATCAGCACGCAGAAAGTGCTGTTCATCGGCGCGGGCGAAATGATCGACCTGTGCGCAACACACTTCGCCGCGCAGAATCCGAAAGCGCTGTACATCGCCAACCGGACGGCCGAGCGCGGCGAGAAGCTCGCCGAGCGTCTGGGCGGCACGGCCATCCGCCTGTCGGAGTTGCCGCAACGCCTGCACGAGTTCGACATCGTCGTGTCCTGCACGGCGAGCACGCTGCCGCTGATCGGCCTGGGCGCCGTGGAGCGCGCGATCAAGGCACGCAAGCACAAGCCCATGTTCATGGTCGATCTGGCCGTGCCGCGCGACATCGAACCGGAAGTCGGCCGTCTCGCCGACGTTTTCCTGTACACGGTCGACGACCTCGGCGCCGTGGTACGCGAAGGCAATGCGCTGCGTCAGGCTGCGGTCGCGCAGGCCGAAGCGATCATCGACACGCGCGTACAACACTTCATGCAATGGCTCGACGCGCGCAGCGTCGTGCCGGTCATCCGCGACATCCACGGCAGCGCCGAGGCGATGCGCGTGGCCGAACTCGAGCGTGCCCAGCGCATGCTCGCGCGTGGCGACGATCCTGCCGCCGTGCTCGAAGCCCTGTCCCAGTCCCTCACCAAGAAATTCCTGCACGGCCCGACGCACGCGCTGAACACGGCGCGCGGCGATTCGCGCGAGCAAATCATTCACCTCATTCCCGAACTGTTCCGCACCTCGGGATCCGCCGACAAATAGATGAAAGCGAGCATGCAAGCCAAGCTCGACCAGTTGACGCAACGTCTGGTCGAGCTTGATGGCCTATTGAGCCAGGGCGACGTTACCCGCGATCTGGACAACTACCGCAAGCTCACGCGCGAACACGCCGAGCTGGCCCCGGTGGTCGAGCAATACCAGCATTACCGCCAGGCGCTGAACGACGTTGCGGCAGCGCAGGAAATGGCCGCCGACCCCGAGATGCGCGAATTCGCGGAAGACGAAGCCGCGAATGCCCGCGCTCGCATGGAGGATCTGGAAGCCACGCTGCAACGCATGCTGCTGCCGCGCGATCCGAACGACGACCGCAACATCTATCTGGAAATTCGCGCCGGTACCGGCGGCGACGAGTCGGCGCTCTTCGCAGGCGACCTGCTGCGCATGTACTCGCGCTATGCCGAACGCCAGCGCTGGCAGGTCGAGATCATGTCGGCGAGCGAATCGGACCTGGGCGGCTACAAGGAAGTGATCGTGCGCCTGATTGGCCAGGGGGCCTACTCGCGCCTGAAGTTCGAATCGGGCGGCCATCGCGTGCAGCGCGTGCCCGCCACCGAGACGCAGGGCCGTATCCACACGTCCGCCTGCACGGTCGCCGTCATGCCGGAGGCCGACGACGTGGCCGACGTCGAGATCAATCCGGCCGACATCCGGATCGACACGTTCCGCGCGTCGGGCGCTGGCGGCCAGCACGTGAACAAGACCGATTCGGCCGTGCGCATCACGCACTTGCCCACGGGCATCGTCGTCGAGTGTCAGGACGATCGCTCGCAGCACCGTAACAAGGACAAGGCGCTCAAGGTACTTGCCGCGCGCATCAAGGACGCGCAATTGCGTGCCCAGCAGGCGAAGGAAGCCGCCACCCGCAAGAGCCTGATCGGCTCGGGCGACCGCTCGGAGCGCATTCGCACGTACAACTTCCCGCAGGGGCGGATGACGGACCACCGCATCAACCTCACGCTCTACAAGCTCGAGTACATCATGGACGGCGATCTCGACGAGATGATCAACGCCCTCGTGACCGAGCACCAGGCCGAACTGCTGGCGTCGCTGGGCGAGGCTGCCTGATGACGCAGGGCGCCGAGGGCACGGCCGGCGCGACGGTGGCGTCGCTGCTGCGCGAGCCGGGGCTGCCGCCGATGGAATCGCGCATCCTGCTCTCGCACGTACTCGGCTGGAGCCGCACACAACTGATTACCCGCGACCGCGAGCCGCTCGCACCGGACACGGTCGCCGTCTACCGGACGCTGCATGCCCGTCGCGTGGCGGGCGAGCCCATCGCCTATCTGACCGGCACGCGCGAGTTCTTCGGCCTGACGCTCACCGTCAGTCCGTCGGTCCTCATCCCGCGTCCGGAAACGGAGTTGCTCGTCGAGCTGGCGCTCGCGCGCATCGAAGGGCGGCAATCGCCGCGTGTGCTCGACCTGGGGACCGGCAGCGGTGCGATTGCCCTGGCCATCGCCCATAGCCGGCCGGACGCACAGGTCACCGCCCTCGACCGCTCGACTGACGCACTGGCCGTCGCGCAGGCAAACGCCCGCCAGCTCGGGCTGGACGGCCGCGTGCAGTTCATCGAATCCGACTGGTATGACGCACTCCCGCCGCAAACGCCGCCGTTCGATCTCATCGTCTCCAATCCGCCGTACATCGTGTCGGGCGACGAGCATCTCTCGCAGGGCGACCTGCGTTTCGAGCCCGTCGACGCCCTGACCGACCACGCCGACGGCCTCGCCGCCCTGCGTGTCATCGTGGCCGGTGCGCCGTCGCGCTTGCTCACCGACAGCTGGCTGCTCTGCGAGCACGGCTACCATCAGGCGGCCGACGTGCGCGCGCTGTGCGTGGCGGCGGGCCTCGCCGACGTGTTCTCCGAGCGCGATCTGGCGGACATCGAGCGCACCACGGGTGGCCGACGGGTCTGAGCGCGCCGACGGCCCCGCCGGAAAACCGCTAAAATGCCGGATACGCCGACTTTCCGGCAATCTCCACAGGCTTTTCACCATGACCACCCAACAGCGCATCCAGCAAATCGTCACCGATCATCCCGTCGTCCTGTTCATGAAGGGCAACGCGCAATTCCCGATGTGCGGCTTCTCGGGCCGCGCGATTCAGATCCTGAAGGCCTGCGGCGTCGATAACCTGTTCACGGTGGATGTGCTGCAAGACGAAGAGATTCGTCAGGGCGTCAAGGAATTCGCCAACTGGCCGACGATTCCGCAGCTCTACATCAAGGGCGAATTCATCGGCGGCTCGGACATCATGATGGAGATGTATCAGAGCGGCGAACTCAAGCAAGTGCTCGCCGAACTGGCCTAAGCGCATCTCGATGGTCGTGCCGACAGGCGTCTCGCGCGCTGACACCGGGCCGGCGCGGCTGGTCGTGGCGATTACGGGCGCGACCGGCGCCGTCTATGGCGTGCGGCTGCTCGAGCGCCTGCGCGCGATGGGCGGCGTCGAGACCCATTTGCTGGTCTCGAGTGCGGGTTGGCTGACGGTGCGTCACGAACTCGGCATGGAACGCACCGAAGTGCAGGCGCTGGCCGATCACTACCACAGCGTGCGGGAGATCGGCGCCAACATCGCCAGCGGTTCCTTTGCCACCGCCGGCATGGTCGTGGCGCCGTGCTCGATGAAGACGCTCGCGAGCGTGGCGCACGGGCTGTCGGACAATCTGATCGCACGCGCGGCCGACGTCACGCTCAAGGAGCGGCGCCGGCTCGTGCTGATGGTTCGGGAAACGCCGTTCAATCTCGCGCATCTGCGCAACATGACGGCCGTCACGGAAATGGGCGGGATCGTCTATCCGCCGCTGCCCGCCTTCTACAATCGCCCCGCGTCGCTCGACGCGCTGGTCGACGACACGGTCGGCCGGGTGATCGACCTGTTCGGTATCGCAGCACCCGTCTCGTCCAGTTGGGACGGTCTCGGAAAGGACGCCGAAGCCTGACGCGCTGCCCCGATGGCAACCGCATGCATTAGCGCACGCCGTCGACCCAGCGTTGCAGCGCATCGAGCGCGCCCGGCCGCTGACCGGCCGCCGATTCCGGTGTCTGCACACACAACTCCAGCATGATTTCGTTCGGATCGAGCAGGTAGAGATGCTCGCCGTCGCCATGTCGTTCGACCGCGAACGGCACGTCGTGCGAGGTGAGACGAGACTTCCACCGCTCCAACCCGTCGCGGTCGCTCACGCGCAGCGCGACATGATGAATCTGGGTGGCGGGCGAATCGGGATGCGCAGTGGGCGCGAGGCCGTCGCAGTTGAAGAAGGCCAGGGCCTGACCGGGCGCGACCTCATAGCTCACGAGCAGGTAGGGCTTGCCCCACAGGCGGCTCATGCCACTTTGCGCGCCCGCGAGTGTGAAACCCATGACATCGACGTAGAATCGGTGCGTGAGCGTCGCGTCGTAGCTCGGGTAAGCGACGTGATCGATGGCCACAGGGGTGACGGATGCCGCGGATTCGACGGCAGGACTCGGGTCTAGCACGGCCTGGTTCATCACGATCCCCCGGGCAACGGAATGGCGCAAACGCCAGCGAGGCCGCCGCGCAACGTGGCGACGGCATTCGGGAAACTGCGTCTGTAGTGTAGTCCTGCAACCCGCGCGGCAGCAACCGAGCGTCGCCCCGAGCCGCATGGACTATAGTGAAAACGCCACACTTTGCGCGCCAGGCCGCATTCCCCCGTGGTGTGACATGTTCGTGACCGGAGTTTGTCATGGAGACTACCCTCTCACCAGTCGTCGTCTACACCGTCGTGACGCTCGTGTTCGTCATGCTCGTCCTGGTCGTGCCTGCGGGTGCGCGCTGGCGTCACGTGGCGTGGCCCGCATCGGTGCCACCGCTCTCGCCACATCGCCCGGGTGACCTGCTCGGCACACCACGCACGCCCTACTGGCGCTCGCCGCACGAGACGCAGGATCTGCGCCGCCCGTCCTACTTCGCCACCTCGGCACGACGCGGTCGCCGCCCCGCCAGCTTTCTCGCCCCGAGAGACCACGAGCGGCGCTAAACGCTGCGGCGGGCACAAGCCCTGTGCCGTGCCGATTGATTGGCTAGCCTAACGATCCAGGATCGAGCCCCCCATATCGCCACGATTCGGGGGATGCGCCGCCACCTTTACGCCTTGTTACATCTGTAGTGCCGCCGTATCACCGGCGTCTGCGTGTCGTCCGTAAAATCGTGCTCACGGATCGCACGCCGGAACGCATCGACACGATGCCATGCACCGCCGGCTAGCGCAGATGACAAGGAGAACAGATGCAAGGAAAATTCTGGATCACGATGGCGGCCGCAACGGGAGTGGCCGCAGCGGTTGTTTCGGGCAGCGCATTCGCGCGCACCGACGTTTCGGTCAACATCGGCATTCCCGGGCCGGCCATCATCGCTCCGGCGCCGGTCTATGCACCGCCGCCGGTCTATGCTGCCCCGGCGCCGATGGTGGTGGCACCGCCCCCGCCCGTCTACTATGGACCGCCCCCGCGTTATTGGCGCGGCCCGCCGCCGGGCCACTGGCGCCACGACCGCGGCTGGGATCGCCGACACGACCGTCGCGGCTGGGACCATCACCGATAAGCCCGGCAGGATAAAAAGCCCCGCAGATTCGATTCTGCGGGGCTTTTTTCATCCATGGCCGATCACTTGTCGGCGCGGCGCATGATGCCGTGCATGAATGCGCATTAACGAATATGAATTCTCTTCTCCCCTCCCTTCCCATTCTTCGGCCTTCATCGGTGTTTCCTGAAGCGAAACAATGAAAATTCATTAAACGCTTCGACGGCCTATTCACCCCGTATCGGATGAAGTATTAATACCGATAGCAGCAAGAGTGCCCGTAATACCCTCCGTAATACGGGCGGGCCGGAACAACGACGCAACCGGCAAGAGTAATGGCAAGCAATGCGGCGACGACTAACTTCATGATCTGACTCCTGAGGAAGGGAACGTAAATTCGTTCGCTTTCTTTATATCGTCCGCCCTGCGCGAAGCCCATCACGCGTCTGTAAGCCGTGTAAGCGAAGGTTGCCAAAACGGGAATGTGTCGCACTTTGTTACGTAACATGCACCGACACGGCCCGTAACATCGCACCCCGGCGACATCTACAAAGGTAACAACGGTGCGGGTTTTCAGCGAATGGATTGTCTGGCACGCAGTTTGCATGATCAGAAGCGTCGCCCTTTCAATTGCCCCGAAGAGTGCGACTTTGAGTCTCCGCCTCCTCCCGTTTCAGACGCGGGAGGAGGTCTTTTTTCGCCGAATCCGCCCCCGCATCGCGATGCGTTCCTGCACCGGTACCGTGCAGGCGATCACGCATACCCCATTTCATTTGCGCGTTTGAAATGTATCGACGCTATAACACCGTCGACACAAAACGAGTTTCATTTCTATTTAAAGCCTTATTCCACGGGCATTAGCACGCGTTTTTACTGTTCACCGTAAAAACAACATGCGGGTAGGCACCAATCTAAAGTTGACTTCCGCGCTGTCGTAATCGCGTCTATAGAGGACTGCGTTGGGGGAAGGTAATGCGCGCAGATTCCCTTTCGTGACGGCCGCACGACACGCGCCGGGGCAAGCGTATCAGGAGAAGGTCATGGAAATCGCCACGCCTGAATTCCAGATGGAACAACAGGAACTACAGGCCGTCAGCGCCGCGCTCAATCGCGTGCAGGCCGTCATCGAATTCGATTTGCAGGGGCGAATCCTGCACGCCAACGAGAATTTCCTCAAGACCGTGGGTTACCGGCTCGACGAGATTCAAGGGCAACATCACCGCATGTTCTGCGAACCCGCCTACTCTGGCTCGCCGGCCTATCTCGATTTCTGGGCCAAGCTCGGGCGCGGCGAGTACGACAGCGGCGAGTACAAGCGCATCGGCAAGGGCGGGCGCGAAGTCTGGATCCGCGCCTCGTACAACCCGGTGTTCGACCCGAACGGCGTGGCGTACAAGGTCATCAAGTTCGCCACCGACGTGACCGCCGATCGCCAGCGTCAGGCCGAGTTCGAGGGCAAGGTGCAGGCGATGGACCTGGCACAGGCCGTCATCGAATTCCATCTCGACGGCACGGTCATCACGGCAAACGACAACTTTCTCAAGACCCTCGGCTACACGATCGACGATATTCGCGGCAAGCACCATCGCCTGTTCTGCGACCCGACCTACATCGCGAGCACGGCCTACCAGGAGTTCTGGGCGAAGCTCAACCGGGGCGAGTTCGATGCCGGGCGCTACAAGCGTGTCGGGCGTGGCGGTCGTGAAGTCTGGATCCAGGCGACGTACAACCCGATCCTCGATGCCAACGGGCGCCCGTACAAGATCGTGAAGTTTGCGACCGACATCACGCAACAGGTCGAACTCGAGGCGAGCGTGAAACGCCGTGCGGAAGAGGATCAGCGCAAGGTGGCGTTGCTGCTCGACACCGTGAACCGCGCCGCCGCCGGCGACCTGACGGGCGAGATCGCCGTCGCAGGGGCCGATCCCATCGACCAGTTGGCCGACGGCATCCGCCACATGATGGACGACCTGCGCAGCGTGATCGGCAAGGTCGTCAAGTCGGCCGGCGAATTCTCCGGTGCGTCGCGCGACATTGCCGATCGGGCGAATTCCGTGGCCACCGGCGCGCAGGCGCTCGGGGCGACGGTTGAAGAGATGAACGCATCCATCGAGGAGCTCACGGCATCGATCAACTCGATTGCGGACAACACGAAGGGCGCCGACCAGCTCGCCAAATCGACGCAGCAGGAAGCCGAGACCGGTGCGCGCGCCATTGCCCGGTCGGTCGAAGCGATGGAACTCATCAACAAGTCGTCGGAAGACATCAGCGAGATCGTGAAAGTGATCGGGGAAATCGCCGGGCAGACCAATCTGCTCGCCTTCAACGCCGCCATCGAGGCCGCCCGCGCGGGCGAGCACGGCCTCGGCTTCTCGGTCGTGGCCGACGAGGTGCGCAAGCTCGCCGAGCGCTCGTCGCAAGCCACCAAGGAAATCTCCAAGCTCATCAACGAATCGACCAAGCGAGTGGCGCAAGGCAGCGAGGTGTCGCGTCAGGCGGGCGAGGCGTTCGAGAAGATCGTGGGCGGCGTGTCCCGCACCACGCAGGCGATCTCCGAGATCTCATGCGCCGCCGACGAGCAGCTCGTGGCGGCGCGCGAGGTGAGCCTGGCAATCCAGCACGTCGCGGAAGAAACGGAAAAATCCGCCGCCGCGTGCGAGACCATTGCACAGGCGACGACCGGCCTCAATCAGGGCGCGCAAGATCTCGACCAGACGGTATCGCGCTTCAAGGTGTAAGCCGCACCCCGAGGGCTGCCCGAGCGAGGGCGGCCCTCCACTCAACGTCCGCCAAGAGGGCCCGATATGGCCAATACGGAAATCGACGCCGACGCCGATCCCGGTACGCAGCAAGCGCTTTTGCGCGCGGTGCACCGACACACCGGCATCTCGATGAACGAGAAGAAGTGGACGATGTTGCAGGGCCGTCTGCGCCCGCGCCTGCGTACCCTGTCACTGCGTTGCTATCGCGACTATCTCGCGTTGCTCGAGAACACGCCCGACGAAGTGCGCAACTTCGTGAACCTGGTCACGACCAACGAGACCACTTTCTTTCGCACGCCGCGTGTCTGGGACTACTTCGCCCAGCATTACCTGCCGCGCTGGCAAGCCGCGAATCCCGGGCGGACATTCCGCATGTGGTCGGCGGCCGCTTCTTCCGGCGAGGAACCGTATTCCGCCGCCATGATCTGCGAGGAATTCCGCGCGCGTCACACGAGTTTCCAATACCAGATCCACGCGACGGACATCTCAAGTCAGGTGCTGGCCGTGGCGATGGCAGGCAACTACGCCGGACGCAGCATCGATGGTCTGCGCCAACAGCGTCCGGCCATGCTTGCGAAGTATTTCGTTGCGAACTCGGGTGGGTTCTCGGTCGTACCCGCCTTGCGCAATCACATCACGTTTGCCGAGCACAACCTGTATCAACGCATGGCACGACGCGAGGCGTTCGATCTCGTGATGCTGCGCAACGTGCTGATCTATTTCGAGACGACCGATCAGGAACGCGTTCTCGAGAACGTGCGCCGAACGATCGCCCCCGAGGGCGTGCTGATCGTCGGCGAGTCGGAATCGCTCGCCCGGCTGTCCACCGGCTATCAGTTCGAGCAGCCACTCATCTACCGGAATCAGGGGGCCGCGAATGGGGTCGTCGCATGACATTCAGGTGTTGATGGGCGAGGTGCGGATCGGGCGCGGCGAAGACGTGCTGCGTGCGACGCTCGGCTCTTGCGTCGGCATCGGCCTGATGTGGCGCGCCCGCGGTTTGTACGCGCTCGCACACTGCCTGCTGCCCGAGGCCCCGAACCCCACGCTCGCCATCGGCGCGAAGTACGTGACGCAGGCAGTGCCGTCGCTGCTCGCGCTGATGAAAGCCGAGAACGCACGACGCGGCGAGATCGAAGCCGTGATCGCAGGCGGCGGCAACATGATGCCGCACCAGCCACCGGCCCGGCACGGCCTGATCGGCGTAGCCAACGCCAAGATGGCGCAGGCGCTGATCGCCGAGACGGGCATTCCGATCGTCCATGTCGAGGTCGGCGGCGAGGTGGGACGGCAATTGACCATCGACTGCGCGCATCATGCCTTCGCCGTGCGCGTGATCGGCACCAACGGCGGGGCGGCCGTACCGCGCCGCCCCGCTCTCCGACTCGTGGGACGCGAATCATGAACGCACGCACACCCGGCTTTCCGTTTCTGCATCGCGAGGCCATCACCGGCGCGAATGTCCTGCCGCCGACGGTCTCGCCGTATCAAGGCTACCAAGGCTACGGCGGCTATCGTGGCACCTACCCGGCGACGAGCACGGCAGTGACGGCGCCGATCGAGCCGGTACCGGCCGCCACGACTGACACGACTGCCGCGACAGCCACTGTACCCGCATCGAGCGCACTGGCACCGCGTTCGCCGGCACCGGACGACATCGAAGTGTTCGGCTCGTTTCTCCTCGGCGACGTGGAATTCGCACTGCCGATTGCCGCATTGCAGGAAGTGGTGAACTACCCCGAACGCGTCACCCCGGTGCCGCTCTCGCCGCCGTTTCTGCTTGGCCTGTTCAATCTGCGCGGCACGCTCATTCCCATCGTCGACCTGAAACCGTTGCTCGCGATGACCGCTGCAGGGCGGACAAGCGCCGCCGCCGTCGCGGAGAAGATCGCAATCGTGGACGTGGACGGCGTGCGCGTCGGTCTGCTGTTCGACGCGACGAGCGAGATCCTGCGTGTGCGAGGATCTCAGCGCACGGGCTTCGAATACGACCCGTCGCATGCGCACCCGCAGGTCGTCTCGGGCGCGATCAAGCTCGACGGCGGCGACCGCATTCTGCAGATCCTCGCGCCGGCCGCGCTCGTGCACATCGAGAACATGCCGCAGTTGCTCGCGCGTCAGGCGCTGAGCGCACCGCAGCGGCGGGCCCAGCGTCAGCGCCTGCAATGCGTATCGTTCACGGTCGAGCACTCGCGTCTCGCACTGCCGATGAGCGCGATCCGCGAGATCATCCGCATTCCCGAATTGCAGAACTCGGCGCTCGCCAGTGTGTTTTGCGTAGGCATGCTCAACCTTCGCGGCACTGTCGTGCCGGTGATCGACTTCGCGCACTTTCTGGGGCTTCAGGCCAGCCGCCCGGAAGCCGGGGTTGCCGGCACGCCGTCGGACCCGCGCCGCATCCTGATCGTCAAGCAGGAAGACGTGCATTTCGGCCTGCTGGTGGACGCAGTGGACAGCATCGTGACGTACTACGCCGACGAATTGCTCGCGATGCCGTCGTTCAGTGCGTCTCATGCGCAGCTCTTTTCGGGCTGCATCACCCGCGAGCAGGCCGACGACATCGTGCTGCTCAACGCTGACGAACTCTTTACCCATGCGCAGGTGATCGATCTCACCCGCGGCCATCGCGAGCTGTACCGCGAAGCGGACGGTGCGCAACGCGCCGGATCGGGCGACGCGACCGGCCGGGTTGGCAGGTCGTCGCGCGGCACGCGGCACGCCTACGTGTCGTTCCGTCTGCAACACATGCTGGCGGTGCGTCTCGATCAGTTGCGCGAGATCATCCATGACTCGCCAGACGTCATGCCCGCGCCGGGTGCGCCGCCGTTCGTACGCGGCATGCTCAATCTGCGCCGCGAGATCGTGACCATCGTCGATCTGCGCGCGCTCTACGGCATGCCGCCGCAAGACGACGCGCAGGCACGCAAGATCCTCGTCATCGAACACGGCCACGACAAGTTCGGATTGCTCGTCGACGCCATCGAGAACATCGTCACCATCGACGAGGCCGACAAGCTGCCCGTGCCCGCCATGCTGCTCGGGCGCGCCACCCACGAGATGCGCAACGACATGCGCGAGGCCGTGGAATTGCCCACCACCGATGGCGCGGCGCGCACAGCCATGCTGCTCGATCTGCAACCGTTGAAGATGCGGCTGGAGACAGCGCTGGCGCAGTAGGGGGCACCACGGGAGCGACTACATCGACTCAAGGGAGAGCCGGCGGATCGCGAGCGCCGGTCGCAGGACCCTGCGGCGTGTCGGGGGGCATGCCGCAGGGGTGGTACGGGGAATAGGGAGATAGGGAGATAGGTTGGCGTCGGAGGCGGTGTCGTCGTCAGACGACTTCGTGACGGTGGATGTCGTGTGTGATGAAGCCACGCGAGTCGCTGGGCATGGCCAGCCAGTCGGGATTCGCCAGCGTGCGGCGCACGTCGTCCAGACCGCTCGCCCAGTGATCGAGCATGGCAGCGAGTCCGAACTGGTAGTCCTTGTAGTGCCCTTCGTACTCTTTGTTGCGGTAAATGAGCTGAATCACGTTGTAGCGCTTGCTGCACGCGATCTCCTCGGCGGTGTGACACCACGGATCGCGTGCGCGCACGTCGGCCGGCACGCGATCGAGCACTTCGCGCAGCACGCGGCGATAGTGCTGCGCGCGCTGGAGGTTGTCCGTCACCAGACGCGTGCGGCTTGAAAACTGAATGTCCTTCTGCCGGTCCGCGACGTCGTTCAGATTGTCGGGCAACGGGCCGCGCGCACTCCACAAGTCGACCTGAAACGCGAGGGTGTCGCGCCGCGGCGAGGTGCCCAGCACTTCCGAGAGCGGCGTGTTCGATACCAGGCCGCCGTCCCAGAAGAATTGGCCGTCGATCTCCACGGCGGGAAATCCCGGCGGCAACGCGCCGGAGGCCATGAAGTGCTCCGGACGCAGCACTTCTCGCGTGTTGTCGAAGTAGACGAAATTCCCCGTGTGCACGTTGACGGCGCCCACGGACACGCGGATCTCGCGCGAATTGATACGGTCGAAATCGGCGAAGCGCTCCAGCGTGCCACGCAGTGCGGTGGTGTCGTAGTAGCTCGCGTGCGCCGGGTCGCCCATTGCGGTCGGCAGCGGCTGCGGCCAGCGCGGCGTGAAGAATCCCTTCTGCCCCTCGATCAGCGCGCGCCACGCTTGCCACGCGCTGTAGGCGACACGCCCGGACTCCGGACCATTGAGGATCGCCGCTTCCAGCGGCGCCGGCAATGGCGGGAACACGCCCGGCTCGCAGATCGTGCGCCAGAACGCCTCGAGTTGCGCCACGCGGCGCTCGGGCGCATTGCCCGCGATGATGGCCGTGTTCAGCGCGCCGATGGAGATGCCCGCGATCCAGTTCGGCGCGATGCCGGCCTCCGACAGCCCGGCGTACACGCCCGCCTGATAGGCCCCGAGCGCGCCCCCGCCTTGCAAGACGAGCGCGACCGTCTCGTAGGGCGGCAAATCGATGGCACGGGGGGGGACGTTGGGCGGGTTGGCCGTCATGACCGTTCTCCTGTCACGCGTTGATGCTGACGATGAAAACCACGCCGGCACGCGGCCGGCGCGTCGCTACGCTGCGCGCTTGCGCGTTACTGCATGAACCAGCCGTGGCTGACCACGAACGACTGGCCCGTGAACGCCGCGCTCGGGAACGTGCAGAGAAAGAGTGCGGTCTGCGCCACGTCGTCGACCGTGGTGAACACGCCATCGACGGTGCCGCCGAGCATGACCTTCTTGATGACGTCGTCTTCCGAGATACCAAGCTCCTTGGCCTGCTCCGGAATCTGCTTGTCGACGAGCGGCGTGCGCACGAAGCCCGGACAGATGACGTGCGAGCGCACGTTATGCTTCGCGCCTTCCTTGGCGAGCACGCGTGCCAGCCCCAGCAGCGCGTGCTTGGCGGCGACATACGCCGACTTCAGCGGCGAAGCTTCGTGCGAGTGCACCGAGCCCATGTAGATGACGATGCCACCGCGGTCGTCCTTGTACATGTGCTTGAGCGCCGCCTTGGTCGTGAGGAACGCGCCATCCACGTGAATGGCCTGCATCTTCTTCCAGTCGGAGAACGCGTAGTTCTCGATCGGATTGACGATCTGGATGCCCGCGTTCGAGATCAGGATGTCGATCGAGCCGAAGGCCTGCGCCACCTTGTCGATACCGCTGTTCACGGCTTCTTCGCTGGTCACGTCCATCGCCACGCCCATCGCACGCCCGCCGGCGGCCTTGATCTCTTCGGCCACCGCGTCGGCGCCCTGCTGGTTCAGATCGGCGATCGCCACGGCGGCGCCCGCCCGCGCGAGCGTCAACGCAATTTCCTTGCCGATGCCGCTGGCGGCCCCCGTCACCACGGCGACTTTCCCATTCAACTGATTCACTGACTGGCTCATTTGCACACTCCTGATTCGTCAAATTGGCGGGTCATGCGATGCACGGCATCGACATGGCACGTCGAACACTGGCTATCCGGCAGCCGACGACGCATTGCGAATGACACATCCGGCGGCCGTTCAAACAGAAAAGGCGCCTTGCGGCGCCTTTTCCTGCATTACCGCGCGATCGGCTTGTAGCGGATACGCTTCGGTTTTGCTGCCTCCTCGCCGAGGCGCTTCTTCTTGTCGGCCTCGTACTCCTGATAGTTGCCCGGGAAGAACTCGACGTGCGAGTCGCCTTCGAAGGCCAGGATGTGCGTGGCGATACGGTCGAGGAACCAGCGATCGTGCGAGATGACCATCACACAACCGGCGAACTCGAGGAGCGCATCCTCGAGTGCACGCAGGGTTTCGACGTCCAGATCGTTCGACGGTTCATCGAGCAGCAGCACGTTGCCGCCGGAGATGAGCGTCTTGGCCATGTGCAGACGACCGCGCTCGCCACCGGAGAGCGAACCGACCTGCTTCTGCTGGTCCGAGCCCTTGAAGTTGAAGCGGCCGATGTAGGCGCGCGACGGCGTTTCGTACTTGCCCACCGTCAGCACGTCGGCACCGCCCGAGATCTCTTCGAACACCGTCTTGGTGCCGTCGAGCGCGTCGCGGCTCTGGTCGACGTAGGCCATCTTGACCGTCGGCCCGATCTTGATCTCGCCGCTGTCCGGCTGCTCGCGGCCCGTGAGCATCTTGAAGAACGTCGACTTACCGGCGCCGTTCGGGCCGATGATGCCGACGATCGCGCCCGGGGGCACCTGGAAGCTCAGATCGTCGATCAGCAAGCGATCGCCGAAGGCCTTCGACACGTTCTTGAACTCGACGACCTCGTTACCCAGGCGCTCACCCACCGGGATGAAGATTTCCTGGGTTTCGTTGCGCTTCTGGTATTCCTGGCTGTTCAGTTCGTCGAAACGGGCAAGACGCGCCTTCGACTTCGCCTGACGACCCTTCGGGTTCTGACGCACCCACTCCAGTTCCTTCTTGAGCGCCTTCTGACGGGCCGACTCGCTCGACTCTTCCTGCTTCAGGCGTTGCTCCTTCTGGTCGAGCCACGAGCTGTAGTTGCCCTTCCAGGGAATGCCGTGACCGCGGTCGAGTTCGAGAATCCACTCGGCGGCGTTGTCGAGGAAGTAGCGATCGTGGGTGACGGCCACCACAGTGCCGGGGAAGCGCGTGAGGAACTGCTCGAGCCAGTCGACGGATTCGGCGTCGAGGTGGTTGGTCGGTTCGTCGAGCAGCAGCATGTCCGGCTTCGAGAGCAGCAGACGCGCCAGCGCCACGCGACGCTTTTCACCGCCGGAGAGCACGCCGATCTTGGCGTCCCATGCCGGCAGACGCAGCGCGTCGGCGGCCACTTCCAGCGTTTGCTCGATGTTGTTGCCGTCGCTCGCGGCGAGGATCGCTTCGTACTTGGCCTGTTCTGCGGCCAGGGCGTCGAAGTCGGCATCCGGCTCGGCGTAGGCGGCGTAGATCTCGTCGAGCTTCGTGCGGGCTTCCATCACTTCGCCCATGCCGCCTTCCACGGCCTCACGCACCGTCTGCTCGGGATCGAGTTGCGGCTCCTGCGGCAGGTAACCGATGTTCAGGTTCGCCATCGGGATCGCTTCGCCTTCGATCTCCTTGTCCACGCCCGCCATGATCTTGAGCAGGGTCGACTTGCCCGAGCCGTTCAGGCCCAGCACGCCGATCTTGGCGCCCGGGAAGAACGACAGGGAGATGTCCTTGAGGATATGGCGCTTGGGCGGCACGATCTTGCCCACGCGGTTCATGCTGAAAACGTACTGTGCCATTCGGCTTTCCTGATCCTGAAACGGTTATGACGCTCTGGCGCGAGCGTCAGATAGCGGCAAGTTTATCAAAGCGCGACACGCGCGGCATCGGACGCATCGATCACGAGCTCGCCGCGGGCGTAAGCGCAGCACGGCAGCAGCCAGCCTTCGGCCTTCTCGTCGCGCGACAGGCCCGGCCAGTCGATGCGATAAGCCACCGGCGCGGGCGCACCGCCCGTTTGCGCCTGACACAGGCAGGCGCGGCAGGTGCCGTTGCGGCACAGGCTCGGCAGCTTGATGCCCGCAGCCTGCGCGGCAAGCAGCACCGGCGTGTCGGCGGGAGCGTCGAACTGCCATCCCGACGGCATGAGCGTCACGCGATACGTGTCTGTCCCGGCAAGGGCGCCGGGCGGTGGGAAATCTGACGGAATGCGGGTCAAGGCAACGGGCGTCGAAAAGGTTCGGGAAGCACCGGTGTGCATCTTCGCGGTGCACGGCGCGTCTTGCGCCAACGCGCTACCATAACCCGTTCCTGCGACTTCATGTCGCGTCTCCGAATTCCTGCGGTACGGGTTCCGTCGGGGCGCCATTGCACCCGCCCCGGGCGACCTGTCGCTGCGCCACCTTTGCCCTTGCGCCCCATGTCTGCAGCCCCCGAGAATCGCGTCGCTCAGGGCGACGCCAACGCCCCCCATGCTGCCCCTGCCCGCCTGATCGATACCCACGGGCTGGAAGCGGCGCTGCACGCGTTCGCCGACGCGCGCGACTGGCACCGATTCCACACCCCGAAGAACCTCGCGATGGCGTTGTCCGTCGAAGTGGCGGAGCTCGTCGAGATCTTCCAGTGGCAAACCGACGCCGAAGCCGGCGCCGTCATGCAATCGAGCGAAGCCCGCCACGTGGAACAGGAGCTGGCGGACATCGCCATGTACCTCGTACGGCTGTCGTCGGTGCTCGGCGTGGACCTGAATCGCGCCGTGACGGAGAAACTCGTCATGAACGCGCAGAAATATCCGGCGCCGCCGGCGTGAGCCTTTCTGCCTGCGTCGACGTCCCCGCCGAGCGTGCCGCCCTGTATTGGGCCTCGGTATTTGACCCCTGTATTTAGCCCTTGTATTTGGTCGACGCGCCCACATAACGGCCACGTCGCCCCGAATTCCTACCGGACTTCACCATGTCGCAACCGTCTCACGCTTCTGATACTTCGCACCCACCCCCGGGTGCGGCGCATACGCACGGCAAGTCCTCGCGACGCACGTTGCCCGCGCGCCCGCGCTGGGTCATGCTCGCCCTCATCGCGTTGTTGCACGCATATATCGGCTGGCGTCTGCTCACCCCGCTGCCTGTCGCCATCGGCTGGAAGGTGCTCGGTGCCTTGTGGCTCGTGGCGTCGACCGTATTGATTCCCCTTGGCCTGATGAGCCGCGCGATCCAGCGCGAGCCGCTGGCGACGTTGCTGACCTGGAGCGGCATGACCGCCATCGGCATCTTCTCGTCGCTCTTCGTGCTGACACTTTTGCGCGACGTGGTGCTCGGCGTGGCGATGGCGTTCTCCGTACTCGATCCGCAATTGATCGTGCGCTCGGCGGTCATCGTGCTGGCGCTCACTGCGGTGGCCACGATACTGGGCTTCTACAACGCACGGCGTCTGGCGCGCGTCGTCGACGTCGACGTGCCGATCGCCGGGTTGCCCGCCGAGCTCAGGGGCTTCACCATCGTGCAATTGAGCGATATTCACGTCAGCTCGACGATCCGCCGTCGGTATATCGAAGCGATTGTCGAGGCGTCGAACGACCTCAAGCCCGATCTGGTGGCCATCACCGGCGACCTGGTGGATGGCGGTGTGCCGGCGCTGCGCGAACACATCGCGCCGCTCGCCCGGCTGACGTCGCGCCACGGCACCTACGTCTGCACGGGCAATCACGAGTATTACTCCGGCGCGCCCGCCTGGGTCGACGAGCTACGGCGCATCGGTCTGACGGTGCTGGAGAATGAACACGTGGTGCTCGACCACGAGGGCGCGTCGCTCACCGTGGCAGGCGTGACGGACTTCACCGCCCACCACTTCGACCCGGAAAAGCGCAGCGACCCGATGGCGGCCGTGGCGGGTGCCCCCATGGGTGTGCCGCGCGTGCTGCTGGCCCACCAGCCGCGCAGCGCGCCGGCGGCGCAGGAAGCGGGCTTCGATCTGCAACTCTCAGGTCATACTCACGGCGGACAATTCTGGCCGTGGATGTACTTCGTGCCGCTGCAACAACCGTATGTCCATGGGCTGCACCGCCTCGGCCGTCTGGCGATCTATGTCAGCCGGGGCACGGGCTATTGGGGGCCGCCCAAGCGCTTCGGCGCGCCGTCGGAGATCACGCGGCTGCGACTCGTGCCTGCGAAGGCTTAGAATGGCCGTCCCTGTTTTTCCTCGTTTGCTGCCATGAAGTCAATTTCGTCCAGTGCCTCGCTCGAAACCGTTGCCGTGCGTCTGCGCGGCAACATCACGGGCGTGGGTTACCGTCAGGCCGCCGTGCGCGAGGGGCATCTGATCGGCGTTCGCGGCTGGGTTCAGGCATTGCCCGAGGGCGACATTCTCGCGGTGGTGCAAGGCACGCCCGATCAGGTCGACAAGATGCTCGAATGGATGCGACACGGCCCGCCCGGGGCGCGCGTGACAGATTTCGAGAGTGAAGTGGAATACACCAACCGCCGTTTCGATCGCTTCCAACAGCTCTGACATGCCGATGCCTGCGCCCAGCACCCGCCTTGCCACCGACGACGACGCGCCACGCATCGTCACGCTGCTGCAGCAACTGGGCTACGAGACTCCGCTTGAGATCGTCCGCCGCAACATCACGCTGTCATCGGCCAATGGCGACGACGCGGCCTTCGTCGCGCTGGACGAAACCGGGCAAATCGTGGGATGCATCGGATTACACGCGCTCACCTTGTTCCATCTGGCGGGGCGTCTGGGGCGCATTACGGCGCTGGTGGTGGAGGAGAATGTGCGAGGCTCGGGCGTCGGGCACGCGCTGATGGCGGCCGCACACGCGTGGTTCAACGAGCGGGGATGTGTGAAATTCGAAGTGACGAGCAGCGACCACCGGGTCGCCGCGCATCGCTTCTATGCGCGCCATGGCTATGCCCGTGACGGGCAACGCCTTGCGCGCAAAAGCCAGACGTCTTCGCTGACTTAATTCTTGTGACGGTAGTTGATGCGGCCCTTGCTCAAATCGTAGGGCGACATTTCCAGCGTCACGCGGTCACCCGCGAGAATGCGGATGCGGTTCTTCTGCATGCGGCCGCTCGCATATGCCACCACTTCCACGCCGTTCTCGAGCGTCACGCGAAAGCGGTTATCCGGCAGCACATCCGAAACGTGTCCGCTGAATTCGATCAGTTCTTCCTTGGCCAATATCGTGTCCTCTTGTGGGTGCCGCTCGCGAGGCGCAGCACCGGTGTTACTGTAAGTTCGTTCGCCAATACCGCCCCCGCACCCTGAAAACTAGCGGGGGTGCACATCGAACGCCAAAAGGAGCCTACCCGGTCGACCGGCCATACAGGCAAACGGTGCACCGAAAGCGGCGATGGTTCGAAGGAGCAAGGCACATTGCGGCAGTGCCGCAATGACGAGCAGTGCGTGTCGGGAGGGCGAAGACCGAAGGGGTCCGCGTCATCGGCACAGCGAGTGATCCGGCTCGCAGGACATGGCTGTCAGCGGCGCCGATAAAGCATTTCGCGATCGTCAGGCGATGATCGGCGAATTTTCGCCGATCCCGCTAGGATACGCCTTTCTCCGACGCCCGTGTTGGAAAAATGCCCCATACCGGCCACTTTGGCGGCTTTTGACACCGAATTGTGGCGCAATGCACCAATCGCACTACGGCGAGCCGAAACACCCGGGTGCGCGCACCGGTTTCCCCCAACGCCGTGCGCCATTGGTCTTGCCGCGTCCCGCCCCCTCCGGGACAATGCGAGCATGACGCTTCGCGAGCACTCATCTATTCTGTAAGTATCCGCAGCCGTCCCAGGAGGAATGACCATGACAACAGTCGCTCAGATCCTGAAGTCCAAGTCGGTCGAATCCGTCTACAAAGTGCGCCCGTCCGATTCGGTACTCGATGCGTTGACCCTGATGGCCGAAGCCCGTATCGGCGCGGTGCTGGTGAGCGAAGACGACCGCTCGATCGTCGGCATCTTCACCGAGCGCGATTACGCCCGCAAGGTCGCACTCATGGGGCGAACGTCCGTCAACACACCGGTAAGAGACGTGATGACCTCCGCCGTGCGCTATGTGAGCCCGGAACAGACCAACGAAGAATGCATGACGTTGATGACGAAGCACCGTATTCGTCACCTGCCGGTCATGAAAGACGGCGAGCTCGTGGGGCTCGTTTCCATCGGCGACCTGGTCAAGGCCATCATCACGGAACAGCAGTTCACGATCGATCAACTGGAAAACTACATCATGGGCGGAGGCGCTGCGCTCG
This sequence comes from Pandoraea pnomenusa, assembly GCF_040391475.1. Lineage (GTDB taxonomy): Bacteria > Pseudomonadota > Gammaproteobacteria > Burkholderiales > Burkholderiaceae > Pandoraea > Pandoraea pnomenusa_C. The sequence goes on along the minus strand of NZ_JBEBXS010000020.1, from coordinate 20,901 downwards.
CGGGGAGTACGCCGTCCCGGCCGAGCTAGCCGAGCCGAGCCGCGCGACGGCGGCATCCGAATCACATCGACGACGCAACCAGAGCACGGCGCTTCCTTCGAAGCGCCGTTTTTCATGGGGGATGTCCCAGTCTCTCGGGCTGCCCTGCCCGGCATCGGTGCGTGTGCCAGAATGCGATACCCCATCTGGTTGCACACAACGCCTGTGCCTGCCCTTGTCACCTCCATCGATCCCGTCTCTCGAGCCACGCTTCGCGGGTTCACTGCCATCGTTCGATACGCGTGCGTTCGTTCCAACGCGTGACGGTGGCGTTACACGCCGAACCCTCTGGATTGCGCTGGCCGTGCTGGCGCTGCATGGTCTCGCTTGGCTAACGCTGCCCGTGACGCTACCCGACTTGCGTGGCACGTCGGCGCAACGCCCCGCCATGCAAGCGATGATCCTGCCCCCGCCGGTGCAAGCGTCGCCTGCCGTGCCAACGACATCGGCGCTGACACCGCATCGCGATACAACGACACGAGGGAGACCATCACCTACGCCGGCCACTCGCACGACACGCTCGGCCGCCGCGCCCGCGCAATCGGACACGTCGGTAACCCGCGCACCGCCCGCGTTACAACCCCCTACCCTCGACTGGCGTGCCGACGTCGCACGCGAGGCCGGTGCGCTGCCGGGATCGAAAGCCTCGCCTCCCGCCGCAAGTGCCGAGCGCGCCATCACCGATCAGTCGCACCGCGCACCGCCATCAGCCATCGCCCCCGCGCCAGGCGACGCCACTCGCCGGGCCTTCGAGCGCGAGTTCGGCACGGGTCACGCTGCCGTCAGCGGCCCCAACGCCACCCGCGAAGGCGAGAACGCGATGGGAACGACCGAATGCATCGAGATGAACGGGAAGCGAACCTGCTCTCGGCAGCGCAATCGGGCGAGTGACATCGATCCGTTCATGAAACGCGAGCGCGTCTTCTCGCCGATCATGCGCTGATTCCGCACGCACTTGCGTACCCAATGAAAAACGGCCGCCCCGATCATCGGTTGGCGGCCGTCTCTTTCCGGCGCGTCGCCGCGGTCTTACCGCGCGACGCCTACCTCAACGCCCCTCAAAAGTCCTCGGCGTCGACATCATAGTTCGACGGTTCCCAGCGAATCGCCAGCAGCGCCGCCAGACCGATGGCCGGGGCAACCGCGATGACCCAGAACACCTTCGTCGACAGCGCGGCCGCCAGCACAGGGAACAGGAACAGCGAGACGGTCGAACTGGCGCGCATGAGCGTCTGGTTGAAGCCGACACCCACCCCGCGCAGCGACGTCGGATAGCTCAACGATGCGAACGTCATCGAGTGCGCGCCGGGCCCGAAGCCCTGCCCCAGCAGGAACAATGCGAGGAAGCCCAACGCCCATGCCACCTGCACGCCGCCCTCGGGCTTGCCCACCAGTGCGAGGCCAACCAGTGCCGTCAACTGGAACGCGTAGCCGACGACCGTCAACTTCCACGCACCGACCTTCGGCACGAGACGCACGCCGAGCAGGCCGCCGGTGAACGCGAACAGCAGGTTCAGGGCGAGCGACATCAGGATCGTCGTCAGCATCGACTGCGCGAGGAAACTGGCGATGATCACGGGCAGCCCGAAAGCCACCGCGTTATAGGCAAACGACGACGCGACCGCAATGATCGTCGCCAGCGTCGTTCGACGCAGGTACACGCCCTTGAGCAGCGCACCGTAGTTGCTCCACGCGGCCGGGCGCTTCGGCGCGGCACGCTCTGCATCGGCAGCCACGACGGCGTCGATGCCGTAAGAACGCTTCAGAATCTTCGCGGCGCCTTCGAGGTCGCCCTGATTCGCCGCCCACACGGGCGATTCGCTCATGTAGCGGCTGCGCACGGCAATGATCGCCAGCGCCGGGATCGCACCGAAACCGAGAATGATCCGCCACAGCAGCGCGCTGTGCGACGACGGCAGCACCGAATAGCACAGCAGCACCAGCAGATACGATGCGCAGATCGCCGCATACCAGGTCGGGCACCACATCGCCACGCGCGCGGCCTTGTTCCCGCGTCCCTTGAGCTTTGAGAACTCCGCGAGGAATGCCATCGCCACCGGCAAGTCGATCCCCACGCCGAGCCCCATCACGAAGCGCGCACCTGCCAGCACGTATTCGTTCGGCGCCAGGGCGCAGGCGATGGCCGCGATCACGAAGCAAAGCATGTCCGCCATGAACACGCGATAGCGACCGATGCGGTCGGTCAGGAAACCACCGAGAAACGCCCCGACGATCGCGCCGAACGTGATGGCCGATGCCACCATCCCGGTACCCGCGGGCGTGAGGTTGAATTCGCGTGCCACATCCTTCAGGCCGAAGGCGAGCGCACCGAGGTCGTAGGCATCGAGGAACACACCGCCAAGCGCGATCGCCACGATCCAGCGGGCATTGGATACGCGTGCACCGCCTTCGTTGACGAGTTGTGCAACGTCGGCAGCAGACCGAATGACGGCAGCGCCGCCGCTACGCGCGACCGAGGCCGCAGGGCTCGCGTGGGCAGACGCGGCGGGAGACAGAGAAACGTCGACAGACATGAGGCTGAACCTGGGGAAACGTCGGAGAGGGCGGCGGGCTCAAGCCCGGCACCAAAGGTCGCGATGTTACCGCTTGGTACCGTTACGACCAAGTGCTTTCTGGTTATATGCTTAGACGATTCCCGCGTTAGATCGCGAATTTCCGTTGCATATCGTCATATTCACGCCTAAATATTGGCAAATATGAGGACATTCCACTTTGCGATTAAGCATTCGCAGAGTATGACCCCACGTCTCACGCAATGGGAATATGATCGAGAAACGCTTCGAACCGCGTCGCGAACGGCCAACCCGCGTGACCCCGGCTCGCCGCGCGCGGGCCCGCCATTACAAACGCTTACCTTTTCTTACAGCAGAAAGATCTGCGGAACCCTACATTCCGCGTCGTGGTCGCAATAGATGTGCCACATTGTGCGCAACGTCACCCACCCTTCGCAGTGACGCCGCCTTTACCTCACGCTCACGAGGAAGATCCAAAATGAACATCAAAGCACTTACGGGAATCAGCGCGGCACTGGCCGCCGTCATGTTGGCCGGTTGCGTGGCGCCGGGCCAGCAGTATGGATATCAACAGCCGGGTTACCAACAAGGCTACCAACAACCCGGTGGCTATCAGCAGGGCTTCCAGCAACCGCCGCAGCAACAGCAGCAAGGTGCGCTTTACGGTGTCGTGCAGTCGATCGAACAGCTGAACGGCCCGAATAACAGCCCGAACATTCTCGGTACGGTGCTCGGCGGAGCTGCGGGCGGTCTGCTCGGCAACACGATGGGCGGCGGACGCGGACGCACCGCCACGACCATCGCCGGTGCCGTGGTCGGCGGTATCGCGGGTAACCGCATCGAGAACAGCATGGGTCAACCGAACGTGCTTTATCGCATTACCGTGCGCCTGGACGACGGCCGTGTCGCCACCGTCACGCAAGCGCCGCCGCTGCGCGTGCAGCAGGGCCAGCGCGCGGCCGTTGCGAACGATACGGTATATCCGCAGTAATCGCTTCGCGGCGGTGGCGCATCGCTGCGTCACCGCGCAAAACACAACGCCCGCCGGTGTCATGCCGGCGGGCGTTGTGTTTTGTTGCGTAGGTCATGGCGTCACGCCATCACGACGAAGGCTCAGTCGGTCTCCGGAGACGGCGTTTCGACCTCGCGCCGAACCAGAAACAGCCGCGTGTCGAACTCGAGCTGATGGTAAGCGGGCTCCATGAACTCACACAGGCGGTAGAACGCCTTGTTGTGATCGCTTTCCTTCAGGTGCGCCAGCTCGTGCACGACGATCATCCGCAAAAACTCCGGCGGCGCCTCGCGAAAAAGCGACGCAACGCGAATTTCCTTCTTTGCCTTGAGCTTGCTGCCTTGCACGCGCGAGATGGCGGTATGCAGGCCAAGGGCGTGGTGCACGACATCGATCTTCGCGTCGTAAGCGACCTTGTGAATCGGCGGTGCGCTGCGAAGGAATTCCTGTTTGATGTCCGACGTGAACTCGTACAAGGCACGGTCGGTCTGCACGGTATGGCGAGACGGATAGCGTTTGTCGAGATGCGCACCGAGACGTCCCGCATCGATCAGTTCGCGCACCTGCGCGAGCACGCCCGCCGGATACGCGGCGATGAAGCGCATCGGGTCCTTGGGCACGGGTCGCCACGTTGCCGGCACGGTCGTCACCGCACGCCTCCCTCAACCCAGGGGGACGCGCCGGGGACGCACGCCGGGCACCATGCGCACACAAGCACTGTGCCGCTCAATGATGGTGATGGTGGTGATGCGACCACAGCGGGTCCATCGAGTCGACGAACGACGCGACGGCATCCTTGTCGCCCGTGGCGTGACGCATCAACTGACCGCACTTGCACCAGCCCTGATACGGGGTGATGTGCGAGCACGCCGTTGTCTTTTGCAGATACAACGTGACCGGCTTGGCGCACTTGGTGCACTTGAACTTGAGAGTGAGGGCGGGTTTGCTCATGGGAATTTCACGACGGCGCACGCGAGAGAGGAAATGCGTGGCGCGCACCGGGCGCCATATCGCGTGCAAAGGCGATATTGTACCGGCATCCGTTCCGGCCAGTTGGCGGCCGGTTGGCGGCCAGTCGGCGGCTGGTCGGCGGCCCGATGCGGCGCGAATCGCGCGTCGTGGCCCCGACGATGCCACCTCGTTCCCGCGCCGTCCCGCAGCACTTCCGTCACGCCACTGCGATAAGATGCCTGCCTGCGTGCACACGCCAATGTGCACCGTCGAAACACACGCGCCATAGACCTCGCCGCTTCCCTCAACCACTGGCCCGCCTAACGATGTTTCTGCCATTTGCCGGACCTTTCTCCCCGACGCGTCGCCGCCTCCTGCAGGCCGCAGCGCTCGCCGCCTGCCTGCCGCTCGCGGCGTGTACGCCGCCCCCGGAAATCGGCGGCAGCTTCGTGCAGCTTTGGCGCGACCACCTCGAATGGACGCCACAACAATGGCGCGAGCGTCTCACCGTCACGCGATTGCTCGGGTGCAAGGAGATCTTCGTGCAGTGGGTCGGCATCGACGGCGAGCCGGACAAGACATGGATTGCGAGCGACAAGCTCGTTCGCATCCTGCTCGACGAGTGCGCGGCGCTCGACATGGGCGTGCACCTGGGCACCCCCTACGACGAACGCTGGTGGACAGCCATCGGCACGCCGGACGACGCCGCACTCGACAACTTCCTCAGGCACACGGGCAAGCGCGGCATCGCCTACATGCAAAGCGCCGCCTGGCCGAAGCACAAGGCATTTCGCGGCTGGTACATCCCCTACGAGCTGGAGCAATACGACTGGGCGCGGCCTGCCCGACGCGACAAGCTTGCGAACTGGCTGGCCGGATTCTCGACGGCGGCCGTCGACACCAGCGGCAAGGCCCCCACGATTTCCACCTACTATAGCCGCTTGCCAACGACGGGCACGCTCGCCGGCATGTGGAGCATGCTGCTCGATCGCACCGCACTCCACCCCATGATCCAGGACGGCGTGGGCGTGGCGGGCATGGGCAACTACGATTCGCTCGCGCCGTTACGCGACATGCTCGTGGCCCGTGGTGCGCCATTCGATCTCATTCTGGAATTGTTCGAGGAGTTGCCCTCACAGAAGGACGACGGCACCGAATTCAATGCGAAGGCGGCCAGCTTCAGCCGCGTGAAGCGCCAGTGGGAAAAGGCGAAGGATTACGGTGCGACGCGTATCGTCGCCTTCGCCATCGATCCGTGGGCGCTCGACGACACGCCCGAGTCCAAGGCGCTGCTGCGCCAATGGAAGGCCGCACTGGCCTGACGCCGCAGCGACCGTGCTGCGAGTCAAACCATCAGCGCGACCCGCCCGCGCCGCCGCGCGGGCGGCCTGGCATCATTCCGGACGCTGATACGTATCCGTCGCGCTCAACTGTCCACGCAGCACAGGCGCTGCGGCAGTACCGACGAGGAACAGGCTGAAGTGATCGCCCGGTTCCAGCGCGGGCAGCGCCAGCGTCTTCGACGCCACACTACCGCACGCCGACACCAGCGATGCCTTCACCGGGTTGATGGCCCGCGCCGCCGAGGCGCCGGGCGCCACGTTGTTGAACAATGCAGGCCCCGACGGGCTCACGCTCAACTGTCCGCCGGCACAATCGGCGCTCAGGTTGTAGAAGCGCAGTTCTGCCTTCAGGCCGTCCTGCGTGCCCCCTGCATCCGTGAGCACGGTGAACACGACCTTGCCGCCTTCTTTGCGCGGCACCAGCGTGTTGAACGTGTCGGGCGCCACTTGCAGCGTACCGGCGGCCTTGCCGTCGATCACGATCGGAAACGCCGTATTGCCCTTGACGATCGCATACGTACTCGCAATCTTTTCGCCCGAGAGCGTCTGCGCCGGTCCGCCGGCGATTTGCGCGCGCATGGCTGCCGTGCCCGGATTCGCGATCCGCACGAACGACGACCCTACCGGCGGGCGCGCCGCGTAAAGCCGCGAGAAGATGCCCTCGGCCGACGCGATGCCGACCCCGGTGCTCGCCAGCACCCATGCCAACGTTAAGTGACGCAGCGTCTTCATTCCTGTGACTCCGGTTTTGCTGAATTCCCCGGGCGCGCGCGCGCCTCGAGATACATCTTTTCCAATTGCTTGCGATCCGCCTTGTCGCTATTCGTCGTCGGAAAACCGTGACAGACGAGCAACTCCGACGGAATCATGTAGGGCGGCAGGCGGCGGCCGAGCAGCGTCTTCCATTCCGACAGCGCGCTGGGCAGCGCATGCAGGCCCGCAGGCCCGCTCGTTTCCGGTTCGACGAACCCGATCATGCGCACGATCACGCCATCCGGACGGCGCAGTGCCACGGCCGCCCCGGCGCGAATGCCCGGCAGCGTGGCGAGCGAGGCATCGACTTCCGCCAGTTCGATCCGATAGCCGTGCATCTTGATCTGGTCGTCGCGACGGCCGCGGAATGTCACGAGCCCTTGCGCATCGATCTCGCCAAGGTCGCCACTGCGATAAGCGCGCTTGCCGTTGTGCATGAACAGACGCGTCTCGTTCAGATCCGGCCGGTTCAGGTAACCGCGCATGACGTGGTCGCCTGCCATGCAGATTTCGCCATCGTCGATGAACACCTCGGCATAGGGCTTGGCCCGGCCGATCGGGAACGGCAACGGCGCGGCGGCGCGCAATGCCGGATCGATTTCCACCCACGTCGTCGAGCACGTCGCTTCGGTCGGGCCATACGAGTTCACGATGCGCACATCGGGAAAGCGCTGCCACAACGCCTCGGCCACCGTGGGCGTGAGCGATTCGGCACCGAACACGAACATGCGAAGGTCCGGCAGATGCGCGTGATCGAACTCGGGATTGAGCAACTGCTGGCGCACGAACGAAGGCGTAGATGCCCACACGTTCACATGCGTCTTTGCGAGATAGGCGGCAAACGCATCGCGATCCGCAATGATTTCGCGCGGACACAGCACGCAGCAGCCACCCGTGGCCAACGCGCCGGCCCAGTTGAACAGCGAGAAATCGAAGCTGAACAGCATCTGGTCCATGAACGCCGGCGCCGGGCCGGGCTTCACGTCATCGCGCACCCAGCCGGCGAACAGCGCCACGCTCTCGCGGCCGATCTGCACCCCCTTCGGGTCGCCCGTGCTGCCGGAGGTGAACATGATGTAGGCCAACCCGCGCTCGGCGAGCACGGCCCCTGTCACGCCGGTCGGCACGAACGTGTCGGCCTGGGCATCGAAGCGCAACCCCGCCTGCACCAGCTCGCCGATACGGGCGATGCGTTGCGCGGGGTTGATGACGTCGACCGGCACGAAGGGAACGCCCAGGCGCAGACACCCCAGGATGGCGGCGAGGAACGCCGACTCCTTGTGGCCGGAGATCACCAGCGGCACGTCGGGCGACGCCCCGGCGGCGGTGGCGCGCGCCATCCATTGCTCGGTGGCGTGACGCAACTCGCCCCACGTCAACGTGCCCTGCGCATCGGTGACTGCGGGCGTTTCGGGCAGCACTGCGCCGTCGACGAAATCCATCCGCTCGAAATCAAAACGCATTGTTGCCCCCTTCGGCAAAGACAACGGAAATCAGAGGCCCTTCTGCTCGGCGATGAACGCCGCGAGCGTATGCACCGACTGGAGATAGACGTCGATCTCCGAGGGCGGAATCTTGCAGCCGAACTCGCGTTCGACGGCGAGCACGACATCCACCGCCGAGAGTGAATCGACCAGGCCCGAGTCGATCAGCAGCGTGTCCGGCTCGACTTTCGTGAGGACGATATCGCCGATGATGTCGGCGACTTTGCTTTCGATGTCATTGATATTCATGTAACGACTCCCGCAGACGAACCGCGATCAGAATTGGAAATAAAGGAAACGCGTTTCCTTGTGAAGATTCACCAGGCAGAGGAACAGCAACGCCAGCGTCACCGACATCCATGCCGTGTTCGGCCGCCAGCGCATGAACTCGCGCGCCGCTTCCTGCACCTTGAACAGTGCGGGCGAGTACTTGCCGAGAATCTGGTGCGCATTCGGGGTGAACCACACGATGGCCAGCAGCACCACGACATAGGCCAGTTGCAGATGATGCCCGATCAGCAAACGCCACCCGTCGCCGAAGCTCGCGCCGTCGAGATACGCCAGCGACGGCCACGCCTCGAAGCCGCGCAGGCCGATCATGCCCGAGAGCAGCGACATGGCATCGTGCACCCCTTCGGCGCGGAAAAAGGCTTGCGCGACGAGCACCGCCACGAACGTCAGTGCCACCGAAGCGATATGCGCCGGCCAGTTGATCTTGCGCGACGCCGGCTTGCGACCGATGACGAAAATGCGCCACGCGTGATTGATCGACAGATAGGCAGCATGCAACAGGCCGAACACCAGAAACTGGAAGCCTGCGCCGTGCCACACGCCCGCGAGCCCCATCGTGAAGAGCGTCGGCACGACGATCGTGCTGGCGAAGCCGCCCGGCGTGCGTGCGCCTTCCGAGCCGACCGGCAGGCCGCGCTCGGTACGGCGGCGCGAGATCGCCATCGCCACCGGATAGTACAGGTACGAGGTGAGATAGCGGGTCAGCGTGATGTGCCAGCGCGCCCAGAAATCGATGACGCTGGTGGCCTTGTAAGGCGAATTGAAGTTCAGCGGGAAACGAATGCCGAACATCTTCGCCAGCCCCAGCGCCATGTCGGAGTAGCCCGAGAAGTCGAAATAGACTTGCAGCGCGTAGCACAGGCTCGTGCCCCACGACGCCCAGAACTGGAGATCGCCCGGCGACGCGAAACCCGCGTCGGCGTAGGGCGCAATCGCGTCGGCGAGCAACACCTTCTTGGCCAGACCGATCACGAAGAGAATGCCGCCGATCGACAGGTTTTCGGCCTTGAAGCGGTAGTTCTCGCGCTGCGCGAACTGCGGCATCATTTCCTTGTGATGCAGGATCGGGCCTGCAATCAGGTGCGGGAAGAACGTGACGAACAACACGTAGCTCAGCAGGCTGCGCTCCTTCACCAGACCCGCGCGGCAGTCGAGCAGATAGCCGATCTGGGTGAACGTGAAGAACGAAATGCCCAGCGGCAGGATCAGCGTGTCGACCGACGCGTGCGTGAGGCCGAGGTCGTGGAAAAAGTTGAACAGCGCCGCGAAATACTTGTAGTGGAACAGTACCGCCAGATCGACGGCCACCCCCAGCGTGACGATGGCGCTTTGCAAGCGCGCGCGTCCGCTGTTACGCAGGATCCCCTGACTCACGGCGTAGTTGAACGCGATGGAGATTGCGAGCAGCGCCACGAACTGCGGGTTCCACCAGCCGTAGAACACGAACGACGTCAGGCAAAGCCAGAACGCCGCGAGACGCAGGTTGATCGCCCCGCTGATGTAGTGTCCCGCCAGCGCCACCGGCAGGAACAGCAACAGAAATAGGTAGGAGTTGAACAGCATCGGTTATCGCGTTTCGTGTGCTTCGGACCGTGTCGGAACGTTCTCGACGTTCCCGACGTTTTGACCATTTGCGGTTAAGGCAACCTGGCCAGCGCGGACTTCTCGTCGTCGCTAAGCGGCAGCGACAGCGAGTTCTCCGAGAACTCCCAGATGACCAGTTTCAGACTCTTGGGCCACGTGGCGCGCTGCTTGAGGGCCGCGGTCAGGGCACCGGCGAAGTCGCCGCCATCCATGCTCACGTTCCACACTTCGCGCCCCATATCGACGCCGAGCCATTCGGCGAAATTGCTCCGGCGGCCATGCGAGCTACCCGCGAGCATGACCTCGACGGGTGGCGTATCGTCGAGCAACCCGCCACTGCGCACCGGCGCGATATGCTGCGCCTGCGCCATGTCGGGACGCGGGCGCCAGCCGTCGCGCGCATGCGCCAGCCCGGACAGCGTGAGCAGGTCGCCAACACGCGCCGCGGCCGCCGCCGGGGTACCGACGTCGAAGGACTGATCGCCCTTGCCCGAAAGCAGCGCCAGTCCGGCCTGCGCCACAGCACCGGCCGCCGCCTTCGCGCCCACCGCGTTCATATGAACGTCGGTACGGAAGAACATCGGTTGCGGGGCATCGGCGAGCGTCGGACGCAGGTCGACGAACGGCACGCCTTCGCGTTGCAGCATCGACTTCACGGTGTCCATGCGCGCGAGCATGGCAGCCGACACCGGTTGACCGCACAGATGGGCGGACTCGATGCGAGCCTTGTCCGGCACGGCCACGACGAGTACCTTCACGCCCTGCGACCGCACGTTCGTGAGCCAGTCATTCATCAACCGCAAACGGTCCTGGAACACCACGTCATGCGTGCCGGGCTTCGGGCGCAGACCGTCGCGATAGAACATCCACTGCGGGCAGCCCATCGCGACCTGATCGCCCACGTCGCCCAGCAGGCGATAGCGCACTGCCGCGTTCCACGTCTCGACCGTTGCCTGCCCGGGCAGACGCAGCGACTTGTTCAGGGCCGCACCCGCATGGCCGTCGAGCCACGCACGCATGCCGAGCTGGTCACGATCTAGCCGCGCGGTGGCGAGTGTCCAGATGCCCCAGGCCAGACCGGCCGCGAGCAGCACGGCCATGACGATGGCCGTGGGTCGATGCGACGGCGCTTGGGGGGTTTCGTTCTCAGCCACGTCGTCAGCTTCCCAGTGCGGCCTTCAGGCGCTTGCGCCACGCATCCGGCGACATGATCGAGGCGTTGTCCCACAGGCCTGCAGCATCCGGGCCCTGCGAATAGGCGGGCTCGAAGATCTGCCAGACCAGCACCTGCGGCTTGGTCTGCTTGAACGCGGGCGACTCCACGTACTCGAGCAGCATGACCCATTGGCCGACGTTACCCGGCTTCCAGTTGACCGAGACCGGACGGTCGAGCACGTTCGACAGCTTCTGCGGGAAGCCGAAGTACGGCTGCATCATGCTGTGGCCCGTAATGTGTACCGGCGCGGGGGCATCGTCGAGCAGCGCCTGCCCTTCCGACGGACGGCGCACCGTGAAGACCTCGCGGCCCACCTGCTTGCGCTGATCGGGGGTGAGGAACAGTTCGGCCAGATCGCCGAAGCGACGATCGTTGACCATCGCCCCCAGCGGCATGCCGGTGCCGGCTTCGCCCGTCAGGTTCGGCACGTCCTTGCGAATCATCACGGCGGTCGCCTCGGCCGTGGCGTCGGCGGCAACCTGCGTCCAGTGCTGGTCGGTACGGTAGTAAACGTCCTGACCGCCTTCCTTGATGCGACGCAGGATCACTTCGTCGTCGAAGGTCGTGATGCCGGCTTCCTGCAACTTGCCGAGAATCGTCTTGTAGCGCGCCTTGACCTCGGGGCTCATGACCTTCCCGTCCGGGAGCTTGTCCTGATAGAAGAGCGACTTGTCCGGCAGCAGCAGCACTTCGAGCTTGATGCCGCGGGCGGCCAGCGCGTCGCGCGCCTCGCGCACCAGCGCCGTGTTGGCATCGATGCCCTTCGTGTCGACTTGCGTCAGACTGCCCCAGCCCGGAAACAGCCAGTTGTCCTTGCCGCGCAGCACCAGCGTCGAGGCGTCCTGCGCCTGCGCCGCGCCGAAGGCCAGCGTGAGTGCGCATGCCGTCAGGCAGCGCAGCATGCCGGCACTGAGGCGGCGTCGCACGTTGGGTTGGGAAACATAGGGGGTCATGTTGCAACTCCTCGACATCGTTGAATTCGGTGGCGCCTCGGCATCTCAATACGAGAGCGTGAACGTCATGAACAGGCCCTTGGCCCGGTCGGCTTGCCCGCCGCCCACGTTGAAGCGGTACTGTGTTGCGAAATCGACATAGGACCGGGCGGCGTTGTAGTGATCCGACCGGAAGAAGTAGCGAATGTTGAAGCCCACACCGGCGCCCATCGACCACGACGACGCATTGCCCAGCAGGTCGTAGCTGTTCACACCGTTGATCGGCAGACCTTCCACGGAGTCGGCGTTGCGGATCCAGTCGCCGCCGAACACGGCGTAGGGATAGAGCACGAGATGCTCGTCGATCGAGTCCATCCGGAAGCTCTGGCCGGCACGCACTTCCCACGCCGCGAAGTACTGACGACGCTTGACCGTGCCCGACGTGTTCGTCACGGGAGCGCCCGTGGTGTTATCGGTCGTCCACAACTGCGACGGCAGATCCTGCCACGAGTAGCCCGCCTGCACGTAGCTCTCCAGCGTGAACCAGCTCGGCTGGTCCATGCGGAGCGCCGTGCCGATGTAGTACCCGTAGGTGGCATACGCCTGCCACCCGCCGGTGCCGGCGTTGGCGTGGTAGTTGGCTGTCTGGTTGGCCGTATTCAGCGCGCACTGCAAGTCCTGGCGCATCGGCTGGAACGTGCCCGAGCGCGTTGCCGAGCCGAGCAGGAACTGGCGCTCCAGGCCGAGGGTCAGGCCGAAGTCGGTCGACGGCGTGAAGCGCACGCCGAGAATGCCGACCGTGGTCGGAAAGCCCGAGCGGCCGCCGTTGGACGTCGGATCGATATTCAGCGGCGCGCCCGTACACGGATCGACACCGGACTGCGCAACCGTCCGGCCGCCTGCGTCGAACAGCGTGTTGCTCAACTGTCCGTAGACTTCGAAAGCGCGGTCGTTCGAGTTCAGCCAGCCGCGCGGACGCCAGAACACTTCCGCCGTGCTGAACACCGCCGTGCCCGGCACCGAGATGGCTGCGCCACCCAGGGCGCCGCCCGCCGGACGCGCCCCACGATAGCCGATCGACACTGTCGCGCCCCACTGACGCGAGACATCCGCGATGGCGCTGCGCGTGTCGTAGAGTTGCTCCGGCGTGAGGGCGAGTTTCTTCGCGTCGTACTGATCGATGGCGCTGCGGAACGTCTCTTCCGCCGCCGCCTTGTCACCGGCTGCCGACAGCGCATAACCCTCGTCGATGATCAGCGCCGGCGGCGCCTTGCCGGTCGCGCGCGCGGCGCGGAAATCGTCGACGGCGAGCGCCGGTTCGTTGATACGCTGACGCAGATAACCGCGCTGGATCAGCAGATCCGGATCGCCCGGCTTCTCGGCCAGCGCCTGTTCGATGCGCTCACCGGCTTCCTTCGTCTGCGACGAGTCCCCGGCAGCGAGCGTGCTCGTCAGCAGGTTCTGGTAGATCGGGCTCTTCGGATCCTGCGCGACGGCCTTGCGTGCCTGCCGGATCGCTTCCTGATAATCCTCGCGATCGTAGGCCGCGTACGCCTGCGCCGACGGACCGCCATACCCCACGGCGTCGTACGGCAGCAGTTCATACACCGTGCCGTAAGGCGTTTCGCGCGGGTCCTGGATCGGCGGCGGGAAATTGGTCTGCGTCAGTTGCGCGGGCGCACGCTTGCCCGAATGCGCCAGCTTGAGGCGCTTCTTGACCGACTCGTCCTTCGGGTCGAGCGGTGCGAGCAACGCCAGCGCACGCGCGTGGTCGCCTGCCGCCAACGCGGCATCGGTCGCGATCAGGCGAACGTTGCGCTGCTGCCCCTCGTCCAGCCAGTCCTGCTTGAGCGCTTCGTCGAAATCGGCATCGGCCCCGGCCTTCTTCCCGGCGAGTTGGCGCAGATAAGCGCGCATCTCCAGCGCTACCGTGTTCTCGTCGTTCTGCTTGAGTGCATCGCTGGCGGCGGCTTCGGCGGCGTCCAGCTGATTGTCGAGCATGTAGGCCGACATCAGCAGCAACCGGTAGCTGTCGTCGTCGGGCGCGAGCTTCACCGCTTCGAGCGCGAACGGGATCGCGTCGCCCGGCTTGTTGTCGATGATCGACTGATACCCGCTCGACGCAGGCTCCACGGCCATACGCGCACGCAGCGCCTGCATCCGCGCCTTCAGGTCGACCGTATTGGGGGCGCCGAGCGTGAGCGCCGTATCTGCCGCATCGACGCCCGCCTGGAATTTCTCCTGCGCTTCGAGCGCACCGATCCACAGCAGCGCCCAGGCGCCTTGCGTCGGATCGATGCGGAACGCCTGCTCGGCGTGCGTGGCCGATTCGACGTACTGCTGCGCGTTGTACTCGGTGTACGCCTGCGTCGCGATGGGGAAACCGCGGCGGTAAGCCTCCGTCGGCGGCGGACCTGCGGCTTGCGTCGAGCGCAGGTTGGTGCTCGCGTCGCGCAACGCCTGCGAATCGAAGCCGTACTTCAGTGCGTCGTCCACGGCCTTCACAGCCTCGTCGAGCTTGCCCGCGCGCTGCAGCGAGTACACGAGCAGGAGGCGAAGACGCAGCACGTCCGGGCGCAGACGCACGGCGGTCGCGGCGGCGGCGGCGGCCTGCGCGAAACGTCCGGCCTGATAACTCTTGTACGCCTGATCGGCGGACTTCCACGCCTGCCCGGTGAGGGGCGCTTCGGCGGTGGCCTTGCTCGCGCGTGCCGACGATTGGGCCGTGGCCGGTCCGGCGGACCAGCAGCAGGCCATCGCCGTGACGAGAAGGAGCGTTCGGAAAGGCGGCATCATGTTGCAGCGGAGGGAGATTCGTTTGACGGCACGGGCGGCGTGGGCGGCGTGGACGACTCGGGCGGCGTCACCGCGCCCTGCTGGAACGAGATGGCTTCGTGAAGCGTCGCTTCGTCGAGCCAGCCCAACTCCATGAGAATCTCGCCAAGCGGGCGCTTCTCGCGCGCCTGCATCTCAAGCGCCGCCGACAGCTTGGTTTCGTCGATGGCCTGCCACGACAACAGCAACTCGCCCAGACGCTGACGCTGCTGCGTGAGCTGATCGGTCGACGGGAAATCGTGCATCGTCTTGTCCCACACGAGGCGCTTGCCCGTCACCAGATGGACGATGAACAGGCGCCACGCGCGTGCGGCGGCCATTGCGTTGATGAAGTTGCCGATCACCATGCGGGGCGCGGCGAGCAACGCATGCTCCCAGCCGTACATGTGGAGGACGAAGAAGCTGCGCTGGAACACACGCAGCGCCAGCGCCACCGCGTTGATCCCCATGAGGGTGACCAGCCAGCCACCCGGCGGGAACACCGACGGATAGTAGATCGTCCACCAGCCCAACTTGTCGGCGACCAGGAAGATCAGGAAGTTCAGCAACAGCACGTAGGCAAGAATGGCGATGAACGACGTCGCGAGCCCCTTGCGATCGCGGAACAGCAGATACTTCGTGGCGAGCGATCCCTGCCATCCGACCTGCGCCCAACCCTGCAGACCGATGCCCAGCGTCCAGCGTGCCTTCTGCCGATACGCTGTCTTGAACGTGTTGGGGAAGTACTCGCGAATGCCCAGCGGCATGCGAATCGTGGAGACCTTTTCCTTGCCGAAACCGAACAGTCCGGCGCGCTTGACCACGTACTCGACCGGGAACTTGCCGAAGATCTGCTTCATCCCCTTGCGCGCCAGGCGCGCGCCGATGTCGTAGTCCTCGGTCAGCGTGTCGGTATTGAACGGCTGGTTGTTCGTCTCGGCGGCCAGTTCTTCGAGCGCCTTGCGCGAGAAGCACGTGCCCACGCCGGCGGACGGCACCATCTTCGACAGGCTCTCGCGTACCACCAGATCCTTGGTGTGCCATTCGGCGAACTCGTCCATGTACGTGCCCGCGACGAGTTCGTACCACTCGCGCTCGAGCGACGTCACCGGCAACTGGATGAAGTCGATGCGCGGCAGCAAATAGTTGTAATACTTCAGCTCCAACGGGTGGAGCACGTCTTCGCTGTCATGCAGGATCACGCCCGCAAACGGTTCGGGCTGCGACTGGTTCTGCTTGAAGATCGCCTGCACGATCCAGTTCAGACAGTCTGCCTTGCAGGTCGGACCGTCGTGCGGCACCTGCACGTGCACGAGCTGGCGATAACGTCGGCGCATGCGCTCGACTTCGTTCTTCGTCTTGGCGTCGTTCGCATAGGTGCCGACGAAGATCATGTAGTTCTTGTACTCGAGCGTGCCCACCATGCTCTCGAGCATGGCGGCAATCACGTCGTACTCGAGCCACGCCGGCACCATGATCGCGAGCGGCTGCTCGCGCGCCTCGCGCAGTTGCGACGCCTGCAACGGCGTATAGCGACGCTTGATGAACAGCGAGCGGTAAATCTGGCGTCCCCAGTACCAGGCATCGACGAACAGGTCGTCGATGCTCGAGAGCAGGATGACGATACCGACCACCGCGCTGGCAATTTCCAGCGCGTGGTAGTAGTCGGCGACCAGATAGGGCCAATAGAGCGAGGAGATCACGGTGACGTGTCTCTACCGATCAATGGCTGTTGGGTTTCTTGCGGCCCGCACGCAGTGCCAGCACAAGAATCAGCAGCATGACCAGCAACGCGATGGCGATGCCCGGCACACCCCACGAAACATAACGACGCCATTCGTAGAACGCGCTCTCGCCGGCACCCGGCGGCTCGCTGGCGTCCGGGTTGCTCGTGTCGATCCAGGCCACCGGACCGGCCGGTCCGATGATCGCCAGGTTGCCGCGATTGAGCAGGAACGGTACCCCCACGTCGGCCTTGGTCTCACCGATGGCATACCAGAGCAGACCGTCCTGACCGCCGCCGCGCACGACTTCCGCCGTCGACAGGCGTTGCAGGCCCGTGATGTCGAGCCACTTGGCGTCCTTGCCGCCGATCTCCAGACGCTGGCGATCGGTCACGACTGCCGAAGGCTTCGCGCCGTCGACCGCGACTTCCATCGCCACGAACGGCTTGCTCGGCTTCACGCTCTTGTCGGCAGCCGCGACCGTCAGTTCGGCGCGCGACGGCGACAGACCGCTGGCGGCGGCAATACCGATCACGCGACGAATGTTATCCGGCGCCGATTGCAGATAGCGCTCCGGCACGATCAGTTGCGGGTTGCCCGCCATGAGCGGCAGCAAGCCGACGAACGTGCCGTCCGGTTCGGCCTTGCCCGGGCGCACATAGCTTGCGGCGGGCAACACATTGACCGGATAGGCCTGCGGAATCTCGTGGCAGTCGGCCGAGTACGGCTGACGCTGCACCGACACGCGCAGCGTGTTGTTCACGCCGAGCGCATAACCCGGCACGCGTGCCTTGAGTTGCTCCGGACGGCCATTGGCATCCAGTTGCTTGGCTGCGAGCAGAATGCCGTTCCAGAACACGGTCGCCACCGGCTTGGAAGCCGCCGGTCCGGGCGCCGCCGACAGATACAGCGAGATTTCGCCCGGCATGCGTCCGCCCGATGCCACGGTGGAGAGCGGGAAGCTCACGGTCCAGTCACCGCGTGCAAGCACATCGAAGCTGTCGGACGAGCCGCCCAGGCTCGACAGACGCACCACTTGCTTGTCTTCGATGTCCGGCGTGTGCGCGATCGGCGCGGTCACGTTGTTGGTCAGCAGGATACGGCGCAGCGAGTCGTCGAACAGACCTGCGGCCTGGGCGCCGGCATCGCCCGCAATGGCGATGACCGACTGCGCGCCCATCGACACGAGGCGGACCTGTTTCGCGCCCAGCGTTTCCGTGGCCAGTGCGGCACGTTGCGCGCGCCACGTCTTGAACGCCTCGGCAGCGTCGCTGTCGTTGGCCAGTTGCGCTTGCAGCGCGTCGAAAGCGGCGGCCAGACGCGTACGCAGCGCGGCGTCGGCCACGGCGACTTCACCGCTCACGGCCGGTGCGCCAACGGCGAGCAGCGCACCCAGTTCGGCGTCGTTTGCCAGCTTGTGGGCCGCGTTGTTGTCCTTGATCGCAGCGAACGCGGGCACCCCGGCCAGCGCCGCGGGCACGACCACGTCGCGCGTGTCGACCGTGTCGCCGACGGCAGGCAGTGCGCGCACCACCACGCGCTTGCCGTTACGCTCGAGCGCAACGCCGATACGCCAGGCGCTGTCGAAGGCTTCCTTCGTGAGCGTCTTCGACGCAACGAGCAGCGCGGGCGCACCCGGCAGCGTGCTCCATGCATCATCGAGACTGCTCACCGATTTCTGGTCGACGCGATACGTCAGGCGCGTCTGCGGCGTGATCGTCACCGAGTTGGCCAGCGACTGGTCCGGCTCGCAGCGGTTGGTGCCGGTGCGCGAATGCCAGTTCACACCCAGACGCACGAAGCCGTTCTCGCGCGGACGCGACGACACGGCGAGCGTGCGCTGGAGCGGGCCGTCACCGTCGGGCATCGATTGCGAGGTCATCGGCTGTCCGTCGATGGACAGCACGAACGACGCCGGGCCCTTTTCGCCCTTCAGATAGCGGCCGTCGAACGAGATCGACGCATCGGCCAGCGGCAGGCCCTTGGGCACCGGCAGGTAGAAGTCCTGATTGGCGTCGCCCGAGAGCACCACCGGCGCGGTAATGCCCAGGTCGGCCAGCGCGATGCTGCGCGTGAGGTTCGCGCCCGTGCCCAGCGACCGGATACCGTCGCCCAATGCACTTGCGTTCGCCATGCCGGGCAGCCACGCGCCGGCGGCAAGCACGCCGCACAGCAGGGTCGAAGTCGCCCGGCTCACGGTGCGCAAGGCACGCGATGGCTGGCGGGAGGGAACACTCTGGAGGGTCATCGGGTTGGACAACGGCATGGCTCTTCCGTGGATAGGCGTGACGTCGCGCAACCGCGACATCACGGAGTGGAACGGCGCCGGCGCTACCGGCGAATTCGCGTGCAGGGGTTTGGACACTGTCGGCGCTCGTGTTCAACGGGCGCGCGACGCACCCGCCTGGCCGGGATCGAACTCCACGACCGGGCGCCCGCACAGCGCGTCGACGATGCGTCCGGCCGCGTGGCCGTCGCCGTAAGGATTGAGTCGTCGCGAGAACGACGCGTGGTACGCCAGGTCATCGAGCAGGCGTGTGACGCCCGCCACGATGCGCTCGCGATGGGCGCCGACGAGTGCCACCGTCCCGGCTTCCACCGCTTCGGGGCGCTCGGTGACGTCGCGCATCACCAGCACCGGCTTGCCCAGGAACGGCGCTTCTTCCTGAACTCCACCGGAGTCCGTAAGAATCACGTAGGCCCGTTGCATGAACCAGACGAAATCCACGTAATCGAGCGGATCGATGAGGTGCACGTTGTCGAACCCGGCCAGTTCCGTCATCACGACATCGCGAACGGCCGGGTTGAGGTGCACCGGGTAGACGATCTGCAAGTCCTTGCGCCGTGCCAGATCGGCCAGCGCCGCGCAGATGTTGCGGAAACCGTCACCAAAACTCTCGCGACGATGTCCCGTCACGAGCAGCAGGCGGCGATCGGCGTCGATCCAGGGATAGCGCGCGGCGACTTCCTTCGCGAGCGGCGAATCGTCGCGTAGCCGCGACGTCAGCGTGGCGAGCGCATCGATCACCGTGTTGCCGGTGACCGCGATGCGGCCCTGCAGGTTTTCGCGCAGCAGATTGGCTTTTGAGGTGGCGGTCGGCGCGAACAGCCAGTTGCCGATGGCGTCGACCACACGACGGTTCATTTCTTCCGGGAACGGCTTGGCCAGATCGCCCGTGCGAAGCCCTGCCTCGACGTGACCGATGGGAATGCGGCGATGAAACGCGGCCAGCGCGCAGGCCGATGCCGTGCTCGTATCGCCATGCACCAGTACATAGTCGGGCTTCTCGGCTTCGAGTACGGCATCGACGCGTTCGATGGCGCGCGCGAACAGACCGTTGAGCGTCTGATTCGGCACCATGACTTCGAGGTCGTACTTCGCACTCAGGTCGAACAACGACATGACCTGATCGAGCATCTGACGATGCTGCCCCGTAACACACACGACGCTATCGATACTCGCTTCCCGATCCAGTGCGGTCACGAGGGGCGCCATCTTGATTGCTTCGGGGCGCGTTCCGAAGATAGACAGGACTTTCATAGAATTGCATCTGGTGTCGGAGCCTGTACCCATCGCGGCGCACAGTGCTCGTCAGCCCGGGATAACACCGGCCGGGCCAGTTTCTGACATGAGGTCGGAACACATCGAAAGCGCCGGAGATTGCAAAAGACTTTTACGTTGGCGTCCGACGTATATTCAGCGAATATCAGCGCGGTGACGAATGGTAGCCAACTTCAGTCACAGCGTGTCAAGGTTGATGACCTTCCCCCCACCACGGCATTGATGCTCGTCAGACTGATCCCCGCTGTACCGAGCACCTTGCACCAAGGTTGGGCGCGATAGTAGCGCGCCACCGTCCCCATACGGTCCCCCCCGGGCCGCTGCAGAGGCGTGACAAGCCCGTTTCTGGCGAAAAACCGGCCCTTTTGTCGGATTTGCACCACACGCGGTTGCCACCGGCACGCATTCATCACGATGTCACCGTCAGCAGACTCGCGCCTGCGGCCTGCGAGAGAGCCCGCACCATGGTGCGTTGACAATCGACGCCACGATTGCGACGCGCAAAAAGCAAAAGGCCGGATGTCGTAAGACATCCGGCCTTGTATGCAATTTGCCGAATCCGACGCCGGCGGGCTTCGATGTGCCAATGTCACACCGCTGCCTTTGGATGGCGTCCCCTAGGGGATTCGAACCCCTGTACTCACCGTGAAAGGGTGATGTCC
>NZ_JBEBXS010000019.1:0-95175 GCF_040391475.1 Pandoraea pnomenusa | reverse complement strand
GGCAGCCGTACAGGTTGTCGAACTTCGACTTGGTGACCGAGTCGTTCACGTTGATGGCCGGGAACGGCAGCACGCCGTCTTTTTCCATCTGGTACAGACGGTGCACGCCCGTGGTGGTCTCTTCCGTCACGCCCTTGATCTGCGACAGGCGCTTGCTGTACCACTGCGGATCGACTTCCAGGTGACGCTTGATCGACGCGTACAGCGCGACTTCTTCTTCGTTGGTCGGGTTGCCCACGACCGAGATGTCCTTCTCGGCCTTGCTGCCGAGAATCAGCAGCAGCGTGGCGTCGCCGCCGTCGTCGAGAATCATGTTGGCGAACTCGCCGTTCGGCCATTCGAAGATGCGATGGCTGTACTCCCAGTATTCGTCGAGCGACTCGCCCTTGAACGCGAACACGGGAATGCCGGCGGCAGCGATGGCGGCCGCCGCGTGATCCTGCGTGGAGAAGATGTTGCACGAGGCCCAGCGCACTTCAGCGCCCAGCGCCGTCAGTGTCTCGATGAGTACACCCGTCTGGATGGTCATGTGCAGCGAGCCGGCAATGCGCGCGCCCTTGAGCGGCTGGCTGGCCTTGAATTCGGCACGCGTGGCCATCAGACCCGGCATTTCGCTCTCGGCGATGGTCAGCTCTTTGCGGCCCCAATCGGCCAGCTTGATATCGGCAACGTGGAAATCGGAGAATTTCGAATCGACTACGGCGTTCATCACGCCTCCTTTCTCTAAATGTCTAGATAGTTGGGACGTGAGCGCCGTTCTCGGGGCCCACTCGCCAACGATCCGGGGGAAAACCGGCGGCCGGCGGGGCCAATAGGAAGGATCTTGAGCCTGGCAGCACTCCGGCTGTCGCAACGCTCCTCAAGATCCCGGCATTGTAGCAAAACTGACGCGCGCCGTCGGGGCGGCGGCCACGTCCGAAGGGTTATTTTTGACGGGAAAGATGACGGCGGCGAGACAGCCCGCCGCTCAGAGCGGCAGATGCGTGAGCAAGGGGGCGGCAAACACCATCACGATGCCGTTGATCATCATGACGAGGCTGGCCACCACGCCCTCCTCGCTACCGATCTGGCGCGCCTTGGCGGTACCGAAGCCATGCGCACCGGCGCCGAACGGGGCGCCGCGCGCCATGCGGGTACGCAACGGCAGCCACGACAGCAGCGCCTCGCCGAGCAGCATCCCGATGAACCCGGTGATGATGACGAACAGCCCCACCAGATCGCGCGAGCCACCGACCTGATCGGAGACCGCCAGCGCGAACGGCGTGGAGATCGAACGCGCCAGCAGGCTGCGCGCCATCTCCGGCGGCAGCTGGAACAGCCGTGCCAGCAGGAACGAACTGCCGACGGCCACGATCATGGCCACGAGCACCCCGACCGTCAGCGCGAAGGCGTGACGACGGATGATGTCGCGATGCTCATAGATCGGCACCGCAAAAGCGATGGTCGTGGGGCCGAGCAGCCACACGAGCCAGCGCGAGTCGGAAATGTAGGTGGTGTACGAGATGTCGCCGCCGACCATCACGATGATGAGCAGCACCGGCGCGAGAATCGCCGGGCCGAGCCACACCTTGCCGAAGCGCGCGTAAAGACGCTTCGACACGTAATAGAAAACGACCGTCAGAACGAGCAGCAGGAGCGCCGTATGATTCATGGCAAGACTCGGCAGGTGCTAGCGGGCGCCGTCGCAGGATCGACAGGCGCACCACGCATCAAAGGCTTCAGCGCGCGTCGTGCGCATGCGCACGGCGGGCCGGAATACGAACGAGCGCGCGCTTCATGCGACGCTCGGCGCGGCAGGCAAGGTCCACCGCCAGCGCCGTCGAGACCATCACGAGCACCGTGCCCACGCCGATCACGGCGAGCAGTTGCAGGCCCTCGTGACGCAGCAGATCGGTGTATTGCATGACGGCCGCGACCATCGGCACGAAGAAGAGGATCATCTCGGCAAGAAACCAGTCGGCGCCGCGCTTGATCTTCTCCGTCTTCAGCACGCCGCTCATGAGCAGCGCCACGACAGCCAGCAGGCCGAGCACGCCGCCCGGCAGCGGCAGATGAAAATGTCGCGATGCAGCATCGGCAACCAGATAGATGCCGGTCAGGAGCGCGATTTGCCACACGACGTCGACAACACGCTTGCTACGGCTGTACAGACGGCTGGCGATCATCTTGGTCATGGTGGGCTCCCTAGGGTTTACATCAATATGGGTAGCAGTATAGGAAGCACCGCAACATAAATATAATGAATTAGCATCATCAAAACGATTCCAAATTGGAATAATTTAAGTATTAACCCTAATCGTGCATGAGAAAGCCCGGTACGACGGGGCTTTCCGCCGAACGGCACCAAAACGGTGCAAGCGAGTGACCCAAGATGGAACTGCGCGCGTTGCGAGGATTTGTGGAAGTTGTGCGACAGCAGAGCTTCACGGCGGCGGCCGAAGCCCTGTTCGTGACCCAGCCGACGGTCAGCAAGATGGTCAAGGCGCTGGAAGACGAGCTGGGCACGCCCCTGATGTTGCGGGAGGAGCGCGGCATGGGGCGTCGGCTGCAACTGACCGACGCCGGACGCGTCGTCTTCGAGCGGGGCCAGGACGTGCTGGCGGCCTACGCCCGGTTGCAGCAGGAGCTGGCGGATCTCGAAACGGTCGCGCGCGGCGAACTGTCGATCGGCATTCCGCCACTGGGCGGCGACCTGTTCATTCCGGTGATCGGCGCATTCCACCAGCATTACCCGGACATCGAGATGAAGCTGTTCGAGACCGGGTCACGGGCTATCGAACAGGCCCTGCTGGCGGGCGATATCGAGCTGGGCGCCGTGCTGCTGCCGGTCGATCCCACGATTCTCGACGTGCTGCCCGTTTGCCACTATCAACTGCGGCTGATCGCGCCCCGCGACTCGCGCTGGGACGGTCGCGCCTCCGTGGGTCTCGGCGAATTGCGCGACGAGCCGTTCGTCTTCTACGGCGAAGGCTTCGCGTTGTCCGAACTGGTGATTGCGGCGTGCCGCCGCGCGGGGTTCACGCCGAAGATCGCCGGTCGCTCCAGTCAGTGGGACTTCATCGCATCGATGGTGGACAACGGTGTGGGCGTCGCGCTGTTGCCCGAGCCGTTCTGCGCGCGTCTCGATCCGAAGCGCTTCGTGATTGTCGACGTGCGCGACCCGGAGATTCCATGGGATCTCGCCATGGCGTGGCGGCGCGATTCCTATCTTTCGCACGCGGCCCGACGCTGGCTCGCACTCGCCCGCGATATTCTGGGCCCGGGCGGCGACGGCGAAGCCAAGGCCGCCATTGCGGGCGGCGCCCGCCGAACCTGACATCGCCGCTGCGCGGCCGGCCCGGTCCGACGCGAGCCGGCGATTGCGGTATCCTTGCCGCTGACATTCTTCCCCCAGGCCGCGCCACGAGCGCGGCCCTCCGACACTCATGCGCATCATTACCGCGAATCTGAACGGCGTGCGATCGGCCGCCAAGAAAGGCTTTTTCGAATGGTTCGGCAATCAGGACGCCGACATTCTGTGCGTGCAGGAGATCAAGGCGCAATTGCCGGACATGACGCCCGACTTCCTCAAGCCGCACGACTATCAGGGCTACTTCCACTACGCTGAGAAGAAGGGGTACAGCGGCGCCGGCGTGTACGTGCGACGCGAACCCGACGACATCGTGATCGGCTGGGGCAATTCGGAATTCGATGCCGAAGGCCGCTACGTCGAAGTGCGCTATGGCGATCTGTCGGTGATCTCTGTGTACATTCCGTCGGGCTCGAGCGGCGAAGAACGTCAGGCCGCCAAGTTCCGCTTCATGGCCGACTTCATGCCGCATCTGCTTGCGCTCAAGGCCGCCGGTCGCGAAGTCGTGCTGTGCGGCGACGTGAACATCGCCCACAAGGAAATCGACATCAAGAACTGGAAGGGCAATCTGAAGAACTCCGGTTTTCTGCCCGAAGAACGCGCGTGGCTCACGCAACTGTTCGACGACCACGGCTATGTCGACGTCTTTCGTACCCTCGACCCGCGCGCCGACCAGTACACGTGGTGGAGCAACCGCGGTCAGGCGTATGCGAAGAACGTCGGGTGGCGCATCGACTACCAGATCGCCACGGCCGGCATCGCAGGCAAGGCGAAGACCACGTCGGTGTTCCGCGACATCAAGTTCAGTGATCACGCCCCGTTGACCGTCGACTACGATCACGCGCTGTAATACCGTGGCGGGACGCGGACGAGCAACGCCGCAACGTGCCGCTTCCCTTCCCCCCAGCTTTCCGGGCATCACGGAACGCCTGTTTCCCGCGCGGCATAAGCGACACGCTTGCGGTATGAGCAGCAAGCAAAAGGGGGCGCTTCACAGCGCCCCTTTGTCGTTAGCGTGAGCCGGTCGCCGCCGACTTCGCCGGGACACCGTCGCCGTCGTCGTCGTCAGCGCCCCAGGGCGCGACCTTCGGCAGCAGCAGCATGCCCGGCAGTGCGAGCGCCGTGCAGATCAGGAAGAAGGTGAGCCAGCCGACGCCGTCCACGATATAGCCGGTGCCCGCGTTGGCAAACGTGCGCGGCACCGACGCGAGGCTCGTGAACAAAGCGAATTGCGTTGCCGTGTAGCGCGGGTCCGTGGTGCGTGCGATGTAGGCCGTGAAGGCCGCCGTGCCCAACCCGGCCGTGAACGCTTCGAACGCGATCACCGCACCCAGCCCCGCCACCACCGGACCGGCTTCCGCGAGCCACGCGAAGCCCAGCACCGACACGAGTTGCAGCACACCGAACACCCACAACCCGCGGTTGATGCCGAGCTTGATCAGCCAGATCCCGCCGATGATGCCGCCCGCCACACTCGCCCACAGGCTCGTGGCCTTGGCAACCACACCGATCTGCGTCTTCGTGAAGCCGAGATCCAGATAGAACGACGTGGCCAGCGACGTCGCCATCGAATCGCCCAGCTTGTACAGGAAGATGAACGCCAGCACGAGCAGCGCCTGCGACCATCCACCGCGCGTGACGAACTCGTGAAACGGCTCCACGACTGCCTCGCGCAAGGTCTTCGGCGGCGTGCCGCGAATCTCGGGTTCCTTCACCACCAGCGTCATCACGATGCCGGGCAGCATGAACGCCGCCGTGAAGAAGAACACCTGCGACCACGGCAGATGGTCGGCCATGATCAGCGCCAGCGACCCCGGCACGAGACCCGCCACCTTATACGCGTTCACGTGCATGGCGGTGCCCAGGCCCTGCTCGCGGTCCGACAGCAGCTCGCGTCGATAGGCGTCCAGACAAATATCGAGACTGGCGCTGAAGAACGCCAGCGCCGCCGCAAGGGCGGCGATCGTCATGAGATCGCGTTGCGGCGAATACGTCCCCATGATGGCCACCACCCCCGCCACCAGCAACTGCGTGACGAACATCCAGCCGCGGCGTCGTCCCGGCTTCCAGCCGAACAGATTGGGTGCGAAGCGATCCATGAGCGGCGCCCACAGAAACTTCCACGTATAGGGAAACTGAATGAGAGCGAACAGACCGATCGATTTGAGATCCACCTGTTCGCTGCGCAACCACGCCTGCACGAGATTGAGCAGAATGAAGAGCGGCAGGCCGGAGGTGAAGCCGAGGATGACGCAGATGAGCATCCGCGTGGGGTGGAAGACACGCCCGTCGTCGGGCGCCAGCGAATCGGTCATGGAAAGGTCAATTGGGGCCAGCCGCCTGCGGTGCGCGGCACCCGCCCCCCGTTGCCGTCACCGGTCGGGAGCGCGGCGCTTCGCTGCCCCCGCCAGTTGCCGTCGGTTCAGGAACGCTTGACGCGATAGACCGCAAGACTACCACGCCAGTTCGCGCCCACGGACACGAGTCGGCCATTGTGCAAGACTGCGCGATCGAGAATCTTCACGCCGACTTCCGGGGCGAGCGCCTCGAAATCCTTGATCGTGAGCACACGCACGTTCGGCGTATTGTGCCACTGGAACGGCAAACTCTTCGACACCGGCATGCGCCCCTGCAACACCGACAGCCGATGCGGCCAATAGCCGAAGTTCGGGAACGACACGATGGCTTCGCGTCCCACGCGAACCGTCTCGCGCAGAATGTCCGCCGTGCGGTGAATCGTCTGCAGCGTCTGCGACAGGATGACCGTGTCGAAACTCTGATCCTCGAACAGCTTCAGGCCGTCTTCCATGTTCTGCTGGAGGACGTTGATGCCGCGTTGCGCGGAGGCGAGCACGCCGGCGTCGTCGATCTCCACGCCGTAGCCGCTCACGTCGAGTTCATCGATCAGCAAGCGCAGCAGCGAGCCGTCGCTGCACCCGAGGTCGAGCACCTGCGACGACGGTTCGATCCATCGCGCGATGACGCGAAAGTCCGGGCGCTCCGAGAGCGACGCCGAAATGCGATCGCGCGATGCCGCCAGTTGCGCGGCCTGCGCGCTGTTGGCCGGTACGGTGGACTGGCTCATACCCCGACCTCCTGGGCGATACGTTCGTAATAGGCGCGCACCAGATTGTGATAGCGCGAGTCGGTGAGCAGGAAGGCGTCGTGCCCGTGCGGCGCGTCGATCTCCGCATAGCTCACGGTGCGGCGCGTATCGAGCAGCGCCTTGACGATTTCACGCGAGCGCGCCGGCGCAAACCGCCAGTCGGTCGTGAACGAGACGATCAGGTATTTGGCCGTCGTGTGCGCCAGCGCCTTCGCGAGATCGCCGCCGACGGTACGCGCCGGGTCGAAGTAGTCCAGGGCGCGCGTAATCAGCAGGTACGTGTTCGCATCGAAATACTCGGCGAACTTGTCGCCCTGGTAACGCAGGTACGACTCCACCTCGAATTCCACGTCGAAGCTGAAGCGGTAGCCGTCGTCCTGCCCGTTGCCATGCTTCACACCGTCGACGAGGGTTTCGGCACGGCGCAATGCGCGACCGAATTTCGTCGCCATGTCCTCGTCGGACAAATAGGTGATGTGACCGATCATGCGCGCCACGCGCAGTCCGCGACGCGGCACCACACCATGTGCGTAGTAATCGCCGCCGTGGAAATCCGGATCGGACAGGATGGCCGAGCGCGCCACTTCGTTGAACGCAATGTTCTGTGCCGAGAGTTTCGGTGTGGACGCGATCACCAGACAGTGCCCTACACGCTCGGGGTACATGATGCTCCACGCGAGCGCCTGCATGCCGCCGAGGCTGCCGCCCATCACGGCGGCAAACTTGCGAATGCCGAAGGCGTCGGCCACGCGCGCCTGCGCGTTGACCCAGTCTTCGACCGTCACGACAGGAAAGCGCGCGCCGTACGGCGTGCCGGTGCTTTCGTCGAGACTCATCGGCCCGGTCGAACCGAAGCACGAGCCGAGGTTGTTCACGCCGATGACGAAGAAGCGATTGGTGTCGAGTGGCTTGCCGGGACCGACCATGTTGTCCCACCAGCCAATGTCCTTGGGATTGTCGGCGGCAATACCGGCCACGTGGTGCGACGCGTTGAGCGCGTGACACACGAGCACGGCGTTGCTGCGCTCGGCATTGAGCTCGCCGTAGGTCTCGACCATGAGGTCGTAGCCTGCGAGGGTGCTGCCGTTTTGCAGCGCCAGTGGCTCAGCGAAATGCATCCGCTGGGGCGTGACGATTCCGATTGAAGATTCCATAAATCCCTGTCCGAAACATGCCGGAGCTGGCGTTCGTCGCGTGATGGCGACGCACGAGCGGCGTCCTGAAACGTTTTGTGCGGGAAAAGGGGTCGACGGAGAAACGGCGGGGTGCGCGAACGACCTCTTTAGCCGCATTTTTAGTGAATGTCCTGCCCACGGAGTCCCGTGCCCAAGTCATTCGCGCGCCCGCAAGCGAGTCACCAAATCGGCGCGCCAATCGTCGCGACAGGGCCGGTCGATGATCCGGCAGCCCCGTCGCGGGTTGCAAAAGTATAACGTAATCTGCGCCGGGGGGCGCAGACCACCGGCCTTAGCGCAGCAGCGCCGAGACTTGCGGCTCCGCGCCTTCGGCCGGCGAGCGCTTGAAGCCGCTCTTGGCGAAACGGTGCCAGCGGCCGAGCACGTAGGACACGAGCAGGTTGGCGCGCGAATTGGCGTCGAAGGTTTCGGGCAGCGTGCCTTGCGCGGAGGCCAGGCGCAGCACCTGGCGCAGCGACGCCTCGATACGGTCGAGCAACTGGTTCATGCGTTCCTGCAGACGCTCGTGCTCGCCGACCAGCGCTTCGCCGGTCAGCACGCGGGTCATGCCGGGGTTTTTCTCGGCGAAACCGAGCAACATCAGCACGATGGCGCGTGCTTGCGACACGCCGTCCTGATCCTGCGCGGAAATCTGGTTGATCAGGCCGAAGATGGTCTGTTCGATGAACTCGATCAGGCCTTCGAACATCTGGGCCTTGCTCGCAAAGTGGCGATAGAGCGCCGCTTCGGAGACATCGAGGCGCGCGGCGAGCGCGGCCGTGGTGATTTTCTCGCCCTTGGGGGTCTCGAGCATGGCCGCGAGGGTCTGCAAAACCTGCACACGGCGCTCACCCGGTTTGGGACGGGTTGTCTTCACCGGCGCGGGCGCGGCCTCCAGCGCATCGGCGGCGCCGTAGCCGGCACCGCTCGAAGAATTTTCCTGCTGCATCGTCTGGTCGTTATCGGTAGGGATTTGATTGTCGGGCGGCTAGGGCGACACGTCTCGCGCCTGCCCCGGTCGCAAGGCGAGCCCGTAACTCGCGCAGAGATTGTACTTTGATATCCACGTAGTGTGGGCGCCCACTGCGCGGCATCACGTCACCAATGCTGTTCCTGATCGGAAGATGGCCGGTAATCCAGACCGTCTTGATGCCGAAATGCCGAAGGTGCTTGAGGTGCGAGCGCGTGTCCTCGACCAGCCATGTGCGGTGGGGCGCCAGTCCCTCGCGGACAAGCAGGCGCCGCAGCATGATCGCATCGGGCTTGGCGCGCCACGCGCGTCGGTCAGCCATGTCCTCGATGCTCACGCAGCGCTCGAAATGCCGGCGAATGCCCAGCGCCTCGATGATCGGCAACGCATAATGCGCCGGCGCGTTGGTCAGCAGAATCTTGCGGCCCGGCAGCCCGGCCAGCAGGCGGGCAATGCCACGTTCGGCGCGCAACACCTCGGGCAGCGGCGGCAACGCATGCACGGCCTTCAGGAATTCGTGCGGATCGATGCCGTGATGCCGGATCAACCCGAGCAGCACGGCCCCGTACCTCGCCGTATAGCTTGTGCGCAGACGATTGGCCTCGTCCTGCGGCAGTCCCAGCTTGTCGACGATGTAGGCCGTCATCGCACGATTGATGAGCGGGAAGATCGCGTGCGACGCACGGTGCAGTGTGTTGTCCAGATCGAACAACCAGACCGGACCACGTGAGCCGTGTTCGCTGCGCGCGCGCGGCGCGCGACGGCGGCGACTCAGAACATGGGAAGAAGACACAGAGATAGCGCAATCATGCGAGCAGATACGGGAAGTTGACCGCGCAGCACTGGCGGAAGCGTCTCCCGCCCGGGCGCGCGACGGCCACGGCAAGGCACGATGCTAGCGCGCACGACCCGCTTTGACAATTCCGCGGGCCCCTTACGACATCCGGCCGTCCGGCCGACGGCCGGCGCCCGGCACTCAGGCAGCGTGCGGCGTGACCTTCGCACGCATCAGACACACCGCCCCGCCCAGCGCCGCGAGTGCGGTCGCCGTCACCATCGCGGCACGGGCACCGCCGTCGCCGTACACGTCGAACAGCAGCGCCACGACGGCGGCGCCCAGCGTCATGCCGACCGTGCGGGCGATCGTCATCAGTCCGCTCGCCGCCCCGCTGCGCTCGCGCGGCGCCCCCATCATGATGATGCGGTTGTTGGGGGTCTGGAAGAAGCCGAAGCCCAGCCCGCAAAGTGCCATGCGCGCCGCGATGGCCCAGTCGCCGGCGTCGGCGGGCATCCACGCAAGCGACGCCAGCCCCACCGCGAACACCCCGAGGCCGAGTGCGCTCATGCGTGCGCTGTCGAAGCGATCGGACAGCCGTCCCGCCAACGGTGCAATGAACACGATCACCAGCGGCCACGGCGTGATGAGCAGTCCGGTCACCGCTTCACTGCGCGCGAGCGTGTGCTGCAGCAGAAACGGCATGCCCACGTACGAGAGCGTCTGCGACATGTAGCACGCGACCGATGTCAGCGACGAGAGCGCCAGCACCGGCACGCGCATCAGGTCGAGCGGCAGCAATGGGGCTGCGCGCGTGCGTTGGTGACGCACCAGCACGAACGCCACGACCAGCCCCAGCACGATCTGCAACGCCGCCACGCCGTGGTGTCCGGCCTCGCCGACGTGTCCCAGACCGATGATGACGAGCGCCAGCGCCGCCGCGTTGAGCAATGCGCCGGGCACGTCGATGCGCCGCTCGGCACCGGGCGTGAGCGGGAGAAACTTGTACGACGCCGCAAACGCGAGCACCCCGATCGGCAGATTGATGGCAAACAGCCAGCGCCAGTCGCCCAGCGACAGGATCACGGCGGCCACACTGGGACCGGCCGCCGTCGAGAGCGCGACGGTAAGAGCGAGCAGCGAAATGGCGCGTCCGCCCATGTTCGGCGGGAAAACCATGCGCAGCAGCGCGGGCACGATCGTCGACATGCAGGCACCGCACAGCCCCTGCACCACACGCGCGGCCACCAGCCACGCGAGGTTCGGCGCCAGCGCGCAGCCGACCGACGACAACGTGAAGCCCGCGACACCGAACAGGAACACGCGACGATAGCCGAGCTTCTCGCCAAGCGCGGCGAGCGGCAGCACGGCCATCGCGAAGATCAGTTGATAGGCGTTGACGACCCAGACGGTGGACGCGGGATCTGCCACCAGATCGCGCGCGATGGTCGGCAGCGCCACGTTGGCAATGGAAGCGTCGAGGTTGCCGAGGAAGGTGCCCAGCAGAATGGACGGCACGGCAATGCGCCGGGCATTCGCGGCCAGTCCTTCGGAAAGCGGAGCGCCGGAAGCCATCGATTTGGTCATACGGAGAGGGAAAAAATGCGGCCCGGGAACTCACTTCCACGTCACCCAGGCCGGGCAGGAAAATCATGCGCTATGGCACAGCTCGGGGAATGTTCGGCTGCGCACGGTCATGCCGCACGACGTCTGCCGGATCACTCTCTCGGCGTGCGCGACACCGCCACCACGTCGCATGCCGCGCAACAGGGAGTGACGCAGCACTGCGTTACGTGTGATTCGCCCCCCCGGACGTTTCACACGCGCTCGACGCACGCAGTGCCGCGTTTTCTGGCGTTAAGAGAAACGCCCGATCAGAACGTGTGCTGAATGCCCAGCATCGTACCGAACTGGTTGCCACCGGTGACGACCGAACCGCCTGCGGCAATCGCCACAGCGCCGTTCTGGCTGTTCGCCACCCAGCCTGCCATGCCATACAGCGACGTGCGCTTCGAGAGCGAGTACGTTGCGCGGCCGATGAGCATCGTGGCGTTAGCCTTGCTCTTCAACTGGTAACGAATGGCCTGTGCGTCGAACGCCCAGGTGATCGTCGGCATGTAGGTGAAGCCCAGGAAGTAGATGTCCGAGCGCAGCGATGCGGCGTCGGCGCTCACGTTGCGGTGAATCCAGCCGCCGCCCACGCGACCCGTCGACCACTTGTAGTACGCGTTGATGACCGAGTGCGAGTCGGTGTAGTTCGAGCTGGTGAGCGGTGCCGCTGCGCCCGTATTGCCGCGCATCTGGTCATACGAAGCCGAAATACCGAAATTCTCGTAGTCGTAGCCGAGCAGGCCGGTGAACTGCTTGCAGGCCTGGAAGTTGCCCGCAACGTTGCCCGCGCAGTTCGTGGCGGACGGACCGCCGGCGCTCGACGCATCGCGCCCGAAGCTGTACGTGGCGCCGACCGTCACGCCGCTGAACTTGCCCATGTAACCGACGGCGCTATCGCTACGTGCGTTGGCGATGTACGGGTCGATACTGGCCAGCGAGAAGATCGACGGTCCGATCACGTCGGCGTTGCCCGTGACGTAGAACGTCATGTTGTTCTGACGGCCGATGAGGAACGTACCCCACGAACCCGACAGACCGACGTTGGCCTGACGACCGAACAGACGTCCGCCGTAGTTCAGGCTACCGGTACCCGGCTGGAAGCCGTTTTCCAACGTGAAGACGGCCTTCAGACCGCCGCCCAGATCTTCGACACCCTTGAAGCCGAAGCGCGAGGGCACTTTACCGGTGAGCGTCGGCTCGCCGATGAAGCTGCCGCCGTTGGCGGCGTTGTTGTAATACGCAATACCGGTATCGACGATCCCGTACAGCGTCACGTTGCTTTGCGCGTGAGCCAGGCCTGCACCCAGCATCAGGCCTGCGGCCAATGCGTGTTTCACTTTCACTTCTGTCCCCTTGTTTTTGAAATACACAGCTAAGAGGGTTGCCCCTCAACAACAACCTCCGAACTGGCGAGAAGCCGGTCCAGCCTTTTTTGGGACGGCACTACGGCCGCCTCGGGTACTGCCGGTACTGCCTTTCACTGCCTGCACTGCCCTTCTTGCCCTGCCGGGTGACCGGTGCCGCCTCCTGGATGACCCATTCGGCACCTGTCCCCGTCGTCTTGTGGCGCGGACTGCGTTAGCGAAGCGAGGGGCTGATTTTCCTCACGCCTCGCGTACGAAAGTGAAACGCGCTTCGCGGCGCGCGATACGCCAGCCCTGCGCGGTGCGCACAAACGTGTCTTCGAATTCCCCCATGACCTGACGGCCCTGTGCCGGACGGCCGAACGGCCCCGGCGTGTCCTGCGCCGAGGCGCTCCACAGCAGCACCGTGCTGCTGCCGGTCGCGTGCGTCGCCGACGTGACATCGATCAGCACATTGCCGACGAGATGTCGCGTGATCCGGTCTGCCGGGCGATCGGCATACGCCGCCGCAATCGCCGCCGGCCCCACCAGCGTGTCGCCGCTCGGACGCACCAGCACGCCGTCCTCGGCAAACAGCGCGCCCAGCCCCTGCGGATCGCGCCGGTCGTTGCACGCGGCGAAGCGCACCACGAGGTCGTAGCAGGCCTGCTTGGCAAGCAAGGCGTCCGGCGTGTACTGATCAACCTGCATCGTGTCCTGTGTCATGCCTCGCGAGCCTCCGTCTGCGTGAGCCACGCGCGCATGGCACCGGCCACGTCCTGCGCGCGCTCCATCGGGCTCATGTGACCGCTGTCCTCGACGACATGCAGCACGGCGCCGGGAATCAGTCCGGCCATGATTTCGTGACGGGCGAGCGGACTCCACGTGTCCTGACGACCGCACAGCACGAGGGTCGGACACCGCACGGCGCTCAACTGCGACGTCGCATCGGGCCGCCCGAGCAACGCATGGATCTGCGCGGCGAACTGGTCCGGGTTGCTGCGCTCGATCATGTCGAGAATGGCGTCGAACATCGGCGAGCCGATCCGATCGGGGTGCACCATGCCGGTGGCCCACACCTGCCCCATCGCGCGCATGCCGTGCTCGCGCGAGCGCGCCAGCAATGCGGCGCGTCCGGCGCGCTCCTTCTCGGCCGCCTCACCGTCGGGCAATGCCTGATAGCCCGTATCGAGCAAGGCGAGATGCGTCACGCGCTGCGGCGCACGACGCACGACTTCGAGCGCCACACGGCCGCCCATCGAATGACCGGCCAGCGCAAATTGCGGCTCGCGCGTGGTGGCCAGCACGTGCTCGGCCATGGCCCCGATGGTGTCGAGCATGCCCCACGAGGGCACGCGGCAATCGTATTGCGGCAGCAGTGCCGCGGTCGCGGCCCATGCCACCTGGTCGCAGAGCAAGCCGGGAAGCATGAGCAACGGGGGACGTTCGATGCTCATGGCTTCCCTCCCTGCGCCCAGACATGAAACGGTATGCACACCTCGCCGTCGAAGAGCCAGCGCGCCGTGCGCAGCAGGCCCGCGCCCGTCACGTCGAGCGCGCCGTCGGCATCGCGGCCGAGCGCCAGACGGACGGTGAATTCGCCGGTGGGGTGTTCGATGGACAACAGCGGTGCATCGCCTTCGGGCACCACCGCCATCTCGTGACAGACGGTGCCCGGCAAGGCCGCAGCCGTCGCCACGCTCACCGCGGCCAGCACGCCGATCGACGTGTGGCAGCGATGCGGAATGAAGCAACGCGTCGAGAGTGCACCAGCGGCTAGCGGCGGCGACACCAGACACATTTTCGGCACCGTGCGCGAGCGCACGTCGCCCAGATTCATGCGCGGCCCGACGGCCAGGCGAATCGCTTCGATGGTCTCGCGCATCGACCGGAAGTCGGCCCCCGACTCCAGCGCTTCGCACGACTCGGTGCCGGTGCATCCCAGATCCTCGGCAAGCATGAGCACGAGCGGCATGCCGTTGTCGATGCACGTCACCGTGACGCCTTCGACAACGTCCTGACGCTGGCCCGTCGGGAACAGCGCGCCGCAGGACGAACCTGCGGTATCGCGAAACATCAGCGGAATCGGCGCGGCCGTGCCGGGTACGCCGTCGATGGCCACGTCGCCGTCGTACTTCACCACGCCGCCCGGGGTCTGGATCGTGGCGACCGCCACCTGCCCCGTGTTGACCATGTGAATGCCGACGTCCGTCACGTCGCCCGTCGTGGCGACAAGCCCCCGCTCGATCGCGAACGGCCCCACCCCCGCGAGGAGGTTGCCGCAGTTCTGTCCGTAGTCGACACGCGCTTCGTTGACCACCACCTGTGCGAACAGGTAGTCGACATCGGCGTCCGGGCGCGTGGCGCGCGACACGATGGCGACTTTGCTCGTGAGCGTATGGGCGCCGCCCATGCCGTCGATCTGGCGCGCGTCGGGCGACCCCATTGCCGCGAGCAGCACGGCATCACGCGTGGCGGCGTCCGCAGGCAGATCCTCGGCGAGAAAGTACAGGCCCTTGGAAGTGCCACCGCGCATGACTGCGGCGCGAATGCGCGTCTGGGAATGCTTCATGTCGGTCAAGTCGCGACCCTCACTGGCCTTGCAGCTCGTCGAGCGAGTCGACGTAGCGCAAGCCCTTCGCGGCAAGACGCTCGCGCATCTTGTAGTAATCGAGACCCAGCGTGCCGCCCGCGAGCACACCGCGCTTGTACGCTTCGTCCGCACCACGCGCGGCGGCCGCCTTCGCTACCGCCTGTGCGGTGGCGAACGGCACCACGACCACGCCGTCGTCATCGGCGACGATCACATCGCCCGGATTCACGATCTGGTTGGCGCACACGACCGGCACGTTCACCGAGCCGAGCGTTTCCTTGACCGTGCCTTGCGACGAAATGGCTTTCGACCACACCGGGAACTGCATCTCGGTAAGCGTGCCAATGTCGCGGCAACCGGCGTCGATGATCAGCCCGGCCACACCGCGCGCCTTCATCGACGTGGCGAGCAGATCGCCGAAGTAACCGTCGTCGCACGGCGACGTCACACCGACCACTACGATGTCGCCCGGCTGCGCCTGCTCCACGGCAACGTGCAGCATCCAGTTGTCCGACGGCGGTGCGAGCACCGTCACGGCGCTACCGGCCACCGCCGCGCCGCGATAGATCGGGCGCAGGTAGGTGGCCATCAGGCCGAGGCGGCTCTGGGCTTCGTGCACCGTGGCGCTGCCCGCATTGCGCAGCACCTCGAGCGTGGCTGCATCGACACGGGGAATCTGACGAACGACGACGCCGCGAATCATGACAGTTGCTCCGTAACGGTCGGCGTGAGGCGCATGAGGCCTTCCGCGTATTTGATGTCGCGCGCGGCCGTGATGCCGATGTTGCGCTTGGCCTGCACGCCGCGCTGCAAGGCGACACGCGTGTAGTAATCCCAGAGGTGTTCCTGACCGGCCATGCATTCGATGGCGGCGCGCTTCTTGTCCCACACCGGCGTGATGTCCACGAAGGTGTTCGGAATCCATTCGCACTGCTCGGTCTGGTGCGGCTCGAACGCGAGCACGGCCGGCGCGCCGATGATCTTCTGACCCGGGTTATGACCTTCGGCCTGCGCGATCACACGCGCTTCCTGCGTAACGTGCATCGCCAGCGGGTGGTCGAAGTTGTACGGGTCCTTCTCGGAGTGGCTCAGCACGAACGACGGCTGCACATCGCGATAGATGTCGACGAGCTGGAACAGCGTCTCGTCGGAGACCCGCATCGGGTAGTCGCCGATATCGAGGAATTCGATTTCCGCGCCGAGGATGTCGGCGGCACGCTGTGCTTCTTCACGACGCGCTGCCTTGACCTTCGCTTCGGTCATCTCGGCGCCCTTGCGCCACAGCTTGGCCGATTCACCGCGCTCGCCGAACGACAGGCAGACGATCTTCATGCGATAGCCCTGGGCGACGTGCGTGGCAATCGTGCCTGCCGCGCGCCAGACGAAATCCGCCGAGTGGGCGCTGACCACCAGGCCGGCCAATCCCTGGGTTTGGGTGTTCTGTGTTGTGCTCATTTGTGTGAAGCCCTTGCGCTCTTTCTGTCTTTACGTGATGCCGTTTGATGCCGATGGGTCCTGTGACGCGACTCGCGATCAGGCGCTTTCCAGCCCGACCAGCGTGCCGAGCAATTCCGGCGACGCGGCGAGATCGCTGCTGCGCCCGGCCCAGACCTCGCGGCCCCGGTCGAGCACCAACGCGCGGTCGGTCAACTCCAGCCCCAGCTCCGCGTGCTGCTCCACGAGCACCACGCCCATGCCACCGTCCGAGCGCAGCTTCCAGAACGCGTCGACCAGTTGATCGACGATCACCGGCGCGAGCCCTTCGAAGGGTTCGTCGAACAGAATCACGCGCGGGTTGCCGATCAGTGCACGGCCGATGGCGAGCATCTGCTGTTCGCCGCCCGAAAGCTGATTGCCGAGGTTGCGGCGTCGCTCGTGCAGACGCGGAAACAGGTCGTACACGCGCTCCAGCGTCCAGTCGTCCTTGCCGTCGCTCATCGCCGAGACCTGCAGGTTTTCCTCGACGGAGAGCGACTTGAAGATCTCGCGCTCCTGCGGCACGAGCGCCAGACCGGCGCGGGCGCGCTTGTACGCCGGCCACGCCGAGATGTCGTCGTCGCGATAGCGCACGACACCGCCGTGGCGCGTGGTCAGCCCCAGCAGGCTCAGCAACAACGTGCTCTTGCCCACGCCGTTGCGGCCAAGAATGGCGATGGCTTCGCCCGCAGCCACACGCAGGCTCAGGTCTTCGAGCACGATGGTTTCGCCATAGCCGGCGCTCAGCCCACCGGCTTCGAGCAGGATGTCAGTCATGATGGCGACGCCCCAGATAGATATCGCGCACGCGCGGGTCGCTGCGCACTTCGTCCTTCTCGCCTTCCATCAGCACCGCGCCTTCGACAAGCACCGTGATACGGCGCGCGAAGCGGAAGACCAGATCCATGTCGTGTTCGATGACCATCACCGCCACATCGGCGGGCAGGCGTTCGAGCAGTTCGAACAACTTGCGCCCCTGCCCCGACGGCACCCCTGCGACAGGTTCGTCGAGCAGCAGCACCTTCGGGTCGAGCGCGAGGCCGAGCGCGATCTCCACCTGACGGCGCTGGCCGTAGGCGAGTTCGTTGATGCGCTTGCCCGCGAGATCGAGCATGCCCAGCTCACGCAAACGTTCAGCCGCCTCTTCCACGACCGCCGGACGGCTCGCCAGCGGCTTGCCGATGCGTCCGTCGAGACCGCGTCGCGAGGTCAGCGCGAGCGCGACGTTCTCCGCCACGGTGAGCGTGTCGAACAGCGTATTGAGCTGGAACGTGCGCGCCAGGCCGAGCTTCACGCGCTTGTGCGAGGGCATCGACGTGACATCGGTGCCGCCCACGCGCACCACGCCCGCGTTCGGCTTGAGCACGCCCGTGAGCAGGTTCATCAACGTGCTCTTGCCCGCGCCGTTCGGTCCGATCAGCGCGTGCCGCGCGCCGACCGGCAGCGACAGATTGACGTTGCGGGTCACGTCCAGTTGGCCGAAGCGCTTGGACAGCCCTTGAATTTCGAGTGCAGCGCTCACGGCGTCACCTCCCCTTCCTTCGACGACGTGGACGTTTCCTTGCTGACGACCGCTTCGGGCGCGGACACCGGCTTGGCGGCCGGGCGGCGCACACGCGCCGTGAGACGATCCACCAGACCGATCAACCCGTCGGGTGCGAAGCGCACCACCACGATCAGCAGCACACCGAGCGCGGCGAGCCAGTTCGTCGGATCGATGGCGGCGATACGGTCGGACAGCACCATGAAGACCACCGCACCGAGGACAGCGCCATAGAGACGTCCGGTGCCGCCCAGGGCCAGCATGACGAGTACGTTGGCCGAAAGCGTGAACGACAACGTATCGAGCGCCACGATGTTGTTGACCTGCGCGGACAACGCTCCCGCCACGCCGGCGACGGCGGCAGCCAGCGTGTACAGCATCAGACGGCGCAGACCCACGCGAACGCCAAGCAGCGACATGCGCATGGCGTTCTCGCGAATGCCTTGCACCGTGAGACCGAACGGCGAGTTCACGAGGAACTGCGTGAACAGGTACACCACGAGCAGCACGGCAAGCGCGTACAGATACGCCGTGTGGCCGTAGATATCGAATTCGAAAAGACCCAGCACCGGGGCGATGGTGTAGCCGGTCAGGCCGTCGTCGCCCATCGTGATCGACTTGGCGATGTTGCCCGCCTCGAAGAGCAACGTGGCGCATGCGAGCGTGAGCATGATCTGCGTGAGCCCGCTCACGCGCAGCACCACAACGCCGGTGACGAGACCCACCACGGCTGCGACCACTGCACCCGCCACGAGACCGAGCAACGGATCGGGCGACACATGCAACGCGAACAGGCCGGCAGCATACGCACCGCTACCGAAGAACGCGGCGTGGCCGAGCGTCTCGATACCGCAGTAGCCCTGCACGAGATCGAGCGAGAGCGCGAAGATGATCATGATCAGCACGCTCGTGGCGAGCGCGAGATACAGATCGGCGAAGAAATACGTCGCGACGGCGGCCAGCAGCAGTACGACGTCGAGCATGCCGAGGCGCTTGCGGCGCAGTGCCGGCACGACTTGCGTTGCCCCAGCCAGGGCTTGGGAAGGATTCGTTTGCGACATCGTCACCCTCCGCTCACGCACGACCGACCAACCCTTGCGGGCGGATCAGCAGAATGGCCAGCACGGCCAGGTAGATCATGAACGCGCCCAGCGCGGGCACGTAGTAGCGACCGAGCGTATCGATCAGGCCGAGCAGCAAGCCAGCGTAGAGCGAGCCGCGCAGGCTGCCCAGACCACCGGCGGCCACCACGATCAGCACGAGCACCAGATACTTCAGGCCGTAATACGGCTCGAGCGGCAGGATCTGGCTCGACAGTGCACCACCGAGACCCGACAGGCCGCAGCCGATGGCGAACGTGATCGAGAACACGAGCGGCACATCGATACCGACGCAGCGCGCCATGCGCGGATTGTCGACCGCGGCGCGCAGCTTTGCGCCAAACGACGTGCGCTCCAGGCCCCACCAGATCGCCAGTGCGACGACGGCGCTGCACACGAGTGCAAAGATGCGATACACCGACACCGAGAAAGCGCCCAGATCCCACGTACCGCGCAGTCCCTGCGGCACCGGAATCGTTTGCAGTTCGGTACCGGCCATATGCTTGGCGATCGCGCAGATGATGAACGCGAGGCCGATCGTCATGAGCAGTTGCCCCAGACCGTTGGCCGTGTAGACCCAGCGATACAGCGTGCGCTCGAGAATGGCGCCGAGCACCATCGTGCCGGCCACGCCGACGAGCAGCGCGACAAAGAAGTCGAGCCCGGCGCGTTGCATGGCCCACAAAGTGAAATAACCGCCGATCATGGCGAAAGCGGAGTGCGCGAGGTTGACCACGCGCATCACGCCCAGCGTGACCGTGAGGCCCACGGAGATGAGAAACAGCAGCATCCCGTAGGCCACACCGTCGATCGACAACGACAGGAAAGTGGCAAGCGATTGCGTCATGACGAATTACCGAAACCGAACAAACTGAATGACGTCGCCTGTGTTACTTGGCTGCCACTTGCGGATGGCTCACGTGCCACGGCTCGACCACCGACTTGAACGTCTCGATGGGCTTGTTGCCGAGCTTGCCGTCGATGGTTTCCACGCGACGGATGTACACGTTCTGCACGATTTCACGGGTTTTCGGATCGATCGAGACCGGGCCGCGCGGGCTGGTCCAGGCATAGCCCTTCACTGCGGCGATGGCCTTCTCGGCGTCCTTCTTGCCCTTGGTGGCCTTGATCATCTGTGCGATCAGGGTCATGGAGTCATAGGCCGACACCGATGCGATCGACGGCAGCGCGCCCGGGCCGTACTTGGCCTTGTAAGCCTTCACGAACGCGGTGTTTTCCGGCGACGTGAGGAACGGCGAGTAGTGCAGCGCGGTGATGGTACCCAGTGCGCTGTCGCCGATGGCGGGCAGGTCGGATTCCATCGTTTCCGTGGTGGCGAAGAGCTGGATACCGGCCTTGTCGAGCTCACGCTCCTTGAAGGCCTTCACGAAACCTGCCGACATCGGGCCGACTGGCATGAACATGAAGACGGCGTCCGGCTTGGCGTCCTTCACGCGTTGCAGGTAGCTCGAGAAATCGGTCGTGCCCAGCGGCACCTTCACTTCCGTGGCGATCTTGCCGCCGGACTTCTTGAAGGTCTCGCTGTAGGCGTCGATGGCGTCGTAGCCCGTGGCGAAGTCGGCCACCACGATGGCGGCATTCTTCACGCCCTTGCTCGCGGCGTATTCGACCAGCGGCACGCTCACGGTCCATTGCGTAAAGCCCGTGCGCACGAAGTACGGCGACTTGAGCGTGACGCTCGACGTGCCCGAGTTACCGATCACGAGCGGCGTCTTCGTCTGGTTCACGACGTCGGCCATGGCCAGCACGTTCGGCGTGAACGAGCCGCCGAACAGGTACTGCACCTGGTCGCGCACCACGAGTTCCTGCGCTAGCTGACGCGTACGCTGCGGGTTCACGCCGCCTTCGTCGCGCTCCAGGATCACGAGCGTGTCGTCGCCGACCTTGTTCTTGTTCTGCTCGAGCCACAGGTTGATGCCGCGACGGTATTCCGTACCCCACCACGATGCCGAGCCGGAGAACAGGCCGAGCACGCCGATCTTGATTTCTTCGGCGCGTGCCGAGACAGCGGTGAATTGGCAAACGCTCGCAAGAGCCACAGCGAGCCAGAGATGGCGCTTCATCATGGTGTCGTCTCCTCGTCGGCGTCGAGCGCCGCTCCGTTTTTTGATGTGGCGCGCCGGGGGGGCGCACCTTTTCAATATGTCCGGAACAGCTTAGGCAGCCGAAATAGAGACGTCGAATGAAACTCCCGCGTCGAGCGTTGCGTTTTTCGTATATCCCCGTGCTTTCCCCTACGTAATGTGACGTTTTTTGCGAGGGGAATTTCGCGCTGCGGGACACGCAACGTTCCCGGGATGGAACGCCCGCCGCACAAGGCGCGGCGGGAAGTCGTCAAGACGGGAATCGCGGGCCGGAAATGGTTCGCGAGCGAAGCAGATGAGAAATGCAACTCATGGCGAATTCGGCGATTTTCGCCGCGCTCGTTCATGCGTTGCCGCAAGTGGTGCGCAAGCGACGTCGTAATGCCGCGAAAGATGCGTCGGCTTGCGTCGGATCAGGTCGGGTGTTGCATCGTCGGCGCAAGCGCCCGCAACTCGTCGAGCAGTTGCTCGGCGGCCGGAGACAGCAGCCCGTCACGGCGTGTCGCCACGCCGATGGAGCGGCGCGCGTGCTGCAACGGCACCGGCACGACAGCGAGTTCTCCGGTGCGCAACTCCGAGGTGATCTGCACCGGCGAGAGCAACGCCAACCGGTCGCTCGACGACAGGAGTCCGCGTACCACCGGTGAACTGCTCGCGTGGACCTGTGTCTGCGGCAACGCCAGCCCCTCCGCGTTGAACACCCGTTCGAATACACCGCGCGCCGGCGTACACGGCAGCGGGCTCACCCAACCGTACTGGGCGAGTTCAGCCAGCGTGGGGGTATGCCCCGGCGCGAGACACGGATGATCTGCACGGGCGACCACCGACAGGTGATCCTCGAACAGCGCTTCCTGACGAATGTCCGGCGGCACGTCGTTCGCACGCAATGCGCCGACGATCATGTCGACGTCCGCCTGGCGCAACTGGCGAACCAGCGCTTCATACGTGCCGTCGACGACCGTCACCGTCAGGTAGGGCGACTTGTACAACAGGCTGTCGATGGCCTTGGGCAGCAGGAAACCGCTGGACAGCGGTAGCGCGGCCACGATCACCGTGCCCTGCTGACGCCCGCCGAACGGCGCGAGTTCGTCTTCCGCAATCGCCAGTTCCGCGAGCGCCCGCTTGACCGGACCGAGCAGCGCCTGCGCCTCGTCGGTCAGACGCGTGCCGCGCGGTGTGCGCCGGAACAGCTTGATGCCGATGAGGTCTTCGAGCTGGTCGAGGTTGCGCTGGATCGTCGGTTGCGAACATTGCAGACGGTTCGCCGCGAGCGGGCCGCTGCCGAGTTCCGCCACGGCGATGAAGCTGGTGAGTTGCTGCGGTGCGACCACGGCGGCGAAGCGACTCGCGGCGCGCGCGCCGCCGTCGGCCTGCGACGCCGTGGCCGCGAAGGCTTCGCGATAACCGTTGGCCAGTTCCGCGAGCGCACGCGTGGCACGCACGCCCAGGCGCTGACCGGCGGCGTTCGGAATCAAGCCGCGTCCGCTGCGATGAAACAGTGGGAAGCCCAGTTCGGCTTCAATGTCGGAGATGGAGCGCGCAACGGCCGACTGCGACAGATGGAGCATGCGCGCAGCGCGTGCGACCGAGTCGCATTCCAGCACGGCGACCATGGCGCGTAGGCCGCGCAGCTTGCGAACGAGCAGCGTCGCTTCGTTGGTTTGCGGCGCGCGGCTCCACGTGCCACGTTCGTGGCAGGCGAGCGCCGACCCGACCGGCGCGTTGGACAGACTGATGGCGGTGTCGATGGACATGCGCGGTACCTGTTAATGCCGGGCAGTGCCCGCTTAGCGCATGGTCGGCACGCGTCGCGTGGCCATGAATTCTTCGAGCGTTTCGCCCCGCATGAGCGCATAGACTTCGAGGTTGGTCTTGCGCACCACACGGGCAAACTTCTCCAGCACGAAGAAGTTCACGCCGTGACGCACAAGGCCCAGCCAGTCCTGCGCCTGCACCATCGCCTGCTCTTCAGCGGTGAGGCCTGCGGCCGTCATCGCGGCGACCGGGTCGTTCAGGAACGTCTCGCGGTTCTCGGCGCGAATCATGTGCCAGAAGAAGCGGTTGAGCTTGAGCGTGCGATTGCTCACCCGCAGGTCGAACGCATAGGTGCCGGTGATCGCTTCGATCCCT
Source organism: Pandoraea pnomenusa (assembly GCF_040391475.1). Taxonomy (GTDB): domain Bacteria; phylum Pseudomonadota; class Gammaproteobacteria; order Burkholderiales; family Burkholderiaceae; genus Pandoraea; species Pandoraea pnomenusa_C. The sequence goes on along the minus strand of NZ_JBEBXS010000019.1, from coordinate 71,899 downwards.
TCGAGTTGCGGATTCATGCGGCTTCCTCCTCGTACAACGCCACGGTCATGGCGGTCGTCGTCGCCAGGTAATAGTTCAGATGCAGACGCTTGATACGCGGGCCCATCGCACCGCGCATCGAGAGCCACATGATCTGCTCGACGCTCTCCGCACCGCCACGCTCCACGTAATCCACGTGCTTGAGTTCGGTCAGCTTTTCGGGCTGATGTTCGAGCAGGTCGAGGAATTCGCGATCCCAGGCTTCGTCGTTGTAGCCCGCACGCTCGCCGTGAATCTGGTGCGACAGGCCACCCGTGCCCACCACGACCACACGCAGGTCTTCCGGATACGACTCGATGGCGCGGCGCACCGCCTGACCGAGCCGGTAGCAGCGGCGTCCGGTCGGCAGCGGGTACTGCAGCACGTTGATCGCGATCGGCACGACCGTGCCCGGCCAGTCCGGCTTGTGCGGCCAGAGCAGCGGCAGCGGCGACGCGCAGCCGTGATCGATCGGCTTGTCCTGGAACACGGTAATGTCGAACTCGTCGTTCACGAGCGACTCCGCGATATGGGCCTGCAATGCCACGTCGCCGCGGATCGGCGGCAGCGGACGCAGTCCCGCGCCTTCGTCGGCGATCGGGAACGACTCGCCCACGCCCAGCGCGAACGTCGGATACATGTCGAAGAAGAACGTCGTGGCGTGGTCGTTGTAGAAGAACACCAGCACGTCGGCCTGCTTCTCGGCCAGCCACTTCGCAACAGGCTCATAGCCCTGGAACAGCGGCGCCCACGCGGGATCCTGCTGCTTGCCCTTGTCGTACGCCACCCCGATGGTCGGCACGTGCGACGTCCCGATCCCGCCAATGATCTTTGCCACGCTTTCGTCTCCGTTCTTGTCTTTTGATGCCCGGGCGGCGATATGAAACCACCCGCATTTATGCAGGGCCGAGTCTATACGGGATCCCATATTTGCATAAACAAGGGTATCTACTGATGCGTTTGTCGATTTTGGGATCCCATAATGAAAAAAGGCCGGCGCTGGCGGGATCCAGTATGTCCGGCAGGCATTCCAGCGATCGAAAGGAGACGCATGCTGCACCCCACGCCGACCACGGTTCAACTGCGCGAGATGATCCTCAAGGGCGAACTGGCCCCGGGCGAGCGTCTCGCCGAAGCCAAGCTCGCCGAGCAGCTCGGCGTGTCGCGCATGCCGATCCGGCAGGCGCTGCCGGTGCTCGCCGAGGAAGGGCTGGTCGTGCGCGCCGGGCAGCGTGGTTATGCGGTGCGAGCCCATACGCGCGACGAGAGCGTCGAGGCATTGCACCTGCGCGGCGCGCTCGAAGGCTACGCCGCGCGCCTGCTCGCGGAGAAAGGTGCGAGCGCCGAGTTGCTCGCGCAATTGCGTGAACTGCTGGCCGAGGGCGATGCGTTGCTCGCCGAACACACCATGACGCCGGAAGTGCAGATCGGCTACGCGTCGCTCAACGCGCGCTTTCACGATCTGCTGGTGACCGGCGCACACAACCCGCTGCTCGAAGGGTTCATCGCGCGTTGCAACCTGGTGCCGTTCGTCGCGCCGCGCACGGTGGCGTTCGGCCGTGAAGACCGACGCCAGTACGCCGACATCATCGCGTACGCCCATCGTCAGCACCACGCGATCGTGGAGGCCATTGCCGCACGCCAGCCCGATCGCGCCGAATTCATGTGTCGCGAGCACATCGTGACGCAGGAGCACAGCATGGGGGCGAACGTGCTCTGACACGCGCCGCTCCCCGACATCCCGACCACCCCCAATCGAAACGAGAGCGCGCCGGTCGAAGGCACGCCAAGGAGACAAACGATCATGTTCCTCAAAAACACCTGGTACGTCGCCTGCACGCCGGACGAATTCGCCGAGAAGCCGCTGGGCCGCAAGATCTGCAATGAAGCGATGGTGTTCTTCCGTGACGGCAACGGCAAGGTCGCCGCGCTCGAAGACTTCTGCCCGCATCGCGGCGCCGCGCTCTCGCTCGGCTTCGTCAAGGACGGCCACCTCGTGTGCGGCTATCACGGCCTGACCGTCGACGGCGGCGGCAAGTGCACGAAGATGGTCGGCCAGCGTGTCGGCGGCTTCCCGAAGACGCGCTCGTTCCCATGCGTGGAGCGCTACGGTTTCGTGTGGGTCTGGCCGGGTGACGAAGCCCTCGCCAACGCCGACGAGATTCCGCATCTGGAATGGGCCGTGAGCGATCAGTGGGCCTACGGCGGCGGCCTGTACCACATCAAGTGCGACTATCGCCTCATGATCGACAACCTCATGGACCTCACGCACGAGACCTACGTGCATGCCACGAGCATCGGTCAGGAAGAGATCGAGGAAGCGCCGCCGAAGACGACCGTCGAGGGCGACATGGTGATCACCGCGCGTCACATGGAGAACATCAAGGCGCCGCCGTTCTGGGCCGGCGCGTTGCGCGCCAACGGACTCGACGATCAGGTGCCGTGCGATCGCTGGCAGGTTTGCCGCTTCACGCCGCCGAGCCACGTGATGATCGAAGTGGGTGTCGCACATGCAGGCCACGGCGGTTACGACGCCCCGGCCGACAAGAAGGCCGGCAGCATCGTGGTCGACTTCATTACGCCCGAAACCGACGAGTCGATCTGGTACTTCTGGGGCATGGCACGTAACTTCAAGCCGCAGGATGCCGAGTTGACCGCGCAGATCAAGCGCGGCCAGGGCGGCATCTTCGCCGAGGACCAGGAAGTGCTCGAAGCACAGCAGCGCAACCTCTCGGCATATCCGGAAAAGAAGATCCTGAAGCTCAACATCGACGCAGGCGGCGTGCAGTCGCGCAAGGTGCTCGACCGTCTGATCGAGGCCGAACGCGCCGGCAGCGGCGTGGAGAACGCAGCATGAAAGTCCGGTTGTCGAACAAACGCGATGTCGCCACCGACATCTGCGAATTCGAACTGGTGAGTGTCGACGGCAGTGCGCTGCCGGCGTTCACCGCCGGGGCGCACATCGACGTGCACGTGGGCGCCGGTCTCATTCGCCAGTACTCGCTGTGCAACGCGCCGGGCGAGACGCATCGTTACTGCGTGGGCGTGCTGCGCGACCCGGCGTCGCGCGGCGGATCGGTCGGCATGCATGCCCTGACGACCGGCACGGAACTCGAGATCAGCGAGCCGCGCAATCACTTCCCGCTCTCGGACGGCGCGAAGCACAGCATTCTGCTCGCCGGCGGCATCGGTGTGACGCCGATCCTCTGCATGGCGGAATCGCTCGCAGCATGTGGCGCGTCGTTCGAAGTGCATTACTGCACGCGCGAGCCGGCCCGCACCGCGTTTCGCGATCGCTTCGCCCGCGAAGACCTGGCGGCGAACACGCACCTGTACTACGACAGCGAAGGCGCGCGCGCCGATCTCGACGCGATCCTCGCGCAACCGTCCGGTGGCAAGCATCTGTATGTGTGCGGCCCGGCCGGTTTCATCGACGCCGTGCTCTCGCGCGCCGAAGCAGCGCAATGGCCGGAAGGTAACGTGCACCGCGAGTACTTCGCGGCGCCGGTATCGGCGAATGCCGATGGCGACGGCGATCAGCCGTTCCAGGTGAAGCTGCATTCGAGCGGTCGCGTGATCGACGTGAAGGCGGGCGAGACCATCGTGGCCGCGCTCGCCGCGCAAGGCGTCGAAGTGCAGATGTCGTGCGAGCAAGGCGTGTGCGGCACCTGTCTCACGCGCGTGATCGACGGCACGCCCGATCACCGCGACGTCTACCTGACCGACGACGAGCGCGCCGCCAACGACCAGATCCTGCCGTGCTGTTCGCGCAGCAAGTCGCCCTTGCTGGTGCTCGATCTGTAACACTGTCGGCGTCATCAAAAAAGCCCCGCTTCGCATCGCGAGCGGGGCTTTTTGTTGTCCTCACGTGACGCGATGCATCACAGTGTTCTGTGCTTCGTCTCGCGCACCAGGAGGGTCGAGATCAGTGCCATACCGGCCAGCACGAGGAAATAGACGATCACCGGCCAGATGTGACCGTGGCTCCATGCGAGCAGACTCGCCGCGATCATCGGCGCCAGCCCGCCGCCCAGCACCGTGCCGATCTGCTTGCCCAGCGACACGCCGGAGAAGCGCACGCGCGTGTCGAACAGCTCCGAGAAGAAGCTGCCTTCCGGGCCGAACATCATCGGATGGATCACCCCCGCACCGATCACGATGGCGAGCACGACCAGCGCCGCCTCCTTGCTGCCGAGCATCAGGAAGAACGGATAGATGAAGAGCGCCGTGGCCGTCAGTCCCATGAGGAACATCGGGCGGCGTCCGAGTTTGTCGGAGAGCATGCCGAACGCCGGGATCGTGAGCATGGCGAGAATGTTCGCGTACAACACACCGTCGGCCATCACGTTGCGCGGCATGCCGAGCGTTTTGGTGCCGTAGGACAGCGAGAAAATCGCCACCAGATAGAAGAAGCTCGTCTCCGCCAGACAGATGAAGAACGTGACGAGCGTCGGACGCCAGTACTGCGTAATCACCTCGACCACCGGCACCTTCGCGATGTCGCGATGTTGTTCCGCGGCCTTGAAGCTCGGTGACTCCTCGACCTTCAGACGCACATAGGTGCCCAACGCCACGAGCAGCAAGCTCACGAGGAACGGCAAACGCCAGCCCCAGCTCAGCAGGTCGTCTTCCGGCAGGCGCGTGATGAGCACGATGGCGAGCGAAGCGCCCACGATGGACGTCGGCCCCGCCGCCTGGATCAGCCCGCCGAACAGGCCGCGCAAGTGAGCCGGAGCGCCTTCGACCGTCATCAGCAACCCGCCCACCGACTCGCCGCCGAGGGCGAATCCCTGCACGAAACGCAGCGTCACGAGCATGATCGGCGCCCACATGCCGACCATGTCGTACGTGGGCAGCAGGCCGATCAACGTGGTCGCCACGCCCATCAGGATCAGCGTGAACAACAGGATCGACTTGCGCCCGATGCGGTCGCCGAAGTGGCCGAACACAATGCCGCCGATGGGACGCGCGAGGAAGCCGACCGCGAAGGTGGCGAACACCGCAATCATCCCCGTCATCTGATCGAGTTGCGGGAAGAACAACCGGTCGAACACGATCGGGGCGAGAAAGCCGTAGACGAAAAAGTCGTACCACTCGATGGCCGTGCCGAAGCAACTGGCGGCCACGACCCGGCCAAAGCCCGGCGCCGCGGCACCGGACGCCTGAGCGGGTGATGCGACGGCACCGTTTCGATGCCCGTCTTCGGTTTTGCCCGCGAGGGGATGCCCCGATGCGGCACCGGCCCCCGCAGGGGCGGTTTCGAACTGTTGTGACACGGTTGTCTCCTCCGGCCGTCTGTTCCGGTAGCCCGGCTGCGGCGGTATGGTGGTCTTGCGTTGCGTCAGGGTGCGTCGCTCAGAACGGATAGTGACGCGGGGTAGTCTGCACCGTCATCCAGCGCAGATCGGTGAACTCGTGGATACCGGCCTTGCCGCCGAAGCGTCCCCAGCCGCTCGACTTCACGCCGCCGAACGGCATCTGCGCTTCGTCGTGTACGGTGGGGCCGTTGATGTGGCAAATGCCCGATTCGATGCGTTTCGCCACACCCAACGCGCGTGCGATGTCGCGACTGAACACCGCCGACGACAGCCCGTAAGCGTTGTCGTTGGCACACGCGATGGCGGCTTCGTCGTCTTTCACGCGCACGATGCCCTTGACCGGGCCGAACGACTCTTCGGTGTAGATGAGCATGTCCGGCGTCACGTGATCGAGCAGTGTCGCCGGCATGAGCGTGCTGGTGGCGCGCCCGCCGCACAGCAGCTTTGCGCCCTTGGCCAGCGCGTCGTCGATCAGCGCATTGCAGCGCTCGACCGTGGCCATGTCGATCACCGAGCCGAGCACGACCGGACCTTCGCGCGGATCGCCCAACGGCAGTTGACCGGCCTTGGCGGCCAGCTTCGCAACGAACGCGTCGGCAATCGATTCGGCGACCACGATGCGCTCCGTCGACATGCAGATCTGACCGGAGTTGGCGAACGCGCCGAACGCCACGCCGTTCACCGCGTCGTCGAGATCGGCATCGTCGAGCACGAGGCACGGCGCCTTGCCCCCCAGTTCCAGCACGGCTGGCTTGAGATGTTCGGCGCACAGCCCGGCGATGATGCGACCCACACGTGTGGACCCTGTGAAGTTCACCCGGCGCACGGCGGGCTCGGCGATCAGCGCCTCGACGATGGCACCGGCATCTTTCGGCGCGTTGGTGATGAAGTTCACGACACCGGCGGGCAGGCCCGCTTCGTCGAGGGCATCGGCGATGAGACCATGCGTGGCGGGGCACAACTCCGACCCCTTGAACACGACGGTGTTGCCACAGGCAAGCGGGAGCGCCAGCGCGCGCACGCCGAGAATGACCGGTGCGTTCCACGGCGCAATGCCCAGCACCACGCCCGCCGCCTGACGCACGCCCATTGCGAGACTGCCCGGCACGTCGGACGGAATGATTTCACCGGCGATCTGCGTCGTCATCGCTGCCGCTTCGCGCAGGCCCTGCGCGGCAAGATGCACGTTGAAACCCGCCCACAGGCCAGACGCCCCGGTCTCGGCAGCCATCGCCGCCTGGAACTGTTCGACTTTGGCTTCGAGGCAGTCAGCGGCCTTCGCCAACAGGGCGCGACGCTCGCCCGGGCCGGTATTCGACCAGGTGGGAAATGCGCTCCACGCAGCGCGCACGGCGGCGCGGGCGTCGTCGACGGAAGCGGCCGGGGCACGCGAGGCCACTTCGCCGTCGAGCGGGTTGCGACGCTCGAACGTGGCGCCGTGGCTCGCGCCAACGCGCTTGCCGGCGATCAGCATCGTGAGGGCTTTGGGGTCTTGCTGGGCTTGCATGGGTATTCGTCTCCTTGCTCGGTGGCGCTTGAAAGTTGTCTCGTCGGTGTCCGGCACACGCCGGCCCGTCGATCATGCCACCACGATCTCGATCAGGCGTGTTTCCCCGCTGGAAATGGCGTGCGACAACACGTCGCGCAACGCACTGCCCTGCGTCACGCGTTCGGCACGCACGCCCATGCCTTCGGCCAGTCGCACGAAGTCCAGGTCGGGCAGATCGGTGCCCTGCACCGGGTCTTTCGGACCAAAGCCGAACGCCGGCGCAAAATCCTGCAACGCCGCGTAGCGTCGGTTGTTCAGAATCACGAACGTAATGGGCAGCTTCGCTTGCGCGGCGCTCCACAGGCCCTGAATGGAATACATGGCGGAGCCGTCACCGATCAGGCCGATCACGCGTCGCCCCGGATGCGCCATCGCCACACCGACGGCCGCAGGCATCGAGTAGCCGAGACCGCCGCTGTTCATCGTGTAGAACGTGCCCGCCTGCGTGAACGGCAAGTACTGTTGCATCACGGTGCGCGCGCTCGGGGCTTCTTCCACGACGATGTCGAGCGCGTCGCGCACCTCGGCGAGCGTTTGCAGCGCGAAGGCTGTCGTCATGGGCTCGCCTGCGGCGTTGGCCGTGGCCACCGGCGGCACGGTGCGCGCGGGCGGCACGGCGCGTTCGTTCGGCGCCGCGCGCGAGAGCAGGGCTTCGACGCCGAGCTTCACGTTCCCCACCACGGATGCACCGACCGGCGCCCACGCCGCCACGCCCGGGTCTTCGATCAACTGGAACAGCGACGCGCCTTCCGGTACGTGCGGCCCCTGGCCTTCCACGTGATAGGTAAAGGCCGGGGCACCGATCACGAGAATAAGGTCGTGACCGCCGAGCAACCCGACGATCTTCTCGCGCATCGGCGGCAGGAAACCGGCGAACAGACGGTGATCTTCCGGGAACGCGCAACGCGCGCACATCGGTGCGGTGAACACGCGGGCGTTGTGACGTTCGGCCAGCGCGACGACGGCATCGAACGCCCCCGCGCGGTCGATCGACGACCCGACCACGAACGCCGGACGCTCGCAGGCGTCGAGCGCCGACGCCAGTTGCACGAGCGCCGCCGGATCGGGCTGCACGCGCGTGCTGACCTGACGCGGCGGGAGCGGATCCGTCACGTGATCCCAGTCGTCCACCGGGATCGAAACGAAGACCGGTCCCTTCGGCTCCTGCATGGCGATGTGATAGGCGCGGGCGAGGGCCAGCGGCACGTCTTCCGCCCGCGCAGGCTCGAGACTGAATTTGACATACGGCTGCGGCAACTCGGTTGCCCGCGCCGACGCGAGAAACGGATCGAACGGCAGGATCGAGCGCGCCTGCTGGCCGGCGGTGACGATCAGCGGTGTCTGATTCTTGTAGGCCGTGAAGATGTTGCCCATCGCGTTGCCGACACCGGCGGCCGAATGCAGGTTGATGAACGCCGCGTTGCCGGTGGCCTGCGCGTAGCCGTCTGCCATGCCGACGACCACCGCTTCCTGCAACCCCAGCACGTACTCGAAGTCGGGCGGGAAATCGCGGAACAGCGGCAACTCGGTCGAGCCGGGATTGGCGAAGACCCTGGTCATGCCGTGGCGGCGCATCAGGTCGATGACCACCTCGCGAACGGTTTGGGCCGGCGGCGCACCGTCGGACTGGGCGGCATGGGCGGACGACGTGGTGCGAACTTCTCGACTGTCTTTCATGAAGAATCCGAAGGCAATGTGGCGCGCGATGTCGCACGCGACGGGCACACCATGGGACGAGCGATGGGGCGAGCGATGGGACGAGCGATGGGACGAGTATAGGCAGCCGATACATGCACTGGAATTGCTTTTACGTGCCGAAGTCATTACGCTTTTGCATGACTTTTCGTGGTGCCTGAGGCAGCCGTTGGCCCTTCGGCATCGTGGCCTCCCTCCCCATTGGTCGCACGTTTGCGCGTGCCCGTTCCTAATGAGCCTCAACCTGCAGCAGTTGCGCGCGTTCACGACCATCGTCGCCACCGGCAGCCTCGGGCGCGCAGCCACGGAATTGCATCTCACGCAGCCCGCGCTCAGCCGGACGATCAAACGGCTGGAGACCGACCTCGGCGCACCGCTTTTCGAGCGTCACAGCAAGGGAATGGAACTGACGGCGTTCGGTCAGGCGTTGCTGCCGCACGCCATGCTGCTGGCGCGCGAGGCCGAGCACGCACGCGAGGAGATCGACGCACTGCGCGGGCTGGCCAAAGGAACGATCAAGGTCGGCGCCGTCGGTGCGATTGCGAGCCACGTGCTGCCGCTCGCCGTCGACCGGGTACTCAATCGCTGGCCGAACCTGCGGGTGGAAATCATCGAAGGGGTGTGGGACCGGCTGGCGCAGGGACTCATTCGGCACGAGATCGATCTGGCGTTGTCCACCGTCGCCCCCGATACCGAGGACATCGTGGCGATCTCGGACTGCCACTGGGAAGACGACAGCTATGTGGTCGCCCGCTGCGATCATCCGCTGCGCCGGCGCAAGACCATCGAGCTGGCCGACACGCTCGGCGAGCGCTGGGCGATCCCGCCGCGCGGCACCGCGCCTTACGCGCACATGCAGAGCGTCTTCGCCGCGCACGGACTCGGCCTGCCGAATATCGTCGTGGAAACGCGCTCGGTGCCGGTACTCAAGAGCATGGTCGCACGCTGCGGCTTCCTGACATGGATGCCGGAGCCGATGTATGACGTGGAAGCGCAGGCGAAGGTAATGGACACGCTGCCCATCGCCACCGTGCGCGCGACACGAACGCTCACTGCCTTCCGTCGCCGCCAGGGCATTCTGCCGAGCCCCGCCGCCAAGTTGCTCGACGAATTGCGTCAGTTGACCGCACCGGACTGATCGACGGATCGTTGACCGACTGACCCCGCAGCGCCGACGATGTGCGCGCGATGATACGGCGTGCCACCGTATTCCTTAGGACCATGAATCGTTTCTACGCGCTCGATGCGCCAGGACACCGCGTGTGAAAAGCGCGGCCCGTCGTAGGCGAACGTGTGGAATTCGCCGTTCTCGCCGCAGGCGTCGACCGTTTCGGGGAGATCGGCCAGCAGCGAGGCGTCGTAGTCGCGGCCGACGAACTCCGGCCCGAGATGGCGTCCGTCCACGCAGACGATCACCGCGCGATAGCCGAGCGAAATGAACTCGTGCGCCAGCGCCAGGCGTTCGCGCTGCCAGAGCGGCAGCACGGCCGTCATGCCCGCCGCCGCGCACACTTTCTCTTCCCAGTCACGGTGCGGCTGCAAGTCGATGTCGCCGAACAGACCGTGGGTGATGCCCGTGGTGCGCATCTCGTGCAAGCAGCCCACGAACGCCGCTTCGTAGTCGCGCCAGCCCGCCTGCCCGACGTCGAGGGCAATGCCGAGGGCGTCGGCCTGCGCTTGCATCAGCTCACGCGGCAATCCATGCGAGCGCGAGCTATCGCCCGTCTCGTCGAACATCGCGAGCAGCCGTCGCACGTCGTAGTGCGGCTCGCCGTTCGTGTCGCACGACAGCGCGTGATGCAGGGCAAGGCAGGAATCCTTGCCACCGCTCCAGGAGAAGAAGGCAGGTGTGGGCATGGGCGTTGGCGAATAGCCGTTGGCGATGGGGAATGCGCCGCCGGGCGAAGGGGACGAAGAGGGCGACGGAGGCGGCGCACCAATGCAAAGCGGACCCCGAGAGGTCCGCTTTGGTCTGCTGCGGGCGGCCAACTGACATCGGCGTGGCCCGCATCGCGTCGCGCTCAGTGCGAGCGGATCATCGTGCCGAACGGCTGTTCGGTCAGGATTTCCAGCAGCACCGAGTGTTCGATACGGCCGTCGACGATGTGTACCGACTTCACGCCGCTCTTCGCAGCGTCGAGCGCCGACGAAATCTTCGGCAGCATGCCGCCCGAGATCGTGCCGTCCGCGAACAGATCGTCGATCTCGCGCGCCGACAGATCGGTCAGCAGATTGCCGTCCTTGTCCATCACGCCCGGAATGTTGGTCATCATCACCAGCTTCTCGGCGCCCAGCACCGTGGCCAGCTTGCCGGCCACGAGGTCGGCGTTGATGTTGTAGGCCTGGCCGTCTTCCCCCACGCCGATCGGCGAGATCACCGGAATGAAAGCGTCGTCCTGCAGCGCGCGCACCACGGCCGGGTTGATCGAATCGACCTCGCCGACGTAACCGATGTCGAGGAACTGACCGGCGTTCTCGCGATCCGGCAACATCATCTTGCGGGCGTTGATGAGACCGCCATCCTTACCCGTGAGACCGACCGCCTGGCCGCCGTACTCGTTGATCAGCATGACGATGTCCTGCTGGACTTCGCCGCCGAGCACCCACTCGACCACTTCCATCGTCTCTTCGTCGGTCACGCGCATGCCCTGGATGAACGTGCCCTGCTTGCCGATCTTCTTGAGCGCCTGATCGATTTGCGGGCCGCCGCCGTGCACCACCACCGGGTTGATGCCCACGAGCTTGAGCAGAATCACGTCGCGCGCGAACCCGCGCTTCAGACGCTCTTCGGTCATGGCATTGCCGCCGTATTTGATGACCACGGTCTTACCGTGATACTTGCGGATGTACGGCATCGCCTCAGCCAGAATTTCGGCCTTGAGTGCGGGTGCGATGTCGTCGATGGAGGACAGTTGCGAATCGGACATGGCAGGAAGGTTGCTCGTAGGTGGACCAGAAACACGGCGCATTGTACAGCCAAGAAGCCCGGCCGTGCGGGGCTTCGACGGGTTTCGGAAGGGTCTGCCGCTTGCATCGGAGAACGCCCGTCGCTACGCTTCGACACGTACCGGGCGGCAACCTCAAAAGCGGCGATTCTCGCCCCGTCAACGGCACAGATTCGCAGGTGCGTATCACCCCTTTCACTTGTCAATGGATGCCCGTCAGTGGCCGATTTTTCCCTCGTCGCGTTTTCATCCCTCATTTGCCCGCCGCAAGCGCGCGAGCATGGCCGTCCGATGACAGCCCTCGCGCTGTTGCAGTTGTGCAACTTGCGCCGGGTAGCCGGTGCGACGACGGCCGGCGACCGGCCGGGACCCGCTCTCACGAGATGGAAATCGATGGCGACGACGATGTCCGGAGGACGCCTGAATGCCTGAGATCAACGACGACGCCAACGTCTCGCGCTGCCCGCAATGCGGTGCTGCGGTGGCTTGCGGAGCGGTGGCACAGCAACGGCCGGTCGCATCCGTGGACGGCTCGGGGGGCGAGATGGAACGAGGGGCGAGCGATGCAGCGGGAAACGTCGCACAGGCCACCGCCGGGAGGGACACGAATACGGTGCACTGCTGGTGCCTCGACTGGCCGCACTTGCCGGTGTCGGCGCGCCTCGGTGTGAACGCCTGCCTATGCCCCACCTGTCTTCGTGCCGCGTTGCTTGCGGCCGGTGTTGGGATCGACGGCACCGCTGCCACCCCCGGCGCCGACCTTTGCGCTGGTGCGGCCCGGACCGATTGAGCGTGCGCGCCCCGGTGGGGCGGGCAGCGGCGGGCGCCCCCCGGCCTGACGCGTTCCGGTCGTGCCGCGAAACATCAGCTTCTGCCGGGTGCCGAGGGATTTATTGGCCATTACGCTCGCCTTGCTCGCCTTGCTCGCCTTGCTCGCCCTGCCGCAAATGACCGATTACTGACTATGCGCGCCGTGTGCCATACCGGCCATGCCGCCGCCCGCAGGCGCGCCAGCGGTCAGATCGCGCACCGGCACCTGAATCTGCTGCTCTGACTTCTTGTGATCTGCGGACTCGAAGCGCAGCGTCACCGGCACGGTGTCACCCTTCTTGAGCGGCGCCTTCAGGTCGTTGAGCATGATGTGATAGCCACCCGGCTTGAGTTGCACCGGCTGATTCACGGGCAGCGGCAGGCCGTTCGGCAGCGCGCGCATTTTCATCAGCGTGCCTTCGAGCTTCATCTCGTGCACTTCGGCATTCGCGGCCGCAGGCGTGCTCACGCCGACCAGCGTTGTGGCCTGATGGGCCTGAAGCGTCATGAAAACGCCCGTCGCGCTCTGGCCGGGGACCGTGCCGCGCGCCCAGGCGTCGGAAACGTCGACCTGCGCATAGGCCGAGGCCATGCCAAGGCTCAGGGCGGCAGCCACCCATAGCTTGTGCTTCATGCAAACTCCTTTAGTGGTGAACGGGTCGGACGGACCGATGCGAATCGTCACTGGCGCCGTGTTGCCGGCGCGACACGCTGTCGCGCACGACGAGGAGATCCATTGTAGTCGCGCCCCGGCGCATGCGTGTGGCGGGCGCGTCATGCCGGGCATCGCAGCCGTGCGGCAGAGTGTCGCAGCGTCTGCCACGGTGGGATGGGCGGTGACCCGGACTTGGTACACTTGTCGTATGACCCATTTCCCCATCGAGCGAACCAACGTCGTGCAGCTTTTCTGGCTGCGCTGCCTGGCCATCGTCGGCCAGCTCGCGACCATCGGCGTGGCGCAACTCTGGCTCGGCGTGCGCTTGCCGCTCGAGCCGATGCTCACCATCGTCGCGCTCGAAGTCCTGTTCAACGTGCTCACGTGGGTACGCGCGCGACGCGGCGTCGAGCGCGCCAAGCGTCGCACCGATCTGGATCTGATGGGCCAGTTGCTCGTCGACCTGGCGGCCCTCACCGCGCTGTTGTTCTTCTCTGGCGGTGCGACCAACCCGTTCGTCTCCCTCTTCCTGCCGGGACTGGCCATCGCCGCGGCGGTGCTGCCGTGGCGCAATGCGTCGCAACTGGCACTGCTGTCGCTCGTCGCCTACGGCGCGCTGAATTTCCAGTACGTGCCGCTCGATCTGGCCGATCCGGGCAACCTGCTGCGCCTGCATCTGGCCGGTATGTGGGTCAACTTCGTGGTCAGCGTGCTCGTGATCGCCTGGTTCGTGTCGCGCATGTCACGCGCCCTGCGCGCACGCGATGCACAACTGGCCCGTGCGGAGCAGCGTCTGTTGCGCGACGAACGGATGGCCGCCCTCGGCGCGCAAGCCGCAAGCGTGGCGCATGAACTCGGCACCCCGCTCTCCACGATGGCCGTAGTGGTCGGCGAGTTGCGCAGCGAGATCCGCGGCAACGCGGCGCTCAAGCCCTTCGAGCCGGATCTCCAGACGCTCGAGCAACAGATCGCACTGTGCAAGAGCGCCATCGGCCATGTGCAGACGCGTGCGGCAGCGCCGGTGCGTCAGGCGCTCTCGGAATGGCTGCCCGCCTTCACCACGCAATGGCGCTTGCGCCATCCGCAGGTCCAGTTTCAGTTGAATGTGCCGCCTCAGATGACGGCACGCATCGAAGACACCGTGCAGGTGGGTCAGGTCCTGACGATCCTGCTCGATAACGCGGCTTACTTCAGCCCGTCGTCGGTCACGCTCGACGTGACGGCCACACCGGACGACGTGCGCTTCACCGTGTGCGACGCCGGCCCGGGCATGAGTGCCGAGCTACGCACGCGACTGGGCAACTCGCCGGTCATGAGTACACATGGCGGGCACGGCATGGGGCTGTATCTGGCCTTTGCCAGCGCCCAGCGTCTGGGCGGCGACATCACCCTCACCCCCAACACGCCGCAAGGCACGCGCGCCGAGCTGCGCCTGCCGATGGCCACCTTCTTCTTCGGCTCGCGGAGTCAGACATGAACGCCTCCCACTTCCTTCTTATCGACGACGATGTCGTCTTCGCCGAAACGCTTGCCCGCGCGCTGACCCGGCGCGGCTATGACGTGCAGATCGCTGCCGACAGCGCCGCTGCATTGCTGGCGGCCCGCACGCGTCAGTTCGACCTGATCTCGGTCGACCTGCACCTCGGGCACGACTCGGGGCTGCCGCTGATCGCGCCGCTGCGAGCGTTGCAACCGAAGGCCCGCATGCTGGTGCTCACCGGTTACGCAAGCATCGCCACGGCCGTGCAGGCGGTCAAGGACGGCGCCGACAACTATCTCGCCAAGCCCGCCAACGCCGACACGATCCTGGCGTCCTTGCGCAGCGACGCGAGCGAAGCCCAGGCCGACGAAGCCATCGAGAACCCGTCGCCGCTGTCGGTCGCGCGCCTCGAATGGGAACACATCCAGCGCGTACTTGCCGAGCACAACGGCAACATCTCCGCCACGGCACGCGCACTGAACATGCACCGACGCACCCTGCAACGCAAGCTGCTCAAGCGACCGGTAAAGCAGTAACGCCGCCGACCGGTACGCGCGTTCGGGGGATCGCCTCCGGCGACACCCATGAAAAAAGGCCCCGAAGGGCCTTTTTTACAACCACAAACCGCAAACCATCACAGCACGTAGCGCGACAGATCTTCGTTCTGCGCCACTTCCTCGAGGAAGCGGTTGACGTACTCCGTGTTGATCGTCACCACTTCGCTCGACTGCTTGCCGGCGGAGTACGAAATCTCTTCGAGCAGCTTCTCGATGACGGTGTACAGACGCCGTGCGCCGATGTTCTCCGTCTTCTCGTTGACCGAGAAGGCGATCTCGGCGAGACGCTTGATGCCGTCCGGCGCAAATTCGAGCGTCACGTCTTCCGTGGCGAGCAGGGCCTGATACTGCTTGACCAGGCTCGCGTCCGTTTGCGTGAGAATCGCCTCGAAGTCCTCGACCGAAAGCGATTCGAGTTCGACGCGAATCGGGAAACGACCTTGCAGCTCGGGAATCAGATCGCTCGGCTTGGCCAGATGGAACGCCCCGCTCGCGATGAACAGGATGTGATCCGTCTTGATCATGCCGAACTTCGTGCTCACGGTCGTGCCTTCGACCAGCGGCAGCAAGTCGCGCTGCACGCCCTGACGCGACACATCGCCACCGCCCACTTCGCTGCGCGTGGCGATCTTGTCGATTTCGTCGAGGAACACAATGCCGTTCTGCTCGACGTTACGCAGGGCCAGTTGCTTGACCTCTTCGTCGTTGAGCATCTTCGACGCTTCTTCGTCGGTGAGGATCTTCAGCGCGTCCTTGATCTTGAGCTTCTGACGCTTCTTCTTCTGGTTGCCCAGATTCGCGAACATGCCCTTGATCTGCTCGGTCATTTCTTCCATTCCCGGCGGGCCCATGATTTCCATGCCCTGTGCGGGAATTTCGACTTCCAGCTCGATTTCCTTGTCGTCGAGCGCCCCTTCGCGCAAGCGCTTGCGGAACGTCTGGCGCGTGGCGTTATCCTCGGTGCTCGGCTCGCTCTCGTGCGAGGCCGCGCCGAAACGGATATCGCGCGACGATTCGCGCCCGGTCGGCAGCAGCAGATCGAGAATGCGATCCTCGGCACGATCTTCGGCCTTGGTGCGCACCTTCTTCATTTCGGCTTCGCGCGTCTGCTTGATCGCGATTTCCGCGAGGTCGCGCACGATGCTGTCCACATCGCGGCCCACATAGCCGACTTCGGTGAACTTGGTCGCCTCGACCTTGATGAACGGCGCGTCGGCCAGCTTGGCCAGACGGCGCGCGATTTCGGTCTTGCCGACACCGGTCGGGCCGATCATCAGAATGTTCTTCGGCGTGATTTCCTGACGCAGGGGCTCCGCCACCTGCTGACGGCGCCAGCGGTTGCGCAACGCCACCGCGACAGCCTTCTTGGCCTTGTGCTGGCCGATGATGTGTTTGTCGAGTTCGGAAACGATCTCGGAGGGGGTCATATGGGTCATGACGTTCGCCAGATTAGGGGGTTCGCACAGAGGGTGACGCCCGGCCGGTCGGCTGTCGTTCAGCCACCGGCCGTTTGTTCGCGCCGCAGGAGTCCACCTGCTGCAGCGCGTGCGTCGTCCGTCATTACTTCGCAGCCTTCGGCGGCAGCGATTCGATGATGTGATTGCCGTTCGTGTAGATGCACATTTCGCCCGCGATCGTCAGCGCCTTCTTGACGATTTCGGCCGGCGTGAGCTCGGTGTTCTCGACCAGCGCACGCGCCGCCGCCTGCGCGTACGAGCCGCCCGAACCGATCGCGGCCACGCCGCCTTCCGGATCGAGTACGTCACCATTGCCGGTGATGACCAGCGTGGTCTCGGCATCGGCAACAATCATCATCGCCTCGAGCCGACGCAGCATGCGGTCGGTACGCCAGTCCTTGGCCAACTCGACGGCCGAGCGCGTCAAATGCCCCTGGTGCTTCTGGAGCTTGGCTTCGAAACGGTCGAGCAACGAAAACGCGTCGGCCGTCGCACCGGCAAAGCCGACCATGACCTTGCCGTCATAGATCGTACGTACCTTGCGTGCCGTGCCCTTCATCACGATGTTGCCGAGCGTGACCTGTCCGTCGCCGCCGAGCGCGACCTGATCGCCGCGCCGGACAGAGACGATGGTGGTGCCGTGATATTGCTCCATGCCTGTTCCTTTTCGAGGGGCAACGTTCGCCCCGTAACGATTGGCCCGACGCCCCGGCGCGTCGCACGACTGTGACGACACCCCCGGACCGGGCGAGACGTGACTGTAGTTTAGGGCAATCGAAGGAATATCAAGAGGCGTCGACGGCGATGCGCGAGCACCGCCGCCGGGCACCACGCCGACACTGTCCCGATCGACAGGCGACGTCATGGATCGCAGGATTCGCGCGGCGTTGCACCGCGCGTCACCCTTGCTGCGAGGAAATTTCTCGGAATTTGCCTCGATGTTGCGGCGCGGTGCCGCTCAGAACGTGGTGCGCAACCCCACGCGTACCGAACGTCCACCCTGCGGCGCAATGTCGCGCAGCACCGAGCTCGCCAGGCGCACTTCCTGATTGGTCAGGTTCTCGCCCTTCAGATACGCGAGCCATTGCGCGCCACCCGCCTTGAACTGATACGTGAGCGCGGCGCCGAGTGTGGTGTAACCGCTCGTCGTCAGATCGTTGGTCGGCACGCGGCCCTGGTTGCTCGCATGCACCACTTCGAGGCGCGCCCCCCAGTGACCCAGGCCGTACACGAGCGCACCGGTCAGACGCAGCGGCGCGATGCGCGGCAGCGGCTCGCCCGTGTCGCGGTTGCGGCCGACCGTGTAGTCGCCGCGCAGTTCGACGTCGAGATTGCCGTAGCCCTGCCACACGCGCGCGCGGCCCTCGGCTTCCACGCCGTAGAGATCGGCGGGTACGCCCGCGTATTGGTAGACGGGAATCGTGTCGTCGTCGAGGGCTTCGGTGCGGCCGGTGTTGTTCAGCGCAATGAAGTTCGAGAAGCGGCTGTAGAACAATCCCACGCTGCCCTTGTTCGGGCCGTCCTGGTAACGCAGCGAGACGTCGGTCGAGAACGCTTTCTCCAATTGCGCCTGCGGATTGCCGATCTCCCACACGCCGGTCGCCAGATGCGGGCCGTTGGCATATAGCTCGTAGAACGTGGGCGCACGCTCGGTGTACGACGTGTTCACCGCCACCGACCATGCGGGGGCCAGCGCAAACACGACCCCGGCGGACACGCTGCCCGGCGTGAAGTTGCGCGACGGCAGGTTGTCGAAACGCTCATTGCCACCGGCATACGGCTTCACGCTCGAATGCTCGATGCGTGCGCCGAACGACAGCTTCACGGCCTGATTGACAGCCCACTCTTCGAGGGCGAACAGCGCCACGTTGGTGGTGTCGCTCTTGGGCACGAACGCCTCTTCGCCAAGCGCGGAGAAGGTGTTCTGCGAGAACTGCACGCCGACCGCACCTTCGAGCGGGCCGATCTTTGCGTGACGCGCTTCGATGCGGCCTTCATAGCCGTGATTCTTGAACGTCGTGCCCGTCTCGCCGTTCTCGATTTCCTTGTGTTCGTAGTCGGTGTAGCCGAAGTCGAACTTGAAGGCCGTGAACGGACCGCTCAGATTGCGCACTTCGCTCGCGAGCGCCAGACGCTGCTGTCGCAGGCGGATGCGCGTGCTCTGCTCCGCGACGGTGCCGTAGTCGGAGTCGTAACCGGAGTAGGACAGACCGGCATAACCGTCGGCCCACGTCCACGACGCCCCGGCGGCCGCGCCGCTCACCTGCCCGTCGCTATTGGGCAGCGTGCCGGAGGCTTGCGGCGCATCTTCGCCGTCGAGGGCGCGTTGCTGCGCGGAATGCGCGAAGCCCGGAATACGCAGGTCGGCGCTTTTGCGCGCGAAGCCGTCGACGTGGAACGCGAACTGGCCGTTGCCGAATTCCAGTTGTGCCGCACCGGCGCGCTCACGATTCGCGCCACCGTAGCTGAAGTCCGTCGCGCCGGAAATGCCGGTGAGCGATTCGCGCGGAATGCGATTGTCGATGGTGTTGACCACGCCACCGACCGCGTTGCCGCCGTAAAGCAGCGCCGCCGGGCCGCGCACGATTTCGATGCGTTCGATCGACAACGGGTCCTGCGCTACGGCGTGGTCGTAGGACAACGATGAGGCATCGAGCGAGGCGGTGCCGTTTTGCAGCACACGGATGCGGTCGCCGTCGAGACCGCGAATGATCGGCCGGCTCACGTTCGGGCCGTACGACGTGGACGAAACGCCGGGCAGGCCGTCGAGCGTTTCACCCAACGTGCCGGCACGGCGCAACGCCAGTGCCTTGCCGTCGAGTTCGGTGACCGGCGCGGCCAGATCGGCGATGGCGCGTCCGAGCGGGTTGCCGGTGACGAACGTCGCGGGGAGTGCGGCTTCCGGCGTGGCGGCGGGCGCGATCGAGACTGCTGGCGCGGCAACTGCTGCCGGGGCTGCGACCGTATCGGCGGCTGGCGCGGCATCTGCGGCATGGGCGCCCAACGCGCCGAAGGAGAGCGTTGCGGCGAGTGACAGCGGCGCCAAACGAGGCAAGCCACGGCGAGTGCGAACGTTGGCGGTAGCGGCGAGCGAGGGCACCGCGCGCTGACGCGCGGCGTGCGAGGAAGGAATAGCCATGTCGGTCTGTGTTCTATTGGATCTGGGCGGGACACCGTCAGCCGGTTCCCGGAGCCCCGTCATGCGGGGCGAACGAATGCCTGCCCGCGTTCGCGCCCCCGGAGGCAAACAAATGCGTAGCGATAGCCCGCCCTCGCAGGCGATCAGGCCACGAAGGTCGGTGCAATTTTCGGCAGGGATTCGCGCGGATTGTCGTGCGCGCGGCACGTGGGATCAGACCGCGACGGGCGGGGCGCGCGAGTCGAACGGCAGTTGAAGCACGCTGGCATGACTTCTGCCGGTAGTGCGTAACGGCGCTTCCGTCCTGGCGGTCGCACCGCCCCAGACCAGCACCGCGACAGCGATCGCCGCCGCCAGCGTGGCCCCTTCGAACAGATGGCAATGATGATGATGGCCGCCGAAGCCGAAGTGCGACGCGTAGGCCGAAGTGCCGGGTTGCCCGGACTCGTTGGCCGCCAGGGCGAACGCATCGTCATCCGAATCGACGGTATCGGAAGACAACGTCGTCGCACCCGAACCGGCGGCAGCGGATGTGCCGTCACCGGCGATTGCCGCGCGGTCCTGGTTGATGACATCGACGACACCGGCCAGCCCGCGCGCATGCACGATCTCGTGCTGCAGGCCCCACATCTGCACACAGACGAGGGCCACGATGAGCCATGCGATCCACGCGCTGCGCCCACGGCCGACAGGCATGCGCACGCGCGCACACCAGAGGCGGGAAACAGTTTCGATGAAAGGCATGGCTGAACGAATTTGCAACTGAGTTGCAATTCTGCCATAAACCACGGCGTGTCGCGAGCCTTACCGCGCGTTGCATGCGAACCACAGTTCGCGACGGGAAGGCCGTCGCCCGTCGGTTCGCGTCAAAAAAGACAACAAAAAAGGCATGTCGCAATGACATGCCTTTTGCAAGCCGAGGGACCCGCCGCCACCGCGCGGCGAGGGCCGGATTGCGCGATGCGGATCAGTCGCCGAACAACTTCTGGCGCAGTTCGCGGCGTTCCTGCGCTTCGAGCGACAGGGTGGCCGTCGGGCGCGCGAGCAGACGCGGCACGCCGATCGGCTCACCGGTTTCCTCGCACCAGCCGTACTCACCCGAATCGATACGGGCGAGCGACTGCTGCACCTTCTTCAGCAGCTTACGTTCGCGATCGCGGGTGCGCAGCTCGAGCGCGTGTTCCTCTTCGATCGTAGCGCGGTCGGCCGGGTCCGGCACGACAACGGTTTCGCGCAGGTTTTCGGTCGTCTGACCGGCATTGCGCAGAATTTCAGCTTGCAGATTTTCCAGACGATCCTTGAAGAAGGCGAGTTGTTCTTCATTCATGTAGTCCTTCTCGCCCATCTTCAGAATTTCGGCCTCGGTCAAAAGTCTTTTCTTGCTCATGGGTTTTTGTGGCGTCTCTTTCGGATAGTCCGGCGACGCCCCTGCAGCGGGTGGGGCGTCTTGCTTACCGGCGATGCCGCGGGCGGCTTCTTGGGTTACGTTCCTGCCGGACGATTTGGGCGCCCCCTTCCTGGCGGCGGCCTTTTCGCCCGTCTTCGATTTGCCTGCTGGAGCACGCTTGGCGCCCGCATCCGGCGCCGGTTCCGACCGGCGCGTGGGGCTTGCGGTGGCTGTCTTGCGAGAGGCGGTGGCCATGACGGTGCTCCCCTGCCTACCCTCCGGAATGCCGCGTCAGCTCGCTGGCGGCAGCCCCAGTGGGCAGGTATTGTAACCGAATCGTTCGACAGCCCCGGTTAAGGGGTTTCCCGTTGCCCGATTCGGCAGTCCCGCTCAGACCAGACAGCGTTCCAGCCCTTGCAGGATGATGTCTTTCGGCAGCTCGGCGCCAATGAACACCATCTTGGTATTCGGCGTCTCACCGGGTTGCCATTTCGTGCCCACGTCGCTGCCCATCATCTGGTGCACGCCCTGGAACACGACCCGGCGGTCGATGCCACGCATGTTTAATACGCCTTTATAACGCAATAAGCGTTCGCCGTACACCTGCAGGATGCTCCCCAGGAAATCCTCCAGCTTGGCGGGATCGAATTGCTTCTCGCTGCGGAAGACGAACGACTTGATGGCGTCGTCGTGATGTGCGTGATGGTGGTGGTGCCCGTGGTCGTGCCCCTCGTGGGCACACTGGCCATGATCGTGATCGCAACCGGCGTGATCGTGGTCATGGTCGTGGTGGTCGTGATCGTGCGCGTGCTCGTCGGCCGCGAGGAAATCCGGGTCGATATCGAGCTTGTCGTTCAGATTGAAGCCGTGGATATCGAAGATTTCCTTCAGATCCGCCTGACCGAAGTCGACCACCTGCTGCGGCGCGCGCGGATTCATGTGCGCGAGGCGATGCTTGAGGTCGTCGAGCGCCTCGGGCGTGATCAGATCGGCTTTGGTGATGAACAGGCGGTCGGCAAACCCGACCTGGCGCTGCACCACCTCGTGCTGGTCGAGCTGTTGCTGGCCGTGCTTGGCGTCGACCAGCGTAATGATGGCGTCCAGGCGATAGGTGTCGGCCACTTCGTCGTCGATGAAGAAGGTCTGCGCCACCGGGCCAGGGTTGGCCAGGCCGGTGGTCTCGATGACCACGCGGTCGAACTGGATCGTGCCCGCGTCGCGCTGGCTGTTCAGATCCGAGAGCGCCTGCACCAGATCGCCACGAATCGTGCAGCAGATGCAGCCGTTGCTCATCTGCACGATCTGCTCGGCGTTGTCCTGCACGAGGATGTCGTTGTCGATGTTCTCTTCACCGAATTCGTTTTCGATGACGGCAATCTTCATGCCGTGCGCTTCGGTCAGGATGCGCTTGAGAAGCGTGGTCTTACCACTGCCGAGAAAGCCGGTCAGGATAGTGACGGGAGTCATGAATGCAATGTCCTGTTGTAATGCGGCGTCGCCAATACCGCCGGAATGTCGCCCACTGTACCCGAGGTGACGGAAACCGGCAGGGAACGCGTCAGTTGGGGGCGCCCGCGCACTGGGCGCAAGTGCCGTGAATGAGCAGCTCGACCTGTTCGCCCACGAATCCCTTGGGCAGGCGCTTGAGTTCGCGCTCACTCAGTTGGGGATGCTGGGGCCAATCGTCAAGACAGAACGTTCGGTGGCAGCGTACACAACGGAAATGACCGTGTTGCGTATGCGGACGAGGAGAGGCGGCACGTTGCGGATCGACGTGCTCGGCCATGACAAAGCGGAAGATCCGGTCGTCGCCCGCCTGCTTGATGGCCCAGCCCTGGGCGACCAGCCAGTCGAGTACGCGGTAGGCTGTCACGCGGTCGAGCGGATCGGCGTCGGTGGCCAGGTCGGCCAGCACTTCCTGATGGGTGAGTGGGCGGCCAGCTTTGAGCAGCAGCGCCAACACACGTACACGCCCCGAAGTCACGCGGCCCGATTGCTCCTGCAAGCTCGCGCGGGCGGCTTCCAGATACGGTTGTAGTTGAGTAAGGCTCATGAATCGATTTAAGCACAGCCCCGCGAGCGCTGCAACCGAGTTGCAAAAACGACCGTCGCGACCATTTCCGGGGCAGATGACGACAATTTCGGCAAAACGTGACCGGAAGTGCGCAGGTAATGCGTCATACAATTGTCACAAAAAACGCCCGCCGCCATGTCGCTCACCGCTCTCGCCCTCGTCGTCACCGCCGCATTCCTTCACGCCACCTGGAATTTTCTCGCCAAACGCATCGATACCAGCGAAGGCGGCGGTCCGCAGCTCGTTTTCCTTTACGCCCTGCTCACGGTCGTGCTGTACACGCCGCTCGCGCTGTATTTCCTGATCGGCTCGGAAGCCCACTGGCCGACGGCGCTCGGCTGGGGCGTCATTACGTTGAGCGCCCTGCTGCACTATGGCTACACACTGGTGTTGCAGCGCGGCTACCGCGTGGGCGACCTGTCGGTGGTGTACCCGCTCGCGCGCGGCACCGGGCCATTGCTCTCGTCGCTGGGCGCCATCGTGCTGCTCGGGGAGCGACCGGGCTGGCTTGCCCTCGTGGGCATCGGGCTGGTGGTGGTCGGTGTGCTGGTGATTGCCGGGGGCGAGCGCCTGTTCCGTCGCGGCAGCATGCACGCCGGTGCGGGCTGGGGCGTACTGACAGGGGGCTTCATCGCCGCGTACACGCTGGCCGACGCGTATGCCGTTCGCACGCTGCTGCTCGCCCCGCTGGTCTATTACTACCTGGAGAACGTGCTGCGCGTGGTGCTTTCCGCGCCGATGGCCTGTGCGCGTCCGGGCCGCATGGCGATGCTCTGGCAGGCGAACTGGCGCAAGATCGTGCTGATTTCGCTGATCTCGCCGATGTCGTACTTCCTGATCCTGACCGCGCTCCAGTACGCGCCGGTGTCGCACGTTGCCCCCGCCCGGGAGATGTCGATGATGATCGCCGCGCTGCTCGGCGTGCGGCTGCTGGGAGAGGGCGAGATGCACCGCCGCGTGGGCGGTGCCGTGCTGATTGCGTTGGGC
This sequence comes from Pandoraea pnomenusa, assembly GCF_040391475.1. GTDB lineage: Bacteria > Pseudomonadota > Gammaproteobacteria > Burkholderiales > Burkholderiaceae > Pandoraea > Pandoraea pnomenusa_C. Next base: position 47,828 of record NZ_JBEBXS010000019.1, on the reverse strand, counting down.
GTGGTGGCGTTGACGTTGGGTTGACGTCACCCGGACCAAAAAAGCAAGTGCTTACATCCGCTGCAACCAAAGCCCCTTGAGGTATTCGCCTTCGGGGAATTGCGTAAGCATCGGATGATCCATGCCGGCCGAGAGGCGACGCAGAATACGCGCATCGACAGCGGCGTCGACGGCCGCGCCCGCCACGATCTTCTGGAACAGGGCGGCATCGATCGCCCCCGAGCACGAGTACGTCAGCAACTGACCGCCCGGGCGCAGCAGCTTGAAGCCTGCCATGTTGATGTCCTTGTACGCCCGCGCCGCACGATCGACGTGATGGGCCGACGGTGCGAACTTGGGCGGGTCGAGCACGATCAGGTCGAACATCCGGCCTTCTTCGCGCAGGGCGCGCAGTGTCTTGAAGACGTCGGCATCGCGCCACTCGGCACGGGCCGCATCGAAGCCGTTGAGTTCCACGTTGCGCGCCCCGATGGCCAGCGCATCGCCCGACGAATCGATCGACAGCACGCTCTGCGCGCCGCCGGCGAGCGCCGCCAGCGAAAAACCGCCGGTGTAGCAGAAGCAATTCAGCACGTCGCGGCCCCTGGCCTGTTGCTGCACCAGCAACCGGTTGTCGCGTTGATCGACGTAGAAGCCGGTCTTGTGCCCGTTGCGCACGTCGACGTAGTACTTCACGCCGCACTCGTGCGTGGTCAGCGATTCCGGGGCTTCGGGCGGCTCGGCGCCGGCCAGTACGCCGGTAATGCTCGGCAGGCCTTCGCGCTCGCGCACGGCGGCGTCCGAACGCTCATACACGTTGGGGCAGCCCGTCGCGCCGACCAGCGCCTTCACGATGGCGTCTTTCCATGCTTCCACCCCGGCCGCCATGAACTGGCACACGAGCTGGTCGCTCTGCGGCTCGCCCGGTGCGGACTGGTAGCGGTCGACGATCAGTCCCGGCAGGCCGTCGGCCTCACCGAAGATCAGACGCGTGGCACCGGTGTCGCGCACCATCTGCTCGCGGTAGGCGAGCGCTGCAGACACGCGACGCTTGAAGAACGCGTGATCGACCGGCTCGTTTTCGTCGAACGTCCACACGCGGGCGCGGATGGCCGAGACCGGGCTGAAGGCCGCGCGTGCGAGGAAGCGACCGTCGGCGGCACGCACCACGACCGTGGCGCCGGAAGTCGGCTTGCCGTCCACATTCGCCACGGCGGTGGCGTAAATCCAGGGGTGACGGCGCAGCAAGGACTTTTCTTTGCCGGGCTTGAGGGTCAAGGTATTCATGCGGGACGGACCAACGGTTGCATTCGGAATGGCGGCAAGTCCGGCGATGGCGCCATCAACAGGCGATGTCCGGCACGCGGACAGCCTTCGGGACTTGCTGGGGAAGGACGCGATTCTACACCGACTCGGACGGACACCCCGGCGGCACCGCGCAATGCCGGATGGCGCCGGCGGTGCTCAAAACTTGCGCATGGGTTGACGCCCCGCGTCGCATTTCGGCCATTACCCCCCAGGCACGCACCGCGCATTGCCTCAGGGCTTCTTGCGTGAACGCGGGTGCGCCTGATCGTAGACCTTCGCGAGATGCTGGAAATCGAGCTTGGTATAGATCTGCGTCGTCGAAATGTTGCTGTGACCGAGCATCTCCTGCACCGCGCGCAGATCGCCGGACGATTGCAGCACGTGCGTGGCGAACGAGTGACGCAACATGTGCGGATGGACGTGCGTCGGCAGGCCGGCCGACAGCGCGTGATGCGCCAGCCCCTGTTGCACCGCGCGCGCGCCGATGCGTTTGCCGCGCGCCGACAGGAAGAGCGCGTGCGGCTCGGCCGTCGCCAACGGCGCACGCATCTCCAGCCAGTGCGCCAGTGCCTGCGCGGCCTTCTCGCCGACCGGTACGCGACGCCGCTTGTTGCCCTTGCCGGTCACGACCACTTCGCGTTCCGGCAAGTCGAGCCAACTTACGGAACGGTAGCCGTCGGCCTCGACATAGCGGTGGTCCAGGCTCGTGAGTTCCGACAGACGCAAGCCCGACGAGTACAGCAATTCGAACATCGCCCGGTTGCGAACGGCCTCGGCCGATGTGCCGGATTCGAACTCGACGAGTGCCGATGCCTGATCGGGCGACAGTGCTTTGGGCAGCGGCTTGGGTTGCTTCGGCGCGCGTACGCCCTCGACGGGGTTGGCCACGAGCGGCGTGCGCTGGGCGAGCCACGCGAAGTAGCCGCGCCAGGCGGAGAGCTTGCGAGCGATGGAACGGCCGACGAGCCCCTCGCTGTGCAGCTGCATGACGAAGCGACGAATGTCGCCGTGCTGCAGCGATTCGAGCGTGCGCCCGCGTGCGAGACGCTGCAACTGACGCAGGTCTCGCGTGTAGTTCTCGAGGGTGAGACCGGCGAGCTTGCGCTCGCTGGCCAATGAGGTGAGGTAGGCGCGGATGCCCGGCTCGAGCGGCAGTTCCGGCGCTTCCGGCGCAGCGTCGGCGGCAGCGGATGCCGCAGCACCGCCCGGCGTGCGGGCTTTCGCCTTGCCGGACGCCGCCTGCCGGGTTGCCATCAGTCGTTGGCGCGCAGCTTGCCGAGCGCCGCCCCGGCCAGCTCGCCGATCTGCGTCAGGAAATCGGTCGCCATGCCTTCGTGGAATCGGCGGGCGTCTTCCGAGCCCATCACGAGCAGGCCGAAGACCGGTCCGTCGCTCACCTGCGGGTCGCGCAGCGCGAGCAGCGCCACCGACGCCGGATCGCTCGGCGCCCCCAGCCACGTCACGGCCTCGAAGCCGGTGTTGGCGCCGCAGTACGGCGTGACGAGACTGTTCGCGAAAATCTTGACCTCTTCGCTCACGCTGCGGGCGAATTCGGCCGGCTGATACGGCGCGGCCACGCTCCACAGGCGCACGGCCGCGTAAGGGACGTTGAAGACGTCGCGCAAGCCGCGGGCGATCGCGTCGGGCAAGGCGTGCGGATCGCGCTCGCCGAGCAGGCCGAGCGTCCAGCGGTGCAGCTTGGCCGAGATGTCGTCGTTCTCGTGGCCGTAACGCATCAGTTCGGCGAGGCGTCGCTCGATCTGCTTGGTCTTCTCGCGCTGCATCTCGATCTGGCGCTCTTGCAGCGACACCGCACGCTGGCCGTGCGGGCTCGTAAGCCGCACGCCGGCCAGCAATTCGGCATGGCGCTCGAAGAAGTCGGGATGCGCGATCAGGTATTCCGCAATATCTCGGTCGTTCATGAGTGTCCGTCTGCTGTTCGTCAACTGCCGCACGCTATCCCTGAGCACAAGGATGGCCCGCGGCCGCCTGGGTCGCTAAATCAGAATCTGTCAGAAACCGGTATCGTACACGCCAGCGGCGTGGCGTCAGATCTCGATCGTGCCTTCGAAGACCGTGGTGGCCGGTCCCGTCATGATGACCGGGCCGGTGGTGCCGTCCCAGTCGATGGTGAGCGTGCCGCCATGCGTCTCGATCGCCACGGGCGTGCTGAGCAGCCCGCGACGGATGCCCGCCACGGCCGCAGCACATGCCCCGGTGCCGCAGGCCAGCGTCTCGCCGGCCCCGCGCTCGTACACGCGCAAACGTGCCTCGTGCGGCGACACCACCTGCAGGAAACCGGCGTTCACGCGACGCGGGAAGCGCGCATGACGCTCGATCAACGGGCCGTCCGTCTCGACCGGCGCCGTATCGACGTTCTCCACCACCTGCACGGCGTGCGGGTTACCCATCGAGACCACGGAAATCCACGTCGTCTTGCCTGCCACGTCCAGCGGCCAGAGCGTGTCGGCCCCCTCGCGGCGACCTTCCAGCCCGGCGGCGTCGAACGGGACATCCGACGGCGTGAGGATCGGGGCGCCCATATCCACGCTGACCTGCCCGTCTTCGCGCATCGTCAGCGTAATCACGCCCTGCTGGACTTCGACGCGCACCGAGCGCTTGTCGGTCAGCCCCGCGTCGCGCACGAACTTCACGAAGCAGCGCGCGCCGTTGCCGCAATGTTCCACTTCGCCGCCGTCGGCGTTGAAGATGCGGTAGCGGAAGTCGATGCCCGGCAGCGTCGAGCGTTCGACGAGCAACAGCTGATCCGCGCCGACGCCAAAATGGCGGTCGGCGAGGCCACGCCACTGTTCGGGCGTGAAATCGATGGTCTGCGAGATGCCGTCGATCACGACGAAGTCGTTACCGGCGCCTTGCATCTTGGTGAATTTGAGCTTCATGCCGCTATTGTAGTGGAGAAGGTCGACGCCCATCCGGTACCGTCAATACACGCCCGGCTGGCCCTCGGGGCGCGTCTTGAAGCGCTTGTGTACCCAGTAGTACTGCTCCGGCATCTTCAGGATCTGTTCTTCCAGGAAGGCGTTCATGCGGCGCGCGTCGGCGACCGGATCGCCGCTGGGGTAGTTCTCCCAGATCGGGAACACTTTCAGACGATAGCCCTTGTAGTTCGGCAGCACTTCGCCGATGAACGGCAGGATCTGGGCGCGGCCAACTTCGGCCAGTCGCGAAACCGAGGTCAGCGTGCAGGTTTCGACCCCGAAAAACGGCACGAAGGTCGAATTGCGCGCGCCGTAGTCCATGTCGGCGGCCAGCATCACCGGCTTGCGCTTGCGGAACATGCGCAGCACGTCGCGGGCGCTGTCGCCGCGCGGCATCATTTCGGCGTCGAAGCGGCCGCGCTGCTCGCGCGCCATCTCGTCGAAGGCCGGATTCGACATCGGCGTGTAGAGCGACGCACACGGCCGTTTCAGCGAGTAATTGATGAACACCGACGCCGCCTCGATGCCGACGAAGTGAAAGCCGAGCAGAATCGTGGGCGGCATGTCGGGATCGGTCAGATCGACGGCCGAATCAAGCTCGATGAGGCGCTCCAGTTTCTTGCCGTCGGCGAACCATTGCACGCTGCGCTCGGCGTAGCTGCGAATCGCATGCACGAACGACGCCTTGGCCACGCGCTCGCGCGTCGCCTCGTCCCAATGGGGGAAACACAGGCGCAGGTTGGTATGCACCACGCGTTTGCGCGAGCTGGGGATGGCGTAAAGCACGTGGCCGAGGCCCGCGCCGAAGCGGGCCACCCAGCTGTAGGGCAGCAGGTTCAGCCCGCGCAGCAAGCCGACGCTGAGGTAGTACCCGAGGGATTTCTTGGTGGTGGTAGCCATGTCGCAAGCAGGATTTCTTCAGGGGCGTATAATAAGCGACATCGCCGAGTTAACTGACAACTTGCGGGGCGATTCGAATGAGCCACCCTTTTTGGGCAGCGAATTCGACCAATTTTCCGCTAAAGCGTCGCCGCTTCCCCTCCGATGACGGCAACGTGAGTCGCCAAAATCGTTAGAGGAGCCAGAAGTGGCGAACGACTATCTCTTTACCTCCGAATCCGTTTCCGAAGGCCACCCGGACAAGGTCGCCGACCAAATCTCGGACGCGGTTCTCGATGCCATCCTGACGCAAGACAAGTACGCGCGTGTTGCTGCGGAAACGCTGTGCAACACGGGTCTCGTCGTGCTCGCAGGTGAAATCACCACGACCGCCACCGTCGACTATCAGCAAGTGGCGCGCGACACGATCCGCCGCATCGGCTACGACAACACCGACTACGGCATCGACTACAAGGGCTGCGCCGTGCTGGTCGCCTACGACCGCCAGTCGCCGGACATCGCCCAGGGCGTGGACCGTGCCCACGACGACAACCTCGATCAGGGTGCCGGCGACCAGGGCCTGATGTTCGGCTATGCCTGCGACGAAACGCCGGAACTCATGCCGCTGCCGATCTACCTGTCGCACCGTCTGGTGGAACGCCAGTCGCAGGTGCGCCGCGACGGCCGTCTGCCCTGGCTGCGCCCGGACGCCAAGTCGCAGGTCACGATCAAGTACGAAAACGGCCGTCCGCACAGCATCGACACGGTCGTGCTCTCGACGCAGCACCATCCGGACATCGCGCTGGAAGCCCTGCGCGAAGCCGTCATCGAAGAAGTCATCAAGCCGGTGCTGCCGGCCGACCTGATCAAGGGCGACATCAAGTTCCTGGTGAACCCGACCGGCCGTTTCGTGATCGGTGGCCCGCAGGGCGACGCCGGCCTCACGGGCCGCAAGATCATCGTCGACACGTACGGCGGTGCCGCACCGCACGGCGGTGGCGCGTTCTCGGGCAAGGATCCGTCGAAGGTGGACCGCTCGGCCGCCTACGCCGGCCGCTACGTCGCGAAGAACATCGTGGCCGCCGGTCTGGCATCGAAGTGCGTGATCCAGGTCTCGTACGCCATCGGCGTGGCGCGTCCGACGTCGGTCATGGTCAATACGTTCGGCACGGGCAAGATCAGCGATCAGCGCATCGCCGAGCTTGTCGAGAAGCACTTCGACCTGCGTCCGAAGGGCATCATCCAGATGCTCGATCTGCTGCGCCCGATCTACGAGAAGACGGCCGCCTACGGTCACTTCGGCCGCGAAGAGCCGGAATTCTCGTGGGAAGCCACCGATCGCGCCGACGCCCTGCTGGCCGACGCCGGTCTGCGCGCCGTGGCCTGATTACCACTCAGGTAGCACACTCACGACGACGACCGGTGCGAACCGGTCATCGCCGAAGACAAAACCCCCGCCCGGGTCACCCCGGCGGGGGTTTTGTTTTGCGCGGCGGCCTCGGGGGCGGCCTGCGTCAGCGCAACAGCTGGCGGATCATCGTCGCAAACAGCTTGCCGTAGGGCGGATTGAGCAGTCCGGCGCCGTTCCAGCGCGCCTGCCGGAAGATCGGCTTCTCCTTCGAGAACGTGCGGAAGCCCGCCTCGCCGTGATACCCGCCCATGCCCGACGGCCCCACGCCCGAGAACGGCAGTGTGTGCTCGCCCACGTGCAGCAGCGTGTCATTGACGGTCACCCCGCCGGACAAGGTGTTCTGCACCACCCGGTCGATGCGCACGTTGTCCGTATCGAACATGTACAGCGCCAGCGGATGCGGCCGCTCGTTGACATAGGCGATGGCCGAGTCGAGATCGTCGTAGGGCACCACGGGCAGCAACGGTCCGAAGATCTCCTCGCGCATCACCCGCATGCCGTCGTGCACGCCCGTCAGCACCACCGGCGGCAGTCGGCGGCGAGCCGCTTGCGGCGGCGTATCGAAGAGCGCATGCGCCGTCGCCCCCTGCGCCGTTGCTTCGCTCGCCAGCCCCGAGAGCCGCTCGAAGTGACGCGGCGACACGATGCTCGTGTACTGCGGGTTATCCACCGCGTTCGGATAGAGACGCACCGCTGCCTGCCGCGCCGTCGTCACGAAAGCATCGAGCTTTTCGCGTGGCACGAGCACGTAGTCGGGCGCGATACAGGTCTGCCCTGCATTGACGAGTTTGCCGAACATGATGCGCTCCACCGCGTGCTCCCAGCGCGCACCGGGGCCGATGATGGCAGGCGATTTGCCGCCGAGTTCGAGCGTCACCGGTGTGAGGTGCTCGCTCGCCGCGCGCATGACGTGATGGCCGATCGATGTCGCCCCGGTGAACAGCAGATGATCGAACGGCAGCGTCGAGAACGCGCGTGCGACCTGCGCGTCGCCGATCACGACCGTCACCCATTCCGGCGGGAACGTCTCGGCCACGGCCGACGCGAACACTTCGGCGAAACGTGGCGTGATCTCCGAAACCTTGATCATCACGCGATTGCCCGCCGCCAGCGCGTCGGTGAGCGGCCCCACCGAGAGCAGCACCGGATAGTTCCACGGGGCGATCACGCCCACGACGCCCAGCGGTTGCGGCACGATGGCGCGTCGCCCCGGCAGCAGCCACAGATTCGCCCAGCCATGCTCGCCGCGCATCCAGCCTCGTGTGTGGGCGAGCGCATGCTTCAGGTTGCCGTGCGACGGGAACAGTTCGAGCAAGTCCGTCTCTTCGGCACAGCGTCCGTTGAAATCCGCGTCGATGGCTTGTGCGAACGGTTCACGATACTTGTGCAGCATCGCTTGCAACGCCTGGAGATGGCGCTTGCGCGTCGGCCAGTCGACGTGCGGCGCGGCGTCGTGCGCCTGGCGCATCGCGTCGAAACGCGGCAACAGCAACGCGCGTGCAATGTCGTCGTCGATCGGCGATGCGGGTGCTGCTGCAGCGTCATGCAATCCGCCGATCTCGTGGTTGTGGCCCATGTCTTGCTCCTCCCTGCGCTCACGCGCGATGCGGATCGCATCGCACGTTGGCGTCGAATGTCGTGTTGTCGTTATACGTAAAACGAAGCGTGCAAACGGTACTAACGGTGCTAACGGTATCGGCAGCGTCAGGCAAGAAACGCCCGATCGAGCCACGCTCTTTGTGCCGCCACCGCGAGCGTGTCCGGCATCACGCCGTAGACCCGCCCGCCCGTCATACCGAAACGGCTTTCGATGAAACCATGCGCCAATTCCGAGGGCGCATGTTCGAGCAACAAGGCCGCTTGCGCCAGCAGCACGACCTGTTGCGCGATGGCGCGTGCACGCACCGCATGCGATGTCGGATCGGCCGCCAGCCAGCCGTGCAACTGCGCGAGCGCCGCACGCAGTACTGCGTGCGATCCCACGCGCTCGGTGAGCCATTCGAACCAGCGCTGCGCGACCTCGGGCTCGCGGCTCATGGCGCGCAGCACATCGAGACACATGACGTTGCCCGATCCTTCCCAGATCGAATTGACGGGTGCCTCGCGATACAGCCGCGCCAGCGGCCCCGTCTCGACGTAACCGTTGCCGCCCCACACCTCCATGCACTCGCCCGCGAGTTCGAGCGCACGCTTGCAGACCCAGAACTTCGCTGCGGGCAGCACGATGCGCCGCCACGCGCGCTCGACGGGCGAATCGTCGTCAGAGGCGCTCGCATCGAACGCGCGCGCGAGCCGCATCGCGAGCCACGTCGCCGCTTCGGACTCCAGCGCCAGGTCGGCGAGCACCGTCGTCATCAGGTCCTGATCGACAAGCTTCGCGCCGAACGCTGTGCGATGCCGTGCGTGATGAATCGCCTGCACGACACCCGCGCGCATCATCGCCGCGCTGCCGATCACACAATCGAGCCGTGTGTACGTCGCCATCTCGATGATCGTCGGCACGCCGCGCCCCGGGGCGCCGACGCGCGTGCCGTATGCCCCGAGAAATTCCACCTCGCTGCTCGCGTTCGAGCGATTGCCGAGCTTGTCCTTGAGGCGCTGGATCTGCACGGCATTCTTGCTGCCGTCGGGTCGGTATCGGGGGACGAAGAAACACGAGAGGGCATCGGTGTCGCTATCGCGCGCGAGCACCAGATGCGCGTCGCATTGCGGCGCGGAGAAGAACCACTTGTGACCGACGAGAGAGAACGCCTCGCCGCCCGCCGCCGTGGCGACGGTGGTATTCGTGCGCACGTCGGAGCCACCCTGCTTCTCCGTCATGCCCATGCCAACGAGCATGGCGTGTTTCTGCGCAAGCGGCACGTCGCGCGGATCGTGTTCCGGCGCGAGCAACTTGTCCTTGAGCATCGCATAGAGTGCGGGCGCCGCGCTCGCGAGCACGGGAATGCTGGCAAACGTCATCGTCGTGGGACACAACGCGCCCGCTTCGTTCTGCGCATGCAGGAAATACGACGCCGTACGCGCCGCCATCACGCCACCCCGCGGATGCGCCCATGGCAGCGATTGCAGTTGTGCACCGCGCAACAAACCCAGGAGCGCATGCCACGCCGGATGGAATTCGAGGTGGTCGATGCGATTGCCTCGCGAATCGAAGGATTGCAGCTCGGGCTCGTGACGGTTGGCCGTCTGCGCCCAGTCCTGCACCTCGGCTTCGCCCAGACGCGCCCCCTGACGATGCAATTCCCTGGCGTGCCAGTCGGCGTCGAACGCCGTCACGGCAGCTTGCAGCGCGGTGTCGGTCGCGTACAGGTTGTAGTCGACGAGTGGCGGCACCTGATTGGTGACGTCGTGGGTCTGCCAGGCTTCAGTCATCCGTGTCTCCCTGCCCGCTATCGGACGGTCACCCAAGTGCATCATTTCATCATAGCGGGTAGACCCGGTTGCGCCCGGAAATTAGAGGAATGCTTCACTTCGCCCCCGCGCACAGGGTTTGTCTGCCTACAATGAGTGCCGCTGCGAAGGGGTCACCGCGTCGCCTCGGACGTGCACCACAAAGAAGGTCACTCGCGGCGTGACACGAGACAGCGACACGCGCATAACGATAAGCAGAAGACCGCGAACAAGAAGTCAACAACAGGCAGTTCGAGCAGTGCCCATCCAAGGGAGGATGACAGCATGGACTACGACTACGTCATTGTCGGCGGAGGGTCGGCCGGTTGCGCCCTGGCCGCGCGGTTGGCTGACGGTGCGCCCGGGCGCACGATTGCGCTCATCGAAGCGGGCCCGCCCGACAACAGTTTTCTCGTGCGGCTGCCGCTCGGTCTCGCCGCGCTCGTGCCGTTTCGCTCGCGCCGCAACTATGGTTATCGCACCACGCCGCAGGCGGGACTCGCGGGGCGTCAGGGTTATCAGCCGCGCGGGCGTGGCCTCGGCGGATCGAGTTCGATCAACGCGATGATCTACACGCGCGGCCATCCGGACGATTACAACGACTGGGCACAGGCCGGTTGTACCGGCTGGGGCTGGGACGACGTGCTCCCGTATTTCCGTCGCAACGAGAACAACGAGCGTGGCGCCAACGCGTGGCATGGCAGCGACGGTCCGCTTAACGTGGCCGATCTGCGCACCGTCAATCCGTTCTCGCAGCATTACGTCGATGCCGCGCGCGAAGCGGGTTTTCCGGTCACCGACGACTTCAATGGCGAGCACTACGAAGGCGCCGGCATCTATCAGGTCACACAGAAGGACGGGCAGCGCTGGAACGCGGCGCGTGCGTATCTGCACAGCAAGTCTCGCGCAAATCTGCACGTCATCACCGACGCACTCGTGCAGCGCGTCGTCTTCGAGGGCAAGCGCGCGACCGGCGTCAAACTGCAACGGCGCGGTACGCTCGAAACGATTCGGGCGCGCGTGGAAGTCGTGTTGAGTGCCGGCGCATTCAATTCTCCGCAACTGCTGATGTGTTCGGGCATCGGCCCGGCGCAGCAGCTCCGCGCGCAGGGATTGACGGTGCTCGTCGACGCGCCGGGCGTGGGTGAGAACCTGCAGGATCACATCGACTTCATCATCAACAAATACGTCGGACATCGCGATCTGGTCGGGTACACGCCGGCCGGACTGTGGCATCTGCTCACACAGGGCGTCGATTACCTGCGCGAGCGGCGCGGGCTGTTCGCCAGCAATGTCGCCGAAGCAGGCGGCTTCCTGAAAAGCGACCCGGCGCTCACACGACCCGACTTGCAGATGCACTTTCTGGTGGGCATTTGCGACAATCACAACCGGCGTCCGCATTTGCCTCGCGGCCTGTCGTTGCACGCCTGTGTGCTGCGTCCGAAGAGTCGCGGACGCGTCACGCTGGCGTCGACCGACATGCGCGACGCGCCGCTGATCGACCCGGCATTCCTGCAAGCGCAGGAAGACGTCGACACATTGCTGCGCGGCGCGCGCGTCATACGACGCATTCTTGCGGCGCCGTCGCTTGCGAAGTTCGGAGGACGCGAATTGCACAGCCGGGGCGTCGAATCGGATGAAGCGCTCACCGCGCTGATTCGCGCGCGCGCCGACACGATCTATCACCCGGTGGGCACCTGCCGCATGGGGCGTGACTCAGCATCGGTGGTCGATCCGGAACTGCGTGTGCGAGGTGTCGAAGGGCTGCGCGTGGTCGACGCATCGATCATGCCGACCCTCATTGGCGGCAACACCAACGCCCCCTCGATGATGATCGGCGAGAAGGCTGCGGATCTGATGCTCGGACGCGTGTCGGGCGACGTCCGCGTGGTCTCGCCGGTGTCTTCCCCTGCCGGCACCCATGCAGAAGCCGAAGCGACATCGATGGCTTCATCGGTGCCCCTAGGGGCCCGCGCGGAGCCACAGGTTTAGGAACGACTCGCCCCACAGGACGCTCCCCATCGCGCCGAGACTCAACCACGGCCCGAACGGCAGCGGCTCGCGCAACGCGCGGCCGCGCCACATCGCGAGGGCAGCAAACGCAAGCGTGGCCGCCAGCGCGCCGAACGTCAGCATCAACGGCACGCCCACCCAGCCGAGCCATGCGCCGCATGCGGCCACCAGTTTGGCGTCGCCACCGCCCAGCCCGTCCCGGCCACTGACGGCGCGAAAGCCCGCAGCCATCGCCCACATCACGCCGTAGCCGAGTGCCGCACCGAGCACAGCCTCATCCACCGGCAGCGTGAGGCCCGCCACACTGCACAGCAATCCCGCCCAGAGCAGCGGCAGCGTGAGCACGTCGGGCAGCAGCCTGGTGTCGAGGTCGATGAGTGCGAGCGCCAGCAGCGTCGCTCCGAAGCCGCACCACGCGAACAGGGTGAGGTATTGCATCGACGGCACGAGACCCCATGCGATGCCCGCGAACATGGCGCCGGCGGTCAGTTCGACAAACGGATAGCGAACGGAGATACCTGCGCGGCAATGCACACAGCGTCCGCGCAGCCACAGGAAGCTGAATACGGGAACGTTGTGGCGTGCAGCGATGCGCGCGTCGCAACGCAGACAATGCGACGGCGGCCACGCGAGATGAAAGGCAGGGGTCACCGGCGGCAACTGCCCGGCCCACTCGGCGACGTCGCATGCCCATTGCGTCTCGAGCATACGCGGCACGCGATGCACGACCACGTTGAGGAAGCTCCCCACGAGCAGGCCGAGCACGCCCATTGCGGCGACGACGGCTTCGCGCGGCAGCGCGCGCAGGGCCAGCGAGAGGGCATCGAAAAAGCCGGTCATGGTCATCGTCAGAACATCGACTGGGCATACTCGCCCGCGGCGTGACCGATCTGCAACATGCCGCCCACGGTGAAGATGATGGTCAGACCCACAAGGGCGAGGAGCACCGAGCGCAGCGCTGCCGAACGCGACTTGATTCTTTCCGCGACTTCTTCGATGGTCATCAGCCCGATCTTGCGAATGCCGGCATCGAAGTTGGTGCGGCCCGAGTACTCGACGAGTCGATCGAACACGTCTTCGTTGAAGAGCCCCGTGTCCATCGCCTTGATCATGCTCCGGTCGCTCTTGAGCGACGCGCGCATGCGCAGCAGATGCCATCGCAGCCAGGGCGACGCTCGCGTCAGCAAGACCGAGACGGCGTCGAACACGGAAGTCTTCGCGCCGGTGAGCGCGGCGAGGGCGACGAGAAACTCGCCCGCCCGCACGTCGCGAAACACCGCGTAGGGACCGAAGGCATCGAAGCGCTGACGCAGCGGCCCCGTCCACCGGCTGAACGAGAGCGACATCAGCACCACGAGCACCGCGGGCACGCCATAGAGCAACGGCCACCAATTCGCCACGAAGCCCGACATCGCATAAAGGCCCGCGCCGACGAGCGGGAACTGCTCCGGCGGCATGATCTCGGTCATGATCGGCATCATGCCGTAGGCCACGCCCAACTGAATCGCCGCGAGCAGCACCGACATGAAAATGGGCAACGCGACCGCGCCCGCAATCGCGGCACGCGTCTGCTGCTGGAGCGTGACCACGCGCGCGAGAAAGCGCAGCGTGCCCGCCAGATCGCCCTTCTCTCCGGCCGCGATGACCACGAGATCCTCCTCGGGAATGGTGCCGGCCCAGGACTTCTGCAGGTTCTTCGAACTCGCCCTGTCGCGCCACACGGCATAGAGCGGTGCCATCGGATTGCGCCGCTCCTTCGCGCGCGCATAGCGGCGCGAGAACAACTCGAACGGGTTGGCGCCGTCGTCGATCGCGTCGGCGAAATCGCTGTAGAACTTGGCGCGATGCTTGCGGAATCGCCGCTTCGCTTTCGATAGTCCCGGATAGGGATCGCGGCCGCGCGTGAGATTGGCGAGAAGTCGGTTGGCTGCTTCGATCATGGGCCGTTGTGAAGAAGGTCAGACGAATCCCGGCGAGGGCGATGAACGTCGGGCCGGCGCGTCAAACGCTGGCGAGCCGCCGGGGCGTGAGTGTGTTGGGCGACGCCGACAGACGGGAATGGAATTTCTTGAGCTTGCAGAACGCGGCCTCGATGTCGCGCGGATCGACGAGCCCTTGCGACATCTTGTACATCGCATGCTCCATCGCGGACTTGCCGGTCATGTTCGGGCTACTGAGATCGCCGTCGTGAGAGGTGCGCCATTGCCGCTCCGCTTCCCAGAAATGGGCGTCGCGCAGCAGGTCGAGCAACTCGTCGGTGAGCTCGCACACTTCCGCCACGACCGTCTGCCCGCGCGTGCCACGCCCGTGACAGCGCTCGCATCCGGGGCCTTCCACGCGCACAATTGTCGGGTCGATGCCCAGCGAGCCGATCACCGTCAGGGCGGCCGCGTCGAGCACCTCGGCGGCGGCACGCTTGCAGTGCTCGCACAGTACCGGAATGAGCTTCTGGTAGACGATGGCCGTCAGGAAATTCGGAGCGGTCACTGCGGCGAGCGGCATGCCGATCTCGTCGCTGACCAGTCGCGTCACGATACCGAACGCGCTCGACGCGTGCACGGTCGACAGCACCTGATGCCCGGTCTCCGTCATCGACTTGGCGAAGGAGCCAGTCTCGGCATCGCGAATTTCCCCCGGCATGAGCTTGTCCGGGTCGCCGCGCAGCAGTACCTTCGCTGCGGCACCGAATGCCGATTCTCCGAAGCCGTCTTCTGCGCGTCGCTGAATCGGAATCTGCGTCATATGCGGCTGGATGTACTCGACCGGGTCTTCGATGGAGAAGAATTTCTTGCCGGAGTCGCGCTCGTAGGTCATCAGCGTGCGCAGCGTCGTCGACTTCCCCGAGCCGGTCTCGCCCGCGATGACGGTCAGCCCCGGGCTACGATGTACCGCGTCTTCGAGCATCTCGACCTGATCGTCGGAATAGCCGAGTTGCGAGAGCGTGAGCACGTCGCCTTCCATCGCTTCGTTCACGAGCAGGCGCAGCACCACGTCCACGCCGCGGTTCTCCTTCACGCTCTGAAAGCGCAGCTGGTACTTGCGCTGGCGCAACGTCAGTGGAATCGAGCAGCTCTGATGTTGCGCTTCGTCGAAATGGTTGTGACTGCGACTGCTCGGATCGGCGCGGGAGTTGTAGGCTGCCGAGACGGCGTCGAGCATGGCGTGATAGTCGCGCGCCAGACGGTCGCTGTCGCCGGTCATGCGCAGCTTGCCGTGAATGCGCATGCGCACGCGCACCTTGCTGTCGTCGCGGAACTCGAAGTGGATGTCCGAGGCGCCGGCGTCGATGGCACGCTCGATGATGAGATCGAAGTTGCGATACGTGCCGGTACGCCGTTCGTCGGAACGGTCACCGCCGTCGCCCTGCTGCTGCAGACGCGACTGCATGAGCAGGATCTCTTCCGTCGTGCCGACATAGATGCCTTCCAGGTCGAGACGATGTCTCGCGCGTACCGCCTGATCGAAACGTGCCAGCAGATCGGAACCTTGTGTGCGCACGAACGTGGTGTGCTCCAGCAACAACAGGTAGAGACGCGGCTTCATCGCCACGAGCACCAGCGAGCCGTGCTCGGCCCCTGCCAGCGTGATGCCGAGATCCTGGCGCCAGCCGAAGGTCTGGAGATCGGCCTCGTGCAGATCGGTGATGGGGCGCGCCACCACACGCGCACCGGTGCGTGTGCCCAGGCGCAGCAGCGTGGCGCGAACCCGTTCAGCGAGCGTTGCCATAGGACCGCTCGTCCGTCGTCTGCACCGGGACAGGTGCCGCACCGAACGCACTGGGCAGCAGCAAACGTTGCCGACGCGCACCACGGCGCACGTCGACGAAGTCGTCGCCGATCGCCACGATCTGCCATTCGCCGACCTTGTCGCCCTTCGTCACATTGCGGCCATAGCGACCGTCCACGCGCAGATGGGCGACCGTCGCGTTCTCCACGCTGTAAATGTAGAGCAGCTCGGGGGGCACTTCCGGGCGCGGCGGGGCGTCGTCCTGCGCGTTGGACGTGGCCGGAGCGCCCTGGATGGCGGCCTGCGATGCCTTGAGGTGTGCCCGCGCAAACGCGTCGATGGTCTCTTCGGCATTGGCGGACGCAGTTGCCGCCAATGCCAGCGGTGCGACCCAATGCGCCACACGGAGCGTGCGAAACGCCTTAGTGAACATAGTAGGTTCCTTGTGCGGAGAAGACAGGCTTGCCGTCGTCGATGGCGACCTTCAACTCGGTGAGCGACATGTTGCCCGCGCGCATCATCAGCCCGGCGACCGAGTCGAAGAAGGCCAGATGCCCGGCAATCTTCCACTCCCCTTTCGAGACGGCTGGCGGAATGTCGTTGCGCGATGCGGCGTCCGGCGGTAGCGGCACCAGCGGCGAAGGCATCGACAGCGCGATGTCCATGCCGTAATCGCCCAACGCCTGCAGACGCGCCCCCGCCGTGCGCAGGAATTGATTGCGCGGCACCGGCGCGACGCGCGCGTCGGCTGCCTCTTCGGGGGACTCGGCATCGCTTCCTGCTGCGCTGTCGCGCGGGTCCGCGTGCGGCGGCGTGGTAGTCGCAGTAGTCGCAGTAGTCGCGCTAGTCGCGGCAGAAGCACTCGACACCTCATCCGTCAGCATGAGCACCTCGCGCGCATGATCCAGATCGACGATCTGCGCGTTCGGACGCTGCGAAAGCAGCAGATCGAACGTGCCCCCCTCCTGGCGCTGCCACGCGATGTCGCAACGCTTTGCCTTGCAGTCGATCGTGACGGGCCGCCAGCCGCCGGCGTTCACCGGCAGTCGCTGTACCACACGCTGCACGTGCCGCGCGTACGAAGCGCCCGTGGAGAATGGTTCCGCCGCGATGGCCCGCGCAAGCGCCCGCTGGTAGGCAACAATCGGATCGACGCGGTTGGCGGCCGCAAGCTTGGCCTGCTGTGCACTGTCGTACCACGACCATCCCCACCAGAGCCCACCGCCCACGACGGCGAGTGCCACGACCAGCCCTGCGGCGATCTTGAGCTCACGCGCCGGGAGCGCCTTGCGCACGAGCTTGATACGCGCCTGCTCGAGCGCCTCCCGGGTCGCTTGCGCGTTGGACGGGTCCTGCCTGAGCGATGCCGCAATGTCGTCGAGCGTGAGCACGACGTCCGCATGCGGCAGGTCCATGCGCATCACGCCGACCCGCTTCACCGGCCCGTCGATCTCGGCGCACCACTGCTCCAGACGCTCCCGCAATGCCGACGCGGGTACGCTCAAATCGAGTTCGGGACGGTGATCGCGCAACGTGACGAACAACGCCATCGCCGGATCGTCGGGATCAGGGTGGAGGAAGGCGACGTTAGGCGCGTCGACGAAGGCGCCCAGTAGCGCGGCCAGCGCGTAGCAGGCGGGTGTATCGGCGGGCGAGGCACCCAAACCGGCCGCCAGACCCACCGTGCGCGTGCCCGCCCCGTCGTCGGTGACGGCGAAGTGCGAGGCGTCGCGACTGCGCGCCAGACTGCGGATCTCCGTCATCTCCTTCTGCAGGCCGATGAGCGTCTCCCACTGCGCGCCGACAACGAGGTGATTGGACAGTACGCGCGCCATCTCACACGCCCTCGGTCAGTTCTGGCGAGATCAGAATGACGACCTCGTTCACGCGCTGGTGCGCCTCTTTCGTCCCGCCTTCGTAGGCGTAGATGCCGTCGCGATCGGTGCTGTTGTCCTTGCGACGGAAGCCACTGAGCACCAGCGTGTCGCCCGACTTGAGCGACGCGCGCTGCATGGTCTGCAACGACGCCGTAAGCGGCAGCTGCATGAACGTGCCGATGCCCAACCCGTCGTCGCTGCGATCGCGATCGTCGCCCTTGCCACCGTCGACGTCGACCTGGGGTCCCTTGCCGTCGCCGGTGTTCACGTTCACGCTCGGCTTGCCATCGCCGCCGCTGTCCGACTCCTTGCCGGTGCGCAGATTGATCTTCTCCAGCTTCTTGAGATCGGACATGTCGATCTGCACTTGCAGCATCACGCTCCGGTTGTCCATGAGCGTGGGCAGCAGGTTCATGACGAAGCCCGTGGTCAGCACCGATTGCTCGGCCGTCACGATCGCCTGCCCGCCGTAGTTGCCCGGCGTCATCTTGGTTTGCGCGACGAACCCCTGGTTCTGCGTGACCGCCACCGGCGCGGGCTGGTTGTTCAGCGTCACGACCGTGGTGTCGATGACCGTGCTCACGCGGCCCTGCTGGCTGAGCGCCTTGAAGAAGGCAGTGGAACCGGCGAGGCGCCCGTTCGGAATCTTCGTCACGCTCAGGCCGCCGCGGTCGCCCATCAGCGCGCCGCTCAGCGCGGGGCCGCCCAGCTTCGCCACCAGACCGCTCGCAGACTGATACACGAGATTCCAGTCGATGCCGGCGGCCGAGCGTTCCGTCAGGTCGACGGAGTACACCTGCACCCGCAACTTGACCTGACGTCCGAGCACTGCGTTTTCCGATTCGATGTAGCGCGCAACGCGCGCCATGACATCGGCCGTGTCGGTCACGACCAGCGAGCTGGTGACGACCGACGGTGTGACGCGCCCGCCCGGCGAGAGCATGTCGCCCACCGTCTTCACGAGGTCTCTCCAGTAGTCGAGTTCCGACTCCACACTGACGTTCGCGTCGGCGTTGAAACTCAGATCGACCCCGCCGGACGAGCTTCCGCCGCTACCGCCCGACGCACCCCGGTCGGCCTTCATCTTCGAGGCCTTGCCGACCGATGCCGTGTACGACGAGCTGCCCGGCATCATCTTGATCTGGAACGTTTGCGTGACGTAGCGCGCGAAATGCACCACGCCGTCGCGATAGGTCCAGTGAGTCCCCGAACGTTGCGCAATGGCGTCGAGCAAACCGGCAAGCGGGCCGTTGTATTGGAGCGGCACCGCCGGCTCGCCCGACGCCGAGCAGTTGATCTGAAACACGGAAGTACCGCGACCGACTCCGCCCGGTCCCCGCCGCCCGTCCGGGCCACCGTCGCCGTTGCGCGATGCCCCGCCCTCGCAAGCGACGTCCGACGCGATGCGCACGGTCAGTCCGTTGCCGCGCGCCACCTGCGCAAGCAGCACCGACATGGGCAGCGGTGTCCCGGTGGAAAAGCGCACGTTGCGCTGGAAGAATTCGGGCAGTGCGACCGTTGCGTTCACGGCAACCGACTTTCTCGACAACCACGCACCGTCGACGTGTTCGATGGCGCGAATCGGCGGCGCCGAATGCGTCTCGAGCGACGCCTGGGCGCTGGCGCGGGTCTCGGTAACGTTCTCGTCGGTCTTCGACAACATGCCCGGCGTGCCGCATGCCGTCAGTAACGTGATGGCGCACAACACGCCGAGTCGCTTTCTCATTGAAATCCCGCATCCATTGTCATGGGCCGCGCGCCAGGCGCGGTGCTTGTCATTGCGTGGCGTGAACAACGCGCAGCACACGGTTGGCGGCGTACACCTTCACGCGAATCGGCGCGTCGGTGCTCTGCAGCGAGTGCACGATCTGCTCGACGATGCCGAGGAAGTCGCCGCGAAACGTCGCCGGATACTCGATCGGAAAATCGCGCTCGATCTCCCAGGCGAGTTGCCAGCCATGCCGTTCCGCGTAGCGACGAACGGCCTGCGAAACGCGCCCGTCCGTCGGCGTGAGCGCGAGTTCGAGTCCCGGCTCGAGGGCCGGGGCGGGTGTCACCTGCAACGCGGGCGCGTCGACCGTCTCCGAAACCAGATCGTCCGCATTCGCTTCGTATGCCTGCTGCGTCGTTACCCGACGCATGTCCTCGCCCTCCGCTCCCACGTCGGATGCAGCGCTTGCCTCCTGCGTGGGCGGTGTTGTTTGGGGGGACAGCGTGGACTGCATGAGCGGCTTATGGCTCGCCAACGTCCAGGTCGCATTGGGCGATGGCGCGAACGGTGTCGTTTCACCCACTACCGAGGCCTGCGCCGCGGTGACACCGCCGCACAGCGCCACGAGGAACATGCCGATACGCGTGCAAGAGAGAGTCATGATCTGTGCGCCTCCATGTCAGGTCCCCGGCCATCCTTCTCATCCGGCGATGGTGAAATCCAGCTCCGCCTGGGTGACGTCGTCGCCGCTTTTGCTTTTCTTGCACGCATCGACGATCTGCGTCTTGTCGATCTTCTCGCCCTTCTTGATCGACGTGCCGTTAATGTCGAGCGTGGCGAAAAGGCCGATCATCTTGGCCGAGAATTCCTCGCACTGTGCACTCGGGTAACCGAGCGACTTGACCTTCACGCCACTCGACGGATAGCCCTTCCCGTCGACCGGAGCGATGGTGATCGCCCCGCCGAAGCGGTTGAGCATCCGTGCGCCGCCGTCGGTGCGGTTGAACGGTTCGGCGATCGCCATCTCCTTGATGTTGTCCTCCGTCGACGTGGTCGTCAGAATTCCAGACGACACGCCGTTCTGCACTGCCAGCGCCGACATCTGCCAGTCCTTCATTTCCTGCGAGAGCTTCACGTTGTTCATGAGACGTGGCACCCCGACCATCGCCCCAGCCATGATCAGCCCCATCACGGCCACCGCCACAGAGAGTTCCACGAGCGTTACGCCGCGCTGACGGCGATTCCGGAGGCGTTCCATCATCGTTGGTTTGCGGTGCGTCATCGCGTTCGCGTTGGTACGTGCGGTCATATTTCCAGTCCGTTTGCTTTGAGAGGTTGAAAGAAACGACGCCGCGTTTCGTGATACCTCGCTCGCGACGACAGGGGCGATTTATGCCCGAACGTCGCCCGGCGCGTTGTCGCGTGCGGCCCGCATTTTTCGCAAATTGACATTCGCCGAACGCGAGGAATCGCCCATTGACGTGCCATTTCCGATACCGACGGACACGCGACGACAGTCACATCAGCACCGACAAATCGCGCGTTGCCCCCAATCCGCGCAAGCGTTCGGACACCACGACGCCGCGCGGCGCGCTCAAGAAAATTTCGGAATGGGACTAGACGCAAGCCGAGGACCCGCTAAGGCACGCGAATAAGAAAGGAATTAAGCGATTTCACAAGCCACAGAGCGTGGCGTGAAGCGGCGCGCGATCGGGGTCGTCGCGTCGCGAGACAACTACCGGAGGGATCGGTGACACGCGGCATTCGTTTCCGAATGCCGCGTGTCACACCAGTGAAAACGCAGTGCTTAGTGCGCGTGACCCGTCTGGCGCAGGTCGGCGCGCGCGGTGCCGTGGGCGTCGTGATCGCCGTCGCCGGCCGTACCACGATCGCCCGCATCGTTCGCCGCCTTGTCGCCGGGCAGCACGAGTGGCCCCTTGCCGGCGAAGCGGTCGAGATAGAGATAGATCACCGGCGTGATGTAGAGCGTGATGACCTGCGAGAACAGCAGGCCGCCCACGACCGCCAGACCGAGGGGCTGCCGCAGTTCCGCACCGGCGCCAAGGCCGAGCGCGATCGGCAGCGCCCCCATGAGGGCCGCGAGCGTCGTCATCATGATCGGCCGGAAGCGCAACGCACAGGCCTGTCGAATCGCCTCGGCCGGTGTCATGCCGCCGTTTCGCTGCGCGTCGAGCGCGAAGTCGATCATCATGATCGCGTTCTTCTTCACGATACCGATCAGCATCAGAATGCCGATCACGGCGATGAGCGACAGATCCATGCCGAACAGACGCAGCGTGATGAGCGCCCCGACCGCCGCCGACGGCAGGCCCGCGAGAATCGTGAGCGGATGGATGTAGCTCTCATAGAGCACGCCCAGCAGCACATAGATCACGAGCAGCGCGCCCACGAGCAGCACAACCTGACTCGACTGCGATTTCTGGAACGCCGCCGCGTCGCCGCCCCAACTCGTGATGATGCTCGGCGGGAATCCCAGTTGATGCTGGAAGCCCACGATCTTCTGCGACGCATCGCCCAGTGCCGCGCCCGGCGCCAGGTTGAACGACAGCGTCACCGCCTGCAACTGGCCCTGGTGGTTCACCGAAACGGGTCCCATCTTGCGCGCGACCGTCGCCACGGCGGACAGCGGCACCAGCGCACCGCCCTTGCCGCGCACGTAGATCTTGTCGAACGCCCCCTCGTCGCGACGGTCGTTGTCGGTCGCCTGCAGAATCACCTGGTAGCTGTCGCTCGGCGTGTAGATCGTCGACACCTGGCGTTCGCCGAACGCGCTGTACAACGCGCTGCGAATGTCGCCGATCGCCACACCCAGCGTGTTCGCCTTGTCACGGTCGATGGTGAGCTGCGCCTGCAACCCCTTCATCTGCGCGTCGGTGGTCACGTCTCGGAAGATCGGATCGGCACGCATCAGGTTCATCAGCCGGTCGGACCACATCTGCATCTCGCCCGGCTTCACGCTCTGCATCACATACTGGTACCGGCTCTTGCTCTGCTTGCCGCCCAGTTGCAGGTTCTGCACCGGGTTGAAGTACACGTTCAGGCCCGGCACCTGCTTGACGTCGTGCCGCAGCTCTTCGAGCACCTCGCTCATGTGCGGACGCTGACCATGCGGCTTGAGGTTGATGAACATGCGGCCCTGATTGCTGTCGTTGGCCGACACGATCACGGTCTCCACCGCCGGATTCGCGCGGATGATGTCGCCCGCGCGGCGAAGCAGCGCCGACATCGCGGTAAACGAAATATCCTGCGCGCCTTCCGCCGTCACCTGCACCTGCCCGATGTCCTCGCTCGGGAAGAAGCCCTTCGGAATCGTGGCGAACAGCACGCCGGTGGCCACGAACGTCGCGGCGGCAGCGCCCATCACCCACTTGCGATGCTCGAGGCACCAGTCGACGCTACGCACGTAGGCGTTCTGCACCCACACGAAGCCGTCTTCGAACCACTGTGTGGCGCGCAGCCCGATGCCTTCGTCCTGCTCGTGCTTGAGATAACGGCTGCACAGCATCGGAATCAGTGTGAGCGAGACAGCGGCCGACACCAGAATCGCCAGCGACACCACTACGGCAAATTCGTGGAACATCAGGCCGATCACGCCCGGCATGAAGAAGATCGGGATGAACACCGCCACGAGCGAGATCGAAATCGACAGGATCGTGAAGCCCATCTCGCGCGAACCGACCAGCGCGGCGCGCAACGGCGGCACACCGTTCTCGATGTGACGCACGATGTTCTCGAGCATCACGATCGCGTCGTCCACGACCAACCCCACCGCGAGCGTGATGCCCAGCAGCGAGATGTTGTCGATCGAATACCCCATGCCCTTCATGAGCGCGACGGTGCCGATCAGTGACACCGGCAGCGACATCACCGGAATCAGCGTGGCCGCGAGGCGCCGCAGGAACAGGAAGATCACCAGCGTGACGAGAATCACCGTCAGGCCGAGCGTGAACTGCACGTCGTCGATGGATTCGCGAATCGAGACCGAGCGGTCATTGAGCAGCTTGACCTGAATCGACTGCGGCATCTGTTCCGCCAGACGCGGCAGCGCCGCCTTGACCTGGTCGACGGTCGCCACCGTGTTGGCGTTCGGCTGACGCAACACCGCGAGCACGATGGAGCGCTCGCCGTTGACCCAGCTGCCGGTCTTGACCGACTCGACGCTGTCCTGCACTTCGGCCACGTCGCGCAGGTACACGGGGCTGCCGTTCACGCTGGCGATGATGAGATTGGCAAACTGGTCGGCCTTCGTCATCTGACGGTTGGCCTCGATGGTCAGCGTCTGGCGGTTGCCGTCGAGCGTGCCCACGGGGCTGTTGGCGTTGGCCGAGGCCAGTGCCCGCGCCACGTCGTCGAGCGTGAGCTTGCGCGCAGCGAGTGCATCGGGGCGCGCCTTCACGCGCACGGCGAAGCGCTTCTGCCCGAAGATCAGCACCTGCGCCACGCCGGGCAGCGTGGAGAGCGTGGGCGACACCAGGTTTTCCGCGTAGTCGTCGAGTTCGGCCAGCGACATCGACGGCGAATTCATCGCGAGGAACAGGATCGGCGCATCGGCCGGATTCACCTTGCGATACGACGGCGGCGTGGTCATCTCCACCGGCAGCTTGCGCTGCGCACGGAAGAGCGCCGCCTGCACGTCGACGGCCGCTGCGTCGATATCGCGGTCGCTGTCGAACTCGATGATGATCGACGTGGTGCCCTGCGTATTGGTCGAGCTGATGACCGCCACGCCTGCAATGGTCGAGAACTGCTTCTCCATCGGCGCGGCCACCGACGCGGCCATCGTCTCCGGACTCGCCCCCGGCAGCGTCGCCGTGACCTGAATGACCGGCGAGTTATAGCTGGGCAGCGCGGAGATCGGAATCTGGCCGTACGCGATCAGGCCCGCGACGACAGCTGCCACGCACAGCAGGATCGTCATGACCGGCCGGCGGATACACAGTTCGGAGAGGTTCATTGCGCCTTCCCTGCGGCGGCCGTAGCGCCGCCTTCACCGGCCTGAGCGGCCTGAGCGCCCTGGCCACCGTCACGCGACGCCACGATCGTCACCTTGTTGCCCGGACGCAGGTTTTCCGCGCCCTCCTGCACCACGCGCGCACCTGCCGCCACGCCGTCGACGACCGCGAGCTTCGCTTCCACATAACCGACCGTCACCGGCTTGGCGCTGACCTTGCCGTCGGCGCCGATCACGTAGACGAATTTCCCGTCCGGGCCGGTCTGCACCGCCTGCGGCGGCACCACGCTTGCCTGCTTGAGTACACGACCGATCACGGCCACGTTCAGGTACATGCCCGGCCACAATCTGGCATCGCGGTTGTCGTACGCCGCTTTGAGCCGGATGGTGCCGGTCTGCGAGTCCACCGCGTTGTCGATGAAGCTGAGTTGCCCCGTGGCGGTCATGCCAGTGGTGCCGAGGGTGGCCGTCACACTGACCGGACCGCCCGCACGCGCGGCCTGCAATTCGGCGAGGGCGCCCTCGGGCAGGGTGAAACTGATGTCGATGGGATCGAGCTGGGTGATGCTCACGAGCGCCGCCCCGCCCGGCGTGACGAGACTGCCCGGATGCACGTTGATCGCGCCGGTGCGCCCGTCGATGCCCGCACGAATCTGGTTGTAGTCGACGGCAACCTGGCTGGCCGAGATGGCGGCACGATCCGCGGCGACCTGCGCCGAGAGGCTGTCCACGCTGCTCTGCGCCGTGTCGAGCGCGCTCTGCGAGACGAAGTGTTCGGCGATCAGTTGTTTGGTGCGCGCAAGCGTGCGGCGGGCGTTGGCCAGATCGGCTTCGTCCTTGGTCAGTTGCGCCTGCACCTTCTTGAGGTTGGCCTCGTCCATGCGGGCGTCGAGCGAGAACAGCAACTGCCCGGCTTTGACGAAATCGCCTTCCTTGATGTGGACCTGACGAATCGTGCTGGAAATCTGCGGACGCACCTCGATGGTCTGACGCGCCGTGACCGTGCCGTTGGCGATGAGCCGAACGGGCACGTCGCGCACCTCGACCGTGGCCACCGTGACGGACGGCGATGCCGCCGCGCGGGCGGGCTTCTCGGCGCCGCGCGAACGCAGCCAGGCCCCGGCGCCAAGCGCCACCACGACGGCCAGCACAGCCACCAGCCAACGGCGTGAGCGCGGTCCGCCCGCCTTGCCCGGAGGCTTGCCACCGGCGTCGTGTGTGCCGGACGGTGTTGTGCGCTGTTGCTGTGTCGCCTGCCCGCGGGCAGCCGCGTCCTCCGGCAACGACCGGTGGGCGTTCTCGTCACTCATCTTCTTCCCCGTTCCCCATGCGACGCCCGCTCCCCGGCAAACCCCCGTTCGCCCGGCGGCGTCTGTTTCTTCTGTCAAAACGGCCGGAGAGGCTCCGGCCGGTTACGTCCTGCCAATGTGTCGTTTGCTGCGGTGCAACGTCACCGGTTTATTCCACCTTCATGCCCGTCAGCTCGGGCCTGGGCGGCGGAAAACTAAGTTTCAGCTCGGTGAGCGCCTGCACCAGCAACTCTGCCACCATCAGATTACGGTGGCGTTTTGAGTCGGAAGGCACGATATACCACGGCGCATATTCCGTCGAGGTGGCCGATAAAGCCGCCTCGTACGCCTTGGTGTACTGCGGCCAGAAGCTGCGCTCCTTGATATCGTTCATCTCGAACTTCCAGTGCTTGTTCGGATCGTCGATGCGCTCCTGCAAACGCTTGCGCTGCTCCTCGGCCGAGATGTACAGGAAGCACTTGATGATGTGCGTGTGGTTGTCGGCCAGCAGGCGCTCGAATTCATTGATGTGATCGAAACGGCGTTTGCACTCGCTGGCATCGATCCAGTCGTGCACGCGCGTGATGAGCACGTCTTCGTAATGGCTGCGGTTGAAGATCGCCAGTTCGCCCGCTGCCGGCACGACCATGTGGACACGCCAGAGGAAATCGCGCGCCAGCTCGATGGGCGTAGGCGACTTGAAGTTGGCCACGCGGATACCGAGCGGATCGACGTTCTGGAAGACGGCGCGAATGGTGCCGTCCTTGCCGCTGGTGTCCATGCCCTGCAATACCAGCAGCACGCGATGCTTGCTGTTGGCGTGCAGGATCGTCTGAAGCTCGTCGAGCTTCGCGCCCAACTCGGCCATGCGCGCCTTGTCGTCGTCCTTGGTGTCGCCGGAGAACGGTTTCTCGCCCGGGTCGAATGTCGACAGGTCGAGCTTCTTGCCAAGCGGTACGCGGTATTTCTCGAACATCGCCAATTCCTCATGACACGCCAAACGGCTAACCGGCAGTATCGCGCACTTTGCGAAGCACGAAAAAAAAGCGCGGTGCCGTCATGGCAACCGCGCCTTGTTTCCGTCGCCCCGGCCAGTCAGCGCACGGATGCACCGCCCGGGAGCGTCGGGCTTTTTCGCCTATCGGCCCGACTTATGTAGCCCACTTGTGTGGCCGGCTCAGGCGCCGAGCTTCTTCTTGAGCAGTTCGTTGACCTGCGCAGGATTGGCCTTGCCCTTCGTGGCCTTCATCGCCTGGCCGACCAGCGCGTTGAACGCCTTCTCCTTGCCCGCACGGAATTCCTCGACGGACTTGGCGTTGGCGGCCAGCACTTCGTCGATGATCTTCTCGATCGCGCCGGTATCGGTGATCTGCTTGAGGCCCTTCGCCTCGATGATGCGGTCCGCCGCGCCGTCGTCGGTGGCACGTTCTTCCCACATCAACTGGAAGACTTCCTTGGCGATCTTGTTGGAGATCGTGTTGTCGGCGATACGGGCGAGCAGACCGGCCAGTTGGGCGCTCGAGACCGGGCTCGCGTCGATGGCGATGTCTTCGCGATTGAGCAGCGACGAAAGCTCGCCCATGATCCAGTTCGCGGCCGGCTTGGCGCTCGCCTTGCCTGCCTTCGCGACCACAGCCTCGAAGTACCCGGCCTGCGCCTTCGACTGCGTGAGCACGGCAGCGTCGTAGTCGGACAGGCCATAGGCCTCGACGAAACGCGCCTGCATGCCGGCGGGCAGCTCGGGCAGCGCACTGCGCACGCGTTCGACCCAGTCGCTGTCGATCACGAGCGGCATCAGGTCCGGGTCAGGGAAGTAGCGGTAGTCGTGCGCGTCTTCCTTGCTGCGCATCGAACGCGTTTCCTTCTTGTCCGGATCGTACAGACGCGTTTCCTGCACCACCTGGCCACCGTCTTCGATCAGTTCGATCTGACGACGCACTTCGTAGTGGATCGCCTCTTCGAGGAAGCGGAACGAGTTCAGGTTCTTGATTTCGGCACGCGTGCCGAATTCCTTCTGACCCACCGGACGCACCGAGACGTTCGCGTCGCAACGGAACGAACCTTCCTGCATGTTGCCGTCGCAGATGCCGAGCCACACCACCAGACCATGCAGCGCCTTGGCGTAGGCCACGGCCTCGGCGGCACTGCGCATGTCGGGCTCCGTCACGATCTCGAGCAACGGCGTGCCGGCGCGGTTCAGGTCGATGCCGGTCATGCCCGCGAAGTCTTCGTGCAGCGACTTGCCGGCGTCTTCCTCGAGGTGCGCACGCGTGAGCGTGACGACCTTTTCGTAGGCCTCACGGCCGGTGCGGGCGTCGGCCTCGACCTGGATCTTCAGCGAGCCGCCCTGCACCACCGGAATCTCGTACTGGCTGATCTGGTAGCCCTTGGGCAGATCGGGATAGAAGTAATTCTTGCGCGCGAAGATGCTGCGCGGCGCGATCGTGGCGCCAATGGCCAGGCCGAACTCGATCGCACGCTCCACGGCGCCGCGATTAAGCACCGGCAGCACGCCAGGCAACGCCAGATCCACCGGGCAGGCCTGCGTGTTGGGGGCCGCGCCGAACTGCGTCGATGCGCCCGAGAAAATCTTGGAAGCAGTGGAGAGCTGTGCGTGCGTCTCCAGACCAATAACGACTTCCCATTGCATAAGGTTCACCCTGTCTCAACTTGTCGGCACGGCGTATTCGCCCTGCCGTTACTGCCGGCCGCCCCCTTGGGCGACATTCCGGCCTGTACTTTCGGTTCGTGCCGATGGCGCGACAGACTCCTGTGCGCCCCGTCCGACTTCCGCCCAATCCCTGCGACGGCCGTCGATGGCCGTCGATTGCCGCCGATGACCGCCGATTACCGGCGCGTATCCGACGCGCAAATCCCCGAGCGCGGATCGAAGCTCACCGGCCACGCGTTCTCGTAAATGCCCGGCGTGCAATATGCCTCGCAGTTGGCATGGCCGATGGTCACGTTGCCCGGATCCTGCCAGATGAGCAGCTTGCAGCTCCCGCTGTTCGCGCGCAGCTCGATGCTCGGCTTCCACTGCGTCTGGTGGAAATCCGCCAGATTGAAGTGGCAGCTCCCGCGCTTGCCGACCCACAGCCGCCAATCAAGCGCCTGCACCTGATTGCCCGACACCTTGAGCGTCGCCTGCTCGCGAAAACCGTCTTCGTCCGTCTGCGAGCAGTAGCCCGACAGATTGATTTCGCGGTAGGCGATGGGCGTCGGACGCCCGAACGGCAGCGAGCACGACGCCAGCGTGAGCACCATGCCCGCCAGCGCCAGCCCCTTCGAGGCAAAACCGGTCAGTCCACCGATACGGCCGATGGAGCCGGTGCTTTCGAGCGACGTCGACACGCGGGGGGCGCTCATGATCAGACGCCCGACGGTGCGCGCTGGTGCCAGTCGGTCGCGCGCTGGAACGCGTCGGCCACTTGGAGCAGGCGGGCTTCGTCGAAGTAGTTGCCGATCATCTGCAGGCCGACCGGACGCGTGTCGCGCCCCGTGCCGACCGGCAGGCTCATGCCCGGCAGACCGGCCAGGCTCACCGACAGCGTGTAAATGTCGGCCAGATACATCTGCACCGGATCGGCGCTCTTCTCGCCAAGGTTCCACGCCACCGACGGCGCCACCGGCCCCATGATGACGTCGCACTGGGCGAACGCATTCTGGAAGTCCTGCGCGATCAGGCGGCGGATCTTCTGGGCCTGCAGGTAGTAGGCGTCGTAGTAGCCGTGCGAGAGCACGTACGTGCCCACGAGAATGCGGCGTTTGACTTCGGTGCCGAAGCCCTCGGCACGCGACTTCTTGTACATGTCGAGCAGATCGCGGTACTCGGCGGCGCGATGACCGTAACGCACGCCGTCGAAACGCGACAGGTTCGACGAGGCTTCGGCCGGGGCCAGCACGTAGTACACGGGGATCGACAGTTCCGTCTTCGGCAGCGACACCGGCACGCGCACGGCGCCGAGCTTCTCGAACTCGCCGAGTGCGGCGTCGATGGCTTCGCGCACGTCGGCGTCGAGGCCTTCACCGAAGTACTCGGCCGGCAGGCCGATGCGCAGACCGGCCAGCGGCTTGTCGGCCGTGGCGCCGTCGAGCGGCTTGCCCAGACCGCGAGCGAAGTTTTCATCGGCGCGCTCGAGGCTGGTCGAATCACGCGCGTCGAAGCCTGCCATGCCGTTGAGCATCCAGGCGCAGTCGGCCGCGCTGTGACCGAACGGGCCGCCCTGATCGAGCGACGAGGCAAACGCGATCATGCCGTAGCGCGACACGCGGCCATACGTCGGCTTGATGCCGGTCACGCCGCAGAACGCCGCCGGCTGACGGATCGAGCCGCCGGTGTCGGTGCCCGTGGCCACCGGTGCGAGACGCGCGGCGACGGCGGCTGCCGAACCACCCGACGAACCGCCGGGCACGGCGCGCTTGTCCCACGGGTTCTTCACCGGGCCGAAGTGCGAGTTTTCGTTCGACGAGCCCATGGCGAACTCGTCCATGTTGGTTTTGCCCAGCGTGACCATGCCGGCGTCTGCGAGACGCTCGACCACGGCCGCGTCGTACGGGCTCGTGTAGTTCTCGAGCATGCGCGAGCCAGCGGTGCTGTGCCAGCCGCGCGTGACGAACACGTCCTTGTGCGCGACCGGGATGCCCAGCAGCGGCTGGTTCGCACCGTCGCCCGCGGCAATGCGCGCATCGGCCGCACGGGCCTGCGCGAGGCTCGCCTCGGCGTCGACATGGACGAAGGCGTTCAGGTCGGCCGCACCGGCGATGCGGTCCAGATAGTGCTGCGTGAGCTCGACGCTCGAGACGCGCTTGGCGTCGAGCGCGGCGCGCAAATCCTGCAAATGAATCAGATCTTGTTCCATGGTGGCTGCTGTACTGGGTAGCGCATGAGGGAATGAGGCTTGGCGTGGCGGGATACGCGCCCGGCAAGGCACGGGCCGCGCGCCGGACTCACTCGATGACCTTCGGTACCAGATAGAGGCCGTCCTGCACGGCGGGGGCCGGACGCTGATTGCTCTCGCGATCGACCACCTCGGTCACGGCGTCGGTGCGAAGGCGCTGGGCAACCGCCTGGATTTGCTCGATCGGGTGCGCCAGCGGCGCGACGCCGGTCGTGTCGACCGATTGCATCTGCTCGACGAGCGCGAAGAAGCCGTTGAGCTCCTTTTCCATGTGAGCCGCCTCGTCATCGGCCAGCTCGAGACGCGCGAGGTGAGCGATGCGTTTGACGTCTGAGAGATTCAAAGCCATGAAGAAATCCCGAAAAATTGCGCATTGGAGGGCAGCCGGATGCATACATGACGCCGATATTAGGGCCAGAATGCGGAACCTGTGCGAATGCGCAGCGACTTGTCTGCGGTTTCGCTCCATGCACCGGGCTGCGCAGCAGGGCCGGCACGCCGTGCCACAAGGCTCCCGGCGTGAGTGCCGGGGGCACCGAATGTGGTGTCAACGTGCTCGTTTTTCCTGCAAAACCTGCGAAATTATAAGGTATCATTGCGCATTAAATTTGCGTCGGAGCGTGTTTTTGCACCCTTCGACGCTGTCGCGCAGGCGGGCCACGGCAAGTCCGGGGGGCGCGACAGACGATTGCGCAGTCCATCGGAAGACCCTGACGCGACGGATTTATGACGGCAGCCCCGCCTCCTGCCCGGTACAGCATTCCTCGGTTTGTCCGCACGTTTCGCGAGCCGCTAAGTAGCGCCTGGCGATTTTTTTGCGAACAGGCCGGAACCCAGATGACAGGCCGCCGTCCCAGTCACATCCATTGGGACGGCCTCACGCAAACACAGGATTTTGCATGTTCGGTTTTCTTCGCAGCTACTTCTCCAACGACCTGGCCATTGACCTGGGCACGGCCAACACCCTCATCTACATGCGCGGCAAGGGCGTCGTTCTCGACGAACCGTCGGTAGTCGCCATTCGTCAGGAAGGTGGCCCGAGCGGCAAGAAGACGATTCAGGCCGTCGGCAAGGAAGCCAAGCAGATGCTCGGCAAGGTGCCGGGCAACATCGAGGCGATCCGCCCGATGAAGGACGGCGTGATCGCCGACTTCACCGTGACCGAGCAGATGATCAAGCAGTTCATCAAGATGGCTCACGAGTCGCGTCTGTTCTCGCCGTCGCCGCGCATCATCATCTGCGTGCCGTGCGGTTCGACCCAGGTCGAGCGCCGCGCCATCAAGGAAGCCGCACACGGTGCCGGCGCCTCGCAGGTGTACCTGATCGAAGAGCCGATGGCCGCTGCCATCGGCGCCGGTCTGCCGGTCTCGGAAGCCACGGGCTCGATGGTCGTCGACATCGGCGGCGGCACGACCGAAGTGGGCGTGATCTCGCTCGGCGGTATCGTCTACAAGGGTTCGGTACGCGTGGGCGGCGACAAGTTCGACGAAGCCATCGTCAACTACATCCGCCGCAACTACGGCATGCTGATCGGCGAACAGACCGCCGAAGCGATCAAGAAGGAAATCGGCTCGGCCTTCCCGGGCTCGGAAGTCAAGGAAATGGAAGTCAAGGGCCGCAACCTCTCGGAAGGGATTCCGCGTGCCTTCACCATTTCGAGCAACGAAATCCTCGAAGCCCTGACCGATCCGCTCAATCAGATCGTGTCGTCGGTGAAGATCGCCCTGGAACAGACCCCGCCGGAACTGGGTGCCGACATTGCCGAGCGCGGCATGATGCTCACGGGCGGCGGCGCGCTGCTGCGCGATCTCGACCGTCTGCTCGCCGAAGAGACCGGCCTGCCGGTGCTCGTCGCCGAAGACCCGCTCACCTGCGTGGTGCGCGGCTCGGGCATGGCACTCGAGCGCATGGACAAGCTCGGCAGCATCTTCTCCTACGAGTAATCCAACGTGCGTGGTTCGTCATCCGGCGCGGTGGGACCTTTCCCCCCACACCTCGCCCCGGATGACCGGCCACGCAGCAAGACCACGCGCACGGAGCCAGACCTCATGCCGTTCCGTCGCGCCCGACTGAACTCACTCGCGCACCGCAGCGTTTCGCTGCGCGTGCTCCCCTGAAGGGCCCACCATGCAGTACAGTCCGCCGCCACTGTTCAAACAGGGTCCGTCGGCGTTGGCCCGGCTGATCTGTTTCGTCGCGCTCGCCATCGGCCTGCTCGTGGTCGACTCGCACTACAACACGCTGGAACGGGTTCGCGCTGTCGTCGGCACCGCCCTCTATCCCGTGCAACGCATGATGCTGTTGCCCCGCGATGCCATTCTGGGTGTCGCCGGCTTCTTCTCGACCGAATCGCAACTGACCGGCGAGAACCGCACCCTGCGCGAAAAGAATCTCGAACTCTCGGTTCAGGCCCAGCGCAACAATCAACTGGTCGCCGAGAACGAACACCTGCGTCAGATGCTCGACCTGCGTCAGCGTCTGGCCGTGCCCAGCATTCCCGCCGAAATCGAATACGACACCCGCGACCCGTTCACGCAGCGCGTGGTGATCGATCGCGGCACCAAGCACGGCGTGAAGCTCGGCGCGCCTGTCGTGACCGAACAGGGCCTGCTCGGTCAGGTCTCGCGCGTGTTCCTGCTGCAAAGCGAGGTCACGCTGCTCACCGACAAGGAACAGGCCGTGCCGGTGCAGGTCACCCGCAGCGGCGTGCACAGCGTGATCTACGGCGGGCTGCGCGGCGACGTGCTCGATCTGCGCTTCATCCCGCTGTCGGCCGACGTGAAGGTCGGCGACGAAATCGCCACCAGCGGTCTGGACGGTATCTACCCGGCCGGCCTGCCCGTGGCCCGTATCACCAAGGTCGACCGCGTGTCCGACACGGCGTTTGCGCGCATTCTGTGTCAGCCGGTCGCCAATCTGCGCAGCCAGCGTCAGGTGCTGGTGCTGCAATACACCACCCCGCTCGCCCTGCACCCGGACGCCGCCGCCGATCTCGCGCGCGCCTCCGATCCGTCTGCCAGCGGCGGCAAGCCCGCGCCGAAGGGTGCCACGCGCGCGGATCCGAAGCTCGCGCCGGGCGCCCGCAAGGGTCATTGAGGAATCGACATGCCACGACCGCAATACATTCTGCTGCCGGTCAATCCGTACTTCATCGCGCTCAGTCTCGTGGTGGCGTTTCTGGTCAACCTGATGCCGTGGGGCCATGCCCCCGCCATGCCCGACTTCGTCGCACTGGTGCTGATGTTCTGGAACATCCACCAGCCGCGCAAGGTCGGCATGGGCGTGGCGTTTCTCGTCGGGTTGCTCATGGACGTGCACAACGCGGGCCTGCTCGGCGAACACGCCCTCGCATACACGCTGCTGTCGTACGGTGCGATCATGATTCACCGCCGCGTGCTGTTCTTCACGCTGCTCGGTCAGGCGCTGACCGTGCTGCCGCTGTTGCTGCTCGCCCACGTGGTGCCATTCATCATTCGTCTGGCGACCGGCGCGGCGTTCCCGGGCTGGTGGCCGCTCGCGGCAAGCTTCGTCGAAGCGTTGCTGTGGCCGGTGATCAGTATCTTGCTGCTGGCGCCGCAGAAACGCGCCGTCGACCGCGACGACACGCGTCCGATCTGAGGGGCCCCATGCCCGCACGATCGCACCACCGAGGCCCGCCCCAGCCAGCATGACCGAGTTCAAGAATCCCCAGCAACAACTGCAGACGTTTCATCTGCGGGTGACGGCGGCCGCGCTTTTCGTGCTGATCTGTTTCAGCCTGCTCGCGGTGCGTTTCGTCTATCTGCAAGTCTTCCGTCATAACCAGTACGCCCTGCAAGCCGACGAAAACCGCGTGTCGCTCGCCCCGATCGTGCCCAACCGGGGCGTGATCATGGATCGCAACGGCGTGGTGCTCGCCCGCAACTACTCCGCCTACACGCTCGAAATCACGCCGTCGAAGATCGGCCGTCCGCTCGAAGACGTCGTCACGGATCTGGCCGACGTGATCGAGATCACGCCGCGCGACCGTGCACGCTTCAAGAAGCTCATGGACGACAGCAAGAGCTTCGAGAGCCTGCCGATCCGCACGCGCCTGACCGACGAGGAAGTCGCCCGCTTCACGGCGCAGCGCTTCCGCTTCCCCGGCGTCGACGTTCACGCCCGACTCTTCCGGCAGTACCCGCTCGGCGAGACGGCCGCGCACGTGATCGGCTACATCGGCCGGATCTCGATGCGCGACCGCCAGCGCATCGAGGCGATGAGCGAGGAGAACGACAGCGACAGCGCGAAGTACGACATCCGTCGCGACGTCAACAACTACAAGGGCACCGACTACATCGGCAAGATCGGCGTGGAGCAGAGCTACGAAACGCAGCTTCACGGCATTACCGGTTTCGAGGAAATCGAAGTGACGGCCGGCGGTCGTCCGGTGCGCACGATCTCGCGCACGCCGGCCACGCCAGGCGACAACCTCGTGCTGTCGATCGACATCAAGCTCCAGCAGGTGGCCGAGCAGGCCTTCGCCGGACGCCGCGGCGCCGTGGTGGCCATCGAACCGAAGACGGGCGACGTGCTCGCGTTCGTGTCGGCGCCGAGTTTCGATCCGAACCTGTTCGTCGAAGGTATCGACCAGCAGAACTGGGACGCCCTGAACACCTCCGCCGACCGGCCGCTGCTCAACCGTCCGTTGCGCGGCACGTACCCGATCGGCTCGACGTACAAGCCGTTCATGGCGCTCGCCGCGCTCGAACTCGGCAAGCGCACCACGAACTGGGGCTTCCAGGATACGGGCTCGTTCACGCTGGGCAATCACACGTTCCGCAACGACGTGCGCAACGGTCAGGGCTGGATCGACATGTACCGCTCGATCGTCGTGTCGAACGACACGTATTACTACATGCTCGCGCACGATCTCGGCGTGAACGCCATTCACGACTTCATGGCGCCGCTCGGCTTCGGTCAGTTGACGGGCATCGACATCGAGGGCGAAGCGCGCGGCATCCTGCCGTCGACCGAATGGAAGCGCAAGGCGTACAAGAAGCCCGCGCAGCAAAAGTGGTACGACGGCGAGACGATCAGTCTGGGCATCGGTCAAGGGTACAACTCGTTCACGATCCTGCAACTCGCCCACGCCACGGCTACGCTGGCCAACAACGGCGTGGTGATGAAGCCTCACCTCGTGAAGGCCGTCGAAGACCCGGTCACGCACTCGCGCCAGCTCACCGTGCCGAAGGAAAGCGCCCGCCTGCCCTACAAGCAGGCGGACATCGACTTCGTCAAACGCGCGATGGTCGGCGTGATCAAGGAAGGTACGGGCCGTCAGGCCTTCGCAGGCGCGCCGTACGATGCCGGCGGCAAGACCGGCACGGCGCAGGTGTACTCGCTCGGCAAGAACGAGAAGTACAACCACAACGCCATTCCCGAATTCAAGCGTGACCACGCGCTGTTCATCGCCTTCGCACCGGCCGAAGATCCGAAGATCGCCATCGCGCTGATCGTCGAGAACGCCGGCTGGGGTGGTGCACAGGCCGGTCCGGTCGCCCGCCGTCTGCTCGACTACTACCTGATCGACGAACCGAAGGAACGCGCCGCCGAGGCAGCAGCGCTGCAGGCCGGCGCATCGGGCGCGAGCGCCGCCTCGGGAGCGCTCGCCGTATCGGCGACACCCGATGCACCGCCGGCCAGTGCCGCCGAACTGGGCGCACGCCCGGCTGGCAGCGCGGCCACGTCAGCGGCCCGTGTGGCCCCCGGCGATGCGAAGGCGTCTGCCGCTGGCGCCCCCGCCGCGCCGGGCACACCCAAGGCACCGCAGCGGCAGCAACCCGCCGTGAGCCCGACCGTCGCCGACGAGGCCCGCCATCGCGCCGCGATCCGTGCGCAAGGAGGAACGCCATGATGGCGCTCGACAAACATACGTGGAAAGAGCACGTCAAACGCATCTTCGTCGCGTTCGACAAGCCGCTCGCCCTGATCGTCTTCCTGCTGCTCTGCGTCGGCCTCGTCACGCTCTTCAGCGCGAGTATCGACGTACCCGGACGCGTGGAAGACCAGATCCGCAACATCGTGCTCACGTTCATCCTGATGTGGGTGCTGGCCATGTTGCCGACCCAGACCCTGATGAAGTTCGCGGTGCCGCTCTACACCGCCGGGGTCGCCCTGCTCATTGCGGTGGCGATGTTCGGCCTGACAAAGAAGGGTGCGAAGCGCTGGCTGAACGTCGGCATGGTGATCCAGCCGTCCGAAATCATGAAGATCGCCATGCCGCTCATGCTCGCGTGGTACTTCCAGAAACGCGAAGGCAACATTCGCTGGTTCGACTACCTCGTGGCGCTGGCCCTGCTGGGCGTGCCCGTGGGGCTGATCGCCAAGCAGCCTGACCTTGGCACCGGCCTGCTGGTGGCGGCCGCGGGTCTTTACGTGATCTATCTGGCGGGGCTGTCGTGGAAGCTGATCCTGCCGGTGCTCGTCGCCGGCGTGCTCGGCATCGGCACCATCCTCGCGCTCGAAGACAAGATCTGCCAGCCGGACGTCGAGTGGCACATCCTTCACGACTACCAGAAGCACCGCGTGTGCACGCTGCTGGATCCGACCTCCGACCCGCTCGGCAAGGGCTTCCACACGATCCAGTCGGTCATCGCCATCGGGTCGGGCGGCACCATGGGCAAGGGCTGGCTCAAAGGCACCCAGGCGCACCTCGAATTCATTCCGGAAAAGCACACCGACTTCATCTTCGCGGTGTTTGCCGAAGAATTCGGGCTGATCGGCGAAGGCGTGCTGCTGGTGCTGTACCTGCTGCTCGTCGCCCGTGGCCTGATGATCGCCGCGAGCGGAGCAACGCTGTTCGGCCGGTTGCTCGCCGGCGCCGTGACGATGATCTTTTTCACCTATGCCTTCGTGAACATGGGCATGGTGAGCGGCATTCTGCCGGTGGTGGGGGTGCCTCTGCCGTTCATGAGCTACGGAGGCACGGCGCTGGTGACGCTCGGCCTCGGGGTGGGCATTCTGATGAGCGTCGCGCGCGAGAAGCGGCTCATGCAGAGTTAGCGCGCCGCGCACGCATCGTTTCGCCAGAACGGCAGGGTCTTCGCCCTGCCGTTTTTTTATGCGGCGGAACTGCGCGCAACCCGAAGCTTCGCCACGCGTCAGGGGCGGTCCGCCGTGTCCTGGATCGACGGCATTACTTCGCGACAGGTGCGCCGGGGCTGGCCCCCGGCTCACGAAGCGGCGCGCGGCTGCGTTCGCGATTCATGGCGTCGAGCTTGCCTTGCGCGGCGACGTCGCCTTGCGCAGCCGCCTTCTCGTACCAGACGCGTGCCTGTGCGAGATCCGGTGTCACGACGCCGTAGCCGCGCTCGTAGTAGCTCGCCACGATGTATTGCGACGGCAGGTCGCCGCCCTGCGCCGCCTTCTCGTACCAGCCGAACGCGACCTTGTAGTCCTTCGGCACGCCGCGACCGATGAAGTACTCGTTGGCGATGGCCGCCTGTGCTTGTACGTGGCCCTGCTTCGCCGCTCTCTCGTACCAGCGATTCGCGTCGGGAATGGATTTGCCGACAACGTAGCCGTCGTCGAACATCTTCCCGTAGACGTATTGCGCCTGCGTCATGCCCGCGTTGGCGGCACGCTCAAGCCAGTGCACGGCGCCATTCGGATCGGCGGCAACGCCCTCGCCATTGAGCAGCATCATCGCGTAATCGAACTGTGCGAGACGATTGCCCTGCTCGGCCGCACGACGAAACTCGTCGAGCGCCTGCGATTGCTGCCCGGCTTCGTAGTGATGCACCGCCTGATCGGTGAGCGACTGCGCGGGCGCTTGCGCGGCAGCCACCGCATAAGGGATCGGGGTACACGCGGCACTGATCAGCGCTGCGGCAAAACCGGCGAAAAACCGGCGCGTAGCGTAAGACGTCGACATGACAGACCTCCGGGGGCAGGCGTTCGCCTATTGTGCGCCCATCCGCCACCACGTGCCCGACCCCGCCGGGCAAACAAAAAGCCCCGGCACGCGGCCGGGGCTTCGGTTCGTCGCGAAAGACGCGCGTCTCAGGGCTTGATGTACGCGTAACCCTTCTGCTGCAGGCGCGTGATCTCGACCACGCCGGACGGCGTGAAGTCGGCGTCGAGCACGAACTGCTCCTTCTTCAGGTTGCGCTGCTTCATCGTGATCTCGCAGACCTCGAATTTCACGCCGCGCGCGTGCAGGGCAGACACCAGCGGGTCCACCACCGCGGCATCCTTGTAGTTTTCCATCAGGAAGTCGACCCCCTTCGCATGCGCGACGACCACGATATCGGTGTCAGGCGCCGTATCGAGCTGGTTGCGCACATTTCGCAGGCCAGCCAACGCCTGGCTCTCGGCGTCGTTGATGTGATACACGACCTTGTCGCGCGCGAACGCCGACGTTGCCGGCATGGCAAACACGGAAAACAGGAATGCGGTCAGCAGGCCGCGCAGCAGCGTCTTCATTGGAGGTGTCCCCTGTCAGTTGCGTTGTGTGACTCGCATGATAGCGCGCCAGATGCGTCCACGGGCAGGCGAAAGAAGCTCTGATGAGGCTCCCTCCACGCCGGGCGGCAGATACACGGGTGGCGCTTCGAACAGCTCGATCGCACCGTATGGCGGCGGCGGACTCGCGGGAAGATAGGGCGCGCTTACGCCCGGCGGCGAGTACGGCGGCGGTGGATCGTCGAAACCGGGGGACGACGGTGGCGGGATGTCCAGATGCAGGCCCTGGGTCTCGGGGGCGACGTTGCCGCGTGCCGCCCGGAGATCGTCGCGAAACGCGTCTCGCGAGGCCGCCGAGGGCTCGGTAAACGTAGCCGGTGGTATTTCCGCCGATCGAACGTTCAACACGCGCGCAAGCGAGCGCAGGCTTTCCTGTGAGCCGACCCGATGGATTCCGGTTATCCGGACATGTGCGGAATCATCGAACGCGACGATGCCGTTGGACGCTGAAATTCGTGCCATACCTTCTCCGAAAATGAAAAACCCGCCAGACAGAGGTCTGACGGGTTGGCACTTTCGGTGATCGGCACATCGACGGGCGTCGACTTCGGGAGAAGAGTATCGAAATCGGTCGGCTCTGGGCCGGCTCCCGGCCAAACGACGGGCAAGTCGGCCGATCGGTCTTCAGCGCGTCCGGTGGCTCAGGCGGTGACTTCCGACCAGCAGTTCGGCGTCTCGTACAGGCGCAGACGCACCAGGCGCAGGTCGCGACCATAGTGCGCGTCGAACACGCCGCTCAGCTTGTCGAACGCGGCTGCCGCGAGATTCTCGACGGTCGGCACACGATCGAACACGACCGTCTTGTGATCGGGCATGGTGTCGAGGAACGCACGCACGGCGGTGTCACCCTCGTACACGAGAAACGCGTGATCCCACACCGACACGAGATGCTCGTTGGCGAGCGCCTTCACGTCGGCGAAGTCCATCACCATGCCGTTGTCGGACGCACCGCTCTCACGGCTCACTTCGCCCGCGAGCGTGATCTCGAGCACGTAGCGATGCCCGTGCAGGTTGCGGCACTGGCTTCGGTGATCGGGAATGCGGTGGCCCGCATCGAATTCGAGTTTCCGGGTAATCGTAATCACGGCAACGGCTCAGGGAATATTCAGGTATTTGTGCGTCTGCATCGACAGCGACCAGCGCGGATGCGACTTGCAGTAATCGATGGCCAGCTTCGTATTGGTGTCGCGCAGCGGACCGTCCATCGGCTGGAGGTAGAAGTGCTGGAAGTCGAGCGCCTCGTAATCGGCCAGACGCTGACGATCCTGCGGCACGACGACCTTCAGTTCGTCGCCGCGCGTGACGACCAGCTCGGCGTCGGCCTTCGGGCTCACGCACACCCAGTCGATCCCGTCGGGGACGACTTGCGTGCCGTTGGTTTCCACGGCAATGCGAAAGCCTTCGGCGTGCAAGGCGTCGATGAGCGGCGCATCGAGCTGGAGCAGCGGCTCGCCGCCGGTGCACACCACGAAGCGATGCGCGCGATCCGCTTGCGGCCACAACGCCACGATCTGCGCGACCAGCTCGGCCGGCGTACGGTACTTGCCACCGTTCTCGCCGTCGGTGCCGACGAAATCGGTGTCGCAGAACTGGCAGACGGCCTCGGCACGGTCCTCTTCGCGGCCGGTCCACAGGTTGCACCCTGCAAACCGGCAGAACACCGCCGGACGACCGGCGTTCGCGCCCTCGCCCTGCAAGGTGTAGAAGATTTCCTTTACCGCGTACGTCATGATTCTCTCGATTCTCGAAGGGTCAGGCCGCGCCGCGATCCTGATCGTTACCCCGGGCACGCCATTGTTCGTAGCCGCGCTGGCGCAGCTGGCATGCCGGACATTCGCCGCAACCGTAACCCCACGGATGCAGCACGCTGCGCTCGCCCAGATAGCATGTGTGCGTATCTTCGCGCACCGTCTCGACGAGCACGTCGCCGCCGAGATCCTTCGCCATCTGCCACGTGTCGGCCTTGTCGATCCACATCAGCGGCGTTTCGACGATGAAGCGCCGGTCCATGCCCAGATTGAGCGCGACCTGCAGCGCCTTCATGGTGTCGTCGCGGCAGTCGGGATAGCCGGAGAAGTCCGTCTCGCACATGCCGCCGACCAGCACGCGCAGACCGCGCCGATACGCAATGGTCGCACCGATCGTCAGAAACAGCAGGTTCCGGCCCGGCACGAACGTATTCGGCAGATTATCGGCCGCCATCGCAATGGTGGTCTCGCGCGTAAGCGACGTCTCGCTGATCTGCCCCAGGATCGAAAGGTCGATCATGTGGTCGTCGCCCAGACGCGGTGCCCACTGCGGGAAGCGCTGACGCAGCTTCGCGAGCACGTCGGTGCGGCACTCCAGCTCCACGCTGTGGCGCTGGCCGTAATCGAAACCCAGCGTCTCCACGCGTGCGTAACGCGCCAGTGCCCATGCAAGGCAGGTGGTCGAATCCTGTCCACCGGAGAACAGGACCAGAGCGGAATCGGTGCTTGTCGTCATGATCATGCGCTAGCAGTATCGCCCTCGCCGTCTGAGCGACGGGGGCCGGGGCACGGGTGGCGATGCCGTCCGGCCATCGGTGACCGATTGGACCTGCCGGAGCCGCCTGCGTGCGGAATATGTCACGCGATTTTGAACCGCGTTGCCCCGCGTCGCTATCGCCGGAGCGTTATACCCATCATCGGGTGGCGTTTTCGTTCAAACGCAAAAAGGGCTTGCGATATGCGCAAGCCCTTCGAATTTGGTGGCCTGGGTCGGAATCGAACCAACGACACGCGGATTTTCAATCCGCTGCTCTACCAACTGAGCTACCGGGCCAAGAGAAAAGCGATTATAGAGACTGCAGACGCTTTATGCAAGCCCTTCGTCGAAAAAATCTGCGAGAAAGCGGCATCGACGCGTGCGGGCATGCGTCAAGCCGCGATCAGGTCTTGCTCTTGGACAGCTCCACGCCCAGTTGCTTGAGCTTGCGATACAAGTGCGTGCGCTCCAGACCGGTCTTCTCGGCCACGCGCGTCATGCTGCCGTGTTCCTTGGCCAGATGGTAGGCGAAGTAGGCACGCTCGAAAGCATCGCGCGCTTCGCGCAACGGCACGTCGAACGAGATGTCCGACGACATGGCCGCGCTGGCAGCCCCTGCCCCGGTCTCGGCATCGAGACCGCCAAGCGGTGCGTGATGCGTTGCCGCGCCATTGAGTCCGGCGCCCGGGTGACGCGAATCGCTCTCGCCGAAGACACCGGCGTCGAGCACTTCGTCATCAGCATCGAACGCGCTCGGCGCGCCGCCGGACGCATCGCGCTTGCCGCGGGCGAGACCCTGCTCCACCGCCTGCAAGAGCTTTTGCAGGGCGATGGGTTTCTCGAGGAAGTTGAGCGCACCGATCTTGGTCGCCTCGACGGCGGTGTCGATCGTGGCGTGTCCCGACATCATGATCACGGGCATGGTCAGCAGTTGCTGTGCCGCCCACTCCTTGAGCAGAGTCACGCCATCGGTGTCGGGCATCCAGATATCGAGGAGCACGAGGTCGGGCGTGTTCGCGGCACGGAACGCGCGCGCTTCCTGCGCGTTCTCCGCCACTTCCACGACGTGCCCTTCGTCGCTCAGAATCTCCGAGAGCAGCTCCCGGATTCCCATTTCGTCGTCCACCACCAAAATGGTTGCCATTTACGCTACCTTCGTGTGTTCTGCCGGCTTGTTGCGCGGCAGGTCCTGGTCGTCAGCCAATTGAGTAAACAAGATCGAAATCTGTGCACCTGCACTGCCTTCGCCCTCGGGTAATGACCGGTTGCGAATGTCGATTCGCGCCTGATGCTCGTCGATGATCTTCTTGACCATCGCCAGCCCAAGCCCGGTGCCCTTCGCCTTGGTGGTCACGTACGGCTCGAATGCGCGGGTCAGAATGCGTGCCGGGAAACCCGGGCCGTTATCCGTGATCGTCAGCCGCACTGCCGTGCGTTTCGGTTCACCCGGATGCACATCCGTTCCTGCGTATTCTACTGTCTTCGTTTCCACCGTGATAAGAGGGTTTTCGGTTCCGCCAACGGCATCTTGAGCATTCTGCAGCAGATTGTGAATAACCTGCCGCAATTGCGTCGAGTCGCCGCGAATTTCCGGCAGGTCCGCGTCGAGGTACGGACGGATCGTGCCGCGCCCTTCATCGACACCGTATAACGTCAACACCTCGCCGATCAACTCGTTGAGCTGCAGCGGATGCATGATCGCCGGCGGCAGACGCGCGTAATCGCGGAAATCGTCGACCATGCGCTTCATTGCCGCCACCTGATTGACGATGGTCGTGGCCCCTTTGCGCAGGAATTCCGCTTCGGTCGGCGGCAGCTTGTCGGACAATTTCATCTGCAAGCGCTCGGCCGAGAGCTGAATCGGCGTGAGCGGATTCTTGATCTCGTGTGCGAGACGTCGCGCCACTTCGGCCCACGCCACCGAGCGCTGCGCCGAAATCACGTCGCTGATGTCGTCGAACACCACCACGTAACCGCCACCGGCGCGCGTGGGCACACCGGCCACCGCCACCATCGGTTCGGGCAGATGCGAGCCGCGCACGAGCAACGTCACGGGATCGGTTTCGCCGGGCAGTGTCAGGCCGATCTGCTGCTGCCAGTGCCCGCCCGGGCCGAGATCGACGTTCGCGTCGCGATCGGCGAAGGCACGGCGCAGCGTCTCGCCGAATTCCACCAGCGCCGGAATATGCGCCGGCGAACGGTTCAGCTCACCCTGGAAGCTCTGCTTGAAGATGCGCTCGGCACCCGCGTTGGCCGTCGTCAGATGAAAGTCGCGGTCGAACACGAACACCCCGGCGGTCAGGCTCGACAGGATACTTTCCAGGTGAGCCTTCGAGCTTTCCAGCGCCAGACGATTGCGCTCGACCGTGGCACGCGCATCCGAGAGCTGACGCGTCATCGCATTGAACGCCTGCGTGAGAAAACCAAGTTCGTCGTTCGTGCGCACTTCGCCTTTGGGCGACAAATCGCCTGCGGCCACTTCCTGCGTGCCGCGTGCGAGCAGGAACAGCGGACGCGCAAGCTGATTGCCGAGCGCCAGCGCGAGCATCATCGCGACGAACGTGGCGAGGAACAGCGACAACGTCAGCGTGCCGATGTACATCTTGCGCAAGCCGGTGCGGCCCAGCGCCTTCTCCTGATACTCGCGATAGGCGTTCTGCACCGCCTCGGCGTTTTGCGCCAGATTGGCAGGCACCAGCTGCGTGACCTGGAGGAATCGCTCTTCGTCCTGCAACGACGACGAGTAGGCCGACGGAATGCGCATCACCACGCGCCAGCGCAACTGATCGTGGTCCTGATGCCTGTCGTAGCCCTCGCTGCCGCCCTCGATAGCCGTATAGCCGCGCGACTGCGCCCGCGCCTGACGCAGCATGAGCGGCGTGGGCAGATCCGGCACGAGCGCGTTGAAGTTGCCCGAGGCGGACGCCAGCACCCGGCCGTTGCCGTCGACGATCGTGGCGTCCTGCAAGCCGAACTGATCGCGCATGCGCAGCAGCGTAAGGGTGCCGCCCTTGTCGCCGCTCGACGCCAGATTGTCGGCCACCAGTTGTGCCTTGGCGCTCAGGTCCGACAGGCCATTGTTAAGGATGGCGCGTCCGAGTTCGAGTCCGGAATCGAGCGCGGTTTCCACGCGCACGTCGAACCATGACTCGATA
Source organism: Pandoraea pnomenusa (assembly GCF_040391475.1). Classification (GTDB taxonomy): domain Bacteria; phylum Pseudomonadota; class Gammaproteobacteria; order Burkholderiales; family Burkholderiaceae; genus Pandoraea; species Pandoraea pnomenusa_C. The sequence continues at coordinate 3,292 of NZ_JBEBXS010000019.1, read as the reverse complement.
CTGCGCGAGACGAACTGCAGCGACACCAGGTAGATGATGCCGCCCGGCAGCACGCCCACCAGCGCGAAGAAGATGGCGAGCTTGGCCAGCAATCGCGTGCCGAAGCGGCGCTGACGCAGCCGCACGAGAATGATCCAGACCAGTGCGCCGACGATGAAGATGAAGATGATCGCCACCGCGACGTTCGCGGTATAGAGCAGCGAATAGTAGCGATCGAAGAATTCGGTGTTGGCCGACGCGAGCGCGAGCAGGCCGAACAACCCGATGGCGACGAGCGCCATCGTGACAATCGATGTTCGGATGACGATCTGCTTGAGCAGGTTGCCGCCGTTATTTGACACGGGCGGCTCCGGGCGGCAGTGCCGCGTTGAAGGCGAGCGGCAAGGTGCCCGTCAGGCGCGCCGGGTTCGACGTGTTAGGTCCCGCGCCGCCCGGCCGGGCCGTCGGCACCAGCGACGCGCCGGGTGAGGACGCTGCGGCGCTGACCGGCGACGATGCCGACGCCACGGCCGGTACCGCCGCGCTCGTCGCGTTGGCCGCAGCCGACGGTGGCGTCGGCGTGAACATGAAGCGCGACCAGTCGGAACTCAGATTCCAGTCGCGATTGTTCACCGCGTCGATCTGGAACGGCTTGGGCATGAGCGCGTTGTCGAGCCGCATGCGCACCGATGCCTGATATTGGGTGCCGGGCTTCACGACACCCTTTTCGATCACCCGCCAGCCGCTGACATTGCGCACCAGCGCCAACGCATCGCGCAACGAGCCGAAGCCGAGTTGCAGGCCGTTGCTGCTGTTGTTGCCGCTGTTGCTCGACACACGGTACTGGCGCGTGAGCGGCTGGAACCACAGCCGTACGCTTTGCGAGGTCGTGACGACCTTTTCGTCGAACCAGTACCAACGCGAGCGTGTGAGCTCGAAGTCGGTCGTGAAATAGAGGGAGATGCCGCGATTGACGGCGTCTTCGAGACTGCTGTTGAGTTCGAAGGCGAAGCGCGCGTCGAGCGACCAGCCGCCATCGGACGGTTCCAGCCGGGCTTCGCGCACCTGGATTTCATTTTCGGCGCGCGCAGGCGCTGCGAAGCCGAGCGAGAGAACGCACAGCAGCAGCGGCAGCAGACAAGCCAGTAGCCGTTGGGAGAAGGTCACCGTTTCTGGAAGCGAGCGTAATAGAAGCCATCGTGGGCGCCGCCAGGGGTCATCAGCAATTGCCCGGGAGCGTCCAATCGTACCGCATCTGTGCGAACACGTTCAAACCATTGCGCTTGCTGTTCATTTTCCGCCGGGAAGACGGAGCAGGTGGCATAGATCAACTCGCCACCCACGGCCAGCGTGTCCCACAACGCCAGCAGAATGCGCTGCTGTTCTTCCACCAGCGCGGCGATGTCGGCCGCACGACGCAGCCAGCGAATATCGGGGTGACGGCGCACGATCCCGGCCGCCGAGCACGGCACGTCGGCCAGAATGCGGTCGAACGGCACGCCGTCCCAACCGCCGCCCGACCACTTCGACGGCGCGCCGGCGTCGCCGATGCGCACGTCTGCCGTGAGGCCCAGTCGCTCCAGATTCTCGTAGATGCGCGGCACGCGGGTGCGATCCGACTCCAGTGCCGTGACCTGCACGTCGGCCAGTTCCAGCAGGTGGCCGGTCTTGCCGCCGGGCGCTGCGCAGGCGTCCAGCACGCGCATGCCCGGGCGCGGGTTGTCGCCGAGCACGAGCGGTGCGGCCAGTTGCGCCCCGGCATCCTGCACCGAGACCCAGCCGTCGGCAAATCCGGGCAGGCGATCCACCGGCACCGCCTGGGCGAGTCGCAGCGCGACCGGGCCGATCACTTCGGATTCCATGCCCGCCAGCGTCAGGCATGCCTGCATCGCAGCCACGCTGATGCGGCGCGTATTCACACGCAGCGTCATCGGGCCGCGACTGTCGCCGGCGGCAAGCAGCGCCTCCCATTGATCGGGATAGGCGTCGCGCATCATGTCGATCCACCAGGCCGGATAGTTCCAGCGTGCTTCGGGCTGGGAGGCAATCTCGGCCATGAGCGCGTCGCGCTCGCGCAGGAAACGACGCAACACGGCATTGGCAAGCCCCTTCGCGGCCACCGTGCGACGCTGGGCGGCAATCGCCTCCACCGCCTGATCGACGACCGTAAATTCGGTGTACGCAGCATCTTCGGCGGCGTCTTGCAGCAGGGCGAGCGCGCACAACAGGATGTCGCGCACGCGGGCTTGCAGCGCAGGCTTGACCAGCACGACGAGCAAGGCTCGGCTGCTACCCAGGCGGCGCACGGCCCGGTAGGCCAGATCCTGGGCGGCGGCGCGCACGGGCGGCGCGCACTGCGCGGTGGCCAGCGCCAATGCCTGCGGCAATGCCGTGCCCTTCTGGACGGATTCGAGGGCCTGCGCGGCGCGCTGAAGCGCGTAGGCCAGGGATTCGGTGGGCAGACTCGGTTGCGGCATGGGCGTTCTGGAAACAAACATGCCCGCACGACGGCGGGCATGGGGGGCTATCGGATGGCTGTCGGGCGACAGGATAGCAGACTGACCGTTGCCGATCAGGCAGGGTACTGGCCGGTACGCGCCATCTCCATCAGGCGGGCAATGCGTTCTTCCGTCGCCGGGTGGGTCGAGAACAGATTCGCGATCGTGCCGCCGGACAGCGGGTTCATGATCATCATCTGTGCCGTGGCCGGGTGCTGCTCGGCGGTTTCGAACGGGATGCCCTGCGCATAGCGGTGGATCTTGTCGAGCGCCGCCGCGAGCGATTGCGGGTCGCCGGAGATCTCGGCTCCGCCACGGTCCGCTTCGAACTCGCGGGCACGCGAGATCGCCATCTGGATCATCGCCGCCGCCAACGGTGCGAGCAGCGCCACGGCAATGCTGGCAATCGGGTTCGCCGGACGCCCGTTCTGGTCGCGTCCACCGAAGAACATGGCGAAGTTGGCCAGCGCCGAGACGGCACCCGCCATCGTGGCCGAGATCGTCGAGATCAGAATGTCGCGATGCTTCACGTGCGCCAGCTCGTGCGCCATCACGCCGCGCAGTTCGCGGTCCGAGAGCACGCGCAGAATACCCGTCGTGGCCGCCACGGCCGCGTGCTCGGGATTGCGGCCGGTCGCGAACGCGTTGGGGGCGTCCTCGTTGATCAGGTAGACCTTCGGCATGGGCAGGCCCGCACGTTGCGACAGCTCACGCACCATGTTGTAGAACTGCGGCGCACTCGTCTCGTCGACCTGCTGCGCGTTGTACATGCGCAGCACCATCTTGTCCGAGAACCAGTACGAGAAGAAATTCAT
>NZ_JBEBXS010000018.1:0-96242 GCF_040391475.1 Pandoraea pnomenusa | reverse complement strand
GTGTCGTTCATCGGCCCGAAGCCGAACCTGCTCGACACGAACAACATCAACCCGCCGATGCGTCTCGAAGTGTCGCAGCCGGTGCTGGACTTCAAGGAAATCTCGAAGATCCGCCACATCGACAAGTACACCGGCGGCAAATTCCGCTCGTACGAGTTGAACATCTGCTACCCGGTCGCATGGGGCAAGGAAGGCATCGAAGCGCGTCTGGCATCGCTGTGCGCGGAAGCCGTCGACGCCGTGAAGTCGGGCTACAACATCCTGATCGTCTCGGATCGTCTGACGAACCGCGAACAGGTCGCGATCCCCGCGCTGCTGGCCACCTCGGCCGTGCACCAGCATCTGGTCGCGCAGGGCTTGCGTACGAGCACGGGTCTCGTCGTCGAAACCGGCTCGGCACGCGAAGTGCACCACTTCGCGTTGCTCGCGGGCTACGGCGCGGAAGCCGTTCACCCGTACCTGGCGATGGAAACCCTCGCGCAGATCGCCCGCAAGCAAGGCGGCGACCTGACGCCGGAAAAGGCAGTCAAGCACTTCGTCAAGGCGGTCGGCAAGGGCCTGCACAAGGTCATGTCGAAGATGGGCATCTCGACGTACATGTCGTACACCGGTGCGCAGATCTTCGAAGCGATCGGCCTGTCGCAGGAACTGGTCAAGAAGTACTTCCAGGGCACGGCATCGAACGTCGGCGGCATCGGCATCTTCGAAGTGGCGGAAGAAGCGGTGCGCCTGCACCGCGACGCCTTCGGCGATAACCCCGTGCTCTCGAACATGCTCGACGCCGGCGGCGAATACGCGTTCCGCATTCGTGGCGAAGACCACATGTGGACGCCGGACGCCATCGCCAAGCTCCAGCATTCGACCCGCGCAAACTCGTACCAGACGTACAAGGAATACGCGAACCTCATCAACGACCAGAGCAAGCGTCACATGACGCTGCGCGGTCTGTTCGAATTCCGTGTCGATCCGCAGCGCGCCATTCCGCTCGATCAGGTGGAGTCGGCCAAGGACATCGTGAAGCGTTTCGCCACCGGTGCCATGTCGCTCGGCTCGATCTCGACCGAAGCGCACGCCACGCTGGCTGTCGCGATGAACCGTATCGGCGGCAAGTCGAACACGGGTGAGGGCGGTGAAGATCCGCGTCGTTATCGCAACGAACTGAAGGGCATTCCGATCAAGAAGGGCGAATCGCTCGCCTCGATCGTGGGCCGCGACGTCATCGAGACCGACATCGAACTCCAGGACGGCGACTCGCTGCGCTCGAAGATCAAGCAGGTGGCGTCGGGACGCTTCGGCGTGACGGCCGACTATCTGGTCTCGGCCGATCAGATCCAGATCAAGATGGCGCAGGGCGCGAAGCCGGGCGAAGGCGGCCAGCTGCCGGGTCACAAGGTGACGGAATACATCGGCAAGCTGCGTTACTCGGTGCCGGGTGTCGGCCTGATCTCCCCGCCGCCGCACCATGACATCTACTCGATCGAAGATCTGGCGCAGCTCATTCACGATCTGAAGAACGTGAACGCATCGTCGTCGATCTCGGTGAAGCTGGTGTCGGAAGTGGGCGTGGGCACGGTTGCGGCCGGTGTCGCGAAGGCCAAGGCCGATCACGTGGTGATCGCCGGTCACGACGGCGGTACGGGCGCTTCGCCGCTCTCGTCGGTCAAGTACGCCGGTACGCCGTGGGAACTGGGCCTGGCCGAGACGCAGCAGACGCTGGTGCTCAACCGCCTGCGTGGCCGTATCCGCGTGCAGGCCGACGGTCAGATGAAGACCGGCCGCGACGTGGTGATCGGTGCACTGCTCGGCGCAGACGAATTCGGCTTCGCGACGGCACCGCTCGTCGTCGAGGGCTGCATCATGATGCGCAAGTGCCACCTGAACACCTGCCCGGTGGGCGTGGCGACGCAAGATCCGGTACTGCGCAAGAAATTCCAGGGCAAGCCGGAACACGTCGTCAACTACTTCTTCTTCGTGGCCGAGGAAGTGCGCGAAATCATGGCGCAACTCGGCATCGCGAAGTTCGATGACCTGATCGGTCGCGCCGACCTGCTCAACACCAAGGCTGGCGTGGAGCACTGGAAGGCGAAGGGCCTCGATTTCGCACGCATTTTCCACCTGCCGGAAATCGAAGCCGAAGTGCCGCGTCTGCATGTCGAGACGCAGGACCACGGCCTGGCCGGTGCGCTCGATCACGCACTCATCGAAAAAGCGCTGCCGGCGCTGGAAAAGGGCGAACACGTGTCGTTCATCCAGCCGGTGCGCAACCGTAACCGTACGGTCGGCGCCATGCTCTCGGGCGAAGTCGCCAAGCGTTATGGTCACGACGGCCTGGCCGACGACACGATTCACGTGCAGCTCAAGGGTACGGCGGGTCAGAGCTTCGGGGCGTTCCTGGCGCGCGGCATCACGCTCGACCTCGTGGGCGACGGTAACGACTACGTGGGCAAGGGCCTGTCGGGTGGCCGCATCATCGTGCGTCCGACCAACGACTTCCGCGGCAACGCCGAAGACAACATCATCGTCGGCAACACGGTGATGATCGGCGCCATCGAAGGCGAGGCATTCTTCAACGGTGTGGCCGGCGAGCGCTTCTGCGTGCGCAATTCGGGTGCCACGGCCGTCGTGGAAGGCACGGGTGATCACGGTTGCGAATACATGACCGGCGGTACGGTCGTGGTGCTGGGCGAGACCGGCCGTAACTTCTCGGCAGGGATGTCGGGCGGTGTGGCTTACGTCTACGACGCCGACGGCACGTTCGCGGCCAAGTGCAACACGGCAATGGTCGCACTCGATCCGGTGCTGCCGCACGGCGAGCAGGAGCGTACGGTGAGCCAGGGGCTGTGGCATCGCGGTCAGACCGACGAAGCGCAGCTGCGCGAACTGATCGAGCGTCACTTCCAGTACACGGGTTCGACGCGCGCCAAGGCGTTGCTCGAAGACTGGGACGGCGCCCGTCGCAAGTTCGTGAAGGTGTTCCCGAACGAATACAAACGCGCACTTGGCGAGATGGCCAAGGCAGGCGACAAGCAAGCACTGGCGGCCTGATACCGCTAGCGCGGACGCGTCCCGGAGTGAGGGCTCCGACGGCGCGCCGCGCGCGGGTGAGGCACGGTAACCACAAAACTTTCCGACTGAAGAAACATGGGCAAGGTCACAGGTTTTCTCGAATTCGAGCGCCAGAGCGAGTCGTACGAAGCACCGCTGGCACGCGTGAAGCATTACAAGGAGTTCGTGCTCGCGCTCTCCGACGAACAGGCAAAGGTGCAGGGCGCACGCTGCATGGACTGCGGCATTCCGTTCTGCAACAACGGTTGCCCGGTCAACAACATCATTCCCGACTTCAACGATCTGGTGTATCGCCAGGACTGGAAGTCGGCCATCTCGGTGCTGCACTCGACGAACAACTTCCCGGAATTTACGGGACGTATCTGCCCGGCGCCGTGTGAAGCGGCCTGCACGCTGAACATCAACAGCGACGCCGTGGGCATCAAGTCGATCGAGCACGCGATCATCGACAAGGCGTGGAGCGAAGGCTGGGTCGAACCGCAGCCCGCGAAGCACAAGACCGGCAAGTCGGTCGCTGTCGTCGGTTCGGGCCCCGCGGGTCTGGCCGTGGCGCAGCAACTCGCGCGCGCCGGTCACGACGTGACGGTCTTCGAAAAGAACGATCGCGTCGGCGGTCTGCTGCGTTACGGCATTCCCGACTTCAAGCTGGAGAAGTGGCTGATCGATCGCCGCATGCGCCAGATGGAAGCCGAAGGCGTGACGTTCCGCACGGGCGTCTACGTGGGCAAGGACGCGCCCGAAGCGCACATCAACAACTTCTCCAAAGAGACGATCTCGCCGGAGCAGTTGCAGGCGCAGTTCGACGCGGTGGTGATCGCGGGCGGCGCCGAGCAGCCGCGCGATCTGCCGGTGCCGGGGCGTGAGCTCGACGGCATCCACTTCGCGATGGAATTCCTGCCGCAGCAGAACAAGGTCAACGCGGGCGACAAGCTGGCGAACCAGATGCTGGCCTCGGGCAAGAGCGTGATCGTGATCGGCGGCGGCGATACCGGCTCCGATTGCGTGGGCACGTCGAACCGTCATGGCGCGAAGAGCGTCACGCAGTTCGAACTGCTGCCGCAGCCGCCGGAGGAGGAGAACAAGCCGATGGTGTGGCCGTACTGGCCGACCAAGCTGCGTACCTCGTCGAGCCACGAAGAAGGTTGCGAGCGCGACTGGTCGGTGGCCACGAAGCGCTTCGAAGGCAAGAACGGCAAGGTCGAGAAACTCATTGCCGTGCGTCTGGAATGGAAGGACGGCAAGATGCAGGAAGTCGCGGGCTCGGAGTTCGAGCTCAAGGCCGACCTGGTGCTGCTGGCGATGGGCTTCGTCTCGCCGCTGCAGACCGTGCTCGACGCGTTCGGCGTGGACAAGGATGCGCGCGGCAACGTGCGTGCCTCGACCGACGGCGAGCGTGCCTACACGACGAACCTGCCGAAGGTGTTCGCGGCCGGTGACGTGCGTCGCGGCCAGTCGCTGGTGGTGTGGGCAATCCGCGAAGGTCGTCAGTGCGCCCGTGCGGTCGACGAGTTCCTGATGGGACACTCGGTCCTGCCGCGCTGAAGTCGTGAGGCCACGCACAGAGTTGTGCCTGCCAAAACCACGAATACGGGGAAGTTGAGAGGAGGGGCGTAGGGGTAGGCATCTGCGCCACTGTGAAGAAGCCGTCCGGACGGAAACGTCCGGGCGGTTTTTTCTTGCCTGCCGGTATTGCGCCGGGTGGCGCGGGGTGCCTGGATTTGGGGATGCGAATCCCTAAATATAGGATGTCATACAACGAAACGTCTTTCGCCGGGATTCACATGTGGAATGACCTTCCCAACATGTGCAAACCTCAATGTTGACGAAGCTTTCGGCGCGGATGCGGCAGGCGACGTTAAACCCTAGGGATTATCCGTAAACGGCGTAATCTGTGATTGTCATCGTACATCGTCTCACGTAGGATGCCTCTCCATGCGAGCCTGCGCTCGCAAACAAGAAGACTCACGGAGAGAGACAACCTCATGGCCCTCAAGATCAAAGGCCTGCGTTGGTGGATGATCGGCTTGCTGACGCTTGGCACCGTCATGAACTACCTCGCACGCAGCTCGCTTGCCGTTGCCGCCCCCACGGTAATGAAGGATCTCCACATTACCACCCAGCAATACGGCTGGATCACCGGCGCATTTCTCGTGCTGTACCCGATCGGCGCGCCGCTCACCGGTTACCTGATGGATCGCATCGGCCTGCGCCTGGGTTTCCTGCTGTGCGGCGTGATGTGGTCGATCGTGTGCATGCTGCACGGACTTGCCAACGGCTGGGTCGGCCTGTTCGTCCTGCGCGGTTTGTTGGGGCTGGCCGAAGCCTCGTTCATCCCGGCTGGCATGCGCGCGGCGGCGTTCTGGTTCCCGACGAAAGAGCGGGCGCTAGCGGCGGGCATCTTCAACATCGGCACGTCCGTGGGAGCGATCCTTGCCCCACCGCTGATCGCCTGGTCGATCCTGCGCTATAACTGGGAGACGGCGTTCGTGATCGCGGGCAGCCTCGGCCTCGTATGGGGCGTGCTGTGGTTCGCGTTCTACCGCCACCCGACCGATCACCCGGCGCTCACGGCCGCCGAGTCCGACTACATCAACGAAGGCAACGCCGTCGACGCGGTGGCCGACGCCCGCAAGCCGAATCTCCGCTCGATTCTGCGTCAGCGCAATTTCTGGGGCATCGCCCTGCCGCGCTTCTTCGCCGATCCGGTGTGGGGCACGATCGTTTTCTGGATGCCGCTGTACCTGAATCAGGCGCGCGGCTTCGACCTGAAGACGATTGCGGCGACGGCCTGGCTGCCGTTCGTGGCGGCCGACATCGGGTGCCTGATGGGCGGCACCATCTCGGTCTGGCTGAACAAGCATTTCAAGATCACCATCTTCAACGGCAAGCGCGTGGTGTTCACGATCGGCGCGATCATCATGACGGCGATGTGCGGCGTGGGCTTCGTCCAGGACCCGATGATGGCGATCTTCCTGCTGTGCCTCGGCGGCTTCGCGCACCAGACACTGTCGATCAGCGTGATCTCGATGTCGGCGGACCTGTTCCCGCGCAACGAAGTGGCTACCGTGACGGGGCTCGCGGGCCTGTCGGCCGGTATCGGCAACCTGCTGTTCACGCTGGTGATCGGTACGTTTGTCACGGCGGTGGGCTACGCACCGTTCTTCGTGGCGCTGGGGTTGGGCGATCTGATCGGCGCCGTGATCCTGTGGACGGTGGTCCAACCGCACATCACGGGGACGGCTACCCCGGCACCGGTCCGGCGTGAAGGCGCAACGAATACCGCAGGCGCGGTGAATGCCTAGTGATGCATCGCCACTGCGCGCAAACGATCGAACTACCGACGAACAAGGAGTGACATGAGCGAGACTTCCGGCAAACCCTTCCGCCGACTGCTGCTGACCGGCGCGGCGGGCAACCTTGGCAAACAACTGCGCGGCAAGCTCGCCGAATGGGCGGACATCGTGCGCGTGAGCGACATCGTGCCGATCACCGCCGACGCACCGCACGAAGAAGCCATGCAGGTCGACCTTGCCGACCGCGCATCCGTCCATGCGCTGCTCGAAGGCGTCGACGCGCTGGTGCATCTCGGCGGCATCTCGGTCGAGGCGCCGTTCGACGACATTCTGCAAGCCAACATCCTCGGCCTGTACAACGTCTACAGCGCGGCGCAAAAGCAGGGCGTGAAGCGCATCGTCTACGCCAGCTCGAACCACGCTGTCGGGTTTCATCCGGTGACCGAGGTGCTCGATGTCGACGCGCCGCATCGCCCCGACGGCATGTACGGCCTGTCGAAGTGCTTCGGCGAAGACCTGTCGCGATATTTCTTTGATCGCTTCGGTCTCGAGACGGTGTGTCTGCGCATCGGCTCGTCGTTCGAGCAGCCGAAGAATCCGCGCATGATGGTGACGTATCTGAGCTATCGCGATTTCATCGAACTCGTGCGCTGCTCGCTGTTCACGAATCGTGTGGGGCACGCCATCGTCTACGGCGTGTCGGACAATCCGACGCTCTGGGTCGACAACACGAAGGCGGCGTTCCTCGGATACCGTCCGCAAGACAGCTCGGCCGAATTTGCGGGCCTGTTCCCGGCGAAGGCGCCCGATCCGCAAATGGACGACTGGACGCAACGCTTCCAGGGCGGGCCGTTCGTGCTGATGGGGCCGATGGAGCCCAAGGCATGAGCGTGTCGATCGAGCGGCTCGAACCGTCGCGTGCCGCACCGCATGCCGTGGGCGAGAGCCCGTTGTGGCGGGCCGACGAGCAGGCGCTCTACTGGGTGGATATCCCCGCGAAGCAACTGCATTGCGTGACGCCGGCCGACGGCGTACATCGCGAATGGACCTTTCCCGAACAGATCGCTTGCTTCTCGTTCGATGCATCGGGCACGTTGCTCGCAGGGTGCGAGACGGGCTTGTTCGCGGTGCGACTTGGCGAGCCGGGCACGATTTCCGCGCACGCGTGGCAGCGTCTGGCCGCGCCGGTCTTTCCGGCATCCGGCATGCGTTTCAATGACGGCCGTTGCGATCGTCAGGGGCGCTTCTGGGCAGGCACGATGGTGCAGGACATGTCGCTCGCGAGCGATGCCGGTTCGCTCTTCTGCTTCGACGCCGCAGGACGTCTTTCGGCGCCGCTCGTCGACGGCCTCGTCACCCAGAATGGCCTCGGCTTTTCGCCGGACAGTCGCACCCTGTACCTGAGCGATTCGCATCCGACGCGGCGTCGCGTGTGGGCGTTCGACTTCGATGCGGAGCGCGGCGCGATCAGCGGGCGGCGCCTGTTCGTCGACATGAACGACTATCCGGGGCGTCCCGACGGCGCTGCGGTCGATGCCGACGGCTGCTACTGGACGTGCGCCAACGACGGTAGCCGATTGCTGCGCTTCACGCCTGCGGGGGTGCTGGATCGGGAGATTGTGCTGCCGGTGTCGAAGCCGTCGATGTGCGCTTTCGGCGGACGCGATTTCGACACGTTGTTCGTCACGTCGATACGTCCTGGCGTCGGTGCGAACGAGCACGACGGTCATGTGTTCGCCGTGCGTTGCGGTGTGCAGGGATTGCCGGAAGCGCCTTACGCGGGCACGCTCCCGGCGTTCGGTTAATGGGGCTGGGGCCCATTCGCGCACCGGGTGCCCGACACCTGTCGAGCGCCCGGTGCGCGCACTGCAATCAGTGCGTGAAGTCCGGCGTGACGAGCGACTTGCCGCGCGTCTCGGGCAGCAGCAGCGCGCACACCACCACGAGCAGATAGCCGCCGCCGGCCACGAAGCCGATGGCTTTCACCAGCGAGCCCGTCTGCGCGAGCGCGCCCACGGCGATGGGGAAGAACGATCCGATGCCGCGTCCGAGGTTGTAGCAGAATCCCTGTCCCGAGCCGCGGATGTGGTTCGGATACAGCTCGGTCAGGTACGCGCCGATGCCCGCGAAAATGCCCTGCACCACAATGCCCAGCGGGAAGCCGAGCAGCAGCATGGCGCTGTCGGTGATCGGCAGCATCGTGTACGCCATGCCCAGCAGGAACGAGGCGATGGCGAAGAAGATGAACGCGCCGCGGCGTCCCAGTTTGTCCGAGAGAATCGCGCCGACGATGTACCCCACGAAGGAGCCGACGATCAGCACGATCAGATACGCGCTCGTGTTGAACACCGACAGACCGCGCACCGTCTTCAGATACGTCGGCAGCCACGTCGTGATGGCGTAGTAGCCACCCAGCATGCCGGAGCACAGCAGGCTGCCCAGGATCGTCGTCTTCAGGTGCTCGGGGCCGAAGATCTGCATGAAGTTGCTTTGCAGCTTGCCTTCCGCCACCTTGCGGCGCGTTTGCGTGAAGATCTCCGGGTCCGTCACGTTACGGCGCACGTAGGTGATCCACAGGGCGGGCACGATCCCGATCCAGAAGCACGCACGCCACGCCGTGCCTTCGTCGAGCACGGCGAAGAAGAACCAGTACAGCAGCGCGGCGGCGGCCCAACCGACCGACCAACTGCTCTGCACGGTGCCGACCGCCTTGGCGCGGTGCTGCGGCGAGCGAATCATTTCGCCCATCATCATCGTGACCACCGTCCACTCGCCGCCGAAGCCAATGCCCTGCAACGTGCGCGTGACGAGCAGTTGCCAGAACGAGTTCGTGAAGCCCGAGAGGAAGGTGAACAGGCAGAACGTGGCGATGGTCCATTGCAGCACGCGCACGCGACCGTAGCGATCCGCGAGAATGCCGGCGAGCCATCCGCCTATCGCCGACGAGATGAGCGAACTTGTGGCGATCATGCCTGCCTCGCTCTTCGACATCCCCCAGGCGGCGATGAGCGTGGGAATCAGGAACGAGTAGATCATGAAGTCGAAGGCGTCGACGGCGTAGCCGCCGAAGCCCGCATAGAGCGCTTTGCGTTCCTTCGTGTTGAGTTCGTTGAACCAGGAAAAAAATGCCATGAAGACTCCTCGGTGAATCGTGTGCTTGTTGTTATGTGGGCCGCGTATCGTTGTTATCGATGGCGCGCGGCAGCGCCGGAATGCATGGGGTTCAACCGTTGGCTCGGCGGCTGACTCAAAGCGTGAGGCCGCCGTCGACGTGAATGACCTGACCGGTGATTTGCCGCGCGTTCGGCCCGAGGAGGAAGACGGCGAGGGCCGCGATGTCGTCGGGCTCGCACAGGCGACCGGTCGGCGTGGCGTCGGCCGCGCGTTGCCACGCAGTGGGATCGATGGCCGAGTGGCCGCCGTCCTTGCGCGTGTAACCCGGGGCCACGCAGTTGATCGTTACGCCCGCGCGGGCGTATTCGGCGGCGGCGCTTTTGGCGAGTGCCTCGATGGCCGCCTTGGCGGCGGCGGTGGCCGGAAAGCCCGGTTGATTCGGGGCGAAGCGATGCGCGACGAACGAACTGATCGCGACCACGCTGGCGTGCGGCGAGCGTTGCAGATCGGGCAACGCGCAGCGCAGCAACGTGGCGAACGCGCCTGGCATGGCGGCGAGTGTGCGGGCGAAGGCGTCGTCGTCGAGGTCGGCGAGACTTTGACGCGTGGCGAAGCCCGCGTTGCTCACGAACTGGTCGATGGGGCCGAAGGCGTCGTGTGCGGCGTCGATCAGACGGGCGGGAGCGCTCGGATCGGTCAGGTCGCCGAACCACGTCGCGCATTGCGCACCGGCCCCCTCGCACGCCTGGCGCACGTCGGCCAGTCGCGCCTGACTCTCGTCGGAGGCGCCACGGGTGTGCAGGAGCAAACGGGTTTCCGGGGAAGCGAGCCGGCGGGCGATGGCGGCGCCAATGCCGGAGGCCGCGCCGGTAACGACGATGGTGCGTGCGGCGCGCGGGCCGGACGAGAAAGCAGGAATAGTCACGATGAGCCCGGCCAATCGGTAGCGAAGGGTGCTCGTGATTATGCCAAACCGCCTGCGTGCCGGAACAGGCGCGTCAATATTATTTATGACGTGAACGAATCACACGGCGTTGGCCATTTGCTGTGCCTCGATTGCGTGCGCGCCGTTCAACGTCATGGTGTGCTGATGAAAACGCGCGAGCGTTTCCCGATGGGCGACGCTGACGATCGTCGTCGCGGGCAGACGCGCGTGCAGCGCCTCGTACACCGCTTCTTCCGTCTCCACGTCGAGCGCGCTGGTCGCTTCGTCCAGGAACAGATAGTCCGGTTTCTGCAGCAGCGCGCGTGCGGCGGCGAGCCGTTGCTGTTCGCCGCCCGACAGGCGCCGTGCCCAGTGGGCGACCGTCTGGAGTTCGGCGTCATACTGCGCGAGGTTCACGGCGGCGAGGGCGTCGCGGCACTCGGCATCGGTGAACGCGTCGGGCGGCGACGGGAAGGCGAGCGCGGCCTTGAGCGTGTCGATCGGCAGATAGCTCTGTTGCGAGAGGAACAGCACGCGTGCGTTGGCCGGTACCTCGACGCGTCCGCTGCCGAACGGCCACAGCCCGGCGAGCGCGCGCAGCAGCGTGCTCTTGCCGCAGCCCGAGCGTCCGCGAATGAGCCAGCGCGAGCCGGGAGCGAAGGCAAATGATCCGGCGGCCACGAGCGGTGCGCCATTGGGGAGTGCCAGTTGCAGATCGGTCGCGGCATAGGCGGGCACGGGCGCCGCTGTGTGCACGTCGATGCCGCCTTCACGCGGCGCGGCGTCGATCACGCGCGTGAATTCGCGCAGACGGTTGATCGTCGCCTTCCAGTCCGCAAGTGTCGAGAAACTGTTCACGAACCATGAGAATCCGTCGCTCACCTGCCCGAACGCGTCGATGATCCGCATGAGCACGCCGAGCGTGAATGCGCCGGCGAAGTAGCGCGGCGCGGCGGCCATGATCGGGAAGACGATGGCAATCTGCGCGTAGATCGAATTCGCGAAAATCAGTCGCTTGGTCACGACCATGATCTGCCACCAGTTGTCGCGCACGGCGCCGAACGCCGACTTCAATCGCGAGAGCTCCGCGCCTTCGCCGCGATAGAGCGCGACCTGCTCGGCCGACTCGCGCAGACGCACCAGCAGGAAACGGAAGTCGGCTTCCACCTGTTGCTGGCGATAACTCAGACCCACGAGCGGGCGGCCGACCTTGAAGATGAAGAACGAGCCGACCACAGCGTAGAGCGCAGCGACCCACACCATGTAGCCCGGAATTGTGATGTTCATACCGCCCAGTGCGAACGACACGCCGCCCGAGATCGTCCAGAGAATCGTCACGAACGAGAACAGCGAGACCAGCGTGGTGAGCAGATCGAGCGACAGGGCAAGCGAGGAACTCACGAGCGTGCGGATGTCTTCCGACACACGCTGGTCGGGGTTGTCGGCCAGATGGTCGCGCTCGATGCGGTAATACGCTTGATGTGCCATCCACTTCGTGAGGCTGGCGTCGGTCACCCATTGCCGCCAGCGAATTTCGAGCATCTGGCGGAAATACGTTCGGAACGTGGCGATGATGATGAAGCTGAACGCCAGGATCGCGAACTCGACCAGCGACGACTTGAAGACGGGCCAGTCGCGTTTGTCGAGGGCGTCGTAGAAGCCGGCGTTCCAAGCATTGAGCCGCACGTTGATGAACACGACGGCAAGGTTGAGCGCGACGACAAGGGCGAGCAACCGGCGGCCCTCCCAGCGTTTCTCCGATACCCAATAGGGTCGGATCAACTGCCAGGCGGTGGGGTGCTTCGGTGGGCGCGGCGCGGGCGTGGACGGATCGGCGGCCGGATCGCCGGACGGCGGGGCGTCGGGCGACGCGGGAGACATCGGCGTGTGGGCCATGATGGTCGGGCGGCGATGCCGCGGTAGTGCAATGTGTTATCGGAGTAGCGGGGTACAACGGCTCATTTGACCGCAGTTCCCGTTGCTGCGTTGCACGATTTCGGCCCCGAGACTCGTGTCACGTCGAAATTCAGTTTACGCGCTGTTACAAGGCCCGGGGGAATCGTCAAAAAACGAGACGCGACGAGCGTGCAACCGCCCGGGAAGCCAGCTTGCACGGGCGTCGGCATCTATGTTGTAATGGCTGCGGGCGAAACAGGGGTGCTCCGTGTCGGACGCGGGGGTTAACCGAAAATGTTAACCATGCGTCACCAGCGAACGCGGGGCTGAGAGAGACCCTTTGCACCCGACCCGGGTAATACCGGCGTGGGAAGTTTCCGACTCCTCCAGTGGGGTAAGGTGTCCAGACACCGTTTCGTCCTTTTGCTTTCATGAGGAAAGGACCCCATGCGTTACCTTCCACACATTCCTTCGCAGTTTTCCGAGTGCCTGCGCGCCGTCATGGCTTGCGCGGCAGCGCGCGTATGAGCGCCTCGATTTCACGTCCCGACGTCGCCATTCTCGGCGGCGGTCTATCCGGCCGACTTCTCGCGTGGCAACTGGTTCGTGCTGGCGCGCGCATTGCGTTGTATGAGCGCGGCGACGCCGACGGCTCGTCCGCCGCCGGTTGGGTCGCCGCCGCCATGCTCGCACCGCTGGCCGAAGCGGCTGTCGCCGAGCCGAGCATCGTCGAGATGGGCGCGGTCGGCCTCGAGCGCTGGCCGTCGCTGATCGACGGACTGCCCGAGCATGTCTTCTTCCAACGCAACGGCACGCTGGTCGTGTGGCATCAGCCCGATCGCGCCGAAGCGGTGATGTTCGACCGGCGCATGCGCGCGAATGCCCCGCCCGAGTTGTTGCGCGGCGGTGTCGAACGACTGGCCGGCGCGCAATTGGGTGACGTCGAGCCTGCGCTTGCCGGGCGTTTCCAGGGAGGCTGGCTGCTGCCGAACGAGGGACAGCTCGACAACCGTCAATTGCTGCGCGCGCTGGCCGCCGGTCTCGCGAAGGCGGGGGCGGAACTGCACTGGCATACGGAGATCGCCGAGGGCGAGTACCCGCAGGCCGGTCTTGTCATCGACTGTCGCGGTCTGGGCGCGCGCGGTGCGCTCACGCAACTGCGCGGAGTGCGCGGCGAAGTGGCGCGGATTCACGCGCCGGGCATCGGCTTGCGCCGTCCCGTGCGCCTGCTGCATCCGCGCTATCCGATCTACATTGCGCCGAAAGAGAACGATCTGTATGTGATCGGTGCGACCGAGCTCGAGTCGGAAGACATGTCGCCGATGACCGTGCGCTCGGCGCTCGAACTGCTCTCGGCGGCGCATTCGCTGAATCCGGCGTTCGGCGAGGCGCGCATCGTCGAGCTGAACGTCAACTGCCGCCCGGCACTGCCGGACCACCTGCCGCGTGTGCAGTGGGACGGGGCACGGCTGCTGCGCGTGAACGGCCTGTATCGCCACGGCTATCTGCTGGCGCCGGCGGTCACGGGAGAGGCTTGCGCGCTGGCGCAGGCATTGATGCAAACGACGGGCGCGGCAGCGGGCAGCGGGCAGGCGTTCGACTGGGAGACGTGGCGAGCGAGCCGGCCGTGGCCGGATTTGTTCCGTCAGGCATGAGAGGGAGCGGTACGCGATGGACATCCATATCAATCAACAGACACTGAGCGTGGCCGAGACGGCGACGCTCGCCGAGGCGCTCGCCGCCTACGGCGCAAAGCCGCCGTTCGCGGCGGCCATCAACGGGCAATTCGTTCCCAAGACACAATACGCCGCACGCACGCTCGTGCAGGGCGACAAGATCGACGTTGTGCAACCGGTCGCCGGAGGCTGACATGAACGCATTCACCGAATCCGCCAACGTGGCCGCCGGCAGCACGCGCGACGCCCTGACGCTGTACGACACCCGCTTCGGCAGTCGCTTCCTGCTCGGTACCGCACGCTATCCGTCTCTGCAGGCGCTCAACGACGCCATCGACGTCGCCCGTCCGGGCATGGTGACGGTGGCGTTGCGCCGTCAGCTCTCGGGCACCGGCGCGCAGGCATCCGAAGGTCATTTCTGGGAGACGCTGCGCCGCCTGGCCGTGCCAGTGCTGCCCAACACTGCCGGCTGCCATTCGGTGGAGGAAGCGTTGACGACGGCGCAAATGGCGCGCGAAGTCTTCGAGACCGACTGGATCAAGCTCGAGCTGATCGGTGACGACTACACGCTCCAGCCCGACCCGTTCGGTCTGGTCACCGCCGCCGAACAACTGATTCGCGACGGCTTCAAGGTGCTGCCGTATTGCACGGAAGATCTGGTGCTTTGCCGCCGTCTGCTGGACGTGGGCTGTCAGGCACTCATGCCGTGGGGCGCTCCCATCGGCACGGGCAAGGGCGTGATCAATCCGTACGGCCTGCGCCTGTTGCGCGACCGTTTGCCGGATACGCCGCTGATCGTCGATGCGGGCCTCGGTCTGCCGTCGCACGCCTGTCAGGTGATGGAGTGGGGCTACGACGGCGTGCTGCTCAACACGGCCGTGGCGCTTGCCGCGCAGCCCGTGGAGATGGCCGGTGCGTTCGCCGGCGCGATCAAGGCCGGCCGTGCCGCGTGGCTTGCCGGGCCGATGGCCGAGCGCGAGAGTGCGCAGGCCAGCACGCCGGTCGTCGGGGTGCCGTTCTGGCATCAGACGGGCGCCTGACGCGCGACGCGACGCTGCATCCACCGACTCTCAAGGACTTTTCATGACGACGCATTCCCGCGCCGCCACGCTGTCGCACGTGACTTGCGTGCCCGTCGACGCGCCTCTCGCCGTGGCCTGGCAACAGGCCGCTGCGCAAATCCGTGCGCGGCTCGCGCCGTGGCCTGCCGACGACACGGCGCCGAAGTGGCGTTTGCACGCCCACACCCCCGCGAGCGCGGGCAAGGGCGACGTGATCTGGTGGCCGCTCTCGACGGAGGGGGCGCCCGGTACGGCGGCGTCGTTGCAGATCGATGGGTGGCGTGCGTCCGGGGCCGTCGTGTTGTGTTCGCGTGCGCTGGCGTCGGGGCGCGTCGAAGACACGCTGTATACGTCGGAAGACATCTATCGGGTGGCGGGTGTGGACGATCCCGCCTTCCTCCCGGCCTTCGCGGCATTCCTCGACTGTGGATTCGTGCCGCACGACGCCCTGGTGCTCGCCCGCGCGTGGCGTACCGATGGCAGTCACGCGCGCGCCGAGGACGCACCCACGCTGGGCGCATGGCCGACCGTGCTCGAATCCTTCCCCTCGGTGCTCGGGCAGGTGCCGTCGCCCGGACGCTTCGCGCCTTGCCCGTCGCGCCTGGGGCTGTATCCGGTGCTGCCCAGCGCCGATTGGTGCGAGCGCATGGCCGATCTTCAGGTCGGCACCGTGCAATTGCGGATCAAGGATCCGGCGTATCCCGGGTTGCGCCAGGAGATCGAGCGCACCGTCGCCGCCGGAAAGCGTGTGACGCACGACAGCGCGTGGTTCATCAACGACCACTGGCGTGAAGCGTCGAAAGCGAACGCGTACGGTGTGCATCTCGGGCAGGAAGACATGGCGGCGCTCTCGGCCGCAGACGTGGCCGAGCTGTATGCGAGCGGCATGCGTCTGGGCATCAGCACGCACGGCTACTACGAGATCCTCGCTGCGCATCATTTCCGTCCGAGTTATCTGGCCGTGGGCGCCGTGTTCCCGACGACGACGAAGGTCATTGCGACCGCGCCGCAGGGACTCGCGAAACTCGCGCGCTACGTGAAGCTCATCGCGCCCCATTACCCGCTCGTCGCGATCGGCGGCATCGACGCGGCCAATCTCGCGCAGGTCCTCGAGACCGGCGTGGGTTGCACGGCGGTCGTGCGGGCCGTGACGGAAGCGACCGATGTGGCGGCGGCGGTGAAGGGAATGCAGCAGGCGTTCGCGCAGCGGGCGTGATGCCCGGCCGTCCGGCTGTCCGACCGTCCGACGATAGGCGCCGTGTGCGGGACGCCGATGTGGGATGACTACAGGGGGCGTGTCATGAACACTGCACCGTCGCCGTATCCGGCCAGCTTGGCGGCGATCAGCGGCGAGACGTCGGTCGCCGCAACGTAACCGAACCGCGACCAGAACCCCTGCGATTGCTGCACCGCGACGAGTGCAGAAGCCCGAAGACCCAACGATTGCGCCGAGGCGAGGGCTGCGGCATAGAGCGCGCTGGCCACGCCAGCGCCGCGCGTGCGTGGAGCGAGCGCCATGTCGTGCACGTACCAGCAGTCGGGGCTGCCGGGGAGGGTATCCAGTACGGTGTCGAGCGGCGGCGGGGCGGCGATGCGCCACGGGTGCGTAAAGAGGTAGCCCGCCAGATAGTCCGCCACGTGCATGTTCCGACGGTCGGCTGCGTCAGTCTCGTCTGCATCGACGGCCACCCAGCACGTCGACGGCGACAGCGCGAGACGCGAGGCCAGCGTCGCCTCCGACTCATGCATCAGATCGTGATACGCCAGCGCCTGCACCGCCAGAACCTGGGCAATGTCGCCGCGCTGCATCGGACGGATCCGAAAGCGCGACTTCCCCGTAGCCTGCGGCAAGAGGGAGCGGTAAGGAATGGGCGAAGCGGGAGCCATGCTGGGTCAATGGTGAATTGCGCAAAACGACATATTGTAGCAACGGCGCAACACCCGCGCGGACCAGGACGAGGTAAGTCCTTGCCACCGTTGGATTTTTTGTCCGTTACACCTATTGGAACCTTATCGAGCGGAGTTCCACAGGCCCTGTAAAATGCCGCGGGGCTGCGCCAATGCTCGATGGGGCCGACCGCTCCTGAACGGCATCGAATGGCATTCCCCCCTATAATTGGCGTTTTGCACCGCACTATAAGACCCGAAACGTGCCTACCCCGAATCCGGAAAATCTGCTTGAATTGCGCGACGTTAGCTTCGGTTATGGCGATCGTCTGGTGCTTTCCGGGCTGAATATGCGGTTTCCCCGCGGTAAGGTCATCGCGGTGATGGGGGGCTCGGGCTGCGGCAAGACAACGGTGCTGCGCCTGATCGGTGGCCTCGTGCATGCCAATGCCGGCACCCTCGAATTCGACGGCGCCGACGTGGCGTCGCTCGATCGCGACGGCTGGTACAAGCTGCGACGCCGTATGGGCATGCTGTTCCAGTTCGGCGCCCTGTTTACCGACATGACGGTGTTCGAGAACGTGGCGTTTCCGCTGCGCGAGCACACCCGCCTCGACGAAGACCTCATTCGCGATCTCGTGCTCATGAAGCTCAATGCCGTGGGCCTGCGTGGCGCACGCGACATGAAGCCGGCCGAGATTTCGGGCGGGATGGCGCGCCGCGTCGCGTTGGCCCGTACGATTGCGCTCGACCCGGACCTCGTCATGTACGACGAGCCGTTCACCGGGCTCGATCCGATCTCGATGGGCATCACGGCGAATCTGATTCGCAAGCTCAACGACGCGCTGGGCGCCACGTCGATCATTGTTTCGCACGATGTTGCGGAGACGTTTGCCATCGCCGACTACATCTATTTCATTACGGAAGGCCGCATCGGCGCCGAAGGCACGCCCGACGCGCTGCGCGCCTCGAACGACCCGACGGTGCGCCAGTTCATCGACGCGCAACCGGACGGCCCCGTGAAGTTTCAGTACCCCGCGCCGCCGCTGGCGGAAGACTTCGGCATCGGAGCGCGTGCATGATCACGACTATCGGCAGTTTTGTCCGCGGCCACGTCGAGCGCCTGGGATATGGTGCCCGCATGTTCCTGCGGATGCTCTCTTCGAGCAGCGCGCTGTTGCGCCGCCCGCGTCTGGTGACCGACCAGATTCATTTCGTCGGCAACTATTCGTTCGTCATCATCGCGGTCTCGGGCCTGTTCGTGGGCTTCGTGCTCGGATTGCAGGGCTACTACACGCTCAACAAGTACGGCTCGGAGCAGGCGCTGGGTCTGCTCGTGGCCCTCTCACTGGTGCGCGAGCTCGGTCCGGTGGTCACGGCGCTGCTCTTCGCCGGACGTGCGGGCACGTCGCTCACCGCCGAGATCGGTTTGATGAAGGCGGGCGAGCAACTGACGGCCATGGAAATGATGGCCATCGATCCGATTGCCCGCGTGGTCGCGCCGCGCTTCTGGGCCGGCGTGATCGCCATGCCGATTCTCGCGGCGATCTTCTCGGCGGTCGGCATCTTCGGCGGGTATCTCGTCGGCGTGCAGCTGATCGGCGTGGATTCCGGTGCGTTCTGGTCGCAGATGCAGGGCGGCGTGGACGTGTGGTCGGACGTCGCCAATGGCGTCATCAAGAGCATCGTGTTCGGTATCGCCGTCACGTTTATCGCGCTGTATCAGGGTTTCGAAGCACAGCCGACGCCGGAAGGCGTATCGCGTGCAACGACGCGCACGGTGGTGCAAGCGTCGCTCGCCGTACTCGGCCTCGACTTCCTGCTCACTGCCCTTATGTTCAGCTAACACAATGAAAAAACACCCTCTCGACTTCTGGGTTGGCCTGTTCGTCGTTCTCGGCTTCGCAGCGCTGCTATTCCTCGCGCTGAAGGCGGGCAACATGAGTTCGCTGTCGTTCTCGAACTCGTACCCGGTCACGGTGCGGTTCGATAACATCGGTGGCCTGAAGCCGCGCGCGGCCGTCAAGAGCGCCGGTGTGGTGGTTGGCCGCGTGGCGTCGATCAAGTTCGACGACAAGCGCTATCTGGCCGACGTCACGCTCAACATCGATTCGCAGTATCAGTTTCCGAAGGACTCGTCGGCGAAGATTCTGACGTCGGGTCTGCTCGGCGAGCAGTACATCGGGCTCGAACCCGGTGGCGACGATCAGATGCTGAAGGCGGGTGATACGATCACGCTCACGCAATCCGCGATCGTGCTGGAAAACCTGATCGGGCAGTTCCTGTACAACAAGGCGGCAGATGCCGGTGGCGCCCAGGCGGGCGGCGCATCGGCCGCACCGGCACCGGCAGCCCCCGCTGCTGCGCCGGCGCAAGGGGCAGCACCGGTAACCCAAGGAAAATAAGAGAAATGACCAGCTTCCGTACTTCGGCAGTGCTGGCCGCTGGCGCGTTGGCGCTGGCAGGTTGCGCCACTGTCACGAACCCGAACCCCGCGGATCCCATCGAAGGTTTCAACCGCACGATGTTCACGTTCAATGACAAGCTCGATAAGGCTGTCATGACCCCGGTGGCCAAGGGCTACCGCTTCGCGGTGCCGGAACCGGCGCGCGACATGGTCACGAACTTTTTCTCGAACATCGGCGACGTGTACAACTTCGCCAACAACCTGCTGCAGTTGCAGGTCACGGCGGCTGTGCAGGATCTGATGCGCCTGACGATCAACACGGTGTTCGGTGTCGGCGGCCTGGTTGACTTCGCTTCGCCGGCCGGGCTGCCCAAGCACAGCCAGGACTTCGGTGTGACGCTCGGCAAGTGGGGCGTGCCTGACGGCGCCTACCTCGTGTTGCCGCTGCTCGGCCCGAGCACGGTGCGCGACACCGTCGGCATGGCCGGCAACATGTTCATCGACCCGACGACGTATATCAACCCGACCTGGGTGAGCTACTCGCTCTACGGCGTGCGTCTGGTCAACACGCGTGCCAACCTGCTCGACGCCTCGAATCTGCTCGAAGCCGCCGCGCTCGACCCGTACTCGTTCACGCGTGATGCGTTTCTGGCGCGTCGCCGCTACCTGATCAGCGGTGGCGCCGCGGGCAATGCTGCGCTGCCGAACTACGAGGAAGATGACGGCGCTGCCGCTGGGGCCGCCGGTGCAGCGGGTGCCGCAGGGGCTGGCGGTCAGCCGATGCCGGCCGCCGCTCCCGCGCCGGCTTCGGGTGTCCAGGCCACGCCCGAACCCGCTTCGGGGGCTCAGGCCGTACCGGACAGCCCGCAAGGGTCGCCGGTACCGGGCAAGATGGTGCCGGGCGGATTGCCGTTCCGCCGCTAATCGACTTCGATCTCGCGGTAAATCGTCGTTTTCTGCCCGTTAGTGGTTTCGTACGGTGCCAAACGACAGAGAGCCGCGAATATGACACTGCGCCCCGCCTGCCGGGGCGCCGTCGGCAGGGCCTCCGGGCAACAGTTTGTTACACGACGCTGCCGTCGATCCGAGAACTCACGACGCAACGCGGGTATCCAAACCCGCAACACTCGTCACTCGAAAGAGGAAGTCCACAATGAAGAAGTTCTGGCTCATTCCCGTCATGGCATTCATGACGTACACCGCCGCGGGTTCGGCAATGGCACAGGCGCAAGCCCCGGATGCGCTGGTCAAGCAGACGGTCACGGAAGTGATGGCTGCGGCCAAGAGCGATCCGAACATCCAGAAGGGTGATCTGAACAGCATCACCAAGCTGGTCGAGCAGAAGATCATGCCGCACGCCGACTTCACGCGTACGACGCAACTGGCGACCGGCGCGGCATGGCGCAACGCGACGCCGCAACAGCGTCAGCAATTGACCGAGCAATTCAAACAACTGCTGCTGCGCACGTACGCAGGCGCCATCGCCCAGATTCGCGACCAGCAGGTCAACTACAAGCCGTTCCGCGCACAGCCGGGCGATACCGACGTGGTCGTCTACACGGATGTCGTGAACAACGGTCAGCCGATCGAGCTCGACTATCGTCTGTACAAGACGGCCAGCGGCGAGTGGAAGCTGTACGACCTGAACGTGCTCGGCGCATGGCTGGTGCAGACGTATCGCAATCAGTTCGCGGAGAAGGTTAACGCCTCGGGTATCGACGGCCTGATCCAGTTCCTGACGCAACGTAACCAGCAACTTGCAGGCGGCAAGTAAGCGCATGCTCGCGTTGCAGACCGACCTCACTCACGACACCGCCGGCGACGTCCTCGCGCAGGCCATCGATCGCATCGACGCGGGCGAGACCCAGATCGATTGCGCGGGCCTGACGCACTTCGACTCGTCGGCGCTCGCCGTGCTGCTGGCCTTGCGTCGCCATGCGAGTCGGCGTGGTGCGACGTTGGCGTTCACTAACTTGCCGACCGGACTGGCCAGTCTCGCGCTGGTGTACGGTGTCGACCATCTGCTCTCGAGCTGATTCGTCTGGCCGGACTGCCGCCCCCGATCGAAAGCGCCGTCTCCGTACGGCGCTTTTTTCATGGGCGGATGTCATGAGACAGCATGCGACGAGGTGACGCGATCGCGACCCGGCGCGTTACCGGAGTTACGTCGGGCAAGGGGGCGTTCGGCTGGTCGTGACGGCGGGCGCCCCCCGATTCCTTTATAATCAGGGGTTTTCTGCCGATTTTGGGCAGTTATCCCCCTTCCGGGCACCGAAGCCGCCAGCATTGCCGCCGCCATTCGCGCGCGACACACGGGGCCGGCGGCATCCGGAGTATAAAAATGGCGCATCCGTCGACGGGTGCGTGCAGTCATGGCCGCCATCGAAATCCGTAACGTCAAGAAACGCTATGAAGCGTTGCAGGCGCTCAAGGGCGTCAGCTTTTCGATCGAAGAAGGTGAATTCTTCGGTCTGCTCGGCCCCAACGGCGCCGGCAAGACTACGCTGATCAGCATTCTCGCGGGCCTCGCGCGCGCGGATGCCGGCAGTATCAGCGTGCTCGGCCACGACGTGGTGCGCGACTACCGCAACGCCCGGCGCAAGCTCGGCGTGGTGCCGCAGGAACTCGTCTTCGATCCGTTCTTCTCCGTGCGTGAGACGCTGCGCATCCAGTCCGGCTATTTCGGGCTCAAGCGCAACGACGACTGGATCGACGAAGTGATGGCCAACCTCGATCTGACGGACAAGGCCGACGCGAACATGCGTCAGCTCTCGGGCGGCATGAAGCGTCGCGTGCTGGTCGCGCAGGCGCTCGTGCACCGTCCGCCGGTGATCGTGCTCGACGAGCCGACCGCCGGGGTCGACGTCGAATTGCGTCAGACGCTCTGGAAGTTCATCTCGCGCCTGAACCGCGAAGGTCACACCATCGTGCTGACCACCCACTATCTCGAAGAAGCGGAAACGCTGTGCGACCGCATCGCCATGCTCAAGCGCGGCGAAGTCGTGGCGCTCGAGCGCACCGCGTCGCTGTTGCAGCGTTTTGCGGGCACGCGCCTCGTGCTGCGCTTCAAGCAAGGCACGCTGCCCGATGAACTGCGTCCGTTGCTCGTGGACGGGCAGGACACCGGCGGGCGTCAGTTCGCGCTGCGGCTGGCCGGTTGCGACGAAGTGGAATCGATTCTTGCCACGTGTCGTGCGGCGGGCGGCATCGTCGAGGACATCGACATTCAGAAGGCCGACCTCGAGGACGTGTTCGTGCAGATCATGTCGGGTTCGCGCGCGCAGGAGGTGGCAGCATGATCGGCTTTCGCACGCTGTTTTATAAAGAAGTGCTGCGCTTCTGGAAGGTGAGCTTCCAGACCGTGGCCGCGCCGGTGCTGACCGCGCTGCTGTACCTGATGATCTTCGGCCACGTGCTTGAAGATCGCGTGAAGGTCTACGACCAGATCACCTATACGTCGTTCCTCGTGCCGGGTCTGGTGATGATGAGCGTGTTGCAGAATGCGTTCGCCAACAGTTCGTCGTCGCTGATCCAGTCGAAGATCACGGGCAACCTCGTGTTCGTGCTGCTGCCGCCGCTCTCGCACTGGGAGATGTATGGCGCCTATGTGCTCGCGGCCGTAGTGCGTGGTCTGTGCGTCGGGCTGGGCGTGTTCCTGGTCACGGTGGCGTTCACGCATCTGTCGTTCGCGGCACCGCTGTGGATCCTTGGCTTCGCCTTCCTGGGAGCCGCGATCCTCGGCACGCTGGGGCTGATCGCGGGGATCTGGGCGGAGAAGTTCGACCAGCTCGCGGCGTTCCAGAACTTCCTCATCATGCCGGCGACCTTCCTCGCGGGCGTGTTTTACTCGATTCACTCGCTGCCGCCGGTGTGGCAGGCTGTGTCGCATTTCAACCCGTTCTTCTACATGATCGACGGGTTCCGCTACGGCTTCTTCGGCGTGTCCGACGTAGCACCGCAGACCAGCCTCGCCGTCGTCGGTGCGACTTTTCTGATACTCGCAACCGTGGCGCTGAATTTGCTGCGCCGCGGCTACAAACTGCGTCACTGAACGCTTTAGGATCGGCAATGCTGCCCACCCCCGAACAAATCAAACAGTACATCGAAGCCGGTCTGGCTTGCGATCACGTTGCCGTCGAAGGCGACGGTCAACACTTCTTCGCCACCATCGTGAGCGCGCAGTTCGAAGGCAAGCGCCTCATCGCGCGCCATCAACTCGTGTACGCCGCGCTGGGCGATCGCATGAAGGCCGAGATTCACGCGTTGTCCATGAAGACCCTGACGCCCGCGGAGTATCAGGCGCAATGAGGATTACGCAAGAAAGCGCTGGCGCAGCCGGCAACGGCGAGGCGGCTGCCGGCGAGCGTGTGGCCGCGGACCATCTCGAGATCGAAGGTGGCGAGCGGCTGGCGGGAGAGATTACCGTGTCGGGCGCCAAGAATGCGGCGCTGCCCATTCTGTGCGCGAGCCTGCTGACGGCCGAGCCGCTGGTGCTGGGCAACGTGCCGGACCTGCATGACGTGCGCACCATGCTGACGCTGCTCGCGCGCATGGGTGTGAAGGTCGAGCGTCACGGCGAGTCGGTGACGCTGGATGCCTCGCAGATCACCGAGCCGGCCGCACCGTATGAGCTGGTGAAGACCATGCGCGCGTCGATCCTCGTGCTCGGCCCGCTGCTCGCCCGTTGTGGCGAGGCGCGCGTGTCGCTGCCGGGCGGCTGTGCGATCGGGGCGCGCCCCGTCGACCAGCACATCAAGGGCCTGCAGAAGATGGGCGCCGAGATCACGCTCACGCACGGCGACATCGTCGCGAAGGCGCCGCGTTTGCGTGGCGAAACGCTCGTGACCGACATGATCACCGTGACCGGCACCGAGAACCTACTCATGGCGGCGGCGCTCGCCGACGGCGTGACCGTGCTGGCCAACGCCGCACGTGAGCCGGAAGTCACCGATCTGGCGGTGTTGCTCGTGAAGATGGGCGCGAAGATCGAGGGCATCGGTACGGAGCGTCTGGTGGTCACCGGCGTGCCGCGCCTGCATGGTGCAACGCACGATGTCGTGCCCGATCGCATCGAGGCGGGCACGTTCCTGTGTGCGGCGGTGGCCACGCGCGGCGATATCACGCTGCGTCGCGTGGTGCCGGGCACGCTCGACGCCGTCATCGAAAAACTGCGCGAGACCGGCGCCAACGTGAGCGGCGGCGCGGATTGGCTGCGTGTCTCGATGGACCGGCGCGCGCGTGCCGTGAGCTTCCGGACGTCGGAATACCCGGCGTTCCCGACCGACATGCAGGCGCAGTTCATGGCACTCAATTGCATTGCCGAGGGGGCGTCGCAGGTCGTGGAAACGATCTTCGAGAACCGCTTCATGCACGTGCAGGAATTGATGCGCCTGGGCGCAAATATCGGTATCGAAGGCAATACGGCGCGCATTTCCGGCGTTGATCGCCTGTCGGGTGCGCATGTGATGGCGACCGACCTGCGCGCATCCGCCAGCCTGATCGTCGCGGGGCTGACGGCCGATGGCCGCACGCTCGTCGACCGCATTCATCACCTCGATCGCGGCTATCATCGTATCGAGGCCAAGTTGTGCGCCGTGGGCGCGCGAATCCGGCGTGTCGAAGCACGCCAGGGAGACATTGCATGAGTTCCGCCAAGTCGGCCCAGCCGCTCGCTCAACCGCTGACGCTCGCCCTCTCGAAAGGGCGTATCTTTACGGAGACGCTGCCGTTGCTGGCGGCCGCCGGTATCGAAGTCACGGAAGACCCGGAAACCTCGCGCAAGCTGATTCTGCCGACGACGGATCCGAATCTGCGCGTGATCATCGTGCGCGCGACGGATGTGCCGACGTATGTGCAATATGGTGCCGCCGATTTCGGTGTCGCCGGCAAGGATGTGCTCATCGAGCATGGCGGCGGTGGCCTGTACCAGCCGATCGATTTGAACATTGCCCGCTGCCGCATGTCTGTGGCTGTACCGAAGGGCTTCGATTATGCGAATGCGGTTCGTCAGGGCGCGCGCCTGCGGGTGGCGACCAAGTACGTGCAAACCGCGCGCGAGCACTTCGCGGCCAAGGGTGTGCACGTCGACCTGATCAAGCTGTACGGCTCGATGGAGCTGGGCCCGCTCGTGGGTCTGGCCGACGCGATCGTCGATCTGGTGAGTACCGGCGGCACGCTGCGGGCCAACAATCTGGTGGAAGTGGAGGAGATCATGGAGATCTCGTCCCGTCTCGTGATTAACCAGGCTGCACTCAAGCTCAAGCGTGAGTCGTTGCAGCCGATTCTGGATGCCTTCGAGCAGGCATCCCGGCAAACAGCATGAAACTCGATATTCGCAAACTCGACTCCGGTGCCGAAGGCTTCGCGACGCAACTGCGCGAAGTGCTGGCATTCGAGGCGAGTGAAGACGCCGCCATCGACCGTGCGGCCGCCGAAATTCTTGCCGACGTGAAGACGCGCGGCGATGCGGCCGTCATCGAATATACGAACAAGTTCGACCGTCTGAGCGCGCCCGATATGGCGGCGCTGGAGCTGCCCGCCGAAGCGCTGGCCGCAGCGCTCGAAGGTCTGGAGCCGAAGCGCCGTGCCGCACTCGAAGCCGCGGCGGCACGTGTGCGGGCGTACCACGAGAAGCAACGCATCGAGTGCGGGACCCACAGCTGGCAATACACCGAGTCGGACGGCACGGTGCTGGGCCAGAAGGTCACGCCGCTCGATCGCGTGGGTATTTACGTGCCGGGTGGCAAGGCCGCGTACCCGTCGTCGGTGCTCATGAACGCCATTCCGGCGCGTGTGGCCGGGGTGAAAGAGATCATCATGGTGGTGCCCACGCCCGACGGCGTGCAGAACCCGCTGGTGCTCGCCGCCGCGCATATCGCCGGTGTCGACCGCGTGTTTACCATCGGTGGTGCGCAAGCAGTGGGCGCATTGGCCTACGGCACCGAGACCGTGCCGGCCGTCGACAAGATCGTCGGTCCGGGCAACGCCTTCGTGGCGGCGGCCAAGCGTCGCGTGTTCGGTACCGTCGGTATCGACATGATTGCCGGGCCGTCCGAAATCCTCGTGATCTGCGACGGCACGACCGATCCCGACTGGGTCGCGATGGACCTGTTCTCGCAGGCCGAACACGACGAACTCGCGCAGTCGATCCTGCTGTGCCCGGATGATGAGTACATCGCCCGCGTGCACGCGTCGATGGAGCGCCAGATCGAAGACATGCCGCGTCGCGACGTGATCGCCGCGTCGCTGCAAGGCCGTGGCGCACTGGTCAAGGTGCGCGACATGGCCGAGGCTTGCGAAATCGCCAACGTGATCGCGCCGGAGCACCTCGAAATCTCGGCTGAAACGCCGCAGCAGTGGGGCGACAAGATTCGCCACGCCGGGGCGATCTTCCTTGGCAAGTTCACGAGCGAGAGCCTGGGCGACTACTGCGCGGGGCCGAATCACGTGCTGCCGACGTCGCGCACCGCGCGCTTCTCGTCGCCGCTGGGCGTGTACGACTTCATCAAGCGCTCCAGCCTGATCGAAGTGAGCGAGGGCGGTGCCCGCATGCTTGGCGAAATCGCTGCCGAACTGGCGTACGGCGAAGGCCTGCAAGCGCACGCGCGCAGCGCCGAATACCGTCTGCATCACGAGTCCTGACATGCGCGACGACGCCCTGCGGCCCGCGTACTGTCCCACGACGTCGGCCACCGCCCGGCGTCGGACCCGCGCAATGTCTGCTTTCCCCTTCTGTCGTTTGCCAGCTCGCTTCGTGCGGGCTGCGCTGCGTGCTGTCGCGCTGTTCGCCTTTGTGGGGACGGCCAGCACCGCCGCGTATGCGGGCGGCAGCTATTGTCAGCACGCCACGTTCGAAGGCGCGTCCGTCGAGCGCATGACGGTGTGCGTGCGGCGTCAGGCCTTCGATAACGACGTCTACGTGCTGCGCCTCGATGGCAAAACCGCCCTGCGCGGTACCGACGAGGAAGTCGGTCACGGGGTCTTCGGACGCGTGGGTAACCGGCTGGTCGCCATGCGCTGCGAGGCGAATGCATCGCCCGCTCGCGTGAGTCCGGCCGTGGCGCAGGCGCTGTCCTGGCAGACGGGGGTGCGCTTGCAGCGCATTACCGACGCCCTCGGCAGCGTGGAAACCGGTCGCCGGTGTACCGTCAAGATCGACGGTGCCGATGCCGGGCGGCTGACGTTCGCTTTCAACTGATTCAACCCCTTCGCTCCATTCAAACGCCTCGCACCTTTTCATCGCCACCTACACCATGTCCGTCGATCAAGTGATCCGCCCCGATGTGCTCGCCATGAACTCTTATCCGGTGCCTGACGCGAGCGGCTTTCTGAAGCTCGACGCCATGGAGAACCCGTACGGCCTGCCCGACGCCCTGCGCACCGCGCTGGGCCAGCGTCTGGCCGACGTGGCGCTGAACCGGTATCCGGCGCCGCAACCGAAGGCGTTGCTCGAAAAGCTGGCCCGGACCATGGGCGTGCCGGCCGGGGCGAAGCTGTTGCTGGGCAACGGCTCGGACGAGATCATCAGCATGATCGCCATGGCCACGGCGCGTCCTGGCGCGGCGGTCATTGCCCCGATGCCGGGTTTCGTCATGTACGAGATGTCGTCGCGCTTCGCGGGTGTCGAATTCGTGGGCGTGCCGCTGCGCGCCGACTTTTCGCTCGACATGCCGGCCATGCTCAACGCGATTGCGGCGCATCCGGGGGCGGTCGTGTATCTGGCCTATCCGAACAACCCGACCGGCAACCTCTTCGCCGACGACGAGATCGAAACGCTCGTGCGTACGGCCGGTCGCGGGCTCGTGGTGATCGACGAGGCGTACCAGCCGTTTGCCGGCCAGACGTGGATGCCGCGTCTGGCCGAGTTCCCGAATCTGCTGGTCATGCGCACCGTCTCCAAGCTCGGCCTGGCAGGTATCCGACTCGGTTACGTGGCGGGCGGCGCGCAATGGCTGGACCAGCTCGACAAGGTGCGTCCGCCCTACAACGTGAATGTGCTCACGCAGGCGTGCGCCGAATTCATGCTCGATCACCTCGACGTGCTCGACGCGCAGGCGGCCGAATTGCGCGCCGAGCGCGAGCGTCTGGCGACTGCCGTGGCGGCGCTGCCGGGGGTGACCGTCTTCCCGAGCCGGGCCAATTTCGTGCTGGTCCGTGTGCCGGATGCCGACAAAACCCACGCCGGCCTGCTGGCACACAAGGTGTTGATCAAAAACGTGGGTAAAATGCACGTATTGCTGGCCAATTGCCTCAGATTGACGGTCGGCACCCCCACGGAGAATGCGGCCATGGTCCAAGCCCTGGCCGAATCGCTCTAACAAAGCTATACGACGAGAACTCACCATCATGCGCATTGCGGAAGTCGTTCGCGATACCAGCGAAACGCAAATACGCGTCAAGATCGATCTGGACGGCACCGGCCGGAAGACGCTCGATACCGGCGTGCCGTTTCTGGACCACATGCTCGACCAGATCGCGCGCCACGGCCTCATCGACATGGAAGTCGAAGCCAAGGGCGATACCTTCATTGACGATCACCACACGGTGGAAGACGTCGGCATCACGCTGGGCATGGCCGTGGCCAAGGCCATCGGCGACCGGAAGGGCATCGTGCGCTACGGCCACAGCTACGTGCCGCTCGACGAAGCGCTCTCGCGCGTGGTGATCGACTTCTCGGGCCGTCCCGGTCTCGAATTCCACGTGCCGTTCACGCGCGCACGGGTAGGCAACTTCGACGTTGACCTGACCATCGAATTTTTCCGCGGTTTCGTGAACCACGCCGGTGTCACGCTGCATATCGACAACCTGCGCGGCATCAACGCCCACCACCAGTGCGAAACGGTGTTCAAGGCGTTTGGTCGCGCGCTGCGCATGGCGGTCGAGATCGACCCGCGTGCCGCGGGTGTCGTGCCGTCGACCAAGGGAAGCCTGTAACGTGAGACTGGCCGGCTGGCGCCAGACGCCGGCCGGATAGCCCGCCGGCGACGCGTGCCGGCGCTCCTGCGAAGCATCATCGCCCGGCCGGATGCCGGCGCCGCGTGCCCCTATGACACCCGACGTCTTCAAGTTTTTCATCTCGCTGCTGGCCCTGATCAACCCGCTGGGGGCGATCCCGCTGTTCATCAGCCTGACGCAGTCGCAGACGCGCGAAGAGAAGCGTCATACGATCAAGGTGGCGGCGATTGCCGTGGCGTTGGTGGTGGCGGGCTCGGGCCTGTTCGGCGAGGCGATCATCCGCTTTTTCGGCATTTCGATCGCGTCGCTGGAAGTCGGGGGCGGGGTCATCATGCTGCTTATGGCGGTGAACATGATCAACGCCCAGACCGGGAACACGCGCGCGACAGCCGAAGAGCGTCACGAGGCGGAGGAGCGGCCGAATATCGCCGTGGTCCCGCTGGCGATTCCGCTGCTGACCGGACCGGGCACGATCAGTACCGTGATCATCTACTCCGGCCGTGCCCACGGCTGGGCGCAGATGCTGGCGCTCGTGGCGATCGGTGCCGGCGTCGGCGCGGTATGCTGGGTGGCGCTTCGCAGCGCCTCGCGCATCGAAGGCTGGCTTGGCCGCACGGGTATCAACATCGGCACGCGCATCATGGGGTTGATCCTCTCGGCGCTGGCCGTTGAATTCATTGTGGATGGTTTAAAAATTCTGCTGCCGGGTTTGAGATGAATAAGATTGCGATTGTCGACTACGGAATGGGCAACCTGCGCTCGGTCTACCAGGCGTTGCGTGCAGCGGCGCCCGAGGCCGACGTGAGCATCAGCAGCGACGCCGCCGAGATTCGCGCCGCCGACCGCGTGGTGCTCCCCGGGCAAGGCGCGATGCGCGACTGCATGGGCTGCCTGAACGAGTCGGGTCTGCGTGAGGCGGTCGTCGAGGCCGCCGCCACCAAGCCGATGTTCGGCGTGTGCGTGGGCGAGCAGATGCTGTTCGACATGTCGGACGAAGGCAACACGCCCGCGCTGGGCCTGATGCCGGGCCGCGTGGTGCGCTTCGACCTCGAAGGTCGCCTGCAAGATGACGGCTCGCGTTTCAAGATCCCGCAAATGGGCTGGAACCGCGTGCGTCAGACGCAGGACCACCCGATCTGGGCCGGCGTGCCCGACGACAGCTATTTCTACTTCGTGCACAGCTACTATGTGGTGCCTGCGAAGCCCGAACTGACCGCCGGTGAAACGGTCTATGGTGTGCCCTTTACCTGTGCAGTGGCCCAAGATAATATCTTCGCCACTCAGTTCCACCCGGAGAAGAGCGCGCAGGCCGGTCTGGCCCTGTATCGCAATTTTGCCCAGTGGAAGCCCTGATCGTGACGGGGGTGGCGCGCCTGTGCGCTGCGAGCCCTCGTGCCTTTCAGAGCGTGTACGCTCTCACCGCTTATACTGTGTGTCATGTTGATGAAACCGATTCCGATGTGCCGTTGCCCGGCAAGGCGGGGATCGGTTTTGTGTTGTCCGCGTAATTCGCGACTTTCTTTTACTTCCCACTAGCGACGTTTCACGATTGCCTATGCTGCTCATCCCGGCCATCGACCTCAAAGACGGTCAATGTGTTCGCCTTAAACAAGGCGACATGGATCAAGCCACCGTATTCTCGGAGGAGCCCGCCGCCATGGCCCGACATTGGGTCGAGCAAGGCGCGCGCCGACTCCATCTGGTGGACCTGAACGGCGCATTTGCTGGCAAGCCGCGCAACGAAGCGGCTATCCGCGCCATCATTCAGGAAGTGGGCGCTGACATCCCCGTGCAACTGGGCGGCGGCATTCGTGACCTGAACACCATCGAGCGCTATCTCGACGACGGTCTGTCGTACGTCATCATCGGTACGGCGGCGGTGAAGGATCCGGGTTTCCTGCGCGACGCGTGCAGCGCCTTCGGCGGCCACATCATCGTCGGCCTCGACGCCAAGGACGGCAAGGTTGCCACCGATGGCTGGAGCAAGCTCACCGGCCACGAAGTCGTGGATCTGGCGCGCAAGTTCGAGGATTACGGCGTGGAGTCGATCATCTACACGGATATCGGCCGCGACGGCATGCTGCAGGGCATCAACATCGAAGCGACCGTGCGCCTGGCGCAGGCCGTGACGGTGCCGGTGATCGCCAGCGGCGGTTTGTCGAACCTGGGCGACATCGACGCGCTGTGCAAGGTCGAGAACGAGGGCGTCGAAGGCGTCATCTGCGGTCGCGCGATCTACTCGGGCGACCTGAATTTCGCGGCGGCGCAAACGCGCGCCGACGAGCTTTCCGAAGGAGCGGCATAAGCGAGACTGCGGCAACCGCCGTCTCGCGTGCCAACATCATGGCTCTCGCTAAACGCATCATCCCGTGTCTGGACGTGACGGCCGGCCGCGTGGTCAAGGGTGTCAATTTCGTCGAACTTCGCGACGCGGGCGACCCCGTCGAGATCGCCCGCCGTTATGACGAGCAGGGCGCCGACGAACTCACGTTCCTCGATATCACGGCGACGTCCGACGGGCGCGACCTCATCCTGCCGATCATCGAAGCGGTGGCTGCGCAGGTCTTCATTCCGCTGACCGTGGGTGGCGGTGTGCGCGAGGTGGCCGACGTGCGCCGCCTGCTCAACGCCGGTGCCGACAAGATCAGCATGAACTCGTCGGCCGTGGCCAACCCGCAACTGGTTGCCGACGCGGCCGCCAAGTACGGGTCGCAGTGCATTGTGGTGGCGATCGATGCCAAGCGTGTCTCGGCCGACGGCGAACCGCCGCGCTGGGAAGTCTTCACGCACGGCGGACGCAAGGGCACCGGCCTCGAAGCCGTGGCCTGGGCGAAGCAGGTCGAGGCGCTGGGCGCGGGCGAAATCCTGCTCACCAGCATGGACCGCGACGGCACGAAGAGCGGCTTCGACCTGGCGCTCACGCGCGCGGTGTCCGACGCCGTGAGCATTCCCGTGATCGCCTCGGGCGGTGTGGGATCGCTGGCCGATCTGGCCAACGGCGTGACCGATGGCCATGCCGATGCCGTACTCGCCGCCAGCATCTTCCACTATGGCGAGCACACCGTCGGCGAAGCGAAGCGCTTCATGGCCGACCGGGGCATTTCGGTGCGGCTCTGAACGGAATTCGGATCATGACGCAAGACTGGCTGGACAAGGTAAGTTGGGACGCGCAGGGCCTCGTGCCCGTGATCGCGCAGGAAGTCGGCAGCAACGACGTGCTGATGTTCGCCTGGATGAACCGTGAGGCGCTTGCGCGCACGGTCGAGACCGGCGAGGCCGTCTATTACTCGCGTTCGCGCAAACGCCTGTGGCACAAGGGCGAAGAGTCGGGGCACGTGCAGAAGGTGCACGAGATCCGTCTGGATTGCGACGAAGACGTGGTGCTGCTCAAGGTCGAGCAGATCGACGGCATTGCCTGCCACACCGGTCGCCATTCCTGTTTCTTCCAGAAGTTCGAGGGCAACGTCGGGGATGGCCGCTGGGCCACCGTCGAGCCGGTGCTCAAGGACCCGCACAAGATCTACAAGTGAGCCCCATGAACGATACGCTCGAGCGTGTTGCCGAAGTGATCGCCTCGCGCAAGGGTGGCGATCCCGACAAATCATACGTCGCCCGCCTGTTTCACAAGGGCGACGACGCGATCTGCAAGAAGATCGGCGAAGAAGCCACCGAAGTGGTGCTCGCGGCGAAGGACATCCGCATTGGCGGGGCCGGCGATCTGCGACAGAAGCTCGTCAATGAGACGGCGGACCTGTGGTTTCACTGCATGGTCCTGCTCGCGCACCACGACCTGAGCCCGGGCGAAGTGCTCGCCGAACTGGCGCGCCGCGAAGGGCTGTCGGGGCTGGTCGAAAAGGCCCAGCGCGGCACGCGCGGCGAACACGCCGACTGACGCCTGCCGAACGTCCGGCTGCCCGACGTCGTCGGGGCGCCGGGACAGACAGGCGCAACGGGCCCCGACCGGCCCCAACCCGCCCAAGCAGGTTCACGCGAGGAGACGCCTCATGAACGATCCGCAATCCCCTGGCTCGACCGGCTCGCCGGGCAGCACTGACAATCCCTACGTAGTGAACACGACGCCTATCCAGACTGGTCCGACCGAAGAACAGGAGCGCGCGTTGCGCAAGCTCACGCACGTGCTCTACGCGCTGTATGCGCTGTTCTGGCTCACGGGCGGCGTGACCGCCATCGTGGCGATCATCGTCAACTACATCAAGCGCGACGACGCAGCCGGCACCCTGTACGCCTCGCATTTCACGTGGCAGATCCGCACCTTCTGGTGGTCGGTGGTCTGGGGCGTGCTCGGTGTGGCGCTGGCCGTGGTGATGGTCGGCTTCGCGATTCTCTGGGTGCTGGGCATCTGGACACTGTACCGAATCGTCAAGGGCTGGCTCTACCTGAACGACAACAAGCCCATGTACGCCACGCGGACCTGAGGGCGCTGCGCTTTCGGGCCGCGCATCGGATTCGGTCGAGATAGCAAGAGGAAGACATACGCATGACGCACGACAACTGTATCTTCTGCAAGATTATTGCCGGGCAGATCCCGAGCGCGCAGGTCCACGCCGACGACGACGTCGTGGTGTTCAAGGACATCAATCCGGCGGCCGACCTGCACCTGCTGATGGTGCCGCGCAAGCACATTGCCACGCTGCAGGATTGCCAGCTGGAAGACCAGGCGCTGCTGGGCAAGATGATGATGCTCGCGCCGAAGCTGGCGGCGGATCACGGCTATCGCTTCGACGGCGACGCGTCGAACATCGAGGGCAATGGCTTTCGCGTGGTGATGAACACCGGACCGGGTGGCGGGCAGGAGGTTTATCATCTTCACATGCACATTCTGGCCGGGCCACGCCCCTGGAAGCGGATGTGAGTCAGACGTGAAGCGGGCGTGAATCGGACGTGAAGCGGATCGCCTGACAGTCGCCGATTTCGCCGGGCGTTGCGCCGGGTAGTGAGGGGCTGAAAGGGCTGATTTCGCGTGACGAAATGCCGCGCAACGTCGCCTGAACGTGCAACTGTCCCGCATTACGGAAGGTTTCACGAAACATTTATTTCTACCCGGTGTCCGGCCCGGTTACGATGCAGGACGTGACGCGCAATGTGCCACAATGGGGCATGTTGCTGCGGGCACGGGGGCAAACACAGGGCGCGTGCCTGAGGGCGGAAACGCCCGGGTAACGCGGCTAGACGAGACCCCGTCGCAAGGCGGCAGGGGTGGGGAAACGCAAGGAGAGAGGTCATGGGTTCGTTGAGTATTTGGCACTGGCTGATCGTGCTGGTGATCGTGATGATGGTTTTCGGTACCAAGAAGCTGCGTAACATGGGTAGCGACCTGGGCGGTGCGGTCAAGGGTTTCAAGGACGGCATGAAGGAAGGCACCGATGGCAACACCCCGTCGGCCAAGGACGACCCGGCGGCAGCTGCCAAGGAACTGCGCGATGCGACGACCATCGACGTGCAGGCCAAGGACGCAAGCAACCACAAGCAAGGCTAAGCTGGCGTCGACATGATCGATCTCGGCCTTTCCAAACTGATGCTGATCGGCGTGGTTGCGCTGGTCGTGATCGGTCCGGAGCGTCTGCCGAAGGTGGCCCGCACGGCGGGCGCCCTCTTCGGCCGTGCACAACGCTATATCAACGATGTGAAGGCCGAGGTGAGCCGCGAGATGGAACTCGACGAGCTGCGCAACATGCGCACGCAGTTCGAGGACGCGGCCCGCAGCGCCCAGAACACGATTCAGAAGCAGTTGCACGAGCAGGAGGCGTCGCTCAACGACGCCTGGGCGAGTGCCACGGGCACCTCGACCAGCGAGATGGCGGGCGGCGCCACAGACGCCGCCACCGGTTACTCGGACAGCTATCTCAGCGAGCCGGTCGTGACATCGGGCGTGCGCGGGTCGACCAAGCGTCGCAACTGGCGCGTGCGCCGGGCTGCTACGCCGATGTGGTTCAAGCAGGCCAGCGTCACACGCACCCGGGTACAGTCGGGAGCGGCGCGCGTGGCGCGTCATACGCCGGCCAAGCTGCGTCGACCCACCAAGTTCTTCTGAGGCACAACCGCCGCGACCTTCCCGCCATCTGGCACTGTGCCGGCTTCATTCCTGGATAAGTCGACGTGAGCGACGACAAGCAAATCCCCGAAGGGGGCACCGAAGAGACTTTCATCTCGCATCTGATCGAGCTGCGCAATCGCATCATTCGCGCGGGTGCAGCCGTCATCGTGGTGTTCCTCTCGCTGGTCTACTGGGCACCGGACATCTTCCGGATATTCGCCCGACCGCTGATGCAATCGCTGCCCGCAGGCGGCAAGATGATCGTCACCGACATCACCGGTTCGTTCTTCGTGCCGATGAAGGTCACGATGATGGTCGCGTTCGTGATTGCGTTGCCCATCGTGCTGTATCAGGTCTGGGCCTTCGTGGCGCCGGGGCTGTACCAGCACGAGAAGAAGTTGATCATGCCGCTGGTCGTGAGCAGCTATACGCTGTTCCTTGCCGGTATGGCGTTCGCTTACTTCCTGGTGTTCCCGACGGTGTTCCACTTCATGGCGCATTACAACGCGCCACTGGGTGCGGAGATGAACACCGATATCGACAACTACCTGAGTTTCATCCTCACGATGTTCCTATGCTTCGGGGTGACTTTCGAAGTGCCGGTCGTGGTGGTGGTGCTCGCACGCATGGGCGTGGTGAGCATCGAGAAGCTCAAGCAGATCCGTCCGTACGTGGTGGTCGGTGCGTTCGTGCTGGCGGCGGTCGTGACGCCGCCCGACATCCTGTCGCAACTGATGCTGGCCGTGCCGCTGTGCATTCTCTATGAGCTGGGTCTGATTGCTGCGCGGGTGTTCGTGAAGCAGGGCCAGCACGCAGACGAGGGCAGCGAAGGGAACGGGCAGGCGGCGCCGTAAGGGCCGTGAATGCCACCCGCGGGTAAGCCGATCCTGCGGAGTCGTTGTGAGTATCAACCGAAAAGCACGGGTCCCGTCCCGTGCTTTTTTGTTGTCGGACGGAGCAAATAAAAACGGCCACGCCGAAGCGCAGCCGTCTTGTCTTGCCGGGAACGTGACGCCGTCAGTCGGCGTTGTTCTCGTCGCTGCCATCGTCCTCGTCCTGCACCGGCCGCTTGGGCGGGGGCGGGCGCTTGCCGACGACAACCGTCAGATCCAGTTCCTTCTTCTTGCGCGTGACGTGAATCTTGGTCTGCGTGCCCGGCTTGATCTGCGCGATGACGTTGAGCAGTTCGGTGGTGTCGCGGATCGACTCGTCGTTCACCTTGCTCAGGATGTCGCCCGGTTGCACGCCCGCCTTGTCGGCCGGGCCGCCCTGCACGACACCGGCGATGATGACGCCCGAATCCTGCTTCAGGCCGAACGACTCGGCGATGTCCGAGGTAATGTCCTGCGGCTCGACACCAACCCAGCCACGTGTGACCGTACCCGTGGTGATGATGCTCTCAAGCACCGTGCGAGCCGTGGAGACCGGGATCGCGAAGCCGATGCCCATGTTGCCGCCGCTACGCGAGTAGATCGCCGTGTTGATGCCCAGCAGGTTGCCGTTCACGTCGACCAGTGCACCACCGGAATTCCCGGGATTGATGGCCGCATCGGTCTGGATGAAGTTCTCGAACGTGCTGATATCGAGGTGGTTGCGGCCCAACGCGCTGATGATCCCCATCGTGACCGTCTGACCGACGCCGAACGGATTGCCGATGGCGAGCACGACGTCGCCCACACGTACCTGATCCATGCGGCCGAGTGTGATGGCGGGCAGATTGTCGAGCGTGATCTTGAGCACCGCGAGATCGGTTTCCGGATCGCTGCCCACCAGTTTGGCGCGTGCCTTGCGGCCGTCGGCGAGGGCGACTTCGATCTCGTCGGCGCCGTCCACCACGTGATGATTCGTGAGAATATAGCCTTCGCTGCTCACAATCACACCCGAGCCGAGGCTCGAGACCGGGTCTTGCCGCACCGTACCGCCGCCGTCGCCGAAGAAATAGCGGAACAGCGGGTCATCGAGACGCGGGTCGCGGTTTTGCTTTTGTTCCTTGCTGGAAAAAATGCTGACGACCTCGGGCATCGCCTTCTGCGCGCCGTCGGCATACGAGCCGACAGCCGGCTTGTCCGACAGACTCGGGCCGACTTCCTGCAAGGCGATGATCGGATTTGCCAGTTGCTTGCCGAACGAACCCTGGCGTTGCAGCCACTGAGGCTTGAGTGTGGCGATGATGAAAAGCAACGCAAGCAGCACGGTGACCGCTTGCGCGAACAGTAGCCAGAAGCGTCTGAGCATGAAAGAGCGAGACCTTATATGAATCGTGTTGAACTCGAATTGTATCTGAACGATACCCTGCAAATCGCGCAATTTCGCGATTACTGCCCGAACGGCCTACAGGTCGAAGGGCGCAGCGACATCCGAAAAATCGCCAGCGGCGTGACCGCCAGCCTGGCTTTTCTCGAAGCGGCCCGCGATTGGGGCGCCGATGCCGTTCTCGTCCATCACGGCTATTTCTGGAAGAACGAAGATGCCCGTATTACCGGGATGAAGCGTCGTCGTTTGGGACTGTTGATCGGCAACGACATGAGTCTGTTTGCCTACCATCTGCCGCTCGACGCCCACCCGGAACTGGGCAACAACGCGCAATTGGGCAAGTTGCTAGGCTTTGCCGACGATGGCGGGCGTTTCGGGCCGGACCAGCTCGGCTGGTTGGGGGCGCCTTCGCAACCGACGACACTGGCCGCACTGGCGTCGCACGTCGAGACACAACTGGGACGTGCGCCGTTGATGCTCGGCGACCCGAGCCGTCCGGTGCGCCGTGTGGCGTGGTGCACCGGGGGGGCGCAAGGTTTCTTCGAAGCGGCCATCGCGGCGGGAGCCGACGTCTATATCAGCGGCGAAGTGTCCGAGCCGACCCAGCATCTCGCGCTCGAGAGCGGCGTGGGGTACCTGGCGGCGGGCCACCACGCCACCGAGCGTGGCGGGGCCAGAGCGGTTGGCGAGCACATCGCCAGCCGTTTCGGGCTCGAGCATCGGTTCTTCGATATGACGAATCCGGCCTGACCGGATGCGGCCCGGCGCGGGCGAGGGCGGTGCAAGACCGCCCTTTGCGCGTGCTTACCCGTTCTGCTTCTTGAGGCTGTCGCGAATTTCGCGCAGCAGAACGACCTCTTCCGGCGTGGGCGCCGGTTCGGCCGGGGCTTCCGCGGCCGGGCGCTTGAGGCGGTTGATCTGCTTGACCATCAGAAAGATGATGAACGCCAGGATCAGGAAGTTCAGGGCGACGGTAATGAAGTTGCCGTAACCGAACACGGCGACACCGGCCTTCGTGAGGTCGGCATAGGACGTCGGGTTGCCCTGGAAACTGGGCGGAATGCTGCCGAGCACGATGAACTTGCTCGAGAAGTCGAGGCCGCCGAAGATGGCGCCGACGATCGGCATGATGAGGTCCCTGACGACCGAGTCGACGATCTTGCCGAACGCACCGCCGATGATCACACCGACCGCCAGATCGATCACGTTGCCTTTGACGGCAAATTCCTTGAATTCCGACATGAAGCTCATGCCATTCCTCCGCTGTTTTGATGAGTGGCCGGGGGGAAGCATTGCTGCGCCGACCCTCACGAATTGGCATTGATTGACCGGTAAAGTCCCGCGACCTGTACGGCGACGGCAGGGTTCGCGTCGGTCATTGTCACGCGAATGCCTCAGGTCGTGCGCCCCGATGTTATCAGGGCGCGACAATGAAAATGTTACTAAATGTCGTGCGCACGTCAACGAAAGCGGCGATCATAGCGGGTCTCGTGCAGCATCCCAGAAGCGAAACCCCGGGTGGTCGCAAATCACCCGCAGGGTACGTTAATCCTTTGAAAATACGCGAAAACCACTAGGAGACTGGGGCGTTTTGCCGTTGTTTCAGGCATTTACGCTCGCGTATGATTTAAGGTTGACGGAAATACAAATTCAACCGTGTGGGGCTTGTGATGAGTGACAATCAAGAAAAGGCCGTCGACAGTAATCGCCGGAATCTGCTGATTGCAACGTCCGTAGCTGGAGGCGTGGGCGGCGTTGTAACTCTCGTTCCTTTCGTCAGTTCCCTTCAACCATCGGAGCGCGCCAAGGCAGGCGGGGCGCCGGTCGAAGCGGATATCAGCGGCCTCAAGGCGGGCCAGATGATGACGGTTTCCTGGCGTGGGCTGCCTGTGTGGATCGTATATCGCACACCGGAGCAATTGGCTTCGCTGTCCAAAGTGACGTCGGAGCTGGCCGATCCGGACTCGAAAGAGACGTTTTCCTACCCGATGCCCGACTATGCCAAGAACGAGTTCCGTGCGCGCGAATCGCGCAAGGAAATGCTCGTCGTGGTCGGTATCTGTACGCACCTCGGTTGCATCCCGTCCGGGCCTTACGCGGCGGACACTCTGCCTGCGCTGGGCCATGATCCCGGCTTCCTCTGCCCGTGCCACGGCTCGACCTACGACATGTCGGGTCGCGTGTTCAAGAACAAGCCGGCACCGAAGAATCTCGACGTTCCTCGTTTCATGTTCGTGAACGACAACAAGATCGTGATCGGTAAAGACGAAAAAGGAGAAGCGTAAACATGGCCGCCGACAAACAGGTCGACACGACGGGCTTGCTGGGCTGGATCGATCGCCGGTTTCCGCTCACGCAGCTCTGGAAAGACCACGCTTCCGAGTATTACGCCCCAAAAAACTTCAACTTCTGGTATTTCTTCGGATCGCTGGCCATGCTGGTGCTGGTGATCCAGATCCTCACCGGCATTTTCCTGGTGATGAACTACAAGCCCGACGGCAACCTGGCGTTCGCGTCGGTCGAGTACATCATGCGCGAAGTGCCGTGGGGATGGCTCATCCGCTACATGCACTCGACGGGCGCCTCGATGTTCTTCGTCGTGGTGTATCTGCACATGTTCCGCGGACTGCTGTACGGCTCGTACCGTAAGCCGCGCGAGCTGGTGTGGGTGTTCGGCTGCCTGATCTTCCTGTGCCTGATGGCCGAGGCGTTCATGGGCTATCTGCTGCCCTGGGGCCAGATGTCGTACTGGGGCGCGCAGGTGATCGTGAACCTGTTCTCGGCGATTCCGTTCATCGGCCCGGATCTGTCGCTGTGGATTCGTGGCGATTACGTCGTCTCGGACGCCACGCTCAACCGCTTCTTCGCGTTCCACGTGATCGCGATTCCGCTGGTGCTCATCGGCCTGATCGTCGCGCACATCATCGCGCTGCATGAAGTGGGCTCGAACAACCCGGACGGCGTGGAGATCAAGGACAAGAAGGACGCCAATGGCCGCCCGCTCGACGGCATTCCGTTCCATCCGTACTACACGGTGCACGACATCATGGGCGTGGGCGTGTTCCTGATGGTGTTCTCGGCGATCGTGTTCTTCGCGCCGACGATGGGCGGATACTTCCTTGAGGCGAACAACTTCATCCCGTCCGACCCGCTCAAGACGCCGCCGCATATCGCTCCGGTCTGGTATTTCACGCCGTTCTACTCGATGCTGCGTGCCACGACCGACGATTTCAAGCACATCCTGA
Organism: Pandoraea pnomenusa; assembly: GCF_040391475.1. Classification (GTDB taxonomy): domain Bacteria; phylum Pseudomonadota; class Gammaproteobacteria; order Burkholderiales; family Burkholderiaceae; genus Pandoraea; species Pandoraea pnomenusa_C. The sequence continues at coordinate 55,410 of NZ_JBEBXS010000018.1, read as the reverse complement.
TGGGGCTGGCGGTGCTCATTACGGCGGTCTGGTGGATCAAGGGCAAGGCGGCGGCGACCACCAAGGTTGCGGCGTCTGGCGGCGTAGTGTTGTTGCTGCTTGCGATGTACCTGACCGAAGCCAAGTTCTGGGGGGTGGTGGTGATGGGCGGTGCGGTGGTGACGCTCTTCTTCCTGCCGTGGCTGGACCACAGCCCGGTCAAGTCGATTCGCTATCGTCCGGGCTTCCACAAAGTGCTGCTGGGTATTCTCGTCGTTGTTTTCGCGGTGCTGGGGTATCTGGGGATCCAGGAACCCACGCCGGTGAAGACCGCCATTTCGCAGGTCGGCGCGCTGTATTACTTCGGATTTTTCTGGCTGATGCCGCTGTGGAGCAAGCGCGGCACCTTCAAGCCGGTGCCGGATCGCGTGACCTTCGCGGCGCATTGAGCGCAAGCCAACGACGACTAGGGATATCAAGATGAGAAAACTGTTGCTTATCCTGGCGCTCTTGAGTGGCTTTGCGGCGCCGGCCATGGCTGAAGAAGGGGCGGCGCTCGACACGGCGCCGAACCGGATCGACGATCTGGCTTCGCTCCAGCGCGGGGCGAAACTGTTCGTGAACTACTGTTTGAACTGTCACTCGGCGGCGTCGATGCGGTTCTCGCGCCTGAAGGATCTGGGCCTGTCGGACGTGGAGATCAAGAACAATCTGCTTTTCACGACGGACAGGATCGGCGACACGATGACGGTCGCCATGCGCGCGGCGGACGCCAAGTCGTGGTTTGGCGCTGCGCCGCCCGACCTGTCGGTGGAGGCGCGGGCCCGGGGGACGGACTGGCTGTACACCTATCTGCGTACGTTCTATCGAGATGACACCCGCCCGACGGGCTGGAACAACGTGGCGTACCCCAATGTGGCCATGCCGAACCCGTTCTGGCAGTTGCAGGGACAGCGGGGGGTGAAGCATGTCGAGGGGGCGGAGCACGGTCCGGTGCAGTTCGTGCAGATCACCCAGGGGACGATGAAACCTGTGGAATTTGATTCTGCCATGGCGGATTTGGTATCTTATCTGGATTGGATGTCGGAACCGGCTCAGCGGACACGCCGGCAGTTGGGTGTCTGGGTTCTGTTGTTCCTGGGACTCTTTACGGTACTGGCCTGGCGCCTGAATGCGGCCTATTGGAAGGACGTGAAGTAAAATAACGTCTGTACGACGGGGCCAGGGTATGGGGAGCGCCGATTTCCCGCCCCGGCCCCGTTGGTTTTTAAGGAAGACGCGCTATGATGGTTTTGTACTCGGGCACGACGTGCCCCTTCTCCCAGCGTTGCCGGCTGGTTTTGTTCGAAAAAGGCATGGATTTCGAAATCCGTGACGTTGACCTGTTCAACAAGCCGGAAGACATTGCGGTGATGAACCCGTACGGTCAGGTGCCGATTCTTGTCGAGCGTGATCTGATTCTGTACGAATCGAACATCATCAACGAGTACATCGACGAACGTTTCCCGCACCCGCAGCTGATGCCGGCCGATCCGGTGCAGCGTGCTCGCGCGCGATTGTTCCTGTTCAATTTCGAGAAAGAGCTGTTTGTGCATGTGAGCTCGCTCGAGAACGAGAAGGGCAAGGCGGCGGAGAAGACGCACGAGAAGGCCCGTGCATCGATTCGCGATCGTCTGACGCAGCTTGCGCCGATTTTCGTGAAGAACAAGTACATGTTGGGTGAAGAGTTCTCGATGCTGGACGTGGCGATTGCCCCGTTGCTGTGGCGTCTGGATCACTACGGCATTGAGTTGTCGAAGAATGCTGCCCCGTTGATGAAGTATGCCGAGCGGATTTTCAGCCGTCCGGCGTACATTGAAGCGCTGACGCCGTCCGAAAAGGTCATGCGTCGCTGATGCGTTGATTTGCCCGCTGCCGAGGCTGGCCTGTGGAAGATGACGGGCGGGTTTCGCGGCGGGACGAGTTGGTTATATGCCAGAAACGTCTACCAAGCCTTATCTTCTGCGCGCGCTGTACGAGTGGTGTACCGACAACGGGTACACGCCGTATTTGGCCGTGCATGTCGATGCCAAGACGCGAGTGCCGCGAGAGTTTGTGAAAGATGGCGAGATCGTGCTGAACATCAGCTTCGACGCCACGAGCGGATTGCAGATGGGCAACGACTGGATTGAATTCAGCGCCCGCTTCGGCGGCATCTCACAGAAGGTTGAAGTGCAGGTGCCGAACGTGCTGGCGATTTACGCTCGCGAGAACGGACAGGGGATGGCTTTCCCGGTCGACAAGCAGGCGTCTGCGGACGAGGGTACCGAGCTGGAAGCGGTGCCGTCGTCGCAGGAGCCGATTGACGACGATCCGGACCCGACGCGTCCCGGCGGTAACGGCGCGGCTGGCGGCAACGCCGGACGTGCACACCTGAAGGTGGTGAAGTAATTCGCGAAGAGGGACGTTTGGGAGGGCGGTAGCAAGTGCTTTCCCAGGCGTTCCGGATGGCGAAGGAAATTGCACCGACAGGTAGTCGCAGTGACCAGTGAATCGGTTACAATACACGACTTCGCCGGCTTAGCTCATCTGGTAGAGCAGTTGATTTGTAATCATCAGGTGGCGGGTTCGAGTCCTGCAGCCGGCACCAAATACAGCAAGGGGTTACGTGATCTTCACGTAACCCTTTTGCGTTTCCAACCCCGCATCGCGGAACATCGTGTGTCCCGTTCGATAATTGGGGGCAGTTTCCGACCCTCATCGGTCACTGAAGTCGGAAAGCAGACACCTCGATCAGTACCGGCACAACCCTTCGCAGCTTGGCTCCGCGAGCGCGTCTGCGATTTTCTCAATGTAGCCTTTCAGATTTTCCGGTGCTGTACTGATTGCCTCTTTTGCCGCCGACAAGAGTTTCTCTCGCTCGTCTGGATTCATGGCGGAAACAAACTGGGGCGCGGTTTCCGCAACTGCCATGAGCGTGTTCGTCCGGTAGCGATCTTTCAGCGAAAGGTCGCTTGCAGAGACCAACGTTCCAAGAACGGCAGAATCCATCCCCTTGCGCATCTTATCGAGTCCCGCGCGGCGCACGGATGTGATTTCCTCCGGCTTCATGCGGTCGAAAAGCGGCGAAATTGACGATACCAACCTTCCCATGCACCGCGTCGCAAACGGCTGCAGTTCTGCCAATTCGTTCTGGTAAGTGTGGGCGTTCTGCAGCATCCGTTTGATGATGACCTGCTGGGCAGCTTCAAGGGGCATGCTCTCGTCGAACTCTTTGTCCAGATCGAACATTAGGTAAACAATGCCTTTGCGGTTCGCCTTGTCGCACAGATCCAGCAGCGCGGGAAGCTGTGCTTCGTCGAATGTATTTCCGTCCAGAAAGCGCTGACTGTCAGAAAGCGTGGCAAGGAACGTGGCCGCCCGTTCGTCTGAAAGACGCGGCATGGCGCCGGTTTTCTCTATCCATGCATCGAACTGTCGACTCGCTTCAAAGTAGCCGTCCAACTGAGCTGCGAAGACGGTGCTGGTCGAACCGAAATACACGCAGGCAAACATAAACAAAAGCTTGAGACGGCGCACACTTTCCCCTCTTCTAAACATATCGGATATCCGTTCGACGCTTCGGAAGCGCCGAGCCTGACCAAGTACCGGACGGAGGCGGATAATCACAAAAGCGCTGCAATCATCCGGTCGTGGTGGAGTTACCCCTGTAGCTTCGCAGACGTTTGACGAGCTTCGAAAACCCCGAGAAAACGACAGTTTCCCGGGGTTTTTCTGTCTGGGATCCCCCAGCCAATCATTCAAAACTCAGTCGCGCGTCCTTCAGCACATCGACATCACCCCATTTGAACGAGCAGACCCGAGCCACTTCTATGCCGATCATTTTCCCGCCGAGGGGCTTCTTTTCGCTGACAGGCACGCAGCCGCCGGTGATGCGAACGACCGTCCCGGCAGCAAGGCTGGCCGAAGCCGGGAATTCAATGGCGGCGTCTTCCGGAACACGATGGGTCAGTACGATGTCTTCAACATAATCGTCGGGAAGGGTGAACAAAACGCTCTTGTCCACGACGAGCGTGTAGTAATCGTGTGAGAACTTACCCGAATTCACGCAGATATTGGTGCTATGACCGTTGAGGTTCTGCGTCTCGCACTTGACCGAGGCCATTGCGGGGACGGCGACACAGCACAGAAGCGTCAGCAAATGTTTATGCATTGAAAATCTCCGATAGATGAGGGATGGGGATCAGTGTTCGGCATCCGGCCCCGTCTTGACTGCCTCCACCACCTTGCTCGGGGTGCAATAGGGTGCGCGACTTGCTGCAACGGGAATGTCGTGGCCGCGTGCATCGATCTCACGGATTTCGATCCAGCATCTCCCGCCGCCGCCCTCTTCGAATGCCTCGTAGTCCTTACCGGGTTGCGGCGTGAACTGAGTGGGGGGCGGCGTGCACGTCTGGGCTTGCCTCGATCCGCCGTAATTGATGGCACGATTGCCGCTGAGCAACACGATGGTGGGCGCATCCGCAGGGACGACGTACTCCATGATGTATTCCTTGAACTTGAGCCCATCGGCGCGCATCCACTTTCGGGGGCTCTCCGGCATGCCGATCAGCACGCTCGTCGACGAATACTTGTACTGGGTAAAAAAGCCGCGGCCCTGCCCGAGAACCGTCTTTCCGTCGTCTTCGTACGCGGGCGGGTAGCAAGCTTGCCCGAAACGCAATGCTACTTGCCCCCCGGCATTGGAGCCTTGCACTCGCAGCCGCGCCGATGTGGCCGGATCATAGGTGGGGTTCTGCGTGAGGATATGGCGAGTCGGTTCAAGTGCCGAACATGCGCTAAGGATGCTCGCTGATGCTGACAACGTGACAATGCGTCTGATCGATTTATTCATGTCGCGTGGCGTGATGTAGTTGTCGGCTTTCGCGAAATTGGTACGCCGAAAGCCGAGATTCATACCCATAGAATGGCGAGGGTGCCCATTGATCTGAATGGCGGCGTACTTAAATATCGGCAGGCGATGGCGTTATCTTTAACGATTCGGGATACAAAATATCTACGGAAGTATTAGTACAGCGAAGGTGCCAGCGCGCAATGGCATAGCTGACGCAAAAAATAGGCCACGTGAGAATCACGTGGCCTATCGTCATTTCTACCGCCTGAACGCCTGAACGCCCGAACAACACGGCATCACGCCGTGCCGCATCCCCTCAATGCCGCGCCGCCGCCAGAATATCCGTCCCCAAGCCGGTATGAATGTGTCCGAGCTGAAACAGCTCATCATCGAGTACCTGAACCGCGAACGGGATGTTCGTCTTCACGCCGCGCACCTGCGTTGCAAGCAGCGCCTCTTTCATCTGCCGGATCGCCGCCGCACGATCCACCGCGTGAACGATAATCTTCGCGAGCATTGGATCGTAATACGGCGTGACGGTATTTCCCTGCATGTACCCGGTCTCCACGCGAATCCCTTCTCCTTGTGGCAGCTCGAAGGTCTCCAGCTTCCCCGGTGACGGAAAGAATCGCACCGGGTCCTCCGCATACACGCGCACTTCAATGGCGTGCCCATTCACACGCGGCGCATCGGGAATCACCGACGCCAGTCCTTCCCCCGCCGCAAGCCGAATCTGCGACGTCACCAGATCTACGCCGGTAATCGCTTCCGTCACCGCGTGCTCGACCTGCAATCGCGTATTCATTTCCAGGAAATTGCACGTCCCGTCGGCGCCGAAAAGCGTCTCCGCCGTGCCGATGACGTCGTAGCCCATGTCCTGCAGCAGCCCGGCGATCCGCTCTGCGGTCTTCTCCATGTCGCGACGCGGCAACAGCGGTGCCGGCGATTCCTCGATCACCTTCTGATGCCGACGCTGAACCGAGCAGTCCCGCTCGAACAGATGGCAGGCGTTCCCCGCCTTGTCCGCCAGAATCTGAAACTCGATATGACGCGGCCGCTCGATCAGCTTTTCCAGATAGAGGTCGCCATTGCCGAAGCTCTTCTGCGACACTGAACGCGCCTGCGCAATCGCGGCGAGCAGCGAGACTTCGTCGCGTGCCGGCACCATGCCGATACCACCACCGCCTGCAGCCGGTTTGATGAGCACCGGATAGCCGATAGCCCGCGCGGCGGCGCTGATCGATTCCGTGTGGTCGTCGAGCAGCCCCGAACTCGGCGACATCGGCATGCCGTGACGCGCCATCAACTCCCTGGCGCGTGTCTTGTGTCCCATGGCCTCGATCCAACGCGGCGACGGTCCGATGAATGCCGCACCCGCCTCGATCACACGCCGTGCGAAGGCGGCATTCTCCGAGAGAAACCCGTAACCCGGATGCACGGCGTCCGCCTTTGAGCGCGCCAGCACATCCAACAGGCGATCCTGATCGAGGTAGCTCGACATTGCAGGCGCCGGGCCAATGGCATAAACCTCGTCGGCTTGCGCGAGATACGGCAGCGTCGCGTCGGCCTCGGAACACACGGCGACGGAACGGATGTTCATCTGACGCAGCGCGCGAATGATGCGCGCCGCAACAGCGCCGCGATTCGCGACGAGGACCTTCGTAAACATGTCTCCTACCTCCTGCGTTGTCATGGTCGGGAACGCTCCCGAAACTGTGTCGATACCGTCACCCGCTAGCGGGAAGCGTCGTCGGTCATGCCGCCCCACTTCACGCGCGCGTCGTCGAGCAATAGACCCAGCGCGTCGGTCTCGTGCCTGAGCGCGTGCCGCGCTTCGTCGAGATGCGCACCCGTCATGCGCGAAGTGATCGACGCGATACTGATCGAAACGAATGCCGGGCCATCGCGGCGCGGCAGCGTCATGCCGATGGCGCTCACGTCCGCAATCACCGTCTGCAAATTGGTGGCGTAACCGTCCTGTCGTGTCTTCGCGACAAGCTCGCGCAACCGCTCGGGCGAGATGTCGCGATAGCGCGGCAAGTGCATGGCGTTCGCCGCGATGGCCGTTTCGACGTCATGGTCCGGCAGTGCGGCAAGCAGCGCCATCGCTCCGGCGCCCGCACCGAGCGCCCGGCGAGCGCCGATCTTCAGGCTGTGCGTGCGAATGGGGTAGCTGCCCTGCACGTGGTCGAAACACACGGCCTCGAAGCCGCTTCGTACCATCAGGAAGACCGAATCTCCGGTGGCGTCGGCCAGTCGCCGCAACGTCGGCTGGCATCGCTCCTTCAGGTCGAACGCTGGCGATGCACTCAGGCCGAGCAGATACGCCATGTGGCCGAGCGTGTAGCGTCGCGTCTGCGCGTCGAGTTGCAGCATGTTGCTGAACGCCAGTCCCTTGACGATCCGATGCGCCGTAATGCGCTCCAGCGCCAGGCCCTCGGCAATTTCATGCAGCCGCAACCCCTGTGGGCCGCGCATGGCAATGAGGCGCAGCACGGCGATGGCGCGCTGTATGCTCTGCGTCCCCTCGTTCGCGCGGCGCGGAGCAGACGCATGCGTCGCGTCGCCATTCGATGCACTGCCCGGTGGCGATGGCGGGGCGTCGACAAGGCCGTCGTCGAAGCCACTGGCGGATCGTGGAGGCAGGTTCATGGAAAACGGTCCGTAGTGCCGTATGGCGCCTGTGCTGCGCAGGCGCTTCGGCTTATCAATGATGGGAGTGCGAAGTATGCCGCAGGCATCGCCGCGTCATAAGATCAGACCCACGCGAATCCGGCTTTACCTCACCACTTCAACGTCCCCGATACACGGGTGGGCGCTTCTGTACGAATGCCTCCCGACCCTCCTTGCGATCTTCCGTGTCGCGCAGCAGTCCCCACATCTGACGCTCGTGTGCGAGACCTGCCTGCAACGACATTTCCAGGCCATCGCGCGCTGCGCGTTTGATGGCGCGTACCGCCAGCGGTGCTGCATCGGCAATCCGTCGGGCCATGCCGTTGGCAGTCTCGGCAAGCGCCTCCGGCGGCACCACATGACTCACCAACCCGATGCGTAGTGCAGTTTGAGCGTCGATCGAATCGCCGGTCAACAACATCCACATGGCGTTGGCGCTGCCGATCAGGCGAGGCAGCCGCTGCGTGCCGCCAGAACCCGGCATCGATCCAACCGTGACCTCAGGCAACCCGAAGCGCGCTGTGTCGGCGGCGATGCGAATGTCGCACGCCAGACCGATCTCCAGACCGCCACCGTAGGCGAGTCCATTGAAAGCGCAGATCACGGGCGTGTCGAAATCGAGGCCGACCGTCAGCGATCCCACTTCGGGCTCGGCGCCTGCCCCGCCAAACATCTGGGCGGCGAACGATGTAGCTGGCGGCGGCGTTCGCCGTAGGTCCGCGCCGCTGCTGAACGCGCGTTCCCCGGTGCCGGTGACGACCACGGCGCGAATCTCCGGCGTGCTGCCGATATGGCGCCACAGTTCCTGAAGGCGAGTGCGCATCGGATAGTCGATGGCATTGAGCGCCTCCGGACGGTTCAGGCGCACGGTGGCCACGCCTTCGTTCACGGAGAAATCGATGCTCATGGTGTCGAGGTCATTCGATGGGGGGACGACGTCCGGGCCGATGGCTCAAGGGTCGATGCGATGTTTGAATCCCGGGCGGCGAGCGTCTGCCGCCGCGCGCAACGCTTGCCGGATGGCGTTGCGGGTCTCGGCAGGGTCGATCACATCGTCGATCCAGCCTTGCGCCGCGGCCTCGAGCGCGCTCGATTGTTCGTCGAGTCGGGCCATGATCTCGGCCTTGCGTGCGGCGGGGTCCGGCGCTGCAGCGATTTCGCGTCCGTACACGAGTTCGACACCTGCTTCCGGTCCCATCACATCGAAGTGTGCGCCGGGCCACGCGGCCAGATAGTCGGGGCGCATGGCACGGCCGCACATCGCCAGATAGGCCAGCCCAATCGCCTTGCGCGCCACGATCGTGATCTTCGGCACCGACGCCGCACACACGGTATTGAGCAGGCGCGCAGCGAGCGACACCATCCGGTGCTTCTCGATGTCGGGCCCCACGAGAAAGCCGGGCGCGTCGCAGATGAAGACAAGCGGCACGTGGAACGCGTCGCAGATATCGACAAACTTGCGTGCCTTCTGCGCCGTCTTCTCATCCATCACGCCACCGCGCGCCATCGGATTCGAGGCGACGAAGCCGACCGGCTGCCCATCGATCCGCCCGAACGCGGTAATCAGGTTCGGCCCGAAGCGCGGCCGGTAATGAAACAGGTCGCCCGCGTCGACGAGCAGGCTGAGCACGCGCTTCATGTCGTATGCCTGACGGCCAATATCGGGGATCAAGGCGCGCAGCTTCTCGCGACCGTCTTCCGTGTCGACGGCAGCCGGTTTCGCTTCCGCCACCGGCGGCAGTTCGTCGCAATGACTCGGAAGGAAAGACAGAAACGTTCGCAGGCTGCGCAGCGTGTCCGCTTCGGTATCGCCGACATAGTCCGCCTGCCCGGTGACGGTCTCGCTGACGTCCGCACCGCCAATCGCGTCGGTCGTGACCGTTTCCCCCGTGCCGACCCTCACCACGAGCGGCCCCGACATGCCCATCACACCGGTGCCGCGCGCGAGGGCAGTGAAGTCGGATTGCGCGGCGGTGAACGAGGGGCCGCCAAAGGCCGGGCCGAGGATCGCGGCGAGTTGCGGAATCTGACCGGACATCCGGAAATGATCGGCGAAACGTGCGCCCATATTCGCGGCCATCGCGCCGAAGCTCTCCTGCACGCGCGCCGCGCCGGCTTCCATCAGCGCAATGAACGGTTTTCGATGGCGCAATGCAGCATCGCGCACGCGCGCGATCTTGATCTCGCCAACGCGCCCACGCGTGCCGCCCAGCACGGTCGCGTCGTCGGCGGCCACGTAGACGATGCGTCCGTCGATGGTGCCGTGCCCGGTCACGATGCCGTCGGCAGGGGTTCGCTCACGCAACGACGGGTGCGCACTGTGCGCATGAATGCCCATCTCGACGAAGCTTCCGTCGTCCAGCAACAACGCAATCCGCTCGCGTGCCGTGAGCTTCCCCTGGTCGCGAAGCTTTTCGATAGCTGTCGCCGACGTCGCGGTACGGATCGCTTCGCGGCGTGCGTGGAGTTCGTCGATCTTGCGTTTGTCCATGAGTTTCCTGGCGGTGCGATGTATCCGGAGCGTTCGGCTTTCCGGATTTCCATATATTGAAATAGATAACGATTATATGGTGCGCTGCGTGAGCGAGGATGTCGCGTCGGTATGATCGCTTATTGACATCGTGAACCATGTTTCCTAGCTTTTATAGCGGATATTTCAACAACGTGCCAGAAGAATTGGTACAAATCCGGGTGGGGTTTTCGATGCTTTTGTAATTCCAATATGTGAACATACATAATGAGGTCGAAATGAATCGAATCACGGGATGGCGCGCGATGGCGCGTGTGACGTCGGGGTTGCGGCTCGGGGCGATGACCGCGCTGACCGCTGGAGCGCTGGGTTTGCTCGGGGCGGCGGGTGTGTCCGCCGACGCGGCGGCGGCTGACAAGACGGGGCCGGCGGTGGACCGCAACACGCTGGTGATCGCGCTCGACAAGGAGATTCAGAGTCTCGACGCGCTGGTCACGGCGAGCGGCGATTCGCAGCGCTATGCGATGTCGATTTTCGATACGCTCTACGGCTTCGATGCCAAGGGCAACATCGTGCCGCGCATGGCCACGAGCTACACCATGTCGTCCGATGGGCTCGTCTACACCTTCAAGCTCCGGCCGAACATCAAGTTCCACAACGGCGATCCGTTCACTTCGGCGGATGTGAAGTACTCGATCGAGCGCGTGATCGATCCGGTGTCGAAGAGTACGCGTCGCCCCTATTTCGCGCCGGTCATCGATGGTGTCGACACGCCTGACCCGCTCACGGTTCGTGTTCGCCTGAAGCAGCCCGACGGCGTCTTCCTCAACAAGATCGCGGGCTTCCTGTTCATCGTGCCGCAGAAGTACACGTCGTCGCTGCCGAATGTGGAGGCGTTCGCTGCCGCGCCGATCGGCACGGGACCTTATCGCGTGAAAACCAACAAGGTCGGCCAATATCTCGAGCTCGAGCGCTTCGACGATTTTTATGGCGACAAGCCTGCCATCAAGACGCTCGTCTTCAAATACATCCCGGAGCCGTCGAGCCGGGTCAACGCGATTGTGTCGGGCGAGGTCGACATCGCGGCGATGATCCCGCTCGCCGAGGTGGCCCGTCTGCGTCAGGACGCCGCGCTCGACGTCATCACCAATCCGGTGTCGTCGCCGATGCACGTGCGCCTGTACTCGAATGTGCCGGACTCGCCGTTGTCCAAGCGTGACGTGCGCCTTGCGCTGAACTACGCCATCGACGCCAACGCCATCATCAAGGGCGTGTTCCACGGTGTCGGTGCGCCGATGGGTACGTTCATCTCGAAATACTTCCCCTATGGCGGCGATCCGAGCGTCGCACCGTATCCGTACGATCCCGTGAAGGCGCGCGCACTGCTCAAGCAGGCGGGGTATCCGAACGGTTTCTCGATCAAGCTCTACGACGCCGTGGGAACGCCGAAGGAGTTCGCGGAAGCGCTGGCGGCCTACTGGGGGCAGGTCGGCGTGAAGGTCGACATCAATCGCATCGACTATGCGGCGTGGAGTCGTCTGAACAACACGCACAAGACCGGCCCGATGACGACCACGCAATTCACGAACGCCATCTACGACCCGATCCATCCGGTCGCAGGGTCGTTCTCGAAAGACGGTGCCTGGTCCGATTACTCCAACCCCGAAGTCGAGGCGCTACTCAAGCAGCTCGATACGACGACGGGCGCAGAGGCGCGCGGTGCGCTGTTCCGCAAGATCGGCAAGATCCTCCATGACGACGCTTCGGCGGTGCTCGTGACGGAATTGTTCAACGTCTTCGCGAAGAAGAAGTCGCTGACGTGGGGGGTGCAGCAAGGCTCGGGCTTCCTCAACTTCCGCAAGGTCGCCTGGCACTAAGGGAATCGTCGCCGCGCGTCACGTGATGTGGCGTGCGGCGACGACGTCCCGTGGGTGGCGATCAGGTGTCGATGCTTACGGCGCCGTCACCTTCGCCGATCGGATCGCCCACGTTGAAGTGCACTTTCGTAACGCGTCCGGCGCGCGGTGCGATGACCGGAATTTCCATCTTCATCGACTCGACCATCAGCAGGGCCTGATCTTCCGACACGGTGTCGCCTTCGGCGACAAGTACCTGACAGACGGTGCCGGTGATTTCAGATTGGACGGTGTGGGTGGGCATCTCGGTTTCCTCCGGGTAATGGTGTGGGTTTAAGAATTGATGTGCAGTGGACAACTAGGAGTCGTCGACACATGGTTGCTTTCTTGGAGACTTCGGAACATCGGATCGCGCCCGGCGTGGCGGCGCAGTGGCAGGCGGAATATGACGTGATTGTCGTGGGCTACGGCGCGGCGGGTGCCGTGGCGGCCATCGAAAGTGCAGACGCCGGTGCGCGTGTGTTGTTGATCGAAAAAATGCCCGATCCGGGCGGCATTTCGATTCTGTCGGCCGGCGGTGTGCGCGTGTCCGACGATGCGCAGGCGGCGTTTCGCTACCTTCAGCGCACCTGCGGCGGACGCACGCCCGACGATGTGTTGGAGACCCTTGCCGTCGGTATGACGCAGGTGCCGGCGTATCTGCGCGAACTCGCGGAAGTCGACGGCGCTGTCGTGCGTGTGGAGCCGGCAACCGGCAACTACCCGTTCCCGGGATGCGATTCGCTCGCCTACGCGGACATCGAATCGATTCCCGGCTTCGGGGATCCTGCGGGGTATCTTGCGGCGAGGCCCTTCCGCCCGGGATGTCTGTTGTTCAAGTTGCTGCTGGACAACGTCGAGGCGCGCCGCGCGAAGGGACTGATCGACGTGTGGTTGTCGACGAGCGTCGAGCGGCTGGTGCAGGGCGCCACGCGCGAAGTGGTCGGCGTGCGGCTGCGCAGGCATGACGAATCGCTTCACGTGCGTGCGCGCAGTGGGGTGGTTCTCGCTTGCGGCGGCTTTGAGGCCGACGAGGAGATGAAGCGTCAGTTCTTCGTCTCGACCCCGGTGCTGCCGGGGAGCTTTCGCGGCAACACGGGTGACGGCATTCGCATGGCGCAAGCAGCGGGCGCTGCCCTCTGGCATATGTGGCACCACCACGGGCCGTACGGGATTCGCCATCCCGATCCGTCGTACCCGTTTGGCATTTACGCCAAGATTCTGCCGATGTGGACGCCCGAGCGCGCGTCGAAGCCGTTGCCGAAGATGGCGTGGATCGTCGTCGATCAACGCGGGCGTCGCTACGTCAACGAGTATCCGCCGTACATCTCGGACACCGGAGTGCGCCAGTTCGATCACTACGATCCGTCGGCCTATCGGCACGATCGCCTGCCGTCGTTCCTGATCTTCGATGAGGCCGGGCGCCGCATGTACCCGATGGGCCGCTCGATCACGAACGATCGCGATGCCTGGTACGAATGGAGTGCCGACAACCTGAAGGAAGTCGAGAACGGTTTGTTGCAAAAGGCCGACACGATCGAGGCGCTCGCGCAAAAGCTGGGCATCGATGCTCAAGGGCTGGTGCGCACGGTAGCGGAGTGGAATGCGGGGTGTGATGCCGGGCATGACGACGCCTTCGGACGTCGGCCGGAGACGATGACGCCGCTGCGCGAGGGGCCGTACTACGCGGCGTCGCTGTGGCCGGTTGTCATCAATACGCAGGGCGGTCCCGTGCATGATGCATCGCAGCGAGTGCTCGATCCGTTCGGTGAGCCGATTCCGGGGCTCTTCGCTGCGGGGGAGCTTGGCAGCGTATTCGGCCACATCTACATGGCGGGCGGCAACCTTGCCGAGTGCATCGTCGGCGGCCGTATTGCCGGGCGGAACGCCGCGCAAACCGGTGAAGTGGCGCAGAGCGTGGGCGCACGCCTTGCCTGACGCGCGAGGCGCGTCAGGCGACAAGGAGCGGGTGAGTGGCGCCGCGTTCTGCATGATGTTTCGGGGTCTGTCGCGTAAACGTTCAAATAGTGGAATAAATGATGCGCCAGTTTCAGCAGGTGATGCAAGTGGAATTGTCGTGATTAGCTAAGTAGTAATCCATATAAAGACTGGCTTTCGCTTGCGTTATAAAGATAACCGATGGTGTGTCGAATGAACTGAGAGTTATCCCTGATGAAATTTGTGCAAAGTTATTTGTTTCAAATATTGACCATATCGCAACGCGTGACTAGACTGGTTTGCATTACGACGACTGCCTGCATAGATCAGGCAGCGCCACAACCAGGAGACGCAAGCGCATGAGCAATCGCTTCCAGGGAAAGGTGGTCCTAGTGACGGGAGGCGCGCGTGGCATCGGCTACGCGACCGCCGAACGGTTCGCGCAGGAGGGTGCGCGTGTGGCGATCTGCGATATCTCGGCAGACGCTGCACAAACGGCCGCTGACGCATTACGTCGTGACGGCGGATTCGAGGCCGTAGGCTTCGGATGCGACGTGACCGACGAGGCGCAGGTCGAGACGCTGTTTGCGCAGGTGATCGCGCAACTCGGCGGACTCGACGTCCTCGTGAACAATGCAGGCGTCACCCGTGACAACCTGCTGTTCAAGATGTCGGTCGACGACTGGGATCGCGTCATGAACGTCCACTTGCGCGGCACTTTCCTGTGCACGCGCGCCGCGCAACGACATATGGTCGAGCAACGCAGCGGCAAGATCGTCAATCTCTCTTCCACATCGGCACTCGGCAATCGCGGGCAGGCGAACTACTCGTCGGCCAAGGCGGGTTTGCAAGCCTTCACGCGCACGGCCGCCATCGAACTCGGCCCCTTCAACATCAACGTCAACGCGGTGGCGCCGGGGTTCGTCGACACCGAAATGACGCGTCAGACCGCAGAGCGTCGCGGCATCGATCCCGAGGAATACAAACGGCAGCGTGCCAAGAGCATTCCGCTCGGCCGCGTCGGTGTGCCGCGGGACATCGCCAATGTCGTGGCATTCCTCTGCAGTGAAGACGCGTCGTTCGTTTCGGGGCAAATCATCTATGTCAAAGGCGGCCCGGAGACACTGCGGTAAGTCTTCGTCCGGCGTCTTTCTTCGGAGAATTCAATGCACACACGGGCATTGCAAGCGTGGCCGCGCAAGATGGCGTGGCTCGGATCGGGCATCGCATTGTGCGCGGCGCTCCTGTCGCCGACGGCGTCGATGGCCATCGGTGGCAAACCGGCGGTCGATCGCGATACCGTTGTCTTCGCCGTGGGCAAGGACATCAACAACCTCGACGGCCAGGTGGCCGCGACGGGCGACTCGCAGCGCTACGGCTGGCAGCTGTTCGACACGCTTTACGCGTTCGACATCGACGGCAACCTCAAGCCGAGCGTGGCCACCGGCGTGAAGATCGCCCCTGACGGCCTGCAGTACACCTTCACGCTGCGCAACGACGTCAAGTTTCACAACGGCGCGAAGCTTACGGCCAAGGACGTGAAGTACTCGCTGGAGCGGATCGTCGCGCCGGAGACAAAGAGCACCCGGCGGCCTTACTTCGCCAATCTGGTCGATCACGTCGATGCGCCGAACGACACGACTGTCGTGTTTCATCTGAAGCGTCAGGACGGCGCATTCCTCAACAAGATCGCCGGCTACCTCCTGCTGGTGCCCAAGGCCTATACCGAATCGCTGGCGTCGCCCGAGGCGTTCGCGCGGGCGCCGGTGGGTTCGGGCCCGTACAAGTTCGTCGAGCAGAAGATCGGGCAGTCGGTCACGCTCGATCGATTCGATGGGTACTGGGGCCCGAAGCCGGGCATCAAGCGTCTCGTCTTCAAGGTGATTCCCGAGGCGAGCAGCCGTATCAACGCGCTGCTCAACGGTGAAGTCGACGTCATCGACTACGTGCCGAGCGTGGACGTGGCGCGCCTGAAGTCGAACGCCGGTCTCACCGTGAAGTCGGTGCCCGTGGGCAGCCCGCTGGCCGTGCGGTTGTACTCGAACGTGCCCGGCACGCCGCTCTCGAAGCGAGAAGTGCGTCTGGCGCTGAACTATGCGCTCGATACCAAGGCGATCATCAATCAGGCACTGCATGGCGTGGGTGCGCAAATGTCGTCGTATGTGTCGTCGAGCTATCCCTATGGTGTCGATCGCACGATCAAGCCTTATCCGTACGATCCGGCGCAGGCCAAGAAGCTGCTGGCGCAGGGCGGTTATCCGAACGGCTTCACGACCGATCTGCTGTGTCCGACGGACAACCCGAAGGAGCTGTGCGAAGTGATCGCGGCGTACTGGTCGGCGGTGGGCGTGAAGACCAACGTCAAGGTCATCGACTACGCCGCATGGAGTCGCCTGAACAACACGCACAAGGGCGGTCCGATGACGATGATGCAGTTCTCCAACGCCATCTACGATCCGGTGCACCCGATCAGCGGTGCGGCGACGAAAGACGGTACGTGGTCCGATTACTACAACCCGGAAGTCGAAAAGCTGGTCGCAGAGGGCGACGCCGCCACCTCGCGCGAGCAACGCGACGAGATCTTCAAGAAGATCGGCCGGCTGCTGCATGACGACGGCCACGCCGTGCTGATTACCGAGCTTTATTACACCTTTGCGCAGGACGTGAAGCTGAACTGGGAGCCGCAGCACGGCAGCGGGTACTACAACCTGCGCAGCCTCAGCTGGAAGTGATCCGGCCCCCGAGCGAACGCGAACGGATGAATCAGACCATGAATCGAGACGACGATAGCGTACTGGCCCCGACAGCGACGCCGGCCCTGGCAGACGTTGGGGCGCCTTCGGGCGACGCGATCGACTGGACCCGCGAGACCTTCGCGAGTGCGCTGACGTGGATCGCGAACGCTCACGGCGATCGCGAGGCCGTCGTGCACGGCGAGACGCGCCTGACGTTCTCGCAGTTGGCGCAACGCATTCATGCGTTCGCTCGCGGCTTGATGTCGCTGGGCGTGGGGCCCGGCGAGAACGTGGCGCTGTGGATGTCCGACGGCACCGAATGGCTCATTGCCCGATGGGCCGTGCCGCTCATCGGCGCGGTGCTGGTGCCGGTGAACACCCGGTTCCGCGACAGCGATGTTGCCTACGTGCTGGGGCAATCCGAGGCGACCACGCTGATCGTGCAGGAGCGTGGCGGATCGGCCGAGCGTGGCGTGCGTTACTTCGACATCCTCGCGCAACTCGATCCCGAGTGGACGATGCAGCGCCGGGGCGCATGGCAATGTGAGCGCATGCCGGCGCTTCGCCGTGTCATCGGGTTGTCTTCCACGGATCGCACCCTGCCGTCCGGCATGGAGTGTTTCAACGCCATCGAAGCCCGTGGTCGTCGCTGCATGGACGACGGCGCATTGGCGCGACGCTTCGCGCAGGTCGCCCCGGACGACGTCGCGCAGATCCTGTACACGTCGGGCACGACGTCGTTCCCGAAGGGGGCGATGGTGCGCCACGGTGCGCTGCTCGCGAACAACCATTATGCGGCGCAGTGCCTGCGCCTCACAGCGCAGGACCGCTACCTCTCGTGCGTACCGCTCTTCACGGCGACGGGTACGTTCTACACGCTGGCGATGGCGCTGTCCGGCGCCGCCATGGTCATCGCCGATCAGTTCTCGCCCAGGCTCTTCTGTGAACTGGTGGAGCGCGAACACATCACGGTCAGCTTCTTCGTCGACACCATCGTTCAGGATCTCAAGGCGTTTGCCGACATCGGACAGTACGACCTGTCGAGCCTGCGCACCGGCACGGGCGCACCGCTCCCCACGGCGTCGTTCGAGTGGGTGAGCAGCACGCTCGACGTGCCGGAGCTGGTGAGTGCCTACGGCATGTCGGAGACTTCGAACGCGGTGGTGCGCACCCGCTGGGACGACCCGTACGAGAAGCGTTCCCGCACGAACGGGCGCCCGGTGCGAGGCGTGCAAGTGCGCATTACCGATATCGAGACCGGTCAGGCGCTGCCGGCCGGATCGATCGGCCAGATTTGCATTTCGGGCTACGTGGTCATGAAGGGCTATTACCGCATGCCCGAAGAAGATCGCAAAGCCATCGACGCGCAGGGCTGGCTGCTTACCGGCGATCTCGGCGAGCTCGACACCGAGGGTTACCTCACGTACCGCGGGCGCGTGAAGGAGATGATCAAGCCGGGCGGCTTCAATGTCGCGACGCAGGAGATCGAGGTCTTCCTGAAGACGTATCCGGGCGTGCGTCAGGCGGTCGTCGTCGGTGTGCCCGACCCACGCCTCGGCGAAGTGGGTTACGCGTACATCGAGTGCCAGGACGGGGCAGACATCTCGCCCTTCGCGCTGCAGCAGTACTGCCGCGAGCATATCGCGAGCTACAAGGTGCCCCGCTACGTCGAGTTCATCGACGCCTGGCCGCTGACCGGCAGCCAGAAGATTCGCAAGCTGGAGCTGCGCGATCGTGCCACACGCAATCTGATGGACAACGACGCCGCACAGGACGGGGAGACGCCCGCATGATTCGCTATCTCACGCGTCGAGTGGCGCAGTCGCTGATCACGGTGCTGCTCGTCACGCTGGTGATCTTCCTGATCGTACGGCTGATCGGCGATCCGACGCACCTGATGCTGCCCCCGGAAGCGACCGAAGCCGACCGCGCGCTGCTCCGTCACCAGATGGGCCTGGATCGCCCGGTGGCCGTGCAATACGTGAGCTACCTCTGGCATCTGCTGCAGGGCCAGCTCGGCATGTCGTATCGCTTCTCGCGGCCTGCGCTCGACGTGGTACTCGGCGCGCTGGGGCCCACGCTGCTGCTCACGACGTCGGCGCTCGGGCTGGGCATTCTGGTGGGCGTTCCGCTTGGTGCCATCGCGGCGGTGCGTCGCGGCGGTGCGGTGGATCAGTGCGCCAAGCTCTTCGCGGTGCTGGGGCAGGCGGCGCCGCCGTTCCTGTTCAGTCTGCTCTTCATCCGCCTCTTCTCGATCCAGTTGTCGTGGTTTCCGACCAACGGCTACGGCACGTTCTCGCATCTCGTGATGCCTGCCGTGGCGCTCGGTTGGTACTCGGCGGCCGGGATCATGCGGCTCACGCGCTCGAGCATGTCCGAAGTGCTCGATACGGAATACATCAAGTTCGCGCGCATCAAGGGCGTGCCGGAGCGCACGATCGTGTTCCGCCACGCCTTACGCAACGCGCTGCTGCCGATGATTACCTTCACGGCATTGCAGTTCGGCATTCTGATGGGCGGCGCTGTCTCGGTCGAGTTCATCTTCTCGTGGCCGGGCATCGGTCGCCTGATTCTCGATTCGATCTCGAATCTCGACTACACGGTCGTGCAGGCCGCAGTCACCGTGGGCGCGCTGATCTTCACCTTGCTCAACCTGGCCGTGGACGTGCTCTACGCCTACGTCGATCCGAGGATTCGCTATGCATGACGCTACTCCCCTCGATTTGCGACAGCGTCCGGCCGAAGCCAGTGTGCCGGTGCCGGAAGTTCGTGCGCGTCGCCGCCTCTGGCGCGACGTCCAGCTATGGGTCTGCATGGCCCTCGCGCTGGCGCTTGTCGTCGTGGCCCTCGCACCGCAGTGGCTCGCACCGTACGATCCGAATGCGATTTCGTTGAGCGACATCCTCAAACCGCCTTCGGCGGCGCACTGGTTCGGCACCGACCAACTCGGGCGCGACCTGCTGTCGCGTGTGATCTGGGGGTCGCAGATTTCGCTGTACGTCGCCTTTTGTGCGGTACTCATGGCGGGCGTGTTCGGCAGCCTGTTCGGCATTGCGGCGGGCTATCTCGGCGGATGGGTCGACGCGGTGGCGATGCGCATTGCCGACATCCAGCTGGCACTGCCGGCGGTGATTCTCGCGCTGGTGCTCGTGGGCGCCATCGGCTTCAGCGTGTTCAATCTGGTCATCGTATTGAGCCTGGCCAACTGGGCGCGCTTCGCCCGGGTCACGCGCTCGGAAGCGCTGTCGCTGCGCTCACGCGATTTCGTCTTGCTCGCGAAGCTCGCCGGTGCGTCGCGCGTGCGTGTCATGTTCGCGCACATCGTGCCGAACGTGATCAACACGTTCATCGTGCTCGCCACGCTCGACATCGGCACCATCATCATCCTGGAAGCCACGCTGTCGTTCCTGGGGCTCGGCGTGCAACCGCCGACGCCGTCGTGGGGCGCGATGATCGCCGACGGTCGGGGCTATCTCGAAACCGCATGGTGGATCTGCGGGATTCCGGGCATGGTCCTGATGGTCACCGTGCTGCTCGCCAATCAGCTCGGCGACGCATTGCGCGATCGCCTCAGTCCCACCATGTCGAGGGGGTGGTAATGACGACAGCCTTCCAACCCCTGCTCGAGGCACGCAACCTCACGACCATGCTGCGCGGCAAGCACGGCGTGGTCACGGCGGTCGACAACGTCAGCTTGCGCGTCGACGCCGGACGCTCGCTGGCGCTGGTCGGCGAGTCCGGCTCGGGCAAGAGCATGACGTGCAACACGCTGCTCGGCCTGCTGCCGTCGAATGGCCGCGTCGTGCAGGGCGAAGTGCATTACAAGGGCCGCGATCTGACGAAGCTCTCGGCGGCGGAGATGGCGAAGATCCGGGGTCGCGAGATCGGCATGATCCTGCAGGACGCCATGACGTCTCTCAATCCGCTGCTGACGATCGGCGATCAGGTCGCGGAGATCTTCCGCGTACACCAGGGCATTCGCGACAAGGCCGAATTGCGCCGATTGAGCGTCGATGTACTGGAGCGCGTGAAGATTCCGGCCGCGCTGGAACGTCTCGACAGCTACCCGTTCCAGTTCAGCGGCGGCATGCGTCAACGCGTGTCCATCGCCATCAATGTCGCACTCTCCCCGGAATTGCTGATCTGCGACGAGCCGACCACGGCGCTCGACGTCACCGTGCAGTTGCAGATTCTCAAGCTGCTCCGGGAGCTTCAACAGCAGCGCAACATGGCGCTGATCTTCGTGACGCACGATTTGCATCTCGCGTCACAGTTCTGCGACGACGTGGCCATCATGTACGGTGGACGCATCGTCGAGTCTGGCCCGATCGCCGACGTGTTTGCGCGTCCGGCGCATCCGTACACCGCAGGCCTGCTTCGCGCCGTGCCGTCGCTGGGGCGTTACGAGAAGCGGCTCGAAGCGATTCCGGGGCAACAGCCCGGGCTGACCGAATGGCCGCAGGGGTGCCGGTTTGCGCCGCGCTGCGCGCTCGCCACGCGGCAGTGTCGCGATCAGTATCCCGACTGGTTCGAGTGGCAGGACGGTGCACGCCGCAGTGCGTGCTGGCAGACCGTACAGATGTGGTCGGCCTCCGAAAAGGGCGCGGCGCAGGGCGTTGGCCGTCACGCAGCAACGGGCGGAACCGACGGCATCGGCGGCATCGGTGATGAGGCGCTGCGCGGTGCGCCGCACGTGCGCAAGGAGGTGGCGTGATGTCGCAACCGTATCTTTCCGTGCGAGACCTCAGAAAGACCTACGACGTGCGTCGTGGTCTGCTGGGACGTGCGCGCCCGCTCAATGCCGTTGCAGGGGTGACGTTCGATGTCGAGCCGGGAGCGACCTTCGGGCTGGTGGGCGAATCCGGTTCCGGCAAGAGCACCATCGCCAAGATGCTGATGCTGGCCGAGCCGGCCACGAGCGGCGAGGTGAAGGTCGACGGGCAGGACATTCAGCAATTGAATGGCGCGGCACGCGAGCACTTCCACCGTGTTCTGCAACCGGTGCTGCAAGACCCGTACAGCGCACTCAATCCCCGCATGCGCATCGGCCGGATCATCGACGAACCGCTGCGTATTCATCGCACGCTCGACGACGCAGGCCGTGCCCGTCGCGTGGACGAGTTGCTGCAACTCGTCGGCTTGCCGGGTGGCGCACGGCGGAAATTCCCGCACGAACTCTCCGGCGGCCAACGTCAGCGTGTGGCCATCGCCCGCGCGTTGAGCCTGAGCCCGCGCTGCATGATTCTCGACGAGCCCGTGTCGGCACTCGACGTATCGATTCAGGCCCAGATCCTGAATCTGCTCAAGGACCTGCAGGGCACGCTCGATCTCACGTATCTGCTGATCTCGCACGACCTCGCCGTCGTGGCCTACATGAGTCAGCGCATCGGCGTGCTGTACCTCGGCGAGTTCATGGAAGTGGCGGATACGGCGACGTTGATGCGCGGCGCGCGACATCCGTACACGCAGGCGTTGATCGCTTCGGTCGACGCACGCGGCGGCAGCGGCTCGCAGGCGGTCGCCGGCGAGATTCCGTCGCCCATGAATCCGCCCGCCGGATGCCCGTTTCATCCGCGTTGTCCGCATGCGGCAGCGCGTTGTCGTGAAGAAAAGCCAGTCGCGCGGGAGATCGCGCCGCGCCACTGGGTGACGTGTCATTTCGCGGAAACGATTCCCGTAGCGACAGCGAACACCGCTGCGCGCGCCATCGGCCCGAAGGCGATAGAAACCGCCAACATCTCCGCTCCGGAGGCTCAGGCGGTCCCCTTTCAGGAGGCAACATGAATTTTGCGGAAACCCCTTCGTTGTCCAGGCAGGGCAACCCCGATGTGCTCGCGGCGCTCGAAGACGTCGTGCAAAGCCGCTTTCCGGCTCGTGAGCGCGAATATCACGACGCGGCCGCCATGCCGTTCGAGAACCTGCAGGATCTGTTCGAGCTTGGTCTGCTGACGGCGACCGTGCGCAAGGAACACGGCGGCCTCGGCAGCAATGTGATGTCGGCCGATCCGGCGACGTTCCTGCAAGGGATGCGTCGCGTGGCGCGCGTGTCTCCGGGCACCGCCCACTGCATGCAGGTGCAGAACCACGTGGCATGGGCGATCGACGAGCTGGGTACCGACGCGCAGCGCGAACGTTTCGTGAAGCCGATGACGCAGAAGATGAGCGTGTCGTCGTTCGTGGGCAGCGAAGCAGGCCGCAAGCACATGTACGTGCTCAAGACGACCGCGAAGAAGGTCGACGGCGGCTACATCGTCAACGGCAACAAGAATTACGCGACCAATGGCTACGAGAACGGCGTTGCCATCGTGTTCGCGACCATCGAAGGCGAAACGGAATACTTCAAGTCGCACCTGATGGTCATCGTCGAGCCGGGTATGGAAGGGCTTACCGTCAATCATGACTGGTATCGCCCGACGGGTATGCGCGTGTGCCCCAGCCCGGAGATCTATCTGAACGACGTCTTCATCGACGAACTGCATGTGCTGGGCGAGCCGGGCGTGTATCCGCGCGGGCGCTGGCAGGGACGCTTCCACCTCGGCTTCACGGCGAACTATCTCGGCATGATCGAGGGCGCCTATGAGTGGGTGCGCAAGAGTCTCGTCGAACGTGGCCGCGGCAAGGACCCGTTCGTGCAACTGCGCATGGGTGAAGCCAAGACGCAATTGCACGGCGCACAGGTGGTGTTCGAGAACGCGATCGATGCGTGGCGCGCGGGCGATGTCCAGCGCGCCGAGCTGATCTCGATGCAGGCCAAGTCTATCTGCGCGCATGCGGCGCTCGAGATGTCGCACACGTTGATCATGCTGGCCGGTTCGACGGCGCTGTTCGACGAGTTTCCGCTGGCGCGCCTGATCCGGGATCTGAACACGCACATCCTGCACGTTGGCCACGACAAGACGGCGCAGATCGTGGGTGCGGCCGAACTGGGCGAATCGTTCGACTCGACGCTTCAGCGTTAAGTCGGGACGCCGCCTTCGTCAATCAAGACTTCGAGAGTTTCCATGGATTTTCAGCTCACCGGATCGCAGCGCGAACTGATCGACGCGACCGAGAAATTGTGCCGTCAGTTGCTGCCGCTGGCGAAGGAGGCCCATGAGGCCGAAACGCAGGGCGACTTCGCGCCGTTGCAACGCCTGCGCCGGCAAATGGCCGAAGCCGGATTGCTCGCGCTGAACATGCCGCAGGAGTACGGCGGCATGGGGTTGCCTTTGCTGGAGACGCTGCTGCTGATCCAGACCATCCAGCGTGTCGATTCGACGCTGGGCGGCCTGGCGCATCGCACGTCGACGGGGGCCATCGGCGCCGTGCTCGAACTGGGGACCGAGGCGCAGAAGTCGCGTTTCGTCGGCGGCGTCGCGCGCGGTGAGATCGGCGTGTCCATCGGCATCACGGAACCGGACGCCGGGTCGGCGGCCACCGCGATGAAGACCCGCGCCCGGATCGAGGGCGACGACGTCATCATCAACGGCCAGAAGATCTTCATCAGTGCGGCCAAGGGGCATCACTACACGATGCTGTACTGCCGTTTCGGCAACACCGGGCGGGCGAGCGACATCGGCGCGATCATGGTGCCGCACGACGCGCCGGGCTTCTCGTGCAGCAGTGGCACGGTGAACATGGCCGGCGAGCGTCAGTACGAGCTTTACTTCGACGATTGCCGGGTGCCGAAGGCGAACATCCTCGCGGAGAGCCGGGCGTTCGCCAAGCTCATCAGCGTGTACAACGTCGAGCGTCTGGGCAGCATCTCGCGCATGCTGGGCTCGGCGCAGGCGTCGTTCGATTTCGCACTGCAGTACGTGCAGGAGCGCCAGCAGTTCGGCCGCGAGCTGGCCGACTTTCAGGGGTTGCAGTGGATGCTGGCCGACATGAAGGTGAAGCTCGAAGCGGCGCAGTTGCTGACCTATCGCGCCGCGTGCAACACGGCCAGCGGCTTGCCGTCGCCGCTGGAGACATCGGTGGCCAAGGTCTACGTTGCGCAGGCCGCCAAGGAGATTTGCGACGACGCGATTCAACTGCTCGGCGGTTACGGCTACATGACGGAATACCCGGTGGAAGGCCGCTACCGCGAAGTGCGCGGCGGTTCGATCTACGGCGGTACGCTGCAGATTCACAAGAACATGATCGCGGGCCATCTGCTCGGGCGGAAGAACAGTCAGTGGGCGGCGAAGTCCGGGGAGTCGGGAGAATGAAAGCTTCCGCGCTTGCCGATCGGGACCCGGTCATCGTCGATGTCGTGCGAACGCCCGTCGGACGACGGGGCGGGGCGCTGCGTCAGTGGCACGCCGCCGCGCTGCTGTCGCAGGTGCTGGGTGCGGTACTCGCGCGCACCGGCGTGCCTGCCGACGCGGTCGACGATGTGGTGGCCGGATGCGCCACGCAGGTGGGCGAGCAGGCCGGCAACATCGCACGCACTGCGCTGCTCATGGCCGACTTTCCGTTCACCGTGCCGGGCACGACCGTGCAGCGTGCCTGCGGCTCCTCGCAGCAGGCGATTCACTTCGCCGACAACCTGATCCGCAGCGGCACCTGCGACGTGGTGATCGCCGGTGGCGTCGAGTTGATGTCCACCACGCAGGGCGGTAACGACGACACCAAATACGGGCGTCGGTATCCGGAGTCGTTGGTCGAGCGCTTCTCCATGCCGTCGATGGGCATCGCCGCCGAGCGCATCGCCGCGCACTGGAAGCTGGACCGCTCCTATCTCGACGAGCTGGCGTTGCGCAGCCATGCATTGAGTGCTGCCGCGCACGACGCCGGTCGCTTCGCACGGCAACTGCTGCCGGTCGTTGGGGCCGACGGCGAGATGCTGACGCGCGACGAAGGCGTGCGTCGTGACACGTCGCTCGAGAAGCTGGGCTCGCTCAAGGCCTCGTTTCGCGAAGACGGCCGTGTGACGGCGGGAAATGCGAGTCAGGTGTCGGACGGCGCCGCTGCCGTGCTGATGATGACGGCGGCAAAAGCCCGCGAATACGGACTGCGCCCGCGTGCCGTGTTGCGCGCGCAACTGGTGGTGGGCGTCGATCCGGCCATGATGCTGACCGGCCCGATTCCGGCGACACAGCAGATTCTCGCGCGTAGCGGACTGGCGCTCGAAGACATCGACCTGTTCGAGATCAACGAGGCGTTCGCTTCGGTGCTGGGCGCATGGCTCGCGGAGATCCGGCCCGAGCTGTCGCGCGTGAACGTGAACGGCGGATCGATCGCCGTGGGGCATCCGCTCGGTTCGACCGGTGCCCGCCTGATGGCCGGGCTTGTCGACGAGCTGGAATTACGCGACGCGCGCTACGGCTTGCAGTCGATGTGCTGCGGCGGCGGACTCGGCACGGCGACCATCGTGGAGCGTGTCGAATGACCACCGGTGTCGGGCGGCCATGGCGCCATAGCGCGACGAACGAGGAGCGTGACGATGACTGAAATCGACCGTTCATTGATTGGCACGAGCGCGCCACCGTTTCTGGTGGAGGTCGAGCGCGGCGCGATCCGCAAGTTCGCCGACGCCATCGGCGACGACAATTTGCTCTATCGCGACGAAGCCTTTGCCCGTCGTCACGGATACGAGAGCATTGTCGCGCCGCCAACGTTTCCCACCTGCTTTCGCGCGCCGCAGGATCCGCCGTGGATGGCAACGCTCGACAGGCGTCGCGTTGTGGCGGGCGAGATGGGGTTTCACTATCACCGGCCGATCGTCGCGGGCATGCGCTTCGAATGCCGGTTGCAACTGGTCGGCATCGACGACAAGGACGGCGCACGCGGTGCGATGTCGTTGCTGCGTCAGGTGATGTCCGGCTATCTGGTGGAGCAAGACGGCGTGGCGCACGAATGTGTGTTCGCGGTGCGGCGCACCACGGTCTATCGATCGGCGCAACAAGTGGCGTCGAGGAGTCTGGCATGAACGGGGCACATCTTCTGCACGCGCGCGTCGGCGACACCTTCGCGCTCTCGCTGCCTGCGGTGACGACCACGCAACTCGTGCGTTACGCGGGAGCGTCGGACGACTACAACCGCATTCACTACGACCAGAGCTACGCGCAAGACGCAGGACTCGGCGGCGTCATTGCGCACGGCATGCTCACGATGGGATTCATGGGGCGTGCGGTCTCCGACTGGGCCGGCCCTGCGGCGGCCATCGTCGATATCGAAGCGCGCTTCAACGCACCGGTGCGCCCGGGCGATGTCGTGATGGTGGTGGGCACGGTCGCCGATTGCTCGCCGGGCAGCGATGGCCGGCGGCGCCTGCGTTGCGACATCGTGGCGCGCGTTGGGGAAAAAACCGTCGCGAGCGGCGCTGCCGTGGTCGCCGCACCCCGCGCGCACTGAATACGGTACTCAGTCATCGCCGGGCCGCATGACGGTCATCGACGTGCGATGCAACGAAGCGAAATTGTCATGGCGTTTCTTGAGGAGGCTCCCGTGAACACGACATTCGATGCCAGTCATTTTCGTCACGCGCTGGGACGCTTTGCGACCGGGGTGACGATTGTCACGACCACCATGCCTGACGGCACACCGGTCGGTCTGACGGCCAATTCGTTCAATTCGGTGTCACTCTCTCCGCCACTGGTGCTGTGGAGCATCAACAAGCGCTCGCGCAGCCTGGAGGTGTTCGAGTCATCGGGGAAGTTCGCGATCAACGTGCTGTGCGCCGATCAGATGCCGCTGGCTTCGCGCTTTGCTTCGCCGGTGCCGGATCGTTTCGACGGCGTGGAGTGGCGCAGCGGAAGAGGGGGGATGCCGCTCTTCGACGGCTGCGTCGCCTGGTTCGAATGCGACCTGGCGTTCAAATACGAAGGCGGCGATCACTACATTTTTGTCGGTGAAGTGATGGATCTCCATCATTGCGACCGCGTGCCGTTGCTGTACGCCGGTGGGGCCTACGGCGTACCGACGCCCCACCCGGATCTCGCGCTGGGGTGATGCCCCCGGCGGGGTGTCACTCCCAGTGCAGCGATTCGGCTTCCAGCCGCTTCTCGAGCGCGCGAACTTCCTTTTGCAGCAGCTTGGCCATTTCGATGCGACGCGCCCCCGAGAGGCGCGACTCGATGGCGGCGATACTGATCGCCGCGTAAGGGGTGCCCTGGCGCGGACGGATCGACAGGCCAATGGCCGAGACGCCCGGTAGCACGTCTTCCTCGTTGATGGCGTAACCGGCTTCGGTCGACACGGCGATGGCGTTGTCGAGCCGCGCCTGCGTGAAATTCCCGAACGTCGTGAGACGGCCTGCGTTGGTCGCCATGACGCGCGCACGTTCGTCCGGCGGCAGCGAAATGAGCAATGCGAGGCTACCGGCACCGACGCCGAGCGGACGGCGTCCACCGATCTCCAGCGTGCGCGTCTGAATCGGATACCCCCCTTCGAGCAGATCGATGCATACCGCGTCGAGTCCGCTGCGCACCATCAGGAAAACGGAGTCGCCCGACTTGTCCGCCAGCGTCTGCAGCGTGGGCTGGCATAGCTCGCGCAGGCTGAAATGCGGCGAGGCCGCGAGGCCGAGTTCATACACGACATGGCCGAGATGATAGTGCCGGGTTTCGCGGTTCTGCATCAGCATGCCCTGCGCCACGAGACCTTTGACGATGCGGTGCGCGGTGGGGCGTTCGAGCGACAGTGCGTCGGCGATGTCGGAGAGGCGCAGGCCTTTCAGGCCGTGCGCGGCGACTTCGCGCAGCACGGTCACCGCGCGGTGGATGCTCTGCGTGCCGAGTGGCGGGGAATTTCCTGCGCTGGCGACGGATTTTTCGGGGGAATTGGCTGGGCTCGCGATAGCTTTCGGTTTGCGAGCCTTGGGCGCAGTGTCTACGCTTTTTGTGGGCACGGTGGAAAGGGGAGCAGGAGAGTGAGCGCTATTGGGGCCGAAACAATGGTCTGACGGGCAGCGGCGTGACCGACGCCGAGTCCGAATATCGAGATCGTACTATATCCACCCGTCCCCGGACCGACGCGGGGCGGTGGCGACGTGGTTCACGCCCCAAAGAAAAAGACCACGCGGAAGTCGCGTGGTCTTTTTGCAATGCCGGTACGGACGCCGCACTCAGGGCGTTCGCAACGCCGTCTTCAACACCTTTCCATAATGGTTCTTCGGCAGCGCATCCACGGCGACATAGCGCTTCGGGCGCTTGAACCGCGCGATGTGGTCGAGGCAATACGCATCGAGCGTGGCCGTATCGAGCGTCACGCCGGGCACGCAGACGACATACGCCACGACCACCTCACCCCACTCGGCGTCGACTTCACCGATCACGGCGACCTCCGCCACGCCCTCTGCACGGAGCAGCACCTCTTCGACTTCGCGCGGATAGATGTTCGTGCCGCCGGAGATGATGACATCCTTCGAGCGATCCTTGAGCGTGAGAAAGCCGTCGTCATCCAGCACGCCGATGTCGCCCGTCCACAGCCAGCCGTCGCGTAACGTCTTCGCTGTCGCTTCCGGATTGCGCCAGTAGCCTTGCATCACGACGTCGCCACGCACCACGACTTCGCCCGGTACACCGGCCGCGACCGGTACGCCGTCGTCATCGACCACCGCCACTTCCACCATGGCGTGCGCATGGCCTACCGATGCCAGTCGTTGCGACCACCGCGGATGTGCCGTCGCTGCGATTTCATCGCGCGGCAACACCGTGATCGTCATCGGCGACTCACCCTGACCGTAGATCTGCACGAACCGCGAGCCCATCACCGCCAACGCGCGCTCGATGTCGGCCGAGTACATCGGGCCGCCGCCATAGACGAGGGTCTTGAATCCGGCCGACGAAGCACCGGAGGCCTGCGCGTGCCGCACCAGACGGTTGATCATTGTCGGCGCGGCGAAGCAGGAGACATTGCCGAGCGTCTCGGCCAGCGCGAACATTTCCTCCGCATCGAAGCCACCCGACGCGGGGAAGATGTGCCCCGCCGCCTGCATCATGAACACGACGCTGTAGAGCCCGGCGCCGTGCGACATGGGGGCGGCATAGAGCGTGCGGTCGTCGCGCCCGACGGCGTCGACATCCGTCATGTAGCAGGCCGCCATCGACCAGAGATTGCGATGCGAGAGCATGACCCCCTTCGGACGGCCCGTCGTCCCCGACGTATAGAAGATCCACGCCAGATCGGTATTCTCGCGGGACGCCACCGCGACGGTCGCATCGCCTGCCATCCAATGGGCAATCTGCGCGTCTTCCGGCGCGAAGCCCGTCACCTTGCCGTCAATATGGTCTCGAATCGCCTCCAGGTCTTCCGCCTCTGCAAGCAGCACCGCAGCCTCGGCGTCGTTGACGATGAAGGCGGCCTCGCGCGGATGCAATTTCGCGTTGATGGGCACGGCCACCAGCCCGGCCCACCAGATCGCATAGAGCCATTCGAGATACTCCGGGCGGTTTCGCATCCAGAGCGCGACGCGCGCGCCGTCAGGCAAGCCCATCGAGCGCAATCCGGCGGCGATGGCGGCACACCGTCGGGCGAGTGTCGCGTAGTCGGACTGCGGCGCGTCGCCCACATAGGTGGCAACGTGCCCGGGGTGTCGCTGTGCCGCGCGGGCGAGCGTACCGGCAATATTCATGAAGACCTCGCAATACCCGTGGCGGCGCCACCGACGCCATCGACGCCACCTGCGCGTCGCGCACTCACGGTAAGGAAAACGAACAGCAACACACCGTAGAGCAGCACCATCGCGCCCAGCGTGGTCATGCTCGCGCCGTATCCACCGAACGTGTCCTTGGCCCAACCTGTCAGATACGGACCGACGAAGCCGCCGAGGTTGCCCACGGAGTTCACCAACCCGATTCCGGCGGCGGCTGCCGCGCCCGTCAGGAACATTGGCACCATCGGCCAGAACAGAATGTTCGACGCCAGAATCCCGGCCGCCGCAATGCACAACCCGAGAATCCCGACGTAGGGCGACGCGGCATTTCCCGCCATCACCAACCCGATGGCGCCGATGGCTGCCGGCAGCAGAATGTGCCAGCGGCGCTCACCCGTCTTGTCCGAGTGCCGCGCGTTCACGACCATCGCTACGCCCGCACACACGTATGGCACCGCGCTCAGCAGTCCGGCCCGCGTGTTGTCCAGCCCGCCGATGCCCTTGATGATCTGCGGCATCCACAGCGTGATACCGAACAGCGCCGTGATATTGCAGAAGATGGCGAAGGCCAACAGCAGCACCTTGCCCGAGAGCAGCGTTTCCATGACGCCATACTGACGGGCGCGTTCTTTCGCCGCCTTCTCCTGCGCCAGTGTGCGAACGAGCCATTCGCGCTGCGTCTCGTCGAGCCACGTCACCTTGTCCGGGGCATTGCCCAGCACGAAGTAAGCCACGACGCCCACCACCACCGCGAGCCCGCCTTCGAGCAGGAACATCCATTGCCAGCCGCGCAATCCGGCGAATTCGTGGAACGAGGTGAGGATCCACGTCGAGAGCGGGGCGCCGATCAGCACCGCCAGCGGCAACCCGAGAATGAAGATCGCCGTGGCGCGCGCCATCGCGCGCCCGGGGAACCACAGGCTCAGATACAGCACGATGCCGGGAAAGAAACCCGCTTCGGCAACGCCCAGCAGGAACCGCATGACATAGAAGGACGTTTCGCCCGAGACGAACGCGAAGCCCGCCGAGACGATGCCCCACGTCACCATGATCCGCGCAATCCAGATGCGCGCGCCCACGCGGTGGAGGATCAGGTTGCTCGGCACCTCGAAGACGAAGTAGCCAATGGAGAAGATGCCCGCGCCGAAGCCGTAGACGGTGGCGGTGAACCCGAGGTCGCCGTTCATGTGCAGCGCCGCAAAACCGACGTTCACACGATCGAGGAAGGCCACGATATAGCAGAGGATCAGGAAGGGCAGGATGCGGCGAAATAGCTGGCCGATGGTTTCCTGCGCGATGCGCGAGTCCAGTGCGGCAGCGTTATCGCTGCCCGCCACGGGTTGACTCGCCTGTGATGCGATGGTCGGGTTCAAGGGGTGTCTCCGTCATGGTTCTGTTTTTGGGTGCTGATGACTACCAACTGCCTGATACGTACTACCTGACGCCACTTCGCAAAGCTATCCTGCCGCCAGCTGGCCAGGCTGGGAGATTACTGTTTGTAATCGTGTCCGTCGCGGGCCAGCTGCCGCAACAGCGACGGCCATTCTCGATCTCCCGAGCCGCGCATGTCCGTCACCCACTGCTGCGCCGTCAACAGCGCGACGTGATGCGGCGGAATGCGCAGGCGCGCGCCGGTGCTCTGCGCCAGCAATTGCGCACGCGCAGCCTTCTCCAGATAGAACATCTCGACGAAGGCATGTCCCACCGAGCGCCCGACCGTCAACGTGCCGTGATTGCGCAGAATCAGGGCGGCATGATTGCCGAGGTCGGCGAGCAGGCGGTCGCGTTCCTCGATGGTGAGCGCGATGCCTTCGTAGTCGTGGTATCCGAGCCGTCCGACGAAGCGCATGGCGTGTTGAGTGATCGGCAGCAGTCCGTCTTCGAGCGCGGACAACGCCATGCCCGCTTCGGTGTGCAGGTGCATCACGCAGGCGGCGTCTTCGCGCGCCGCATGAATGCACCCGTGAATCACGAAGCCCGCCGCATTGGGGCGGTATGGCGAGTGCCCCACGACGCGCCCGTCCAGATCGATCTTCACCAGGTTCGACGCGGTGATCTCCTGAAACGACAGGCCAAGCGGGTTGACGAGAAAGTGATGCGACGGGCCGGGCACCCGCGCTGACAAGTGCGTGTAGATGAGGTCGTCCCAGCCGTTAAGCGCGCACAGCCGGTACGCCGCGGCCAGATCCTCGCGTACGCGTTGCTCCTCCGGCGTGATGCCGGTGTCGGCAATCGTCTCGCCGACAGGCAGGTCAAAGGAAGAAAAAACTGTGTCAGACTTCAGCATTCCGTTCTCCGAGCCGACGCACCGTTGGCAGGGTTGTCTGCCAGATGTGTTTCAATACGGTGTCGTTATTTATGAACTAAACGTTTAGTTTAGTATTTGTCCGGACACAACGAATGTCAAGTCAGTCGAATCCCGAATCTCCCACGCCAGGCCGACGCGGTCGCAAGCGCAGTGTCGAGGCCGAGCGTGCCGTGCTCGACGCCGCCTATCGTCTCCTGCTCGAACAGGGGCTGCACGCCACGACGATGGAAGCCATTGCCACGGCGGCGGGGGTGAGCAAGGCCACGATCTACAAGTGGTGGCCGAACCGTGCGTCCGTCATCATGACGGCGTTCCTGCGCGAAGCCGGGCAGGCACTGCCGTATCCGGAAGAGTTGCAGCTCGACAGCATCTTCTCGCGTCTGCTCAAGATGGCCGAGGAATTCTGCGGACCGATGGGCACGATGATCAGCGCGCTGATCGCAGAGGGGCAGTCCGACCCCGAGATTGCGCAGGCGTTTCGCGACGGCTACGTCTCCGCGCGACGCGAGCAGGGCGTCGAGATCGTGCGCGATGCCATCGCTCGGGGGCTCATCAAGCCGGGCGATCCCGACGTCGTTCTCGACATTCTCTACGCGCCGCTTTACTACCGGTTGCTCGTCGGACACAAGCCGCTGACCCGGGCGTTCGTGCGTGAGCACGTCGACCTTGTCATGCAAGGTCTGCTCGGCCCCAATGGCACGGTGCCCGCGCTGACGAGGTCGCGCTCGGGCAGCGCGACATCCGGTGCGAACAAAACGACACGCGCGAGGGCGTTGGCAAAAAAAGCTTGACGCCGCCGTCGGGGTTGTGGATAAACTAAACGAATTGTTTAGAAATAAAAACGACAACACAATCCGACGGAGACGTCCTGTATGAACTCATCCCCTCACCGCGCGAAGCGCCCCTCGTTGAACGCGTTGCGCGATGCCGGCAAGGTTGTCGTGGTCACTGGCGCGAGCGGTGGCATCGGATTGGCGGTGGCCAATCGTCTCCATGACGACGGCTGGCATGTCGTGGCCACGGACCTGGATCTGGCGCGACTGCAGAGCGTTTTCGGTGCGCGTGCGGACGACGCGCGAATGCAACTGGCGGCGCTCGACGTGACCGATCACGCAGGGGTGGATGCGTTGGCGGCATCGCTGCGCGAGGCAGGCGTCGCCGGGCTCGTGAACGTGGCGGGTGTGTTGCAGGATGTGATGCCGATGCTCGACATGACTGACGAGATGCAGCGTCGCGTATGGGAAGTGAACTACTTTGGCGCGCAGCACTGCCTGCGCACTTTCACACCGCTCATGACCGAGGCCGGCGCCGGTGCGGTCGTGAACATTACGTCGATCAACGAGTTGCGCCCATTGCCGCTGCACGCCTATTCACCGGCGAAAGTGGCGTTGGGCGCGCTCACCCAACTCGCCGCCGGTGAACTCGGCGCGTCGGGTATCCGTGTGAATTCGGTCGCCCCCGGCTTTACGCTCACGCCGATCTTCGAGGACAAACTTGCCACCGGAAAGCGCAGCGCGACGGCCATCGAAGCGCACTCGGCGCTCGGGCGTCTGGTCGGTACAGACGAAATCGCGGCGGCCGTGAGCTTCCTGATGAGCGACGAATCGAGCGCGATCACCGGGGTGAGCCTGCCGGTCGATGCGGGCTGGCTCGTCAGTTCCCACTGGATGAACTTCCGCGAACTCGCGCATGCCAGCGTCGCCTGAGTGGCGATCGCCGCGGGGCGGTTGTTGGATGGGGGCGGTCAGCAACGAGAATGGCCCCGTGGACTCGCGAGGCCATTTTTTTCTTGACCTGAAGATTCGCGATACCAGGCGGTGACGGTAGGCGCCCTAGCTGTCCGTGACGGCCTGTGCCTCTGCGGCGTCTTGCGACGAGGGTGCCGCCGGTTGAGCGTCACCTGCCGTGCACGTAGCTGACTTCGCTCCAGCCGGCAGATAGCGCGCGACACAGTCACGCAGCGCCTGCAACTGCACTGGCTTGAACAGCGTAACGTCCACACCGGCGTCCTTGCATCGCTCCACTTCCTCGATGCCGGAGTTGGCTGTGATCGCGATGATGGGCAGGTGCGCCAACGTCTCGTCGCGCTCGCGCGTGCGGATGCGTCGCGCAAGGTCGTAGCCATTGATGCCCGGCATGTGGCAATCCGAGATCAGCAATGCGTACGGCGTGTTGCGTATCGCCGCCCAGGCTTGCTCGCCATCGTTGACGGTGTCGCTCGCGTAGCCCAACTGACTCAATTGCCGTTGCAGGAGCAGGCGGTTTGTCGGATGGTCTTCGGCCACGAGGATCAATTCCCCACGTTTCAGCGCTTCTTCCCGCTTCGTCAGCGACTTCGCGGGCAGTGTTACTGGCGCTGCCGTCAACGCATGTGATTCGCTACCTCGCGATTGGCTTCGACTACAAGCCGCCAGCGCGGCCTGCGTGGCGCCGTGCCATGTCAACGGATTCACGCTCAGACGTGCGCCCTCGGTCGTCAATCGGTATCCCGACGACTTGGCCTTCAACGTGGTGCGCAAGATCGCGCAGGGAATGTCTGCGGGGAGCGACGCGTCGTCATCGACAACGAGCAAGTCGTCTTCGATGTCCGCCGCGTGAGCGATGCCGTCCGGAAGACGGTCCACCCGGACCTCGGCCCCCGCCGCTGTTAGCAGGCATTGCAGCGATCGCGCCATGTCAGCATCCTTCAGGCAAATCCTGGCTCGGATGCCGTTCAACGCGGGCGTCGCATAGTGCAGTGCCTTCACGGGCATCGGTACGCTTACCTTGAACTGCGCGCCGTGACCCGGGGTGCTCGACACCGTGATCGACCCGCCCATCATCCGGACGATCTTCTGGCAGATCGTCAGGCCGAGACCGGTCCCGCCAAACCGGCGCGTGGTGGAGGCGTCGGCCTGGAAGAACGGATCGAACAGTTTCTCCTGAAGCGCTTGCGCGATGCCGATGCCCGTGTCGGCGACACACCACTCGATGGTTTGCACGCCTGCGTCTTGCGCCGCGACCCTGACCGACAGCGAGATCGAGCCGTGCTCCGTGAACTTGATCGCATTGCTCAACAGATTGATGAGGATGCGCCGCAAGCGCAGCCCATCGCCGATGACCTCGGCGGCAACATCCTCGCCGACGTCGAGCCGCAGACGCAGACCTTTCTCATGCGCGGAGACCGCGAGCAGGCCCAGCGCCATGTCGCAGAGTTCGCGAATATCGACCGGCAACGCTTCGAGCTCGACCTTGTCGGCTTCGATCTTCGAGTACTCGAGGATGTCGTTGAGAATCTGCATGAGCGTAGTGGCCGACCCTTCGATCATGCCGATCATGGCGGTCTGTTCCTGATTCAGCGTCGTATGGTTGAGCAGTTCGGCCAGCCCGAGAATGCCGCTCATCGGCGTCCGGATTTCGTGACTCATGAGCGCGAGGAACCGGTCCTTCGCCCGCAGGGCGGCTTCCGCCTTGTCGCGCGCTTGCGATAGCGCCTCCAGATGTTCGCGCTCTGCGGTGACCTCGTGGGAAACACAGATCACCGCGGCGTGCGTGTTGCCTGTTTGACCGAAGGGCTGAACCTGGTTGAGAAAATGACGAACCTTCCCGTCTTCGCCCGTACGTGAGACGGCATAGGCGTGGGGTTCGCCCGTGCGCAACACGGCCTCGCACGCTGCGTCGATCCGCTGCACATCTTCGTCGGCCCAGAAGCCGATTTCGCGCAAGGTCTTGCCAAGCAGCGCCGACCGTGGGCACCCGACCAGCCGTTCCGTCGCATGGTTGGCGACGGTAAAACGTCCGTCTGCGTCGCGGACCACCATCGGCACCGGAATCGTGTCGAGCAGGATTCTCTGAAAGGCCAGTTGCGACGACAACTCGCTCTCGGCGTTGCGCCGCCGACGAATCTCCCTGCGGAACAGGGCGAGAAGCGCCGACATCACCACGATGACGAGCAACAGTCCCGCGACGGGCAGCGCAAATTTCAGCAACAGGGTTCGCAGCGACGGCCCGAGCACGTAGTTCGCCACCACGTAGTGATGCTGGATATCGAGCCGATTCTTCTCGGGCAGCGCGGAAATCGCACGGTCGATGATCGGCCCAAGCCTCTGCGCCAGTTCCGGTCGCAGCGCGAATCCGACATGCAGATGGAGGTTCGTGGGGCCGATGACACGCAACGTGCCGATGAAACGATGCCGCAAGGCCATGTCGGCTGCAGGAAATCCGCCGATGAACACGTCGGCCTGGTTCGTGTTGACCCTCTCGAGTGCTTCTTCGACGCTCTCCACTTCTTCCCATTTCGCGCCAGGAATTCTGGTCTGCAAGGACGCGGCGAGACCGGTCAATCTCGCCGTCACGATCCTTCGACCGGCGAGCTGATGCAATCCGTCCACGGAGGGTGCCTCCACGCGGCCGACGATGACGACGGGGAACGTTGCGTAAGGTTCCGAGACACGCAGGCCCTGCCACAACGCGTTGCCTTGCGTCGCCACGGACGCCATATCCACCGTGCCTGCACGTAATGCGTCTGCCGTCGCCGCCAGACTGCCGGTCGGCACGCGCTGGAATTGCACACCGAGTACGCCACCAAGCCAGGTGAGGTACTCGGCGGCGATGCCGCTGGGTTGCCCACTTTTGTCGAGGTAGGCGTAAGGGGGACGGTTCGAGTCGAACGCGACGCGCAAGGGGGGAAGCGTCGCCAGATAGGCGCGTTCCTCGTCGGTCAGGAAGAAGGGCATCGCCACGGCGCCCGGCGATCCGAAAGCCGGTTGAACCCACGTGCCGAGAATCGACTTGCGCTGTGCGTCGGAGAGCGATCGGAGGCCGTCGTTCACGACGGGCAGCAAGTGCACCGCGTGAGGGCCCAGGCCAAAACGAATGGCGCCACTGGGTTCGCGGTGCGACGAGACCTCCGTGATGCCGGGCATCGGCGTCTTGGCCAGCACGTACTCCGCAACGGGACGCAACGCCGGGAAGAAGTCGGCGCGTCCGTCGACAACCGCTTGCAGGCCGTCCTGTACGTCGTTGATGTAGACCAGCCGGGCCTTCGGATAGCGCGCGCGCAATATC
This sequence comes from Pandoraea pnomenusa, assembly GCF_040391475.1. Lineage (GTDB taxonomy): Bacteria > Pseudomonadota > Gammaproteobacteria > Burkholderiales > Burkholderiaceae > Pandoraea > Pandoraea pnomenusa_C. The sequence goes on along the minus strand of NZ_JBEBXS010000018.1, from coordinate 17,935 downwards.
GGCTCGAGCAACAGCCCGCGCCTCACTGCGAACCGCGCCCCCGGGGTGTCGCGGGCGATCGACGCCCCCGTACGACCGAAGGTGACCGCGTCACCGTCGAAATAGGGCAATGAGAACGAAAGACAGCGGCTGCGATCAGGTGACTCGGCCAAATCGAGCACGATATCGATTTCTTGTGCGCAGGCCGCCGAGATCATCGCTGGCACATTGGGGTAGAGGCGAGGCTCTAGTCGAAGATCGGGGTTGCCCAGCGCAGCACGCAGCGTGTCCGCACCAATGCCGGCCACTCCCCCGTTTTGCTGCAAGGAAAATGGCGGCAACCCGTTTGGCAGGATACCTACCCGCAGGGTGGTAGGCGAGGGCGGCGCCTTGGCGGCGCCCGGCACGGCAACAAGCGCCGCTACCAGCCCCGCCAGCGCGAGACACCCATTCAGCCATTGACGGTACGTTGGCCGGTGAGTCGACACACCGATCGCGCAGAGGAGGGACGAAAGACACATGACGCAACTTGCTCAGAACCACAGAATTTCCCCTGCATTATCAGCGATTTACGCCAATGCTGCGTAATATTCAGAATATTCTGATTGCCCCACCGGAAAGGTCTGATTTTCGGCGTTGAAACGTCGGAACGACATCTCTTGTCAAATGCGCGCGTACTATCTCAGCGCTCACGACATTGCGGAGCATCGTGTCGGGAGGCGCCGGGTCCGGCGGACCTTTCGGAGCGCGGTTTTTTTCAGTGCGAAGGCAATACCATGAAGACGGTTCTGATCGTCGATGATCATCCGGTGATGCGTCTGGTGCTCAGGACGCAACTCGCGAGCGTGTTGGGGATCGGCACGATTCTGGAAGCCGGCAATGGGCCGGCCGCCGTCGAGCTGACAAAGACGGCTGCCCCCGATCTGGTCGTTCTAGATCTCGACCTTCCAGGGACGGGAGGCATGGAGTTGATTCCGCGACTCAAGTCGATTCATCCCACCATTCGGATTCTCGTCTTCTCCGGACAGAATCCCGCCGTCTATGGGCCCCGGGTCATGGCGCTCGCCGCCGACGGCTACGTCAGCAAGACCGAAGACATTTCGGAAATACTTCGCGCGGTGGAGATGGTGCTGGCGGGGTATCGCGTCTTCCCCGAAGCCGTCACGTCGTCGGCGTCCAACGTGGACGGCAAGGGCGACGAAGCACGGCTGCGTGAGCTCAGCAACAAGGAAATCCTCGTGCTGGGTTTGCTCGTCAAAGGGCATTCGAATCAGGCCATCGCCGAGATGCTGCACATCAGCAACAAGACAGTGAGCAGCCACAAGATCAATCTGATGAAGAAGCTCCGGACCTCCAGCGTGGTGGAGTTGGCCGACCTCGCCAAGCGGTTTCACATCGCGCCATAGCGGCACATGAGCGGGAGGTGTCAGGATGCATGAGGTACGAGGATTCGCGTCAGGCGAAAGTGTCGTGACCGACGCAGAGCTCGATGGTTTGCGCGATCGGCTGGCCGCGTTGGCGGGCGAGGACGCCGCGATCGTCGAAGAACTTGTCGACAGTCTCGTGGCGACGAATGCCGAAGACCTGCAGGCCCTGCGCATGGCGCTGGCGGCAGGCGATTTCGAGGCGGTCGCGGCTTGTGCCCACCGCCTGAAAAGCTCGGCGAAGATGCTGGCATGTTCCGGTCTGGCCGGCGTCTGCGAGTCGCTCGAGCATTTCGGGCCGGACGGGGACTCGCGTACGGCCCACGCCCTGCTAACCCTGCTAGCCGACGCACTGGCGCGGCTGAACGCCCGACTCGTGGCTTACCACAGGTAACGGAAAGCGATCTGGCCGTAGAACCCTTGGCTGTAATCGCCGCCGAGGCTGTGCCGATAACCGGCATGTGCGTACAGTTGCCCGTGCTTGCTGGTGGTGGCCGTGAAGCCCGCACCCGCCTCATACCAAGTCCGCGTGAGCGCCGGTGTGAACGGCGTGCCTCCGACCACGGTCTGGCCCGGCGTGAGGAAGTCGTGCAGCACGTTGAACGTGACGTACGGCTTTGCCCAGGTCAGCACGCTGCTGTCGTCCGAGTTGGACAACGCGGCGCTGAAGATGCGGAAGCCCGCACGCCCGCGCAGCGCATTCGTATGCGTGCCCGATACCGGCGAGATCGCATCGCTGAAATCACCCAGCGACAGGTACTGATACAACAGTTGCGCTTGCGGTTCGATCGCGATCGGCGTCGAGCCGATCTGGAACGGCTTGCCCACTTCCTGTGAGAGCGTGAAGCCCACGCCGCTCTGCGATGCGTTGCCGTCCTGACCGCCGTAGCGGTTGTGGTAGTACGTCACCTGTCCGACGCTGTCGAAATAGGTGCCGTCGCTCAGGTAGCGTGTCCAGTAGCCCCCGACACTCCCCGCCTGCGTGGAGACGGTGCCGGTCTCGGTATCGAGGCCGGCGATGGCACGCGAGTCATCGTGAAACCGGCCCGAGATGTTGCCGATGGTGGCCGTCGCACCCGCGTGGGTGCTGCCGCCGCCTTCCGGCTGGGCCAGCGTCCAGTCCTTGCCGAATTGCGCGAAGAAGGTGGTTGAGTTCGCGCGGAAGCGATTGAGCGTATCGGCGTCGAACGAGCTGATATTGGCGCGGCCCCAGATCCCGTTGGCGGCCGTGTTTTGCTGCGGCTTGATCGCGCCGGGTACGTCGCCCACGCGCTGGTGCAGCGTGCCGAGCGTGGTGAATCCGTAGTCCAGGTTCAGCAACGGGGTCATGATGTAGCCCGCCACGCCCGGACGCCACGCGACCGGCCCCGGATCAGGCTCACCCGGCGGTTCGGGTTCGCCCGGCTGCTCTTCCAGATAAGAGCGCAGATACCAGTTGCCGTTTGACTCGTTGGCGCCGAGGCCCCCGTGATACAGCAGGTACTGGTAGGCACCGGCTTCGACCGGCTTGCCCAGCGTGAACGCGTTGGCCGACGAGCCGTTGACGGTGCGCACCAGTTCGATACCGTCGCCCTGAGTGACTTGCCCGACGCCGCCCGTATTGTTGACGACGATGCTGGCGGTACCCGACGTGGCGCTGCCGTTCAGATTGAGGACGAGGACGTCGCTGAGTTGTGTGCTTGCATCGTTCAGATACGTGTTGAACAGCACCTGGCTGCCCGGTCCGAATGCCACGTTGTTACCGACAACGTTGAAAACGCTGTAGCCCCCCGAGGCGGTTCCCGGTGTGGCAGTCCCTGCAACATTCAGCGTGCCGCCAAGCGTTACGTTGTCTGCGCGCACGGTGCCTGTGCCGCCACCGGCCAGCGTTGCGCCGGATGCGAGCGTAAAGCTCGTGGGCGTGGTCTGGGCGACATCGGCGGCAAGCGTGCCGTAGACAGCGTTATTCCGGACGACGAAGGTGCCGCCCTGGACTGTCGTGTTGCCGTATACCTGTGACCACTGACTTGCGGCGTCGGTGTATTGCGAGCCATCGAATATCACGGTGCCGGGGCCCGTGGCCACGACCGTCAGTTGGCCGGTCGCCGGAGCGTTCGCAATCGGATCGTAAAACGTGATCGTCCGGCCCGCAGCGGCATTGAGCGTTGCCGTTGCATTGCCTGTCCTGTTGGCGAACCAGATCGCGTTCGCCACGGGGTCTTGCATCAGATTGCCCTGGAAGGTGATGTTGCCCCCCGTGGCATTGAGCGTTGCGTTGCCGATGGTCCAGATGGCGCCGCCGAGACCGCTTGCCGAATTGTTCGTCAGGTTGATGTCGCCGCCCGTCGCGCTGAGGGTCACGTTGCCGGACGTGTAGATGGCGCCGCCCGCGCCCGACGTTGCGGTGTTGCCCGAGAGGGTCACGGGGGCGCCCGCGTTGATCGTCACGTCGCCGGCCGCATAGATGGCGCCGCCGTTCGTCGACGCCTTGTTGTTGCCGAGGCTGACGGCGCCATTCGCGTCGATCGTCACGGCGCCTGACGCATAGATGGCGCCGCCGTTCGTTGACGCCTTGTTGTTGCTGAGGCTGACGGCGCCAGTCGACGTGGTGAGCGCTACGGCACCCCGCGAGTAAATCGCGCCGCCCGGACCGTTGGTCACGGCATTGCCATCGATGGTGGTGGGCCCGTTGAGATTGATCGTTGCATCCCCTGAGGAATACACGGCGCCGCCACCGGAGGTAGCCGTATTGTTCGACAGGGTCGTGGTGCCGGCCATCGCAAGGGTGCTGCCAGCCGAGGTGCTCATGTAAAACGCACCGCCCCAATTTGCGCTATTGCCGGTGATCGTGTTGGTACCGCTGGCATTGCCGACGGTGATGCCGCCGCCGCTGCCGACCGCACCGCCGCCACCGTTGGTGCCGCTGGTGGTGCCGGCCTTGTTGTTCGTCAAGGTCACGTCGCCGGTCGTCGCGGCGAGGCTCACGGGGCCGGTGGCCTGGATTGCGCCGCCGTTGTTGCCTGCCTGATTGCCGTCGGCACTGATGGCATCGGTCGTCACGCCGCCGAGCATCGAATAGATCGCACCGCCGCTGCCGGAATTGCCCGCTGTGTTGCCGTTCGCGGTCAGGCTGCCGGTGCTCGTGACATTGTTGTACGAGAACAGCCCCCCACCGGTGCCGACCGCGCTGTTGTTCGACAGGATCGTGTTGCCGATAAACGTCGTCGTGCCGAAGACAATGAGTGCGCCCCCCGAGTTGGCGGCGGTGTTGTTGGCGATGGTGACGGTGCTGCCGGCACCACCGAGCGTGAGGTTGCCGCTGTTGATCTCGATGGCACCGCCGTCGATCGTCGAGTTATTGCCCGTGAACGCGACATTGCCGGTCGTGTTGATTGTCACGCCGCCCGTCTGGATGAAGATGGCGCCGCCATTGCTATTGAGGCCGCCGGTCAGGGTGACGTTCGACAGGTTAATGGTGCTCGTCGGCACTGACGTGCTGGTGATGAACCGTCCGTAGTTGCCGCTCCCGTCGTTCAGCGTCAGCGTATTGCCGTTGCCATCGATCGTCACCGTGCCACTGCCGGGCAACGTGACGGTCGACGAAAGGAAGATTCCCGAACCGGTCAGATTCCACGTCGTGCCGTCGGCGGGCGTCGCCCCGGTGTTCGTGATGAGACTCGTACCGGGATCCACATTGACGGTCTGCGCGAGCGCAAGCGGCATGCCTGCGATCGGCAACCCGACGAGTTGGACCAATGCCCATGACTTGACCGGCGACCAACCGGCGCTTCGATAGTTTTTCTTCATAACAAGCTGCCCAAGGAAAAAACCTGACGAGGGCGTTCGGACTCGCCTCGTGACGTTGTTCGCAGTGCATGCGGGCGAAGTCGCCGGCATGCATTACCACGTGTATTTCATGCCGACGCGCAACGCATATTGATGAAAGCTTTGCGCTCCCCATGCACCGGAAACATTGGCCCAGCCGGTCCAGCGCTTGCGCAGGTCGGCATTCACGCCGAGCTTCACCTCGTAACGGTTGGACGGATAAAGGTTGCTTTCGGGGAAGCCGTCGAACGAGATGGTGTTGGAGGCCGTGCTGTGCCACCAGTTGAGCGTCAGGTAGGGCTGCCATTTGCGGTCGTCGTCGCGTACGAAGGTGCGATGCAGGCGCACGCCCAGGCGGCTGATCCATCCGTGTGAATTGGCGCCGGTCACCTGCGTGGAGTTCGGCTCAGTGACGTCGTCCTGGTTGTAGCCCAGATAGATCAGCTGGGCCTGCGGCTCGATCACCCAATCGTTGCGGATCGGCACTGCGTAGCCCGTTTCGCCGGAGATGGCGAAGCCCCGGCTGTTGTACTTCACCACCGGCAGCAAGTCGCCTTCCACCCGGTTGTTGAACCAGCCGTACTGGAACCACAGGTCGACGTAGGCGCCGAGCTTGTGTTCGTCGTTCTGGTACCACGTGCCGTAGGCGCCGACACTCCAGCCTTCCACCTTGCCCTTGGCACTGTACGGGTTGGCTTCGGCGTGGGCGTCGGTGCTGGCGTAGCCATAGCTGGCCATCAGCCCAAGGTGCGCGCGGTCGGCGTCGTTGAACACCTTCCACTTGGCCACCTCGAAGCCGCCGTGAATCAGGACGGAGTCGGTGTCTGCCGTAAAGATGTCGTCCTTGCTGTGCGAGCCCGTCCACTTGCCGACAATGCGCAGCCATCCGGAACGGGGCTTGTCGTCATCGGGATTGAAACCCTGGCCTTCGATGTATTGGGGTTCCCCCAGACGGTCGTGCAGGCTGTGCACGAACCATTCGCTGGCGATGCGCTGATTCGCCAGATAGGCGGGGACTTCCGGTCGAAACAACGGCCTGGGCGGCGTTGTGATGCCGGGCGGTTCGGGTTCGGTGGTTGGTTCATGCGAACGCAAGTACCAGTTGCCGTCTGCAGTATTGCCGCCGGTGGCCGCCTCGCCGCCCTGAAAGAGCAGATATTCGTAGGGGCCCGCGACGGCGCGGCCGCTAAGCTTGAAGGCGCCCGCTGCCGACGCGCTCTTGTCCAGCACCTCGACCACGGGAATTCCGTCAGCGACAGTCGAAGCGCCCGCGCCGCCGATGTTGTTGATCTTGATGCCGGTAGCGCCACCTGCGCCGACCTGCGTGGCGTCGACCACGAGCACGTCGGACCTGGCGTTGGCGCCGCCCTCGTTGAGCACTGAGTTGAGCACGAGCGTCCCACCATTGGAGACATAGACGCCGCCGCCCGAAGTCCCGGGCGCGTGCCCGCCGGTGATGACCAACGTGTTGCCCACGGCGGGGTTGCCACCGAGGTCGATGACGCCGCTATTGGTAAAGGTTTGTACGCCGAGGATTTGCCCTTGCGCGGGACCGTTGGTCGAGGGCGTATTCGTAGTATTGCCGAACGGCAGGTAAGCGCCGGTGGCATTGACGTTCGCATTGGCGACGTTCGCAAGCACCAGCGAGCCGGTGTTGTTGATGCTGTTGGTGCCCGAATTGCCGAAATCGGATACCGCCACGGAAAGCGTGTTCGTTCCGGTGTTGTAGTTCCGCAGGTTCCACAAACCGGCGTTCGTCATGGTGTTCGGGCCTGCGCCGAGCGTCATGAAGCCGTTGATCGTGCCGCCGCTTTCGTTATTGATCGTCAGCGGTCCGGTGAGGGTTCGCGAGTCGATCGCGAAGTCCACCGGCGACCCGATGGTGCCGGCGTTATTGATCTGCGACGAGGCAAACGTGCCGTCCAGCACCACCCCTTCGGCGCCAGTAATGCTGCCACCGGCAGCATTGGTTACTGTGAGACTTGAGCCGCCAGTTGCGGACGCAAAGACGCCTGCCGTCTGTTGTGACGTGACCGCGCCGCTATTGGTGATGGCGACCGGGCCGCCGCTGGCGCCGGTCGAGATGGCGGCGATGCCGTAGGCACTCGCGCCCGACGCGCTCAACGTCGCCGCGTTGCTCACGGCAATGCCACCGGCTGCGCCGGTGGAGGTATTCGTCGATGTCGCGAGAATGGCGTCGCTGAAATCTGCCGACGTCGTGATATTGCCGCCGGCATTGTTGGCAACGGTGATGTTGCCCGCCGCGCCTGTGCCGACCGACTGCGTCCACGCGTAAATGCCGTGACTGGCCGTGGTGGCGCTGCCACCACCCGTTGTGATGATTGCGCCACTATTGGTGACGCTGACATCGCCGGTAGGTGCGGTGGTGTCGACGGCCGGAAGCGTGCCCACCGTGATGATCGTCGAACCGTAGCCGGTATTGACCGTGGTGGCCTCGATACCGTGACTGGAAGTGCCGCTGGTGGTGATGTTGCCGGCGTTGTTTACAGACACCGCGCCGCGTTGGGAGATCGCATGGATGCCGTCGGCCAGTGGTCCCAGTGTGTTGATCGTGGCGCTCGTCCCCTGGATCGTCACCGTGCCCGTGCCGAACGACAGCGCCAACAGACCTGCGTTGGCGATCGGCGATGCGGCGTTCCCGAAAATCGTATTGTTCTCGGTAACGGTGAGCGCGTTGCTGATGCCCGTCACGATGACGGTGCCGCCATTCTGGTTCGGTGTCGATGGCAGCGAATCGACCAGCAGGGCGTTGCCGCCGGTGACGATGACCGTCGAGGGACCGGTGAGCCCCGCCAGGTTCAGCGTGGCGACGCCGCCGCGAACCGTCGTTTCCATCCCGTCGTCCTGGCTGGGATCGAAGCTGGTTGTGCCCGCATAGACGCTGATGTTCAACGTCCCGATGCCCACCGTCGTTGCGTTACCCATACCGCGCGCGTTGACGATGGTTCCGCCGCCTGCACCAGTCGGTTGCCCGGTGGAGGGATCGAGTTGACCGACCTGAATGTTGTTCGTGCCCGAGAGGTTCAGGCTGCCATTGCCGGTGGTCGTACTGTTGGCCGCACCGACCGCGACATTGATGCCAAGCGACGGCCCTGTCGTCTTCAGATTGGTGACGTTGGTGTCGGTGACGGAAACGGTTGCGCTGCCCGAGCCCGTGGCAGTCGCACCGATGCCGTCTTTGGGTGCACTGCCTGCGGGCTGGGAGATCGTGGCGCCCGTGACCGAAACGTTCGCACTGTCAGCGCCCGTCGCCGGGCCGGGATTCAGCGCAGATGCTGTTTGATTCGTTACGGTCGAGCAGCCAACCTCGGTGTTGCTGGGGATCGTGGTGGCCGACGTAATGGTCACATTGCAGTCAGCCGCGCGTGCGCTGCCGATGCCAATCATCGGAAGGGTGCCGACGACCACGGCGGCGCTCGCCCACGAATAACGTCGACGTTTTGCGTGGCACTGCCAATTGGGCGTGATGATCATCGGGTACCTCGCCTGTTCTTTTGCGCGGACACTGCAAAGCCTCGCCGGAGGAGGCGACGGACTTTCACTTCAAGCTGCGAACGTTGGAAAACTGAATGTCGGACGCCAATGAACGAAAGCGCCGATGAGGGGCGACGATCGATGAGGGCTTCGACTGCATACTGTTTGTGCGCAGGATCGGGGTCCGCTGGAACTCGTCCCCGATTCGACAGGGCCTGGGTCAGGGAGCCATTGGCTGGCGACGACTAACGACTGGCAACAGGCCGGCGTAAAGGTGCAATTGGAGCAGTCGGAGCAGTCGGAGCAGTCGCTCGAATTTCTGCTCGAGAAATTGCGCGCCGTGGGAAAACTTGATCTTTCGCGTGCTGTCGTTGATTCGTCGTCTGCGCTTTCGCTTCGATCAGCGCCACGACATTCATACAGCGTTGCTTAAACTCGGCGGCGTGGTTGCCTGCCGGAGCATTCTCAAGCCTGCCGATTTGCAGTTTTGGACTGGCCGCTAAGCGCCAGATGCAACTGGACGTCTCGCGAATTGGGGTGTCAGCTGTTCTGTTGTTATAGGTGACGATGAACATGTCGGCAAGGTCAATCGGACCCCGAAAAAAGCTATCGCGACAACGCTTCTTGCGGAAAAGCCTATCGCCGTAAAATCCGATCCGCCTTGCCGAGACAAGGCACATTGATTGACCCATCTCACCACACCCATTCATTCGCACTGCGCTTGAAACTCGCAAGCCACAGAAATAAAAAATCGACGGCTTTTCATGTCGTCCTGTTGGAAATTCAGGACAACAGATTCGCGCCGGCGCTTCGTCCCTATCGAATCGGGACGGTTGAATTCTGCGGATTCAAGGTGATTCTGAGGATCAGAATTTTCTGATTCCTAATCTGGTTCGTCCGAATTTGCCGGGATGCGAAATCACATCAATACCGTACGCCGGTCTCTAAACAAAAATGGCCCCGTCGACTTTGAAGTCGACGGGGCCATTCGTTAGAGAGTGCTACGGCGGGAAGCTTGGGCGAGTGATTTCGACGAAATTATCGAAACACCGACCTTCGCGTCGTCGGCAACCTCCCGATACTTCCCTTAAAAGGCGCGACGGAAAATCTCCTCGATCTCCGCCTGCTCGGCACGCCGCGGGTTCGTGAATCCGCAAGCGTCCTGCATCGCGTTGGCAGCGAGTGTCGGAATGTCCTCCACCTTTGCGCCAAGCTCGGTTAGCCCGGCCGGGATGCCGATATCTTTCGACAATCGGCGAATCGCGGCGATCGCCACCTTTGCACCTTCCTCGTCGCTCAGGCCCTCGACTTTCTCGCCCATCCCCTGCGCGATGTCTTTCAGACGCGCAGCGCTCACGCTTGCGTTGAACTCTTCCACATGCGGAAGCAGCACCGCGTTACACACCCCGTGCGGCAAGTCGTAGAACCCGCCAAGCTGGTGCGCCATCGCATGCACATAGCCGAGCGATGCGTTGTTGAACGCCATCCCTGCCAGGAACTGCGCGTAGGCCATGTTCTCGCGGGCTGTCATGTCGTCGCCGTGCGAAACGGCGCGACGCAGGTTCTGCGAGATCAGCGTCACCGCCTTTAGCGCACATGCGTCGGTAATCGGCGTCGCGGCCGTCGAGACGTAAGCTTCAGTCGCGTGTGTCAGCGCGTCCATGCCCGTGGCGGCCGTCAGTCCCTTGGGCATCGCGGCCATCAGGGCCGGATCGTTTACCGAGAGCAACGGGGTCACGTTGCGGTCGACGATGGCCATCTTCACGTGACGCTTCTCGTCCGTGATGATGCAAAAACGCGTCATTTCGCTCGCGGTGCCCGCCGTCGTATTGATCGCGACGAGCGGCAACTGCGGCTTCTTCGACTGATCCACGCCTTCGTAGTCGGCAATGTGCCCGCCGTTGGTGGCGCACAGCGCAATGCCCTTCGCGCAGTCATGCGGCGAGCCGCCGCCGAGCGAGATCACGAAGTCGCATTGATGTTTCTGCAACTTAGCGAGCCCCGCCTCCACGTTACCGACCGTCGGGTTCGGCTTGGCGCCGTCGAAGATCACCGACTGGATGTCCTGCGCGGCCAACAACTTTGACACCTTGTCAGCCACGCCGGCCTTGGCGAGCCCGGCGTCGGTCACGATCAGTGCGCGGCGGAAATGGTATTGACGCAAGGCGCTCATGGCCTCGTCGAGACTGCCCACGCCCATCATGTTGACGGCGGGGATGAAGAAGGTTGTGCTCATGGTCATGCTCCTTTCTCTGTTCTGTGAGGGGCACACCGCGCTCGAGGCGTCCGGCATTGTCAATGTCGGACACCCACACCAGGGCGGTGTCCAGATCAACTTTCGCAAGCACTGAAGACAGCATCGCACCTGCGGCGCGATGCGTCTTTGATCTGCTGCAAACTCGGGAACGAATAGAGGAACCGCTCAGAAGAAGCCAAGCGGGTGGACGTCGTAACTCACCAGCAGATTCTTCGTTTGCTGGTAGTGATCGAGCATCATCTTGTGCGTCTCGCGTCCGATGCCGGACTTCTTGTAGCCGCCGAATGCCGCATGCGCCGGGTAGAGGTGATAGCAGTTCGTCCACACGCGTCCCGCTTGTATCGCGCGGCCCACGCGATAGGCGCGATTGATGTCGCGGGTCCACAAGCCCGCGCCGAGGCCGAATTCGGTGTCGTTCGCGATGGCGAGCGCTTCGGCTTCGTCCTTGAACGTCGTCACGCCGACCACCGGCCCGAAAATTTCCTCCTGGAACACGCGCATGCGGTTCTCGCCCTTGAGCAGCGTCGGCTGAATGTAGAAGCCGCCCGCCAGCGGTCCGTCGAGCATCTCGATGCCGCCACCGGTCAACACTGTCGCGCCTTCCTTGCGGGCAAGATCGAGGTACGTGAGGATCTTGTCGAACTGCTGTTGCGACGCCTGCGCGCCGACGGCTGTCTCCGTGTCGAGCGGGTCGCCGCGCTTGATGCGCGCCACGCGTGCCATCACCACTTCCATGAACGGTTCGTAGATCGACTCCTGTACGAGCGCTCGCGACGGACACGTACAGACCTCGCCCTGATTCAGGAAGCCGAGCACGAGACCTTCCGCCGCCTTCTCGATGAATTCCGGCTCGCCGCGCATCACGTCGTCGAAGAAGATGTTCGGCGACTTGCCGCCCAACTCGACGGTGCTCGGGATCAGATTCGCTGCGGCGCGCGCGAGGATCTGCGCGCCGACCGGCGTCGATCCCGTGAACGCGATCTTGGCGATGCGACGGCTCGTGGCAAGCGCCTCACCGGCTTCCTTGCCGAAGCCCTGCACGATATTGAGCACGCCGGGCGGCAGCAGATCGCCCACAAGCTCGGCGAACAGCGTAATGGACAGCGGCGTCTGCTCCGCCGGCTTGAGGACCACGCAGTTGCCCGCCGCCAGCGCCGGGGCGAGTTTCCACGCAGCCATCAGCAACGGGAAGTTCCACGGAATGATCTGGCCCACGACGCCGAGCGGCTCGTGAAAGTGATACGCCGCCGTATGCTCGTCGATTTCGGCAGCGGTGCCTTCCTGCGCGCGAATGCAGCCCGCGAAATAGCGGAAATGGTCGATGGCGAGCGGCAGGTCGGCAGCCAGTGTCTCGCGCACGGGCTTGCCGTTGTCCCATGTCTCCGCTACGGCGAAGCGCTCCAGTTGCGCTTCGAGGCGATCGGCGATCTGCAACAAGATGCGCGAGCGCGCCTGTACGGACGTCTTTCCCCACTTGGGCGCCGCCGCGTGCGCGGCGTCCAGCGCCAGCTCGATATCGGCGCCGTTCGAGCGCGGAAACTCGCCGATCACGCCGCCAGTGACGGGCGACGTGTTGGTGAAATAGCGCCCGTCCACAGGCGGGACGAACTCGCCGCCGATGTAGTTCTCGTAACGCGGTTGCAGGGACAGCAGGGCACCGGGCGTGCCGGGTGGGGCGTATCGCATGTTGTGTCTCCGGGTATTGTCGTGTCGGTGGCGCAATGGCCACGTCATCGCCATAAGCAAGTCGCGGGCCACCCGTCGCGCGACACCACGCTACGGGCCTTGCCGACGCGAGAGCGGCGGCCCGATGTGCCGATTTCGTGACACGTCTGTGCCGCGGCGTGACACCCGGTGTATCGCCGACGTGACAGGCAATCGGCCCGGGCCTCCCGATTGACATAGCGCATTGCAAAGGCTGCCGGCATGGGTGATGCTTCGGGAACGACTACGAGATCATCAGATCACCCGGCAGGGGGAGACGACCAATGCCAGCCAATACCGATTCCGCACACGCGCGTCGTGTGCTGAACGTCGTACAGGGAAGTCCGACGGCCGCCGCAGCCGAGACCGATCCGAACATCGCCAGTTCATGGCGCCGCTGTCTGGATACCCACGCGCTCGATCCGGGCGCGCGCATGGCACCGCGCGTGCTGACGTCGTCGCAGCTGCGCGATCGGCGCAGCACGCTGGAGCGTTTGCGCAATGTGTCGACACCCGTGCTCGAGCGTCTGCAACGTCAATTGATGAATCCGCATCAGGCGGTGCTGCTCACGGCGCCGGACGGCGTCATCGTCGATTCGCGCCTGCACGACGGCACGCGCGACGACTTTCTTCGCGCCGGGCTGTGGCCCGGGGCCGACTGGAGCGAGTCGTGCGAAGGCACCAACGGCATTGGTACCTGCGTGGTGGAGCGCGCGCCGGTCATCATCTGCCAGCAGGATCATTTCCGCGCGCTGCATACGCCACTGACCTGCACGGCGAGCCCGGTCTTTGCGCCGCAGGGCGATCTGCTGGCGGTGATCGACGTGTCGTCGACCCGTGCCGACGTTACGCGCCAAAGCCAGTTTCATACGCTCGCGCTCGTGAATCTGTCGGCGAAGGTCGTGGAGAACGCGTATTTCTTCCAGCACTATCGCGACGAATGGCTGCTGCAACTGCAGGAGCAGGCCGACCACCTCGGCGGCTTCGCACAGGCGTTGCTGGCGTTCGACGATACGGGCCGCGTACTCGCCGCCAATCCGAGCGCGCTCAATCGGCTCGGTGTGATGCGCGACGAGATCGTCGGCACGCAGGTGGATCGATGGTTCTCGCAGCCGCTCGATGCGATGTTCGCGCAGGCGCACCCATCGCCGAGTACCTGCTGGCCGATTCGCACACACAACGGGGAGTCGCTGCTGGCGATGGTGCGCGCACCGTCACGCGCGCTACGGGCAGTGCGCCAGCCGACGGCGCTGGCCGATGCCACCGTTTCACCCTTTGCCGATACGACACTGGCGCGCGAGTTTTCCCGCGCATGCCGTGTCTTTGCGCACGACGTGCCGGTGCTCATTCGTGGTGAAACCGGCAGCGGCAAGGAGGTCTTCGCGCGCGCCGTCCACGCGGCGAGCACGCGCGCAGGCGGCCCGTTCGTCGCCCTGAATTGCGCGGCCATTCCTGAGTCGCTGATCGAGAGCGAGTTGTTCGGGTACGTTGGTGGGAGCTTCACCGGTGCGCGCAAGGAGGGAATGAACGGCAAGCTGTGGCAAGCCAATGGCGGCACCCTGTTCCTCGACGAAATCGGCGATATGCCCTACGCGATGCAGACGCGATTGCTGCGTGTGCTCGAAGAGCGCATGGTGTCGCCGCTGGGCGGTGGCGAACCCGTGCCGCTCGACATCCGCGTGTTGAGTGCCACGCACCGCGATCTGTCCGAGCGGATTGCCGAGCGGCAATTCCGCGAAGACCTCTTTTCTCGTCTGAATGGCCTCGAAGTCATCGTGCCGCCACTTCGAGCGCGCGACGACAAGCCGGAACTGATTTCGCGATTGCTGGCGCAAGTCGCGTCGGCTCGCCGGATCACGTTGACGGAAGCGGCGCTGGCGCGGCTGTGTGACTTCGCCTGGCCCGGGAACGTGCGCCAGCTTCGAAGCGTGATTCGCACGCTCGTCGCACTCGCTGACCAGGGGGTCATTACCCCCGACGATCTCCCGGCCGAGCTGCGCGACACACAGTGCGCGATGTCGACGGCATCACCGCACGACAGGCCAATGGAAGCACCGCTCGAAGCGGCGGAGCGTCAGGCGCTGCGGGCCGCGCTCGACGCCTGCCAGGGACAGGTCAGCGCGGCCGCGCGAAAGCTCGGGGTGAGCCGCAACACGCTTTACCGAAAGCTTCGCCGCTTCGGTCTGCTGCGTGGATGAGCCATTCGCAAATTGCACGTCCGGCTCGGCGATCCGGACGCTGCCTCGACCGCGCGGCGCCGCGATTGTCCGCAGGCGTCACTTCAACGGGATGGACGTCGCCCGGTCCACGGGGACGGCGGTGACGCTGTTCTGCGGCGAGCCGTCGATGAGTTTGTCCGAGTACGTCAGATAGACGAGCGTGTTACGCGCCTTGTCGACCATGCGCACGATGCGCAGCTTCTTGAAGAGCGGCGACAGGCCTTCCGAGAACACCTCTTCTTCTTTCGGCAACGGCTTGACGAAAGAAATCGGTCCCACGGGTCGGCAGGCAATCGACGCCTCCGCCTTGTCTTCGGCCAGTCCGACCATGCCCTTCAGCCCACCGGTCTTGGCGCGCGACACGTAACAGGTCACGCCTTGCACCTTCGGATCGTCGAACGCATCCACGACGATCTTGTGATCCGGTCCGACCAACTTGAATGCGGTGCTGACATCGCCGATGCGCTCGGCATGCGCCCAACTGGCGACGACCATCAACGTCAGTGCGACTGCTGTCTTCATGAGAATGTCCCGTCGAGTGCAGCGGAGACAGGCGACCGTCGCCTGCCAACCCCGTGCATACGCGTGGCGGATTCTACTCGCGTCCCGTGGCCGAGGTGCGAAGCCACGGCGAGAAGGGCGCCGCGTCCATGTCCGACATGATGTACAGCTGTCGTCGCGCGGCATCGTACTGCGCGCCGAGTGCGGCAAGTTCATCCTTCGCGCGGTACGTATCCCCGCTCAGGTATCGGCGAACCGGTGCTGTGTCGACGGGCATCGCCATGTTGCGCGCGAGGGCGTCGTCGGCTTGCGGCGTGGTGCGCGGCAAGTCGAGCAGTCCGAGGAAGCCGCTCTGGCGCGTGGCGTCTTCCGGCGTGACGAGCGACACCGAATCCCGCGCGCGGGTCAATGCGACATAAAACAGGTTCCGCTCACTTTCCAGCGGCGCGAACGGATTCGGAAACTCGTTGCGTTCGAGGAACGGAATGACGACATGGTCGTACTCCTTGCCCTTGATGTTCGCGACGGTGTCGACGCTCACGCGCGCATCGGCGCGCGCACGCCGTGTCGCGGACAGCCGCGTCATCATCGACGCGAAGTAGTCGCCCAGCGGTGTTTCGTCCCGTGGGAGCGTCGCGGCGAACGCGCGCAGCGAGCGCTCGACCAGATCGACATCGTACGGGCGCGCATAGAGTCGCGTCGCGACCGCCTGAAAATCGATTCGACGGCGAATGAGACCGAAGGCGTCGGCAGCCGACATGACGGACGCGTTCGCCCGCAATTCACGAATCAGACGTCCGACGTTCGCTGCCGGCGTTTCGGCGGGAGCTCCCAGCAGATACGACGTGTAGATCTGCTCGAGCAATTCCGGGTTTTTCGCCGTGAGCTGGTATTGGTCGCGCGTCAGGCGAATGTTCGCGAAGATGCCGAGGACCGCAGCCACCGACATGCGCTCGCGCTCGTCGATGGATTCGACGGCGCGCAGCGCCAGCGCGAACACGGCGCGCACGAAGCGAATCTCCTCGCGGAACTGGAACCCCTCCTTGTTCGGCGATTCGAACGGAATCTCTGCGCGCCACAGCGCTTCTTCGATGACCGCACCCTGGTGCCAGTCGCGCAGCAGCACGGCGCAGGTCGCACGCTTGTCGCTGTCGCCGAGCCATGCCTGTATGTCGGCGAGCACGGCCTGCGCGGTGGTGGCGGGGTCGTTGCCAGTGGGAATGACATCGATGGGCGTATGACGTCGAATGAACGACTCGATGCGCTTGCGCTTGAATGCCGCGGTCGGATAAGCGAGGTGCGGGCCGTGACGAAACGTGCGCGTGAGCGGGTAGGTGAGGGTGCCCGTAAAGTCGGTGCGAAAGCGCTCGCCCATGTAGGCGTCGCTCGCACCCATCGCGCCATGAATGACCTGATCGCGATCCCCCACGCCGACGAACCGGCAGTTCAGGGTGCGCAGCAGATGACGCAGCACGCGATACGACGCTTCATTGAAGTCGTGCTGCTCGTCGCACACGATCAGGCGGCAAGGCGCGAAATAGTGCGGTGCCACGCCGTCGCCGTCGATCATTCGCGCCAGATCGTAGGTGGCATCGAAGCGGTCGCGGAACAACGGCTCGTCGAGCGCGCCGAGTCGATCGCGCTCGTAGGCTTGCGTGATCGCGTACTGGGCGCGCTCGACGTCGAGCCGTTCGAGAAGCTCGCCGAGCTGTTCGTCGTCGATGTCGTCGAACAGCGCGCCGCTGGCCTTGAGCTTGCGCATGGCGTCGAGACACTGCGCAACGTTGATGTGGTTGTCGTCGAAGGCGCCGCTCGGGTACCGATGTTCGAGCTCGTCGCGCAGGGTCTGCATGGCGTCGACGAGATAGCCAGTGAGAAAGCTGTCGCGCTGCACGCGCCGCGCGCGTTCGTTGGCGGCGGGCAGGGCGTCGAGCACGTCGTGGCTGTAGTCGTCGAAGGTAAAGACGCGCACGCGCTTGTGCAGTTCGGCATGGATGCCGGAGCGTTGCAGACGCGCGCGCAGCACCTCGGCGGCCGTCGTCGTGAAGGTCAGTGCGAGGATCTGTTCCGGTGGCGTGCCACCCGCAATGGCCTCGCCGATGCGTGCCACCAGTGTGGTGGTCTTGCCGGTGCCGGCGTTCGCCAGCGCGATGCAGATGCGCTCGTTGGCGAGCTGTATCGCAACTTGCTCGGCCGTCAGGGCCGGGCCGTTAGGCACGAATCGCGGTGCGCGAGCGGGGGAATTCGTTTCGCTCATGACTTCAACCTTGCTTGCTGAGGGCGCGGGAAAGGCGTGCTGCATTCGCCATCAGCGCCTTTCCGTCGGGTTTTGCGATGGCCACGTGGATCGTATGCCATGCGAGACGTGGATTTTACCTTTGCGGTGCGATTCCCACGCGGCGAGACGATTTCTCGCGTTGCCGCCGAGGCTGGCCGCGATACCCCATGGCGGTGGTTGCCCGCATACGCAATATGCGATATAGTTTCGCCTCTTCGCGCGGGGGTATAGCTCAGCTGGGAGAGCGCTTGCATGGCATGCAAGAGGTCAGCGG
>NZ_JBEBXS010000017.1:0-104615 GCF_040391475.1 Pandoraea pnomenusa | reverse complement strand
AGCGTTGATAGAGGTTGGCGGCGAGCATCACGGCCTTGTAGCCGGCGATGTTGGCCTGCGAGGACAGCACGTCCATGCTTTGCGCGCGCGTGGTGCGCGGCGCGGCTTCGAGCGCGAAGGCTGTCACACCGGCAGCCGCCATGCGCGCATTGTTCTCGGCATCAAACGGGTTGAGCATGCCGACGAGTACCGTGCCGCGCGGGATCTGTGCGAGTTCTTCCGGCGACGGGGCGCGTACCTTCAGCACAAGCTCTGCGCCGAGCGCGTCGGCGGCGCTGCCCAGCGTGGCGCCGGCGGCAACGAAGGCGGCGTCCGGCACGCTGGCGGCGTCGCCGGCGCCGTGTCCGACGACAATCTGATGTCCCGACGCGACCAGCTTCTTCACCGTCTCGGGCGTGGCCGCGACACGGGATTCTCCGGCAAGCGTCTCGGCGGGAATGCCGATTTTCATTGCGTCTCTCCTTGGGTTTGTGAACTGATCTCATCAGCGGCCACAGGCCAGGGAGGCGCAGCGCAATCGCTGCCGGAGGGCAGGAGCGTTACCTGTTTCGCCGCTGATGACATTAGTCCTGCACAAACCACTGCAATCGAACTACTGCACAAACCGGTGATGCGGTACTGCCACTGCACACTGCTGGACCTCGAAGCTTACCCGAAGATTACAAATGCGCCTATTGCATCAAAGTGCATATCAATATGCTGCGAAACCGGGACAATCGACGCTAACGCCGACCGACCGGTCGGTTGCCAGGAGGGTGTGTCGTCAGCGCCAATCACCGCCAGACGGTAAAATGTCGCTTTTGCGGGAATAACGTCCAGAAGGTAACGGCCCGACGGCGCCGTGCCCGTATCCCGTTCTGCAAGGAAGACCGATGAATGCACGCTGGAAGCCCAACGTGACGGTGGCAGCGGTCGTCGAGCGCGACGGCCGTTTTCTGTTTGTCGAAGAGCAAAAGCGTGCGGGCCTGTTGATCAATCAGCCGGCCGGACATCTGGAACCGGGCGAGTCGATCGTCGACGCGGTACGCCGCGAAGTGCTCGAAGAGACGGCGCACACGTTCGAGCCGCAGCATCTGGTGGGCATCTACCTCGCCCCCGGCCCGGACGACATCGCGTACCTGCGTTTTACGTTCACGGGTACGCTGGGTGCGTTCGATCCGATGCGTACGCTCGACGACGGCATCGTCGGCACGCTGTGGCTCACGCCGCAGGAGGTGCGAGCCCAACGGGCGCGGCATCGTTCGCCGATTCTCGAGCGCTGCATGGACGACTATCTGCGCGGGGTACGTTACGACCTCGCCATACTTCAGACCCATCCGGCGGTGACCGGGGGGCAGGGCAATACATGAGTCAAAAACGCGTAGTGGTGGGCATGTCGGGCGGCGTCGATTCGTCGGTGACGGCATGGCTGCTCAAACAACAAGGCTACGACGTCGTCGGTCTGTTCATGAAGAACTGGGAAGACGATGACGACAGCGAATACTGTTCGACCCGGCAAGACTGGATCGACGTGGTGTCGGTCGCCGATCTGATCGGCATCGACGTCGAGGCCGTGAACTTCGCCGCCGAATACAAGGACCGCGTGTTCGCGGAGTTCCTGCGCGAGTACTCGGCAGGCCGCACGCCCAATCCGGACGTGCTGTGCAATGCCGAAATCAAGTTCAAGGCGTTTCTCGATCACGCGGTGGCGCTCGGTGGCGAGACCATCGCGACCGGCCACTATGCCCGCGTGCGCGAGCGCGACGGCCGCTTCGAACTGCTCAAGGCCTTCGATCACACGAAGGACCAGAGCTACTTCCTGCATCGCCTGAACCAGCAGCAACTCTCACGCACGATGTTCCCGCTCGGCGAAATGCCGAAGACGAAGGTGCGCGAGATTGCCGCACAGATCGGCCTGCCGAACGCGAAAAAGAAGGATTCGACGGGCATCTGTTTCATCGGGGAGCGCCCGTTCCGCGACTTCCTCAACCGCTACCTGCCGACCCAACCGGGGCCGATGAAGACGCCTGACGGCACCGTTGTGGGCGAGCACGTCGGCCTGGCGTTCTACACGCTGGGGCAGCGCAAGGGCATCGGTCTGGGCGGCAGCCGCGACGGCTCTGGCGAGCCGTGGTTCGTCGCGCGCAAGGACATGGCGAACAATACGCTTTACGTGGTGCAGGGACACGATCACCCGTGGCTGCTCTCGAGTACGCTCGCCGCCGAAGATCTGTCGTGGGTTGCCGGCGAAGCACCGGCCGAAGGCACGCGTTGCGGCGCGAAGACGCGCTACCGTCAGGCCGACGCAGCTTGCGAGGTCGTGCGCGCCGATGCCCAGGGGCTCACGCTCTCGTTCTCCGAAGCGCAGTGGGCCGTCACGCCGGGTCAGTCGGCCGTCCTGTACGACGGCGAGGTCTGTCTGGGCGGCGGCATCATCGCGTCCACGACACCGGCCGAAGCGGGCCACGCCGACGCCCAACGCAAGCACACCATCCTCAATACGCATTGAAGCCGCCGGCGCTCGCCGGGGGGACACCCGGCAGCGTGCCGGCGCATGTCCCCCCAAAGCAAGGAGGTTTCATGTTTTCGCGCCGATTCCTGGCTCTCTGGCTGGCTGTAGCGTTGCTCGTGGCAACGCTCGCATTGGTGCTCGTCGACGGCTGGCATCCGCTCTGGCCGTTACCCTTCGCGGCGCTCGTCGCGCTCGGTGTGTGGGATGTCGTGCAGCAGCGCCATGCGGTGCTGCGCAACTATCCGCTGTGGGGACATTTCCGATTCCTGTTCGAGTTCATCCGGCCGGAAATCCGTCAGTATTTCGTTGAAGACGATACGTCCGAGACACCGTTCTCGCGCGCGCAGCGCAGCATTGTCTATCAGCGCGCCAAGGGCGACGTCGACAGCCGTCCGTTCGGCACCGAACTCGACGTCAAGGCAACGGGCTACGAGTGGATCGCACACTCGCTTGCGCCGACGGTGCTCAAGGATCACGATTTCCGGATCACCATCGGCCCCGATCGCGCGCAGCCGTATTCCGCTTCGATCTTCAACATCTCGGCGATGAGCTTCGGCGCGTTGTCGGCCAATGCGATCCGCTCGCTCAATCGTGGCGCGAAGCTCGGCAACTTCATTCACGACACCGGCGAAGGCTCGATCTCGCCGCATCACCGCGAACAGGGCGGCGACCTGATCTGGGAAGTGGCTTCGGGCTACTTCGGTTGCCGCAACGACGACGGCACGTTCAGCGCCGAGAAGTTCGCCGCGCAGGCCACCACGCCGCAGGTGAAGATGATCGAGGTGAAGCTCTCGCAAGGTGCGAAGCCGGGCCACGGCGGCGTATTGCCTGCGGCCAAGATCACGCCGGAGATTTCTGCCACGCGCGGCGTGCCGATGGGGCAGGATTGCATTTCGCCGTCGCGGCACAGCGAATTCTCCACGCCGCTCGGTCTGCTGCAGTTCGTCGACCGGTTGCGCACGCTCTCGGGCGGCAAGCCCACGGGGTTCAAGCTGTGTATCGGCCACCCGTGGGAATTCTTCGGCATCGTGAAGGCGATGCTCGAGAGCGGCATCCTGCCCGACTTCATCGTCGTGGACGGCTCCGAGGGTGGCACCGGTGCCGCACCGCTGGAGTTCACCGATCACGTGGGCGCGCCGCTGCAGGAAGGGCTGTTGCTCGTGCATAACACGCTGGTGGGTGCCGGGTTGCGCGACAGGATTCGCATCGGCGCATCGGGCAAGATCGTGACCGCGTTCGACGTGGCCCGCACGCTCGCCATCGGGGCCGACTGGTGCAACTCCGCGCGCGGGTTCATGTTTGCCATCGGCTGCATCCAGTCACAGAAGTGTCACACCGATCGCTGCCCGACCGGCGTGGCGACGCAGGATCCGCTGCGCCAGCGCGCGCTCGTGGTGCCCGACAAGGCGCAGCGCGTGCACCAGTTCCATTCGCACACCTTGCACGCCTTGCAGGAGTTGATTCAGGCGGCGGGGCTGTCGCATCCGTCGGATCTTCGGGCGCATCACATCGTGCGGCGCGTGTCGTCCAACGAGATTCGTCTGATGTCGGAGTCGCTCAAGTATCTCGAGCCGGGCGATCTGTTGCGCGGACAGTTCCGCTATCAGCTCTATGAGAAGTACTGGCCGATGGCGCGCGCCGACAGTTTTTCGCCGGCCGCCATGGCCTGACGCAACGTCTGATCCGGTCGGACACCGACACGCGGCGACCGCGCACTTCACCTGAAACCCGATGCAATTTCGCATCGGGTTTTTTTCATGTTTCGACAGTTTTGCTTCCAAAGACCAAAACGCGGGGGTGCGACGCCCCAGTTTAAGGTCTCCACCGGATGATGCCCGCGCGCGTACTGGCCTATCGTGTGGCCTTCGACTTTGTTATCCCGCCGACGGATTGTCGTCAGAGGAGGAAGCTATGAGTACGGTGCGATTTCTGATCAGCCGCCACGACGTCAAACTCCATGTGAACGGACTTGTGCACACGTTGCCTGCCGGGAGCATGACCGCGACCAGTTGCGACGCGACCATGGATGCTCCAGGGCCCGTGGCGTCGCACGACTTTCATGCCTGTGACCTGCAGGCACTGTATCCGGATGTCGTCGACCTGCTCGACCGGCGCCCGCTCGGGGTCTTTCACCGACAGGCGGCCCGCACGCTCGTCCTCGAGCCAAGCATGGTCGACGTGGCGATGGCGTTACAGGACGTCGATCGAATGGCCATGCTGCGGTTCTTCTACGTCTACTGCCTGTGCCGCGATCAGCGGTATTTTTCGGCCATGCTGCGCCAGACGATTGCGGGCAGCCATTCGCTGTTCGATTTCGTCGAGGCGAATTTCCATCGGCCGTGGCCGGTCGGGCGTCTCGCCGAAGAGTTCGGCATGCCGCTGCGCAAGTTCCGATATTTGTTTCAGCAGACGTATGGCATGCCTGCGAAGCAGTGGCTGCTCGAGCGACGTTTGCGACTGGCGCGTGACCTGCTGCTCTCCACCCGCCACAAGGTGCTCGACATCGCGCTGGAGTGCGGCTTCACCAATCACGCCCATTTCACCGACACGTTCCGCAAGCGCTTCGACTGCGCGCCGACCGAGATCCGGCTTGGCACGCCACCCGCACGTGGCGGCCGCCGTGTGGCAATGCCGCGTGCCGACGCCTACGCCGCCATGCGTGCCGATCTGGTGGCCGGTCATGGTGCCGTGATCGACGCGGGGGCGCCATGAACGTCGAGGAAGTTCATCGCAGCATGTCGGAAGGCGTGCGCCGCATGTCGGAAGACGCCACACAGTCCGTGCGATCGGAGGCCGCCAACGATCCCCGGCGCATGCTCGAAGTGCAATTCAAGCTGCAGCAGTTCTCGACGATGGTCGGGCTGCACAGCGCGACCATCAAGCTCGTCAAGGACACCTTGATGGGCATCATCGCGAAGATCGCATGACCCGGCCTGATGCCGTCGCGCCGGACGGTGTGGCACCGCCCGCTGCCTTCGTCCCGTGGCTCGATGTGTCCGTGCGTCAGATCATTGTCGAGCTGGCGCTGACGGGCGCCAATCACGGCATGCGAGCGGAAGCCAGGGCGATTCTCGACGCATTGCCGCTACTGGTGTCGGACGGCAGCAATCGCGAACTGTTGCGCGTGGCGTTGTTGATCGCGCTCGGCGATACCCGCGCGGCGAGCGTGCACCTGAACACGTTGCGCGCCGGGTGCGCCAATGCGGCGGATATTCACGACCCATCGGCGCATGACGCCGGCGCCGATGTGCTGGCCCGATGGATTGCGGAGACGGAGGCCGGGCATGCGGCGTCCGATGCGTCATTCCCTAAAACGTCCCCTCTCATCTCGTTGAAATGACGACTTCCCAGATTCCCGATGTTGCCCTGCAGGCGTCTGCCATGGAGTCGCCCCTGAAGACCCGGATTGATTCACCGATCACGGACAGCATGGACGCCGCGCGTTTCGCACAGGCATTGGCGAGCGCGCCGCCGCTGCCCGAGCACCATCTCCTCAATGCGGCAGGCAAGTTGGCGAACAACACCGAGCGTCTCGCCGAGCGCGTCGCGCTCGATGATCGCGCGTTGAACGATCCGGTCCGTCTGCTTGCCGTGCAGCGGGACATGACCGAGCGCGTGCTGGCACTGGAGGCGGTGGCGAAGGTGGCGGGCGCTGCGACGCAGGGCGTCAACAAGCTGGTTCATATGCAATGACCTGGGGTGATCGCCGGGCGGCAAAGGATGCACCGCGCAGGTGGGCTCGTTGGTCGGGCGGCTGCCTGCTGCTCGTGGCAATCGCCGGCTGCAAGGTCGAGCTGCATCGCGCGTTGAGCGAGACGGAAGCGAATCAGATGCTTGCGCTGTTACTCGTTTCGGGTCTGCAAGCCGACAAACGCGCGGACTCCACGGGCATGACGGTGCGCATCGAGCGCGACGACTTCGTGCGTGGGGTCGAGGTGCTGCGCCAGCACGGGCTGCCGAGGCAACAGCGCGCGTCGGTGGCAGACGTCTTCCCGCCCGGGCAGTTGGTCAGTTCCCCTGTGCAGGAGCAGGCGAAGCTCATCTTCCTCAAGGAGCAACGGCTCGAGCGCATGCTCGCCGCACTCGACGGCGTGATGGTCGCCGAGGTCTCCATTGCGCAGGTGCCGCTGGACTCGGCCGGGCGGGCGACGCTGCCACCGGGGGTGGCCGTCTTCGTCAAGTACAGCCCGGAAGTCAACATGACGCAGCGCATGACCGATATCCGCAGCCTTGTGCAGGACAGCGTGCCGGGGCTCACGCCGGAGCGTATCAGCATCGTTCTGCAACCCGCCGACTACCGGCTGCCGCGTGCCGCCATCGAGGCGTCGGCCGCGGACCACACGCCATGGCGTTCGGGACTGCAATGGACGGGGCTGGCCATCGCATGCGCCGTGCTTGCCGGTGCGGCGGCATTCGCGTGGCGTCGCCGCAAGACCTGGGGGCTGCGCTTGCCGAAGCGTCGTGCGCCTGCACGGGAGGCGTCGTGATGACGGCGCGCAACGCGGCTGTCGGCCACGTCTTCGGGCTCGCCGGATTGATCTGGCAGCCCGGCAGGTACATGGACGACGCGTGGTGGCAGGCGTTCGACATGGCGCCCTGGCGGGAGACGTACCGCCGCCACGCCGTCTGTCGGGCTCACATCGATGCGCTGTTGACCGGGCGACGAGGCTGGCCGGACTCGCGCGCGACGTGCTCGCCGACATGCAACCCGCCGCAATCCGACGCCGCTCTGGCAATGCTGCAGCAGATTCCCAGCCTGCGGCGTGTGGCGCTCGCGTACGGCTTGCAGGCGATGGCCCGTCCCGACTATCTCTTGCTGGGTCCCTATCGACGCGCGTTGTCACCGTGGCTGCGCGGATGGCAGTGCGACCGGCTATTGCTCACCCGGCACGCGTGGCCGGCGCACACCGCCCATTCCCCTGAACGGATCGTGATCGCCGCAATGACGGCCACGGGCGCCTGTCTCGACGTTGCGGCGCCGTCGTCCGAGGCGGACGTCGAGACCGTCGGGAAGGCCGCACGAATGCTTCTGCCACCGTCCCTCGACGCCCCACCGCCTGCGGCAGGTGTCACCATCGACGCGTCGGTCGATGACATCTGGTTGCGGCTGGCGGCGCTGGAGAAGATGCTATGTATGTCGTCGATTTTGCATTGACGTCCATCGAAACGGTCGAAGGCCCGGCACCGGCCGGCCCAGTGATTTCTGCGTCAGCACTCGAATCGCTACGCGAACAGGCGTGCCTGCGCGCGAATTGGATGGCGCAAGCCAGCTCGGCGCGCGACGCCGCGCTGGCCGAGCGAGAACAGGCCCGCCGGGACGCGCAGGAAAGTCGCGACGCCTGGCTGGCCGAGGCGCGCGAACTGGCAGAGCAGGAAGCGGCGGCACTGGCCGAAACGGCACGTCGCGAGGCCGTGAGCCAAGCGGTCGACTGGCTGGTCGGCGAGGCGACGATGGAGCGCGACATTTTGCGCTCCCTGGAGCGTCGCGTGACCGAGGCGATGACCGACGCGCTGTCGAACTTCGTGGGCACGCTTGACGTGGGAGAACGCTACGCGCAGCGCATCGGACAGGCGTTGCCCGGTCTGGTCCGTGACGGCGCGCTGACGTTGCGCGTGCCGCCGGTGCATCGCGACGCCGTGGTGCATGCGCTGCGCGGCGCGGATATCGTACTGGCGTGCGTCCCGGATGCGACGCTGACCGGACGGCAGGCGCGTATCGAGAGCGAATGGGTGACCGTCTGTCTGGATCTCGACGCGGATCTGGCCGCGCTTGCCGAACGTCTGCACGTCGGTCCGGTGTTGGAGGTTACCTGTGGTTGAGCGCTTACCCTCGGCCAGCCACACGGCGCTCGCCACACCGCGGGAGAACGAAGCGCTGGCGCGCGCACTGCCGGACGAATGGCAGGCACTCGAAGGCGAAGGTCGGATGGCGCGCGGCGTGTCGACATCGATGCCGGGGCATGTCGCGCTGATCGAAGCCGCCATCGCGCAGAACGAAGAGGCCGCCGTTGCCGAGTCGCAAGAGAATCTCAGCTTCGCGCTGGGCGTGCGTTTTCGCCGCACCGGCGAGCGTGATGTCCGCGACGACAAGCAGCGCGCGCGTGCGCTGTTCGAGCAGCAGATGCTCCGGTTCGCGCGTGTCAATGGTGCGCAGTTCGAGAAGCTGCGAGAGCAATTGCGCGACTTGCCATTTGTTTCCGATCCCCAGCAGTTGATTCGACAGGCGCAGCTGTCGGGCGGGCACGCCGCGCTCATCGTGGCCGCGTGGCTGGCGGACGGAAGTCTCGACGCGAAGATTCGCAACCGGTTGCGCAAGACGCTGGACGACCTGTGCGCGTCGGACACGTGGGCCATCGAGGCTTTCGCCGCACTGGAGTGCAGTGACGGAGCGCGTCCGGGTAACGCACTGCTGCAACAACTCAAGACGCTTTTCCGAGAGTCGCAGCGCACACAACGTTCATTGACGCAGTGGTTTGACGAGTGTCGTCGGGTTCCGCAGCGTCGTGCCCGTTTGCGTGCGCTGATGCAGGCACTCGGACTCGAACTCGGCGCGCAGCAGGCGGACGCGGATGTGCAACGGTTATCGGCCGTGGTCGACGATCTGCGTCGTGTCGTGTTGTTCCTCACGATGGAGTCGTCGTGCGAGTCGGCGGCGCTATCGATTCGCGCGGCCGGGGGACACACATTCGAGACGGACACCATGGTCGCGGAAACGCTGACGTTGCTCGATCAGCCTTGGGCAGGCGTCGAATGGCTGGGGCAACGCGCGGACCATCTGGGTCTTGTCTCGACGGCATCGCGTTACGCCTTCGCCCGCGAACTCTCCCGGTTGGTCACGTCGGCGCACGACGGGTGCTTTCGCGACGAAACGCAACGTGAAGCGCTCGACGAGGCGCTGGAGGCCTGGCGCACGGAGATCGCGCGTGAGGACGAGGCTGCGGCAGGCTAGCCCGGTCAGCCGCGCAGATGCTCGCGACAGAGCTTGATCCGGTCGTAGAAGTCGGTGAGGGCTTGTGCGAACGGCTCTGCCTCGGCGGCAGCCGTTTCGCGCACCTGGGCGTGCAGGATGAGACGATTGTCGCGCTCGCGCAACTGCACATGACCGGTCACCGCCCATTCGGCGGGGTCGATCAGGAATTGGAGCAGACGCTCGCTGTTGGCACGGTGCAGCCGCGCAGCTTCATCGGTTGCCACGACCGCGTGAATACTGCATACGTGGTTTTCCAAAGTTTCCACAATGATGCTGGGCGAGGCGTTGAACGTCAGTTCGATGGGCGAGTGGTTGTCGACGGCATCGATCTTGGCGGGGTCGCAGCCGATCAGCTTCAGCGCTTCGACAAGGGTTTGCGCGAGGTCGTAACTTGGCATGATGGTGTGTGGAATAGGGAAGAAGTCGATGACACGCCCCGGGCAAGCGTTGCCCGGATGGCGCGGGAATGAGAACCGCGCACGCGCGAGGTGCGATAGCGAAGGTTCCCACGAGGGGAGAATGCCGACTTTGGTGCGGCGCGTGGTGTTGTCGCTTCCGCGCAAAGTCAGAGGCAAGGGGGGCGACGCCGCCCGTCGCCTCGTCGCCATTCCGGCGCGGCGGGGGAGCGTCACGACGGTTGTCCGTACGACGTGTCGTATCGGCGCGCCATGCTGCGGAGAATTGCTGCAGCGGCGTCGACGGCAAGCATCTGCGCTTGTACTTGCGCGTGTTGAGCGGGCGTGAGAGGCGTTCGCAGTGCGCGTGCCAACGATGCGTAGGCGATGTCGAGCTTCTCGCCGACGTCGCGTGAGACGCCGGCGGGCGATGCCGCGAGACTGGCTTCAAGCTGCGTCAGATGCGTCATGGACGATCTCCGGTGTGAGGGGCAGGTAGAAGAGTCGGTCCTGCGCGCCGATCGACACCCCGTCGGCGTGGATGGCGATCACGCGGGTGCCGCCCGGTAGTCGCACGCCTTGCGACAGACGCGTGCCGTCGGCGAGCGTGAGCGCCGGCGAGGTCGGCGAGCCCCCGATGCTCGCGAGCGGCGCGGAGAAGCCCGTATCGGCAAGTGTCGGAATCGGTGGTGGCAGCGGTTCGATGCGTACCGGCATGGTGTGGCGCTCGGCGCCGGACGCTGTCGCCGTATTCCACGTATCGACAATGCCCTTGAGCGCTGCATATCGGCCGGGCGTGAGCGCGCCGGTCAGCCGCCAACCGCTGCGGTCACGCGATATGTCGATGCCGCGTAGCTGACCGGCGTCGCGCAAGGTCGAGACGAGGCGCTCGAAGCTGCTCGCCGTGCCGGCCGACAAACGCCAGCCGTGCGGCAGCGCGAGCGCGTCGAGGGCGTCGGAGGTGGCACGCCAGCGCGCGTCGGCGACCAGTGGGCCGTCGATGACGACCATGCCGTCCGGGGCAACATCGACCTGCGCTGTCGTGAAGCCGTGCAGTCGCAGCAACGTGCCGACCGTCTGCATCGAATTCGCCGGGCACCAGGTGTCGTCGCGCAACGCCTTGCCTTGCCAACGGGCCTCGGCACGCAATCGGGCGCGCACGTCGTCGTCGATACAGCCGCCGGACAAGCGCACGGCGTCGCCCGTCGTGGCGAGTGCGACGCCCGGTGCAATGCGCGCGACGAGCGTTTTGAAAGCATCCGGTTGTGGCGGCCGGGAGATGACGGTGGCGGTACCGGTGCGCCAGATCGCCACGCCGGCGGCGGCGATCACCAGCGAAAGACCCGAGACGACAAGCCACGCCAACGGCCTGCGGCGGTGCGAATGCAGGGTCTCGGTGCCTTGCGGCGGACTGGTGGGGGCGACAACTCGCGCCGGACGCTGCTGCGCCGAGGGTGGCGCGGAGACGCTGCCGTCGTCGAGCCAGAGCGCCAATCCCGCCAGGTCGATCACCTTGTGAAGCGGGAGGATGCGTGCGTCGACGATATCGTCGTCGTGCGCCGTGAACGGTTCCCCTTCCACCCATATCGGGGCGGCATCGAGCACCCGGACGCCATCGTCGTTCACAGTCAACGCGACCTGCGCACCGTGTTCCAGCGTCATAGCGATATCGGCGTCGCCGCCGCCGATCGTGAGCGCGCCCGCTGGCAGCGGCATGGGGCGTCCGGCGAGCGGGCCGTCGAGCAACGTGAGGGTCAGCGTCGTCATGTGTTCGGCATTCCGTCGGCCGGCTCGGCCTTGATGAGAAACAGCCGCATGACGCTGTCGGTGCGATGGCTCGTCGAACTGAACAGGTAGCCGATGACCGGCAAATCACCGAGCAGGGGAATCTTGCGAGCCTGTTCGTGCTGGGTGTCCTGGACGAAGCCGCCGAGCAGCAGACTCTGACCGGCCTGCAACGTGGCGTGCGTCGAAATCGACGAGTTGCGGATCGTTGGCACCTCGCTGCGCGTGTTGCGCTCGCTGCGCACTTCGCCGCCGTCTTCGATGTTGAGCGTGAGCATGACCTGTTCGCGCTCGGCAGTTCCCTGCGCTTCGGCGGGTACGAGCCGAGGCGTGACACGCAGCAGGGAACCGGTGGTCACGCTCTCCAGCTTGGCGACTTTTTCTCCGGATACCTTGGTGTAGAACGTCACGTTTCGATCGAGCACGGCCTGCATGTTGTCGAGCGTGACGATGGACGGGCGCGACAGTACCCGCGCCTTCGAATTTCGCTCCAGCGCGCTGAGATTGACCATGAACTTGTTGGTGTCGCCGATGAGCGTCGTGAACGTGCCGCCATCGCCCTCGTTCGCCTGCCCATTCAGGGAGACGGTGCCGAAGCCGCCAAGCTGGGCGCGTCCCGAGATGTCGACGCCGAGCTCGGCGATATCGCTGGCATTCACGTCGATGATGGCTACGGAAATGTCGACGAGCCGCGGTCGGACATCGAGCTGGGCAATCAGATCGCCATAGATGGGCAGGTTGCGGCGTCGCTCGCGCACGATGACGGCGTTGCGGCGCGGATCGGCAGAAAAGCGCGGGGTGCCGCGATGTGGGGGCGCGGCGAACGCGGGACCGGGTTCGGCCCCCGCTGCGGTTGCATCAGACGGTGATGCCGCGGATGTCGGGTTCGCTGTCGCGACGAGCGGGGCCGCGCCGAGCACCAGGTCCTTCAGTACGCTGACAACGCCCGGTACAACGACTTCCTGCCCGCGATAAAAGTACCTCGTGTCGTCAGCCGTCGCGAATTTTAGGGGAAATATCTTGATGGTCTCTTCGCTTTCCTGACGATCGCGTGCATCGCGTTCCAGATACTCCGCCAGTGTGACGACCGTCTCCAGGCAAGCCGGCACACCCGCGATCTCAAGCGCGTGCGTCGCCGGTATGGTCCGGGCGACACAGTGTCTGGGGTGGAGAACGCCCGCGTCGCGAAGATGTCGCTGCAGGTCGTCGTTCGACGCGTAGCGTAGCGGCACTACGCGCCGCGCTGCTTCGCTAGACTTGTAGACGTGGAGCGTCTGGCCGTTGAAGTACCAGGAGAGTCGATAACGTTCCGAAAGGACATCGAGCGTCGCCTCTGCGGCACCCGTCGGCAGTGCGCCGATAAAGCGGTCGTCCACTCGCGGGCTCACGACCGTCGGAATGCCGTGATGGGCACCGAAGTCGCGCAACAGTTCCGCCAACGGTGTCCCCGCGCTTTGGAATACGAACGGACCGCCGCGCCAGAGTGGCGTGGCCGCAGAGGGTGCCGCCGTGACATCGGTGCCGAAAGTGCAAACCGGAAGCAGCCATGCGAAAGCGCGCAGCAGGCGGCGTGAACGGGGGAATCGCATGATCATCCGCGGCGCAGGGCCGTTCGGAACGAGCGGCGGCGCTCTGCATCGACGCTCGACAGGATGCCCGAATCCGGTGGTGCCGTGCGGCGAGTGTCCGCAGGTGACGCCGCCGCCATCGCGCAGGCCAGTAGCTGCCTGCGCAGCTTCGCTTCGACCTGTGCGACGGGTTCCTCACTATCGAAACGGTGCACCCACCAGAGCGTGTCGTTGGCGATACACAGGCTGTCGTCGCGCAGTGCCGATTGCCCGGCGAGTACGAGCGAGAGACGCGTGAGCCAGCGCGCGAGTGCCGTGTCGGATTCGAGCGCCATGACGGGCATGCGCATGTCGTGCGCACCGTGCGTGGGCGACGAGGGCAAGTGAGTCGGAAGGGGGATCGCCGTGGCGACGCAGTAGCCGCTCCCTGCGGGACACGTCCAACCCCGCTGATCTTCGAGTTCGAGCGAAAGGCGCGCACCCTGCACGTCGCGTGGAACGATCCAGTCGAGCGAGGCAAGGGCGAAGGGCAGACGCATAGAGAAAATACCGCATGTCGACACGCGACGATCAGGGATGCTCATTATCTAGCGCCGTGCACATGACACCATCCGGCGCAGACCTGAAGCGCACACCGCAATGCGCGGTTTGCAGGCATTTCCTATGGCGGGCATCAGGCGAAGGCACAAGATTTGCCCGACGTGCGTGAAGTCGAAAGAGTGTGTACAGAAAAAAAGGCATGAGTTCTTTTGATCAACTGTCGAGGAGTGGGGAATGGCGGGGTGTATCGGTGTTGTGGTGGTCGAGGATCATGAGTTGCTGGCCGACGGGCTGTGCCATCTGATCGAGCAGGATCTCGGGTGGTGCGTGCTGGCCAGGGTCGTCAATGGGCTCGATGTGTACCGCGCCTGTGTGACGCACCGTCCCGAGTTGATGATGCTGGATCTCGGGCTGCCGGGCATGGACGGCGTGGACGTGATCCGGCAATGCACCCAGCGATGGCCCGAATTGCGCATCGTCGTGAACTCTGCGAGCGACGACAGCGAGCGTGCGCGTCAGTCGCTCGAAGCCGGGGCGTCGTCGTTCGTTCTCAAAAGCAGTCCGAGGCAGACGCTGGTCCATGCCGCCAACGAGACGATGCGCGGCGAGCGGTTCGTCGATCCGGCCGTGTTCGGCAGTGCGCTGGATCCGCAGAATGCCCCGTTCGTGCCGTTGCCCCGGACGGTCGAGGTGCCCGAGCGCATGTTGACGCTGCGTGAGCGGCAAGTCCTCAAGCTGGTGGCGGAAGGACAACGGAATCGTGACATCGCACAGTTGCTGTCGATCAGCGTGAAGACCGTCGAGACACATCGGCTGAACATGATGCGAAAGCTGGGCGCACACAATGTCGCGGACATCGTGAATTGGGCGTATCGCCTGCGCATGATGTTATGACGTCGTGACGCTGTGCTCCGGTGTGGTTCGTCCCGGGAAAGCGCTCGTCGAATTTCAGGTCTGGGCCGGATAGTCGCGGCCGCACAAGATGCGTGACCATTCCGGCTGCCAGCTTCCTGCGCCCCGGCGTGCGTGCCTTCACGACGTGCACGCCGACGCGCTCAACACGACGCCAACGCCCGCTCGACGATGGATACCCAGACGCAACGCAAGCTCGAGCAGCTTTTCGATCTGCTGTCGCTGCCGCCGCAGCGTATCGCCCCTCGCATGCGGGTGACGCTCGCGCCTTGCCTGTTGCTCGTCGAAGTCGCCACGCACGGTACGCGGGAGGCGCAGGAAGCGCCCGGTGTCACGCTGGTCCTCACGCTCATCGACCGCGCCGAAAGCGCGCAACGGTGGCTGCCGTTGCTGCTGCAGACCTGCGCCCCGGAGTGGAGCCTCGGCATTCCCGTGCGTGCGTGCGTGGCGCTGGGGCGTCCGATGCTGATCGCGACGCCGCCCGCGAGCGACAACTCGCAGCCGGTGGCGTGGATGGCGTGCCTCGCACGCATGCGCCGACTGCTCGAGCGCATCGACGCGCGTCAGCAACGCGACGCCGGCGCAGGGGGAGGCGCGTGACGCGTCTGCTCTCGTGGCTGCGGGCCGCCGCCGGACGCCAGGACATCGTGCTGGCGGCGCTGCTGCTCGTCACCGTTCTCATGATCATCATCCCGATGCCGCCGTCGGTGATGGATCTGCTCATCGCGCTCAATCTAGGCGTGTCGCTCCTGCTGTTGATGGTCGCGCTCTACATCAACGAGCCGCTCGACTTCTCGGCGTTCCCCTCCGTGTTGCTGATGACCACGCTGTTCCGTCTCGGCCTCACGATCAGCACGAGCCGTCTGATCCTGTTGCGCGCCGACGCCGGAGACATCGTGTACACCTTCGGTGATTTCGCGGCCGGGGGCAACATCGTCGTCGGCATGATCGTGTTTCTCATCATTACGGTGGTGAACTTCATCGTGATCACGAAAGGCTCGGAGCGCGTGGCCGAAGTCGGCGCGCGCTTCTCGCTCGACGGCATGCCCGGCAAGCAGATGAGCATTGACGGCGATCTGCGTGCGGGCACCATCGACGCCGCAGAGGCCAAGCGCCTGCGCCGCACCGTGCAGAAGGAAAGTCAGTTCTACGGCGCGATGGACGGCGCGATGAAGTTCGTCAAGGGCGACGCCATTGCCGGGCTCGTCATCATCGTCGTCAATCTGCTGGGCGGAATCGGGGTGGGCGTATTCATGCGCGGCATGAGTGCCGGCGATGCGGCGGCGATCTACGCCATCCTGTCCATCGGCGACGGTCTGGTGTCGCAGATCCCGGCGCTGCTGATCTCCGTGACTGCGGGCATCATCGTCACGCGTGTGCCGGGCGAGCAGCGTCGCAATCTTGCACGCGAACTGACCGACCAACTCGCCGCGCAGCCGCGCTCGCTCACGCTCGCGGCGGTCGTGCTCGTACTCTTCGGCCTGATCCCCGGCTTCCCGATGCACTACTTCGCGTTGCTCGGGGCGCTTGCGGGCGGCGCGGCGTGGTGGGTCGCGCGCCGGGGGCGCGACGGCAAGGACGGCGCCGACGGCCACGGACCGTCCACACAGGCCAAGCCCGGTCGTCCAGGGGCCCAGCCGTTGCTCGCGCGGGTCGGCCCGGCGTTGGCGGATGCCAGCGGCGGCACCGCCGTGCTGACCGCTCGCATCGAGGCGTTGCGCAACGAGAAATTCGAGCACTTCGGCGTGCCCATGCCGGAAGTGCAGGTCGTTGTCGATGGCGCACTGACCGGCGGTACGCTGGACGTTCAGCTCTATCACGAGAGCGTGATGACGATCGACATCGCGCTCGACGCCGCACTGGCACGCGTCGACGCATCGCATCGTGATGCGTCGTTGCGACGTCTCGATGCCGATGCTGCCAGCGCGATGCCGTTGCCGTTCGGCGGACAGGTGTTGTACTGGCTCGACACCGCGCAGCGCGCTGCGTGGCAGGCGCAAGGTGGCCAGATCTTCGACGGTGCCGATCGGGTGGCGCACTGTGTCTCGCTCGTCATCGACGCCCACGCGGCCGACTTCCTCGGCGTGCAGGAGGCGCGGTTCCTGATGGACGCGATGGAAGATCGCTACGGCGAGCTCGTCAAGGAGTTGCAGCGTCAACTGCCGATCAGCCGGACGGCGGAAGTGTTGCAGCGGCTGGTCGCCGAGGGCGTGTCGATTCGCGACCTGCGGCGCGTGTTCGAAGCCTTGATCGAGTGGGCGCCGCGTGAGCGCGATCAGATCATGCTGACCGAGTACGTGCGCTTGAGCTTGCGTCGTCACATCACGCGACGCTTCCGGCGCGGGGCCGAACATATCACCGGCTGGAACGTCGGACGCGGCATCGAGGACACGGTGCGCGCCGCAGTACGCCAGACGGCGTCGGGGTCGTATGCCGATCTGAACGCCGCACAGACCGACGCGATTCTCGACGCCATCGACAATGCCATGCACGCGCACGACGGCACGCCCGCCGTGTTGATCACGGCAATGGATGTACGGCGCTTCCTGCGCAAGCTCATCGAACGCGAGCGGGCGGACCTGCCGGTGCTGTCGTTCCAGGAAGTCGCCGACGAACCGCATGTGCGTGTACTCGGCACCATCGATCTGCAAGGCGCGAACTGACATGCGCACGCCCGACGCCGCCTCCATTGGCCATGGCCTGCGCTGCACGCTCGACGCGCAGCGAAAGGCTTGTGACGACTGGCGTCTTGCCTCAGGCGATGCCGTTCGCTACGGGCGCATCGACAAGATCACGCCGAACGCGCTGCGCGCCCGCTTGCCGGGCGCGGCGCTCGGCGAGCAGTGCCGCGTGGTGTCGCCATGCCTCGACGCCGAGGTCATCGCCGTCGAAGGGCGACATGTCTGGCTGGCGCCTTATGCGGAACCTGGCGGTGTGGCCAACGGGGCGCTGGTGCAGGCGCTCGGCACGTCGTCGCGTGTGGCCGTCGGCGCACACCTCATCGGCGAAGTGCTCGACGGGCTGGGGCGCCCGATATCGCCCGACACGTCGGCGAGCAGGGATGCGGCGACGGTCGCCTGGCGTGCGCTGGAGGCCGAACCGCCGCCGCCCATGACGCGCGCGCTCGTGAGCACACCGCTTTCGCTTGGCATTCGTGCCATCGACGGCATGCTGACGTGCGGACGCGGCCAGCGCCTCGGCATCTTCGCGGCGGCGGGCGGTGGCAAGAGCACGTTGCTGGCGATGATGTGCCAGGGGGCGCAGGCCGATGTCATCGTACTGGCGCTGATCGGCGAGCGTGGGCGCGAAGTCCGCGAATTTCTCGAGCGCGCACTCACGCCCGAAGCCCGCGCCCGCACGGTGTGCGTCGTCGCGACGTCCGACCGTCCCGCGCTGGAGCGCATGAAAGCCGCCTACACCGCCACGGCGATAGCGGAGGCATTTCGCGATGACGGCAAGGACGTGCTGCTCCTCATGGATTCGCTCACGCGCTTCGGCCGTGCCGTGCGCGACATCGGCATGGCCGCGGGGGAGCCGCTGGGCGCTGTGAGCGGTCTGCCGCCGAGCTTCTACGCGCGGTTGCCGCGGTTGCTGGAACGCGCGGGCACGGGCGCGCGCGGCAGCATCACGGCGTTCTATACCGTGCTCGTGGAGGGCGACAACCTCGACGAACCGCTGGCGGACGAAGTCCGCTCGATTGTCGACGGTCATATCGTGCTCTCGCGGCGCCTCGCACAAGAGAATCACTATCCCGCCATCGACATTGCGAGCAGCCTCTCGCGCGTGATGTCGCAGGTCACGGATGCGCACCACATGACGGCAGCGGCACGCCTGCGACGCGCGATGGCGTTGGCGGCGGACGTCGAACTACTGGTGCGTGTCGGCGAGTACCAGGCGGGCAACGACCCCGAGACGGACGACGCCCTGGCGCGTTCGCCGGGCATTCGCGAATTCCTTTGTCAGACGCAGGAGGACGTCACGCCATTCGAGGAGACACGCGCATGGCTCGAGCACCTGACGAGCTGAATGCCCGCAAGGGGGTAGACGCGCTCGCGACACTCGCGCACCGCCGCGAAGCGGGTTTGCGGGCCGCGTTGTCGCGGGCAACGTCGGCGGTGATCGAGGCGAAGGCGTCGGTCACGGCGTGCGAACAGGCCGAAGCGACGCTGCATGGCGCGTGGCGCGACACTTTGAATCAGGGCGGCCTGTATGCGCGTCGCGAAGCGGTACGGGCTTCGGTTCGCGTGGAAGGCGCACGCGCCGCGCTTGGCGAGGCGAAGGCACGTCGCGCTGCGGCGCTCCAGCATCTCCAACAGGTCGAAGCCGAGGTGCAGCGGCAGCACGAACGTCTGCACGCCAATGCGAGAAAGCAGGAAAAGCTCCGCGAGCTGCAGGCGCTGCTGAGGCGCGCGCCTCGCTGAGGCGGGAAGCGCGAAGCGGACCACGACGTTGCGCGACACCGAAAGTCACACGAATCGATTTTCCACCCACGCCATTACAAGGACCTCACGATGAACATCATTCACCGCAGTGGCCTGTCTGCCGAAGCCTTCGTTGGCGGACCGGCACGAGCCGGAGGCACGCGACAAGGCGCATCGCACGCGGGCACGTCCGGGTCGAACCGTTTCGGGCCTCACGACGAGAACGGTGAGCGGGCCTTCTCGTTGACGGATGACAGTAACGTGCGGGTGACGGGGCCGCTCGATGTGCTGCGCTGGCTGCATGTCTGGCATGCGCGTCAGGACGCCAATTGGGACGGCGTCAGTTCACTGCGCGTTGTGGTGCACGGCGGCGCACTCGACGCGTTGGTCGTCGAAGCGCGGCGCGGGCGGCAGGGCATCACGGTGAGTCTTCTCTGTACCCGACTCGCGTTGTACCGACGCCTGCAGGCACATCGGGGACAGTTCTCGCGAGCGCTGACGTCTCGCCTGAAGCTGCCCGTCACCGTCGAAGTGGAGGCGCGTTATGTCCCTTGATCTGCGTCACGCCGTCGCGTTCGACGACGTCTTCACCGGTCGTGGTGGCCTGGCCTTCGATGAGGGGGATGCGCAAGTGCGTGCGGGTTGGCTACATTCGGGAGGTGACGGGTTGATCGTGACGGCGCGCGTCGATGAGGGGGTGGTGGGCGTGGTCCGCTTCTGGTGCGATGCGCAGCAGTGGGCAGACTGGCTCGCACCGCACTTGCCTGTGCCGTCATGGGATGCGCTGCCCCGCGAGTGGCGTGCCGTCGCCGCGGCGCTGACGTTGTCGACCGGTGACCGCGCGCCTGACGTTGGCGGTGACGTCACTGTCGGCGACGTCGATGGCGTTGATATCGACGCCGCCGTCGGCGCCGCGCGTGCCGTTGGCGGCAGCACCCGAAAGTCCGCATGGCCGGAAGTCACGGGCATCGAACGGGGGACGTTGACGACCCTCTGGCGTATCGGCATCGTGATGATGCGAGACGGGCGGCGACTGGCACTGGCCTTTCTCGACGGGGCCACGTCATGGTTGCGAGAGCGTTGCCGCGAGGCGGAATCGCGGAACGACCCTCTGGACCCAAGGGGGCTTCCTGCACGCGATTGCGTGCTCGCCGCCGGTTGGACCACCCTGCATGCCGCGCAATGCGACGCGCTTCTGCCAGGCGATGCGATTCTCCTCGATGTGGCGGCTGACGTTGCGAACGGCGAATACTGGCTGGTCGACGGCGAGTCAGCCGTCCCCATGCGCGACGCCCAGCCGTGCGGCGCTCACGTGACGCGGCTCGCCGCGTCCGACGCAGTGACCGTTCAGGCGGTCATCGCGCAAAGGCCGCTTCCCATTCCGTGGCTGGACGCATGCCGCGCAGGTGGCGACATTCCTTCGGCACTGTCGCCGTTTGCCGCGGATGTGCAAGCGCTCTGCGCCACGCGAATCACGCTGCATCGAGACACTGTCCCGTGGGCCGGCGGGCGTTTGCTGCGGTTTGGCGACGGACGTGTTGCCGTGCAGATCGATGCCTTGGTCGGGGGAGACATTCCCCGGGCGCCCGAGGCGTCGGCGACGGGTGACATCTCGTCTCCCGATGCGATTTCGGGTCGTCACCCGATGGGCGTGCATCCGGGCGCCACCTAACATCCGTGCTGCGTTTGGCGCGCCTTGCTCAGGTTGGGGCGTGGCACGTTGTCGTGCGTATCGGCGACGCGCTTCCCTTGCTGCTTTGCCTCGGCATACCGGTCATCTGTCGAGGCGTCGCGCCGCCAACGGGCGGCATTCCCTGGAGTTCGTATGTCCCTGCTCGACCATCCGGTGCAGCTCGTCGTACTGCTTTCGCTGCTCTCGATCCTGCCGTTGCTGGTGGTGCTGGGGACTGCATTCCTGAAGCTGGCCGTGGTTTTCGCGCTGTTGCGCAATGCGCTGGGCACGCAGCAGATTCCCCCCAACATCGCCATCTACGGCCTGTCGCTCGTGCTCACGTGCTTCATCATGGCGCCGGTCGCGTTCGACATCGAGGCGAATCTCGATGCGCGTCCCGTGTCGATGTCGTCGAAGCACTTCGTCGCCGATGTCGACGCGAGCATCCTCGCGCCGTACCGCGCATTCCTCACCCGTCACACCGACGTGCGCCAGCGCGACTTCTTTGCCGGGTTGGGAAGTCAGACGTGGCCGGCGGCGCATCGGGACCGTCTCGGGGCCGATTCGCTGCTTGTGCTGATGCCGGCCTTCGCGCTGAGTCAGCTTGCCGAAGCATTCAAGATCGGCTTGCTGCTGTATCTGCCGTTCGTCGTGATCGATCTGGTGATCTCGAACATCCTGCTGGCGATGGGGATGATGATGGTGTCGCCCATGACGATTGCGCTGCCGTTCAAGTTACTGATTTTCGTGATGATGAATGGCTGGGAACAGTTGGTGCGGCAGTTGATGCTCTCCTACGCATGACGCCTGTGGGAGCCTGCGAATGAGTGAAGCCATCGTCGTCAATCTCACGAGCGAAATGCTCTGGCTGACCCTGTTGATGTCGTTGCCGACCGTGGTGGTGGCCTCGGCCGTCGGTGTATTGGTTTCGCTCGTGCAGGCGCTCACGCAGGTGCAGGACCAGACCGTTCAGTTCCTGATCAAGCTGATCGCCGTTTCGGTCACGCTGGCCGCCACCTATGCGTGGATGGGGCATGTGTTGCTCAACTACGCGGGCAGTGCGTTCGAGCAGATCAGCCGGATGCGGTAGCGCAATGACATCAACCTTCTTTCCGGGCGCAGACGCGGCCACCTACGGTCTTCTCGCCCCGCTGTGGAGCGAACTCTTCGGCTGGCTGCTGGCGTGGGGCGTGGCGATGCTGCGTCCGCTGGGCATTGCCATGCTGTTGCCGGTGTTCTCCATCGGCATGCTCGGCGCGGGTATGTTGCGCAACGCGCTGGTGCTCGCGCTCGCGATCCCCGTCGTGCCACTCGTTCACGCGGCGCCGGATATCCCGTCGCAATGGGGCGCGTGGGGCATGCTGGTCTTGCGCGAACTGTGCATCGGCGGGCTGTTGGGTTTTGCCGCCGCGCTGCCGTTCTGGGCGGTCGACATGACGGGGTACGTCATCGACACGATGCGCGGTGCGTCGATGGCGAGCGTGCTCAACCCGTTGATGGGGGCGCAGTCGTCGGTGTTCGGCATCGCGCTCACGCAGATGCTCTGCGTGCTGTTCTTCATTACCCCGGCGGCGCACGCGCTGCTCACCACGCTCTACGAATCCTACGCCGCATTGCCGGTCGGCCACCCGTGGCAATGGCACGACGGGGGCCTGGCGTGGCTGCTTTCGCTGTGGCAGGCCATGCAGGTGATGTGCGTGGCCGTGGCACTGCCCGCGATGGTGGTGATGGTGCTTGTCGACATGTCGATGGGTTTCGTCAATCGTGCCGCGCAGCAGCTCAACGTGTTCTTCCTCGCCATGCCGGTCAAGAGCGCGATGGCGCTGCTCGTCACGGTGGCGAGCCTGCCGTTCGCCATCGCCGTGCCGCTCGCCGGATGGTACCGCCTGCCGGACGTGTTTCGCGCGTGGATCGCGCTGACACTCCCCGCATCGTGAGGCGCGCATGAGCGAAAAGAACCGGCCGCCAACGCCCAAGAAGATCGAGGACGAGCGCAAGAAGGGACGCGTCGCGAAGAGTGCCGACCTGGCCGTCTGCGTGCAGCTCGGCGTGACACTCGCATGGCTGACGTTCGAAGGCCCCGCGCTCTACGACGCGCTGATCGCACTCGTCGCGCGCATGCTGCTCGTGCTGCGCGATCCGGTCGACGAAGCCGTGCAAGGCATGCTCGGCCCGTCACTGCTGGTCTTCGCACGCTTCACGGGCGGATTCGCCGCAGTGCTGATCGTGACGACGTGGCTCACGATGGTGCTGCAGGTCGGCGCGCTGGTCGCGCCCGATGTCTTGCGTCCGAAGTATGAGCGCATCGACCCCATCGCGAAGGCCAAGCAACTCTTCTCGATGCAGTCGCTGTTCGAGTTCGGCAAGTCGCTCGTCAAGGTGGGGGTCCTCGGTGTGGTGTTCTTCTATCTGATCCGTCAGTACACACCGTCGCTTGCGGTGCTGCCGCAGTGTGGGCCGGCGTGTGGACTCGCGCTGACGGTCAAGCTGCTGTTCTGGTTGATGGCGGTGCTGGTGGCTGCGTACGTGGTGTTCGGCGGACTGGACTTCGCGTATCAGACGTACCAGCTGCGCAAGCAACTGATGATGTCGTTCGACGAGATCAAGCGGGAGACGAAGGAAGTCGAGGGGAATCCGGAGCTCAAGCGCCGACGTCGCGACATTCACCGCGAGACGATCGAGAGCGGCAGTCTGTCCGACAACGTGCAACGCTCGACGGCCGTGGTGCGCAACCCGACGCATGTCGCCGTGTGCCTGCGCTATGTCCCCGGCGAGACGGCGGTACCGCTCGTCATCGAGAAGGGACGCGATGCGCGCGCGCGCCGCATCGTGCGGCTCGCCGAGCGCGCGGGCGTGCCCGTGGTCGAACACGTGCCGGTAGCCCGCCGATTGATGGACGATGTGGAGATCGATGCCCCCATTCCCCCGGATCTGTTCGACGCTGTCGCAGCGATTCTGCGTCTCGCCCTCGATCTGCCCTACGAGGTGCAGGGGAGCGAGGGGGATGACGGCGATGAGCGCGATGAGGGGCGCGAGGAGTGCGGGGAGTGCGGGGAGTGCGGGCGCGACGCATCGCGTAAAGGGGACGTCCGGCCGGGAGGTCTCGCATGACGGCTTGGGCGCCGCGGCGATGGAGACAGCCCGTGCTGTGGGGGGCAACCGCGTTGGCAGCATTCACGACGACGCCAATGCCGGCGCAAGCGATCGAACGCGGGTTGTTGCCGTTTCATCCACGCGTGGCGGACGCCCAACTCGTCGTGCCCGAACCGCGCGCATTCGTCGGCAGACCACTCGAGCCCTTGACGCTCCCGGACATCGCCATTGCTCCCGAGCCGGTGACGTCGCCGTCGCAGCCCGACGCCCGGCCGTTCGACGCCCTGATACAACGCGCGGCGAGCGCGACGTCGATCGATGCGGCGCTGTTGCACGCCATTATCGACACGGAGTCGGGATACGACCCGCAGGCGGTCTCGGTGCATGGTGCCATCGGCCTGATGCAGGTGTTGCCGTTGACGGGACAGCGCTTCGGCGTGCGACGTCTGGAAGATCCCGAGGAGAATCTGCGTGCGGGGACGTCGTATCTGCAATGGCTCCTCAAACGCTTCGACGGTGACGTGCGCCTGGCGCTGGCGGCGTACAACGCCGGGGAAGGGGCCGTGCTGCGTCACGGACACCGCGTGCCACCGTTTCCGGAGACGCAGCAGTACGTGCGCAAGGTGATGGCGGGTTATTCACGTCTGCGCGACGCCGGTGCGCCGCAGCGGTCGGCGTCAGCGGGTAAAAACGACACAGCCGGGCGGACCGGCGCGGGGCGCGCAGACGCAGCGGCGGTGGCCCGGGACGTTACGCCATTGGGCGCTCAACGGCGTCGGGCAAGCTTGGGAGACGTCACCCAAGCGCCGCCCTTGCCGCCCTCGATGGCCTCGATGCCCCCGCCGCCCCGCACGTCGGTCACCGACAAATCGAAGGCGAAGATGGACGACGGCGACACATCGCGCGCCTGGCGTTTGCTACAGGGATTGGGAACGTGGCTCACGCACAGCCCGTCGGCCGGGGCCGGACGAGACCGGCCGGCAGTGCTGATGCCACCGCGCGAATCTACGCCCCGCGCGGTGGTTGACGGGTAGTCGCGCAAGCGAGCCCGCCGTCTGAAGGCTTCAGAAGCAAAAAAATCAAAGCGTCGGAACGGTGTCGGCTACGGAAGTCCGTGCGGACATGCGCTCGAAGTGACGGGCCAGATTCGGGTGTGCGGCGCGCCAGTCGATTTCCGGGTAACGGAAGTCGAGGTAGCCGAGCGAGCAGACGACGGCCACGTCGGCCAGCGTCAGGCGGTTGCCGGCGCACCACTGACGCTCGTCGAGACCGCGCGCCATCGCCCGCAGACCTTCCTGGATCTTGCCGATCTGGCGGTCGATCAGCTTCTGCGAGCGCGAGGCTTCGTCGTGGAACATCGTCTCGACACGGATCTGCACGGCGGCGTCGGTGAGGCCGTCGGCGAGGGCTTCCCAGCAGCGCACTTCGGCGCGCTCGCGGCCCGAGGGCGGGATCAGCTTGCCCACCGGGGAGAGGGTGTCGAGGTACTCGCAGATCACCCGCGAATCGAACACGGCCTCGCCGTCCTCCATCACCAGACAGGGCACTTTGCCCAGCGGGTTGGACTGCTGGATGCGCGTGTCGTCACCCCAGACGTTCTCCAGTTCGAGCTTGTAGTCGAGCTTTTTCTCCGCCAGCACAATGCGGACTTTGCGAACGTAGGGACTGGCGAGGGCACCGATCAACTTCATGTGAATCCTTGATATATCGCGATAGCGCGGGGGAGAGTATAACGTGCGGGATGCCCGTCCCCGGGGAATGGTAAAATACTGGCCTTTCCGAGTTGGCGCATTGCCGGCTCTCCGGTTTTCTTTTTCGGTGCCCAGTGCCATGTCCGACGAATTCTCCCCCCTGACCGCGCTTTCCCCGCTCGACGGCCGTTACGCCAGCAAGACCGACGCCCTGCGTCCGTGGCTGTCCGAGGCGGCATTCATGCGTCACCGCGTGACGGTCGAAATCCATTGGCTGATCGCCCTGTCCAAGGCCGGCCTTGACGAAATCGCCCCGTTCTCGGCCGAGGCGGAGACGTTCCTGCTGAACCTGGCCGCCAACTTCTCGAACGCCGATGCCCAGCGCATCAAGGACATCGAGAAGGTCACGAACCACGACGTGAAGGCCGTGGAGTACTGGCTCAAGGAAAAGGTCCAGGGTCAGGCCGAACTCGAAAAGGCGAGCGAATTCATTCACTTCGCCTGCACCTCGGAAGACATCAACAACACGTCGCACGGCATGATGATCAAGGGCGCGCGCGACGAGGTGATCGTGCCGGCGCTGGAATCGCTCGTGACCAAGCTGAGCGAGCTGGCCCGCGAACACGCGTCGCAGCCGATGCTCTCGCGCACGCACGGCCAGCCGGCCTCGCCGACCACGCTGGGCAAGGAACTGGCCAATGTGGCCGTGCGTCTGGCCCGTGCGCTCGAGCGCGTTCGCCGCGTCGAGCTGCTCGCCAAGATGAACGGTGCGGTCGGTAACTACAACGCCCACCTGTCGGCCTACCCGT
The DNA here is from genome assembly GCF_040391475.1 of Pandoraea pnomenusa. Classification (GTDB taxonomy): domain Bacteria; phylum Pseudomonadota; class Gammaproteobacteria; order Burkholderiales; family Burkholderiaceae; genus Pandoraea; species Pandoraea pnomenusa_C. Next base: position 78,268 of record NZ_JBEBXS010000017.1, on the reverse strand, counting down.
CGTATGACTGGGAGGCGTTCTCGAAGGCCGTGATCGAGCAGCGCCTGGGCCTGACGTTCAACTCGTACACGATCCAGATCGAACCGCACGACTACATGGCCGAGCTGTTCGACGCCGTGGCCCGTGCCAACACGATCCTGCTCGACCTGAACCGCGACGTCTGGGGCTATATCTCGGTCGGCTACTTCAAGCAGAAGACGAAAGCGGGCGAAATCGGCTCGTCGACCATGCCGCACAAGGTCAACCCGATCGATTTCGAGAACTCGGAAGGCAACCTCGGCCTGGCCAACGCCGTGCTGCGCCACCTGGCCGACAAGCTGCCGGTTTCGCGCTGGCAGCGTGACCTCACGGATTCGACCGTGCTGCGCAACATCGGCGTGGCGTTCGGCTACAGCCTGCTCGCGTACGACTCGTGCCTGCGCGGTCTGGGCAAGCTCGAAGTCAATCCGCAGCGTCTGGACGAAGACCTCGACAACACGTGGGAAGTGCTGGCCGAGCCGGTGCAGACCGTGATGCGTCGCTTCGGTGTGCCGAACCCGTACGAGCAGCTCAAGGAGCTCACGCGCGGCAAGGGCATTACCCGCGAAGCGCTGCAGGCCTTCATCAAGCAACTGGCGATTCCGGAAGACGCCAAGGCGCGCCTGCTGGAGATGACGCCGGCGAACTACGTCGGTATCGCGGAGGCGCTCGCCAAGCGCGTGTAAGGTTCATGCGTCAGGCCCCGGCGAACGCTGCCGGACGCCGATGCACCTGCGAAACGGGCCGCCTATGCGGCCCGTTTTGCTTGGAGGGGCGGCATGACGATATGACATCCATGTCATACGCATAGGTGGGTTGCTGTGTATCATAGCCGCACAATCTATAAGGAGAACCCCACAAATGAAGCTCGCTTTCGCTTTCGCGGCAATCGCCGCTGCCGTGGCCCCGGCACTCGCACAAGCCCAGTTCGCCAAGGCGGACGACGCCGTGGAGTACCGACAATCGGCATTGTTCCTGCTCGGTAATCACTTCGGCCGCATCGGCGCCGTGGTCAAGGGCGACGCCCCGTTCAACAAGGACGACGTGGCGAAGAACGCCGAACTCGTTGCAACGCTCTCGAAGCTGCCGTGGCCGGCGTTCGAAGGCGGCCAGACGACGGCCAAGAGCAAAGCGAAGCCCGAGGTGTTCTCCGACAAGGCGAAGTTCCAGCAGGCCGCCGAGAAGATGGAAACGGCCGTGGCCAAGCTCAATACCGTGGCCAAGGGCGGCGATCTCGCGTCGATCAAGACGGCCTTCGGCGAAGCGGCACAGACGTGCAAGAGCTGCCACGACAACTTCCGCGCGAAGTAAGCGTCGCTCGCTCGCTAACGAAAAAGCCGGTCGTATGACCGGCTTTTTTTATGCGCTGACGGCAGACCTCTGCTGCGCTCAATATGACGGCAACGCTGCCACGGCGGGCGTCAGATGAACGATCCGGTACACCACCGCCGAGGCGAGCACGATCAACACCAGCGCGCCGGTGCGCACGCGCCAGTCGTCGCGAGCCGGATGCACGGGCGCGGTCGTACGCTTGTCGCCCACGATCATCGGCTTGATCAGATCCTTCTTGCGTGCAATGCGGTAGTACAGAATCGCGAGCACGTGCAGCGCGACGAGCGCCACGAGCACCCATTGGTTACGCAGGTGCCAGCCGGTGAGCATGTCGCTCGTGTCCTTGTCGATGAACTTCACGAGCGGGCCGTCGTTGAAGATGTCGTCGTTCGAAAAGAGGCCGAGCCCGGCCTGGATCGCGAAGAAGAGCAGCATGGCGATGACCGACAGACCACCGAGCGGCGTATGACCCGCGAAGCGCGCGTCGGTGGCCTGCGGGTCGCGCAACGAGCGCAAGAAGGTGCCCGGCCCGGTGATGAACGCGCTGAAGCGTGCGTAACGCGGCCCGGCAATGCCCCAGACCAGCCGGAACAGCAGCAGCGCGAGCACGGCATAGCCGCACCAGAAGTGATAGACCATGGCGTTGCCGCCCGTCTTGGCGGTCACATAGGCGGCCACGGCCAGCACGACGAACGACCAGTGAAACAGGCGAGTGGGCAGGTCCCAGATGCGGATCGACTTCATTGGCGTGAAAATTCGTAAAGGGCGAACCTCGCGAGATTACCGCAAGCCTGCGACACCTGCACATGCCGGCGGGCGAAAAAAAACCGCCGGACGCGCCGGCGGTTTTCTTCATGCATCGAGACTGCGCAGTGCGCCGATCAGACGCGTGCGCCGAAGTTCGGATCGTTGCGATCGAGGTCTTCTTCGCCGTCCTTGCTGTTGTGCTTGATGAGGTCTTCGCGCTTCACGCCGAACCACATCGCCAGGGCGGCGGCCACGAACACCGACGAGTAGATACCGAACAGAATACCCACGGTCAGTGCCAGTGCGAAGTAGTGCAGCGTTTGGCCGCCGAAGAAGAACATCGACAGCACCATCATTTCCGTGCTCGCGTGCGTGATGATCGTACGCGACATGGTCGTGGTGATGGCGTGATCGATGACTTCCTGCACCGTGGCCTTGCGCATCTTCCGGAACGTCTCGCGAATCCGGTCGAAGATCACGACCGATTCGTTCACCGAGTAGCCGAGCACGGCCAGCACCCCCGCGAGCACCGCCAGCGAGAACTCCCACTGGAAGAAGGCGAAGAAGCCGAGAATGATCACCACGTCGTGCAGGTTGGCGATCACGCCCGCGACAGCGAACTTCCATTCGAAGCGGAACGACAGGTAGATGATGATGCCCACGACCACGAAGGTGAGCGCAAGCAACCCGTCCGTGAACAGTTCGTGCCCGATCTGCGGTCCGACGAATTCCACTCGACGCAGCTGCACGTCGGGGGCGTCGGCCTTGAGTGCGGTCATCACGGCATCGCTCTGCTGCGCGCTGGTGACCTGCTTGCCGTCCGGACCGGTCTGAATCGGCAGGCGGATCATCACGTCGCGCGAGGTGCCGAAGCTCTGCACCTGCACGTCGCGATAGCCAAGCTTGCCGACTTCACCCCGGATCTTCTCGAGATCGGCTGCCTGCGAGTAGGCCACTTCCATGACCGTGCCGCCGGTGAACTCGATCGACAGGTGCAGGCCCCGTGTGACCAGGAAGAACACCGCCGCCGCGAATGTGAGCGCCGAGACAATGTTGAAGATCAGGGCGTGCCGCATGAACGGCACGTCTTTCTTGATGCGGAAAAATTCCATGACTGTTTCCTCTCGCGCCTGCGGTTATTGCTCGCCTGCGTCCGGTGCGTTCTTCGCACCGTCCGGGCGCCAGACCTGACCGATCGCCAGCGATTTGAGCTTGCGACGGCCGCCGTACCACAGGTTGACCAGACCGCGCGAGAAGAACACGGCCGAGAACATCGAGGTCAGGATACCGAGGCAGTGCACCACGGCGAACGCGCGCACCGGGCCCGAACCGAAGGCCAGCAGCGCCAGACCGGCGATCAGCGTGGTCACGTTCGAGTCCAGAATCGTGGCCCAGGCGTGCTCGAAGCCCAGCGAAATCGCCTTCTGTGCCGAGGCCCCCGCACGCAGTTCCTCGCGGATACGTTCGTTGATCAGCACGTTGGCGTCGATGGCCATACCGAGCGTGAGCGCGATAGCGGCGATACCCGGCAGCGTGAGCGTGGCCTGCATCAACGACAGGATGGCCACGAGCAGCAGCAGGTTGAACAGCAGCGCGATGACCGAGAACACGCCGAACAGCATGTAGTACGCCATCATGAACACGGCAATGGCGATCAGGCCGTACAGCACCGAGTCCACACCCTTGTGCACGTTGTCGGCGCCGAGGCTCGGGCCGATGGTGCGTTCTTCGATGATTTCCATCGGGGCGGCGAGCGAACCGGCGCGCAGCAGCAGCGCCAGGTCGTTGGCGGCCTGTGCCGAGCCCATGCCTGTGATCTGGAAGCTCTGGCCCAGTTCGCTGCGAATGTTCGCCACCGTCAGCACTTCGCCCTTGCCCTTCTCGAACAGCACGATTGCCATCGGCTTGCCGATGTTGTCGCGCGAGACATCGCGCAGCACGCGACCGCCTGCGGCGTCGAGCTTGATGTTCACGGACGGCTGCTGGTGATCGTCGAAACCAGCCGAAGCGCTCGTGATGCGATCGCCGCTGAAGATCACCTGACGCTTGAGCATGACCGGTGCGCCATTGCCGTGCAGGAACAGTTCGTCCTGCGGGGGCACCGGCGTGTCGGCCGACACGAAGCGAGGGGCGTCCGGATCGACCAGACGGGCTTCGAGCGTTGCCGTGCGACCGATGATGTCCTTCGCCTTGGCCGTGTCCTGCACGCCGGGCAACTGCACCACGATGCGGTCCGGACCTTCCTGCTGGATCACCGGTTCCGCCACGCCGAGTTCGTTCACCCGGTTGTGCAGCGTCACGATGTTCTGCTTGACGGCGTTGTCCTGCACGGCGCGGCGGGCCGCTTCCGTGAACGCACCGACCACCTTGAACGTGCCGTTCGGGCCGGCTTGCGTGGTGTAGGCGAGATCGGGCAGGCCGTCGCTGAGGGCGCCACGGGCGCGCTCGGCTTCTTCCTGCGTGCTGAAGGCGGCTTCGATACCGTTGTCCGTGCGCGTCACGCCGTTGTGGCGGATGTTCTTGTCGCGCAGCAGCGTACGGGCGTCGGCAGCGGCGGCGTCCAGACGCTTGGTGATCGCGCCGGCCATGTCGACTTGCAGCAGGAAGTGCACACCGCCACGCAGGTCGAGGCCGAGGTACATCGGCAGCGCGTGAATGCGGGTGAGCCATTCCGGCGAAGCGGAGAGCAGGTTCAGGGCGACGACGTAGGTCGGGTCGGTCGGATCGGCATTCAGTGCGCCCTGGAGCAGGTCCTTGGCGCGCAGCTGGGTGTCGGTGTCGGCGAAGCGAATGCGCACGCTCGGGTTGTTGCCCGTGCTGTCGAACACAGCGCCCTGGAAGGCGATGTTCTGTGCTCTGAGTGCGTCTTCAGCGCGCGAGAGCGTCGAGGGATCGACCTTGACGGTCGCCTTGACGCTGGAAATCTGTACCGCCGGTGTTTCACCGAACAGGTTCGGCAGCGTATAGAGCACCCCGATGGCGAGCGCCACCAGAATGATGATGTATTTCCAGAGAGGATAGCGATTCATAGCGGCGGGCTAGGGTGATGCCTCGTGGCAAACCGTGCTTCAGACCGGCTAGCAAGGCAACGCAGGTCGCCAGACCCGCGCCGCCATGCACTGCGGCCGCCGGAGAGGGCGGCCGCATGCGGTTGCGCGAAGGATCAGAGCGCCTTGATGGTGCCCTTCGGCAGCAGGGTCGTGATCGCACCCTTTTGCACGTTGATCTCGACGTTCTCTGCGATCTCGACGGTCACGAAGGTCTCGCCGACCTTCGAGATGCGACCGGCCAGACCACCCGACGTCACGACTTCGTCGCCCTTGGCGAGGGCGGCCAGCATGTTGCGCGTTTCTTTCTGACGCTTCATTTGTGGACGGATCATGATGAAATACAGCACCACGAACATCAGCACGAGCGGCAGGAAGCTCATCAGGTTGCTGGTCGGGCTGGCGGCGCCTGCCGTCTGAGCGAAAGCTTCGGAAATCAGCACGTTCGGTTCTCCTTATGTAAGACGTGTAGAAGCCGCGTGTGACCGGTGACCCGGATACGCGCGGCGTGTGTTTCGGTGCGAGGATTCAGGATCCAAGCCCGGTATTTTACCACTGCCCGACGCCCCTCCACGGGGATTCGGTACCCGTCGCCGGGCCCCCGCCATTACTGCACGCCGCGCGCGCGATCGGCGCGGAATTGCGCGACGAACGCGTCGAATCGGTGGGCTTCGATGGCATCCCGGATTTCCTGCATCAGCGTGAGATAGTAATGCAGGTTATGGATGGTGTTGAGCCGCGCACCCAGAATCTCCCCGGCTCTCTGCAAATGATGCAGATAGGCGCGCGAGAAGTTTCGACAGGTGTAACAGCCGCAAGTTTCGTCCAGCGGGCGCGTATCGGTCTTGTGCGACGCATTGCGGATCTTGAGATCGCCGAAACGCGTGAAGAGCCAGCCGTTGCGGGCGTTTCGCGTGGGCATGACGCAGTCGAACATGTCGACGCCCGCCGCCACGCCGGCCACCAGGTCTTCCGGCGTGCCCACGCCCATCAAATAGTGCGGTTTGTTCGCCGGCAGGCGCGGTGCCACGTGCTCGAGCACGCGCATCATGTCTTCCTTCGGCTCGCCCACCGACAGCCCGCCGATGGCGTAACCATGGAAGTCCAGCTCGGAGAGCCCTGCGAGCGACTCGTCGCGCAGATGCTCGTACATGCCGCCCTGCACGATACCGAACAGTGCGTTCGGGTTCTCCAGGCGGTTGAATTCGTCGATGGAGCGCTTGGCCCAGCGCAGCGACATGCGCATCGACTGGCCGGCTTCCGTTTCCGTGGCCGGACGCCCGTCGATCTCATACGGCGTGCATTCGTCGAACTGCATGACGATGTCCGAATTAAGCACGTGCTGGATCTGCATCGAGATTTCCGGCGACAGGAACAGACGGTCGCCGTTGACCGGCGAGGCGAATTTCACGCCTTCTTCGCTGATTTTGCGCAACTCGCCGAGGCTGAAGACCTGAAAACCGCCGGAGTCGGTGAGAATCGGACGATCCCAGCCCATGAAGCGGTGCAGGCCGCCGTGTGCGGCGATGGTTTCCAGTCCCGGGCGCAGCCAGAGGTGGAACGTGTTGCCGAGAATGATCTGGGCATTGTTTTCGACGAGTTCGGCCGGCGACATCGCCTTGACCGAGCCGTACGTGCCCACGGGCATGAAGATGGGCGTCTCCACCACGCCGTGATTGAGCGTGACGCGCCCCCGACGGGCTTGCCCGTCGGTGGTGATGAGTTCGAACTTGAGCATGTGTCATGCGCCCCGGCACCACCAGCAAAACAAGCCGGCGCCCGCACGGGACGTCAAAAAAGCGGCCAGCGCCCCATGCGCGGCCAAGGCGGTATTGTACCGGGTCGCACGGCCGTCATTGTGACGGCGTGCGCCGGTCGATGCTGCGATCCGGGTATCCGGCGATGCCGGTCAGGCGGCGGCTTTCGGCGCGTCGTGCATTTCCACGCGCGAGAGGATCATCGCGTCGCCATAGCTGAAGAAGCGATAGCGCTGCTCGATCGCGTGGCGATAGGCCGCGCGGATCGTCTCCATGCCCGAGAAAGCCGACACCAGCATGAGCAGCGTGGATTTGGGCAGATGGAAGTTCGTAATCAGACGATCGACCACCTGGAAACGGTAGCCCGGCGTGATGAAGATGTCCGTTTCGGCACTGCCCGCGCGCAATGTGCCCGGGGCGCCACCGGCCGCCAGCGTGGCTTGCGCCGCCGACTCCAGCGCGCGCATCGAGGTCGTGCCCACGGCGATGACGCGTCCGCCTCGCGCGCGGGTTGCGGCGATGGCGTCCACCAGCGCAGGCGTGACTTCGTACCATTCCGCATGCATCTTGTGCTCGCCGATGTTCTCGACACGCACCGGCTGGAACGTGCCCGCGCCGACGTGAAGCGTCAGGGTCGCGCGTTGCACGCCCAGTGCGTCGAGGCGTGCGAACAGGCCGTCGTCGAAGTGCAGGCCCGCCGTGGGCGCAGCCACCGCGCCCGGGTTGCGGGCGTAGACCGTCTGGTAACGGGTTTCGTCGGCGGCGTCGGCATCGTGTTCGATGTAGGGCGGCAGCGGCAGACGGCCGTAGGTCTCGAGCAACGTGTAGCAGTCGTCGGGGAAATGCAGCGTGTAGAACTGATCGACACGCTCGCCGACCGTCACTTCGAAGGCATCGGCCAGACGAAGCAGGGTGCCGGGGCCCGGGCTCTTGCTGGCGCGGATCTGGGCGAGGGCGGTGCGATTGTCGATCACGCGCTCGACGAGGACTTCGATCTTGCCGCCGCTGGCCTTCTGGCCGAACAGTCGCGCCTTGATCACGCGGGTGTCGTTGAACACCAGCAGGTCGCCGGGGGCGAGCAGGTTGGGCAGGTCGGCGAAGTGCCGGTCGTAAAGGGACGGCGGCGTGACGCTGCCGTCGACCTCCAGCAGTCGGCTGGCGGTACGCTCGGTGAGCGCGGTCTGCGCGATCAGCTCCGGCGGCAGGTCGAAATCGAAATCGGAAAGGGTATACATCAGCGTTTACAATGCGTAGCAACCGTTATTTTACTTGGTTCGTCCGAAAGGCTGCCGATATGGTGTGTGCCTGATCGGCGAACGCCCGACTCGCGACTGCATGACCGAACGCAGAATGCCCGCCACCGCGCCTGACGACGCCCCTGCCGACCTTGTCGATCTTGCCGACGCGGCAGATTCGCCGCGTCCGGCCGCCAAAAGCGCCAGACGCACCGCGAAGCGCCCCGATGCCGACCTCCCCACCGACGCCAAGCCTGCCAAAGCGTCCAGGGACGGCAAGGCGGCCAAGCCCGCCAAGCCCGCAGCCAAGAAGGCGGGCGCCGGGAGTGCCGACAAGCTCGCGAAGCTCGGCCTGAAGCGCGACATCGACCTGATCCTGCATCTGCCGATGCGCTATGAGGACGAAACCACGCTGCGCAAGATCGGCGAAGTGCTGCCGAGCGAGCTGGCGCAGGTCGAGGGCGTAGTGACGTCCAGCGAGGTTGCGTACCGGCCGCGCCGCCAGTGGGTCGTACGCATTGCGGACGAAGGCGACGAACTGGTGCTGCGTTTTCTGAATTTCTACGGTAGCCAGCAAAAGCAACTCGCCATCGGCACGCGGGTACGGGTGCGCGGCGAAGTGCGCGGTGGCTTCTTCGGGCTGGAGATGGTGCACCCGGCGTATCGCGTCGTGCAGGACGCCGCCGCACCACTGCCCGAATCGCTCACGCCCGTGTACCCGAGCGCGGCGGGCCTGTCGCAGGCGTATCTGCGCAAAGCGATCCACAACGCGATGGAACGCACACCGCTGCCCGAGCTACTGCCGCCCGGGTTGCTGCAACATGCCATCGGCCCCGATCATCCACTCCCTGCGCTCGCCGACGCCGTGCGTCTGCTCCATGCGCCGCCGCCCAACGTGTCCGAGACGGCGCTCATCGAGCGCTCGCACCCGGCATGGTTGCGCATCAAATGCGAAGAACTCCTCGCGCAGCAACTCTCGCTCAAACGGGCGCAGGCCGCGCGCCGACGGCTCGCCGCACCGGCCCTCGGCACGCACGTAGCGGGCGGATTGCTGGAACGCTTCGAGGCGGCGTTGCCGTTCCGTCTGACAGGCGCGCAGCAACGCGTCTGGGCGGAGATTCGCGCCGATCTGGCCGAGCCGCATCCGATGCAGCGTCTGTTGCAGGGGGACGTGGGCAGCGGCAAGACGATCATTGCCGCACTCGCCGCTGCGCAAGCCATCGACGCCGGCTTTCAGGCGGCGATCATGGCGCCTACCGAAATTCTTGCGGAACAGCACCTGCGCAAGCTCTCCGCCTGGCTCGAACCGCTGGGCGTACAGGTTGCGTGGCTCGCGGGCAGCATGAAGGCGAAGGAGAAGCGCGAAGCGCTGGCGCGCGTGGCGAGCGGCGAAGCGCAACTCGTCATTGGTACGCACGCGATCATTCAGGACTCGGTCACGTTCGCCCGGCTGGGCATGGCTGTCGTCGACGAACAGCACCGGTTCGGCGTGGCACAGCGGCTTGCGTTGCGCAGCAAGATGCAGAGTGCGGGCATGGGCGAGAACGCCATGCCGCACCAGTTGATGATGAGCGCGACGCCCATTCCGCGCACGCTCGCCATGACGTACTACGCCGACCTCGACGTCTCGGTGATCGACGAACTGCCGCCGGGCCGCAGCCCGGTGGTGACGAAGCTCATCAGCGACACGCGCCGCCCGGAGGTGATCGATCGCGTGCGGGCGGCGGCGCTTGCCGGCCGTCAGGTGTACTGGGTCTGCCCGCTCATCGAAGAGAGCGAAGCCCTGCAACTGCAGACGGCGGTCGACACGCACGCACAACTCGTGGCCGCGCTGCCGGAACTGCGCGTGGGCCTCGTGCACGGACGCCTCTCGCCCGCCGAGAAGGCCGCCGTGATGGAGGACTTCACGCGCGGCGACACGCATTTGCTGGTGGCGACCACGGTGATCGAAGTGGGTGTCGACGTGCCCAATGCGTCGCTGATGGTGATCGAGCATGCGGAACGCTTCGGACTCGCACAACTGCACCAATTGCGCGGACGCGTCGGGCGCGGCTCGGCGGAATCCGTGTGCCTGCTGATGTACGCCTCGCCGTTGTCGATGGGCGCGAAGGCGCGCCTGCAGACGATGCGCGAGACCACCGATGGTTTCGTGATCGCGCGTCGCGATCTGGAGATTCGAGGGCCGGGCGAATTTCTTGGGGCACGGCAGTCGGGGGCGGCCATGTTGCGCTTCGTCGATCTGAACGAAGACGCATGGATGATCCCGGGGGCGCAGGAAGCGGCAGAGCAATTGCTGAAGTCGCACCCGGGGGCCGTGGCTGCACATCTGGAGCGCTGGCTGGGCGCGCGCGAAGACTATCTTAAGGCGTGAACGGCGGCCGACAGGTGCGCCCGCGCGGCGTGAATTGCGCGGAAGTCAGGGCGAGTCACCGCCCGAAAACGGGCAATTACCGCCCGATTGTGCTATAAAAAACAAAATCTATCGATTGCGGTAATTCGATTAATTTACACAGGTTAGGACGACATGACCCTCACGGAACTCAAGTACATCGTGGCGGTGGCGCGCGAACGCCATTTCGGTCGCGCGGCGGAAGCCTGTTTCGTCAGCCAGCCGACGCTCTCGGTGGCCATCAAGAAGCTCGAAGACGAGCTGAACGTACAGATTTTCGAACGTGGCGCGGCCGAAGTCAGTGTGACGCCGCTCGGCGAACAGATCGTCGCGCAGGCGCAGCGCGTGCTTGAACAGACCATCGCCATCAAGGAAATCGCCAAGCAGGGCCGCGATCCGCTCGCCGGCCCGCTGCGACTTGGCGTGATCTACACGATCGGACCGTATTTGCTGCCGGCACTCGTCAAGCAGATGATCGAGACGACGCCGCAGATGCCGCTCATGCTGCAGGAGAACTACACACTCAAGCTGATCGAGTTGCTCAAGCAGGGCGAAATCGACGCGGCGATCATGGCGCTGCCGTTCCCGGAGAGCGGCCTGATGGTGCGTCCGCTCTACGACGAGCCGTTCGTCGTGGCGCTGCCGCGCTCGCACCCCTGGGCGACGCGCGAACAGATCGACGCGGGCGATCTGAAGCAGGAAACGATGCTGCTGCTCGGCAGCGGTCACTGCTTCCGCGATCACGTGCTGGGCGTTTGCCCGGAGCTGATGCGTTTCTCGCAGAACGCGGACGGGATTCAGAAGACGTTCGAAGGCTCGTCGCTGGAAACGATTCGCCACATGGTGGCGAGTGGCGTGGGGATCACCGTGCTGCCAAAGACGTCGGTGCCGGAGACACAGGCGCCCGACAGTCTGCTGCGCTACGTGCCGTTCTCGGCGCCGGTGCCCGACCGCCGCGTGGTGTTGGCGTGGCGCAAGAGCTTCACGCGCCTGCCCGCCATTGAAGCCGTGGCGCAAGCCATTGCCAAATGCGACCTGCCGGGTGTGATTCCGCTCGACCTGCCCGCGACATCGAACTGATGTCGAACTGACGCTGCGGGGCGTATCTACCCCGCGTTCGTTCCCCCGAAAAAGCCATACGCCGCTGCCTCCGTGCCGCGGCGTATTGCTTTTGCCTATTGAATGCATAAAAACGATCAATTCGATAATTTCGATAAAAATAATTAATCTGGTCGCAGGCGTTTGAAACGACCGTTCCAACGGAGCTGCGGCACGACTCAGACGCCCCCCGACCGCTTGCAACCGCTCACGACCGCTCATGCAGCCCGACGCATTCGAGGTGCCGACGATGACCCAACTCAAGGCGTATTTGCACGACATCGAAACCACGCTGACGCAGGTACTCGCCGACTTCGCCCTCATGGGTGCGTGACGTCAACGAGAAGCCAGCGTGAAGTCAGTGTGAAGCGCGTATCAATTTCGCGCGATTGTTCGATCAAAAAAGGAGAGCGTCACATGTCCGATACCCAAAAACTCACGACCGCCGCCGGAGCCCCGGTGCCCGACAACCAGAACACGATGACTGCCGGCCCGCGCGGCCCCGCGTTGTTGCAAGACGTGTGGTTCCTCGAGAAGCTCGCTCACTTCGACCGAGAAGTGATTCCCGAGCGTCGCGTGCATGCCAAGGGATCGGGGGCGTTCGGCAAGCTCACCATCACGCACGACATCACGCAGTACAGCCGGGCGCGCGTGTTCGAAGCCATCGGCAAGGAAACGCCGGTGTTCCTGCGCTTCTCGACGGTGGCCGGCGAGCGTGGCGCGGCCGATGCCGAGCGCGATGTGCGCGGTTTCGCGCTGAAGTTCTATACCGACGAAGGCAACTGGGATCTCGTGGGCAACAACACGCCGGTGTTCTTCGTGCGTGATCCGCTCAAGTTCCCCGACTTCATCCACACGCAAAAGCGCGATCCGAAGACCAACCTGCGCAACCCGACGGCTGCGTGGGACTTCTGGTCGCGTCACCCGGAATCGCTGCATCAGGTGACCATCCTCATGAGCGATCGCGGGCTGCCCGCGAACTATCGTCAACAGCACGGTTTCGGCTCGCATACGTTCAGCTTCGTCAATGCGGCGAACGAACGCTTCTGGGTGAAGTTTCACTTCAAGTCGATGCAGGGCGTGGAGAACCTCACGAACGCGCAGGCCGCGCAAATCGTGGCAGGTGATCGCGAGAGCGCACAGCGCGACCTGTTCGAGGCTATCGAAGCGGGTAACTTCCCGCGCTGGCGCATGCAGGTCCAGGTGATGCCGGAGGCCGACGCCGCCACGTATCGCATCAACCCGTTCGACCTGACGAAGGTGTGGCCGCATGCCGACTATCCGCTCGTCGACGTGGGTGTGCTGGAGCTCAACCGGAATCCGGAAAACTACTTCGCCGACGTTGAGCAGGCGGCGTTCAATCCGGCCAACGTCGTGCCGGGTATCGGCTTCTCGCCCGATCGCATGCTGCAGGGACGCCTGTTCTCGTATGGCGACACGCAGCGTTATCGGCTCGGCGTGAATCACGGCGCCATTCCGGTCAACGCGCCGAAGTGCCCGTTCCACAACAGCTTCCATCGCGACGGCGCGATGCGCGTGGATGGCAACCTCGGCAGCACGACGAACTACGAGCCGAACCGCTACGGCGCGTTCGCCGAGCAGCCGGAATTTCGCGAACCACCGCAAGCGGTCGGCGCCGTGGCGGACCGTTACGACCATCGTGAAGACGATGACTACTACTCGCAGCCGCGTGCGCTCTTCAACCTGTTCGACGACGCACAGAAGGCGCGCCTGTTCGGCAACATCGCCGCCGCGATGCAGGGGGTGCCCGACGACGTGTCGACCCGCCAGATCGCGCACTTCGAGAAGATCGATCCGGCGTACGCGCAAGGCGTGATCGCCGCGCGTCAGGCGTTGGCGAAGTAAGGGAAGCGCTGGACGGTACGGTTGGTACCGTGTGAGCCGACGAATCGCGCGGGGGCGGATGACACCGTCCCCGCGTGTTCATGTACGGTCGATGCCCGAACGGCGTCGGGGTCTGGTGTCAGGCGGCGGGCCAGAACGCCCGTATCGCGGCGACGCCGTACGCACCCGCATGTCGGGCGTTCGCGAGCATGTCGGCACGCATGCCGCCAAGCGCGAAGACAGGCAGCGAGGCCTGCGAGGCGAGCGCGGTGAACGCAGGCCAGCCGAGTGGCGTGGCGTTCGGGTGCGTTGCCGTGGCGAGCACGGGCGAGAGCGTGACGAAGTCGAGTTCGAGTCGAGCGGCGTGTGCGAGTTGTGCGGCGTCGTGGCAGGCGGCGCTCACGCGTTTCCATCCGCGTGGGCGCGCCTTGCAGGCCATCAGTCGCGCGCTCGTCAGGTGCCAGCCGTCGGCCTGCGGCACGATGCCGGCACGCGCATCGTCGACGGCGTCGAGCCAGAGATCCGCCACGTCGTGCGGCGGGTTCAGGATCAGCTCGGCGCCGGCGGCATGCGTGAGCGCCAGCGCGCTCTCCGCGAGTGCCCGGTAGCCGTCGGCATCGAGCGAACGATTGCGAAGCTGTACGAGGCGAATGCCACGCGCAAGCGCTTGCGCGAGTTGTGAAGCGAAGGTGGCGATGTGGGCGCGAGACGAGACGTCGGGCGTCACCAGCAGTTGGCGGGGGAGCGTTGTGGCGTCCGCTGCGAAGTGGTTGGGCATGCGGGCAGTGTAACCGGAATGCCCGCGCGAACCTCTTGAGGAAAGTACGGAGCGTGGCCCGCCGCGACCGTTGGCACGGGCGTCCCTATCGAGCGCGAACCGTCATAGAGAAAGGGTGCACTTGGGAGTCCAGTCCAGTAGACTGGCGGGATGCCCATCGATTGGCTCGCCCGAAATCTCCTCGTCAGTCTGTTCCTGCCGCCCGCCAATGTGCTGGTGATCGCGGTGCTGGCGCTCATCTTCTGGCGGCGCTGTCCGCGCGTCGGCAAGACCCTGATGATCCTCGCGGTGCTGGCGTTCTGGGTGCAGGCCATGCCCTGGTTCGGCAATCTACTGGCCCGCCCGCTCGAGGTCGGCACGGTAGTGGATCTCAAAGCCTACGACGCGGCACGCCAAACCCCGGCGGCTGCGGCGACGTTGCCCCAAGCCGTGGTGATCCTCGGTGGCGGCGTCAGCCTGAACGCCGCAGAGTTCGGCCGAGACAATGGCGCCGATTTGAGTCCCGATACGCTGGCGCGTGTGCGCTATGGTGCATTCCTCGCGCGACACACCCAACTGCCGGTGCTGGTCTCGGGCGGCAGTCCTAGCGGTCGTGTGACGGAAGGTCGCATGATGGCCCAAGTCGCCACTGACGAGTTCGGCGTGCCTGTGCGATGGACCGAAGGACAATCCCTGAATACGGCGCAAAACGCCACTTTCAGCGCGCGTATGCTGACGAACGTCGGCGTGTCGCGCGTCTACCTGGTCACGAGTGCCTGGCATATGCGCCGTTCCGTCGACCAGTTTGAGCGCGCCGGTCTCACGGTGGTACCCGCACCGTGTTGCAACACGCGTCCGCTCGATCCGGATGCCGTGCCTGGCGTATGGCCCACGCTCGACGGCCTGCGCACCACGCGTGCGGCAATGCGCGAGTGGATGGCGCTCGCCGTGGGCCATTGATCCATGGGTGCGCCCGGATTGCCAGGCGCGCTCATCGTCTGCGAGATGTCATGAAGTCCCGGCATCGTAGCAGGCAGATTTTCCCGGAGCCCGGCCGCGGCATGGGCTCCATGAATTGCCAACCCTGAAAAACGAGAGAGACGTATGAAGACGAAAGCTGTTCTGACCGTTGAAGACGTGCAGAAGATCAACGCCGCCGCCGTGGCCGAAGCCACCGCGAATGGCTGGAATGTGTGCATCACGATCGTCGACGACGGCGGTCATGCCCTGTCGATGTATCGCATGGACGGCGCCGCCCCCAGCACCGCCATGATGTCGCTGGGCAAGGCCCAGACCTCGGCGGTCGGCCGTCGCGAAAGCGGTGCGTTCGAAGAGATGATCAATGGCGGACGTTTTGCCTTCCTCAGCGCGCCGAACACGGCGATGCTCGAGGGCGGCGTGCCCATCATCGTTGACGGTGACGTGATCGGTGCAGTGGGCGTGTCCGGTGTGAAGTCGGCGCAAGACGCGCAGATCGCCCGCGCAGGCATCGCCACGGTGACGGGCAAGTAACGCGCCTGAGCACCGTCCGGGCAACGATCCTCAGGTGGATTGCCCGACGCCAGAATGACGAAAACATCGCCGGTGAGAGCCGGCGATGTTTTTTTGTGCCCTTGTGCCCGTTAGGCGCAGTGGAAGCGTCAGAAAAAGAAAACCCGTCCTTGCGGACGGGTCAAAGGCTTGTCAGGCCGGATGGCCCACCTGAGGCTTGGCAGGTGGAACCACGAGGAGAACATCAATGAAACCCGTGTGGGTGGACAAAAAAAGTGGCTTGGCTGGCGCGCAACGCAGGTAGAGAGGGGCTTGCCGTAACTACATGGGATCGCGTTGCGTTCGCTGGCTACTGCCAAACACCTCTTAGGCGAGGTGGTCCCCACAAAACTCGGTGAAGGTGGCGGCAAGGTCGTGGTCTTGCCACCGCCAAAATACTTTACGACTTCAACGGCTTACTTCGTCAGGATCAACTTGCCGTAACGCGTGGCGCGCAACTGGTACGTCTGTCCGTTGTGCAGGATGTTCACGCATTGCGTGCCTTGCAGCAGGTGATCGCTCGTCAGGACACGGCCCGTTGCGTGGCTGGCCGGCTTCTCTGCCGCCGGACTGGCCACTTGCGTGCGCGCTACCGACAGGGTGCGACGCGGTGCCGTGGCGGGCGGGGTCTGGCGGGCAGTGGTGTGGCTTGCGGTCATCTCGCTCATCCGTGTGGCTGACTGTGAGATGAATATTAAATGAGAATCATTCCCATTTATATTTGAATTTGACTATTGGCGTGTTTGAGAAAATAGATTTTGATAATCAGAATTGCCGGACGGCGCGTGCGGTCGTCCGGCAGCACGCCGTCGGAGACGGCCGCCCGGCGGTGCTTAGCCCAGTGCGCCTTGCTCGGCCAGCGCGCGAATCTGGGTCACGGTGTCGATGTCGGCTTCACGATAGGCGGATTTCACAAATTCGCTATAGCGCGTATCGGCCGTCGCGGCGTCCTCCGGCAGCGTGGTGCTGTACGTGAAGCGCACGAAGTAGTGCGTCGGTGTCGGCTCCTCGATACGCATCGTGAGCGAGCCACCCGCATGCTGCTCGGTCGCGGCGGTCTCGTAGCGGACGGATTGCCGGTCGTCGAAGACCACGCGATCGTGCACCACGGCTTCGCCGAAGCGCAACTCGCGCACCAGCGTATCGTCCGTGCGTTCGTGCACGACGCATTGATCCAGCCCCAGCACGAAGGATTCCGGTTGCTCGGCGCGTAGCACGAGGCCACGCCACAACTGTTCGCGCGACAGCGAAAACGCCAGTGGGTTCAGGAGGTCATTGACCTCGATGAGATGCTCGTACTGCAAGAATTTTCCCCTTCAATCGATGACGGTCGGCACGCATGTCATGGCGTGCCGGCCGCGCCGGATCTTACTCGACCAGCGTACTGTCAATGGCGATCGTGCCCGACAACACCTTGTGAATTGGGCACGCATTGGCAATTTCCAAGAGGCGCTGACGCTGTTCCTCCGACAAATCGCCGGCAAGTTCGATCTTTCGCGTGATTTGCGTGGTCCCGGCGGGCGGTTTGCCATCGGGATTCATCGCGAGCGTGACCTTTACGTCCTTGAGCGGCCACTCCTTGCGGCGCGCGTACATCTGCAACGTGATCGATGTGCACGCGCCGAGACTCGACAGCAGCAGTGCTGCAGGCGCCGGGCCGAGATCGGCGCCGCCGAGCGTCGCAGGCTCGTCGGCGAGCCATTCGTGTTTGCCGTCCGAGAGGTGAGTGGTGAAACCCGCGGCGCCTAAATGGGCGGTGACAATCGCTTCTGCAGCCATGACAGCTCCTGTTTTCCTGATGGGCTCGATGAAAACGGCCCGGCGAATGTCTCGGGCCACAATGCGCACATTGAGTGTCATTGTGACCCAATTTCGCCGGGCCGGTGCGAACGACGGGTGTCACGCTCCGCCGTGTGACGGATTGCCGCCTCACGTCATGCGCGACAACGTTCAGGCGTGGGTGCCCGATGCCGGAATGTGTCCCATGCGTCCGGCCTGGAAGTCGAGAATCGCCTGGCGGATCTCGCTTTCCGTGTTCATGACGAACGGGCCGTAGCGTGCCACCGGCTCGCCCAACGGCTTGCCACCGATCAACAGAAACGACATCGGTTTGTCGCTATCGTTGCGCACGGTAACGCTCTCGCCTTCGTTGCCGAAGACGACCATCTGATGCGTTTTGGCGGCCGTGGCCTCGGCACCGAAGTGTCCTTCGCCGTCGATCACGTAGGCAAACACGTTGAAGTCCGCCGGCACCGGATGATCGAGCAAGGCCTGCGGCTGCAGCGTGAAGTGCTGGTACAGAATCGGCGTGCGCGTCTCGATGGCCGCGCGCGTGCCAAGCGCCTCGCCCGCGATCACGCGCACCGAGACCTTGCCGTCTTCGCTCGTCGCGCTCGGGATACCCGCGGCGGGCAGTTCCTGATACCGCGGCGTCATCATCTTGTCCGTGCGCGGCAGGTTCACCCAGAGCTGGAAGCCGTGCATCTCACCGCCGCGCTGCTGGAACGCCTGCGAAGGCATCTCCGAGTGAATCACGCCCGCACCGGCCGTCATCCATTGCACGTCGCCGGGGGTGAGCTTGCCGGCGTGACCTTGCGAGTCGCGATGCTCCATCTCGCCGGCGAGCAGATACGTGACTGTCTCGAAGCCGCGGTGCGGGTGATCGGGGGCGCCCTTGGCGTCGCCGGGGGCGACCTGCATCGGGCCCATTTCGTCGAGCAGCAGGAAAGGATCGAAGTCCATCATCATGCGCGTCGGGAACGGGCGGTTGACGTGAAAACCGGCGCCTTCCTGCGTTTGTGCCGCCGTGAAGACACGGGTGACCGGACGGGCGAAGGTGGTGCTCATGTCGGAATCTCCTGTGGGGACGCTCGCCGAGATGGCGTCTTGCGTCCAATGTCATGTCCTCACTATATCGGGGCGCATGGCACGCAGAGTAGACCGTAACGCTGGAAGGATTGTTACCCGATTGGAACAATGCCGGGTAAAAGCGGAGAAATGGGGAGAGGCAGCAACGAATCGAATGGGCGAAAAAAAGCGCGGTGGGATGCACCGCGCTTCTCTTCTGCGATTCGTGCGTCGACCGGACTTACTTGGTCGCGGGATCGGTCACGAAACCGAGCTTGGTCACGCCTGCCGTCTGCGCTTCCGAGAGCACCTTGGCGACGCTTTCGTAACGCACGTTCTTGTCGGCGAACAGATGCAGTTCCGGCTGCGGCTGCGCTTCGGCGGCCTGCGCCAGACGCGCCTTGAGCGTGGCCTCGTCGATGGCCTGCTTGTCCCAGAAGACCGTGCCGTCCGCCTGGATCGACAGGTCGACCTTGGCGGGCTTCGTGTCTTCCGGCTGGCTGCTTGCCTGCGGCAGATCGAGCTTGACCGCGTGATTGAGCACCGGCAGCGTCACGATGAAGATGATCAGCAACACCAGCATGACGTCGACGAGCGGCGTCATGTTGATTTCGCTCATCATGGCGTCATCGGCACCGTCGTCGCTGCTGTATGAACCCATAGCCATAGCGAACTCCTTGTCTTGCGTGCCGGCTTAGTTGGCGCTGGCCGGCGTGGACGGCTTGCGCACCGGGGTGACGTTGCTCGCGAACTGCGTCGAGTGCATGCTGGCGCCGGTCAGGAAGTAGGCGTGCAGGCTGTGCGCAAAGCGGTTGAGCTTCGAGACGATGCCCTTGTTGGCGCGCGTGAGGGCGTTGAAGCCGAGCACTGCCGGAATGGCGACGAACAGACCGAAGGCGGTCATGATCAGGGCTTCACCCACCGGGCCGGCCACTTTGTCGATGGTCGTCTGACCCGAGGCGCCAATGGCCAGCAGGGCGTGATAGATGCCCCACACCGTGCCGAACAGGCCCACGAACGGGGAAGTCGAGCCGATCGAGGCCAGCATCGCCAGACCGCTTTGCAGGCGCGAGACCGTGTCGTCCACCGAATTCTTCAGTGCGCGGGTGATCCAGTCGCTCACGTCCATCTTGTCGTGCAGATGCGGCTGGCTCTGGCGGTGATGCTCGGCGGCGTCCTGACCGGCGAGGGCCAGTGCGAGGAACGGATTGTTCTGACCCGATTCGCCGAGCTTCTGCAGGCCGGCGGAGAAGTTTTCCGAGTGCCAGAAGTCCGGCTCGGCAGTGCGCGTGAGGCGGCTCAGGCGGAAGACCTGGGTGCCCTTGATGATGATCACCGTCCACGACAGCACCGACATCACCAGCAACACGATCGCGATGGCGCGGGTGACGAAGTCGCCCTGTGCCCAGACGTGGCTCAAACCATACTCTTGCATTTTGCGTTCCTCTGGAGATCCAGTTCGTTAAATGGTTACACAAGCGCGTGACTGCCGCGCTGCGTTAATCGTTCAAATTGAAGTTAAACGGTTTGGTCGCGGCGGCTTCCACTGCGCGACCGTTCTGCATCGGGGGTGCGCAACGCATCGCCAGTGCAGCGGTGCGGGCGGCCTGATCGAGACGGGGGAAGCCGCTCGACTTGACGACATTGGCGCTGGACACCACGCCGCGTGTATCGATCACCAGGCGCAACGTGACCGTGCCTTCTTCGCCGACGCGACGCGACTGTGTCGGGTAGACCACACGCGGATCTTCGCATTTCACGGCCAGACCCTCGATCGGGCCGGACGGCGCGGGCGCGGGGGCCGGGGCAGGCGGTGCGGGTGGCGTAGGCGCGGCATTCTGCACGGGTTCGACCGGCGTTTGCTGCGGCGCCGGGGCGACCGGCTCGGCCTTTTGCGTAATGGCGTTCTTGGGCTGTACGCGGGGCTTCGGCGGCGGCGGCGCGACCTGCGGCTTCGGCGGTTCCGGCTGCGGCTTGGGCGGTGCGGGTTGCGGCGGCGTGGGGGCCGGCGTGAGCGGAATGATCGTGGCGGTAAAGGTCGTGGGCTCGATCGTTGCCTTCTCCGGTTCATTGCGCAGGTGCGACAAACCGACCAATGCGGCAATGTGGAAGACGACGATCGCGGCCGCGATCGCGATAGCGCGCGGCGACGTCAGCGGATCACGAAACGGCGTGAACGCAAGGCCGGAAGGGGTCACGGCGGGGGGCACGGCGGTCGACATGGTAACGGCTAGGGTACGCTAGTTTGCGGCGATGAACGATGAGTGATGCGCGGAGTGCAAAGCCTCGGGGTTCGGGAGGGCCGGACGTACGATCAAAGGAAAACCGCGCCAGGGGGCGCGGTCGGCGAATGCAGCGAGTCGGAAACCGTGCACCGACTCACCTTCGGAACAGGAAAAACGATAAACATAACGTCGAAACAAAGCCAATCAGGAGTTCCATCTGACACCTCCAGGGTGACGAGTCGCTGGCTGGCGCACAGCGCCGTGAGACGCCTGGCTGGCTCCGTCATCGTCGCGACCCGATACCGCTGCGTCAGGACGATGTTATTGAATCCGATAACGTTTTGGCCTGCCGCGCAGGCCGGGCACACCGAGTGGGCTCAAGCGGCCAGCGCGAGATCGCGCTGTGCGAACACCACTTCGGTCGTCGTCTCGATCCGTGCCGACTGGCAGCAACCACCGCACGAACGGCCGCAGCAAGGCGTGGCACCCGACACCATTTCCTGGACGTACGGGCCGCACTTCCCGCAGCACAGCGCAACGCCCAGGTCGATCTGAAGATCTTCCATGGTGTTCGCACCGGCGTCGAGACAAGCCTTGATCTGGCGGTCGGAGACGGATTTGCAGACGCAGACGATCATGATGAAAACGTCAAAATGTAACACTAATGAGAATAATTATTATTTAAGTTGTTGAGTTTTGCAAGCGCCTTCGGCCTATCCCATAGTCCGCACAGGGATATACGGAAACCGTGTCAGGCGGAGATGATGGGAAGGTTGGGGGCGGAATCGAGGCGTGACGCGCCTTGCGGGGCGGTCTTGTCGATGCTGTCGATCTCGACAGTCTGCACGCGAGGGGCATTCGGCAGGAGTCGGTCGGCCATCGTCTGCAACGCGTGGGCGTCTGCCGTGGTGAACAGCGCGATGCTGCCGCCGTCGGCACTATCCGGGGCCACCGGGGCTTGCAGCGCGGCCGTGGCGAGGCGGCGCTGCAACTGGCGTGCGATGGCCGCGCCCGTGTCGATGAGCGTCAGCGCGTTGCCGAAGCGCCGTTCGATGGCGGGAATGAGGAACGGGTAGTGGGTGCAGCCGAGCACGAGCGTGTCGGCGCCTTGTGCGAGCATCGGTTCGATGAACTGTTCGAGCAGCGTCACGACTGCCGTCGAATCGACATCCCCCGCTTCGATCCGCTCGACGAGCCCATGGCCAGGCTGACAGAGAAAGCGCTGGCCCTGCGCCGTGTGACGTGCCAGCAAATCGGCGAAGCGCGCACTGCGCAGCGTGGCGGCGGTCGCGAGCACCCCGATCACGCCGCTCGCGGAGGCCGCGGCGGCGGGCTTGATGCCCGGCTCCACGCCGACGACCGGCCAATCGGCGTCGGCGCGCAGCGCCGCTACGCCGTGAGCGGTGGCCGTGTTGCATGCAACGACCAGCGCCTTGGCGCCACGCTCGCGCAGCCAGCGGCCGATGGCCAGGCTGCGTTGTTCGATGAACGCGTCGGGGCGTTCCCCATAGGGGGCGAAATGCGAGTCGGCGACATAGAGCAGCGACTCATGGGGCAGCAAGGCGCGTACGGCCTGAAGGACCGACAGGCCGCCGAGGCCGGAATCGAAGACGCCAATCGGCGCGTTGGAGGGCATGGCGAATAAAAAAGGGCCGGCAAATGGCCGGCCCCGAAATTCTATCGCAAAGCCGGCGAACCGATGTCGGCGCGGCGATGCGTTTCTTATCTGGGTTTTGTGGGTTGTCGGGCTTATTCTTCGAGCGACGCCATGCCCGACTGCTGGTAATTCTGGAGACCGACCTTGTCGATCAGATCGATCTGCGTTTCGAGCCAGTCGATGTGTTCTTCGGTGTCGTGCAGGATCTCTGCGAAAAGATCGCGCGACACGTAGTCCTTGACCTTCTCGCTATGCTCGATACCGTCCTTGCAGGTCTTCTGCGAGATGTATTCGAGCTTGAGGTCGCACTTGAGGATTTCGTCGGTCGACTCGCCGATGAGCAGCTTGTGCAGGTCCTGGAGGTTCGGCAGGCCGTCGAGCATGAAAATGCGCTCGATGAGCTTGTCGGCATGCTTCATCTCGCCAATGGACTCGTCGTACTCGTGCTTGCCGAGTTTCTCGAGGCCCCAGTGGTTGTACATGCGGGCGTGCAGAAAGTACTGGTTGATCGCCGTCAGCTCGTTCGTGAGTTGTGCGTTGAGGAGTTCGAGGACTTTCTTGTCGCCTTTCATTTCGGATCCCTTTCTTATGCAGTTTGCAAGCGGTTGAAGAGTAGCTGGAAAAGGCGGGAAAGCCAAGCCCTGCAAGGCTTTTCGTGAACCGAGGTGCGAATGGTAATGCGATCCATTCTCGACCGTGACCGGGCATAAAAAAAGCCCGGAGATCCCGGGCTTCTTCTGTTGCTGCCAGACGCGGGCTTATTCCGCAGCGACCGGAATCTTGCCGATCTTGGCCTGCCATTCCTTCGGGCCGGTGTTGTGCACCGACACGCCGGTGGCATCCACGGCGACCGTCACGGGCATGTCCTTGACGTCGAACTCGTAGATCGCTTCCATGCCGAGGTCTTCGAAGGCCAGCACGCGTGCAGCGCGAATCGCCTTGGACACGAGGTAAGCGGCACCGCCCACGGCCATCAGGTACGCGGCCTTGTGCTTCTTGATCGCTTCGATGGCGGCCGGGCCGCGCTCCGACTTGCCGATCATCACGGCCAGGCCGGTCTTCGACAGCATCATGTCGGTGAACTTGTCCATGCGGGTCGACGTCGTGGGGCCTGCCGGGCCAACGACTTCGTCGCGCACCGGATCGACCGGGCCGACGTAGTAAATTGCGCGGCCCTTGAAGTCCACCGGCAGCGGCTCGCCCTTGGCGATCATGTCGGCAATGCGCTTGTGCGCGGCGTCGCGGCCCGTGAGCATCTTGCCCGAGAGCAGCAGGGTCTGGCCCGGCGTCCAGCTGGCGACTTCTTCCGGCGTGAGCGTGTCGAGGTCGACGCGCTTGCTCGTCTCGGTGTTCGGTGCCCAGTGCACGTTCGGCCAGGCAT
Source organism: Pandoraea pnomenusa (assembly GCF_040391475.1). Taxonomy (GTDB): domain Bacteria; phylum Pseudomonadota; class Gammaproteobacteria; order Burkholderiales; family Burkholderiaceae; genus Pandoraea; species Pandoraea pnomenusa_C. The sequence continues at coordinate 54,403 of NZ_JBEBXS010000017.1, read as the reverse complement.
CGAGCGACGGCGCGGCGAGGAACGACGGGCCCGAGCCGTCCAGCGTGAAGTGTGCGTGACGCGTGGCCGCGCAGTTCGGGATCATGGCGACCGGCTTGGACGCCGCGTGCGTCGGGTAGTCGAGGATCTTCACGTCGAGCACGGTGGCCAGGCCACCCAGGCCTTGCGCGCCGATCCCGAGGGCGTTGACCTTCTCGAACAGCTCGAGGCGCAGCTCTTCGTTCCAGTTCTGCGGGCCGCGCTTGATCAGGTCATGGATGTCGATCGGGTCCATGAGCGATTCCTTGGCGAGCACCATGGCCTTTTCCGCCGTGCCGCCGATACCGATGCCGAGCATGCCCGGCGGGCACCAGCCGGCGCCCATCGTCGGCACCGTCTTCACGACCCAGTCGACGATCGAGTCGGACGGGTTGAGCATCACGAACTTCGACTTGTTCTCCGAGCCGCCGCCCTTGGCCGCGACCGTGATATCGACCTTGTCGCCTTCCACGATTTCGTAGTGGATGACGGCGGGCGTGTTGTCCTTCGTGTTCTTGCGGCCGGCTTCCGGCGGCGCCACGATCGAGGCGCGCAGCACGTTGTCCGGGTGCATGTAAGCCTGGCGCACGCCTTCGTTGATCATGTCGGTGAGACTGCGCTTGGCGTCCCAGCGCACGTTCATGCCGACCTTCACGAACACGGTCACGATGCCGGTGTCCTGGCACAGCGGACGGCGGCCTTCGGCGCACATGCGGCTGTTGGTCAGGATCTGCGCGATGGCGTCGCGGGCAGCGGGGCTTTGCTCGGCCTCGTAGGCACGACCCAGCGCCTGGATGTAATCGTCCGGATGGTAGTAGCTGATGTACTGCAGGGCACCGGCGACGCTCTGAATGACGTCGTCTTCTTTAATGACGGTAGACATGGAACGGCTCTCGACTTAGTGGGAACGGGTAGTAATGACTTGGGGGGACGCGTAGGCCGGGGCGTGACTGTCGTTCGTCATCTTGTTGACGACGGCCATGACCACGGCGGAAAGCAGGAAGGCGCAGTGAATGATCACTTGCCACATGATGGTGTGCGGCGTCTGCTGCGACGCATCGATGAACGTCTTGAGCAGGTGAATCGACGAAATGCTGATCAGCGCCATCGACAACTTGACCTTGAGCACACCGGCGTTCACGTGGTCGAGCCACTCCGGTTCGTCCGGATGGCCTTCGACGCCCAGGCGCGAGACAAACGTCTCATAGCCGCCGATGATCACCATGATGAGCAGGTTCGAGATCATCACCACGTCGATCAGGCCGAGTACGACGAGCATGATCTGCGTTTCGTCGAAGGTGCCGGCGTGGGTAATCAGGTGCCAGAGTTCGGCGAGGAACTTATAGACGTAGACGCCTTGCGCGGCGATCAGGCCAAGATACAGCGGAACTTGCAGCCAGCGGCTGAGGAAGATGACGCGGGGCAGCGGGCGCAGCGGCGCGTCGGACGGGCGGCCGGGAGTCGACATGGCTTTTGACTTAGTGGGGGCATTCGCCTGCGTGCATCGCCGCAGGCGTGAGTTATCAAATACGCAATTCAAATACGGACCGGATACGCACGACATGCCAGCCGGGACCGACCGGCACGTCACCGATTTCGCGTCGCGAAATCCGGCATGGCGGGCATTTTACAACGTCTTGCCCGCCCTGCCGTTCCCGATTCAGTCGCGGGCCGGCAATAGCGTCTTGCGCGCCCCGGCGGACGGCAGGGCTGCGAGCACGATCCCGGCGACCGTCAGCGCCAGTGCGGCGCCCTGCGCGACGGAGAGGCGCTCGCCAAGGAAGATCACGCCGTAGGCCGTGGCGGCCACCGGGACCATGGCCGTGAAAACGCCCGCGAGTTGCGCGCTCACGTGCCGAATGCCGCGCATCCAGAGGAAGAAGGAGAAGACGCTTGCGGCGAGCCCGTACCAGACGATGAGCGCCCAGTGGCCGGGCGTGAGCGCGGCGTAATCCACGGCCATGAGGCCCGCAACGCCCAGCGGCAGCATCAGGGCGCCGCCGATCAGGTGCGTGTAGGCGCAGATATCGATGGCGGAGAGTTCGGCGGCCAGCCGCTTCGAGACGATCACGTAGATGCCCTCGCAGAGCACGGCGCCGAGCACCAGCGCATTGCCCAGCCACGCATTCCCGGCGTCTGCCGAACCGCTCGCACCGTGGGCGTCGCCGCGCGAGACGTTGAGCAGCGCCACGCCGGCAATGGCAAGGCCGATGCTGACCATCGTGCGGCGCGTGGGGTGCTCGCGCAGCACGGCCCAGGAGAGCAGGGCGACGCAGGCGGGCAGCGTGGCGGTAATCACGCCGGCGGCGGTGGCCGTGGTCATGCGTACGCCATAGAGCATGAGCAGCGTAAACAGGAACGTGCCGAAGAACGTCTGCACGAAGAGGTGTTTCCACTGCGTGCGTGTGACGCGTCGCATGGCCGACGGCCGGTAGCGCGGCGACAGGGCGATGATGGCGATTACGAAGCGCCACAGCGCGAAGGCGGCCACCGGCATGACGGCCACCATGGTCTTGCCGATGCCCACATTGGTGCCCACGAGGGTCATCGCCAGCGCCAGGGCGAAGCTCGGGAAGCGGGCGAACAGCCGGTCGGTGGATGACGGCGTTGCCTTCGCGATGGCAGGCGATTCAGACTGAGATGTCGAATTCACGGGGGCTCCGGGCGAGTCCGGGGTGGCGGGATAGGGTTGATACGGGTAGGATTGTAGCGAATACGCCACAGTCTGCGGCAAGGCGTCGACGCGTTCGCGCGAGTCCCGCGCGCGGGAGGCGAAGGTGCGTGCACCAGTGTAAGGCGTTAGTAAGTCGCTCGTCTTAATGTGACGTTAGCGATTTGTTTTGGCTTGATTGCAATCGTTTTTGCATATCCATAAGAGGGGACAACTCATGGCAGCAATCGAATCGGTTTTGCAGGAGCAGCGCGTTTTCGCGCCGCCGCAGGCGCTGGTCGCCAACGCGAAAATCTCCGGCATGCCCGCCTATGAGGCGCTGTGCGCCGAGGCCGAGAAGGATTACGAGGGATTCTGGGCGCGTCAGGCGCGCGAGAATCTGGCCTGGCACAAGCCGTTCACGAAAGTCCTCGACGAGACCAACGCCCCGTTCTACACGTGGTTCGAAGACGGCCAGATCAACGCTTCCTACAACTGCCTGGACCGCCAGATCGAGGCGGGCCTGGGCGACAAGAACGCCATCCTGTTCGAGTCCGACGACGGCACCGTCACGCCGGTGACCTACCGCGACCTGCTCGCGCGCGTGAATCGCTTCGCGAACGCGCTCAAGGCCAAGGGCGTGAAGAAGGGTGACCGCGTGGTCATCTACATGCCGATGTCGGTCGAGGGCGTGGTCGCCATGCAGGCGTGTGCGCGTATCGGCGCAACGCATTCGGTCGTGTTCGGTGGTTTCTCGGCCAAGTCGCTCAATGAGCGCGTGATCGACGCAGGCGCCGTGGCGATCGTCACGGCCGACGAGCAGATGCGCGGCGGCAAGGCGTTGCCGCTGAAGGCCATCGTCGACGAAGCGCTCGCGATGGGCGGTTGCGACCATGTGAAGTCGGTCATCGTGTACCGCCGCACTGGTGGCAACGTCGCGATGAAGGCCGGACTCGACGAAGTGATGCAGGATCTCGTCGCCGGCCAGTCGGATCAGTGCGAGCCGGAGTGGGTCAGCGCCGAGCATCCGCTGTTCATCCTCTACACGTCGGGTTCCACGGGCAAGCCGAAGGGCGTGCAGCACAGCACGGGCGGCTATCTGCTGTGGGCATCGCTCACCATGCAGTGGACCTTCGACATCAAGCCGGACGATGTCTTCTGGTGTACCGCCGACATCGGCTGGATCACCGGTCACACGTACATCGCCTACGGCCCGCTGGCCGTGGGGGCGACGCAGATCGTTTTCGAAGGCGTGCCGACGTATCCGAATGCCGGCCGTTTCTGGGAAATGATCGACCGTCACAAGGTGACGGTGTTCTATACGGCGCCGACGGCGATTCGCTCGCTGATCAAGGCTGCCGAGCAGACACCCGAAGTGCATCCGAAAAAGTACGACCTGTCGTCGCTGCGCATTCTCGGGTCGGTCGGCGAGCCGATCAATCCGGAAGCGTGGATGTGGTACTACGAGAACGTTGGCGGCGGCCGTTGCCCGATCGTCGACACGTGGTGGCAGACGGAGACGGGCGGTCACGTGATCACCCCGCTGCCGGGCGCCACGCCGCTGGTGCCGGGCTCGTGCACGCTGGGTCTGCCGGGGATTGCCGTGGCCATCGTCGACGAGACGGGGCAGGACGTGCCGAACGGTCAGGGCGGCATGCTGGTCATCAAGCGTCCGTGGCCGTCGATGATTCGCACGATCTGGGGCGACCCGGAGCGTTACAAGTCGAGCTACTTCCCGTCGGAGTTGGGTGGGCGGATTTATCTGGCCGGTGACGGCTCGATTCGCGACGCCAAGACTGGCTACTTCACGATCATGGGTCGTATCGACGACGTGCTGAACGTCTCGGGTCACCGCATGGGCACGATGGAGATCGAGTCGGCGCTGGTGGCCAACCCGATCGTGGCCGAGGCGGCGGTGGTGGGGCGTCCGGACGACACGACGGGCGAGGCCATTGTCGCGTTCGTGGTGCTCAAGCGTTCGCGTCCGACCGGCGACGAGGCCAAGCAGCTGGCGCTCGAACTGCGCAACTGGGTCGGCAAGGAAATCGGGCCGATCGCCAAGCCGAAGGACATTCGCTTCGGGGACAACCTGCCGAAGACCCGCTCGGGCAAGATCATGCGCCGCTTGCTGCGTGTGATTGCGAAGGGTGAGGAAATCACGCAGGACACGTCCACGCTCGAGAATCCGGCCATCCTGGAGCAGCTCAAGCAAGCGCAATAAGCACATTAAGCGCGGCGTTCCCGGCCTGCCATGGCAAAGCGTTCGCAGACCGGCACGGCGAAGGTTCCCGGTAATGCCGGGACATCCGCCGTCGCTGGCGAAGCCAGCGGCGTACCGCCGGACCCGAGTGCCGGCGGCGCGCTGCATGACGTCGACTGGCATGGCGAGGCGGCGGAGATCGCGGCGCGGCATTGGCGGCGGACGTTGTGGCTGGTAGCGGTACTCATGGCAATCGGGTTCGTGGTGACCTTCGTGCCGCAGTTCTGGGCACGAGAGTGGGCCTCGATGCGATTTGCCGGGTGGCCGCTGCCGTTCTACATGGGCGCGCAGGGATCGATCCTCGTCGACATCCTCCTGATCGTTATCTATGCGTTGCTGCAGCGGGTCAACGATGCCCGCTATCGCAACGCGCTGCATGCACTGCGCGACGCACACCGTGACAGTCTTGGCGACGGTGACGACGGCCTGAGCGGTGCGTCGACGTCGGCGACAACTTCCTACACGTCACCGCGAGCATCACACAGCACGTCCTTCCGCGCCTCGATGCCTCCTTCTCCTCGCGCCCATCCGGCGCCGCCGTCCCGATGAGTTTTACGCGCAGATTGCTGCGCTACTACCTGTATTACACGGCGGGCTTTCTCTCATTCGTGCTGATGATCGGCATGCTCGAGCGGGTAAACGGCCCGGGCGTGTGGATCGGCTATGCGTTTCTCTTCGTGACGATTGCCGTGTACGCGGTGATCGGCCTGATCTCCCGCACGTCCGACGCGGCCGAGTATTACGTGGCGGGCCGTCGCGTGCCACCGATGTTCAATGGCATGGCGTGCGCGGCGGACTGGATGAGTGCGGCATCGTTCATGGGGTTGGCGGGGTCGCTCTACGTGTCGGGTTACGACGGCCTGGCCTACGTCATGGGATGGACGGGCGGGTACTGTCTGGTGGCGTTTCTGCTGGCGCCGTATTTGCGCAAGATGGGGCGCTATACCGTGCCGGACTTTCTCGGCACGCGATACGACAGCAATGTGGTGCGGGCGCTCGGCGTGTTCTCCACGATTCTGTGTTCGTTCGTCTATCTGGTGGCGCAGATTCAGGGCGTGGGGATGATTGCGTCGCGCTTCATCGGCGTCGAGTTCACCATCGGCATCTTTTTCGGGCTGGCGGGCATTCTCGTGTGCTCGTTCCTGGGGGGTATGCGTGCGGTGACGTGGACCCAGGTGGCGCAGTACATCATCATGATTACCGCGTTCCTGGTGCCGACGGCCATGATCGGGCATCAGACGGGCAACGGATGGTTTCCGCAGTTCACCTACGGCAAGGCGCTGGCGAAGGTCGAGGCGCTGGAGCGCGAGATTCAGCAGTCGATTCCTGAGCGCGAGGTGCGCGACTACTATCGCGAGCAGGCCGACCAGATGCAGCGGCGGCTCGACGGCTTGCCCGACAGCTTCTACAGCGAGCGTGCCGAGCTGGAGCGGCAGTTGCTGGATACGAAGCGTCGTAACGGGCCGTTGCGTGACGTGAAGGCGCTCGAGACGAAGCTCGACGCGTTTCCGCGCGACGTCGGCGAGGCGCAGAACCAGTGGCTGGAGATGCGCAACCAGTACGTGGAGCGCAGTGAGCCGCCTCATGCGATGACCGAGCCATTCCCGGCGAGAGACGACACTACACGCAACTCGCAGCGTTTGAATTTCTTGCTGCTGATGGTGTGCCTGATGATCGGCACGGCGAGTTTGCCGCACATCCTCACCCGTTACGGCACGACGGCGACGGTGCAGGGCGCGCGCAGTTCCGTGGGGTGGACGTTGTTTTTTGTGGCGTTGTTGTATGTGAGTGCACCGGCGTTGGCGGTGATGCTCAAGTACGACGTGCTGTTGCATTTGGTGGGCGCGCGGTATGAGGCGTTACCGGGCTGGGTGACGCAGTGGCGGCACGCGACGCCGGTGCAGCTTGATATTTCGGATGTCTACCGGGACGGCGTGGTGCAGTGGGGCGAGATCTGGATGCAGCCGGACATGCTGGTGCTGGCCGGGCCGGAGATCGCGGGGCTGCCGTACGTGATTTCGGGGTTGGTGGCGGCGGGCGCGTTGGCGGCGGTGCTGTCGACGGCGGATGGTTTGTTGTTGACGATTGCGAATGCGTTGTCGCACGACGTCTACTTTCACATGGTGGACCGGAACGCGTCGAGTCAGAAGCGGGTGACGACGTCGAAGATATTGTTGTTGTGCGTGGCGATGTTTGCGTCGTATGTGACGTCGCTGAAGCTGGGCAATATTTTATTTCTGGTGGGGGCGGCGTTTTCGTTGGCGGCGTCGTGTCTGTTCCCGGCGCTGGTGCTGGGCGTGTTCTGGAAGCGCACGACGCGGCTGGGGGCGACGGCGGGCATGGTGAGCGGGTTGCTGGTGTGCGTGTACTACATCATGACGACGTATCCGTTCTTCACGCGGCTGACAGGGTTCGCGGGATCACGCTGGTGGGGCGTGGATCCGATCTCGGCGGGGGCATTCGGCGTGCCGGTGGGCTTCGCGGTAGCGATCGGGTTCAGCTTGCTCGGGGCACGCCCGAGCCCGCGCGATCTGCATCTTGTGGATCATCTGCGGCGCCCGTAACGACAGGGGTTCCGACGATATTCGGAAGCGCATCGCACGAAAGGGTGTGAGATGTTGCCGCCAACCTGCTATAATGCGCGACCATTCAGGAGAGATGGATGAGCGGTTTAAGTCGCACGCCTGGAAAGCGTGTATAGGTTAATAGCCTATCGGGGGTTCGAATCCCCCTCTCTCCGCCAAAGATGTTAAAAAGCCCTTGATCCCAAGGGCTTTTTTTTATTTCTCGATTCGTCGCCCAACCATTTGGCTGCCAAGCCAGCCGAGCTTGTCTGCGGCTTGGTTCGCCCCAAACGGCATCAGCGTCCAGGCTGGGTGTCTATCAGGCATTGCGAGCGCTTCCGTTCGCTCCCGTCCCCCTACGGCAAATTCTCCCGAAAGATGACCTGACTGCGGCTGGCTTCGACGCCGGCAGACAGATCGCGCTTTTCGCGCAGGTTCGCGAAGATGCGCACGCAGTTCATGATGGCGCTCTGCGGGCTCTGGGTGATGACGGCGTCCATCGTGCCGTCGATCAGCATCGCGCGGGTGTCAGGCGTCAGGCCGTGACCGATGAACACCACCTTGTGCTCCTTGCGCACTTCCTTGAGCGCTTGCCCCACGCCCTCCGATCCCCCGCCGATGTTGTAGATCGCAGCGAGATCCGGATGTTGCTCGAGTAGCGCGCGCGTCTGACGGTAATTGACCTTCTCGTCGTCGTAGCCCTCGCGCAGCCCGACCACCTGCATTTGCGGGTACTGTTCCGAAAACAACTGCAAGAACCCCGCCTCGCGCTCCACGTGCGCTTTGTAGCTGAGCGACCCGGCAATCAGCGCCACCTTCGCGTGCCGCTTCTGACCGACGAACCGTGCAATCAGATACGCCGCCGTGCGTCCCGCAGACCCGTTGTCGAGCCCCACATACGCGATGCGCCGCGAGTGCGACAGATCGGAGACCAGCGTGACGGCCGCGACGCCATCGTCAGCCAGCCTGTCGACCGCTTCACGCACCTTCGGATGCTCGAGCGGCATGAACGCCACGCCGTCGCAACCGCGTCCGCGTTTGAGCAATGCCGACGCCATCGCATCCGGGTCGAACCCCTGAATGAACTGCACCCGACAATTGACGTTGTACGGCGCCCACTGCGTCTGCGAGCACTGCACCCATTCGCCGAGCATGCGCAGGAATTTACTGCTGCGGTCCGGCAGTACGAACAGCAACTGCGTCGGCGGCGACAAACGCACTGCCTCGAGCGCCTGCTCCGGCAAATACTTCAGTTCGCTCGCCGCGAGCAACACGCGCTGAACCGTCGTCTGACGTACGCCTTCCCGGCGATGCAGCACCCGGTCGACCGTGGCAGTCGAGACGCCCGCCATTCGGGCGATATCCGCCAGATTCGGCATGTTTCGTCGCATGAAAGCGTGTCCCTCAAATGTTTCGATGATCGTGTCGAACACAGCATACTTCATCAAACCACATCAAATCACATCAGAAAATCAGGTTGGTCGATTGCCTGTTTGCCGCCTATCGTACGACTTCATAACGCATCGAAAGACCGCTGCGAAAACAACAGGAGACGAGTGATGGCAGGAGCAGACGTGTCGACGTCGCGCCGGCTGGAAGGCCGTGTGGCGTTGGTATTCGGCGCCGGCTCGGTCGGCGACGGCTGGGGCAACGGCAAGGCCGCCGCAGTGGCTTATGCGCGGCAGGGCGCCCGGGTGGTCGCCATCGATCGCGAGGCAAAGTCGGCCGATATCACGCGCGACGTCATCGCCAGCGAAGGCAACGACGCCATCTCGCTGGCCGCCGACGTCACCTGCTGGGCCGATATCCGGCAAGCCGTCGCTGCCGCCATCGAGGCCTACGGCCGAATCGACATTCTCCACAACAATGTGGGCATCACGTCGCAAGGCGGCCCGGTGGAAACCACCGAGGAGGTGTGGGACCGCGTGATGGCCGTCAACGTCAAGAGCATGTTCCTCACGTGCAAGGCCGTTCTGCCAACGATGGAAGCGCAGGGGAGTGGCGCTATCGTCAACATCGGCGCACTCGGCGGCGTTCGATGGACAGGGTATGCCTACTGTGCCTACGCGGCGTCCAAAGGTGCGGTCAATTCGCTCACGCAAAGCGTGGCGCTGCAATACGCCGCCAAGGGCATCCGCGCGAACTGCATTCTGCCCGGCGTGATGGACACGCCACACATCTATCAACAGATTTCCGGCTTCTACGACAACACGCAGGCGATGGTCGAGGCGCGTAATCGCCTCTCGCCCACGGGACGCATGGGCGACGGCTGGGACGTCGCGAATGCTGCGGTATTCCTTGCGTCCGACGAAGCACGCTACATCAACGGCGTAGAGCTGCTGGTCGACGGCGGCATGCACGTACGGTGCAATTGACGAGACTGACGAGACGAAAACCACAACATCAGGAGACAAGCGGATGACCAGCTCAACTTCACAGGGCCGACGCAACGTATTGCGCGCACTTTCTGCGCTACCCGCACTGGGTGTTGCCGGGGTGGCCGGTGTGACGGGCGCACTGCCGCGCACGGCGCGCGCCGCTGCGCCCCAGTACGTGTTCAAGTACGGCAACAACCTGCCCGTCAGCCATCCGCTGAATGTCCGTGCCCAGGAGGTGGCGGCGCGCATCGCCGCCGAGAGCAAAGGACGCATGGAGCTGCGCGTGTTCCCCAACAATCAGTTGGGCGGCGACACGGACATGCTCGCGCAGGTGCGAAACGGCGGGATCGACATCTTCAACGCGGGCACCATGGTGATCGCAACGCTCGCCCCGATCAGCGCGATTACGGCCGTCGGCTTTGCGTTCTCCAACTACGATCAGGTGTGGCACGCCGTCGATGGCAAGCTCGGCGATACCATTCGCGCGGCCTTCGCGAAGAGTGGCCTCTACACCTTCGAGAAGATGTGGGACAACGGCTTCCGTCAGATCACCAGCGGCAACAAGGCGATCACGAAGGCGAACGACCTTGCCGGCATGAAGATCCGTGTCCCGGTCAGCCCGATGGGCATCTCGCTGTTCAAATCGCTGCAGGCCTCGCCGACGAGCCTGCAATTCAGTGAGGTCTATTCCGCGCTGCAAACGCGTGTGGTGGACGCACAGGAAAACCCGCTCGCCATTGTGCAGACCGCGAAGCTGTACGAAGTGCAGAAGTTCTGCTCCATCACGAATCACAGCTGGGACGGCTATCACCTCGTCGTCAACGGCCGGTCGTGGCGGAATCTGCCGGACGACCTGAAGACGATCGTCGCGCGCGCGTTCAACGAAGCCGCGATCAAGCAGCGCGAAGACGTCTACGCGCTCAACACCGGCTTGCAGAACGAACTGGCCGGCAAGGGACTGGCCTTCAATACGGCGTCGCCCGAGAGCTTCCGCGCGCAACTGCAAAAGTCGGGTTACTACGCCGAATGGCAGAAGAAGTTCGGGGCGGAAGCCTGGGCGCTGCTCGAAGCGACCGCCGGCAAGGTGGCCTGACATGACGCCGCGTCCCGCGCAGCCGTCGGCCGGCCCCGGTCTGCATGTCGGTGATCCGCTGGCGTCCGGCGGTACCGATGCGCCCGTGCATGGCTGGCGTGCGTTCGTGGTCGGCCTCGATCGCGCCATCGGCTGGCTGACGGAAATTCCTGCGGCACTGCTTGTGCTGGCGGATATCGTCGTCATGCTCGCCGGGGTCATCGCGCGCTACGTGTTTCACGCGCCGCTCGTCTGGGGTGACGAACTCGCCGGCATCCTCTTCCTCTGGATGTCGATGCTCGGCGCGGTGGTGGCGCTGCGTCGCGGCGAACACATGCGCATGACCGCCTTTGTGGGCAAGGCGTCGCCGGGCACGCGTGCGTTTCTCGACGTGCTGGCGGTTGCCGCAGCAATGGCGTTCCTGCTGCTGATCGTGCATCCGGCGTACGAATACGCATCGGAAGAAGCGTTCGTCGTCACGCCCGCCATGGAGATCAGCAACGCGTGGCGCGCGGCCGCATTGCCCGTGGGCATGGCGCTCATGTTGCTCGTGAGTGTGCTGCGACTGTTACGTGCCGCACCGGCGTGGCGCACGATGCAGGCGATGGCGGTGGTCGCGCTCGTCTGCGTGGGCTTCTGGCTGCTCGGGCCGTCGCTCGAGCCGATCGGTCGCTGGAATCTGGTGATCTTCTTTGCGGGCGTTGTCGGCGCGTGCGTGTTTGTCGGTGTGCCGATAGCGTTTTCGTTCGCCTTGGCGACGTTCGGGTTCCTCGCGCTCACGACGTCAACGCCAATGGTCGTGCTCGTCGGTCGCATGGATGAGGGCATGTCGCATCTGATTCTGCTGGCCGTGCCGCTCTTCGTCTTCCTTGGGCTGCTGATCGAGATGACCGGCATGGCGCGCGCGATGGTGCAGTTCCTCGCGAGCATGCTCGGTCATGTGCGCGGGGGCCTGAGCTACGTGCTGATCGGCGGCATGTATCTGGTCTCGGGGATTTCCGGATCGAAGGCTGCGGACATGGCTGCCATTGCGCCCGTGCTGTTCCCGGAGATGAAGAAGCGCGGCGCAGATCCCGGTGATCTCGTCGCCCTGCTGTCCACCACGGGCGCGCAGACCGAAACCATTCCACCGTCGATCGTGCTGATTACCATCGGCTCGGTCACGGGCGTGTCGATCTCGGCGCTGTTCACGGGCGGTTTACTGCCGGGCCTCGTGCTGGGGGTTGCGCTGTGCTGTGTCGTCTGGTGGCGGTATCGCCGTGAAGACCTCTCCGGTGTCGAGAAGGCGAAGAAGGGCGCGGTCATGCGCGCCTTCGTCTACGCGCTGCCCGCCGTGGCGCTGCCGTTCGTGATTCGCGCTGCAGTGGTCGAGGGCGTGGCGACGGCCACCGAAGTGTCGACCATCGGCATCGCTTATTCGGTGCTGGCGGGACTGTTCATCTACCGGCAGTTCGACGCACGACGTCTGTTGCCTATGCTGATCGAAACGGCGGCGCTCTCCGGCGCGATCATCTTCATCATCGGTGCGGCAACGGGCATGGCGTGGGGATTGACGCAATCGGGCTTCGCGCAGGATCTCGCATCGGCCATGGAGCGCATGCCGGGCGGTGCTGCGGGCTTTATCGCCGTCTCGGTGGTCGCGTTCATTGTGCTGGGCAGCGTGCTCGAGGGCATTCCGGCCATTGTGCTGTTCGGTCCGCTGATGTTCCCGATTGCGCGCGCTGTCGGCGTGCATGAGGTGCATTACGCCATGGTGGTCGTGTTGTCGATGGGCTTGGGCCTGTTCGCGCCGCCGTTCGGTGTGGGGTACTACGCGGCATGCGCCATCGGCAAGGTCGATCCGGCAAAGGGCATGCGGGCGATCTGGGGCTACCTGGTTGCGCTCGTCATCGGGCTGATCTGCGTCGCGGCAATCCCGTGGATTTCGATCGGCTTCCTGCGCTGAGCGCCAGCGAACCACAGGCAAACCACAGGCAAAACGCAGCGTATCCGGCGGCACGCCACACAACCGTATTCATCACCATCGCCAACCCGGTGAGCGAGGACGGACCTCGCTCGCACGGCGACGCACACGTCACGAACGTCACAGCAAAGAACAAGGGACGACCCATGAGCAGATTTTTCGGCGAGATTCGTCAGGTGGCATACCTCGTGCCCGATATCGAGGCGGCAATGACCTATTGGTCCGACGTGTTGGGCGTCGGCCCCTGGTACTACAACCCCAAAGTGCCGATTCGCAACTACACCTATCGCGGCGAGTCGTTCGAGCCGCACAATTCGGTCGCGCTCGCCAATGCCGGTGGCCTCCAGATCGAGTTGCTGCAAATTCGCAACGACATCCCGTCGATGTACCGCGACTTCCTCAACGCCGGACGCACCGGCGCGCAGCACGTGGCGTACTGGACAGACAACTTTGACGAAGACCTGGCGCGCGCGCAGGCGGCGGGCTTCAAGGTCTGCATGAGCGGCGAAGTGGGCGAGAACGGACGCTTCGTCTATTTCGAAGACCGCGCCTCAGACCCGGGTTGCCATCCGGGAACGACCATCGAGTTGTCGGAAGTGGCGGGCCCGAAAGGCACGCTCTTTCGCATGATTCGCGAAGCGGCAGCCGATTGGGACGGCCGTGACCCTGTGCGCGCCTTTCCGGACCTCACGACGCTATGAGTACGATGCTCAGCGCCACTTATCTGATCGAGACACCGCTCGATCCGCGCGCGGTTGCCGAAGTGATGGCGGGCGAGCAGTCCTGCGGCACCTTCACGCGCGTGGCGGGCGAGACCGATGCGCTGCGCGAGCGTGCGCGAGCTGTCGTCGAAGCCGTCGAGCCGGTGGAAGATGTCGCGACGGCCTCGCTTCCCAACGCCTATCTCGAGCGAAAGGGCGTTCACGGCGCGTGGCATCGGGCGCGCGTACGCATTGCGTTTCCGACGGAGAACATTGGCGCAAACCTGCCGACGCTGGCGGCCACGCTCGCGGGCAATCTCTACGATCTCGGTGAAGTCACGGGCATGCGACTGGAGCGCATCTCGCTGCCGGCCGCGTATCGCGATCAGTTCGATTTCCCGCGCTACGGCATTGCGGGCACACGCGCGGCAACGGGCGTGTCGACCGGCGCGCTGGTCGGCACGATTCTCAAGCCGAACGTCGGCATGAGCGCTGACGATACGGCAGCGCTGGTGGCACGTTTGTGTGCGGCGGGCGTCGATTTCATCAAGGACGACGAGGTCTGTGCCAACCCGGTCCATGCGCCGCTGGCGAAGCGCGTGCCGGCGGTGATGGCTGCGGTACGCGAGCATCGCGAGCGCACGGGCAAGCAGGTCATGGTGGCATTCAACATCACCGACGAGACGGATGCCATGCGCCACCACGCGGATCTCGTGGCGCGAGAAGGGGGCAATTGCGTGATGGTGAGCCTGAACTGGTGCGGCTTCTCTGCCGTGCAGACGTTGCGCCGTCACACCGATCTCGCGATCCACGCGCATCGCAATGGCTACGGCGCGATGTCGCGTGCGCCGCTGCTCGGTATCGGCTTTCAGGCCTATCAGACGCTCTGGCGACTCGCCGGCGTCGATCACATGCATGTGCACGGTCTGCAGGGCAAGTTTGCGCAGGCGGACGAAGAGGTCATCGAATCGGCGCACGACTGCTATCGGCCGTTGGTTGCCGACGCTGGCGCGCAGCGTAGCGTTGCCAAGGTCGAAGACATCGTCATGCCCGCGTTTTCGTCCGGTCAGTGGGCGGGCACTGTCCCGGCGACCTGGCGTGCCGTGGGGCGCGACGACCTGCTGTTCATGGCGGGCGGCGGCATTCTGGCGCACCCCGACGGTCCGGCTGCCGGCGTGCGGAGCCTGCGCGAAGCCTGGCAGGCCGTTCGCGAGGGCGTAACGCTGGAGGATGCCGCGAAGCACTCGCCCGCGCTCGCGTCGGCGCTAAGCTTCTTCGGCCGCTGAACGGTGCGACGACATGGTCATCGAATCGCAAGCGACCGTGCGGCATCGTCCGCATCTGCTGTACTACGGCGACGACTTCACCGGCGCAACGGACACGCTCGCGACCGCCGCGCAAGCGGGGTTGCGCAGCATGTTGCTGCTCGCGCCGCCGACCGAGACACGTCTGGCAGCGCTCGGTGAGATCGATTGCCTCGGCATCGCCGGTATCGCGCGCTCGCTGGCGCCGATGCAGATGCGCGACGAACTCGCGCCGATTGCCGACCTCGCGCGACGCCTGCAGCCGCGCGTGCTGCACTACAAGACCTGTTCGACGTTCGACAGCGCACCCGGGGTCGGCAGCATCGGCGAAGCCGTGCGTCTGCTATCTCCGGCGATGCCCAGCCCCTGGGTGGCGATTATTGGCGGTCAGCCGAACCTGGGCCGCTTCTGCCTGTTCGGCAATCTTTTTGCTGCGGCGGGCGCTGGCGGCGAAGTGTTCCGGATCGACCGTCACCCGACGATGCGCCAACATCCGGTCACACCGATGCACGAAGCGGATCTGCGACAGCATCTCGCGCAGCAGGGGCTGGAAGACATCGGTCTGATTCCGTGGACGAGTTACGTCGACGGTGGCGGATCTTCGTCGCCGTCAATGAACGTGTCGTCCGAGCGTTTGCAAGCGTTGCGCGCTGCGGGCGTGAAGCATGTGCTGTGGGATGTATCGCGACAAAACGACTTGCCCGAAATCGGGGAACAGCTTTGGGCGGCAGCCAGGCGTGCGCCGCTACTGACGGTCGGCCCGAGCAGCGTGACGCAGGCGATTGCGGGCGCCATGCGGCAACGAACGACCGTGGCGTCGGCGGGGGTCCGGGCGGCAACCGGGCCGGTGCTCACGTTGGCGGGGAGTCTTTCGCCCGTGACTGCGAGCCAGGTCGCCGCTGCGAAGTCGTTTGAGATGGTGCGTCTGGACGCCGCGAGAGTGATCGAGGAGGACGGGCAATACTGCGCGTCGGCGGCCGCGGAACTGGTACGTCACCTTAAGGCCGGACGCCACACACTGGCTTGCACCGTACCGTTGCAGGGAACCGCAACGGGCGGCGCTACGGTCAATGCGCTACGTCTGGCTCAAGCGGGCGGACAGCTGCTTGCGCAGGTGCTGCGTGAAGCGCCGGTGTCGCGTCTGGCCATCGCCGGAGGCGACACGTCCAGCCATGGCATGCGCGCGCTCGATGCGTGGGGGCTGGAACACGTCGGGACGCTCGCACCGGGCGCGCCGCTGTGCCGTCTGAAGAGCGATGTGCCGGCGTTCGACGGCATGGAGATTCTGCTCAAAGGCGGTCAGATGGGCGGAGAAGATCTCTTCGAACGATTGGCGCACGGGGCCTGAACCGGGCCGCGCGTCGCATGACGCGGTCCGATCGCGACGCGCCCTCCCGAGTCGGTCGTTTGCGCCACATGATGGGTGCAAACGACCTCGGCGCATTTTCCCCTCAGATCTGCTGTTGACCGCCGTCGACGAACAGCTCGGCGCCGTTCACGAAGCTGGCGTCGTCAGACGCGAGGAAGAGTGCCGCGCTGGCGATTTCCGACGGCTCGCCCAGACGCGCCAGCGGAATCTGCGCCGCGAGGTAATCGGCCAGCCCCTGACGCTGCGCGGCGTCGTCGCCGGCCAGGTCGAGCAGGCCCGGCGTGCGGGTCGCGCCTGGGCTGATCGTGTTGACGCGGATGCGGCGCGGCTTCAGGTCGAGAATCCAGCTGCGTGCGAACGCACGCACCGCCGCCTTGGAGGCCGAGTACACACTGAACGCCGCCGTGCCCGAGCTGCCGGCCGTCGAGCCGGTGAGGATCACCGACGCGCCCTCGGCCAGAATCGGCAGGGCCTTCTGCACCGTGAAAAGCACGGCCTTCACATTGCGATCGAACGTCTCGTCGAAATGCGCTTCGGTAATTTCGCCGAGCGGGAGCATCGAGCCGCCACCGGCGTTGGCGAACAGCACGTCGAGATGACCGTGTGCTTCACCGATCGTTGCATACAGGGAATCGAGTTCGTCCAGCTTCGTCGAATCGACGCGCAAGCCGGTTGCCTTGCCGCCGGCGTCGCGAATCGACGCCACGGCCGCATCGAGTTCCGCCTGACGGCGACCCGTCAGATAGACGTGAGCGCCTTCTGCGGCGAAGCGTTGTGCGGTTGCGAGACCGATGCCGCTCGTGGCGCCGGTAACGAGTGCGATCTTGTTGTCGAGTTTGCGTGCCATGGTGTTGCTCCTTTGTTCGTTTGCGTCGTTCGGTGGCGCCGGGATTCGGCGTTCGCGGCGGGTTGTTTGCTGCGATGTAAGGAGAATATCGACGCGCCGATGTTTTCGAAATAGAATGAATCGCAAATCAACGTTGCAAATTTGAAATGATGGATCACGATGTCGAAGCTGCCTGATTTCGAAGGACTGGCGATGTTTGCCAAGGTCGCGGAGGAGGGGTCGTTCGCGGCGGCGGCGCGCGAGATGGGGGTGTCGGTCGCGACGGTGTCGCGAGGCGTGGCGCGTCTGGAGGATCGTCTGGGGGCGCGGCTGCTCAATCGCACCTCGCGCCAGCTGTCGCTGACCGAGTTCGGCAGGACGTTGTGCGAGAAGGCTGGCGAGATCTATCGGCAGGCCGAGGCGGCAGAGGGTGCGGCCCGCGAGTTGTCGGTGCAGCCGCGCGGACTCGTGCGACTCGCCGTGCCGATGTCGTTCGGCCTGCGTTGGGTTGCGCCGCTGATGCCGGAATTCTTCCGTCGCTATCCGGATGTCCGGATCGATCTGCATCTGGCCGATTCGACCGTCGATCTGGTCGCCGACGGATTCGATGCGGCGTTGCGTATCGCCGCGCTGCCCGATTCGTCACTGGTGGCGCGGCGGCTGTGCGCCGTCACGCAATACGTGGTGGCATCGCCCGACTATCTGGCGCGCGAGGGACGGCCCTCGCATCCGAATGAGTTGGCGGACCGGCCCTGCCTGTCCTACGCCTATCGTGCGCGCAGCGACGTATGGCGCTTCACCAATGATGCCGGTGAGGAAGCTTCGGTGATGCCGACCGGTCCACTGCGCGTCACCAACTCGGACGCGCTGCTACCGATGCTGCTCGACGGCATGGCGATCTCCGAGTTGCCGGAGTTCATCGCGGGCGAATATCTGAGCGACGGGCGCCTGGAGGCGATCCTTACCGACTGGTCGCTGACGACGGGCGGCTTGTACTTCGTCACGCCGTCGGCGAGAGCGAGGCCGGCGAAGGTGAGCGCGCTGTCGGACTTCTTTGCCGAGCACCTGAGCGAACCCACCTGGCGTTGGCCGAAGTGATGCCGGTGTCGTGACCTTCAGATCGCCGTCATCGCCTTGCGCTCGTCGTCCGTGAGAATCGGGCCGTCCAACGTGACACGCGAGTGGTCGTCCTTGAATTTGGCGATGATCGGCTTGAGTTCGCTCTTCACGTGCTTCTCGCTGTAGCCGTTGAACAGGTGGCCGATCAGCCCGCGGCGCAGATCGCTGCTGCCCATGTACCAGTCGGCAATCGGGAACGTCAGGTTCATGTTGTATTTCATCATGATGCCCATGTTGTGATGGGCCGTGTGATGCCGACGAATGGTGTTGATGAACGGCATGTTGCGCACGAACCAGTTCTCGTGACAGTGGCAGCAATAGTGAAACGTTTCGTAGATCACGTACTGGCCGACCATGGTCAGGAATACCATCCAGCCCGCGTTCGTGTTCAGCACCAGCGACGTGACGTAACCGAGCACACCGCCGCCGACGCCCAGCGTGATCAGCACGCGCCACGGGAAGAACACGATGCGAAATTCGCGCGTCGTATCGATCGTCGACAACTGGTCGGTGAAGTATTGGTGATGCTGGCGCGTGTGACGGTTATAGATCTCGCGAAGTCCCCACACATCCACCCGGCGATGCATCACGAACCGGTGCATGAACCATTCGCAGAAATTGCCCGCCAGAAATACCGGAACGATCAGGAGCCACTCCCACGTCGGGTGTTGCAACCGGCTGACGGCATACGTCACCGCGCCAATGGCCACGATGTACATCACGATGATGTGCAACAGACCGTTGTACATCGGGCTGATATCGGATTTGTACTGCTCCCTGAACTTCAGTTGGCGCTCTGTAATCATGAGTTGTCTCCTGCGACGGCTACAAAGGAAATGGGGAAATACGCAACTCTCTGTGCGGCGGGGACGAGCCCCGCCGGATCCAGGCGCGCGAATCCTCAAAAAATGGTTAAAGGGTCAAGGGGCAAGGGTCAAGGGGCAAGGGTCAGTGAGACACGTCCTCCAGCGAGCGGCCTTTCGTCTCCACGCCGAGCAGCAATACCGCCAATGCCGCGATCACGAAGGAGAGGGCGCCCATCGTGAATACACCGGCCTGTCCCCACGTGGGGAGCAGCACGCCGATGGCGAACGGGCCGGCGAGCGAGCCCACGCGTCCGATCGACGACGCGAAGCCCGAGCCCGTGGCGCGGGTGCGGGTCGGATACAACTCCGGCGTGTAAGCGTACAGCACCGACCACATGCCGAAGAGGAAGAACTGCATCGCCAGCCCGGCGGCGATCAGCTGCTCGATGGGCGCCTTGGCCCCGGCGGCCTGGCCGTACAGATAGGCGGCAACGGCACTGCCCAGCAGCATCAGCGCGCACGTCGGTTTGCGTCCCCATTTCTCCAGTAGCCACGCCGAGAAGATGAATCCCGGAATGCCGGCCAGCGAGATGTAGACGGTGTAGAGCACGGACTTGGTGATCTCGTATCCGGCCTGCTGGAGCAACGCGCCCAGCCACGTCGTCAGCCCGTAGTAGCCGAGCAGCGCGAAGAACCAGGTGGTCCAGAGCATGATCGTGCGCTTTGCATAGATGCCGCTCCAGATCTCCGAGAACAGCGCCTTGCGGTCGGCCTGAAGACGCGGCGCGCCCGAGGTCAGCGTTGGCGGCGGCAACTGGCGTCCGTACGACCTTTCGACTTTCGCCTCGATGTGATTCATGACGTCCGCTGCGTCTTTCATGCGGCCGCTGTCCTCCAGCCAGCGCGGCGATTCGGGCACCATGCGGCGGATGACGAACACGAACACGGCCGGAATTGCCAGCGCGATGAAGATGCCGCGCCAGCCGATCACCGGCAGCATGAAGTACGAGAACGCACCCGCCGCAATGAAGCCGATTGGCCAGAACCCTTCCAGAATGGCCACATACCGGCCGCGACTCCTGGCAGGGACGATCTCCGACACCATCGACAGACCGATCGGAAACTCCATCCCCATGCCGAATCCGAGCAGCACGCGGTAGATCATCAGCGATTCGACGTTGTGCGCGAAGCCGCACATCAGACTGCCCACGCCCCAGAAGATCATGCTGATCTGAAAGATCGGCTTGCGACCGAACTTGTCCGCCAGCAGACCCGCCGTGGCGGCACCCACGAACATCCCCAGAAAACTGGAACTGGCCAATAGCCCGGCCTGCGATGCCGACAGACCGAACTCCGCCTTGATCGACCCGAGCACGAACGTCATCAACCCGAGATCCATGGAATCGAAAAACCAGGCCGTGGCGATGATCGAGAAAAGCGTTCGTTGGTAATTCGTCATCGGTAGTCGCTCTAGACGCGCGACAACACCAACACCTAGCCGCGACGCGGCTGCGGACATATCCATGCTTGTGTCTCCTCCAATGCATGCTGCTAATGGTCAGCTAACATATTAGACATCGAGGCGCAAAGCGGCCGGTATGTCCGGCCTTGTCGTGAGTTGTGTCTTTGCGGGGGCGGCGCTCGGCCGACGCGAAGGGAATCGCGTCGATCAGGCGACCGACCGTCTCTCCGTCTTCTCGTCCCGAAGCCCTCCATGCCACGCGTTGTCGATGATTTGCGCGTAGCAAGCTTCGATATTCCCGACCGGGAATGCTTTGGCCAACCGAGTCACACCCAGCGAATCGGTGAGCAGATCTTTCAGGGATGTCCGGTCGATGCCGAACGCGTTGAGATCGGTGGGAATGCCGAGCTTGCCGACCAGTTCGCGCAACCGATACGGCAGTGTGCGCACCGCGCCCGCTTCATCCGGATCGTCGATCCCGAAGATGCGGGCGACTTCCACCAGTTCGTTGTGGCGCGACGTTTGCAGCGCGTCGATGACGTAGGGCAGGACAACGGCGTTCGTGGCGCCGTGCGACTGGTGCGTCAGGGCGGCGACGCCATAGGCGATGCCGTGCACCGCGTTCAGTCCGGCGCTGCCATACGACATGGCGGCATAGACGCTCGCGTAGCACATGCCGACGCGGGCTTCGATGTCATTGCCGTTCTCATAACAGCGCAGCAGATACTTGGCGGCGAGCCGGATGGACTCGCGGGCGAACAGCATCGTCAGGCTGCTGCGGCCGCTGTACCCGGGATCGACGCTGCCGCCGCGGTCGAAATATTGCGAGTCGAGCGTGAGGAACGATTCGATGGCGTGCGTGAGGGCGTCGATGCCTGACTCCGCCGTGACCTTGGGCGGGCAGGTGAAGGTAAGCTCGGGGTCGATGGCGGCAACGACCGGACGCAGGCGGTTGTCCATCACCGCCGTCTTGATGCCGGAAGCCGGATCGAACAGGATGGTGCCGGGCGTCAACTCCGAGCCCGTGCCCGCGGTGGTGGGCACGGCAATGTGGTCGATGACGGGCGCATCACTTGTCACGCCGGCGGCGAAGTCGCGAATCGAACGACCCTCGGGCAACGTCACGCACAGCGCCTTGGCCAGATCGATGTTGCTGCCGCCGCCGAGCGACACGATATGGTCGGGCAAGCGTCCGTTGAACGTGGCGCGCAACTCGGCGGTCGCGCGATCGCACAACTCGGTGGTCGGATCGGGTTGGCCGCCGTCGTAGACGTGCACATGCACGCCCGCCTGTTCGCACGCGGCCACGTATTCCTTCACCCACGGTGTCGCCCCGGTAAAGAACCGGTCGGTGACCAGCAGCCCGTGCCGATAGCCGAGGTGCTGCAAAAGCGCGGGCATTTTATGCCGGTATCCCAGCTCGATGATGAGCCGGGACGGCGAGCAAAAGTGAAGACAATCGTCGATCCTCATGCGTTCTCCTGTTGGGTGACGCGCGACTCGGCGAGCGTGCCGGACCGCGTCAGGAAGTCGCGCATGAGCGCTGCGACTTCCCGAGTGTTCTGTGTGAGGATCGAGTGGCGGGCGCCGGGAATCACATGCAGCGACGCGCCACGAATATCCTCGCGCATGCGCTGGGCGTGAGCCACCGGGCAATCCTCGTCGTCGCTGCCGTGAACAATGAGCGTGGGGGCACGCACGAGCGACAGATTCGGCAGATGCGAAACGGGCTTGAGCGCGCGCCACGTCCAGGCCACGACGCTGGGGCGCGCGGCATGCTTCAGACCCAGACGCACCTCGCGCGCTTCGATCTCGGCAAGCAACGCTGTGTCGTCGGTGGACGTGAACCAGTCGACCTCGGTCAGTTGTGCCGTGCCCGACAGGAGGACGAGTGCCGCCGGCGCACGGTGGCACGCCGTACCGTTGGCCAGATGTGCCATGAGTTCCAGGATGACCGAGACGCCCATGCTCCAGCCGGCCAGCGCGTAGGGACGATCGCCGACTTCCTGCGTGATCACTTCACTGGCAATGCGTGCGAACTCGCCGGCGCTGCAAGCTTGCGGCGAGACCGGTTCGCCTGCGTCGCCGCGTCCCGGCATGTTGGGCAGGATGAAGTGGAACGTCTCGCCCAACGTTGTCGCCAGCGGGAGCCACGAGTCGTTCGTCCCCTGAATGCCGTGCAGTGCCACTACGGGAAAGCCGTCGGGATTTCCCACTCGCCGGAGGTTCATTGCAATCCCGTCTGAGTAATATATTAGTTGGTTTATAATAGCACATCAGATGATCGTCACAAGCGATGAGAGCCCCGGGAAATCCCGGGGATGCGGGCGTGGTCGAGGGGGTGATAAATCGCCGCACCCCGTCGAAAGCGTCAGAAACAGGTGATATACAATTAACATTTGCTCTGAACATTGACCCAATGGCGACGAAGAAAGCGACCCAACGCACGGGAAAGACGGAAGCTGTCGCACACGAAATTCCGGTAGAGACGATCCCCCGGGGCCGGATGGTCGATATGGCCTACGAGTGGATCGAAGAGAAGATCGTGACGCTGCAACTGGCCCCGGGTTCGACGATGTCGGAGTTGCAGTTGAGCGAGATGACGGGGTTCGGCCGCACGCCCATTCGGGAGGCGGTTCAGCGGCTCGCCCGCGAGCATTTGATCGTGGTGTTGCCGCAGCGGGGTTTGCTCGTGCCGCCGATGGACGTGAGCAAGCAGTTACGCCTGCTGGAGACGCGACGCGAAGTCGAGCGCCTGATTGCCAGAAGCGCCGCGAAGAAGGCCACGGCCGAGCAACGCGCGCATTTCACGCGTCTGGCGAAGGAGTTCAAGAGTTCGGCACGCAGCGACAAGGACGTGGAGTTCGTGCGCGCCGACCGTGAGTTCAACGAGTTGTGTCTCGTCGCTGCCCGCAACGAATTCGCTGAAGGCTCGATGCGTCTGATGCACGGCCTGTCCCGTCGATTCTGGTACTACCACTACAAGGAAGCGGCCGACTTGCCGACGATGGCACGTCTGCACGCGGCGGTTGCCGACGCTATCGCGGCAGCCGATGTGAAGGGGGCAGGCGAAGCGCTGGACGCCTTGCTCGACAACATCGAGGAATTCACACGGGCGACCGTGTTGGGCGATCGATTCTAGGTCGTTGCGAGCGGATGGAGCGCTTCGCGTTCCGAGGCCTGCTCGCGCCCGGCCGCGATTCCAAAACCGACAGCGCGCCGCCCGTCTTTTGAAGTGCTGCGGTGAGGCGCTGTCACGATGCGATCTCCAATCACCGATGGAGGTCGAAGATGTATTCAATCAGTGTCACGGCGCCGGGTTCGGCAGCACCGGACATCCACGCGTTGGCCCCACATTCGGCGTCGTCTCGGGAGCGCTTCCTCACGAATCTGCGGTCGGTCGGGCTGCGCCCTGCGGACGCGTCTCACTCCCTGGACGCCGCCACGGCATTGCGACGTTCCGAGCGGGCCGCGCCAGCCAACGTGCCGAGATGGATCACCTGGCAATTCGAGTCGATGCCGAAGTCATCGAGGCGTAGTCCGACCGCAGACTTCGCGTGGTTCCGCGATGCGTTGACCCGGACCCCGGCCATCCTGTGTCACTGGGCGGACGCTGCAACTGCCGGGCCGGCGTCACCCGCGTGGACGAAGTTCCTCGGCGGCATAACGACGTGCTACTTCAAAAGCAGTCGAAAACAGCGTGTGATGGACGCACTGATGCTGTCCCTCGACCTCCTGCCACCGAAGCATCGCGCCGATGCACTCGCTTGCCTGTTGGCGGACGGCATCGAGGGTAGGGCGGCCGCCGAAGAGTTCTGGAAGTACGTCGGTCTCAAGCGTATTCCGGATGTCGACAAGGCGCGCGTGGAAGCACTGATTCGCCGCTATCAGATCGGCGCGTGAGAGATTGCCGTTGCGCGGTGACACGGCATCGCGAGAGGGCGATGCCGTCGCAATCCCGGTATCGCCGTTCAAGCGTTGGGCGCCTCGGTCTTGTCGGCGTCCTTGGTGGCCTTGGCGACCGGCGCGGGCAGTCCGGTGATCTTCGGCACGCACTCGCGATGGAACCACACCAGATTCACGGGTTCCCCGGCGAGCAGACGCTTGACCGGCGGCACGACCTGTTCGCCGATCAGCATGCCGAGCAGTCCGATCAGGGCGACGGCCGGCGGCGCCGGCGAGCGCACCCCAAGGCCACCATAAATGATGCCCACGAGAATGCCCACAGCGAGCGAGACGAGATATAGCTTCATGAGTGACTCCGCGCGGCGCGGGTCTTGAGGTCGTACCACGCCACGGCAATGAAGCCGCCGACGAGACCGAGATGTTCGAAAAAGCCGTTCGCGAGCATGACGCGCGCGTCGGGCGGCGCCGACCAGAAGCGATTGGCGAGGAACGTGGCGGCCAGCGTGAATGCCGCCAGCGCCAGCGCCCCCAGCCAACGCCATCGGCCCGTCAGGATCATCAGCGATGCGCCGATCTCGAGCACGATCACCGCCACGGCCATCGGCGCGGCGGGCGACAGACCGAAGTGCTGCATCTCGGCGATGGCGCCGGGAAAATCCATCGCCTTGTCGATCCCGCCTTGCAGATAGGCGCTACACAACAGCAACAGCGCGAGCCAGTAAGCCCAGCCCGGCAAAGTGATGGCGCCGCGAGCCATCGGGGACGAAGGATCGGACGACGGGACGATAGTGGCCATGTCACACCTCGCTTGACGGTACCGTGATCAGAACGCCCAGCACGAGCATCCGAGCGCCCCCCAGAAACCGCTTTCGTCCGACGCCGGTACGCTGGACGACCACGCCTTCGCATGCGCATGTCCGTGCACGCCACACGACGTGGCACACCCGCAACTCACGCTCACGTTCAGCACCTGCGGTCCGCGCGGGTGATAGCCCACGCTGTGGCGCGCAGGCGACCAGTCCGGCATGGCGGGCGGCAGTGCCGGGGCAAGACGCCCGAAGTCCCCGTCGCCATAGACGACTTTACCGCCGAGCACCGTCAGCACCGACGTGATGTCCTGAATCTCGTCTTCCGGCACGCTGAAGTAGTCCGCCGAGAGCACGGCGAGATCGGCCAGTTGCCCGACCTTGATCTGCCCCTTCTTGCCGACTTCGGACGAGAACCACGTATTGGCCTCGGTCCACAGACGCAGGGCATCGACCCGATCGAGCAGATTGTTCGGCGCGTACATGCGCAGCCCACCCACGGTCTTGCCCGTGACCAGCCAGTAGAGCGAGACCCACGGGTTGTACGAGGCGACACGCGTCGCGTCCGTGCCCGCGCCGACCTTCACGCCGCGCTCGATCATGCGACGGATCGGCGGCGTGGCCTCGGCCGCGCGCGCGCCATAGCGCTCCACGAAGTATTCGCCCTGATACGCCATGCGATGCTGCACGGCGATACCACCGCCCAGCGCAGCAATGCGGTCGATGTTGCGATCGCTGATCGTCTCGGCGTGATCGAAGAACCAGTGCAAGCCGTCGAACGGGATGTCCTTCGCGACCTTCTCGTAGACGTTGAGCGCGCGCGAGATGGTTTCGTCATAGGTCGCGTGCAGACGCCACGGCCAGCGATTCTCGGCAAGCAGTCGCACGACCGGTTCGAGGTCGCCTTCCATCGAAGGCGGCATCTCGGGACGCTCGACGCGGAAGTCCTCGAAGTCGGCCGCCGTGTAGACAAGCATCTCGCCCGCACCGTTGTGACGGTAGAGATCGTCGCCCTGACCGGGGCTCACCTGCTTGACCCAACTGCTGAAGTCGGCCAGTTCGGCCTTGGGCTTCTGCGTGAACAGGTTGTAAGCCAGACGCACCGTCAACTCGCCTTCTCGGTGCAAATCCTCGATGATCTGGTAATCCTCGGGGTAGTTCTGGAAACCGCCGCCCGCGTCGATTACGCCGGTCACGCCGAGGCGGTTCACTTCGCGCATGAAGTGGCGCGTGGAGTTCTTCTGGTATTCCGGCGGCAACTTCGGGCCCTTGGCGAGCGTGGCGTACAGAATCGTCGCGTTCGGCTTGGCGAGCAGCAGTCCTGTCGGATTGCCTGACGCGTCGCGCACGATCTCGCCGCCCGGCGGGTTGGGCGTGTCCTTCGTGTAGCCCACCGTGCGCAAGGCCGCGCCATTGAGAATCGCGCGGTCATACAGGTGGAGGATGAACACCGGTGTGTCGGGAGCGACAGCGTTCAGTTCGTCGATCGTCGGCAATCGCTTCTCGACGAACTGATGTTCGGTAAAACCGCCCACCACACGAACCCATTGCGGCGCGGGCGTGCGATCGACCTGATCCTTCAACATGCGCATGGCGTCGGCCAGCGAGCGAACGCCGTCCCAACGCAGTTCCATGTTGTAGTTCAGGCCGCCCCGGATGATGTGCATGTGACTGTCGATCAGTCCGGGAATGACGCGGCGCGCCTGCAGATCGATGACCTGCGTGCCGGGGCCGGCCAGACGCATCACCTCGTCGCGCGTGCCGACGGCAGAGAACGTGCCGCCGGTGAGTGCCACGGCGTCGGCCTGCGGGTTGGCGCGGTCGAGCGTGGTGAACTTGCCGTTGACCAGAATGAGATCGGGCGTGGGGGCGGTCATGACGAACCTCCTGTCAGCGAGCGGGAACTGCCGGGATAGCTTCGTGCGTCGTTTCGGTGCGTTGCGGCGCCTTGTGCACCATCGTATACGCATAGTCGACGCCCATGCCGTACGCGCCGGAGTGTTCCTTTACGAGTTTCATCACGGCGTCGTAGGTGTCGCGGTGCGCCCAGTCGCGTTGCCATTCGAGCAGCACCTGCTGCCACGTCACGGGCACGACACCGGCCTGAATCATGCGCTGCATGGCGTAGTCGTGGGCTTCCTTCGACGTGCCGCCCGACGCGTCGGCCACCATATAGATCTCGTAGTCGCCTTCGAGCATGGCGCACAGTGCGAAGGTGTTGTTGCAGACTTCCGTCCACAGACCGGAGACGACGACCTTCTTGCGGCCGTTGGCGGCGAGCGCGTCGCGCACCTTCTGGTCGTCCCACGAGTTCATCGAGGTGCGCTCGAGCAGCTTCTGGTTGGGGAAGACGTCGAGCAGTTCGGGATACGTGAAGCCCGAGAACGATTCGGTTTCGACCGTCGTGATCGTCGTCGGGATATTGAAGATGCGCGCGGCCTTGGCCAGACCGACGGTATTGTTCTTGAGCGCCTGACGATCCATCGACTGAACGCCGAACGCCATCTGCGGTTGATGGTCGATGAAGATCAACTGGCAGTTCTGCGGGGTGAGGACTTCGAGCTTGGGATTCGACATGGAAGGCTCCAGAGGGGAAGACGGGCGAGGCTCGCCAAAGTCGCGGCAGGCCCGGCGGGGCACCGCGTACGGCCACCCAAGAGCCTATGCTTCTGGCGTGACAGCTTCCATCGTCTCTTCGTATTAGCCCCCGGAAAGGCAATCCCGGCGGGGTTCCGCCGTCTGCCGTCCTTCGAAATAGCGCGCACGTTCGTGCTTTTTCGCGCGCACGGGTGACACACACCTGACGTATACTCGGCGGGATTGATCCATGACACCGCCGACTTGCATGAACGGGCTTCCGGACAGCGATACCACGACCGTCTATGTCCTCGACAGCGACGCTGCGCGCAACGGCACGCTTTGCGCCCAACTGACGCAAGCGGGCTTTGAGGCGCTGGGGTTTTTGAGTGCGTCATCGTTTTTGGCGCAGGGGCGACCGAGCGGCCCCGCTTGTCTCGTGCTGGCGGTCGATCTCGACACCCCCGGAGGCGGCTTCGCATTGCAGGAGGCACTCGCACCCGGGCCGGCGGCAATGCCAGTCGTGTTCATCGCGGCGCATGCCGATGCGGCGACCAGCGTGCGAGGCATGAAGGCGGGGGCGGTCGATTTCCTGATCGAACCCTATTCCGGCGACGGACTCCTCGGCGCGGTGGGGGCGGCGCTGGCGCAGGATCGTCAGCGTCTGGCGCGCGCGAGAGCCAGCACAAGTGTCATCGAGCGAGCCCAACGACTATCGCAGCGCGAGCGGGAGGTCATGGCGCTGGTGGCGGCCGGGCGGATGAACAAACACATCGCCGACGAACTCGGCATCAGCGAAGTCACCGTCAAGATCCATCGGGGCAATGCCATGCGCAAGATGGAAGCGCGCTCCTTTGCTGATCTCGTCATCCTCGCCCACAAACTCGGCATGACCTCGCCCGCGCTGTATCACGGCGGCATTGGGCGTCACCGCCGCGAGATCGCCTGAAGCGTCTGCGCGGCGCGATCGACGCGCCGAATGCGAGCCGTTGTCACGCATTCGTCACATGACGGCACTGCCGATCCCGCTGCGGACTCATCGGCCCGGCCGAACGACCGGCGCCGACGGCGGTGGCGTATCGGGGCGCTGCGGCGTCGCCGAGCTGCCGAACGTATTTCCCATGCGCTGGGACGTCCCGCTCCAGTTGAACTGGCCGCCAATCTGATTGCTCGGCTTGTTCGCGATCTCTTCCGATTCCAGACCCGGGCCGCGCTGCGCGCCTGGCGCCGAGGCGGGCTGCAACTGATTCGTCAGGCAGTCGTACGACGGCGAGCGCTGACCGTTCACTTCCACGTCCACGCACCCGGTGCGCGTTGCACCCGCCTTCGCGTCGCTCGCGCGAGGGGCGTCGTCGGCGGCCATCGCGGCCTGCGAGAGCGCGCCAAGGCATAACGCCACCCCCGCGGCCCGTGCGCTGCGGCGCACGCTTTCAAGCATGCGGAACCCCCATGGGCTGTGTGTCTTCACGGCATGTCTCCCCGTCAAAAGTCGTGTGAGTCGATCAGGACTCCGAGCGAACAAGCATACGTCAGTCCATGCGTTTTTCGAGAAAGATGAATTTCTCGTGACAAACGTTAGTCGGCTGCGATCCCGGACGTCTAGGTAACCGTATTCGAGAGAAACGTCGACACGGATTGCGTGCGGCCGGGCGATACCACAGGTATGCGCGGGTAGTCGCCAGGCCACCGGGGGCACTGCATCGGGCAGAGCCGCGTCGACCTAACAAGTCAGAGTCTTCTATATGCGTTTGATGAAATCGAACCGGCCGTGGCTGCGCTGGGCGGCAGTGTGCGCTGTCACGTTGGGGGGAACCGTTCATGGCGTTGCGATTGCTCAGGAAACCGAAGCAGGCCAGCAGGAAAAGCCGACGGCCGTGAAGCCGCAAGCCGATTCGGCCGCACAAGCGGCAGAAAAATCCGTCGACAAGGCGGCCGACAAGGGCGAGACCAAGGCCGCCGAACCGCAGAAGCTGGTCAACATCAACGAGTACGTCGTGCGCGGCAATACCGTGCTCGATGTGCGCACCATCGAAAAGGCGGTCACCCCGTACCTTGGGCCCAACCGCACGCTGCAGGACATCGAAGCCGCGCGCGACGCGCTGCTCGCGGCGTATCAGGCGAAGGGCTACCAGTCCGTGTACGTCGATCTGCCCGAGCAGCAGGTCGCAGGCGGCATCGTCTATCTGAAAGTGAGCGAGACCAAGCTGGGACGTCTGCGCGTGGTCGGCTCCGAATATCACTCGCCGCGCGAAGTGCGCGATCGCGTGCCGTCGCTGGTCGAGGGCAAGGTGCCGGACTTCAACGCTGCGCAGACCGAACTCACGGCGCTCAACCGCACGGGCGAGCAGCAGGTCGTGCCGCTGGTGAAGCAGGGGACTGTGCCGGGCACGATGGACGTGGACCTCAAGGTCGAGGACACGAACCCGTGGCGCGCGAGCTTCAGCCTGAACAACGACCGAAGCGCCGACACGAAGCCGCTGCGCATGCTCGCGTCGGTCGGCTACGACAACCTGTGGCAACTCGGCCACCGCGTGTCGATGAGCTTCTTCGGCGCACCGCAGGACTTCAAGCAGAGCAAGGTGTGGTCGGGTTCGTACGTGGCGCCGCTCGGCACGTCGCCGTGGTCGCTCGAACTCAATGGCTACACGTCGGACAGCAATGTGTCGACCACCGGTGGCACCACCGTGCTGGGCAAGGGCCACGCCATCGGCCTGAAGACGACCTACACGGTGCCCGACACCGGCTCGTGGTACCACGCGTTCAGTCTCGGCGTCGACTTCAAGGACAACACGGAAACCACGCGCTTCGGCACGTCCGGCGATACGGTGCCGCTCAAGTACGCGCCGATCACGCTTGGCTACAGCGGTTTCTATCAGAACGAACAACTGAGCGCGGGGCTCAACGCCTCGATCGTCACGGGCATGTCGAGCTTCCTCGGCTACGGCAGCAGCCCGGCGCAGTTCGACGCCAAGCGCTACAAGGCCTCGCCGAGCTTCACCGTGGTGCGCGCCGATGCCAACGGCACCTACACGATTGGCAGCGGCTGGCAGCTTGCCGCACGCGTGGCCACCCAGATGACCGACTCGCCGCTGGTCTCGAACGAACAGATTGCAGGCGGCGGCATGAACTCGGTGCGCGGCTACCTCTCGGCCGAAGCCACGGGGGATTACGGCGTGGTCGGCTCGATCGAATGGCGCACGCCGCCGATTCCGTGGCTCGGTCCGCTGGTCTCGAACTGGCGCGCCTATGCCTTCTTCGATGGCGCCCGTCTGGGCTTGCGCGACCCGCTGGCGGAGCAGACCTCGCGGTTCTCGCTTGCGTCGGTGGGCGTGGGCACGTCGCTGCGCATCACGTCGCACGTGACGGGCCGCGTCGACGCCGCGTATCCGCTCACGAACGGCCCGCGCACCGAACGCTACAAGCCGCGCGTGAACTTCAGCGTGACGGCGACCTATTGACATTCCTACACAACATTCACGACCTGATGCCTGGTGCGCAATTCGAACGCGTTGGGCGAAATACACGGAGAACTACAGCCATGCGACGCATTCTTCCATTCCTGCTTGCGCTGATCGGCACGTTGATGCCGGTGCTCGCGCACGCCTGGTGGCAACCGGATTGGGCGTACCGCAAGCCGATCACCATCGACGCCGGCCCGCAAGGCGGCAACATCACGGGCGACGCCGGCCGCGTGCCGATGCTGGTCCGCCTGCACACCGGTAACTTCAGCTTCGAAGGCGTGAACGAAACCGGTGCCGACCTGCGCTTCGTGGCCGGCGACGACAAGACCGTGCTCAATCATCAGGTCGAGCAATTCGATCCGGTGCTGGGCATTGCGCTCGTGTGGGTGGACGTGCCCGCCGTGAACCCGGCGGCCAAGCAGCAGATCTGGATGTACTACGGCAACAAGAAGGCGCCGGCCGCCGGTAACGGTCAGCGTGTGTTCGATCCGGACTACACGGCCGTGTACCACTTCGGTGAGTCGAACGTGCCCGCCCGCGACACCACGGCGTACGGCAACAACAGCCAGAACCCGGTCGTCACGCTCGACGGCGGCATCATCGGCAAGGGCATTCAGGCCGGCGCCTCGCCGGTCGTGCTCCCGGCATCGCCGTCGCTGGCGCTCGCCGCCGGTGGCAACTTCACGTTCTCCGCCTGGGTGAAGCCGGAGACGCTTGGCGCGAATGAAGCGCTTTATGCACGTCGCGACGGCGGTAGCGAGCTGATCGTCGGTGTCGATCAGGGCGTGCCGTTCGTGCAGGTGGGCGGCCAGCGCAGCCAGCCGGCACAACCGGTGCAGGCAGGCAAGTGGGCGCATCTGGCCGTGACGGCCGATGGCAAGACGGTCACGCTGTATGTCGACGGTCATGCCACGAGCACGCTGCCGGTCGCGCTGCCCGCGCTGAACTCGCCGACGGTGCTCGGCGGCGACGTCGACGGTGCTACGGGTGCCCTGGCACGCTTTTCGGGCGCGATGGACGAAGTGCGTCTGTCGAAGGTGCCGCGCAACGCCGCCCTGATCCAGACGGAAGCGGTCTCGGAAGGTGCCGAATCGCGTCTCGTCGCGTTCGGTCCGGACGAGCAGCAGGCGGGCAAGAGCCACTTCGCCTTCATCCTCGCGGCCATGCCGGTCGACGCCTGGGTGGTGGTTTGCGTGCTCGGCCTGATGGCACTGGTGTCGTGGATCATCATGGTCACGAAGGGCCGCAGCTACGCCGCGAAGGCGCGCGCCAACACGGCGTTCATGGCGCATTTTCGCGAAGCGTCGGGCGCACCGCTCGACCAGATCGCGCGCACGAACCGCGTGCCGGACGACGTGCGTGAGCAATCGCCGCTGTGGCATCTGTACGAGGTTGCGCTGGGCGAACTGCATCGTCGCCACGAACTCGGCTACGACACGAGCGCCGTCTCCGACGCGACCATCAGCGCCATTCGCGCGTCGATGGACGGTGCGATGGTGCGCGAAGTCGAAAGCATGAGCAAGCGCATGAACTGGCTCTCGACCTCGATCGAAGGCGCGCCGTACGTGGGCCTGTTCGGCACCGTGATCGGGATCATGCTGGTGTTCGTCGTGGCGGCCATGGCCGGTGCGGTGGACATCAACTCGGTGGCGCCGGGCATGGCTGCGGCACTGCTGTGTACGGCCGCCGGTCTCGGCGTGGCCATTCCCGCACTGTTCGGCTACAACTGGCTGGTCTCGCGTTCCGACGCGCTTGCTGCCGACATGGCGGTGTTCGTCGACGAGTTCACGACCCGCCTCGCGGAAGAGCAGGGCGAAGGCCGCCGTCAGCCCGTGCTGCAGCGCGCGTGACGGGGACGAATCATGGCAAACGCAACGCGATTCGCTGCGAAGAAGCGCGCGGGCGGCATCAACATCACGCCGTTCGTCGACGTGCTGCTGGTGGTGCTGGTGATCTTCATTCTCACGAGTAACGCCAGCATTCCCGGCATCAAGGTCGATCTCCCGAAGGCCAGCTCGTCCGTGGCCATGGAGAAGCCGAAGACCAAGGCGATCACCGTCGACAACACGGGGCAGGTGTTTCTCGACGCCTATCCCGTGACGCTCAACGAACTCGAGGATCGCTTGCGCACGGAAAAGGCCGTGACGCCCGACTTCCCGGTGATCGTGCGCGGCGACGCGCAGGTGCAGTACGCCAAGGTCGTTGAAGTGCTCGACCTGTTGCGCCGGATCGATCTCAACCAGGTCGGCCTCGTGACCGGCAAGCCGCAGTAAGGAGCGCAGCGTGAAACCTCGCGATTTCGCGTCTCGCTCCCCGGTCGCGCCGAAGCCGGCCAGTCCCGCAATGGCGCTGCTGCGTCGGCGTGGCGGGCTGATCGTCGGCGGGATTGTCGTGCTGGGCCTGATTGCCCTCTTCTGGCACCTGCTCACGGACAAGGCCAGCATGCGTCGA
Organism: Pandoraea pnomenusa; assembly: GCF_040391475.1. Classification (GTDB taxonomy): domain Bacteria; phylum Pseudomonadota; class Gammaproteobacteria; order Burkholderiales; family Burkholderiaceae; genus Pandoraea; species Pandoraea pnomenusa_C. The sequence goes on along the minus strand of NZ_JBEBXS010000017.1, from coordinate 20,710 downwards.
GAGGTCAACAGCCCGCCGATGCTCATGCTGCCGCCGCCTCCGCCGCCGCCTCCCCCACAGGAGAAGCCGCCCGAGCCGACGCCCGAGAAGGTCAAGCCCGAAGTGGTTGAGCCGAAGCCGGCCGACCCCGTCGAGCCGCCCAAGGACGACACCCCGCCCAGCCCGACCAAGGATCTCGGCGACGCCGTGACGATCAATGGCGACGCCCAGGCCGGCACCGACGCGTTCGGTATCGGCGCCGGTAGCGGCGGCGGCATGACCGGCGGTGGCGGTGGACTGGGTAGCCGTTCGTATAGCGCATGGCTGGCCAGCACGTTGCAGCAGGCCTTCGGGCGCGATCAGCGCACCCGCACGCTGGCATTCGACGACGTGCGTGTCGATCTCTGGCTCGACGCCGACGGCCGGACCACGCGCGCCCAACTGACTCGCGGTACCGGCAATGCCGCCATCGACGATGCCGTGCTCGCCATGCTGCGCGACTTCCACGCAGAGGAGAAGCCGCCCGCGTCGTTGCGCTACCCGCTGTCCATGAGTATCCGGGGCCGCAGACCATGACCCGCCACGACAAGCACACGGCCACAGCCGGACTTCCTTTTTACGCACAAGTCACACACAAAATGAAAGCACTGGAACGTATGACCGACGCAGGCACACGCCGAGGGGCACCGCGCGTGGCCGTCACGGCAGGCGCGGTGGCGCTGGCGCTCGCGCTGCTGGGCACCACGGGCCTGGCCCACGCACAGGCGCAGCCGGCGCCGAAAGAGACCGCCATGGTCAAACTGATTCGCGGCCTCATCAAGAGTGGCGCGATCGACAAGGCCACGGGCGAGGCGCTGCTCGCGCAGGCCGAGACCGAAGCGTATGCCGCCTCGCAGGCGGCGGCGAAGCAGGCCTGGAGTGCACCGGCTGCCGGTGCCGTGGCCGGTGGCGCTGCCGCTGCGGCGGGCGAGCCGGGCGACGTGCGTATTCCGTACATCTCGCAGACCACGCGCGACCAGATTCGCGACGAGGTGAAGAACGAAGTGATGGCGCAGGCCAAGTCCGAAGGCTGGGCCGCTCCGAACGAAACGCCGGAGTGGACCAAGCGCATTCACATCGAGGGCGACTTCCGCCTGCGCAACGAGTCGCGCTTCTACTCGAGCAGCAATACGAACCAGCAGATCGACTGGGCGCAGATCAACAAGAGCAGCAACGGCTTCGACGTCAACACCAACACGGCGCTCAACCTCCCGCCGCTGCTCAACACCAACCAGAACCGCACCAATCAGTTCCGTGCGCGTGCGCGCTTCGGCATCTTCGCGGACGTGTCCGAGCAGGTCAAAGCCGGTGTGCGCCTGGCCAGCAGCAACGACGACAGCCCGGTCTCGACCAATACCACGCTCGGCGGCGGCCTGAACAAGAAGAGCGTCTGGCTCGACCAGATGTGGATGTCGTACCAGCCGTTCACGTGGATGAAGCTCACGGGCGGGCGCTTCGCACCGCCGTATGTCACGAGCGACATGCTGTTCTCGAGCGACCTGAACATCGACGGCATTGCCGCGCAGTTCAACAAGGTGCTGCCGCAGAACCCGAACCTCGAACTGTTCGGCTCGATCGGCTTCATCCCGCTCGAATACTCCGGCGACAACTCGCCGTCGAACAGCCTGGACAAGATGTCGAGCCAGACCAAGTGGATGCTCGGCACGCAGTTTGGCGCGAACTGGAAGCTCGACTCGAAGAACAGCTTCCGGGGTACGGTCGGCTACTTCGACTTCCGCAACATTACCGGTCAGCTGTCGTCGCCTTGCGCGCTGTATGCTGGCCAGACCAGCTGCGATTCGGACTGGTCGCGCCCGGCGTTCATGCAGAAGGGCAACACGCTCATGCTGCTGCGTAACATCGCGCTCAACCCGATGGACCCGGCCAACACGCCGCAGCCGCAGTACGTGGGCTACGCCTCGAAGTTCCAGTTGCTCGATCTGTCGGCGCGTTGGGATACGGTGCTGGCCGGCCGCTACCCGCTGCGTTTCGACATCAACTACATCCGCAACCTGGCCTACAGCGAAAACGACATGTGGACGCGCTCCGGTGGCGGCATCGTGAACAACTTCGACGGCTCTGGCAACACGACGCGCTCGGCGTTCAAGAGCGGTCCGAATGCCTACATGTTCCAGGCCACCTTCGGCAAGCCGGTCATGGCCGCGCGTGGCGACTGGAACGTGTTGTTCGGCTACAAGCGCATCGAGCCGGACGCCGTGCCTGACGCCTACAACGATTCGACGTTCCACGGTGGCGGTACGAACGCGAAGGGCTACTACCTGGGCGGCTCGTACGCGTTCGATAAGAACGCCTGGATCACGGGCCGCTGGCTGTCGACGAAGGAAGTCTATGGCGCGCCGCTGTCGATCGACACGCTGCAGATCGAAGTCAACGCGCGATTCTAAGGAGGTGGTCATGAGTCAACAGCCCCCACGCGCGATGTTGCGTCTGGCCTCGGCCGTGGCCGCTGCGGTGCTGCTCGCCGCCGGCTCGGCCGCCATGGCCCAGACGCCGCAGGGCACGCCGAGCATGGAAGAGCGGCTGCGCACGCAACTGCGTGCGACGACCGAGCAGTTGCAGCAGGCACAGAACGAGCTGGCCGCTCTCAAGGCCGGTGGCGCCAAGGCAGGCACGCCGTCGAAGGCGTCGCCCGAAGCGCTGAAGAAGGCCCTCGACGACGCCCAGCAGCAGTTGGCGACGGAGCGTCAGGCGCGTGAGCGTCTGGCGCAGGATGCGCGCGCATCGCAGTCGGAGGTCAGGTCGGTGGCCGACAAGGCCAACGCGCAGATCACGCAGTATCGCAACGCCTACGACGAGCTGCTGAAGCTCGCCCGCGCGGCGGACGCACAGCGCAAGCACCTCGCCGACGAGACCGCCGCACAGCGTGTGGCGCTCACGATGTGCAAGGAGAAGAACGATCGTCTGTACGCCGTCGGCCAGGAAATCCTCTCGGCCTACGAGTCGATGGATGTGGCGACGGTCGTGGCGGCACGTCAGCCGTTCGCCACGCAGGCTCGCGTGAAGTACGAGCAGATCGCCCAGCAGTATGGCGACAAGCTCTACGAGGGCAAGTTCGACGAGCAGCAGGCGGCCGCGGCCATTGCAGCGCAGAAGCCCGTCGTCGCCGAGCCGCAGCAATCGCAGCAGCAAGCACAACAGGCACAACAGGCACCGGCGGACGCGAGCGCGTCGGCGCCGGTCGCCACGAAGTAATACCGGGCAGCACCGCGCAACACTGAGCGACGAGGCATGCGAATCATGGGAGCCGCATGCTTCGTCCGAATTTCGCAACGACCGATAGATAGTTCGAGGACCACTGGCATGAATGAAGAGAACACGATGCAACACGACGACAACGACGCCGCGCGAGCCGGTGCGCCGGCCGCATCGGGCGACTCATCGCCCGCCCAGGTCATCACGTTTGTCACGTCCGAGCAGGTCGCCGACGCGATTCGCGCCGCCGGCTGCGCGGTCTCCGTCCAGCAGGACGATCTGGTGACGCGTTTGCACAGCGCGAGCCACGGCATCGGCTACCAGGTGCACTGGGGCAATCAGGCCGGTGTGGACCAGTATCTGGATTTCACGCTGAGCTGCCCGCTGCGCGTACAGGGCGGTGATCTGCCCGATGGCCTGATCAACGAGTGGCATCGTTCGCGCCGCTTCGCCCGCGTGGCCGCGCACGGCGAATTTCTGGTGCTCGAGATGGACGTGTTCGTTGCAGGCGGCGTGTCGCCCGAATTCCTGCGTTTCTCGATGCGTCTTTGGGTCGAGATGATGGGGCAGTTCTTCCTGCACCTGCGCAACTTCACGCAGCAGGCCGCCGGTCAGGCCGAGTCGCGTGACGACGCTGTCGCGCCGGGCGATTCGCTCGGCGGCGCAGACACCGCGCAAGTGCAGGCACCGATGACGCTGAATTAAAAGCGTCGCCGCGCGGCGCATCGTACGCGTATCCCTTCCGAGCCTGGGGACCTCCTCGCGCGGCTGTATCACGTCCAGTAGACGACAACTGGTTTGCCCGTAGCGCGCTTACACCCCGTGGGCGCACTACGGGCGCTTTTCGTTGCGCGTGCGTTAGCCGAAGTTCCCACGCGTTGCGACGGCAAATGCGACGATCCCGTGCATTGTCAAAGTCACGTCACAATCGCCGACCAGAATCGTCAGGAATTCTTACAAATCATTAGTGGACTCACGGGGGAACGGCAACCGCCTGCGCGCGTTGCCGTGCGCTTTGCTTGCCGCAGAGGTCCCGCCACTTCCGACACTCCCGACCGTCTGCCATGCAAAGGCCGCCCGCCCGACATGATTGCCATTGCCTGCTCCGCCCGTCTTCGCGCCGCAATTGCGAACGCGCAGGCGATGCGGTGCATCGCGACGATGGCGCTTGCCGCGAGTCTGGCGATCACGGCCGGGAGCGCGGCGGCGAGTGCCGCAGCGCAGTCGTTTGACATCCCGGAGCAGCCCTTGAAAGACGCGCTCGCCCGCTTCGATGCCATCACGCGCATGTCGGTTTTCTATCCGTCGTCGCTGGTCGAAGGTCGCCGCTCGCATGGCGTGATCGGCAGCTATTCGCCGCGCGACGCACTCGACGCGATGCTCGAAGGCACCGGGGTGATGGCGGAGTTCACGGCGCAGAACGCGTTCGTGCTGGCGCCGCAGGGTGTGCCGGACTCTCCAGACGTTACCGGGAGCACGACGGCCCGTGCGCCGGATTACGCGGCCCGTCTGCAAGGCACCGTCCTGCAGGCGCTGTGCGCCGCGCCGTCGCTTTCGCCGGGCACGTATCGGTTGGCGATGACGGTGCAGGTGAGCGCCAGTGCGCGCGTCTCGCGGGTGCGCCTGCTCGATACGACGGGCGACGCGCGTCGCGACGGTGCCATCGTCAAGCGGCTGCAGGGCCTCGATGTGGGGCGTGCCCCCGAAGACACGACGCGCCCGTTCGTGCTGCTGCTCTTGCCGACCGATTGCGCTGGGGCGCAGGCCGCGTGTGCATCGTCGCCTTGCCTGACGGCGGAGCGATAGATGGCCGATACGCCGCGTGCCTTCCTGCGTGACCTGCTTGCGCAACGCTACGAAGATCTCAAGCGCAAGCTGACCTGGCGGCTCGGCTCGGCAGAACTCGCGAGCGATGCATTGCACGACACCTGGGTGCATCTCGACGATCGTGCCGACCGTCAGAGCGACGTGAAGAGCCCGGGCGCCTATCTCATGCGCATCGCCATGAACATGGCGTTCGATCGCGTGCAGCGCGACAAGCGCTACATGAGCGACGACGAGATCGATGCGCTCATGACCGAATTCGTCGATCCTGCGCCGGGACCCGCGCAGACCGTCGAAGCCCGCGACGAAGTGGCGCTGCTCGAACGCCTGCTCGCCGACCTGCCGCCGCGTCGCCGCGCCATCTTCATTGCCGTGCGCGTGCACGAGATGTCCAACGAGGACGTGGCGCGTCGTTTCGGCGTGTCGCCGAGACTGGTCGGGCTGGAACTCAAGCGCGCGCACGAATACTGCATGGCTCATATGCCGAGGCCGGAATGAACCTTCCTTTGCCGATGGCACGCGGAAAAACCGTCTCAAACGATGAGACCTTCCGTCTCATGCGAGAGGTGACGCCATGAAGCCGCGAACCGATACCCCCTTGCCGCCGAAGCGGCGTCTCGATGCCGTGGAGCGTCAGGCCATGGCGTGGGTGCGGCGCATGGCGGCCGGCGACCTGACACACGCCGACGGCGACGCGTTGCGGGACTGGGCGCGGCGCGATCCGAGCCACGCGCAGGCACTGGCGGACGCGCACCGCCAATGGCAGCAACTCACGCAGGCCGCGCAGCACGTTGCCACCTCTGCCGCCACTTGTCCCGCGCCTGCGCGCACGGCGGCACCGAAGCGCAAACCCGCACGCGAGTTCGATCCGCGCCGCCGCTGGTTGCTGGCGGGCACGGCAGGGGCCTTCGCCACGGCGGCGGGTGTCGCCGTGATCGGTGTTCCGCTCGGCCTGGTGCCGGGCACGTCCGCATTGCGTGCGGACTACCGCACCGGCACCGGTGAGCAGAGATCGGTGACCCTTGCGGACAATGTATCCGTCGAGATGAACACCCGCACGAGCGTAGCGTTGCAATCGGCCGGGCGGCCGGGCATCGACCTGCTGGGCGGCGAGGCGGCGGTCGATACGACGCTGGCGGCGACGCCCTTCGAGATCGTGGCGGGGGCCGGGCGCACGATCGCGCATCGCGCGCGCGTCGAGGTACGCAATGTCGCGCAGAAAGTTTGCGTGACGTGCATCGAAGGGACAGCCGAGGTCATTCACACTGCGGGACGCGTGCCGTTGCGCGCGCGCCAGCAACTCGTCTACGACGAACGCGCTTTGCAGTCGCTGGTGAATGTGGGCGAATACGACATGCCCGCATGGCGCGAAGGTTTCCTGCGTTTCGCCGAAGTGCCGCTGGGCGAGGTGATCGACGAGATCAATCGCTATCGTCCTGGGAAAGTCGTACTCCTGAACGATCAACTGGCGACCCGACCAGTGACGGGACGCTTCGCGATCCGCGCCCTCGACGTGGCGCTCGGCCAGATCGAGCACTCGCTGCAATTGTCCGCACGCACACTGCCCGGCGGTATCGTCCTGCTCGGCTGAGCTAGCGCGATTCGTGTCGTGTCTCGTGTCGCGCGACGATGTCCCCGTGTCACGAAAGATTCAAATAAAACCTTGCCGATTGGCTCGCGCCGAACGGTCTTAGTCCCGAGAGCGTCAAGCGTTCGCATCGCTTGAACGAAAACTTGCCATGGCCGTCGCAGGCGTTGTCGCGAGACACCGTCCCACGGCCGCACGAGACGCCCGACGGGACCGAGATGATCATGCACAAGCGCGTAGTTTCCTTTCCAAAGCATTCGCGTGCGAGCGCACGTTTGCTGCGCATTCGACCGCTGGCCCAGGCCGTGGCGGTATTCGCCGCCAGCAGCGCCATGATGGGCGCGGCCAACGCCCAGCAGGCGTTCAGCAGTGCGTGGTTCGCCGCGCGCGGCGCGGCGCAGACCAACGCGGTCCAGACGGGACGCCTGCCGAACGGCATGCCCGTGTCGTCGCTGACCAATCCGGGCGAGCAACAGCAGCGCGCCGCGCAGGCGTTGCAGAACTCGATTGCCAATCTGGCGACCGCGGCGCAGGGCATTGCGGCGATGCAGGCCGCGCAGAGCGTCGCACGTCAGGCCGCTGCCGCGTCCGGTGAAACGATTCCGGACGGCCTGACCGAAGGCGGCCTGAAGGTTGACACCAACAGCCTCACCGCCGGCTGGATCAACGCGAAGAAAGACATCGCGCAAACCCGCGACGCCGCAGGCAACACCAAGGTCGCCATCGAGCAGACCGGCGAGAAGGCGATCCTGAACTGGGAGACGTTCAACGTCGGACGCCGCACGACGGTCGAGTTCGCGCAGCAGCCGGGTTGGGCGGTGCTCAACCGCGTGAACGATCCGAATGCGCGTCCGAGCCAGATTCAAGGCCAGATCAAGGCCGACGGCACGGTGGTCATCGTCAACCGCAACGGCATTCAATTCACCGGCACGGCACAGGTCGACACGCGCAATCTCGTGGCCGCCGCGGTCGGCCTGACGAACGATCAGTTCAATCGCGGCCTCTATGGCACCGCAGTGGCCGGGGCCACGGTGCCGACGTTCGCGAACGATCTGAACGTGAACGGTTCGACCGTCTCGCACTCGGCGGCAACGGCGGATGTCGTGGTCGACGCCGGTGCGCGCATCAATACGCGTCGTCCGCAGTCGGTCACCGAGGGCGGTGGCTACGTGCTGCTGCTCGGACGCGAAGCGCACAACCGGGGCACCATCGTCACGCCGTCGGGCCAGACGGTGATCGCCGGGGGCGACGCCTTCGTGATCCGTCGCGGCATGGGGACTGACGGCAATCCGAATTCGAGCACGCGCGGTAACGAGGTCGAGCCGCGTTTCGTCACGGGATCGACGGCGGGGCGCGCGAGCAACAGCGGTCTCGTCATGTCGGAACTGGGCGACATTACGCTCGCAGGTCGTCAGATCGAGCAAGGCGGTGTGCTCGTCTCGAGCACCTCGGTCAATACACGCGGCACGATTCACCTGACGGCGAGCGGCGATGCCAATGCGCAGGTCAGGCTCGCACCGGGGGCCGTGAGCGCCATCGTGCTCGATACGTCGGGAGACACGGCACTCGACGTGCAGCGCTCGTCGCTGATGGCCGATACCGCGAAGGTGGCCGAAGCGGGGCTGTACAACCGTCGCGACCAGTCGCTGGTACAGATCGTGTCGTCGGGCGACGTGCTGCTTGACAGCGATTCGCTCACGCTGGCCACTGGCGGCCAGATCAACGTGGCCGCCACGCGTCGCATGCTGGCGATGGAGCGCGCGAAGCTCGACGTGTCGGGGGCGGTCGGCGTGCAGGTCTCGATGGCGTCGAACAACCTCGAGATCAGCGTGCAGGGCAACGAACAGCGCGACGCGCCGACCAATCGCGATTCGGCATTGCTCAACAACCAGACGTTGTTCATCGACCGTCGCTATCTGGTGCGTGTCCCCGCCGGAACGCAGGGCTACAGTACGGATCGCTGGTACACGCCGGGCGGCTTGCTGGAAGTGAGCGGCTATCTGAACACGGCCAAGCACGGTATCGGCGAGTGGGCTGCACTGGGCGGCACCGTCCAGTTGGGCGGCGCCGAGGTCGTCACGCGTGCCGGGTCGCTCATCAATCTTGCAGGCGGCACGCTCGACGTGCAGACCGGCATGATCAAGCAGAGCTGGCTGCGCGGCAGCGATGGCCAGCTGTACCGGGCGGACAACGCGCCGGGCGATCTCCAGTATCTGGGCGTGTATCGGGGCTTCGAGGTGGCGCACGCGCGCTGGGGCAAGAAGACGACGGAGACCTACGCGTCGCTGTTCATCGCGCCGGGCGAGCGGCTGGAGAATGGCTACACGGTGGGCCGCGATGCGGGGCGTCTGATCGTTTCCAGCCAGTCAGCGGTGCTCGAAGGCGACATCGATACCACCGTCTATCAGGGCCCTCGCCAGACGCAAGCGCCGGACAAGACGATCTACGACGGCTATCTCCAGTCGCAACTGGCGGCGGCGCGTGGCGCTCAGCTGATCGTGGGCAGCCTCACGCCGTATTACGACGAGACGACGCTCTCGCTGCGCGACAGCCCGTCTGCCGTTGCGGGCACCATCGACGTGACGGACGTTCAGGCACTCGCCGCAAGCATCGCGCTCGATGCGCCGGTTGACGCCACGCGTGCGGGCAAGATCTCGCTCGACGCCGGATGGATCAATCGGCAGCATTTCGGCGGCGTGAAGCTGCTTGCCAACGAACGACTGACGGTGGACCGTGACCTGCGCGCGGCCGATGGCGGCGACATTGCGCTGCACGCCACGCGAGTGAATCTCGATGCCAACGTCACGGCCCGCAGCGGCACCATCGCGGCCGGCAACATCGTGACGCAGATGGTCTCGACCACGGGCAGCGGCGTATGGGTCGACAAGACCCTCGCCGATACCGCACAGGTGGGCGGCGAGCAGTACGTGAAGGTAGCCGATGGCGTCACGCTCGACACGCGCGGCGTGTGGGGGCGTGCGGGGGAAGGGGAGGCGGGCATCAATGGCGCGCCGTTCCTGAACGGCGGCAACGTCGTGCTGGCGAGTTCGGGCGACGTCCGTCTGTTGCCGGGCAGCGCCATCGACGTGTCTTCAGGCGCGATGCTGCTCTCGAACGGCACCGTGCGCGGTGGCAAGGGCGGCAACGTCTCGTTGCTGGCGAGCCAGTACGACCTCGACGGCACGCGCGCAGGTGAGCTGCATGTCGATGGCGACTTGCGCGCTTACGGCGTGAACGGTGGCGGTACGCTCAAGCTCGATACGGGCAACGGCGTGGTCATCGGCGGCACGGGCCTGAAGACGGAAGGCTGGCTCGCGGCTGGCGAGACGTTGCCGTTCAACGTCATGCTGTTGCAGGACTACACGATCAAGGCGGGGACCATCGCGCCGGTCGACTACAAGCAGACGGCCACGCGCGCACTGCCCGGCGCGACGCTGCCGACGGCGCTGGCGTTCAGCGCGACCAACCCGATCGTCACCGCCGCCGACTGGACGATCCCGGCAGCGGCCACCGGCAACTTCGCCGTCTACGATACGAGCAATCGCGTCTATCGATCGGGTCAGGTCCTGCCGGCGGGTTCGACCATTGCGCGCTCGATCGGCACGCCGGCGGCGAGCTTCGTCGTTCCCGGCAATGTGTTCCCCAACGGCATGCCGGTGGCGGCATACGATGTCGTGGCCAAGGCCGGCAATCCGCTGCCTTTCGACGTCTTGCTAACGAAGGGTTCGCTCGTCCCGGCGGGACTGGTGACGACGCAAGCCGTGCGCGTGGCGTCGCCCACGACGCTGGACACGAAGCTGTTCTCGACCGGCTTCTCGCGTTACGACGTGAACGGGCAACTGGGCGTTGCCATCGCGGACAATGCGCGTCTTGGCGTGGTCATGCCGGTGCTTTACGCGGACCCGCAAGCCGCGCGCGACGCGCAGAGCGGCACCGATCCGTCGCGCGTGTTGCGCACGTATCTCCCGCCGGTATGGCAGAGCGATGCCATCAAGGGCACCGTGACACAACGCGCGGGTGCGGATCTTGCGCTTAACGGCGGCACGGCGTACAAGCGCGGCCAGTTGTTCGTGGGCGAAGGCGCGGTGGTCGAAGTCGATCCGGGCCGTAACCTCACGTTGACCGGCAACGATCAGATCACGTTGCTCGGCGGGTTGTATGCCGCGTCGGGCACGGTCAGTCTGCTGCCCGGCACGTTCGGCACGGGTAGTGCCGTCAATCTGCCCGACGGGCTGTTCAACGGCAGATCGATCTGGCTCGGCGGCAACTCGGTGATCGACGTGGCCGCACGTCCCTTCGTGGCGAAGGATGCCAACGGCGCGCTCACCGGTACGGTGGCCGGCGGCGGCACGATTCAGATCGGTGCGAAATTCGCCACAGGCGCGACGCAGGTCGACGCGGCGGACGCGTTCCTGATCGTTCGTCCGGGCGCGCGACTCGATGCGTCCGGCACGGCCGCCGATATCGATGTGCCGGGGCAGGGTCGGACGCATGTCGCGAGCAACGGTGGTGTGATTTCACTGGCGTCGGCGCGCGGTCTGTATCTCGACGGCGACATGAAGGCCGCGTCCGGCGGCGCGGGCGCAGCAGGCGGCACGCTCAACGTCGTGCTTGAAACGCTCAACTACGGTCAAGTCGATCGCGCCACGCTCAAGGGGGCGAACATCGAGGACGCCGTTCGTGTGGCACACGAACTCGTCGTTGCGCAAACGCAGGGCAAGAGCGCGCTGTCGGATTCGCTGACGGCCGGATCGACCGGTGGCGGGCTGAAGATGGGGCAGGCGCGTATCGGCGTCGACCGCATCGCGGCGGGTGGTTTCGACAACCTGGCGATGCTGGTAGGCGGCATGATGGACTTCGACGGCAACGTCGATCTGTCGCTCGGCCAGAGTCTGCGCCTGGTGGCTAGTTCGTTCGGGCTCGCCGAGAATGCGCGGGCTAACGTCGTGAGACTGTCGGCGCCGTACGTGCAACTTGCCGGGCCGACGCGTGCGCAGGCCGAAAGCTACATCATTCCCAACCCGGTGACCGGGTCGAAGAACCTCGGGCAAGGCGGGGGTGCGCTGGGCGTACCGCTGCCCGACGACGACGCGAAGTTCTCGGTGAATGCGTCGATCATCGATCTGGGCGGCCTGATGCAATTCGGCACCGCCGGAACGATCGTCACGAGCGCGGGCGGACAAACCGAATATCGTCGCGCCGCATTCGGCGACGTGACGCTGCGCAGCAACGGCGATCTGCGCTTGCTCGACAAGACCGACCTCTACGTGCCGGGCAATCTGACGCTCGCATCGTCGCAGATCTATCCGGTGACGAACGCGACCGGCAGCATCACGGTGGGTCAGCGCACCTACGTGAACCAATACAACACCACCGAGACGCGATTCGATCCGGCCCGCAAGCTGACGATCGAACGCGTGGGCGACACGCTGCCGGCGCAGCCGTACTCCGTGTTCGGCACGCTGAATCTGAACGCGCCGAACATTGAGCAAGGCGGTGTGCTGCGTGCGCCCATGGGGACGATCTCGTTCGGTACCACGAGCAATCTTCAGGTCAACAGCTACCTGCACCTGCTGGGCGGCAGCGTGACGTCGGTCAGCGCGGCCGGGCTGGTCATGCCTTATGGCGGATCGCTCGACGGGCTGAGCTATCTCTACGCGGGCGCGGATGCGAAGTTCTCGCTGGCGGGTACCGGTCCGTCGATCATCGTCACTTCGCATTCGTTGGGTGTGGATGATGGCGCCGTCATCGATCTGTCCGGCGGTGGCGAGATTCGCGGAGCGGCATTCCTCACCGGACGCGGCGGCTCCGTCGATGCGCGTCTGTCACCGCTGATGCAGGTCATTCAGACGGGTAACAAGGCGAGCTTCCGTCTGCCAGGCCTGTCGACGAATCCTGTCTACGCCATCCTGCCCGGCGTGCAGCAAGCCTATGCGCCCGTCGTGAAGGAGAGCGGCGCGGGCGCGCCGATGACCGGGCAGCAGATCACCATCGGCGAGGGTGTGCCGGGACTTCCGGCAGGTACCTACACGTTGCTGCCGTCGACGTTCGCGCTGCTGCCGGGCGCGTATCGCGTCGAGTTGCAGACGGGGACGACCGCCCAGCCGGGGATCGCGCCGCTCGCGATGCGCAATGGTTCGCTGGTGCTGCCTGCCCAGCTGAGCGTGAACAACACCGGCATTCGCAACGCCACGTCGACCCAGGCGATCCTGACGTCCGGCGACGTGCTGAGACAGTACTCGCAGTACAACGAGATGAGCTATGCCGACTTTGCACGCGCCGCTTCCGCGCGCGACGGCGTGCCGCGCTCGTTGATCGAAGCGGATGCCAAGCGGCTCGATCTTGTCCTGCTGGCAAACAACTACATGGGCAAGATCGACGGCATGCCGTCGCTGCGATTCGAAGGCCATGCGAACGTAGCGCCCGCGAAGGACGGCTATGGGGCAAGCCTGCTCGTGACGGCGCCGTCCGGCGGCAACGTGGAAATCCTCGGCGCGGGCGCCACGCCGGTGAAGGGCAACGACACGCTCGTCTCGCTGTACGCGGACGACCTGAACGCCATCGGCGCCGCCCGCATGGGCATCGGTGCGTTGCCTGAAGTCAGCACCTACGGCGAGAGCGCGCTTGCCGCGACAACGGCGTCTTTCGACGTGCTCGGACGCGGATCGCTGTACACCGTGACGCTTCGCGACGGCGCCGTACTGCGCGCCGGCGAGGTGTTCATCGCCACGAAGCAAGCCACGTCCGGTATCACGATCGAGCAGGGCAGCGGCATCAACACGCTCGGGTACGGCATGCAGATGTGGGATGCCACCACCGGCTACACCTACTCGCCGGGCCTGGCGAGCGTGCTTGCCGTGTCCAATGGCAAGATCGCCATGCTCGCGCCGACACCGGGCAACGGGTGGAACGGCGCAGGCTTCATCGACCTCGGTGTTTGCGGTGCTGGGGCGGCCTGCAAGGGCGAAACGTTGCTGCTGTCCGAAGGATCGATTGCCGTCGCGACGGACCGGCGTTTCACGATCACGGACAACGTGCGGTACGGCACGCGTCAGTTGTCGCTCTCGGTCGGGCGGGTGAATGTCGGCGAGCAGGCATCGCTCAACGCGCTGGCTGCCGATGGCCGTCTGGCCGAAGGACTCACGCTCAATCAGTCGGTGTTGTCCCGTCTGCTGCGCGGCGATACCGTGTACGGTGCGCCCGCACTGGAAAGCCTGTCGCTCATCGCACGCGATTCGATCAACTTCTACGATTCGGTCGAACTGTCGACCATTAACGCAGCCACCGGCAAGTCGACCATCGATACGCTCGTGCTGGGTACCCCGGCGATCTACGGGTTCGGCGCGCGTGATGCCGTCGCCCGCATTCGCACCGATCATCTGGTCTGGACGGGCTCGAAATCGCCCGCCGGGGCGATCGTGGCGGGCGGCGCCGGCTCGGGCAGCGGACGCCTGGCCATCGACGCCCGTGAGATTGAATTCGGCTTCGGGCCGGGCACGCAGCCCGACGTCAACAACACGATGCATCGACTGGCCGTCGGCTTCTCGACGGTCGAACTCAACGCCAGCGAGCGTGTGACGGCCAATCAGAAGGGCGATCTTTCCGTCTATCAGTCGCAGGGCGCGTGGAACGACACCAAGCAAGGCTATGACTACAGCGGCGGCGATATCGTGATCGACACGCCGACGCTCACCGGTGCCGCCGGTTCCGTGAATCGTTTCAACGCCGGGGGCAATCTCTCGGTGTCGAACGCCAGTGCGCGGGCGAAGCCGGTGCTCGACAACGGCGTGCTCGTCGCCGCGCTGGGCGCGGAAGTCGGACTGACGGCGGGCGGTGCGGCGAGCGTCGATACGAATGTCGTGTTGCCGAGCGGGCGTCTGAACGTCTCCGCGCAGGGCGACGTGACATTCGGCGACGCGGCACAACTCGATCTGGCAGGACGCAAGCTCGACTTCTTCGACGTGAGCAAATACAGCTGGGGTGGCGACGTCATCGTGTCCAGCGCCGGCGGCAACGTGCGTCAGTCCGCCGGGTCGAGCATCGATCTGTCGGCACAGTACAACCGCGCGGGCAAACTTACCGTGGCAGCGGTCGGGCCGGCAGCGGGTGTGGTCTCGCTGGCGGGGCGCGTACTCGGCTCGGCGTCCGGGGAATACGACGCGGGCGGTACGTTCGTTCCGTTCGCTGCCGGCGGCATCGACGTTCGGGCGCAGCGTATCGAGGACTTCTCCGCACTGAACACGCGCCTGAACGACGGTGGTGTGTTCGGCAGCCGCAACTTCCAGACGAAGCAGGGCGACCTCGTCATTGGCGACGAGCTCAAGGCGCGCGAGATCTCGCTGTCGGTCGACGGCGGTCGTCTGGATGTGCTCGGGCGCGTGGATGCGAGCGGCAAGCAAGCCGGTTCGATTCGTCTGTCGGCGCGCGACGGCGTGACCATCGGTGGCAGCGCGCAGCTCGACGCGCACAGCACGACGTTGCGTCTGGATAGCTACGGACAGCCGATCGAGGCGTCGAACCGGGCGGTCATCGAGATCAACGGCAATCAGGGCCGCGTCGTACTCGCGGACGGGGCACGCTTCGACGTGCGTGCGGGCACCGACGGCACGCCGTTGAACGTCGGTACCGTGGAGATCAGCGCCGCACGACTGGGCGGAGCGACGGGCAATGACATCGCCATCGACGCGGGCGGCAATGTCATCATCGAGGGCGCGCGCTCGATCACCGTGAACGGCATGCAGCGCGACGCCAATGCGCGCCCGGGCACCGATGCGTCGGTCGACGGACGTCCGTACCAGATCGTCGATCAGGCCTACCTCGACACGCTGCACGGGCAGAACGAGACGTTCATGACAAACGCGCTCGCGAACCAGGCGTTGCTCACACGTCTGAACGGGTTGCGCCGTTACGCGGATGCGTTCCATCTGCGTCCCGGCGTCGAGATCGTCAGTGCCACGCCGGACGGCGATCTGCATCTCGACGGCGACATCGATATGTCGCGCTATCGCTACGAGAGTCTGAATCCGAACACGCGCAAGACCGGCGTGTACGGCAGTGGCGAAGCCGGTGCGCTGACGATTCGCGCGGGCGGCAATCTGAATGTGTACGGCAGCGTGTCGGACGGCTTCGATACCAGCCAACTGACGTCGAGCCCCGACACCAAAGGCTGGGTGCTCACCAGAGGCAAGGCCGGATGGGGCGGCGACGCCGTCGTGCCGGTCGGCGGGCTGGTGACGCTGGTCGCGGGCACGATCTTCCCGGCGGAGCGCAAGCTGAATTACGACGTGGAAGTCAGCGGCACGATGCTGCCGCAGGGTTTGCGTCTGCCGACGCGCGTCACGCTCACGGACAATCTCACGCTGCCGGCAGGCACGGTGCTCGGTGGCGCGGTGCGCGACGCCGCAGGCAATGTTGTGTATGCGGCGGGCACGGCGCTGACGTCGGCCGTCACGCTGGCCGGCAACATGCAGCTCGACGCGGGCGTCATCCTGCCGGCGCAAGCGTCGGTTGGCACGATGATGTGGCCCGCCGGCGCCGTAATGCCGGTGAATCTCACGCTGGCGAGTGACGTGCTGCTGAAGAAGGGCGCGATCGTCCCGGCGGAAACCGACGTGAAGCTGCCGTCCGGGGCGACCTTCGTCGATGTGCGTCCCGGCGACGCGCAGGGGAATCAGGGGCAGAACTTCGCCATTGCCCCCATGTTGCAACCGGGTGCGGCGTCGTGGTCGATGCGCCTCGTCGCCGGTGCCGATACGACGGCCGCCGACCCGCGCGCGTTGCGTCCGTTTGCGACGGACGGGCATCTGGTGCTCTCGGACTCGCACTACGGCATGATCATCGGGGACCGTCAGGTGCCCGGCACCGGCACGCCTTCCGTTCTCCGTTGGGGACCGGACGGCGCGACCTACTTCGGGGCAACGCCGGGTGAAATCATCACGGCGCAGGAGTTGCTGGACTACGGCCTCGATCAGGCCATGATCGATCTGTACAACTCGATCGGCGACGTCGTTCAGGTGGTCACGCCCGGCACGCCGGCAGTCATCGAAACGCGCTCGCTCCCTGCGCGCGAACCGCTCTTCAGCGTGGTGCGCACGGGGACGGGTGATCTCGACATGCTCGCCGCGGGCAACTTCACGATGAATTCGCTGTACGGCGTGTACACGGCCGGGACACAGTCGAAGGACGTGACGGCCGCGTACAACCTCGCACGTTCGCAGATCAAGGGCGGCGCGATACTTGGCACGGGTGGCGGTGACTTCGAGCGGTATGTCGACGGAAAATCGCAGAGCCTGTATTCGGCCTGGTATCCGGAACACGGCGGCAACTTGTTCGTGCGCGCACAAGGCGATATCCGGGGCGATGCCACCGGCGCGCGCGATAACCGGTTCGCGCGTGCGACGAGCTTCGGTGTGCCGCGTACCCTCGTCGATTCGTCCAATGTGGGCAACTGGCTGTGGCGTCAGGGCTCGGGCTCGGCCATCGCGACGGATGGCGTGCCGACATCGTGGTGGATCAACTTCGGCACCTATACCGCGGGTCGCGACAGTGGCGGCGCCTATCTCGAAGACGCACCATTCCTGACAGGCTTTACAGGGCTGGGCACACTCGGTGGCGGAAATGTCGTCGTGGAGGCCGGCGGGAATGCCGGGATGCTCGAATCTCGCATTGGCGCGGGCTACCAGGACGGGCGTTATTACCTCGCTCGCAGCGAAGGACTGAACATCGCGGTGGGCAGTTCGGGGCGCGTGTCTGCGGACGGCTCGGCGATCGTGCTCACCGGTGGCGGCGATCTCGACGTGCGCATTGGCGGCGGGCTCAACCCGGTGCGCGAAGCGCGTGCGGTGACACAGGCCAACGGCACGGTCACCGACTTGTCGGAATGGCGTAACAGCAATCTCGCACTGAATGGCACGTTCACCAACCTGCGCGGCGCGACACGCGTCGAAGCCGGTGCGCTGGGTGGCTTCGATGCAGTGTATGGCGGCACGGATCTGAGCGAGTCGCGGGCGCGCGACGTGTTGACGGCCGGACGCGGCATCGGCACGGGTGGTCCGACGCTCATGCTCGGCGATTCGACCGCGCGCATCGACACGCGAGGTGATCTGGTCATGGGCGGCTACGGCGACGCGACGCGTACGCCACAGCGGACCAACGGCACGCCGTTCTCCGTGAATGGCGTGAATTACGGCGGCGAGGGCTTCAGCTGGTTCACGCTCTGGACGCCATCGACGGCCATCGATCTGTTCAGCGCCGGTGGCAATCTGGTGCCGATCACGTCGCTCGCGGACGCGGGGCGCAGCGGCAACTATGCTGCCACCGATGCGCGCTTCGTTTTGCCGGCGACATTGCGCGCGGTGGCGGCGAGCGGGAGCATCTACAACGGGTATTCGGCAACGGCCCTCCTGGATGACAGCAACAGTCCCACGGTCGGTAGCCAGCCGGTATTGCTCGCGCCGGAGCCCGTCAGTTCGTTGTTCAAGGTCGCGCCGGATGGCGGCGCGCTCGAAATGATTGCGGGCAAGTCGATGTATGGCAGCGGCTATCCGATCAGCCGTTCGGCCGCCGACCCGACGGCGTTGCCGACGCCGCAAAACCCGGCATTCGCGGGCGGTGTCGTGTCGACGTGGTTCGTCAGTCGCGCCTATCTCACGAATGTGCGCCAGGATGCGCTGGCGCCGTCCGTCCTCTTCGCGTATGGCGTGGACGGGGCGGGGGTCTTCCCGATGTTCAGTCTGACCCAGTCCACGGTGTCGGGCTACGACTTCAGCGGCATGGCGCCTGCTCGCTTCTATGCGACGACGGGGGATATCGTCGGCTTGCATACGGGCGGCATCGATTATCGCGGCTCGACGCTGGCGCAAGCCGGTTCCGTGCCGACATGGTACGAAGGCAATGGGGCGGTGGCCATTCGTGCCGGACGCGATATCGTCAACTCGGGCACGCCGTTGGGGACGTTCCTCTCGACCGACGGAACGCTGGCGGGATGGAAGACCACGCCAGATTTCCGGGACCCGACGAGCGCGGGTCGACCCGATCGTGCGCCCGCGGCCTCGACCATGCGCGGCAACCTGATCGTCCACAACTCGGCAGACGACGTGTCGGTCGTCTCCGCCGGACGCGATATCCGTTACAGCACGTTCTACGTTGCCGGGCCGGGGACCCTGGAAGTGACGGCCGGGCGCGACATCCTGATGGCGGACAAGGCGGAACTGCGCAGCCTCGGCGCGCTTGCCAACGTGAAGCCGGGGGACCGGAGCAGTGGTGCGGGGATTGCGGTGGCGGCGGGCGTGGGGCCGAAGGGGCTCGATGGCGTCGACTTCAAGGCGTTTGCGGCGCGTTATCTCAATGCCGACAACCTGGCCGATGGCGGACGTCCGTTTGCCGATCAGCCGGGCAAGGCGGTCGTCGTGTATGGCGGGGAACTGACGCTTACCGGGTGGCTGCAGCAGGAGTTCGGTTTCAGCGACGATCCGAAGAATGCCGAGGCGTTCCTTGCAAAGAAGCAGGCGGAGCTCGACGCGGCGAGCAAAGCGGGTGGCACAACGGGAGACGCTGCAAAGCGCGATCTGCGAAACGAGTTCGCGCAGCAAAGCCAACTGTATCTGGTGAACTGGCTGACGACGCGTTTCGGCGATGCGACGAAGCGCAATGCCACTGGCGTGCATTTCGATGCGGCGTCGATGGATGCGCGCCAGTTCTTCGATGCGCTGCCGGCCGAACAACAGCGTGTCTATTTGCGTGACGTCTACTTCGCTGAGTTGCGGGCGTCGGGCCGGGAGTACAACGATGTGAGTGGTCCGCGTGCGGGCAGCTACCTGCGCGGGCGCGAAGCCATCGCCACGCTCTTCCCGTCGACGGAGGAAAGCGGGGCGCCGCGCAAGTACGACGGCAGTCTGACGATGTACAGCAGCGCGAAGTATTACGTCGAGAATACGTACAGGACATTCACGACGCGTCCGCAGGCAGGCGTGAAGTATCTGACGCAGGCGCAGTGGATTGCGCGTGGGAGCCCCGTCACCGGTGTGCCGCATTACGAAGTGCAGGACGCGGGCATTCATACGGACTTCGGCGGTGGGGTGAGCATTCTCACGCCGGGCGGCCGTGCGTTGATCGGGGTCGACGGCGGGTTCGTGCCGGATGAAGGCTCCGGGGTGCTGACGCAGGGCCGTGGCAACGTGGATCTGTATGCGCGCGATAGCATCCTGCTGGGACAGAGTCGCATCTTCACCACGTTCGGCGGGAATATCCTGGCCTGGTCGGCGCAAGGCGACATCAACGCGGGGCGCGGTTCGAAGTCGACGGTGGTCTATACGCCGCAGCGTCGGGTGTATGACGACCTTGGACTGGTTTCGCTCTCGCCGTCCACGCCGAACACCGGGGCGGGCATTGCAACGCTGAATCCGATTCCGGAGGTCGCGCCGGGCGACATCGATCTGATTGCGCCGTTGGGGACGGTCGATGCGGGCGAGGCAGGGATTCGCGTGTCCGGTAACGTCAACGTTGCCGCGCTGCGTGTCGTCAACGCCGAAAACATCCAGGTGCAGGGCAAGTCGGTGGGCATCCCGACGATCGCTGCGGTGAACGTCGGGGCGCTGACGAACGCGAGTGCGACGGCGGCGCAGGCGGCGTCCGCTGCGCAGGATGCGATGGCTCGTGATCGGGCATCTGCCCGACAGAACCAGTCGTCGATCTTCAGCATACGGATGCTTGACGCGGGTACGCAGACGGACAGCAGCGCAAAGCCGCAAGCCGACAGCGGCAGGATGTTCCGCTACGACCCGGCGTCACCGGTGCAGGTGGTGGGGCAGATGAATCTTTCCGAGTCGCAGATGCAGGCGCTGACACCGACGGAGCGGAAGAATCTGACGCGCTGATCGTTCTCTATATATAGGGGAGCACCGGAGGACGATCGCCGAGTGAGCTGAAACGCACTGCCGCAAGCCCGTTGTATGGGCTTGCGGCAGTGCGTTTCGTTTGGTGGTTAGGGCGCTCGAACACGAAAGATTCTTCCGTTCGTAAAAATAATTTCACAAAGGGCTTGCGCGAGTCGGGGAAGGTCATTAATAT
>NZ_JBEBXS010000016.1:0-119985 GCF_040391475.1 Pandoraea pnomenusa | reverse complement strand
ATCAACGTGAACGACTCGGTCACCAAGTCGAAGTTCGACAACCTGTACGGCTGCCGTGAGTCGCTCGTCGACGGTATCAAGCGTGCCACCGACGTGATGATCGCCGGCAAGATCGCGCTCGTGGCCGGTTACGGCGACGTGGGCAAGGGCTGCGCTCAAAGCCTGCGCGGCCTGGGCGCCACGGTGTGGGTCACGGAAATCGATCCGATCTGCGCACTGCAGGCCGCGATGGAAGGCTACCGTGTCGTGACGATGGAATACGCTGCCGACAAGGCAGACATCTTCGTGACGGCCACCGGTAACTTCCACGTGATCGATCACGATCACATGGCCGCCATGAAGCACCAGGCCATCGTGTGCAACATCGGTCACTTCGACTCGGAAATCAACGTGGCGTCGACCCGCAAGTACGAGTGGGAAAACATCAAGCCGCAGGTCGATCACATCATCTTCCCGGACGGCAAGCGCATCATCCTGCTGGCCGAAGGCCGCCTCGTGAACCTGGGCTGCGCCACGGGTCACCCGTCGTTCGTGATGAGCAACTCGTTCACCAACCAGACGCTCGCCCAGATCGAACTGTTCGTGCACGGCGCCAAGTACAAGAACAGCGTGTACGTGCTGCCGAAGCATCTGGACGAGAAGGTCGCGCGTCTGCACCTGGGCCGTATCGGTGCCGACCTGACCGTGCTGACCGACGATCAGGCGAAGTACATCAGCGTCGACAAGAACGGCCCGTTCAAGCCGTCGCACTACCGTTATTGATCGATAGGTTCCGGACATCCGCACGCCTGCGCGAAAGCGCGGGCGTGCGGCCTGTCCGGACGATCGGAAGCGGTTTCACCAACGCCGGCGTCGGGGGCGTTTCCCGCGCCGGCATGTTCTTCGGAGCTTGCCATGCGTCTGCTGCTGATTTGGCTCATCAATGCCATCGCGCTTCTCGTTCTGCCATACGTCGTGTCGGGCATTCAGCTCAAGAGCATCGGGACGGCGCTGATCGTCGCGATCGTGCTCGGCCTGATCAACGCGTTCCTGCGCCCGCTGCTCGTCATTCTGACGCTGCCGGTCACGGTGCTCACGCTGGGGCTGTTCATCTTCGTGATCAACGCGCTGCTGTTCTGGCTGGCCGCGCACGTCGTGAAGGGCTTCGAAGTCTCGGGCTTCTGGGCGGCGCTCTTCGGCTCGCTGCTTTACAGCTTGATTTCGTGGATTCTTTCCGCCGTGGTTTTCGGCGGCGAGCGCGCCACCAACGTGTAATACCGGTGTTTCGCCGGATTCATCGGATTCATCCGTTCTTTGCAGGAAAGCCGTAGTTATGTCGCAAGCGCTTCGTGCCGATCAGGCCCTGGTCTCCCGGGGACTGGCCGCCTCTCGCACCGCCGCCCAACGCCTGATCGATGCCGGACGCGTGTACTACGCGGGCACCGAGACGGCGCTGAAGAAGGCCAGCCAGGTCGTGGCGGACGATGAAGCCATCGAAGTGCGTGCGGCGGCCGACGGTCTGCCCGGCGAAGATCGTTACGTGTCGCGCGGCGGGCTGAAGCTCGCCGGGGCGCTCGCGCAGACAGGGCTCGACGTGACCGACCGCGTGGCGCTGGACGTCGGCCTGTCGACGGGCGGCTTCGCGGATTGCCTGCTGCAGGCCGGTGTCGCGCAGGTGGTCGGGGTGGACGTCGGTCACGGCCAGTTGCATCAGCGTCTGGCCGGGCAGGCGCGGTTGGTGTCGCTCGAGGGCATCAACGCGCGGCATCTGTCGCGCGAGATGCTCGACGAACGTCTCGCCCAGGGCGAGGCGGAGCGCGAGGCGCAAGACGACGGCGGGGCAATGCATGCCGTTCCCGAGGCGGGCTTCGACCTGATCGTGGGAGACGTGTCGTTCATATCGCTCACGCTGGTGCTGCCTGCGATTGCGCCACTGCTCGCCCGGACCGGCGATCTGCTGATGCTGGTCAAGCCGCAGTTCGAAGTCGGACGCGAGCACATCGGCCGCGGCGGCCTCGTTCGGGACACCGCGCAGTACGCGCAAGTGGAGACAAAAATCCGCACCGCCTGCGAAGCGCTCGGACTGGTCGTGGCCGCCTGGCTCGACAGTCCCATCGCCGGTGGTGACGGCAACCGGGAGTTCTTCGTGCACGCCAGACGTGCGTCATGAGGCTCTCACGATAACAAGACGATCATGACGCAACCTTCCTTCAGTTTCGAATTCTTCCCGCCCAAGACCGCCGAAGGCGCGGAGAAGCTGCGCGCCACGCGCGAGCAACTGTTCCCGCTCGGTCCCAAATTCGTTTCGGTGACGTTCGGCGCCGGCGGCTCGACGCAGCAGGGCACGCTCGACACCGTCATCGACATCCAGCGTGAAGGCGTGGAAGCTGCGCCCCACCTGTCGTGCGTGGGCTCGACCCGGGACAATATCCGCAACATTCTGCAGACTTATCGCCAGAACGGCATCCGTCACATCGTGGCGTTGCGCGGCGACCTGCCGTCGGGGATGGGCGAGATCGGTGAGTTCCGCTATGCGTCCGAGCTCGTCGAGTTCATTCGTGCCGAGACGGGCGACTGGTTCCATATCGAAGTCGCGGCTTACCCCGAATACCACCCGCAGGCCAAGTCGCCGCGTCTGGATCTCGAGCACTTCGCCAACAAGGTGAAGGCCGGCGCCGACGCCGCGATCACGCAATACTTCTTCAACGCCGACGCGTACTTCCGTTTCGTCGACGATGCCTCGCGCCTGGGCGTGAGCGTGCCGATCGTGCCGGGCATCATGCCGATCACGAACTACTCGCAGATGATGCGTTTCTCGGAAATGTGCGGCGCCGAAGTGCCGCGCTGGATCGCCAAGCGTCTGGAGAGCTTCGGCGACGACCGTGAGTCGATCCGTGCCTTCGGTCTGGACGTGGTGACGGCGTTGTGCGAACGACTGCTCGCCGACGGTGCGCCGGGTCTGCACTTCTACACATTGAATGCGGCATCGGCGACCAAGACCATGTGGCAGCGCCTTGGCCTGTAAGGTGTGCGCAATCGTTTGCCAACGATAGGGTGCTTAGGAAGTCAATTCTAATCACAATTAAGTGATTTCCTAATCAAAAACACCACAAATAGGCGGATTGCTAGGGATTTGGCGTGTTGTGACGGGCGGAAAGCTTCAGTAATATCGCCCGAGGGTCCGGCGGCGGGTCGTCGCCGGACGTCATGACAAGAAAATCCCGAGGAGCCTATGAAACAGACTCACACCCTGCGTTTGCTTTTGGCAGCGACCTTGCTTGCCGGTGCGGCCGTGATCCCGCCCGCCGCAGCCGTCGAGCTCCCGAACAAGACCCTCGTGTATTGCTCCGAGGGCAGCCCCGCCGGTTTCGATCCGGGGCAACTGACCACCGGTACCGATTTCGATCCCGCCGACGCCATCTACAACCGCCTCATCGCCTTCGTGCCGGGTGAGACGGGGGTCATGCCGTCGCTCGCGGAGAAGTGGGACATCTCGCCGGACAACAAGGTCTACACGTTCCATCTGCGCAAGGGTGTGAAGTTCCACACGACCGACTACTTCACGCCGACGCGCGACTTCAACGCCGAAGACGTGAAGTTCACCTTCGAGCGCATGGGCGATCGCGAGATGCCGTTCCGCAAGGCATACCCCGCCGAATTCCCGTATTTCGTCGACATGGGCCTGCAGGCGGACATCGACAAGATCGAGATCGTCGATCCGTACACCGTGCGCTTCGTGCTGAAGAAGGTCGACGCGCCGTTCATCCAGAACCTCGCCATGTCGTTCGCGTCGATCCTGTCGAAGGAATACGCCGACAAGCTGCTCGCGGCCAACAACCCGCGCGACATCGCGCTCAAGCCGGTCGGCACCGGCCCGTTCATCTTCCGCAGCTACACGAAGGACGCCACGCTGCGTCTGGACGGCAACAAGGATTACTGGAACGCCGCGCTGCCGCCGAAGGTCGGCAAGCTGATCTTCGCGATCACGACCGACGCCAACGTGCGCATGCAGAAGCTCAAGCGCAACGAGTGCCAGGTCGCGACCTATCCGCGTCCGGCCGATGTGGATGCACTCAAGGCGGAGATCCAGTCGCAGGGCAAGGCGTCGAAGCTGAAGATGCCGGACCAAGTCGGCTTCAATCTCGGTTACGTGGCGTACAACGTGCAGAAGAAGCCGCTCGATCGCGTGGAAGTGCGTCAGGCGCTCGACATGGCGATCAACAAGAAGGCAATCCTCCAGTCCGTCTACGGTTCGGCCGGTCAACTGTCGAACGGCGCGCCGATGCCGCCGACGCAGTGGTCCTACGACAAGAACATCAAGTCGTCGACCTACGACCCCGAGAAGGCCAAGGCGCTGCTCGACAAGGCGGGCGTGAAGGGAATCGAGATCACGCTGTGGGCCATGCCGGTGCAACGCCCGTACAACCCGAACGGCAAGCTGATGGCCGAGATGATTCAGGCCGACTGGGCCAAGATCGGCGTGAAGGCCAACATCGTCACGTACGAATGGGGTGAGTACATCAAGCGTGCCAAGGCCGGCGAACACGACGCCCTGCTCATCGGCTGGACCGGTGACAACGGCGATCCGGACAACTGGCTCGGCGTGTTGCTCGGCTGCGATTCGATGAACGGCAACAACTTCTCGAAGTGGTGCTACAAGCCGTTCGACGATCTCATCAAGCAGGCGCGCCAGACGACCGACCAGGGCGCGCGTACCAAGCTGTACACGCAAGCGCAGGAGATCTTCGCGCAGCAACTGCCGTTCTCTCCGATCGCGCACTCCACGCAGTACAAGCCGATGTCCACGAGCGTGCAGGGCTTCAAGCTGAGCCCGTTCAGCCGTAACAGCTTCGCCGGTGTGTCGCTGAACTGAACCGGCAAGACGTTCGACCGGTAACAAGCAAACGGACCCGGCCGCCGCGCCCGGGTCCGTTTGCCGCACCAGGACGGCAATTCGTCCACGATTGATTAACGCGGCACTGCGCCACTCGTCCCTGCGCCGGGGGCGGGCGGTGCGCGAAGCCCCCACGGAACCCTCCTATGCTGAGATTCGTCCTGAGACGACTGGGCATGGTTATCCCCACATTCATCGGGATTACCGTGCTCGCGTTCGCGCTCATTCACCTCATTCCCGGCGATCCGATCGAAGTGCTGGTGGGCGAGCGAAACCTCGATCCCGTCATGCACGCCGAAGCGATGAAGCGGCTCGGACTCGACAAGCCGCTCACCACCCAGTATTTCGTCTATCTGAAGCACGCCGCGCAAGGTGACCTCGGACGCTCCATCGTGACCAACGAAGGCGTGCTGCACGAGTTCTTCGCGCGCTTTCCCGCTACGCTGGAGCTGGCGCTGTGCGCGATGATCTTCGCGCTTGTCGTCGGCCTGCCCGCCGGCGTGGCCGCGTCGCTGCGACGCGGCAAGATGCTCGACCACACCACCATGGGGGCGGCGCTCACGGGCTACTCCATGCCGATCTTCTGGTGGGGGCTGCTGCTCATCATGCTGTTCTCCGTCGACCTGCAATGGACACCGGTGTCCGGACGCATCGGTGTCGAGTACGACGTTCCGAGCGTGACCGGCTTCATGCTCATCGACACCTTGCTCTCGGGCGACGAAGGCGCGTTCAGCTCGGCGGTGAGCCACTTGATCCTGCCGACCATCGTGCTCGGCACCGTGCCGCTCGCCGTGATTGCGCGCATGACGCGCTCGGCCATGCTCGAAGTGCTGCGCGAGGACTACATTCGCACGGCCCGCGCGAAGGGTCTCTCGCCGTGGCGCGTGATCGTGGTGCATGCGCTGCGTAATGCGCTGATTCCGGTGATCACGGTGATCGGTCTGCAAGTCGGTACGCTGCTGGCCGGCGCGGTGCTCACCGAGAACGTGTTCTCGTGGCCCGGCATCGGCAAATGGTTGATCGACGCCATTCTTCGACGCGACTATCCGGTGGTGCAGGGTGGCATTCTGCTCATCGCGACGGGCGTGATTCTGGTCAACCTGCTGGTCGACGTGCTCTATGGCGTCGTCAACCCGCGCATTCGGCACTGAAGGAGGTCAATCATGAGTGACACGCCTGCTACGCTGCCGCCTCCCGCCGCCGTCACGGCAACGCCTCGTGCGCGCCTGGTCCGGGAGTTCCTGCGCAGCTTTACCGCCAACCGTGGTGCCACGGCCGCCGCCATCGTGCTGCTGCTGATGTTCGCCGCGGCGATTCTCGCGCCGCTGGTCGCGCCGCACAGCCCCATCGAGCAATACCGCGACTTCGTGAAGGTGCCGCCCGCGTGGTTCGACGGCGGCAATGCGAAGTTCCTGCTGGGCACCGACGAAGCCGGTCGCGACATTCTCTCGCGCCTGATCTTCGGGGCGCGGTTGTCGTTCTGGATCGGCCTGTCGTCGGTGGTGCTGTCGTTGATCCCGGGCATTCTGCTCGGGCTGCTCGCCGCGTTTTTCCCGCGCTGGCTCGACACGCCGATCATGCGGCTCATGGACATGATGATGGCGCTGCCGTCGCTGCTGCTGGCCGTGGCCGTGGTGGCCGTCATTGGCCCGGGCCTGGCCAACACGACCATCGCCATCGCGATCGTGACGTTGCCCGCGTATGTCCGCCTCACGCGTGCAGCGGCCATTGGCGAGTTGCAGCGCGAATATGTCGTGGCGTCGCGCATGGCCGGGGCCGGTACGCTGCGGCTCATGTTCTCGACCGTGCTGCCGAACTGCGCGGCGCCGCTCATCGTGCAGGCCACGCTCTCGTTCTCGGTCGCGATTCTCGACGCCGCCGCGCTCGGCTTCCTCGGCCTGGGCGTGCAGCCGCCGCTCGCCGAGTGGGGCTCGATGCTTGCGTCGGCACGCGACTATATGGAAAGTGCCTGGTGGATCGTGACACTGCCGGGACTTGCGATCGTCATTTCGGTGCTCGCCATCAATCTGGTCGGTGACGGCCTGCGCGACGCGCTCGACCCCAAACTGAAACGAATCGCATGAGTCTGCTCTCCATTCGAAATCTATCGGTCGACTTCGACGGCGCGCGCGCCGTCGATGCCATCGACCTCGACGTCGGCCAGGGCGAGATCCTTGGCGTGGTCGGTGAATCGGGCTCGGGCAAGAGCGTGACGATGCTCGCGCTCATGGGGCTGATCGATGCCCCGGGGCGCGTGATTGCCGACGAAGTGCGCTTCGACGGCCGCGATCTGCTGCACGCCTCGGCCCGCCAGCGCCGCGGCATTGTCGGGCGCGACGTGTCGATGATCTTCCAGGACGCCCTCACGAGCCTGAATCCGAGCTACACCATCGGCTATCAGATCGGTGAAGTGCTGCGTCGTCACATGGGGCTGCGCGGACGTGCCTTGCGCGATCGCATCGTCGAGCTGCTCGAACAGGTGGAGATTCCCGACGCCGCCAACCGACTGGGGGCCTATCCACACCAGTTGTCGGGCGGGATGAACCAGCGGGTGATGATCGCGATGGCGATCGCCTGCCGTCCGAAGCTGCTGATCGCCGACGAGCCGACCACCGCGCTCGACGTCACGATTCAGGCGCAGATCATGGCGCTGCTGCTGCAACTGCAGAAGGACTACGGCATGTCGCTCGTGCTGATTTCGCACGATCTGGCGGTCGTGGCCGAAGTCGCGCACCGCGTGGCGGTCATGTACGCCGGGCAGGTCATCGAAGTGCAGCAGGTGCCGGCGCTGTTCGACGCGCCGCATCATCCCTACACCGAAGCGCTACTTGCGGCGATTCCGGAGCACAACCGGGGCGTGCGGCGTCTGCATACGCTGGCGGGCGTGGTGCCGGGGCGCGACGACCGTCCGGCAGGGTGCCTGCTCTCGCCACGCTGTCCGTATGCGGATGACCATTGCCGCGAGGTGCAGCCGGCGCTCGAGCCCTACACCGGCCCGACGGCGACAGGCTCGCCGCTGGTGCGTTGCTTCAAGCCGTTGCCGCATGGGGCGGCGGGCGGTCAAACCATTGGGGGGGCGCAATGAGCGATACGATTCTGGCGACGCCTCCGGAGCCGGCGCAGGCGCCAACGACGGATGGGCGAGTGGTACTGGCCGCCAGCGACCTGACCCGCTTTTATACGGTCAACCGCGGGCTGATGCGCGGGCAGGCCACGGTCAAGGCCCTGAATGGGGTGTCGTTCGAACTGGCGGCCGGGCGTACGTTGGCCGTCGTGGGCGAGTCGGGGTGCGGCAAATCGACGCTGGCACGTGTGCTGACGTTGATCGAGCCACCGACGTCGGGCAGGCTCGTGATCGACGCGACCGAGACCACGTCGGCGTCGTCCGGCGAGCTGGCGCCCTTGCGCACGCGGGTGCAGATGGTGTTCCAGAACCCCTATGCGTCGCTCAACCCGCGCAAGACCGTGGGGCAGGCGCTCGACGAGCCGCTGGCCATCAATACGCCGCTCAGCCGCGCCGAGCGGGGCGAGAAGATCGCGGCGATGATGCGCACCGTGGGGCTGCGTCCGGAGCATGTGGCGCGGTATCCGCACATGTTCTCCGGGGGGCAGCGTCAGCGCGTGGCGATTGCCCGGGCGATGATCCTGTCGCCGGCCATTGTGGTTGCCGACGAACCGGTTTCGGCCCTGGATGTCTCAATTCAGGCACAGATCCTGAATCTTTTCATGGATTTGCAGGACCGATACGCGACGAGTTACGTGTTCGTGTCGCATAATCTCGCGGTGGTCGAGCATGTGGCCGACGACGTCATGGTGATGTACCTCGGCCGCGCGGTCGAACACGGTCCCAAGGCCGCCGTGTTCGGCAAGCCGCTGCATCCGTACACCAAGGCGCTGATGTCGGCGACGCCGGCGATCAAGGCGTCGGAACGGCGGGTGAAAATTCCGCTGATCGGCGAATTGCCGTCGCCGTTGCGACCGCCGCCGGGTTGTGCGTTTGCGCCGCGCTGTCCGTACGCGATCGACCATTGCCGTGAGGAAGTGCCGCAATTGCGCAAGCTCGAGGGACGTCTGGTGGCGTGCCATCGGGTTGAAGACATTGAGGGATAACGAGATTGGGTGGACCACCACGCGCGACGCACGTTCGCCGGGGCGTTGCTTTGACCGGCTGGCTGTTCGGTTGCTTGCTGATGACGCTTGCCGTCACGCTGGATGCGGCAACGACTGCCGCGCCGCGTCCTGTCGTGCCGCGCACGTTGCCGCTGGTGGTTCCGGAGCCCGGCGAATCGCCGCCGGGCGCCAATCTGCCGTTCTACGAAGCTCGCAAGGGCGATATCACCATCTACGTGATGGGCACCCTGCACGTAGGCAAGCCCGACGACTATCCGTTCCGCAAGGGCGTGGTCGATGCGTTACGCGTGTCGAATACGGTGGCGTTCGAGCTTTCGCCCGACGATTTGACGATGTCGCAGGACGATGTGCAGAAGTACGGCATGTGTCCGCGCGCCTGTCTTCCGAAGCTGATTCCGGCGCCGTTATGGCGTAAGTTGCGCGACCGTCTCAAGGGCAACCCCGAGATGCTCGCCGAGATTCGCCACATGCGGCCGTGGCTGGCGGCGCTGCTCGTCGAGACGCTCGATTCGATGGGGGCGGACTTGCAGACGGAGTACGGCACCGAGAATCAACTGGAGAACATCTACCGCGGCCGCATTGTCGGCCTCGAATCGCTGGCCGAGCAGATGGACGCCTTCACGGGCCTGACAGCCGCCCAGCAGAACGAATTGCTGGCGCAGGAGCTGGTACTCACGCCGAAGACGGCGACGGCGCAGGTCGAGGAGTTGCACCGGTTGTGGCGCGCGGGCGATGCGGAGCTCGTGTTCGACTGGTCGCAGGGCAAGGCCGCGCAGGTGCGTCGCAACGCGGCACTGGCCGACGCCATCGACGAGCGGATTCTCTACTCGCGCAACCGGCGCTTTGTGGCGCGCATGTTGCTGCTGGCGGACCCGGGCAAGCCGTTGTTCGTCGCCATCGGCACGCTCCATCTCGGTGGCCCGCACGGTGTGCTGCAACTGCTGCGCGAGCACGGCTTCACGGTGACGCAGCGGTAAGCTGTCGCGAATCCTCGGAATGGCGGGCGATCCCGCCTGGCATCGCCCCGGGCTTACGCCAGCATCCCCCGCGCTTCGATGAAGCCGATGATCTCCTGCAGGCCCTTGCCTTCCTTCATGTTGCCCATGACGAACGGGCGCATGCCACGCATCTTCTGCGTGTCGGAGCGCATGATGTCGAGCGAAGCGCCCACGTACGGCGCGAGATCGGTCTTGTTGATGATGAGCAGATCCGATTTCGTAATGCCCGGCCCGCCCTTGCGTGGGATCTTCTCCCCACCCGCCACATCGATCACGTAGATCGTCAGGTCCGACAGCTCGGGGCTGAAGGTGGCCGCGAGATTGTCGCCCCCCGACTCGATGAAGACGACATCGGCGTCCGGGAACCGGTCCAGCATCCGTTCGACGGCCTCGAGATTGATCGATGCATCCTCGCGAATCGCCGTATGCGGGCACCCGCCCGTCTCCACGCCCAGAATGCGCTCCGGCGCCAGCGCGCCGGCGACCGTCAGCAGCCGCTGATCTTCCTTCGTATAGATATCGTTGGTAATGACCACCAGGTCGTAGCGCTCGCGCATGGCTTTGCAGAGCATCTCGGTCAGGGTGGTCTTGCCGGAGCCGACCGGGCCTCCGATGCCGACACGCAGCGGCGGATTCTTCTTGGTGCGACGGGCGTTGGCAGATGTCGTCATGGCGAATGTCGTGGGTGGCGGTGAATGGCGATAAGGGAAGACGCAATGCCGGGCGTCTTATGAACGGAACAGGCGTGAGTACTGCGTTTCGTGACGCGACGCGAGTATCGCGAGCCCGGGGGAGAAGGTGTTGATCCGATCGTCGGGCAGCGACATGGCGCGCTCGGCTGCCGCCACCACGCAGGGCCGCAGTCCGACGATCACCCGTTGTGCGGCAAGTTGCCCGAGTGGCACGGCCTTGAGCGCCCCGGCGACCTGGTTTTCCAGCCAGCTGAACGCGTAGGCGACGAGCGTGTCCGCCAGCGCCGCGCCATGCGTCAACGCTGCGAAGGCGAAGGCCGTCGGCAGGGCGATCGGACGCATCGCCTCCAGACATTCGCGCTGTCCGGCCGTCCCCCATTCGAGCGAAAGCGCGAGCTGCGTGAGCGACCAGCCCATCTGCTCTGTCTCCGCGCGCAATTCGGCAGCTTCACGCGTGGCCAGCAACCAGTCGTTCACGTGCGCGAGTGCGGCAACATCGCCTGTTTGCCAGTGACGCCACTGCCGCGCCAGCAACGCCAGCTCACCGGTCGTGAAGACGCCGTCGAGCTGACTGGCGATCCACTGACCAGCGCTCGGGGCATCGTGGATGATGCCGTGCTCGACCGCAGCCTCGAGTCCCTGGGAATAACTGAACGCGCCAATCGGTAATGCCGGCGACGCGAGATGCAGCAGCGCGGCGAGCGACTGCAGCGACGCGCTTGCGACGGGTTCAGCGAGCGGACTGGGCAGGCTTGCCGTCATCGGGTAGCTCCGCTGGAGAGGATTCGTCGCCGTTCACAGGCTGTGCATGATCGTGACCGCAACCGGGACCGTGAACGTGATCCCCTTCGAGAAGATGCGCGTGATCGTGACCGCACCCCGGGCCATGCACGTGAGCGTTCCCGTGCTCGCTCGTGTGTGGCTGCGCGTGCGAATGCCCGTGATCGTGATCGCATCCTGGCCCGTGCACATGGTCGTGATCATGCTCGTGTGAGTGACCGTGATGCTCGTGAAACACGCGCTGGGCGAGCGCGAAGTCCTCGGCATAGGTTTCGTCGTGGCCATGTTTGTGTCCGCCGCCATACGCGCCCGCTTCGGGCTCGAACGGCATCAGCGCTTCCGCCACGTCGACGTCGAGGCGCAGGAGCATGTCGCGCAGCACCGGGTCGTATTCGAGTTTCAGATAACCGTCGCCGACCTCGACCGGCGTGTGGCGATTGCCGAGGTGGTAGGCGGCACGCGTGAGCGCCAGCGGCGTTGCTGCCGTCACGAGCAACACGGTCTCGGCGGCGGCCTCCACGCGAATGAAACCGCCGTCGTCGGCCACGAGCACATCGCCGCCGCGCAGTACCGTGCCGCGCGGCAGGAAGAGCGCGACGTCTTCACCCGTCTCGAGCGTGGCGCGCAGACGGCTCTTGCTGCGCGCATCGAACGGCAATACCAGCGCTGGGGCACGTCGCACGAGCGGCGCCGCGATGCGACCGGCTTCAAAGCGCTTTTCGACGCGGCGCAGCGCCGCTGTGGGCGAAGCGTCGTGTCCGGAAGCGGACGGTTCGGAGGCGTGAGTCATGGTCAGAAGAGGAAGTAGCGTTGCGCCATGGGCAACACGGTCGCCGGTTCGCAGGTCAGCAGTTGGCCGTCGGCGATGACCTGATAGGTCTCGGGGTCGACGCTGATGTGCGGGAGCCAGTCGTTGTTCACCATGTTGGCCTTGGTCACTTGCCGGATATTGCGCACCGGCACGACGCGCTTGGTCAGACCGTAATGTCCGGCCACGTTGCCATCGTACGCCGCTTGCGACACGAAGGTGAGCGAGGTGCGCGCCATTGCGCCGGCGCGTGCGCCGAACATCTCGCGATAGTGCACCGGCTGAGGCGTCGGGATCGACGCGTTCGGGTCGCCCATGAGCGCTGTCGTGATCATGCCGCCCTTGAGAATCAGCGATGGCTTCACGCCGAAGAACGCCGGTTCCCACAGCACCAGATCGGCCCACTTACCGACTTCGATCGACCCGATCTCGTGCGCCATGCCGTGCGTGATCGCGGGATTGATCGTGTACTTGGCGACATAACGCTTGACGCGGAAATTGTCCGACTGCGACGAGTCGGTGCCGAGTGCCCCGCGCTGGACCTTCATCTTGTGCGCCGTCTGCCAGGTGCGCATCACGACTTCGCCCACGCGTCCCATCGCCTGCGAGTCCGACGAGATCATCGACAGCGCGCCGAGATCGTGCAGGATGTCCTCGGCCGCGATCGTCTCGCGCCGGATGCGCGACTCGGCAAACGCAATGTCTTCCGCGATGGCCGGATCGAGGTGATGGCAGACCATCAGCATGTCGAGGTGTTCGTCGAGCGTGTTGATGGTGTACGGGCGCGTCGGGTTGGTCGACGACGGCAGCACGTTCGCCTCGCCGCACACCTTGAGGATGTCCGGTGCGTGACCGCCGCCGGCGCCTTCCGTGTGATACGTGTGGATCGTGCGTCCCTTGATGGCGGCGACGGTCGCCTCGACGAAGCCGCCTTCGTTGAGCGTATCGGTATGGATCGCGACCTGCGTGTCGGTGGCGTCGGCGACCGACAGGCATGCGTCGATGGCTGCCGGGGTCGATCCCCAATCCTCGTGAAGCTTGAGTCCGATGGCGCCCGCTTCGATCTGCTCGATGAGCGGTGCGGGCTGACTCACGTTGCCCTTGCCGAGGAAGCCGAGGTTGATCGGCCAGCCGTCGGCGGCCTGCAGCATGCGCTCCATGTGCCAGGGGCCGGGCGTGCACGTCGTGGCGTTCGTGCCGGTCGCGGGGCCGGTACCGCCGCCGAGCAGCGTGGTGACGCCGGAGGACAGCGCCTCGTCGATCTGTTGCGGACAGATGAAGTGGATGTGCGAGTCGATGCCGCCTGCGGTCACGATCATGCCTTCCCCGGCAATCACTTCCGTGGCACCGCCGAGCGGGATCGTCACGCCCGGCTGAATGTCCGGATTGCCGGCCTTGCCGATGCCCCAGATGCGGCCGTCCTTGAGCCCGATGTCGGCCTTGACGATACCCCAGTGATCGATGATGACGGCATTGGTGATGACCGTGTCGACGACGTCGGCACGCGTCCGTTGCGACTGGCCCATGCCGTCGCGGATCACCTTGCCGCCGCCGAATTTCACCTCTTCGCCGTAGATCGTGAAGTCGCGTTCGACCTCGATGAACAGTTCGGTATCGGCAAGTCGCAGACGGTCGCCCACTGTGGGGCCGAACATTTCCGCATACGCGCGGCGTGAAATCTTCATAGCGCCCCCATGACACGACCGGCGAACCCGTACACGCGACGCTCGCCCGCGAGCGCCACCAATTCGACCGTGCGCCGTTGACCCGGCTCGAAGCGCACGGCGGTGCCGGCGGTGATGTTCAGTCGGAAGCCGCGTGCCGCTTCGCGATCGAATTGCAGTGCGTCGTTGACTTCGTAAAAGTGAAAGTGCGAGCCGATCTGGATCGGACGGTCGCCGGTATTGGCGACCGTGACGCTGATCGTCGGGCGTCCCGCATTCAACGTGATCTCGCCATCGGCGGGCAACAGTTCTCCGGGAATCATGAGCGTCTCCATGAGGGCTTGGCGTTGGACGCGACGCGTCAGGCCACGGCGGCGAGCAGCGTCGCGCCGTAGGCCAGCACACCCGCGCCGAGCATGCGCGGTACCCACACTGCGCGATTGCGCAATGCCACACCGGCGGCAATCCCCGAACCGTGCAGCAGGCCGGTCGCAAGCAGGAAGCCGGCCATGTAATGCATGGCGCTCGCTTCGTTCGGCAATTCCGCACCGTGCGCGAAGCCGTGGAAGACCGCAAAGGTGCCCACGATGCCGGCACCGGCCCAGCCCGGCAATTGCGCGCGCGTGGCGAGCATGAGACCCAACACGAGTAGCGAAACGGCAATCATCGGCTCGACGCCGGGGAGCGTGAAGGCGTGCGACATGCCGAGCAGGCCGCCCACCGCGAGCATGGCGACGAAGGCGATCGGTGCGAGCCAGACACGTCGCGACGTCAGCGAACTCCACAGCCCCACGACGATCATCGCGCACAGGTGATCGGCACCGGTGAGCGGGTGCAGGAAGCCGGCGGCGAAGCTGCTGGCGGCGCTGTGTCCCGGATGGCCAGGGTGCGCGAGAGCCACGCCCGACGCTGCGAGCAATGCCAGCCCGGCGGCCGCACGTGCGAGCCGTCGATGCGTGGCGTGGGCCGTGAGAGCGGCGGGGAAGAAGCGGTTCACTGACATGAGACATCCTTTGATGAGTGTGATCGACGGCAAGTCGCCGGCAGTCATGCCGCGCAGGCAAGCGCCCGGCGCTGCCGCCATTCAGGGAATCGGGTGATGCACGGTGACGAGCTTCGTGCCGTCGGGGAACGTCGCCTCGACCTGAATGTCGGGAATCATCTCGGGTATGCCCTCCATGACGTCGTCGCGCGTGAGCAGCGTGGTGCCGTAATGCATGAGGTCGGCGACAGTGCGTCCGTCGCGCGCCGCTTCCATGAGCGCGGCGCTGATGAACGCCACGGCTTCCGGATAGTTCAGCTTCAGGCCGCGGGCGCGCCGCCGTTCCGCGAGCAGGGCCGCAGTGAAGATGAGCAACTTGTCTTTTTCTCGGGGGGTGAGCTTCATCGTCGTGAGTGAATTTTCAGTAGGGGAACGCTTCGCGGTTCCAGCGACCGGCCACCTCTGGTCAGACCGGTCGACATCGTGAGATAGCAGGAATCGTGCCGGAAGCGCGTCGACGCCTGCGCGGCTGTCGGTGCCACGCCCGCGCGTAGGCCACAACGGGGAGACGATGCAGCGATGCGGTGCGTGTTGACGGTGCAGGTGCCCCGCGTTGGTGCGCGATCGCGTCCGGCGCGGCGTCGCCATGACGAGTGTCACCAAACTGGTGCGATGCTGACGGCGGAGGGAGGGGGAAAGGAAGCGGGCGGCGCGGGACTTCGGCTCATGTCGCCCAGAGTCGCAGCGGCTCGGCACGCACACCGTGGACGATCGGCCGCAACGTCAGCCAGTGCGAGATCAGCAGTTGCCGTACCGCTTCCATCTCGCGGCCCAGCACACGCAGCACGAGCACGTTGCCGGGCAGACAGGTGACGCCTGCGCGCAGGTCGTCGGTGAACGGCAGTCCTTCAGCGAGCGACTCGGCGAGTTCGCGGGTACAGGCATCGCTCACGGCCCACAGCGCCGCGAAGACGGGGAAGCCCGCGAGGCCGGTCGCGCCGGTGCGTTGCGTGTCGTCCGCGCCCAGCATCGCCTTTTCGCCCCAGAGCAACCGATCCGAGGCGTCGCGCAATTCGAAGGTCGAACGCCACTCGCCTTGCGTCCACGGCTCGGCAGCGGCCTGCCGACCGAGTAGTGTGGCGTCCCAACCGATGACGCTGGCACCGGTCCCCAGCCGTACCGTAATGTGCTGACGCGCATCGGCCTGCTCGAACACGATGTTCTCCAGTGGCAGCCAGTCGAGTTTTGCGCCGTCGTTCACCGTGAGCGTAATGTCCTGCGTACCGAATCTACCTTGCGACTTGTACCACTTCGTCGCACCGGGGGTGGTCAGCACGGCGTGCGCGGCGGCGCCGACGTCCACGTCGATCGCCAGCGTGTCGCCGCCTGCGATGCCGCCCGGGGGATGCACGACCACGGCATGGCAGATGCCCGGCCCTTCCGGATGCAGCGATTTCTGCACCACGAGCGGCCCCTGATGACGGCGCGTGGCGAGGACTGTGCGCGCGTCCTGCCGGGCGAAACCCAGCGTCAGCGCGGCATGCCAGCCGGCAAATGCGGGGACCGCGCTCATACGGCCACCATGTGTCGCACGCCGTCGGCTTCCATGTCCTTGCCGAGACCACTCGCGACAATTGCACCGCGACTCATCACGCGATAGTGATCGGCGAGTTCGAGGGCGAAGTCGTAATACTGCTCGACAAGGAGCACCGTCATGCCGCGCTCGTCGACCAGGCGTCGCAGCGTGCGGCCAATGTCCTTGATGATCGACGGCTGAATGCCTTCGGTCGGCTCGTCGAGAATGAGCAATTGCGGGTCGCTCATGAGGGCGCGTCCGATGGCGAGTTGCTGTTGCTGCCCGCCGGAGAGATCGCCGCCGCGCCGCTGCTTCATGTCGCCCAGTACGGGAAACAGTTCGTAGATGTGTGCGGGAACGCCTCGCTTGGCTTCGCGCGCCGGACGACTGGCGGCACCGATCAGCAGATTCTCTTCGACCGTCAGACGCGGGAAGATCTCGCGACCCTGCGGCACGTAAGCCAGTCCATCGGCCACGCGTGCATAGGGCGCAGCGGAAGTCAGCGTCTTGCCGCGCCATGCGATGCTGCCCGACTTCACCGGCACGACGCCCATGAGGCACTTGAGCAGTGTTGTCTTGCCCACGCCGTTGCGCCCGAGCAGCACCGTGAGCTGTGCATCGGGCACGGTGAACTCCACGTTGCGCAGGATGTGGCTGCCGCTGTAGTACTGATTGAGGGCGTGAATTTCGAGCATGGTCAGCGTCCCAGATACGATTCGATCACGCGTTCGTCGCGCTGCACGGCGTCGAGCGTGCCTTCGGCGAGCACACGTCCTTCGGCCATGACGGTCACGCGTCCGGTGTCTCCTGCGAGCGCGGCAACGAAGGCCATGTCGTGCTCGACCACCATCATCGAGCAATGACCCCGCAGACGATTGAGCAACTCCGCGAGCTGTGCCGTCTCCTCATCGGTCATGCCGGCGGCCGGTTCGTCGAGCAGCAGCAGTTGCGGCTGCTGCATGAGCAGCATGCCGATCTCGAGCCGCTGCTTCTGGCCGTGCGACAACTGCCCGGCACGCACGTGCGCCTGATGCTCCAGATGCGTGAGCGCCAGCACTTCCTCGATACGGCGTCGCATGACCGGCGTAAGCATGGCCCAGAGCGCACGGAACCAGCGCTTGTCGCCCGCACAGGCGAGTTCGAGATTTTCCCAAACGCTGTGATGCTCGAACACCGTCGGCTTCTGGAACTTGCGGCCGACCCCGGCCTGCGCGATGGCGGGTTCGTCGAGGCGTGTGAGGTCGAGCGTCTGGCCGAGAAACGCGCGTCCGGCGTCGGGGCGTGTCTTGCCGGTGATGACGTCCATCATGGTGGTCTTGCCCGCGCCGTTCGGGCCGATGATGCAGCGAAGCTCGTCGGTATGGATCGACAGCGACAGGTCGTTGAGCGCGCGAAAGCCGTCGAACGAGACGGAGATGTTCTCGAGATAGAGGATGAGACCGTGCGACGTATCGATCTCGCCCGGCACGACGAGATGCGACATGCCGGTGGCGTCGCCGCTGACGGTGACGGAGCTGTGCGGCGCGTCGGCCGTTTGCCAGCTGATGTCGTAGTCGGGTCTCATGCGCGGTCTCCGGTGAGCGGGTGGGGGGCGTCGCCTTCGGCGGCGGCCGGTGCGTGCCGCGCGCGCTTTCGAGACAGTTGGGTGACGAGACCGATCACGCCTTGCGGCAGCAGTAGCGGCACGAGCACGAACATCGCGCCGAGGAAGAACAGCCAGTACTCGGCGAAGTACGCCGTGAAGAAGCTCTTCGCGCCGTTGACGAGAAACGCGCCGGCGATGGCGCCCACGAGCGAGCCGCGCCCGCCGATGGCGACCCAGATCGCCATCTCGATCGAGTTGACCGGCGCCATCTCGCTCGGGTTGATGATGCCGACCTGCGGGACATAGAGCGCACCGGCGATACCGCACAGCATGGCGGACAACGTCCAGACGAACAGCTTGTAGCCCAGCGGTCGGTAGCCGATGAACATGGCGCGCGACTCGCCGTCGCGAATGGCGGTCACCACGCGTCCGAACTTCGAGACGACCAACGCACGGCACAGCAGGAACGCACCGACGAGCACACCGAACGTCACCAGAAACAAAACCGTGCGCGTGTTCGCCGACGTGATCGAATAGCCGAGAATGCGCTTGAAGTCGGTGAAGCCGTTGTTGCCGCCGAAGCCCGTTTCGTTGCGATAGAACAGGAGCATTGCCGCGAACGTGAGGGCCTGCGTGATGATCGACAGGTACACGCCTTTCACGCGCGAGCGAAACGCCAGATAGCCGAAGATCCACGCCACCACACCGGGCAACGCCACGACCAGGAACATCGCCCAGGCGAAGTGCTCGGTACCGGTCCAGTACCAGGGCAGCGACTTCCAGTCGAGAAACACCATGAAGTCGGGCAGGTCGCTGTGATACACGCCGTCGCGGCCGATGCCGCGCATCAGGTACATGCCCATCGCATAGCCGCCGAGCGCGAAGAACAGGCCGTGACCGAGGCTGAGAATGCCGCAGTAGCCCCAGACCAGATCGAGCGCCAGCGCCGCAATCGCGTAGCACATGATCTTGCCGACGAGCGTCATGGCGTAGGCGGAAAGGTGCAGCGGATGCGATGGCGGCAGCACCAGCGCGCATATGGGCACGAGAATCGCCACGGCGATGACGAAGGCGAGGAGCACAGGCGCGACGTACCGCGGCAGGAGACGGGCGCGTGCCGGCACGTCCAGCGGCATCGAGGGCGAGATACCCTCGGGCAGAAAGTTCGACGTCGTCATTCAGGCCTCCGCGCTGCGCCCTTTGAGCGCGAACATGCCCTGCGGGCGTTTCTGGATGAACAGCACGATCAGGATCAGCACGGCGATCTTGGCCAGCACGGCGCCCCACACCGGTTCGAGCAGCTTGTTGGCGATGCCCAGCCCGAACGCGCCGACGATCGTCCCCGCGAGTTGGCCCACGCCGCCCAACACCACGGCCATGAACGAATCGATGATGTAGCTCTGGCCGAGGTCCGGCCCCACGTTGCCGATCTGCGAAAGCGCGCAACCGCCGAGTCCGGCGATGCCCGCGCCGAACGCGAAGGCGTAGCTGTCGACGCGCCCCGTCTTTACGCCGACGCAGGCGGCCATCGACCGGTTCTGCGTCACGGCGCGAATGAACAGGCCGAGACGGGTGAGATTGAGCACCGACCACGTGAGCGCCACGACGACGAGCGCAAAGAGGAGGATCACGATGCGGTTGTACGGCAACATCAGGTTCGGCAGGACCGCAACACCGCCACTCATCCACGACGGATTGATGACCTCGACGTTCTGCGCGCCGAAGAGCGTGCGCACACCCTGAATCAACAACAGGCTGATACCGAAGGTCGTGAGCAGCGTTTCGAGCGGCCGGCCGTACAGATGCTTGATGACCGTGCGCTCCAGCACGAAGCCGAGTGCGGCAGCCACGAGAAACGCGACCGGCACGGCGGCGACGAGATAGACGTCGAACGCACCGGGCAGGTAGCGCTGGAACAGCGTTTGCACGACATACGTGGCATAGGCGCCGACCATCAGGAACTCACCGTGCGCCATGTTGATCACGCCGATCAGGCCATAGGTGATTGCCAGACCGAGGGCGGCGAGCAGCAACACGCTGCCGAGCGACAACCCGGCGAACACCGTGCCGAAGAATTCGCTGCGGCGTTGCGCGGCGGCCAGCTGCGTGAGGGCGATGTCGGCGGCGCTGCGCACGTTGGCGTCCGGTTCGGCGAAGGTGCCGTCGGCTTGCCTGGCGACGATCGGCAGCAGCAGGTCGCGCATCTGCGGATCGCCAGCGGCGGCAATCAGATCGATGGCTTCGCGGCGTTTTGCCGGATTGGCATCGTGCAGGGCCGATTGCGCCCACAGCTGGTCGAGACGCTTGCGCAGTGTCGGGTCGGTTTCCTTGAGACGCGCCTGTTCGATGCGCGTCTTGAATGCCGGCGACGGGTTCTGCAGCATCGTGTCGATGGCGTGCGCGCGGGCGTCGTGATCGGGCGAGAGCAGCGCCCCGGCGGCGGCGGCCGTGGCGACCTTGGCGCGCAGCACGTTGTTGAGCGTGAGGGCGCCGGCGTCATCGCCCTTGACCGGTACGCCCGTGATCGGGTCGACATATTGGTCGCCCTTCTGGAGGGCGAGGCGATCGCCGACCGTCACGGCCGAGTCGTCGGCCAGTGCGGCAAGCAGTGCAGCCGCTTGCGGCGAGGCATCGGCCGCGAGGCGGTCGATGGTTTGTGCCTTGGCGTCGAAGTCGTCGCCCGCCAGTGCGGAGAGATCGGCGTCGGTGACGGCGGCCAGCGCCGTCGAAGGCGTCGTCGACGCAGCGCCCAGACACAGCAGGACAAGGGCGGCAGCGCTCCAGCGTCTTATCGTTATCATGTGTGAACCTCGGCATGCGCCGGAGCCCGTCGGACGGGCCCCGGCGCAAGAAGTGGAAGCGGGGTCAGACCTTGTCGGGCTTGCCTTCGTTACCCGCGATGAACGGGCTCCACGGCTGCGCGCGCACCGTCGACCTGGTCTTCCAGACGACGTTGAACTGACCATCCGGGCGGATCTCGCCGATCATCACCGGCTTGTGCAGGTGGTGATTGCCGTCCATGACCATGTCGAAGCCGTCGGGCGACTTGACCGTCTGGCCGATCATCGCCGTGCGCACCTTGTCGACATCGACGCTGCCTGCCTTTTCGACGGCCTGCTTCCACATGTGCATGCCCACGTACGTGGCTTCCATCGGGTCGTTCGTCACGCGCTTGTCGCCGCCGGGCAGGCCCTTGGCCTTCACGTAGGCGAACCATTCCTTCTTGAAGGCTTCGTTCGTGGGGTTCTTCACCGACATGAAGTAGTTCCACGCCGCGAGGTGGCCGACGAGCGGCCGGGTGTCGATGCCGCGCAATTCCTCTTCGCCGACCGAGAACGCCACGACCGGTACGTCGGTGGCTTTCAGGCCCTGGTTGCCCAGTTCCTTGTAGAAGGGCACGTTCGAATCGCCGTTGATGGTCGAGATGACGGTCGTCTTGCCGCCCTGGGCGAACTGCTTGATGTTCGCGACGATGGTCTGATAGTCGCTGTGACCGAACGGCGTGTAGACCTCCTGGATATCCTTGTCGTCCACGCCTTTCGAATGCAGGAAGGCGCGCAGGATCTTGTTGGTCGTGCGCGGATAGACGTAATCGGTACCGAGCAGGAAGAAGCGCTTGGCGCTGCCGCCTTCCTTGCCCATCAGGTACTCCACCGCAGGGATCGCCTGCTGATTCGGTGCGGCGCCGGTGTAGAAGACGTTCTTCGACATCTCTTCGCCTTCGTACTGCACCGGGTAATAGAGCAGGCCGTTGAGTTCCTCGAATACGGGCAGTACCGATTTGCGCGAGACGGAGGTCCAGCAGCCGAACACGGCGGCGACCTTGTCCTTGGTGAGCAGCTGGCGGGCTTTTTCGGCGAAGAGCGGCCAGTTCGAGGCCGGGTCGACGACCACGGCTTCGAGCGGGCGGCCCATCACGCCGCCCTTGGCGTTGATGTCGGCGATGGTCATGAGGGCGACGTCCTTGAGCGACGTCTCCGAGATGGCCATCGTGCCCGAGAGCGAATGCAGGATACCGACCTTGATGGGCTGCTTGCTCTGCGCGAACAAGTTCGGCGCCATGCCGGTGAGCGATGCGGCGCCCGAGAGGGCCGCCATCTGGAGTAGCGTGCGTCGTTTCATGGTACGTCTTCCCCTTTCCTGGTTAGACCGGTCGATCCGGTATGGGGAGACTTACGCAAAGGCCGTGCCAGCCGCGCAGTGGGGCGAAAGTGCGAGACGTTGGTGCAGGTTCGACGCGATTTCGCGTGGTCGGTGAGGCACGTTGGTGCGACCGCGTGCTGAATTGGTGCGCACCGGATTGGCGCCGAGAGAGAGTGAGCCGGTGCCCGGGAGCGGTGTCGACAGCGTGCCTGACGGGCGGTGACTGACGCGAAGGACACGCGCCCATGAGCAGGTGTCGGAAAAAGACGTCGTGGCATTTTTTGATGCATGATTGGCATTCGTGCCAAACCGGCCGACGGCAAGATGGGGCCTTCCTGCCACGCCTCACTCGTTCGATCTCCTGACCATGACCGATGCCATTGCCGGGCGCACGACGCCCCCTTCCGGACCCGAACCAACCGCCGAGCAGCGCAAGCGCCGCATGGGCCGGCGTTACGCCGCCGTGCTCGCCGCCTGTCAGGCGCTGTACACGGCGGCGCTGTCCGTCGACCTCACACTGACGGGGCTGGTCGGTTACATGCTCGCGTCCGACAAGGGCTATGCGACGCTGCCGTTCTCTCTCATCACGGTCGCTTCGGCGATCACGACGATCTTCGCCTCGATGCTGATCCAGCGCTTCGGCCAGCGTCTCGGCTTCGCGCTCGGGGCGCTGTTCGGCACCGTCGGCGGGCTGGTTTCGGTGGTGGCGATCTACGAGCGGCACTTCGCCATGTTCTGCGCGGGCACGGCATGCGTGGGCGTGTTTCAGGCGTTCGCGCGCTACTACCGTCTTGCAGCGGCCGACGTGGTGCCCGTCGAAGACAAACCACGTGCGATTTCCGTCGTGCTTACCGGCGGTGTGCTGGCTGCGGTGATCGGGCCCGCGCTGGCAGCGGGGAGCAAGGACTGGCTCGCGCCCGTGACCTTCGCGGGGTCGTATCTCGTTGTCGCGTTGCTCTCGGGGATTTCGCTGTTGTTGCTCGTCGGTTTCCTGCGTGACTTGCCAGTGCATGCGGCGGGCGGTGTGGCGGGCAATGCCGAAGCGCTGCCGGCGCGACCGCTCGGCGAGATCATGCGTCAGCCGATTTATGTGGCGGCGCTGGCCAACAACCTGATCGGTTTCATGGTGATGATGTTCGTGATGACGGCTACGCCCATTGCGGCGGTGGCATGCGGTCACAGCATCGACGACGGCGCGCACATCATCGAGTGGCATCTGGTGGGCATGTATGCGCCGTCGTTCTTCTCGGGGCATCTCGTGAAGCGTTGGGGCGTAGTGCCGGTGTTGCTCGTGGGCATTGTGATGAGCGGGCTGTGCGGCGTGCTGGCACTGATGTCGACGAGCCTGCCGTATTTCTATGCGGCGCTGGCGTTCCTCGGCGTGGGCTGGAACTTCATGTTCGTCGGCGGCACGACGTTGCTCACGATGTCGTATCGCCCGGCGGAGCGTGCGCGTGCGCAGGCCGCCAACGAGTTCATTACCTTCGCCGGGACAGCGCTGGCGAGTCTGTTCGCCGGACAGCTGCTCGCTCGCTTCGGCTGGGCCACCATCAACCAGGCGACGTTCCCGTTGCTCGCGCTCGCCGCGCTGGCGACCGTCTGGTACGCGATCGACGCTCGGCGCCGTCCGGCGCAGGCGACGGCCTGACACCTCCGCAAACGACCATGAGCCAACCTCGTCTCGTCGCCTTCCTCCTCGTGCCGCCGTTCGTGCTACTGGACCTTGCGGGGCCGCTCGACGCGTTCCACGCGGTGATTCGCAACGTCACGGAGACGGGGCAGCCGGCACCGTATCGGACGATTGTCGTCTCCGAGCATGGCGGGCCTGTGGAGACGGGGTCTGGCATAACGCTGCACACGGAGCCGATGCGTGCGCTCGACGCGATGCAGGTCGACACGCTGAT
Source organism: Pandoraea pnomenusa (assembly GCF_040391475.1). GTDB lineage: Bacteria > Pseudomonadota > Gammaproteobacteria > Burkholderiales > Burkholderiaceae > Pandoraea > Pandoraea pnomenusa_C. The sequence goes on along the minus strand of NZ_JBEBXS010000016.1, from coordinate 95,849 downwards.
CGCTGTGGGCGGCGCGGTGGCGCATCGTCCTGCGGTGCCGGGCGAAGTGGGCGAGTGGTTGCGTGGGTATGCGCCGAGTGTGCGGCGTGTGTGTTCGGTGTGCGTGGGCGCGTTCATTCTTGGCTCGGCGGGGTTGCTCGACGGGCGTCGCGCGACCACGCACTGGCTCGACACGGCGATGTTGCAGACGTGCTTTCCGGCGGCGATTGTCGAGTCCGATCCGATCTATGTGAGGCAGGACCCGATATGGACGTCGGCTGGCATCACGGCGGGTATCGATCTGGGGCTGGCGCTGGTGGAAGACGATTGCGGCAAGGATGTTGCGCTACAGGCGGCGCGGCGTCTCGTGGTGTTTCTCAAGCGTGCGGGCGGGCAGTCGCAGTTCAGCCCGCCGTTACAGGAGCAGGTGGCGGCGGGCGCGCCGTTCGGCGATCTGCATACGTGGATGTCGGCGCGACTGGATGGCGATCTGTCGGTGATTCGTCTGGCGGAGCAGGCCAACATGAGTCCGCGCACGTTTGCGCGCAGCTATCTGGCGCGGACCGGTTCGACTCCGGCGAAGGCGGTGGAGCGCATGCGCCTGGAGGCTGCGCGTTTCGCGCTGCTCGATTCGGACGCGCCGCTCAAGCGCATCGCCGCACGCGTGGGCTTCGGCGACGAGCAGAACCTGCGCCGCGCGTTTCAGCGCCAATACGGCGTGACGCCTGCGGCGTATCGGGAGCGGTTTGGGGTGGTGGAAGGGGCGTAGGGCGAATTTCGGAATCGTCCGATTTCCGAATGGATGTCTTCAATCGATACTGCTCAGGTCGAGCATTTCGAATGAGGACACGTTCCGAGTCATGCAACTTGCCAAGCTAAAGCCACGCCTGCTATTGGCGCTCTTCGCGCTGTCGATAACCGCAACGTCGCTGACGCACGCGGCGGCCGAGCGATGCAGTGCGTCGTGGCCATCCGTGCAGCCATATTTCGAATCGACGATTCAGTACGGCGATCCGCAGCGCAAAGCCGATCCATTCGTCACCGTCTACATTGGCGGGAAATTTGCGCGAATGCTCTTGGACACGGGAACAAATCGTCATGTAATTTGGGACTCGCGTCTTGTGGATGGCGATTCTGGGACGACAGTGCGCAAGGAAACGCTCAACGCAATCGCGTCTTCAACCTCCGCGAGGCGAGTCGAGCTTGATGTAGACGACACTCAGGGACGTGGCTCCCGACAGGCGTTCTATGTGATCGAGGAAACGCCACTGATGGCAGTGGGATTCTCCGGCATTATCAGTCCGCAATATTTGGCGGACGAGAAGGTGGTTATTCTGAACTTTCAAGACGATTGCTTCTTTGTCAGCAGTCGGTTCGATCCTGCGTCTGGCGGGGCCTTCGGGGTGGCGGAAGGGACATCGTTGCCCAATGTTCATCGGGTGCTGGCGATTGGGCTTGGTGTCAGCGGCGCGAGGGTGCCGGTGGTCGTAGACTCGGGTGCGTACTACACCACACTGTCGAGGGCGCTGATCCGGAACAAGGCTGCGGGAGGCAAACGTAAATCGGCAGTCGACTTACTCGGTCGAGAGATTGCGGGGGACACCCGCATGCGACTCGTGGATCTGACGATCAACGGCGAGATGATCCCGTCGCATTCCGTAGCGTCGCAGGACACTTCGCACGCTGGCGGTGTGATGACGTTAGGTGCTGTCGGTATGGACGTGCTACGCAATCGCATCGTGTATTACGATGGTGACCGAAATCGATTTTCGCTACTCACTCCACGAAAACAAGGCGCTTCGGAGAACACACCGACGCCAGCGGCATTGCCCGAGGCGTCACGCCACCCGCTTCCCCGCCGCCGCACGATCGAGGAAGCGAAACAGTCGGGCGTCATCCGAATAGGCGACGTTGAAGCGGAACCAGTGGCACGGGTCGTTGTGCGCGAGGAAGAACTCGCCCGGCGCGAGCATGATGCTTTCCAGTAGCGCCGCTTCGGCCAACTCGCGTGCCGGCAGCGAGGTCGACGGCAAACTTCCGCACACGAACATCCCGCCCTCAGGCTGCGCCAGCAGCGTCACGCCATGCGATTGCAGTTGCGTAATGAGGCGCGCACGTGAGCGCGTCAGTCGATCCGACAGCCGTTCGATGTGTTTGCGGTGACGTCCTTCCGTAAGAATCGCATGCACGATGCGCTCGTTGATTTCGGACGATGTGAGCCCGGCCACCATCTTGCTGCGCGCAATCTCGTGCGCCAGGTCGCGAGAGCACGCCAGATAACCCACGCGCACCGATGGCGAAATCGTCTTAGAAAAACTCGACACGTAGATCACGCGCGATAGCCCATCCATGGCGGCGAGCGACGGCGTACCTGCCGGTGCAAGCTCGCGATAAATGTCGTCCTCGACGATCCAGAAACCATGCTGCTCGGCACACTGCAGGATGCGATGCGCCGAGGCCGGTGTGAGCGACGTCCCCAGCGGATTCTGCAACGCCGGATTCACGAACAGCGCTCGGGGACGGTGCGTCTGCGCCGCCTGCTCCAGAGCGGCCAGATCCAGACCGGCTTCCGTTCGCTCGACGCCGACGACGTTCAGTCCCGCCAGTCGCAATACCGCCAGTAGATTGCAGTACGCCGGGGCCTCGACCAACACGGTGTCACCCGGCTTGAGCAACGTGCGCACGACCAGATCAAGGGCCTGTGTCGCGCCGTGCGTGAGCACGATGTGTTCGGGCGGCGCGTCGATGGACAACTCGCCGAGACGTCGTGCAAGCCATTGGCGCAACGGCCCGTAGCCGTGCGGATGCCCGTAGTGCGCAAAGTGCGCGCCCGGCCCCTTGGAGAGCGAGCGCAGCGCGCCGTGCAGGCCGTCTTCGTCGAGCCAGCTGTCGGGCAACCAGCCACAGCCGCTTTTCACCGCGATGGTGTCGTCCGCGAAGATCTCGGAGAGCAGCCACGCATTGGTGACTTCGCTGGCGGTCGTGCTCATCGCCAGCCCGCCACCGGGCGCGGCCGCGCCCGGCTCCCGCGCGTCGGCGGCACCGGCGACGAAGAATCCCGCGCCGCGTCGGGCCACGAGCGTGCCGTGGGCCACCAGCCGGTCGTAAGCCTCCACCACCGTGAACGTGCTGATGCCGTGCGCCTTCGCCAGCGAACGAATCGACGGCATGCGCATGCCCGCATGCAAGGTCTGACGCTGCAACGCCCGCTCGACCTCGCGCACGATCTGATCGACGAGCGCTTCGGGCTGGGCGCGGTTCAGGGAGAAGGCGAGTGGCTGGACCATGATGGGTGGCTGTTACCAATACAGTTTGAGCAATCGACCGATACAGAATATACATTTTGCGAAAGACTGTACATGTCTGTACCGGTCAGGCTCTCGTAGGATCGAGCCCATCTACCCGTGGCGCGGCGGTTTCGCCGATGTCGTCGAGCGCTGCGGGACATTCTGATCGAGCCCAAGACCTGGGGAGACCCCGCGATGAACATGAAAGACCTGAATCTCGACATGACGGCATTCTGGATGCCGTTCACCAACAACCGTCAGTTCAAGAGCTCCCCGCGTCTGCTGGTCAAGGCCGAGGGCATGTATTACACGTCGTCCGACAATCGCAAGATCCTCGACGGCACGGCCGGTCTGTGGTGCGTGAACGCCGGTCACTGCCGGACCGAGATCGTCGAGGCGATCCGTCAGCAGGCGGGCGAGATGGACTTCGCGCCGACGTTCCAGATGGGGCACCCGAAAGCGTTCGAAGCCGCAAGCAAGATTGCCGAGATCACGCCGCAGGGGCTCGATCGCGTCTTCTTCACCAACTCGGGTTCGGAGTCGGTCGACACGGCGCTGAAAATGGCACTGGCCTATCATCGTGCGCGTGGCGAGGGTCAGCGCACGCGCTTCATCGGCCGTGAGCGCGGTTATCACGGTGTGGGCTTCGGCGGCATTTCGGTCGGCGGCATTTCGCCGAACCGCAAGGCGTACTCCGGCCAGTTGCTGCCGGCCGTCGACCATCTGCCGCACACGCTCAACATCAAGGAAGCCGCGTTCACGAAGGGCCAGCCGACGTGGGGCGCCCATCTGGCCGACGAGCTCGAACGCATCGTCACGTTGCACGACGCGTCGACCATCGCGGCCGTGATCGTCGAGCCGCTCGCAGGCTCCACCGGCGTGTTGGTGCCGCCGCAAGGCTATCTGCAGAAGCTGCGCGAGATCTGCGACAAGCACGGCATTCTGCTGATCTTCGACGAAGTCATCACGGGCCTCGGCCGCCTGGGCAAGCCCTTCGCCGCACAGTATTTCGGCGTGACGCCGGACATCATGACGATGGCCAAGGGCGTGAACAATGCCGCCGTGCCGATGGGCGCGGTCGCCGTGAAGACGAGCGTACACGACACCATCGTCGACGCCGGCAACGCGGGCGCCATCGAGTTCTTCCACGGCTACACCTACTCCGGTCACCCGTTGGCCGCCGCCGCTGCCTGCGCCGCACTCGATCTCTACAAGAGCGACGGCCTGTTCGAGCGTGCCGCCAAGCTCTCGCCGCACTTCGAGAAGGCCATTCACGGTCTGCGCGATCTGCCGAACGTCATCGACATTCGCAACCTCGGCATGGTCGGCGGTATCGAACTGTCGACCCGCGACGGCAAACCGGGCGCACGCGCTCACGAAGTGTTCGTGAAGTGCTTCGAGAAGGGTGCGCTGGTGCGTTACACGGGCGACATTCTCGCGTTCTCGCCGCCGCTGATCGTGAGTGAAGCGCAGATCGACGAGTTGTTCGGCATCGTGGCCGAAGCCATTCGCGAGACGGCGTAAGCCCGGTCTGCCTCAATCCACATTAACGTCGGCACCGGGCGACGGCGCGTCGCCCCGGTAGCCTCCTGACAAGGGCTTCATGCGAGGCCCGCCCCCGGGCAATCGTCTGCCCGACACACAGTTTTCACGGACATCGACATGAATCAGCGAGTCAGCACCGAACGTATCGAACATTGGATTGGCGGCGCCAGCGTGGCGTCGGGCGAAGCGGAACTGCGCTTCGGCGAAGTGACGAACCCGGCGACCGGCGAAGTGATTCGTCAGGTGGCACTGGGCGGCGCGAAGGACGTCGCGGCCGCCGTGGCCGCCGCCCGTGCCGCACTGCCGGCCTGGCGCGCCACGCCGCCCATGAAGCGCGCCCGCGTGATGATGAAGTACCGCGAGTTGCTCGAAGCCAATCGCGAAGCGATCGTGCAACTGATCACGCAGGAGCATGGCAAGACGCTCGACGACGCCCGTGGCGAAGTCACGCGTGGTGTGGAAGTGGTCGAGTTCGCCATCGGCATTCCGCACCTGCTCAAGGGCGAGATCGCCCCGCAGGTGGGCACCGGTGTCGACACGTATTCGATTCATCAACCGGTGGGCGTTTGCGCTGGTATCACGCCGTTCAACTTCCCGTCGATGGTGCCGCTGTGGATGTTCCCGATGGCAATCGCCTGCGGTAACACGTTCGTGCTCAAGCCGTCGGAGAAGGTGCCGTCCGCTGCGCTGCTGCTCGCGCGCCTGGCCAAGGACGCCGGTCTGCCCGATGGCGTGCTCAACGTGGTGAACGGCGACAAGGCAGCCGTCGACGCGCTGCTCACGCATCCGGACGTCAATGCGGTGTCGTTCGTCGGCTCGACGCCGATTGCGCAATACATCTACAGCACGGCGTCGGCACATGGCAAGCGCGTGCAGGCGCTTGGCGGCGCGAAGAACCACGGTGTCGTAATGCCCGACGCCGACCTCGACTTCACTGTCGACGCCCTGATCGGCGCCGCCTACGGGTCGGCCGGCGAGCGTTGCATGGCGATCTCCGTGGCCGTGGCGGTGGGCGATGTGGCGGATCAACTGGTGGCGCGTCTGGCGAAAGTCGCGAAGGCGCTGCCGGTCGGCGACGGCACGGATCCGGTGGCGCAAATGGGCCCGCTCATCACGCGCGTGCATTGCGACAAGGTGAAGGGCTTCGTCGACGCCGGTGTGGACGAGGGCGCCAAGCTGGTGGTCGACGGTCGCGGCCTGAAGGTCGACCAGCGCGACAACGGCTTCTTCATCGGTCCGTGCCTGTTCGACAACGTTACGCCGGAGATGTCGATCTACCGCAACGAAATCTTCGGGCCGGTGCTGTCGGTGGTGCGTGTGAACACGCTGGAAGAGGCGATTGCGCTCATCAATCGCAACCCGTATGCCAACGGCACGGCGGTGTTCACGACGTCGGGCGGTGCCGCGCGTCGCTTCGAAGACGAGATCGAGGTCGGCATGGTGGGCGTGAACGTGCCGATCCCGGTGCCGGTGTCGTACTTCTCGTTCGGCGGCTGGCGCAATTCGCTGTTTGGCGATCAGCACATCTATGGGCCGGAATCTGTGCGCTTCTACACGCGCTCGAAGGTGGTCACGCGTCGCTGGTCGGAAGGCCGTCCGGCCAACGCGACGTCGTCGCTGGTGATGCCGACGCTAGGCCAGTAAGCGCACGCGGACCGCGCCGGTTACGGCCGGCGCCCGCGTCGTGCAGCAAAACAAAAACGCCGTCCCGGGACCCCCTGGACGGCGTTTTCGTTGCTGTGCATCGCCGGTGCGATGCACTATCGCACCGGCGCGATCTCGATACCTTCGTCGAGCAGGAAGCTGCGGATGCGACGGGCAAACTCGAGCGCGTGCTCGCCGTCGCCATGCAGGCAGACGGTCTGCGCCTGAATCGGCACGAGCGTGCCGTCGATGGCGCGCACCCGTTGCTCGCGCACCATCATGAGCGTTTGCGCCAGCGCGTCTTCCTCGCGCTCGATCAGGGCGCCGGGCGTGCCGCGTTTGACGAGCGAGCCGTCGGGGTTGTAGCCCCGGTCGGCGAACACTTCCTCCACGGCGTGCATGCCGGCTGCGCGCGCCGCCTTCACCATCTCGCCGCCCGCCAGCCCGAAGATCGCGAGGTCGGTGTCGAATGCACGAATGGCTTCGACGAGCGTTTCGGCCAGTGCCGGGTCGCGCGCCGCCTGGTTGTATAGCGCGCCATGCGGCTTGACGTGCGAGAGCCACCCGCCCTGTGCGCGAACCATCGCGGCGAGTGCGCCGATCTGATACAGCATGCCCGCGCGGATTTCGTCGAGCGGCAGCTGCATTTCCGTGCGTCCGAAATTGTCGCGATCGGGGAAGCTCGGATGCGCGCCGATGGCGACACCGTTCTCGAGCGCCCAGCGCACCACCTGTTGCATGGTGCCCGCGTCGCCGGCGTGCCAGCCGCAGGCGACATTGGCGGAACTCACGAGCGCAAGCAGCGCTTCGTCGTAATCGCAACCTTCTCCGAGGTCGACATTGAGATCGATTTTCATGGGGGAATTCTCCTGCGTGCCGGGCGCGCGAAGCCGGCGTCAGCGTTTGCGCGTGATGGCCGGCACGCGCGGTGTCGTCAGAATGCCGCGATCATGCCAGGCGAGTGCGCGTTCGATCTGGGCGAGATAGCGCAATTGCTCGCGCCACGCTTCGCGGGCCTCGGCCGCGCTGCATTCCGAAAAGTAAAGGGTGCTCCCGAGCCGTGCCTGACCGAGACGCCACAAGTCGGCACTGATGACGGAGCCGATCTTGGGGTAGCCGCCGGTCGTCTGGGCGTCGGCCAGCAGAATGATCGGCTGCCCGGAGGGCGGCACCTGAATCACGCCCGGCAGCACGCCGTGCGAAAGCAGGTCCTGAGCGCGGTTTTTCTTGCGAGCGAGCGGTTCCGGCCCGGCGAGGCGGTAGCCCATGCGGTTGCTGTTCGGCGTGACCCGCCACGGGTTCTCCCAGAAGCTCTTGTGCGTGGCGGCCGTGAAGTCGTCGTACTCCGGGCCGGGCAGCACACGCACGCGTTGGGCGAGCGGATCGGACAGCCACAACGGCGGACGCACGCCCAACGGTTCGACCTTGCGAACCGCCGTGCTGGCGTGGCCAATGGCGATGCGGTCGCCGTCTCGCAGGGCGCGGCCTTCGAAGCCGCCGAAACCGGCCGTCAGATCCGTGCTGCGCGAACCGAGCGTCTCCGGCACATCGATGCCGCCCGCCACAGCCAGATAGGTGCGCATGCCGAAGCGCGACGGGCGCAGCGTCAGCGTTTGTCCTCTCGCGACCGGGAAGCGCCACCACGACCAGACCGGCGTGCCGTCGAGATCGGCGTGACAGTCCGCGCCGGTCAGCGAGACGAGTGTCGCCGACGTGAAGCGCAGCACGCACGCGCCCATCGTGATTTCGAGGGTGGCGGTGTTCAGGTCATTGCCGACAAGGCGGTTGGCCACGGCACACGCGAGCGGGTCAACGGCGCCGCCGCTGGCGACGCCGAACGCGCGCAATCCGGTACGGCCCAGATCCTGGACTGTGGTGAGCAGTCCGGCACGATGGATATCGATCACAGGTCGAGACTCGCGATGGTGAAACGCACTCGGTCGCCCGGGGCCAGCAGCGCGGGCGGCGACGCGGCCGGGTCGAACAGGGCGCTGTCGGTATGGCCGATGATCTGCCACCCGCCCGGAGACGTCAGCGGATAGACGCCGGTCTGGTTGCCGCCGATACCGACAGACCCCGCCGGGACGGACAGCCGCGGCTCGTCACGGCGCGGCGTGGCAATCGAATCGTCGAGCCCGCCCATGTACGCGAAGCCAGGCTGAAAGCCCAGGAAGTAGACGACGTATTCCGGCGCGGTATGGCGCTGCACCACGGTTTTCGGTTGCAGGCGCGCATGTTTGGCAACGTCGGCCAGATCGGGGCCGTGGTCGCCGCCGTAATGCACCGGGATTTCGATGTCGCGTCCGACTTCGCCAGCCGCCGGGGGCGTCTGCCAGGCGTCGCGCAGGCGCTCGCCGAGTCCTTCGATGTCGGTGGCGAGCGGGTCGAACAGCAACGTCAGGTTGTTCATGCCGGGCACGATGTCGCGCACGTCCGGCCAGTCGCGCGCGAGGGCCGCCACGTGCCAGACCCGGCGTTGTGTGGCGAGCGTGGGGGTAGCGCCCGCTTCGCACACGAGGGCACTCTCGCCGAGCGGCAGGATCTTGAGTGTTGTCATGAGTTAGCGATGGGTGCCGCCAGGGCGGGTATGGGTGGCCGATTCCGTCACGATGGCGTCGAGCGCCAGGTCATGGGCTTCGGCGCTGAGGTGCTCGACTTCGAGGGCATCGTAGGCGATGCCGAGCGTTTGCGGCGCGGGGGCCATCGAATGCAGGGTGCGGTCGTAGAAGCCGCCGCCGTAGCCGAGCCGCAGGCCGTCGCGCGTGAAGCCCACGCAGGGGATCAGCAGCAGGTCGGGCACGACGGCGTCGGTGCCGTGCGGGACCGGAATCCGGTAGTGGCCTTCGGTCATGGGGGTGTCGGGGGTCCAACGATGGAAGACGAGCGGCGCGGCCGGGGCGGTGACGACCGGCAGGGCGGCCAGGCGCGCATGGCCGGCGAGCGCCTGTGCGAGCCAGGCCGCGACGACCTCGCGTGCATCGAACTCATTCTGGATCGGCCAGTAGAAGCCGACACAACGAGGCGCCCGGCGCGCGAGTTCTGCGGCAAGCCGGGCGGCGAGGGCGGCGTCGCGGGCGCCACGATCCGCGAGTGTGCTGCGGGCGGTGAGCAGCGCCTTGCGCAGACGGGCTTTTTCGGTGCCAGTCCGTGCCTGGTTTTCGGACGTTTGGGACGCCGTCCTGGCGGGGTCCCGTGCTATGCTTGAATCCAATTTTTACCCGACGCTCCACGAAGATGTCCGAACGTTTGACCCGAGTATATCGCGCCGCCGCGCTCGCCCTGACCGCAGCCGCGCTCGTCGCCTGCAGTACCACCCAGGCGACCGGCCGCCCGAAGGCGCAATCGGCGGCAAGCCGCTCGGCTCCGTCCGCCGACGCGCTTTCCCAGCGTTCGCCCGACGACATCTTCGTGCAACTGCGCGAAGCGGCCCGCAGCAACGATGCGCCGCGCGCCACCGCGCTCGCGGCCATGCTCAGCGACTACGACGTGCCGTCGTACGTCCAGTACTTCCAGATCAAGCCGCGCATGTTCGACCGCTCGGGCAAGGCGCTCATCGACGCCCCGGACGACGATATCCGTGCTTTCCTGCGCACGTATGACGGTCAGGCCATTGCCGATCGCATGCGCAACGACTGGCTGCTGGTGCTCGGCAAGCGGCACGACTGGCAGACGTTCGACGCCGAGTATCCGAAGTTCGTGCTCGACGACGACACCCAGGTCAAGTGCTACGCGCTCATGTCGCGGGCCGCGCGGGGCGAGAACGTCACGCAGGCGGCCATCGATCTGCTGACCACGCCGAAGTATTACGGCGAGGCTTGCGTCGACATGATCAACACGCTGGCGGCGAACGGCCAGTTGCCGCGCAAGGAAGTCTGGCATCAGATCCGTCTGGCCTATGAGGAAAACTACACCTCGCTCGGCAAGCAGATCGCCGATGCGCTCGGCGCCGTGCGTCCGGACGACAGCCTGCTCGACATGGCCGCCACGCGCCCGGCACAGATTCTCGCGCGCGGTGTGGACGGCACGGAAGGCTCGCGCCAACTGGCGTTGCTCGCGACCGTCCGCATGGCCCGCACCGATCCCATGCTTGCCGCCAGCAGCTTCTCCGGCATCGCAGGCAACCTGTCGGCAGACGAGCGCGCCATCGGCTGGGGCGTGATCGGCATGCGCGGCGCGTTGTCGCAGAATCCGATGGCCATCACCTGGTACCGTCAGGCCGGCTCGGCCAAGCTCTCGAATACGGCGCAGGAATGGAAGATCCGTGCCGCATTGCGCGCGGGTGACTGGAATCTCGTGCGCACGGGCATCGAAGCCATGCCTGCGGCATTGCGCGACGATGGTGTGTGGACCTACTGGTACGGCCGGGCACTGCGTGAAGCCGGACAGGGCGACGCCGCCCGCGCGCAATTCCAGAAGATCGCCATGCAGCCGAACTTCTACGGTCAATTGGCCAATGAAGAGCTGGGCAACAAGACCGCGTTGCCGCCGCGCACGGTCGTGACCAAGGCCGAAGTCGACGCCAACCGCTCGAATCCCGGCTTCCTGCGCGCCGCGAAGTTCTATGACCTCGGCCTGCGCTTCGAAGGCAATCGCGAGTGGAACTGGGAATTGCGCAACATGACGGATCGCCAGTTGCTCGCCGCCGCGCAGTACGCCAACAACATCGAGTTGTTCGACCGTGCGGTGAATACGGCCGATCGCACGAAGGTCGAACACGATTTCTCGTTGCGCTATCTGATGCCGTTCCGCAGCAAGGTCGAGCCGCTGGCCGCCGCCGTCAGCCTCGACGAGGCCTGGGCCTACGGCCTGATTCGTCAGGAGTCGCGCTTCATCATCAACGCCCGTTCGTCGGCAGGTGCCGGCGGCCTGATGCAGGTCATGCCCGCGACCGCCAAGATGGTCGCCAAGCAGATCGGCATGGACTACACGCCGGGCATGATGCACGACATCGACACCAATATCCGTCTGGGCACGAGCTATTTGTCGGACATCTACAATAAGTTCGACGGCTCGGCAGTGCTGGCATCCGCCGGCTACAACGCCGGACCGGGACGCCCCCGCACATGGCGCTCCACGCTCGATCGTCCGGTCGAGGGCGCGATCTTCGCGGAAACCATTCCGTTCAACGAGACGCGTACGTATGTCGAGAATGTGTTGTCGAATACCACGTACTACTCGGCCCTGATCTCGGGCCGTCCGCAATCGCTCAAGGAGCGGCTCGGCGTAATCCTGCCCCAGTGACACGCGGGGCAGCGGCCGCGGCCGCAAACCCATCGTCATGAAGCGGAGGTGACGCATGCGCTATAACGTTTGTGTCGTCGGTGGCACCGGGTTCATCGGCAGCCACCTGGTGGCCCGGCTGGTGACGACGGGACACGCGGTGCGTCTGCCGACGCGGCGTGTCGAGGCGGCCAAGGCGCTCGGCGTGCTGCCGGGCGTCGAGCTCGTCGAATGCGACGTTCACGACCCCCGCGCGCTGGAGCGCGTGATCGCGGGCAGCGACGTTGTCATCAATCTCGTAGGCGTTCTGCACAGCGACCGGGGCGCGCCCTACGGTCGCGCCTTTGCGCGCGCGCACGTGGAGCTGCCGCGCAAGATTGCACAGGCGTGCAGCGATCGGGGCATCGACCGGCTGATCCACATGAGCGCACTGGGCGCCAACCCGGCGGGGCCGAGCATGTACCAGCGCTCGAAGGGCGACGGTGAGGCGGCGATTCGCGAAACGGGCATTCCCGTCACGATCTTTCGCCCGTCGGTCGTCTTCGGCCCGGGCGACCACTTCCTCAATACGTTTGCGAAGCTGCAACGGCGCGTGCCGTTCGTGCCGCTCGCCAGTGCCAAAGCGCGGTTCCAGCCGATCTTCGTCATGGACGTGGCGCAAGTCTTCGCCGGCGCCATCGACAACGACGCCACGGTTGGCAAAACCTACGAGCTGGGCGGCCCTGACGTCTACACGTTGGAACAGCTCGTGCGATTCGCGGGGGCAGTGTGCGGGTGTGAGCGGCCGATTCTGCCGTTGCCCGACAGCACGGCGCGTCTGGAGGCCGTCGTCTTCGAGAAGCTGCCGGGCGAGCCGATCATCACGCGCGACAATCTCGATTCGATGCGCGTCGACAATGTCATGACCGGACCGCTGGCCCCGGAACTGGGACTGACGCCGAACGGTCTCGAGATCGCCGTCGACTATCTCGATGGCGACAACTGGGAGCGGCGTCTGTCCGGCTATCGGCGCGCCGCAGGGCGCTGACGGTTTCCGCTATTTCCACTGTTTTCCTGCTGTTTTCCCGTTTCCATCGAAGCCCGCGGCTCCCGGGGCGCGCAGGCAAGGAAAGTCCTCATGCAACTGATCGTCGCCAACAAGAGATATTCATCGTGGTCGATGCGCCCGTGGGTGCTGCTCAAGCATTTCGGCATCGCCTTCGAAGAGAAGAACGTCTGGCTCGCGCAACCCGACTCGCGCGAGCAGATCCTGCGCTATTCGCCCACGGGCAAGGTGCCGTGTCTGATCGATAACGGCATCACCGTGTGGGACTCGCTCGCCATCTGCGAATACCTCGCCGAGAGCTATCCGCACCTGCCGCTGTGGCCGAAGTCGCGCGAGGCGCGTGCGCACGCGCGCAGCGTCTGCGCCGAGATGCACAGCGGGTTCACCGCGTTGCGCACTTCCATGTGGATGAACGTGGCGGCGCATTGGCCGGGCGCGGCGGCGACACCCGAGGCGCTCGCCGATATTCGTCGTGTCGAAGCCATCTGGGAAGACTGCCTCGCGCGCTTCGGCGGACCATTCCTGTTCGGCGATTTTTCCATTGCCGATGCCTTCTACGCGCCGGTCGTGATGCGTTTTGCCACGTTCGAGCCGAAGCTCTCGTCGCATGCACAGGCTTACGCCGACCGGGTCCGTGAAGTCCCCGCCGTCCAGGCGTGGGTGGCGGCCGGGCGCGGCGAAACGCAGACCGTGGCCTATTACGAAGTGCGTCCATGAAGATCTATGCTGTCGGCGGCGCGATTCGCGACGCCATGCTGGGGTTGCCCGTCAAGGACCGCGACTACGTGGTGGTCGGCGCAACGCCGGAGGAAATGGTGCGGCAGGGCTTCAAGCCCGTCGGACGCGATTTCCCCGTGTTTCTGCATCCCGAAACCCATGCCGAGTACGCGCTCGCGCGCACCGAGCGCAAGACGGCACGTGGTTACCACGGCTTCGCGTTCTACTTCGCCCCGGAAGTCACGCTCGAGGAAGATCTCGTACGGCGCGACTTCACCATCAACGCGATGGCGCGCGAAGTCCTGCCCGACAACCGCCTCTCGGACGAACTCGTCGATCCCTACGGCGGCAAGCGCGATCTCGAGGCCCGTTTGTTCCGCCATGTCGGCGAGGCCTTTGCCGAAGACCCGGTGCGCATTCTTCGATGCGCACGATTCGCCGCGCGCTTCACCGACTTCAGCGTGGCGGACGAGACGCGCACGCTGATGCGCGAGATGACCGCAAACGGCGAAGTCGACGCGCTGGTGGCCGAGCGCGTCTGGCAGGAGATTTCGCGTGGATTGATGGAGCACCGCCCGTCACGCATGTTCGATGTATTGCGCGACGCGGGGGCACTGGCGCGCATTCTGCCGGAGGTCGATCAGCTCTGGGGTGTGCCGCAGCGCGCCGACTATCATCCCGAGGTCGACACGGGTGTGCACGTCATGATGGTGCTCGACTATGCCGCGGCGAAGGGCTATTCGCTGCCGGTGCGCTTCGCGGCGCTCACACATGATCTCGGCAAGGGCACCACGCCCGACGACGTCCTGCCGCGGCACATCGGTCACGAAGGGCGAAGCGTCGGCCTGCTCGGCCCGCTGTGCGCGCGCTTGCGCGTGCCGGTGGAGTGCAGGGAGCTTGCGCAGGTAGTCGCGCGTGAGCACGGCAACATTCACATGAGTCAGAAATTCGGCGCGGCGGCGCTGGTGCGGTTGCTGGAGCGCTGTGACGCGCTGCGCAAACCCGAGCGCTTCGTGGAAGTGTTGCAGGCTTGCGAAGCCGATGCGCGGGGGCGCGGCGGCGACTTTGCGACGGCGCCTTATCCGCAACGGGATCGCCTGATGGGTGCGCTGGCGGTCGCGCGCGGCGTCGATGCGGGTGCAGTGGCGCGTCAGTATGCCGAGCGCCCCGAGAAGATTCGCGAGGCCGTGCAGTCGGCGCGCATCGAAGCCGTCGAGGCGGCGGGGTACCACGGCACCGAGGGGTGAGCGCCGGGGGCGCTTTGATCCGGTGCCGAACGCGCGATTCGTCATGACGCGCAGCGACGGAAAATGAAAAGGCCGCCAGCGATGGCGGCCTTTTTTCATGCGACGTTCGGCAGTGCGCTTATTCGAATGCCTTGTCGTTCGGATTCGCGTAAAGCTGCTTGAGCTGTTCGCTCATCGGGAAGTTGAAGCTGAGGTTCTTCGGCGGCACCGGCGATTCGAACCACTTCTTGTACATCGTGTTGATCTCGCCGCTCTTCATCACGCCGGCGAGCGTGTCGTCGACGAGCTTTTTGAACTCCGTGTCGCCGTGCTTCATCATGAAACCGTAGGCTTCGAACGATTGCGGCGTGCCCGTCACGACCCAATCGTCGGGATTGCGGCCCATCGTGCGCGCACCGGCGAGCAACACGTCATCCATCATGAACGCCTGCACACGACCGCCCTGGAGCATGGTGAACGACTCGCCGTAGTCCTTGCCCGAGATGACGCTCATGTTCATCTTCTTGTCGTTGTTCATCTTGTTGAGGATGCGCTCCGACGTCGTGCCCGCGTTGGTCACGACCGGCTTGCCCGCGAGGTCCGGGAAGTCCTTGATGCCCGAGTTCTTGTTCACGAGCAGACGCGTACCGGCCACGAAGAACGTGTTCGAGAAGTTCACCTGCGCCTGACGTGCCTTGAGGTTCGTCGTCACGCCGCACTCGATGTCGACCGTGCCGTTCTGCACGAGGGCGATGCGGTTCTGCGAGGTCACCGGAATGAAGCGCACTTCGAGATTGGGCTTCTTCAGACGGGTCTTCACCGCGTCGACGACCTTGTTGCACAGGTCCTGCGAGTAGCCGATGACGTTGTGATTGTTGTCGTAGTACGAGAACGGGATCGACGATTCACGATGCCCGATCGAGATCACGCCGCTGCTGTCGATCTTCTGCAAAGTCTCCGATGCGGGCTGGGCCTGCGCCGCTCCTGCCGCGACACACATCGCTACGCCCAGCATTACCCCGGTCAATCGCATCTTCATCATGTCCTGCTCCTGAAATGGTCTCACCCTGATTCACGACTGAATCATTTGTTTCATAATAATTTTTTTGCAACAAACGATCAAATGGTTGTTAACCCTAGCGATGACAAGGGCTTCTCGGTGTTCGGCATCGAACGGACGTGCAAAGGCCGCCGGTCGGGCGGCAGCAGCGGATGAGGGAGATCGCGGCAGGCAGCGATGGGGGTGTCGAGACGCGTTGCAACAGGTGTTGCGGCGCCCGGCTCGGTGTTACAGCAAGCGGATCAGCAGGTTGAAGACCAGCGAGAGCACGACGGTGGACGCGAACGGGAACACCATCTCGCGACCGCGCCAGCGAATGCGCAGATCACCGGGCAGGCGACCGATGCCGAGCTTGCTGAGCCACGGCGAGGCCGCCGAGAGGATGCAGATCGCGATGAAGATCGTGAACATCCAGCGAAACATCGGCATGGGGCCTCGGGATCCGGAAAAAAGGTCAGAGGGCGTGGCTGCGGTCGCCGGTGGCGAAGCCGCGCAGACCGGCCCACTCGTCCATGGCGCGACCGAAGGCGATGACCTTGAACAGTTCGCCCATCTCGGCTTCGGAGAGCAGCTTCTGTACGGCCGCAGCCGCAGGCAGGAACGTCTTCGGATCGGTCGGATCAAGCGCACCCATCAACTCGATGATGCCCGCGTTCATCAGGAACCGGGCCTGCGAAGTGAACCCGAGCAAATCGAGCCCGGCCTCCACGCCCGCGTCGGCAATGCCGGAAAACGCCACGTGCGCGGTGATGTCCTGCAAGCCCGGGTAGTAAAACGGATCATCGTGCGCGTGATGGCGGTAGTGACACATCAGCGTGCCTTGTGCGCGCTGCGGGTGATAGTACTCGCGGGCGGGGAAGCCATAATCCACCAGCAGCAGTACGCCACGCGCGAGCAACGGCGCCACGCTGCGAACGAAGGCCTCACCGGCTTCGTGCGTTTCCGTCAGGTATTCCTGCGTCGGCGGCAGGTCGTCGAGCGACGCCAGCGCTTCGGGCAACGGGCCGGTGTAGAGACGCTCTTCCCAGTTGAAGCCGTCGGGCGTGCGCACGACGCCGCGCTCGAACCAGACCGGTTGATGGTTTTCGTCGGGGCGGCGGGCCCAGAGACGCACGGGCATGGCATCAAGCACCTCGTTGCCGAGCATCACGCCGTGAAAGGCGTCGGGCAACTGGTCGAGCCACGTCACACGATCGAGCAGATGCGGGGCGGCTTTCTCGATGGTCTCGCGCTGACGCGCGCGCAACTCACCCGAGAGTTCCATGATCGAGTAGCGCTCGCAGGGCGTGCCCTCGGACTCCAGCGCGAGCAACAGGTCGGCCGCGAGGCGTCCGGAGCCTGCACCGAATTCCAGCACGTGCGCGTCGCCCGTCTGCTCGAAGATCTCGCCGATCTGACGCGCGAGCGTGCGCGCGAACAGCGGCGTGAGCTCCGGGGCCGTGACGAAGTCGCTGCCGTCGGCGGCCAGACGGCCGAATTTCGCGGCGCCGGCGGCGTAGTAGCCGAGGCCGGGCGCGTATAGGGCCAGTTCCATGAAGCGGTCGAACGGCAGCCAGCCGCCGGCGTCGTCGATGGCGTCGGCGAGACATGCCGTGAGGCGACGCGAGTGTTCGAGCGCGTCTGCCTCCGGAACGGGTAAACTATGGGGTTTCGGTGCGGCCTGATTCATGCGGGCATTGTAACGGAGACAGTGCAGACTGGCTGTTATGGTTGATCGGAATGTCCGATGCCGCGAAAACGCCGGAATTTTGACGGATTTCCGTTGAATTTCTCTGTTTTTTCGCGATTTCTGCCAATTTTTTCTGCACGTGCCCGAGCGCCGGACGCGCTCCGCGACTGCTGCTCGCCGCTTGCGTCCTTGCGGGGCAGTCACCGGTAGCACCGTTCGCCGTCCGATTCATACTCGCTCACCTGCCCTCTGACAGGAATTCGCCGCATGACCGTTGCATCGACGCCACGTTCCACGCCTGCCGCAGGCGACCTCGCCCGCACGCGCGACATGCCGCGTGTGGCGCTGGTCACGGGCGGCGCGCGCCGGATTGGCCGCGCGATCGCGTTGCGTCTGGCCGCCGCAGGCTGGGACGTCGCCGTACATTACGAACGCTCGCACGACGAAGCGCTCGACACGGTGGCCGCCATCGAGGCGTTGGGCCGCCGTGCTGTCGCATTGCAGGCCTCACTGGCAGACGAAGCGGCGACGGTGGGGCTTGTCGCACGATGCGTCGAGGCGCTGGGTGTGCCGGCTTGCCTCGTCAATAACGCCTCGCGTTTCGAGTACGATTGCGCGGCCGATTTCGGCTACCAGGCGCTGGAGCGTCACATGCGCGTGAACGCGGGCGCCCCGCTCGTGCTCGCTCGCGAGATGCATGCCGCGCTGGGCGAATCGGGGCGCGGCGTTGTCGTCAATCTGCTCGACCAGAAATTGGCGAATCCGAACCCCGATTACCTGTCGTATACGTTGTCGAAGGCGGCACTCGATGTCGCAACGACCTTGCTGGCCCAGGCCTTTGCGCCGCGATTGCGCGTGGTCGGTGTGGCACCGGGGGTGACGCTCCTGTCCGTCGACCAGACGCCGGAAGGCTTCGCGGCGGCACACGCATCGACCCCGTTGGGGGTGTCGTCGACGCCGGAAGACATCGCGCAAGCGGTGGCGTATCTGGCCGAGGCGCCCGCCGTGACCGGCACCGTCCTGTATGTCGACGGCGGGCAACATCTCGCGAGTTCGTCGCGCGACGTGAAATTTCTGACCGAGCCGGCCGACGCCGACCGGTCTCGTTGATTGTCATCATGAGTTTTCAAAATGCATAGCGCTCTTTCCCACCCCCGCCTGATGGACTGCCGTCGCATGTTCCTGCGCGACTACGAAGTGTTCATCAACATCGGCGTGCACGATTACGAGAAGCGTGGCGAGCAGCGCGTGCTGATCAACGTGCAACTGTTCGTGCCGCTCGCCGAGAGCACGCCGGTGGCGGACAAGCTCGACGAAGTCGTCGACTACGACTTCATGCGCGAGACCATCGCCAAGCGCGTGGGACAGGGCCACATCCATTTGCAGGAAACCCTTTGCGACGACGTCGCGGCTGCGCTGCTGGCGCACCCGCGTGTGCGCGCAGTGGGCGTGTCGACCGAGAAGCCCGACGTTTATCCCGATTGCCACTCGGTAGGCATCGAAGTGTTCAAGATGAAGGATGCCTGACATGAGTGCCGTCATGCCCGAGACCGGTGTGCCACTGGTGGCGGCCGGCAACATTGCCGCCGATAGCGTGAAGAAAGCGCAGAAGCTTGCGTTCGAGAACAACAAGCTGGAAAAGCGTCTGTTCCGTCTGACGGGGCAGGCCATCGGCGACTACAACATGATCGAGCACGGCGATCGCGTGATGGTGTGCATGTCCGGTGGCAAGGACAGCTACGCCATGCTCGACATCCTGCTCAAGCTGCGCGAGCGCGCGCCGATCGACTTCTCGATCGTTGCCGTGAACCTCGACCAGAAGCAGCCCGGTTTCCCGGAGCACGTGCTGCCCGATTACTTCCGTTCCATCGGTGTGGATTTCCACATCGAGAACCAGGACACGTACTCGATCGTCAAGCGCGTGGTACCCGAGGGCAAGACGACCTGTTCGCTGTGCTCGCGTCTGCGTCGCGGCATTTTGTACCGCGTGGCCGGCGAGCTCGGCGCGACCAAGGTGGCGCTGGGCCATCACCGCGACGACATCATCGAAACCGTCTTCCTGAACCTGTTCTACGGGGGCAAGCTCAAGGGCATGCCGCCGAAGCTGCAGTCGGACGATGGCAAGAACGTGGTGATTCGCCCGCTCGCGTATGTGCGCGAGTCGGATCTCGAGCGTTATGCCGAGTACAAACAGTTCCCGATCATTCCGTGCACGCTGTGCGGCAGCCAGCCGAATCTGAAGCGCGCCGAAATGAAGGCGCTGATCCGTCTGTGGGAGAAGCAACACCCCGGGCGCATCAAGTCGATCTTCAGCGCGCTGTCGAACGTGGTCCCGTCGCATCTGATGGACACGAATCTGCACGATTTCAAGAACCTGCGCGCGACGGGCCAGCCCGATCCGCTGGGCGATATCGCGTTCGACGAGGCGCCCTGCGGCGACGAGAACGACGCGGGCATCATCCGCATCACGCAATTCGACGACTGATCGACGCGTGGCCGGACGCTGCCTTCGCCCTTGCCGCATTACCTGACGTCGGCGCGCCAGCCCGACTGGCGCGCGGCCCGATACCGATTCCTGCTCTTCACTTTCTAATCGTCACGACGCTATGAATATTGTGATTCTCGCCGCCGGCATGGGTAAGCGCATGCGCTCGAAGCTGCCCAAGGTGTTGCAGCCTCTGGCTGGCCGTCCGCTCCTGTCGCATGTGATTGCGACCGCACGCAAGCTCGAACCGGGCAAGCTCATCGTGGTGATCGGCCATGGCGGCGACGCCGTGCGCGAAGCCGTGGCCGGCGACGGCGTGCTGTTTGCCGAACAGGCGCAGCAACTGGGAACGGGCCACGCGGTACAACAGGCCGCCTCGCAGCTCGACGAGTCGGTGCCGACGCTCGTGCTCTATGGCGACGTACCGCTCACGCGTGCCGAGACGCTGCAGGCGCTGCTCGCTGCGGCAGGCAACGACAAGCTGGGCGTGCTTACCGTCGATCTCGACAATCCGACGGGCTACGGCCGCATCGTGCGCGACGCCGCAGGCAATGTCCTGCGCATCGTCGAACAGAAAGACGCCAACGAGGCTGAGTTGGCGATTCGCGAGATCAACACGGGCATCGTGGTGGCGCCGACGCGCGCCCTCAAGGGCTGGTTGGGCGGACTGAAGAACCAGAACGCGCAGGGCGAGTATTACCTGACCGACGTGATCGCTTGTGCCGTGGCGGATGGCGTACCGGTCGTCACGACGCAACCGGCGTTCGCCTGGGAACCCAACGGCGTAAACGACAAGGCGCAACTGGCCGAGCTCGAGCGCGACTATCAACGTAATGCCGCTGGCGCGCTGCTCGCCGCGGGCGTGACCCTCATCGACCCGGCACGCTTCGATCTGCGCGGCGAGATCGCCTGCGGCACGGACGTCACCATCGACGTGAACTGCGTCTTCGAGGGCAAGGTGACGATTGGCGACGGCGCGAACATCGGGCCGAACTGCGTGATTCGAAACTGCGCCATTGGCGCGGGCACGCGTATCGAAGCCTTCAGCCATCTGGATGGCGCCGTGGTCGGGGCCGACGCCCACGTGGGGCCGTACGCCCGCCTGCGCCCGGGGGCCGATCTGGCCGATGAGGTGCATATCGGCAACTTCGTGGAAGTGAAGAACGCCACGCTGGCCAAGGGTTCGAAGGCCAACCATCTGGCGTATGTCGGCGACTCGACGGTCGGTGCGCGCGTGAACATCGGCGCGGGCACCATCACCTGCAACTACGACGGTGCAAACAAGCACCGCACGGTCATCGAGGACGATGTCTTCATCGGCTCCGACACGCAGCTGGTGGCGCCGGTCACCGTGCGCCGCGGCACGACCATCGCGGCGGGCACCACCGTGTGGAAGGACACGCCGGAGGACTCGCTCGTGCTGAACGGAAAGACGCAGGAAGCGAAGACGGGTTACGTTCGTCCTCGCAAGCAAAAGCAGTAAAATTGGCGGTTATGGCGCGGTGCGCGATGCTCGACAGGACGCGCACCGGCGAAGTGAAAACAGATCAAACAGGCCAGGACCTCTGGCGTAAAGGGAAGCGAATATGTGCGGCATTGTCGGCGCGGTAGCGCGGCGTAATGTAGTACCGGTGTTGGTCGAGGGCTTGCGCCGTCTTGAGTATCGTGGATACGACTCCTGTGGCGTGGCGGTGCTGAAGGACGGCGTGCCGCAGCGCGCCCGCAGCGTGTCGCGTGTGGCCGATCTCGACGAGCAGCTTGCGCAGACGCACCTCGGCGGCGAGACAGGCATTGCCCACACCCGCTGGGCGACGCATGGCGCACCGGTCACGGACAACGCACACCCGATCTTCTCGCGTGACGAAGTCGCATTGGTGCACAACGGCATCATCGAGAACCACGAGAGCCTGCGTGACGAGCTGCGCGGTCTGGGCTACACCTTCGTGTCGCAGACCGACACCGAAGTCATCGCGCATCTGATCCATCACATTCTGTCGAATGGCGCGGCCGGCGATCTGTATCAGGCCGTGCGTCTGGCGACGCGCCGTCTGCACGGTGCCTATGCGATTGCCGTGTTCCGCAAGCAGGAACCGCATCGCGTGGTGGGCGCGCGCGCTGGCTCGCCGCTGGTCGTGGGTGTGGGCGAAGGTGAGAACTTCCTCGCGTCCGACGCACTCGCGCTGGCCGGCACCACCGACCAGTTCATCTATCTGGAAGAGGGCGATGTCGTCGAGCTCACGCTCGATGGCGTGAAGATCGTGGACCGCAACGACGCGCTCGTCGAGCGCGAAGTGCGCACGGTGCAGGCGTATACGGGCGCGGTGGAACTGGGCCCGTATCGTCACTACATGCAGAAGGAAATCTTCGAGCAGCCGCGCGCGATCGGCGACACGATGGAAGGCGTCGAAGGTATCTCGCCGACGCTCTTCGGCGAGAAGGCACAAGACGTGCTGAGCCGCGTGGACTCGATCCTGATTCTCGCGTGCGGCACGAGCTATTACTCGGGCATGACGGCCAAGTACTGGCTGGAGTCGCTCGCGCAGATTCCGACGCAGGTCGAAGTGGCGAGCGAGTATCGCTATCGCGACAGCGTGCCGAATCCGAACACGCTGGTGGTCACGATCTCGCAGTCCGGTGAGACGGCGGACACGATGGCGGCGCTGCAACATGCGCAATCGCTGGGCATGACCCACACGCTGGCGATCTGCAACGTGGGCACGAGCGCAATGGTGCGTCAGACGGCGCTGCACTACCTGACCCGTGCGGGCACGGAAATCGGCGTGGCATCGACGAAGGCGTTCACGACCCAGTTGACGGCACTCTTCCTGCTCACGCTGACCATCGCGAAGTTGCGCGGTCGTCTGACGGCGGCGCAGGAAGCCGACTATCTGACGCAGTTGCGTCACCTGCCGGCGGCGTTGCACAGCGTGCTGGCGCTGGAGCCGCAGATCATCGCCTGGGCCGAAGAGTTCGCCCGTCGCGAAAATGCACTGTTCCTGGGGCGCGGGTTGCATTACCCGATCGCCCTCGAGGGCGCGCTCAAGCTCAAGGAAATCTCGTACATCCACGCCGAGGCGTATCCGGCAGGCGAACTGAAGCATGGTCCGCTCGCGCTGGTGACGGAAGAGATGCCGGTCGTGACGGTCGCACCGCGCGACGCGCTGGTGGAAAAGCTGAAGTCGAACATGCAGGAAGTCCGCGCACGTGGCGGCCAGCTTTACGTGTTCGCCGACGCGGATACGGAGATCGCGAACGCCGAAGGCATTCACGTGATCCGCATGCCGGAGCACTACGGCCAGTTGTCCCCGATCCTGCACGTCGTACCGCTGCAACTGCTGGCGTATCACACCGCCTGCGCACGCGGCACCGATGTGGACAAGCCGCGGAATCTTGCGAAGTCGGTAACGGTGGAGTAAGAAAAAAAGGGAGTCCCATCGGGACTCCCTTTTAAACTGGAGCACTCAAACCAGATACTACACGTCTCGCGAAGACGTTGGCTTAGAACTTGTGACGCAGGCCCGAGATCACAGCGGCCTGGGTCTTGGTGCTCGAAGCACCGCCGGCGCCGTTGATCGAAGCAGCCGAGGCATCGCCCGCAGCCTTCTGATAGATACCGACCAGATACACGTCCGTGCGGCGCGAGAACGCGTAGTCAACCGCGGCGTTGACCTGATGGTACTTCGGGCTCAGGTTGGCCAGGGTGGCGCTGCGGGTGCTGGCGTCCGTGTACGTGTACGACAGGCCGAGCATGACCGACGGCGTCAGGTTGTACGTACCGTTGATTTCATAGTTCGACACGCGTGCGCCGGTGTTGCTCACGTACTTGAGCTGCGTGTTGCTGTACACCAGCGCGACCGTTGCCGGACCGAAGCTGTAGCTGCCGGCCGTGGCGAACACGCGCTGCTTGTCCACGCCGTAGCTCGTCGTGCCGACCTTCGTCGTGTAGAAGTCGCCGCTGTAGTCGCCCGACACGGCACCGCCCGTGTTCGAACCGTTCGGCGAACCCACTTCCATGTAACCGATACCGAACTTGACCGGGCCGTTGGCGTAGCTCGCGCCGAGGCTCCATGCGCGGTTGTTGGCAAAGCCCGAGCCCGGCGTGGCGGCATTGCTCGGCTGGTTCGAGAAGCCATACAGGCCGCCGAACGAGAAGCCGGCGTAGTTGGCGCTCGTGTACTTGATCGAGTTGTTGATGCGGAACGAGTTGTACAGGTTGTCCACATCGCCCACGTGGGCGCCGAGCTTCGTGGCGAACAGCTTGGCTGCCGTCATGCCGCTCACGAAGTCGACCACGGAGTCGTACTGGCGGCCGATGGTCACCGTGCCGAGCGACTTGCTCGACAGGCCGACGAACGCCTGACGGCCGAACTCACGGGTGCCCTGACCCATGTTGCCGTTCGTGATGTTGAAGCCGTTTTCCAACGTGAAGACGGCCGACAGACCGCTGCCCAGATCTTCCGAGCCCTTCAGGCCCCAGCGGTTGCCCGACTGCAGGCCGTCGGCCGTGCCGAAGTTCTTGCTGCCGCCGACATTGCTGACGTACGACAGGCCGCCGTCCAGCACGCCGTACAGCGTCACGTTGCTTTGCGCATGGGCAGCACCTGCTGCGACAGCTGCGATAGCGCCACACAGTGCGGCAGCCAGTTGCGTCTTCTTCATTGGTCGATTCCTCTTTCAATAACTATTCGATGAATGCGAACCCTTCGCTTCCGGAGAAGCGCCCCGTGGGTTCGGGCCGAACTATATCGAACGAACCGGGTAATCCATAGGTGTATTAACGAAAGATGCGGCGCAATGTGGGCTCACTGCAACGTATGAGAAAACGTTGCGGGAAATGCGCGCGATTTCATGGGCATGACACATGCGGCACGTATAAAACGAATTGGCGAAAGTCCCATGAGCGGCTCGCGAAGCCGACGACATCTCTCCGCCCGCCTATCTGAACGCAGACGCGTTCGCCTCGGACGCATGCGCTTCGATCCTCGTCACGCGCGTCGGTCGAAAGTCCCTCCCGTCCTCCCGCACACATCTGAAGGCATCACGTTGGACTCGCGAAGTGCGCAGTCTTCCACGAGGTCTCGGCCGAATGCCATCTGCCACCGGAGACGCGAAACGTCTGTCGTGACGTAATGCATCACAAATTTCGTCATTTAGGCGAAATGTACTTGGTTTGTGACGAATTAACGCTACATTTCATCTGTTGCCCTCAATAGAATCAATGCATCGGCGCATCGCTGAACCTCAGCGATGCGCCCTGCCGGCCGACCAATTTGCCGTTCTTGTTGGGGGAGGAAAACATGAAGAAGATCGCCTTGCTTGGCGCGGGACACATCGGCCAGACCATCGCGCGTTTGCTGCACGACAGCGGCAATTACCGCGTGAGCGTATTCGATCGCAGTGCGGCGGCGGCGGCCGTGGTGGGTGACTACGCGCATGCGTTCGTCGAACTCACCGAGACCGACACAGGGGCGTTGCAGCGCGCCGTGTCGGGCCACGACGCCGTGATCAACGCGTTGCCCTACACCATGGCCACGAGCGCGGCCACGGCCGCCGTGGCCGCAGGATGTCACTACTTCGATCTGACCGAAGACGTGGCGGCAACCCACGCGATCCAGCAACTTGCCGAAGGGGCGTCCACCGCGCTGATGCCGCAGTGCGGTCTGGCGCCGGGCTTCATTGCGATCGCGGCCCATCATCTCGCGGCGACGTTCGATCAGGTGGATTCCGTGAAGATGCGTGTCGGGGCGTTGCCCGCGTTTCCCACCAACTCGTTGAAGTACAACCTCACGTGGAGTGTCGACGGGCTCATCAACGAGTATTGCCAGCCGTGTGAGGCGATTCGCGACGGCGCACGACTGACCGTGCAGCCGCTCGAGGATCTCGAGCATTTCTCGCTCGACGGTGTGGAGTACGAGGCGTTCAATACGTCGGGCGGGCTGGGCACGCTGTGCGAAACACTGAGCGGCCGTGTCCGCGATCTCGACTACAAATCGGTGCGTTACCCGGGGCACGGCGCGTTGATGAAAGTGCTGTTGAACGAGTTGCGACTGAAGGACGATCAGGCGACGATCAAGACGATTCTCAAGCGTGCGGTACCGAGCACGTTACAGGACGTCGTGCTCATCTTCGTTGTCGTGAGCGGTCTGCGCGCCGGCGTGCTGACGCAGGAAGTCTTCGCCCGGAAGATCTTCGCGGAGCGCAACAACGGCCACAGCGCCAGCGCGATTCAGATCACCACGGCGTCGGCAATCTGTGCGGCCGTCGACATGTTCTTCGCAGGACAACTGCCGCAGCGCGGTTTCGTGCGTCAGGAGCAGATCGCACTACCGGACTTCCTCGCCAACCGGTTCGGACAGGTGTACGCGCACTCGACGCATATCGAATCCCTCTCCTGAGCGCGATACGTAAGCACCGGGCTGCGCCAGGAAGGAGGCGCCCCGACTGGCGCCCGGCACGGCGCAACGTCATGCCCATGAAGTGACGGTGGATTGTCATGGATGGACGAAATTTCCTGATATCCGTGATTTTCGGGATGAAGTTTCTCCAAAACACGATTTTGCCGGGTGATTCGGCAAGCCTTTTCTCGGTTTCGGCGCGTAGGATCGATGCACATTTTTTATCCGGTGCCGAGATCATGCGCGAAAAAGAACCGCTTCATTACTTCGACTATGCCGCGACGACGCCGGCTGATGCCGCCGTAATCGCCGCCATGGCGGATTGTCTGGGGGTGGACGGCGTGTTCGGCAACCCGGCATCGAGTTCGCATGCGGCCGGCGTGAGCGCGCGACGTCTGGTCGAGCGCTCGCGTGCACAGGTCGCCGCACTCATTGGCGCCGACGCCGCCGAGATCGTCTGGACGTCCGGCGCTACCGAGTCGAACAATCTCGCACTCAAGGGGTACTCGGAACTGGGGCAGGCGCGCGCCCACCTCATCACGAGCGTGCTCGAGCACAAGGCCATCCTCGACACGATGGGCTATCTCGAGAAGCACGGCGCGACGGTCTCCTATCTGACGCCGTCCGCCACGGGCGAGATCACGGCCGACGCCGTGGCTGCAGCGCTTCGTCCCAATACCGGTCTGGTGTCGCTCATGCTCGTCAACAACGAACTGGGGACGCTGACCGACGTCGCGGAAATCGCCAAGGTCGTCCATGCGGCCGGCGCGCTGCTGCATGTCGACGCCGCACAGGCACTCGGCAAGACGCCCATCGACGTCAAGGCAATGGGCATCGACATGCTGTCGATGTCGGCGCACAAGGTGTACGGTCCGAAGGGGATCGGCGCGTTGTATGTCAACAAGGACGTGATGTCGGGCATTGCGCCGCAGATCCACGGTGGCGGCCATGAACGTGGCCTGCGCTCGGGCACGCTGGCGACGCATCAGATCGTCGGCATGGGCACGGCATGCGAGCTGGCGATGCAGTCGATGACGACGGACAACGCGCGCATTGCGCAACTGAGCCGCCGTTTGCTCGATGGCGTGCTGGCGCTCGATGGCGTGGTACACAACGCGGCGAACGCCCGACGCATTGCGCATACGCTCAGCCTGACCGTCGCGCATCCGGGGTTCTTCACGTTCATGCTCAATGGCAATCTGGCGGTGTCGTCCACGTCGGCGTGCAATTCCGCGTCGGGCCAGCCGTCACACGTCCTTAGCGCGATTGGTCTGGACAGCGAAGCGGCAAGTCGCACGGTGCGTGTCAGCCTCGGACGCTTCACGACCGAGGCGTCCGTCGACTTCGCTATCGCCTGCTTCGAGCGGGTGGTCTGTCAGTGCCGTGCCCTGGCGGCATGACGGATTAGGCCTCACGGCGGTTGCGTGAGTGGGGAAAACGAGTGCAGTGAAGGGAAGTTGCGCCATCGCAAGTTGACGGCGATTCAACGCGTCGCTCGCTGTTACCAGCGGGGCGTCGTCTTGTATTATGCTTTGATCGACTTCCATTCTCTCCCTCTCCCCACCCACCTTCATGTCGGAGGTACGTATGAGCAAAGAGAAAGAACGTCTGGACACCGGGTCGACGACCGGTGCCGGCGCCCCTGCGGCAAGCGACCGCAATACGCTTTCGGTCGGCCCGGACGGTCCCCTGCTGCTTCACGACGTTCACTTCATCGAGCAGATGGCGCACTTCAACCGGGAAAAGGTCCCCGAGCGCCAACCCCACGCCAAGGGCGCAGGCGCCTTCGGTGTCTTCGAAACCACGGAAGACGTGAGCCGTTACACCAAGGCGTCGCTGTTCAAGAAGGGCGCCAAGGTCGACATGCTCGCCCGTTTCTCCACCGTCGCCGGCGAAGCCGGCAGCCCCGACACGTGGCGTGACGTGCGCGGCTTCTCCCTCAAGTTCTACACCGACGA
Source organism: Pandoraea pnomenusa (assembly GCF_040391475.1). Lineage (GTDB taxonomy): Bacteria > Pseudomonadota > Gammaproteobacteria > Burkholderiales > Burkholderiaceae > Pandoraea > Pandoraea pnomenusa_C. The sequence goes on along the minus strand of NZ_JBEBXS010000016.1, from coordinate 67,619 downwards.
AGGCAACTACGACCTCGTCGGCAACAACACGCCGATCTTCTTCGTGCGCGACCCGATGAAGTTCCCGCACTTCATCCGCAGCCAGAAGCGCCTGCCCGATTCGGGCCTGCGCGACAACCACATGCAGTGGGACTTCTGGACGAACAATCCGGAATCCGCGCACCAGGTCACCTATCTGATGGGCGATCGCGGCCTGCCGCGCACCTGGCGCCACATGAACGGCTATGGTTCGCACACCTACATGTGGGTCAACGCGAGCGGCGAGAAGTTCTGGGTGAAGTATCACTTCCATACCCAGCAGGGGATGGAGTTCTTCAGCAACGCGGAAGCGGCGACCATGTCCGGCCAGGACGCCGATTTCCACCGCCGCGATCTGTTCGATGCCATCGCCCGTGGCGAGCATCCGAGCTGGATCATGTCGGTACAGGTCATGCCGTATGCCGACGCGAAGAAGTACCGCTTCAATCCGTTCGACCTGACGAAGACGTGGTCGCACAAGGACTATCCGCTGATCAAGGTGGGCAAGATGACGCTCAACCGCAATCCGGAGAATTTCTTCGCGCAGATCGAGCAGGCCGCCTTCTCGCCGGGCAATACCGTGCCGGGCATCGGCCTGTCGCCGGACAAGATGCTGCTCGGGCGCGCGTTTGCCTACAACGATGCGCAGCGCAATCGTATCGGCACGAACTTCCACCAGTTGCCGGTGAATCGTCCGAAGGTGCCGGTGCAGACGTACATGTTCGACGGTCAGATGGCGTTCGATCACAGCGGCAATGCGCCGACCTATGTGCCGAACAGCGGCGGACGTCCGTACGCCGACCAGACCGGCGCGGCCGCCGACGGCTGGGAGTCGGACGGTGACATGGTGCGCAGCGCCTATACGCTGCACAAGGAGGACGACGACTTCTCGCAACCGGGCGATCTCGTGCGCAACGTCTTCGACGATGCCTCGCGCGCGCGGTTGGTCGAGACGGTGTCGGGTGCCTTGCTGGCCGGGGTGCACAGCCCGGTCCTCGAACGCGCTTTCGATTACTGGAAGCAAGTCGATCCGGACATCGGCGCGCGCATCGAGAAAGCGGTGAAGGCCGCGAAGAAGTAACGGAGCACCTTGGCGAAGACGTCAGCGAATGACGTCCAGCGTGACAGCGACGGCGGGCGACGGTGCATGGCATCGTCCCCGCCGTTTCTTTTGATGAACGGCCGGATGCCGAGCCCTTCGCTCGCCGCGTTTCGGCACAAGAAACGTCACGCATTGTGAGGGTACGCGCTTCCTGATAGCATGAAGCCTGCTGCACGGAGATGGCATACCTCCGGCGTTCCTACGCAAACCGCTCCGCCCTGGAGCTGATGATGCCTGCAAGATCCTGGCGTGCCGGGAGGTTGCGGGCCATGCGTACGAGCGTTTCTTTCGTTTCTCTCGTTTCGTTCGAATTCCCGAATCTCGATCCCCCGGTTCACGCGCAGGCCATTTGTCTGACGACGTTGTTCGTCCCGATGTTCGACACCATGAAGATGTTTCACGACTCTGCGTTGCGCGATCTTGCCGGTGTGCTGCCGCGAACCGCGCAGGCCAGCGCGCTCGCAGCGCTTGTCGGCGTGATGGCCGGCAGCGCCTCGGCGCTGTTTCTGGTTGCCCTCGACCTCGCCACCGACACCCGGCTGGCGCACCCGTGGCTGCTCTGGTTGCTGCCCGTCGCCGGTTTCGCCGTCGGCTGGCTCTATCTGCATCTCGGGCGACGTGTGGAGGCGGGCAATAACCTGCTGATCGACGAAATTCACGACCCGCAGCGTGTCGTGCCGTTGCGTATGGCGCCGTTGGTGCTGTTCGGCACCGTGATCACGCATCTGTTCGGTGGTTCGGCCGGTCGCGAAGGCACGGCCGTGCAGATGGGCGGCGCGCTGGCCGACCAGCTCACGCATGTGTTCCGGCTCCCCGGCGAACAGCGTCGCGTGCTGTTGATGTCCGGTATCGCCGCCGGATTTGCGTCGGTGTTCGGCACGCCGCTCGCGGGTGCCGTCTTCGGGCTCGAGGTGCTCGCGATCGGACGCCTGCGCTACGACGCGTTGCTCCCGTGTCTGGTCGCGGCGCTGGTCGGCGATGCCGTCACACGCGCCTGGGGCGTACACCACACGACCTACGCGATTGCCCCGAATCTGCTCGCCGTGTCGATGTCGCTCTCCGGGGCGTTCAGCGCGGCGGTGGCCGGTGTCTTGTGCGGACTCGCCGGGATGGCTTTTGCGCAGGCCACGCACGCGACATCGGGCTTCATGAAGCGCCACATCGCGTACGCGCCGTTGCGTCCGCTGGCGGGCGGTCTGGTGGTGGCCATGGCGGCCACCGCGTTGGGTACGCCGCAATACCTCGGCCTGGGCGTGCCGACCATCGTCGACGCCTTCCACACCACGCTGCCCTGGTACGACTTCCTCGGCAAGGCGCTCTTTACCGTCGTCACGCTCGGCTCGGGTTTCAAGGGCGGGGAGGTCACGCCGCTGTTCTACATCGGCGCGACGCTGGGCAACGCACTCTCGCATGTGCTGATGCTGCCCGCCGCCGTGCTCGCAGGCATCGGCTTCGTCGCGGTGTTTGCCGGGGCGGCCAACACGCCGATCGCCTCGACATTGATGGCCATCGAGATCTTCGGTCCGCAACTCGGCGGTTACGCGGCGATTGCCTGCGTGCTGGCGTACCTGTGTTCCGGGCATACGGGGATCTATCGCTCGCAGCGCGTCGGCCACGGCAAGCACGGGTTTCGCGAAGCGGACGGTGCCGTGCCGGAGGGAACGCGCCTGGCCGATCTGCCCGCGTGGCGCAACGCACGAAAGGCAAACGCGCGAGCCGCCGACGACACGCAACGCCGCTGAGACCGGACCCGCTACAGGCGGGCAAGCCCCGCCAGCGCGCGCTGGAATGCTGAAGCGTTCTTCATGCCCTGATCTTCGTGGTTCGTGTTGAACAGGACGTGCGTATCGTCGGCGAGCGCGGCAATGCGCTCGACACGCGCCGAGATGTCGATCAACTCGCTCGCACTGTATTCGTAGACGAAGCGTCCGGACGAGGCGGTGACGTCGCGACGGTTCCACGCCGCGGCGTTGCGTCCGTGAAGCCGCACGACGCAAAGATCGTCGCGCGTCACGGCCCATACGGCGGGCACGGTGTTCTCGAAGCCGACAGGGCTATCGACGATGGTGTGCGCCGCCCCGGTCTCTCGCAGCATGGCCAGCGTGGCGGCTTCGCGTGAGGGCGTGTCGAACCAGCTCCGATGACGAAACTCGACGGCATGGCGCTCGCCGTCGAGCCGCCGCGCCGTCTCGAAGACCAGGGCGCGACCCGCGCGGTCGTTGCGCACGCGTGGCGAGAACTGGAAGTGGATCGCCGTCAGTTGCCCGCTCTGACGCAGCGGTTCGATGGCCTCGAAGTAGCGGCGCCAGAGTTCGTCGCGCAGTTCTGTGGGAATGTCCTCCTGTGCCAGTGACGCTGTGCCGTCATCCGTCTGGCCGAGGGCGTCGGCAATGTCGGCCGGCAGCGCCCGCAAGGGCGTCGTGTGGCCCGTGAACGCACGGAACGCCTTGATGTGGAAGCGAAATGCAGCCGGTGTGCGCTGCGTCCAGCGCCATGCGACAGCGGCGTCCGGCAGACGGTAGTAGCTGCTGTCGACCTCGACCAGATCGAACGTCGAGGCGTAGTGACGCAAGCGGGCCTCGGGCGTGTCGACGCCCGGCGGATAGAAGCGTCCGCAGGCGATCAGCGTGGGGTCGGTCCAGGACGACGTGCCGGTACGAATCATGATGGGCGTGAAAGCCGTCGCTATAATGTATAAATATACAGTACTCTTGTTGCGTACTCGCGGGCTGGTGGCCCGCATTTTTGTGCATTCTTCAGCGTTGCAGCCAGATTCCGCATGTCAGACCAGCCGACTGCCCCCGCCCGAGACCCCTGGGCCGAACTGAACGACCGACAGCGTGAAGCCGTCGACTACGGCGTGGGCGACGACGGCGCCCCCGGCGGCCCGTTGCTCGTCATCGCGGGCGCCGGGTCGGGCAAGACGAGCACGCTGGCGCATCGCGTGGCCAATCTGATCGTGCGCGGTGCGGACCCGAACCGCATTCTGCTGCTGACGTTTTCGCGTCGTGCCGCAGGTGAAATGGAGCGTCGTGTGGGCGCGGTGCTTCAGAAGGTCCTGGGACTGGCGTCGTCGCAACCGCCGTCGCTGCCGTGGGCCGGCACCTTTCACGCCATCGGGGCGAGGCTGTTACGCGACTTCGCGACGCGCATCGGCCTGTCGGAAGCGTTCACCATCCACGATCGCAGCGATGCCGAAGACCTGCTCGGACTCGTTCGTCACGATCTCGGCTTCTCGGCGACGCAGTCGCGCTTCCCGCTAAAGGGCACCTGCCTGTCGATCTATTCGCGCGCGGTGAACAGCCAGGCGCCGCTCTCCGAGGTGCTCGCGAAGCACTTTCCGTGGTGCGCGCAGTGGGAGGCGCAACTCAAGACGCTGTTCGGTGCCTACGTCGACGCGAAGCAAGCGCAGCACGTGCTCGATTACGACGACCTGTTGCTGTATTGGGCCGAGACGATGAGTGCGCCGGCACTCGCGCGTGAGCTGGATGCGCGCTTCGATCACGTGCTCGTCGACGAGTATCAGGACACCAACCGCTTGCAGGCGCAGATCCTGCTCGCGATGAAGCCGGAGGGGCGTGGCCTGACCGTGGTCGGCGACGATGCGCAATCGATCTACGCGTTCCGTGCCGCCACCATCCGCAATATTCTCGACTTCCCCGGACAATTCGCCGCCCCCGCGCACGTGGTCACGCTGGAGCGAAACTACCGATCCACCCAGCCGATTCTCGATGCGTCGAACGCCGTGATCGCCGAGTCGAGCGAGCGCTATGCCAAGGCGCTCTGGACGGATCGCGCCTCAGCGCGTCTGCCGCAGCTCGTGAATGTCAGCGACGATTCGGGACAGGCGCGATGGGTTGCCGATCAGGTGCTCGCGCAACGCGAGACGGGCACTCGCCTGATGCAACAGGCCGTGCTGTTCCGCACCGGCAGTCATAGCGCAGCACTCGAACTGGAGCTCACGCGACGCAATATCCCGTTCGTGAAGTTCGGCGGGTTGAAGTTTCTCGAAGCGGCGCACGTCAAGGACATGCTGTCGATTCTGCGTTGGGCGCATAATCCCGCGAGTCGCCTGTCGGGGTTCCGCGTGGCGCAGTTGATCCCCGGTATCGGCCCGGTGAGCGCCACGCGCCTGCTCGACGCGATGGCGCAGTCCGCCACCCCTGCGCAGGTGCTGGCCGAGTTCAAGCCGCCGTCGGCGGCATCGGCTGAATGGCGGGCGTTCGTCGACGTCTACATGGCACTCCACGACGCGCGTCTCGCGTGGCCCGCAGACGTGGATCTCGCGCTACGCTGGTACGCGCCGCTGCTCGTGCAACGCTTTGACGACGCAGCCGTGCGGCAGGCCGACCTCGAACAACTCGCGCGCATTGCGAACACTTACGGTTCGCGAGAGCAATTTCTCACCGAGCTGACCCTCGACCCGCCGGACGCCACGAGCGCACAGTCGGGCCCGCCGTTGCTCGACGAGGACTATCTGATCCTGTCGACGATTCACAGCGCGAAGGGGCAGGAGTGGCACTCGGTGTATGTCCTGAACGTGGTCGACGGGTGCATTCCGTCGGACATGAGCACGGGCGATGATGAGGACATCGAGGAGGAACGCCGCCTGCTGTACGTGGCGATGACACGCGCCAAGGAATCGCTGCAACTGGTCGTGCCGCAGCGGTTCTACGTCCACCAGCAAACGGGCCTGGGCGATCGTCACGTGTATGGCACGCGCAGCCGTTTCATCTCCGACAAGATGCTGTCGCTCTACGAGATGCTGCCGAAGGCGCGCGAAGGTGATGCGCCGCGCGTGCCGGTGGGCGACGTGACGGTGCATATCGACGTGGCAAGGAAGCTTCGCAATGCATGGTCGTGAGTTCGCGCTACGCGACACACATGCCTTTGACGAGGCGGCGCTGACGTCGCTGCGCGTTTGACGAAATCGCTCTGACGCCGCGGCGTCAACTTCGCTCGACAGTGCGTCGATTCTTGCATCGCGTTTCCGCCGTCAGGCGCTGAAATATTCCAAAGTTGCCGTCTTCGGCGCATCAGGTATAGTCGCCGCATCGGCGGCGGCGCCTGGCGCGTCTCGTCGCCTTGCCAGCCGTCATGCATGGCCGGGGAACGGCTTTTCGATACGAATGCGAGGGGGCACGAATGCCATCGATGGTGGATCAATTGACGTTGTTGCCGACGGGCCTGTTGCTCGTCGGCATGTCGGTTGCCGTCGCGCTGATTTCGGTGATGGTGGCGTGGGTGGCGCGCGTCTGGTTGTTCGAGCGGCTGGCCGATCCCGCTGAAGTGCGTGGCACGGTCGCAGACGTCGTGCATGGCAGCTTGCTCGCGTTCATCGTTTTCGTACTGGCTCACGTATTGACCGATGTGCGCGCCAATCTCGGCCGAGCCGAGGATCAGGCGTTGCACGAAGCCTCGGTGGTGAGGCGTCTGGATCGTGAGCTCAAAGCCGTGGGTGATGCCGACTCGCAGGCGGCCCGCGTGCTGCTGCGCGGCTATGTAACGTCTGCGGTGAGCGACGAATGGAAGACGTTGAGTACAGCGGACCCCGATCTTTCACCCACGACGGAAAACGCACTGACGGCCTTCGTCTCGGCAACGCGAAAGGTCGTTGCGCAGCACGACGCGAGTGCCAGCTCGATACGGACACTGCTCGACCGGCTGGAAGAGGCCCGTCAGGGACGCTTCGAAAATTCCACGAAAACGGTGCCCGCCGTCTTCTGGTGGGTGATCTCGCTCTTCATGCTGGCCGCGATGGCCATGAACGGCCGATATCCCGGCTCGTGGAAGAGCAATTTCATCATTGCGCTGCACATGGGCGCGATCGGCATGGTGATCGCGTTGATCATCAATCTGGATGAACCTTTCCGCGGCGCTTCGGGCATCTCGCCGGCGCCGCTGGCGAAGTCTGTGGGCATCGTCGTGCCGCACTAAGCGGAACATTCGCAACCTACCCCGAGTCGGACGAAGCCCGGCTGTCGTATGCAGGAGATGTGCAAGATGCTTTCGAATCAACCCGCGCCCAGCGCGGAATCCACGCCGGAAATCGAGGCGTTTCGCCCCGGCGTGTATCGGCACTACAAGGGCAATTGCTACCTCGCGCTCGGCATCGCCCGGGCCGACGAGACCGATGAACCGGTCGTCGTCTATACGCGACTCTATCCGCGCGAAGGACTGCCGATGAGTACGCGGCTGCTGCGGATCTGGAACGAGCCGGTCGAGACCGACAACGGTCCGGTGCCGCGGTTTACGTATATCGGCCACACGACACCCGCCGTCTGAATGGCGCCTCGCGCATCCATGAAGCCCCCATTGGCTTCCTGTCTGCGCCAGCCACAACGGCCTGTCATTTCCTTCGGGCATGCCGCCCGACTCTGGACTTCTCACTCATGAACCTGCTTTTCCCGAAGCGTCGAGAGACGGCGGCTCACTTGCGCGCCCGCACCGTCAACGCCGATGAACACGACCCACGAGGTAGTTCGGCGAAGCACGGTGACGCGCCCGCATCGGCATCGCGTCCGGCGCCTCGCAATCTGCGTCGATGGTGGTCGTTGTTTGCCATTCTGCCGTTCGTGACGTCGGTGTCGGGGTGCGGGCTGATGGCCGCGCCGTGCCGTGTGGCTTCGGCGGGACTGAAGATCGTGCCGGTGGTCGGGGGCGTGCTCGCCGCGCCGACCGATGGCTGTGCCGCCGTGATCGATTGACGGCGAGCGTGACGATACGGAGAGAGACTCGCGGGCGCTGCGTGCGATCAGACGAATTTTCCGAACGCACAAAAAAAGAAAGCCCGCGCGTTGCGGGCTTAATCCATATCAGGAGGAGACATGGAGGAGACGAGTTCAGTATAGGACGACGTGTTGCGTCGCACCATATGTATTTTTACGTAAGTGTCTCGGTGTTGCTCGTGCGCAACGAGAAATACATTCATAAAAATCAATGAGTTATAGAAATTTCCCTCGCTCGCCCCTCACCGTTTCGCTTCTAAATCCTGAGTCATCCCTCTAGTTATTGTGCGCGTGCACCCTTCTCCGTCGACATCTGTTTGTAGACGAACGGGAGCGAGTCGCGCAGCGACGGATTGACGGCGGCGTCGTGGTCGAGCCCTTGATACACACGCGTCACTACGGTCGTGCCCGCCTTGGCGACATCGCGCGCGAACGCTTGCTGCATGACGACCGGCACGTCGATGTCCAGCGAACCCATGCCGATGAATACCGGGTGCTTGACGCGCAGCGTCGGGAAACGCAGCGACGGGGTCTGGGCGTGTAGCAGCTTCTGGATATCGGGCTGAAGGCTGTTGCCTGCATTCAGACCGGCTGCGGTGGAGTGATCGGTCAATTCGCCAATGCACAGTGAGCGGGCTTCGTTCAGCACCGGCACCGCCTGCGGCGAGAAGAATTGCGACGCCCGCAACGACGGGTCCCGATCGGCCGCCGACAGGAACAGGTACATCGCGTACGGAATCTTCGGATCGGGGGCGCCGGGGTCAGGCTGGCTCGCGAACAGTTGTGCGGCCGACGTCTGCGCATTGAAGTAGGGCGTGCCGGTGAGCACCGTGGCGATCACTTTGACGTCGGGCGCGTATTGCGGTTGATAACCGGCCGCGGAGAACGCGGCGTGCGCCCCCTGCGATTGCCCCACCAGCACCACGCGATTCTGTAGCGGGAATACGCTGCGAGCGGCCAGCAGGCTGTCGAGCACGCTGTAGGCCTCTGCACGTGAGTTCAGATAGTGGTGCAGTCCGCGCGAGCCCAGACCGGCGTAATCGGGTGCCACTACGGCGAAGCCCAGCGAAAGCCACGTTCCCAGGTATTGAATGTCGCGTTGCGAGCGAACGTTGAGCGACGGTGCGCATCCGTTGGCGACCCCTACGGTGCCATGCGCCCAGACGACCACGGGCCAGCCGTCCGGCGGCGTGGGCCCCTTCGGCAGGAAGACGGCGCCGGTATCCTCGCGGGCCTCGATGCCCGTCACGCCGTCGATGGAGCTGTAGCGGATGCGGAACTGTTCGCCCGCTTCGGGCAGGCCGTGATCGGCTTCGAGCGGCTGTCGGTCAACGATGGCGCCGTGAGGAATCGTGGCGGGGGCGTCCTGCGGCGTCACCGCATGCGCGGCGCGACCGATGACAAGACTGGCGAACAACGCGGCGCTCACGAAACGCCACAGGCGGTTGAACATGTTGAACTGTCCTCGTATCGGGTTTTGCGGATGAAGCGCGCGGCGGGCGGTGCGTAGCTGCCCGGATGCTTGCTGCCATTGCCCTGGCCTGTACAAGTGACGTTACACCGTCCCCGCGCTTATGTCTTGCGCGGTTTCGTGTCAGTGCGCGCGAGGCAATGCCCGGCGCACTTTCCTTCGATCCTTCGTTTGCCGTTACCCGTGCGATGCCGGATTGCCTTGCGTCTGAGCGGTGGCGGCCTGCTCCGCAGCTTCACGCCACGCGCGGCGCGAACGCCGCATGCGGCGCACGGCGAGCGAGGACATCGTGATCCAGCCGAACGGGCGCGGATCGACGAGCATGCTCACGGCGCGCGCGTAATCGAGCACCAGGCCGGGGGTCCAGGCCATGGTCTTCGCCCGCTTGCGCAGTTGCGCGGCGACCCACAGTTCCGGCGTGAGCCACAGACGCACGAACGTCCACCAGCCCGCATCGCCGCCGTTCTGCAGTTGTCCGACGCGGCCTTCGATCGCCGCTTCGAGCGCCTTGGCAACGCTACTCGAGCAATTGCGGTGGGTCAGGTTGTACGTGGGGTTCTGTTGGTACATCTGCCAGAACGCGTTCAACTGGTCGGGACTGTAGTTGCGAATGCGCACCTTGACGGTCGACGGGCACCACGCCTTCGACTCGGTCGCGTAGTCCGGCTGGAAGGTGCCGGGCACGTCGTTTTCGCGTGTGGCGCGCAGCAACTGTCCGAACTGGTCCGGCGACCGGTCGATTTCCTGGGCCGGGTAGAGGCTCACATACACGCCTTCGTGGCTTTCCAACGCCGCGTGCCCGGTCGAGATCACACCGTTCCTGTCGACCGCCGCGATGTACCGGTCGATCACGGGATGGCGTCGCGCGGGCGCCTTGGCGGAGCCGGACGGCGTCCAGACGTGCACCGTCAACGCCGGTTCGGTGTCGGCGGGCGGACCTTCCCAGCGCGGCGCCCGGGCGCGTTTGTTCCACAGCTCGCGCTTTTCTTCCGGCGACGCCAGGATTTCCTCGACACGGAAGTCGCGGCGCAGGCGACGTGCGCGCATCGCCAGCACCATCACGTTCCAGCCGGTGAACGCGAGTCCCAGCCCGATGGCGTAAGGCAGCGTGCCCTTGTAATGCGTCGGATACGGTTGATAGAAGAAGATCGCGACGGCGATTTCCAGCAATCCCCCGGCCATCGCCCATGCCCAGCGCGGGTAGCGCACGACATAGGCGGCCACGCATTGCAGCAGTCCGTCGGCGAGGAATAGCGTGCCGAACAGCATCGACAGCCAGAAGTTGCCGTTGCGTTGATCGAAGAAGAGCACCAGCAGGGCGGCCACGGTGAAGGTGCCGCCTTTCAATGCGCGCACGATTCGCTGCCCGCCCACGCCAATACCGACGATGGCGAGCGTGGCCAGACCTTCGAGCAGTAAGAGCCACGCGAAGACCTTGAGCGGGAAGTGCACCACACCGTCGAGGGCATCGACGATGAGTGCCAGCCCGAAGGCAAAGAAGATCGCACCGATCCAGATCAGTGCGCGGGCCCGGCGCCGCAAATAGTTCACGCCGAGCAGGAGCAGTATCAGACGTACCAACGCTAGGACTCCATCGCATGCGCCAGCCGTGCGCGCACCCCGAATGCGGGAGAAATTGGGATATGACCTCTATTTTTCGCTATCTTAGCGCGTGATCCGTGACAGGCCAAAAACAAAGGCGGCGCGCTCCTTTCGGGGCGCACCGCCTGTTGTGTCAGACGACACAGCCGCACCGCCCGGGGGGCGATGCGTGTGTGGAGCGTCTTAGTCCTTCTTGCTGTCGAGCTGCGGCAGGGCGTCGTCGCTCGACGACGTGAGCAGGCCGGCCTTGGCGTACGTCATCAGCTTCTCGCGCGTGTCGACGATGTCGAGCGTGCGCATCGTGAGCTGACCGATACGGTCGAGCGGCGTGAAGACGGAGTCGCCCTTTTCCATCGTCAGGCGTTCCGGCTTGTACGTCAGGTTCGGCGACGTCGTGTTGAGCAGCGAGTAATCGTTGCCGCGACGCAGCTCGATGGTCACTTCGCCGGTCACGGCGCGTGCCACCCAGCGCTGGGCCGTCTCGCGCAGCATGATCGCCTGCGGGTCGAACCAGCGGCCCTGATACAGCAGACGGCCCAGACGGCGGCCGTTCTCGCGGTATTGCTCGATGGTGTCTTCGTTGTGGATGCCGGTGACCAGACGCTCGTAAGCGATGAACAGCAGCGCGAGGCCCGGGGCTTCGTAGATGCCGCGGCTCTTGGCTTCGATGATGCGGTTCTCGATCTGGTCGCTCATGCCCAGGCCGTGACGGCCGCCGATACGGTTGGCTTCTTCGAACAGCTCGACCGCATTGGCGAACGTCTTGCCGTTGAGTGCCACCGGCTGGCCTTCTTCGAAGCGCACGGTGACTTCTTCGGCCTTGATCGCGCAATCGTCACGCCAGAACGGCACGCCCATGATCGGCTGCACGATCTTGATGCCCGAATTCAGGTGCTCCAGATCCTTGGCCTCGTGCGTGGCGCCCAGCATGTTCGAGTCCGTCGAGTAGGCTTTCTCGACCGACATCTTGTAGTCGAAGCCGTTGGCGATCAGGAACTCCGACATTTCCTTGCGGCCGCCGAGTTCGTCAATGAACGTCTGGTCGAGCCACGGCTTGTAGATCTGCAGGCCCGGGTTGGTCAACAGACCGTAGCGGTAGAAGCGCTCGATGTCATTGCCCTTGAACGTGCTGCCATCGCCCCAGATATTGACGCCATCTTCCTTCATTGCGGCCACGAGCATGGTGCCCGTGACGGCGCGGCCGATCGGCGTGGTATTGAAGTACGTGACGCCGGCCGTCGAAATGTGGAATGCACCCGATTGCAGCGCGGCGATGCCTTCGGCGACCAGTTGCGCGCGGCAGTCCACCAGGCGGGCGTTCTCGGCGCCGTAAGCCATGGCGCGGCGCGGGATATCGTCGTAGTCGGGTTCGTCCGGCTGACCCAGATTGGCCGTGTAAGCGTAGGGAATGGCGCCTTTTTTGCGCATCCAAAGTAGCGCAGCGCTGGTGTCGAGACCGCCCGAAAAGGCGATGCCGACCCGTTGTCCCGTGGGGATGTGTTGCAGAATCGTGGTCATCGGCGTGGAAAAGCTGGGTTTTTAACCTGTCAAGTATCCCCGTCCGGGCTATGGATGGTCAAGTCTGATGGCCGATTCCCGTGCTGCGGGACCCCGGTTTACCACTGCGCGCCGGCCGTATTGCAGGCCGACGACAGGAAATCGGAGAACGCGCGGATCACGAGAGAAGCCTGACGATGCTGTGGATAGACGACATGAATGGCCGACGCCGTGGGTGCGAATTCGTCCAGCACCGTGACCAGTCGGCCGTTCAGCAGCGCCGGTGCGACGATGAACACCGGCAACCAGGTCAGCCCCAGTCCTGCCACTGCGGCATCGCGCGCCAATTCGCCGTTGTTCACCCGCAATCGCCCCGTCACCGGAATCTCGACGGGATGCCCGTCGCGCGAATAGGTCCAGTTCACCCGCTGGCTATGCCCGTAGGGCAGCAGCGCATGATCGCGTAGATCTTCCGGCGTTTCGGGCGCCCCATGGGCTTCGAGATAGCGCGGACTGGCGCACGTGACCATGCGCATGGGCGCGATCGTGCGGCCGATCAGCGACGAATCGGCCAGCGCGCCGATACGAACGGCCACGTCGTAGCCTTCGGCAATGATGTCGACGGTGCGGTCGTTCAACTCCAGCTCGATGGTGACGTCCGGGTACGTCGTCAGGAACGACGGGATGACCGAACTGAGAAACATCGTGCCGAACGACATCGGGGCGGACACCCGCAGATTGCCTCGCGGGCGCTCCCCCTGGCTGCTGACAGCCAGATTGGCGGCTTCCACGTCGTCGAGAATGCGTCGTGCACGCTCGTAATAGATGCGTCCCAGATCGGTCACGGCCAGTCGCCGTGTCGTGCGCACCAGCAGTCGCGCGCCCAGCGTCTGTTCCAGCGACGAAATGCGACGGCTCACGAATTGCTTCGAAAGCCCCAGCTTGGCCGCCGCGCCCGTGAAGCTCATGGCGTCCACGGCCGTGACGAAGATGCGCATGTCGTCGAGCAAATCCATCGGCAAGATTCCAGTCGTAAGAAAGTTTGGGTGACAACGAGACGGTTTGCGTCACCATTGTCACCCGCAGACTGACAATCTTAGCCGAGCCTGCCGGTCGGCAGGTCAACTTCCATGGACTATCGCAACGCCAGGCGGAGTCCGAGCAGGATGGCCGCAGTACCCGCCACGGCGAGCGCTGTCGGTCGATGCCCGAAGATCGCCCAGTCGAGCAGCGCCGTGACCACCGGCACCAGATAGAACAAACTGGTCACGGTGACGAGGTTGCCCGACGCGATCATGCGATAGAGCAGCAGCGTGGCGCCCACCGAAATCACGAGTCCCATATAGAGCAGTGGCAGCCAGAAGCCCCACGAGCCGTCGAAGTGCCACGGCTGCGTTGGGGCGACCAGCAGCGCCATCGCGAGCCCCACGGCGTATTGCAGGGGCAGGACGTCGAGTGGTGTCTGGCGCGAGCCCTTCTGGGCGATGGTGCCGAGCGTCATGCACGCGAGCGCGGCGAGCGCCCATATCGAGCCCGCCGCCGAGAGTCGCGCCGACATCAGGCTTTGCGCCACGACGAGCGCCAGGCCGGCCAGCGCGACGGCCAGCCCGGCCAGACGCCGCGCGCTATGCGCCCGCTCCAGTGCCACCAGCGTGAGGATCGGCTGTACGCCCAGCACCGTCGCCAGCGCACCCGGCGTAATACCATGCGCCAGCGCGAGCAGGTATGCCGCCTGATAGCCGCCAATGAGCAACATGCCGGTGCCTGCCACCTGCCAGCGAGTGCCGGCGGCGGGCCACCAGCGGCGACGTGTCAGTGCGATGAGCGTGAGCGCCGCGAGCGCCACGCCCAGCCGGATGACGAGAAACGCGAATGCCGACGCGTGCGTCAGCCCCCATTTGGCGGCCAGTGCGCCGCCGCTCCAAAGCAGAACGAACAAGAGCGTTGCGCCATGACGGCGCCACGCGAGACCTGCGGATTGCATCGATCTTCCCCTGTACAGGATGTCCGGCTGGCGGCGTGTCACGCGTGCGGCACGGCGTCGTCAGACGCACGCGACGGCAGCGGATGTCAGCATGCCGGCGCCGTTCGCACGAGCGACGCACAGGCAGCATTCAAGCGACACGCCAGCCAGCGGATCGAAACTGAAATTCGGATGAAAAGGTGGGTTGCCGGGCGATGAAGGCCCAGCGCGCCGAACGTGGCCTCAGGCCACGATTGCGACGTCTGCGACCACTGCCACGGCTGCGACTGCGGCCACGGCGAGCTGTGCCACGCCGGACGGCGGGGGAGGTGCGACACCTGCGACTGCCACGCCGTGCCCGCACAGACGCGCACCAGCCCCGCGCAGCGGCGGCGATACGGCGAGTCGGACAGACGAACGAGCAGTCATGGATCGATGGAGATAAGTTGGCGCCCGTCACTCGACGGGCGTGGACACACTGTACACGCAGCGAATCGGTGCAGCAAGCGGCAAACGGCAAACGTTGGGCGGCAACGACAATGGCCACAAGCGCCGGCGAAAGCGGGGCGAGAGGGGCGCCGCGTCAGGTTATACCGTTGCCCACGCCCCGGTGCGTTCGACGCTGGGCGACGCCTCGCCTTCGCGCCACGCGGCGGGCAGTGCGCCGCGCACCCGGCGCACTTCGCGCACATGCAGGCGCACGAGTCGCTGGGCGCCGTCAAAGCCGCTTTCCGCTTCGTTCTGCCAAAGAATCTCGGCGTTGCCCGCGACATGCAGGAAATCGCCCGAAGCGAAGTCGACGAAGACCAGCCCGGCGCGCGGATTGGCATGGAGATTGCCGAGCGTGTTGTAGTACGCGTTGCCGCGAAAGTCCGGCCAGGTCAAAGTCGTTGCGTCGTCCACGCAAACGAACCCCGGCTTGCCGCCGCGATGTGAGACATCGGTGCCCGCACTGCGTTCGGTCGCGCCATCCCCCACGTAGTGCGTGGCGATGAAGAACGTGTCGGCGCTGGCGATCTGCCATTGCGCATCGTCGTCGAGCGAGGCTTGCGGCGACTCGGCCTGCGGAGGTGCGTCGTGACCTTCCGGCGTCACTTCGCGCTTGCGAATGTACTGGGGGCAGTTCCCGAAGCTCTGTGCCACGCGCATCGTGAAGCCGTGTTCGTCGAGCGCGACGACGCGACCGTTCACACGATTGCGCCGCCGCGTCGAGGGTTCGATGCCGAGCAACCCCAGCGACGCCCCTGACGCGAGCGCGCCATGCAGCGGGTCGGTCGGAGGCGGCAACGCGTCCACGCGCAACAGTGTCGGATCGGGGGATGAGACGAAGCCGGGTGTGCCACTCAACAACGTTGCCCACGGTTGATCGTGGACATCGAGCCCGCCCGTCACGATAAACGGCAATTGTGGGAAGAACAGCCGATGCTGTTCGGGCATCGCGGTGCGAATGACGCGCGCCCCGATCTCGGCCATCGCCTCACGCGAGCCGGCCAGCGTCTGCACGGCAAGCTCGCCCGCGTGGAACGGCGCATCCGGCGCGGGCAGCGAGGGCTGTGATGGGGTAGCTTCGTGAATCGACAACGGTCCGGGCGCGTTCATGTGACGTTCTCCGAGTCGGGCGGCGTTCAGGCGGCGTTCAGCCCGCAGGCGGTTGACGCCATCGGCACGAAGCGAGGCATCGCGGCCACGCGTGCCAGCCAGGCGCGCACGGCGGGGTACGGGGCCAGCGTCACGTTGCCTTCCGGGGCATGTGCGAGATACGCATAGCAGGCGACGTCGGCGATCGTCGGCGTGTCGCTGGCAAGGAAGTGCGTGGCGCCGGGCGCGTCGAGGTGCGCCTCCATCCGCGAGAGCAGCAGCACTGCGCGTTCGATCATGGCGGCCGTGTCTGCCTCACGCTTGAACAGCACCACGACGCGCGCCGCCCCCGGCCCGAAGGCGAGATCGCCGGCGGCCACGGACAACCAGCGTTGCACGCGTGCCGCGGTGACCGGATCGTCGGGCAGCCAGTCGCCCGAGGCATCGTAGCGTTTTGCGAGGTAGACGAGGATCGCGTTCGAGTCGGCGAGTGTCAGGCCATCGTCATCGATCGCGGGCACCTGGCCGAACGGATTGATGGCGAGGAACGCCGGTTGCTTGTGCTGACCTGTGGCGAAATCGAGCTCCACCGTCTCGAATGGAAGATCGAGCAGATGCAACATCAACTCGACGCGATGGCAGTGTCCCGACAAGGGGTTCCGGTACAGGCGGATGGGGCGATCAGGGCGAGTGGGCGGCGAAGGGTTCGCATCGAGCGGGCGAGTCATGGGCATCTCCGGTAGTGGGCGTGTGGCGCCGCTCCGGGAAGGGAATCGACGCGCAGTCCATCCATTTTCCATCTCGCCGATTTCCGGATAAATGCCGAGAAGTTGATTTGACTACTCCGAAAATCGGAGTAATGATGCGCGGCATGGATAAACTTCGCGCCATGCAGACGTTCGTCGCCATCGTCGATCAGGGCAGCCTGAGCGCGGCGGCGCGCGCGCTCGATTCCTCGCTCCCGGCAGTTGTGCGCACATTGGCGGCGCTCGAGACGTCGCTCGACATCCGGCTGCTCAATCGCACCACACGCCGTATCGCGCTCACCGAAGAAGGGCGCAGCTATCTCGACACCTGCCGACAGATCCTGAGCGAGCTGCACGAGGCCGAGGCCCGGCTCGCGGCGCGTCACGAAGCGCCGAGCGGCACGCTTGTCGTCACGGCGCCCGTGCTCTTCGGGCAATTGCATGTCGCGCCGGCGCTGCATCGTTTTCTGCGCGCGTACCCGGCCGTCAAATGTCGTCTCATGCTCAACGACCGCGTCGTGAATCTCTGGGAAGCGGGCATCGATGTCGGCATCCGCATCTCCCCGCTGGAGGACTCGACGCTCGTGGCGCATGGCATCGGCGCCATTCGTCGCGTCGTGGTGGCCAGCCCTGGCTGTATTGCCGAGCAAGGCGAGGTGTCGCACCCTCGCGATCTGGTGAGCAAGAACTGCATTCGCACGCACGGCGGCGGCTACGGTCAGTGGCGTTTCTGGGAAGGCGGGCGGGAATTCGTCGTGGCTGTCGACGGCAATCTCGAAGTCAGCCACGGGCTCACCGCTGTCGAAGCCTGCCTGGACGGCATGGGCTATGGCTGCTTTCTGTCGTATCAGGTGGCGGCGCCGCTCGCCGACGGGCGACTCGTGCGCGTGCTCACCGACTTCGAAGGGCCGGCGCGGCCGGTCAGCATCGTCTACCCGCACGCGCGGCTGTTGCCGTCGCGCACGCGGGCGTTCGTCGAGTGGATGAAGCGGGAGTTGCGCGACGTGCCGATGATGTGAGCGGCATGCGCGAAGTCATCGGGCGCGGAAGGGGAAATGCGAACGCCAGATAAAAGAACGCGGAAAGCGACAGAGCCGCTTCCCGCTTAAAAAGCCCGCCGACGCCAACCGGCGGGCCGCTTCGTTCTTCGTTCAATCAATCGCGGTCGTCGCCACGACGCCATCCGCGGTGCCAGCCGCGATCATGACGATCTTCCCACCGACGATCACGCCAGTCGTCCCAGCGATCGCGACCGTAGTACACGACCGGTTGCGGTGCTTCGTACACGCGAGGTTGGACATACACCGGTTGCGGCGGTTCGACGTAGACCGGTGCGGCCACGACCGGCGCAGGCACGCCGAGGTAGAGGCCGACGTCGACGTGAGCCGAAGCGGCAGTCGAAGCCACGGCCGCCGTGGCGCCAAGGGCTGCGATGATGAGCATACGTTTCATGGTGTCCTCCACCAAAAACACCCGCAGTCGACGCTGCGTGCGTAAAAACAATGGGCAATGAAGCCAGTGAGTCGGATCGATTCGCGAGGAGGCAGCAAGGCACGTAGTCGTTGTGTCGTGGCAGCAAGTCCATCGTCGAACCGTTGATGCCAGTGTATCGACGAGGCTGTGCGGCAGGTGCTACGAGTTTGTCTGGGATGTGTCGTTTTGTAACGCGAGTAGACGCGCTTTGCGGGCAAGCCTCAAGCGCTTGCATCGGCGCGACATGTGGCGGAGATGTGTGGCGGAGATGCGCTGCCGTGAACTCGGTTTGGCCGCGGAAAAAACAAAAGGCGTCACGCGAAAACGCGAGACGCCTTGTGCTTTGATTCGTTGGTAGGCTCGATTGGACTCGAACCAACGACCCCCACCATGTCAAGGTGGTGCTCTAACCAGCTGAGCTACGAGCCTAGAAAGACCGCGAGTATAGGGTCAATTCCGGAACCTGGCAAGCGTTTCGCGCGAAATTTCCAAAAAAATCTCGCGCGCTGGTTCGATTGCCTTCAACGCAGGTTCATTCCGCGCGCTTCGTCGTGCCGCGCTTCGGCTTGATGCGCACCCAGATACCCTTGTTGCCGCCGCTGCCCGATCGCTGCTCGACATCGAACAGGCCGATGGTCGCCACGAGATCGCTGAGCTTGCCGAAACCGTAATTGCGCGAATCGAAGTCCGGTGCCTGCTTCGCGATGTGACTGCCCATCGACCCGAGGCTCGCCCATCCGTCTTCGTCGGAGACACCGGTCACCGCGTTGCGCAGCAGGCGCACGAGACGCGCATCGCGCTTGAGCTCCGACGCACTGCGACGTTTGCGTGGCGCGGGCGCTTCGTCGTCGTCGGGCTCATCGTCCTGACGCAGCAATTCCGTGTAGATGAATTTGTCGCAGGCGGTGACGAACGGCTGTGGTGTCTTGCGCTCGCCGAAGCCGTACACGATCAGCCCCTGCTCACGGATGCGCGAGGCGAGCCGCGTAAAGTCGCTGTCGCTCGACACCAGGCAGAAGCCGTCGAAGCGCCCGGTGTAGAGCAGATCCATCGCGTCGATGATCATGGCGCTGTCGGTGGCGTTCTTGCCCACCGTATAGCGGAACTGCTGGATCGGCTGGATCGAATACTCGAGCAGGCACTTCTTCCAGCCGTCGAGGTTTGGCTTCGTCCAGTCGCCGTAGATACGCTTGACGCTCGCCACGCCGTACTTGGCGACTTCGGTGAGCAGCCCTTCGACGATGGCGGGCGCCGCGTTATCGGCGTCGATGAGTACGACGAGCGTGGGGCCCTGAGCGGCCACGGGCGTTGTCACTGGCATGGCGGGTTCCTTGTACGCGAAGACGCTTCGCATTATGGCCCGGAACGATGTCCGCCATGCACGCCATGCACACCATGTGTCGGCGCGATCAGTGCCCTGCGCGACGCTGACCCAACGGTGCGAACCACAGCACGCCGATACCCACGAGCAGACTCACGGCCGCGAACATCAGGCCGGACGTGAACGAATGCGTCCAGTCCTTGAGCGCGCCCACGACGATCGGGCTCAGTGCCGAGCCGAGGTTGCCCACGGCGTTGATGACGGCCAGTCCGAGCGCGCGCGTGTGCGGCGCCAGATTGCGATCGGGCACCGTCCAGAAGATGGCCATCGCGGTGTAAGCCCCCGTCGACGCCATCGCCACACCGGCCAGACGCAACGACGGGTCGGGCGCGAAGCACGTCACCACCCAGCCCGCGGCGGAGAACAGCATCGGCAACACCAGATGCCAGCGACGTTCCTGCAATCGGTCGGAGCGGCGTCCCCACCAGATCATGCCGGCAATCGTGCACACGGACGGAATCGCGGCGAGCAGGCCGATGGTCACGTTGCTGCTCGTCGTGCCGAAACTCTTCACGATCTGCGGAATCCACAGCGACGCCAGCGAGAGCGTATTGACGAGACAGAAGTACCCCAGTGCGAACTTCGCGACGCTCGGCGTGAGAATGGCGCGCCACATGCTGCCGTGCTGCGCCGACGCTTCCCCTGCACGTTGTGCGACAGCGGCCGCGCGGTCGCGCGACATCATGGCGTCGAGCGCCTGCTTCTCGGCGGCGCTCAGCCAGCGTGCGTCGGCGGGTTTGTCGTCGAGGTACCACCACGTCACCACGCCGAGCAGCACCGTGGGGAGACCTTCGAGCACGAACAGCCATTGCCAGCCGGCGAGTCCGCCCACGCCGTCGAGCCGCAGCAGGTAGCCCGACGCGGCAGCGCCGAGCGCCGACGTCACGGGCATCGCGATCATGAACCAGGCATTCGCGCGTGCGCGGGCGGCCGACGGGAACCAGTCGCCCATGTAGAGCAGCATGCCCGGGAGGAAGCCCGCTTCGGTAATGCCGACGATGGCGCGAATGAGATAGAGGCTCGTGGCGTCGTGCGCGAACATCGTGGCGCTCGACGCGAGTCCCCAGGCGATCAGGATCGCGCCGATCCAGCGACGCGCGCCGTACTTCACGAGCATCAGGTTGCTCGGCACGCCGCACAGCACGTACGTCAGATAGAACACGGTCGAGGCCATGCCGAACATCGTGCTCGTGAGGCCCAGATCCTGACTCATCGTGAGCGCGGCGAAGCCGACGTTGATGCGGTCGAGAAACGAGAACAGGAACAGCACGAACAGGAAGCCGAGCAGGCGGCGCGAGATCTTGCGAACGACCTCGCGCTCCAGCGCTTCGCTGGATGCGGCGTCCGGTACGACAGGAGGAACGGGTACGGCAATGCCGCCACCGAGACCGGCGGCAGGGGTGATGCGACTCATGATGGGTGTCTTCTCCAACGCTCCCCGCCTTGGTTTTGGAATGGCGGTGTTATGAAAACGGGCCCGCCATCGAGGGCGGGCACCGAAGGGAACGATGCGATACGGCGGGTAATGCGGGTAATGCAGGTGATGCGGTGACGCGCAAACGCGCGATGGCGAATCGATCAGTGCTGGGCGCTGCGCACGGCTTGCGCGATGAGACTCAGCACGCGCGACGGATCGGCGATTTCGTTAGCCAACAGCAGGGCGATCTTGGCGAGCAGCAGTTCGCGCTTGTCGTCTGGCACGGCGTCAATGGCCAGGGCGAGCGCGTCGTAGATCTCTTCGAGACCGGCGATGGCGGTTTGTTGGGCGGTCATGATGAAAGCTTCCTTGAGTTCGTGGTGCGCGCCGGGGCTCACACGCGAGCGGTTGCCTGCGCGAGCGCACTGGCCAGACGCGCGGCGTCGAGGCGTTGCCAACGGGCGCAGACGTGATGATCGGGACGCACCAGATACGCCGTGCCCTCACCGGCGCCGTACTTCGCCGCCGCGTGGCCGACGGTGTCGCGCAACGTGAGGTCGGCGCCGGTCACGGCGTCGGCCGATGCTGCGAACGCGATGACCTTGAGCGGCACACCGCGCTCGCGCCACGCCACGATTTCGTGACGCAACACGTCGTCGAGGGCGGCGTCGCCGAAGATCACGAGGTGGAAGGCAGCACCGAGGTGGTCGTAGAGGTAGTCGTTCTCGCCGAGCCGGAGGTTCGGTGCGGGCGCGCCAACGCCCGGACCGGCGGCCATCGTCGCGTTGTCGTCGTTGCGGCTGTTGAGCGGCGAGTCGCGATAGTCATGCGCGCGCGAGGTGCGCCAGTGAAACAGCGGTCGCACGAATTCGTGTTCGAGCGACAGATCCAGCACGGCGTCGCGCAGCACGCGAAAGCCGTGCGTGGGCGGCGTCATGAAGCGTGTGCTCTTGCCCGCTTCGGCGATGATCTCGCGCGCTGCGCCCACGCGATCGTGCGTGTACGACGCGAGCAGGGCGTCGGGTGCCGCGCCCTTGGCCACGGCAGCGAGCTTCCACGAGAGGTCGATGGCGTCCTGGAACCCGGTGTTGGCGCCGCGCACGCCGAAAATCGGCAACAGGTGCGCCGCGTCACCCGCAAAGAGAATGCGGCCGTGCACGTAATCGGGCAGCGTGAGCGCGCGTGCCGAATATACCGAGCACCAGTCGAGTTCCCACGGCTTGTCGCCCAGTCCCATCATCGCGAGTTGTGCGTTGATACGTTCGCGAATCGTGTCGGGTTGCAGGGCGTGTTCAGACGTCTCGGACGCCGGGAGTTGATAGTCGACTCGCCAGATACCGTCGGGCTCGCGATGCATGAGCACCGTGTTGCCCGGGTTCCAGTCCGGCGCGAAATAGGCGAGGCGCTCGGTCGGCAGATCGAGGTCGATGCGAATGTCGGCGATGACAAAACGGCCTTCGTAGCTCGCGCCTTCGAAGCGCAGGCCGAGCGCCGTGCGCACCGTCGAGCGGGCACCGTCGGCGGCCACGAGCCAACCGGTGCGCTGCGTGTATTCGCCGTCGGGCGTGTCGATTTGCAGCGCCACGCCGCGGGCGTCCTGCGTCACACCAACGAGCTTGTTGCCCCAGCGCATCTCCACAAGCGGCTCGCGCTCGATGGCGTCCACCAGATAGCTCTCGAGCACGTTCTGTTGCAGGTTGATGAGCGGCGCAAAGCGATCGTCCTCGTCGACCGGCGACTCCATGCGAAACACGCGCTGGCCGCGATAGTAGGAGTTGCCGCTGGTCCAGGGCAGCCCCTTCGCCACGACGGCGTCGGCCACGCCCACGGCCTGCAGGATTTCCTGCGAACGACGCGTGAAGACGATGGCACGGCTGCCTTCCGACACCTGTTGCTCAGCTTGCAGCACGACGCAGCGCACACCGTGGCGCGCGAGCGCGAGCGCCGTGACCATGCCGATGGGGCCGCCGCCGACGATGGTGACGGGCACGTCGGCACACTCGGCCTTCGGTGCGAAGTGGGGATAAACGCGGTACGCGTGATAAAGCGACGCGCGCGGGGTGGTCTCTGGTCGATGCATGATGCGGCACCCGAAAAGCCGCTCGGCGCATGTGCCGTCCCCGTCTCGTGTCAGCGGAAAGACGGGCGGCGGCAGCTCGCGCAAATGACGAAAAGCGTCATCGAGCATTTAGTTGCTAACACAACAATTCTAGTGTGCTAAGGTTGCGTTCGCAACCAAATATCGACCCCTTTCGACTAGGGGAAAACACTGAAATGCGGCCTGTCCACAAAACGCTCGACCAGTTCCTGACGTACAAGATGCATCGCCTCATGAAGCAGCACGACAAGCGCATTGCGCAGTCGTATGCCGAGACCGCCCAGTTGAGTCTGGCCGAGTCGCGGGTGCTCGCGGCGGTCGGCACGGCGGGGGCGTTGTCGAACTCGGAGCTGGCGCGTCGTGCGAATCTCGACAAGAGTCAGGCGAGCCGTGGCGCGGATGGTCTGGTCTCTCGCGGTCTGGTCCGACGCTCTCCGGACGAACACGATGGCCGCGCCGTCAAGGTAACGCTCACCCCCGAAGGCGAGCGCGTCTGGCGCGTGGTGATCGAGGCGGCGCGCACGCATTACGAGCGCTTGTTCGAAACGCTTACGGACGACGAGATGCGTGCCTACGAATCGTTGCTCGACAAATTGCTGCTGCGCTCGGACGAACTCGACGAGCCGGAGTGAACGTCGAGCCGCAGAACGAAGAAAAGGGCACCCTCGGGTGCCCTTTTTCCATCGCTGCGCTCACTTCGAAAGCGTGCGCGACCGGCGCGCGACCGCGCAGGCGATCACGCCGGCACCATTACGCGAACGACAGCGTCTTCGTCAGATCTCCCGGCGGCATGGCGCCGCGTGCGGCGAAGGCCGCGTTGCGATGTGCGATGCCCTCCAGCGTCGGCAGGTCGTGCAGACGGGTGACGAAGCGCAGGATCGACGTGGTGTCGTAGAACGTGTGATCGACGCTGCCGCGCCTGGCGTGCGGCGAGACCACGATGGCCGGAATGCGCGAGCCCGGGCCCCAGCGGTCGCCCTTGGGCGGTGCGACGTGATCCCACCAGCCGCCGTTTTCGTCGTACGTGATGACGACCATCATGTTCTGCCATTGCGGCGACTTCATGAGGTGCGTGAGCACGTTCGCCGCGTGCTGGTCGCCGGACTCGACATCCGAATAGCCTGCGTGTTGATTCAGGTTGCCCTGCGGCTTGTAGAAGGTCACGGCGGGCAGCTTGCCGGCCACCACATCGGCGAGGAATTTGTTCGAGATCGGGCTGTCGCCTTCGCCGCCGTCGCGCAGGTGTTCCTCGCGCGCGGCCGTCCCCGGCGCGAATTGTGCGAAGTAGTTGAATGGTTGATGGTGGTACTGGAAGTTCGGACGATCCGCACCGCCCTTGTGATCGAGTGCCGACTGCCATGCGCCCGCGTACCACGCCCACGACACGCCCTTGGCCGAGAGCAGATCGCCAATGGTGGCGAAGTTCTGCGGCGGCAGCGTGGTCGGATTCGACGGATCGGCGAAACGCTTGTCGCCCGACGCGGCCGGCTTGACCGGCGACGGCTGATACGCCGGCATCATCGTGTTCACGGCGAAGTTGTCGGGCGTGATCGCCCCGTCGCGCACGAACTTCGGCTTGCCGTCGGCGGCCGAGGCGGGCGATTCCGGCGACACGGCCAGACGCACCCCTTGCGGGCCGTCGGCGAGCACCGCGACCTTGTCCTTCGCCGGGCTTTGTGCGGCGTCGGGATAGACCGGCGGGCGCGCCGTGACGAGGAACTGGTGGTTGAGGAACGAACCCCCGAAGGCCGCCATGAAGAAGTTGTCGCACATCGTGTACTGCTGCGCGATCTTGTACATGTCGAGCGTCTTGGCGGTGTCGCCGTAGTAGCCCATCACCAGGCCGCCGGAGTCGGCCCAGGCGGCAAACTGGTTGTTCGCGCCGTCGTTGATCTGCATCTGGTTCTGCCAGAACAGGTGCCACAGATCGCGCGTGATGACCGACTCGGGCAGCCGCTGGCCTTCGGCGTCCTTGAGCATGAACGGCGCGTTCGGCTGGCGGGGAATGTCCTTCTCGGTGATGTGGTACTTCTTGCCGCCGAGCATCTGCGAGCGCGGCACCAGGCCGTCGAAGATCGGCGGCAGCAGCGACATCGGCGTCTTGCCGTCGCGGTCGAGCTGCGTGTACATCGACGCCGGCACTTTCGAGAGCGGCTTCTCCACGCCCGTGAAATCGCCGAACAGGTTGTTGAAGCTGCGGTTCTCGAGATAGATCACGACCACTGTCTTGATGTTGGCCTTGAGCTGGGCGTCGAAGGTGCCGCCGGGAGCGACCGCGGTTGGCGCGCCTGCGCCTGCGTCGGAGGCGCAGCCGGCCAGCGCCGTGGTGGCGCCTGCGGCACCGGCCGCACCGATGGCGGCCAGACCTTGTAGCAGGCGACGGCGCGACGGATCCGACGGATTGTCGTCGGTCGGGTCGGTAGCGGGATCGTGGGGCTGGGGCGTGGTGTCGTGCGTCATGATGTCCTTGTTTGGCGTGTCGGGCAGTGAGGCGCGTGTGAGCGCCCGCGACCGGTCGTGCAGGACGGACGTGCGGCATAGGCGTCGTCAGCGACCCCGGGCGGGCGAGGCAGTCGACGTTTTTACGCGGGGATTGTGACAATTGGGTGACATCGCCGCTGCGTCACGATGGGCGAAACGCTGCGACGCGTTCGGAGGCCTCAGGCGAGGTCGATCGGTGAGGCGGATGTGACAGGCAGGTGGTGTCAGGCAGGGGAGCGCGCGGGGCGTCCGGGGTAGCCCGTGTCCTCGAACAGTCCGGTGCGGAACTGGACGACGAGGTCGTCGAGCAGCGCACGCAGCGCGCTGGGCATCTGCTTGCGTGAGATGTACACGCCATAGACGGTCATCTCGCGGGGAACGTAGTCGGGCAGCAGGGCGCGCAACGTGCCGTCGCGCAAATGCGGCAACGCCGAGTAGACCGGTTGCATGGAAATTCCCGCGCCCGCGAGCGTGGCGGCGAACACCACGTTGACCTCGTTGGCCGACAGATTGCCGCCGACCGGCACACCCAGCGGCGCGCCGTCGTGGGTGAATTGCCAGAGGCTCTTGCCGAAATAGGTGTACGTCAGACAGTTGTGCAACGCGAGGTCTTCGGCGCGCTCGGGTGTGCCATGCCGCTCAAGATACGACGGCGCAGCGCAAACGACGGAATGGCAAGTGGCGAGTCGTCGTGCAATGAGCCCCGGCGACGGATCGGCCGTCACGCGAATCGCCAGGTCGATGCGCTCGTCGACCAGATCGATGGTGCGGTCCGCCACCACCAGATCGATGGCCACGCCCGGATGCCGCACGATGAACCGCGTGACGGCGGCGGCCAGGAACGCCTGTCCCATCGATGTGCTGCATGCCACGCGCAACAGGCCGCGCGGCGTGCTGTCGGCGTTCGAGGTACTGGCCAGATCGTCGGCGATGCCCAGCATTTCGCGACAGCGCGGCAAAGCGTCGTTGCCCGCGTCGGTGAGACTCACGGCGCGCGTGGTCCGGTGCAGCAGCCGCGTGCCGAGCCACGCTTCGAGTTCTGCCAGATAACGCGAGACCATCGCGCGCGACATGTCCAGCCGCTGTGCCGCCGCCGTGAGCGAGCCGCGCTCGGCCACCTCGGTGAAGACACGCATCGCAGTCAGACGGTCCATGATTTGCTCGATCGATGCAACAAAGTGATCGTCATTATGGGCTTTTTTTGCGCGATTGGCGCGACTACGATGGCAGTCATGAGAGGCGTCGCGCGACGCCGCCGCACGACACACAGGACATCGAAAATGACGGATACCCCCCAGACCTCACCGACATTGCATTACGTGGCCGATCCGCTGTGCGGCTGGTGCTACGCTGCCGCGCCGCTCGTGCGGGCGGCGCGTGACGTGGCGGGCCTCGACGTGGTGTTTCACGGTGGCGGCATGATGGCTGGCCCGAACCGGCAGCCCGTCACGCCCGAACTTCGCAATTACGTCATGCCGCACGACCACCGCATCGCGGAGATGACCGGTCAGCCGTTCGGCGATGCCTACTTCAATGGTCTGCTGCGCGACGGCACTGCGGTCTTCGACTCCGCGCCGCCGACGGCGGCTGTACTCGCGGCCGAGGCACTCGGCGGGCGCGGCCTCGACATGTTCGCGGCGCTTCAACGCGCGCATTACGTCGACGGCAAGCGTATTGCCGATCGCGACGTGCTCATCGACGTCGCCGCCGAACTGGGGCTCGATCGCGAAGCGTTCGCCAAGGCGTTCGATGCCGAGGACGCCAACACGCTCATGCAGCATTTCCGCGAGAGCCGCGCGTGGCTCGCTCGCGTGGGCGGCAGCGGTTTCCCGACCTTCGCGCTGGAGATCGACGGTCGCGTCGAACGGCTCGAACCGGGACGTTATCTCGGGCAACCCGACGCCTGGCGCGACGCGCTGCGCGAACGACTGATGGCGGCGCAAAAGACGTCGCGCCTCAGTGGCGATGCCAATGGGTTGCCGCAATGCGGGCCTGACGGCTGCGTGCTCTGAGTACGGGCCTCACAAACCCCTTTTCCCGAATTCCCCCTCACCCCCAGGAGTCTCCCGATGAAAGTCGCCTTGATTGGTATTACCGGCCGTGTGGGCAAGCGCGTTGCCGAAGAACTGCTCGCCCGCAAACACACTGTGACGGGTATTGCGCGCAATCCCGAGAACGTCGAGCCCGAGCAGGGACTCACCGTCGTCGAGGGCAACGCGGCCGATCCGGCATCGCTCGCGCCGCTGCTCGCCGATCACGACGCCGTGATCAGCGCCGGTCGCTTCGTCACGATGGATGCCGCCAAGCTGATTGAAGCCGTGAAGCGCGCAGGCGTGCCGCGTCTGCTCGTCGTGGGGGGGGCGGGAAGTCTGGAAATCGCGCCGGGCAAGGCACTCATCGACACGCCGGATTTCCCCGAGGCATACAAGCCGGAAGCGGGCGCCGGACGCGTGTTCCTGCAAGTGCTGCGCGCCGAGCCGAAGGATTCGTTGCTGAACTGGACGTTCCTGTCGCCCTCGGCGCTGTTCGAACCGGGTGAACGCACGGGCAAGTTCCGCCTCGGCGGCGACGCTCTGCTCGTCGACGCCAACGGCAAGAGCTGGATCTCGATGGAAGACTACGCCATCGCGCTCGTCGACGAACTCGAGAAGAACGCCCACCCGCGTGCGCGTTTCACCGTCGGCTATTGAGTCACACGCATGGCAGGCCGCACGCGTCGACGTGCCGCAGTTGCGGCGCGTCAGCGGGCCTGCCGGAAGGTGAGGTTGTAACGCACCGCTTGCGCGTCGAAGCTGCCTTCGACGCTCGCAATGCCGTGGTAGACAAGACGTGAGGGCCCACCCCACACGACCACGTCGCCCGGTTCCAGACGCACGCGTCGCGTGCGATCGCTGCGCTGCAGGCCGCCCCACAGGAACGTCGCGGGCAGGCCCAGCGAAACGGAGACGATCGGCGCACCCAGTTCGCGCTCGTCGCGGTCCTGATGCAACGTGAGGCGCGCATCGAGCGTGTAGCGATTGATCAGGCAGGCATCGGGGTGAAAGTCAGGATAGCCCGCCGCTTCGGAGGCATCGCGCGCCAGCGCGGCAAACGACGCCGGCATCGACGGCCATCGCTGCTTCGACAGCGGATCGTGCGTGCCATAGCGATAGCCCTGCCGATCGCTGATCCATCCCACCTCGCCACAATTCGTCATCGCGACCGACATGCGCTTGCCGCCCGGCGTCAACCAGTGACGCAGCGGTGCTTGCGCGATCACGGCGTCGATGTCGCCCTGCAGCGTGTCGAGCCGCGAGCGGGCGAAACCGCGCAGTACGAACGCCCCGGGACCGAGTTCGTCGGCGTGTGGCGAGGCATTGTCGTCGGGTGCGGTGCCGAAGAGATCGAATGTCATGTTGCGTCGTGCAGGATTACGCCCAGCGTGTGCCGATGGCCGCTGCGCACACGACTGACACCGTGGCGCATGTTCACGCGGTACACACCGCGCGTGCCGTTCACCGGCCGGTGATGCACGGCGAAAACGACCGCGTCGCCGCGCATGAGCGGCACGACTTCCGCGCGCGACTGCATGCGCGGGCGCTGCTCGGTCAGCACAAACTCGCCGCCGCTGAAGTCTTCGCCGGGCTGCGAGAGCAGGATGGCCACCTGCAACGGGAAGACGTGTTCCCCGTAGAGATCTTGATGCAGACAATTGTAGTCGCCCGCCCGGTATTGCAGCAGCAACGGCGTGGGGCGGCGCTGCCCGGCGGCATGGCACTGCGCGAGATAGGCACGATGCGTTGGCGGAAAGCGTGTCTCGATGCCCATCGCCGCGTGCCAGCGATGCGCAATGTCGCGCAACGGCGCATAGAACGCTTCGCGCAATTCGGCGACGAGCGGCGGCAACGGATAGGCGAAGTATTGGTACTCGCCCAGACCGAAACCATGACGCGCCATCACGACCCGGCTGCGAAAGCGCGGCGACGTTGGCGTCACGCTCATGCGGTCGTTCGTCCCGCCGTACATATCGCGCAGGGTCGCGCATTCGTCGGCGTCGAGCAGTTGCGCAATGCGCGCCGCGCCGAAGTGATTCAGTTCCGCTTCCAGCGAGGCCCAGTCGAGTGCCTGTACGCGGTCGCTCACAGCTTCACCTTGTCGGCCGGGTCGTCGCGGAGATGACGTCCATCGCGTCCATCGCATTCCCCGCGCTCCTGTGCGAGCAAGGCGCGCTTGCGCTCCACCCCCCAGCGGTAGCCCGACAGGGCGCCGTCGTTACGCACGATCCGGTGGCACGGAATCGCCACGGCCAGCTTGTTGGACGCACACGCCTGTGCGACCGCGCGCACGGCACGCGGCGCGCCAATGCGCTCGGCAATCTGCGCGTAGCTCGCCGTCTCGCCCGCCGGCACTTCGCGCAACGCTTGCCAGACGCGTTGCTGGAATGCCGTGCCGCGTACGTCGAGTGGCAACGACAACCCGATGCCCGGTGACTCGACGAAGCCGACGACCTGCGCGACCCAGCGCTCGAATTCCGCGTCCGCGCCGACCAGTTCCGCTTTCGGGAACCGGTCTTGCAGATCGCGCAGGAGCGCGTCGGGATCGTCGCCCAGCGAGATCGCGCACAAGCCGCGCGACGTGGCGGCCACCAGCAAGGCGCCCAGCGAACATTGCGCCACGGCGAAGCGGATCGACTCGGCCTTGCCTCCGGCACGGAACGCGGTGGGCTTCATGCCGAGCAAGGCGTCGGCGCTCGCGTAGAAGCGGCCGTTGGAGTTGAAGCCCGCGTCGTAGAACGCCGAGGTGACGCTCCCCGCCGCGGGCAACGCGTCGCGTACGCGCTCGGCGCGGCGACCGTTGGCGTAAGCGCGCGGCGTGACGCCCGTCACTGCGCGGAACAGGCGATGGAAGTAATGCGGACTCAAGCCGGCTTCTGCGGCGAGCGTGTCGAGCGTCGGCGGCGTCTCGGCAGCTTCGATACGACGGCAGGCCGCCGTGATCAGCGCCGCGTGACGCGCGTCGAGTGCGCCCTGATCGGGCTTGCAGCGCTTGCATGGACGAAAGCCGGCGCGCTCGGCCGAGGCCATGTCCGCATGGAAGGCCACGTTTTCGCGCCGCGCGAGCCGCGCGCCGCACGACGGTCGGCAGAACACGCCGGTCGTGCGAACCGAGTAGAAGAATTCGCCATCCGCCTGCTTGTCGCGTGCGACTACGGCCGCCCATTTGGCGTCGTCGGTCGCGTAGCGATGCTTCGCCCGCGCCGTGGGGGCGTCGGAGGTATCGGCAACCGGACGCGCCCGGCGTTGGGAAAGCGGAGATTTGGCGGTCATTTGATGGGTACGCATCACGGAGTTCTCCCGATGACTGAAGTGTTGCCTTCAGTGTAGGGAGCCGGGGGTGATGCTGCGCTCCGTTTCTTGCTGTCGAATTCGTCGGGCCGTGGCCACGTTCCGAGGCAACACGCTTACACGCCCGGCGGCATGGTCGTGCCGAGCTTCGCCGCCAGGCTCATCACCATCACCAGCACGAGTGCTTCGACGGCGACCACGCGTGCAAAGGCCGTGGTGTCGAGCGGCGTCTCGCTCGCGTCGAGTGCCAGACGCGGCAGGAAATGCCAGCGATTCCAGGCGCCCAGCGCGGCGGCACAGGCGACGAGCACGAGTTTCGTCATCAGCCACGCGACATACGGCGCATTCTGATCCGCAAACCACAGCGATGGCGTTTCACCCAGCGTGCGCCACGCGTTGAAGCCGCCCGTCACGAGCGCCACGAACATCGCGAGCGTGGCCACCGACGACAACCGTTCGCCGTAGGCGGCGCGCGCGCCCACGGGCCAATGACGCCAGCCCGGAATCACGCAGCCGGCCACGAGCAGCGCGCCGGTCCACGACGCGGCTGCCGCCACATGCAGCGTATGAACGCCGATGGCGAGCCACGGGAGTGACGCGTCTGCAGCATGTCCGGTGCCTGCGCGCGCCAGCGCCAGCACCACTGCGCCGAGCGCGTAAAGCGAGCGCGCGAGGCGTTCCTGCTGATGCTCGCGACGATGATGCCGATCGCGCGGATCGTCGGCGATGGGCAATTCCGAGCGTAGTCGGCGACGGGCGTCGTACCAGGCCCAGGCACCTGCGCACAACAAGGCCGCGCCGAGCCCGGCGACCCACTGCATGTGACCGAAGTGCGTTTGCGTGAGTACGAGCCACACATCGCCGAACATGGCGGATGTGCTGTCCCAGTCACCGCCCGTCATCGCTTCGGTACTCGCCATCACATACGCGACCCACGCGAGCGCGGCGAGGCCGGCCGCGAAGCCCGGCAACACGCGCAGGGTGAGGCCGCGCCGCACCGCGTGCGGACTGCGCAGCAGGAGCACGCCTGCGGCCAGTGCCAGCGCGAGATTGAGCAAACCCGCCGTGGCGGGTTGCCAGGTGCCGGCGGCCAGTTCCGCCGCCATTACTTCACAGTGAACTTGATGCTGCCTTGCGTGCGATGACCGTCGCTCGCCACGGCCACCCAGTTCGCCTGATAGTCACCGGCGGCGAGCGATGGCAACGTGAGCGTGAGCGTCTTGCGCGCGGCATCGAGTTCGGGCTTGGCTTGCGTCACCGGCTTGCCCTGCGCGTCGACGACGGTCAATTTCGACAGCGCCCCTTCAAGCGCCGAGTCGAACGTCACACGCACGGACGTCGGCGCTTCGACGGTGGCTTGCGCGGCGGGTGTACTCGACACCACGTGCGCGTGCGCCCACGCACCTTGAGAGAGACCTGTCAGGCCGATGGCCGCAGCGAGCGTGAGGCCCTGCGTCACGCGACGCAGCAGGGGGCTCGTGCGCGGGGTGCGTCGGGCGTGGATGGCGGTCTTGGAAGTCGGCATATCGAGCTCTATGCGGTATCGAAAAGTCGGAACGAAAAATCCGGAAAGCGGTGATGTCCGGCGAGCCGTGGCGGGCGCGACATTGCGGGGGCCGCCGGTCGACGCCGGGACCGCAAACTGGGGGCCGGTGTTGGGTTGAGACTACGCGATCTGCGCCGCTCAAGCAGTATCGCAGACCTTGCAGACCGGCGCAGCCGCCCGCCCATTCCGGCCCGAAAAGTCTTGTGGGCACAACGCGACACAGTGATCGAACCCGGCAAAGTGACCGAACGGACCTTCTCGCTGTGACTTGCGCAACGTCGTTGTTTTGCAACTCAGTTGCAAAATCGTGTGAGTCACCGTATCATCGCGCCATATTTGCAACTTAGTTGCATTAAGTGGGTTGCGGAACGTTGGCTACGGACGGTGCAAATCCACGCACTCACAGGACTCTGCTGCCATGACCCACACCATCCATCCTTCCGGCGACGCCGATCGCCGTCTTCCCGTCACCGTGCTTTCCGGCTTTCTCGGCGCGGGCAAGACCACGCTGCTGAACCATGTGCTGTGCAACCGCGAGGGCTTGCGCGTGGCCGTGCTCGTGAACGACATGAGCGAGGTCAACATCGATGCCTCGTTCGTGGAACGCGGCGCGGCCAACGCCGGGGCGGCGCTCTCGCGCACGGAAGAGCGTCTTGTGGAGATGAGCAACGGATGCATCTGCTGCACGCTCCGTGAGGATTTGCTGATTGCCGTGCGCGAACTGGCGCAGGACGGACGCTTCGACTATCTGCTGATCGAATCGACGGGGATTGCCGAGCCGATGCCCGTGGCGGCCACTTTCGAGTTTCGCGACGAGGCGGGGCAATCGCTCGCCGACGTCGCTCGCCTGGACACGATGGTGACGGTCGTCGACGCGCTGCACGTGCTCGACGACTTCCACGGATTCGACACGCTCGCCCAACGCGGCGAGGTGGCGGGTGAAGAGGACGAGCGTCGTCTTGCCGAATTGCTGACCGAGCAGATCGAGTTCGCCGACGTGGTGATCGTGAGCAAGGTGGATTGTGTCGATGCGGCGCAGCTCGACGCCGTGAAGGCGCTCATTACGGGCCTGAACCCATCGGCGCGCATCGTGTTGGGCGCGCGTGGCGAGGTGCCGCTGGGCGACGTGCTGGGCACGGGCCGATTCGATCCGGAGCGCGCCGGGCAGATGGCCGGATGGGCGCAGGCGCTCGCGGGCGAACACGATTCCGAAGCGGACACGTATGGCGTCACGAGCTTTGTGCTGCGTCGGCGCGAGCCGCTGCATCCGGGGCGGTTCGCCGCCTTCATGTCGATGCCGTTCGACGGGCTCATGCGCGCGAAGGGTTATGTCTGGTCCGCCAGCCGTCCGGCGTGGGCGCTGGCCTACTCGCGCGCAGGCAACACCGCAACGCTGGAGCCCGTGGGGCAATGGTGGGCGGCGGCCGATCCGGAGCAATGGCCGCCCGAGGGAGATCCGCAACGCGAGGCCATCGAAGCGAACTGGGAAGCACCGTGGGGCGACCGCATCAACGAGGTGGTCTTCATCGGGCGCGACATGGATCGCAACGCCGTTGAAAAAGCCTTCGATGCATGCCGTCTGAATGTGGTCGAGCTTTCGCAGGGCGACGCCGCCTGGCGCGCCGACGAGCACGCGCTGCCGCTGGAAATGGAGAGCGAAGACGCATGAGTGGTGCGCGAGCGGCCAAGGTGCCGCGCAATCGCGACGACGGCGGGCGCGCGTCCGCATCCGCAACCGGGCGCGGCAAACCGATGTGTGCCGTCACGATGAGGCACGCGCAGTTCACGCTCTCGCGCAGCTTCGTATTTGAAGCCGCCCATACGTTGAACCGACGAGACATCGATCCCCCGAGCATGGACGCGAGCCGCCGCATTCACGGCCACAGCTATCGCGCGACGGTCGAGGTGACGGGAAGCTTGTCAGGGGCGTCCGGCATGGTGCTCGATCTCGCCTGTCTCGACGCCGAGCTTGCGTGCGTGCGCGAGCGGCTCGACCATCGACTGCTCGACGACGTTGCCGGTCTCGGCCCTGCCACGCTGGAGAATCTCTGCGCCTTCATCTGGCGCGCACTGGCACCGCATCTGGCGGGGCTGTCGCGCGTGAGCGTGAGCCGCGACGCGCGCGGCGACGCATGTTCGCTCACCATGCGCGACGCCTGAACCGCGCGCCGTCATCGGTATCTCCGATCGATCGAACCATTCATGAGACGAAATAACGCGGCCGGCACCATGAGGTACCGGCCGCGCGAGCACCGAGGGAAGGCGGTGCCCAGGGAGCGACGCACGCCAGGGAAGCGAGCGTACGCCGCGCCTTCCGATCACGCCCGTCGGCAACGCCTTAGAAATCGGGCGTTTCCACCGGACGCAGGTCGAACACGAGCACTTCGGCGTCGCTGCCGTTCGTGAGCGTAAGCGTCGTTTCGTCGCGTACCCGCACGCCGTCGCCCTCACCGAGCGCAACACCGTTGAGCGTCACGCTGCCGCGTGCGACATGCACGTAGGCGTAACGGTTCGGGGCGAGCGTCAGCGTGTCCGATTCGTCGCCGTCGAACAGCCCGGCGTACACGCGTGCATCCTGATGGATATGCAGCGAGTTGTCGCTGCCATCCGGCGAGATGATCTTGCGCAGACGGCCGCGCTTTTCTTCCGCCGTGAAACGTTGTTGCTGATACTCCGGTGCGATGCCGGCCTGATTCGGCACGATCCAGATTTGCAGGAAGTGCACCGGCGAGGTCGGCGAGTGGTTGAACTCACTGTGCGCCACGCCGCGTCCGGCACTCATCAACTGGACGTCACCCGGTTCGATGACCGAGCCCGTGCCCATCGTGTCCTTGTGCTCGAGCGCGCCTTCCAGCACGTACGAAAAGATTTCCATGTCGCGGTGCGGGTGCTTGCCGAAACCCTGGGCCGGGGCCACGCGGTCGTCGTTGATCACCAGCAGATCGGAAAAGCCGACTTGCTTCGGATCGTAATAGTTGGCGAACGAGAACGTATGGCGCGAATTGAGCCAACCATGGTTGGCAACGCCTCGGTCTGCAGCTTTTCTGATGTCCAGCATGATGGGCTCCTGTGTCTTCATCGTTTCGTTGGGAGGCTTTGTGTGCCTCGATGAATGACATTTTAGAGTCCTGACGGAGAACTACAATCCACTTGAATTGTGAATAATTGTCGCCTGTTATGTGACAATTGCACTGACCGAAAACCGGCGTCGGTGCTCGCGCAGGGGCAGACGATTCTTATCGCGAGGGCGGACGAAACGCCGAAATGGCCGTGGCGGTGGGCGTTCGGGCGTGTGATGTGCGAGACTACGAGCCTTCTTTCGCAAGGCAGACCGGCCAGCCAGCGTGGGGTTTCGACGCGGTCGGCCCCGGTTCGCCAGATGCGGAGGCCGCAATATTGTCCGACTCACCCCATACCGGAGATTCGCCATGAGCCGTACCTATGCATTTCGTATCGTCAATGTGTTCGCCGAAACCACGTTCGGCGGCAACCCGCTGTGCGTTTTCGAAGATGGCCGCGGCCTGAGCGATGACGAAATGCTGGCGTTGGCGCGTCAGTTCAATCTGTCCGAGACGACGTTCATGCTGCCGTCCGACACGGCCGATGCGCACGTGCGCATTTTCACGCCGGGCTACGAGATGCGTTTCGCCGGGCACCCGACGCTGGGCACGGCGCATGTGCTGCGCGCGCTGCGAGGGACGGGCGACAACGTGACGCTGCAGTTCGCGGCCGGGCTCGTGCCTGTGGCGGCGAAGGGCGATCACTGGACGCTCACGGCACCGTCGTCGGGGGAGCCGAAAATCGAGAAGGCGAGCGAGGCGGACGCCGACATCGCGGCGTTGGTGCGCCTCGGTCGCGACGACCTCGCACAGTCGCCGCAATGGGTCGACACGGGCGCCGATCAGTTGCTGATTCCGCTGCGCAATGCCGAGGCGGTGGCGCGTGCGCAGCCTGACAGCGCGCGTCTGGAGCGTTGGCCGCTCTCGAGCCTGGAGCGCAAGACCGGCTACGTGTTCTCGATCGACAGCGAAAAGGGCGGCGAACTGGAAGTGACCGCGCGGTACTTCTTCACCACGCAGGGCGGTGGCGTCAGCGAGGACCCGGGCACGGGCTCGGCCTGTGCGAACCTTGGTGGCTGGCTGATCGGTCAGGGTTACCCGCTGCCGGTGCGTGCTCGCGTCTCGCAAGGCGACGCCATCGAGCGCCCGTGCCGGTTGACGCTCGAAGTCACGGCGGATCGTCAGATTCGCGTGGGCGGCAACGTCATCGAACTCGCTCGCGGCGAGGTCCGCCTGTAAGGCGGCAGAGTCAAGGCAGGGGAAGACAGCCGTATGTACGCTTTGGCAGCACCGGTCGAGACCGAGCTGGATATCAGGAAGAGCCGGTTTATCGGCATCGTCATGCCCATCACGTCGCGCGAGGCCGCCATGCGCGAACTCGACGCGCTGCGCGTGCGTTATCCGAACGCCACGCACTACTGCTGGGTGTTGTTGTGCGAGGGGGCGTCGGGCTTCGACGACGACGGCGAGCCGGGTGGCACGGCCGCCAAGCCGATGTACAACGTGCTCATGCACAAAGGGTTGGCGAACGTGTTTGCCGTGGTCGTGCGCTATTACGGGGGCATCAAACTCGGGGCGGGCGGATTGACGCGCGCCTATGGGCAAGCGGTGAGCGAGGCCCTCAAGCTGGCCACGCTCACCGCCGTCGAACCGATGGCGGAACTGCGCTATCGCTGCACCTTCGCCCACGAGGCCACGCTGCGCCGGTTGGCGCAGCGTCACGCCGCCGAAGTGCTCGACGTGGCATACGGCGATGCCGTCACGCTAAGCCTGCGGCTCAAGGAATGCGACGTGGCGGCATTCGAAGCCGATGCCACCGAGGCGCTCAGCGGCGGACTCGAACGCTGCGAGTAACGCGTGCGAACCGAGCGATCAACGCACGTTGATCACGCCACGCATGCCGGCCTCGAAGTGCCCCGGCTCAAGGCACGCAAAGTCCACCGTGCCCGGCTGCGTGAAGTGCCAAACGAGGGTCTTGCGCTGACCGGGATCGACGGTGACCGCATTCGGCTCCGCATGCATCATGCCCGGCATCTGCTGCATCATCTTCGCGTGCTCCGCCAGCGACGCTGCGGTCCCCAGCGTCATCTCGTGACGCACCTTGCCGTTGTTGGTCACGACAAAACGCACCGTGTCGCCACGACGCACCGTGAGCGTAGCGGGCGAGAAGCGCATCGTGTCGCGCATGTCGACGTCCACCGTGCGCGTGGCCTGCGCGTCGTCGCCGGGTTCGCCGATGGCTGCCGCTGCCGCGTCGCCGTGCCCATGCTGAGCGTGCTGCATGTGCATGGCGTGTGGGTCGTCGGCGAACGCCGGGGTTGCCAGCATTGCGGCGACGGCACCCAGGGCGAACGTCGCCCGGCGTGCACGACGCGCGGCATGGGCGGCGCGTGCCGCGTGCGCCGATTCAGCGCCGTGAGCGATCTCGGACAGACGGGCAGTAAACGAACGGCTGAAGAACGAACGCATCATGATTTGACTCCGGTTTTGCCTGCCTTGTCCTGTTGAGTGGGCTGACGGTGGGAAGAGGGTAACGCGGAACTGCTGCCTTGCCACTCGCGCGCGACCGAGCCGCGTGGCGCGCGATACCAGCCGGGATCGCGATAGCTGCCGCGCGGCAGATCGGGCCGCACCTTCAACGTGGTGAACATGCCGCCCATTTCGATAGGGCCGTACGGGCCGGTGCCGGTCATCATCGGGAGCGTGTTTTCCGGCAGTGGCATTTCCATGCCATTCATCGAGCCGCCGGTCTCGCCCATCGCCATATAGTCGGGAATGATGCGCGAAATTTTGGCGGCGATCTCCCGCTGATTCACGCCGAGCATGGTCGGCACGTCGTGACCCATCGGGTTCATGGTGTGATGCGACTTGTGGCAGTGGAACGCCCAGTCGCCGGGCTCCGTGGAGTCGAATTCGATCGCGCGCATCTGCCCGACCGCAATGTCCGTCGTGACTTCCGGCCATCTCGCGCCGGGCGGCACCCAGCCGCCATCGGTGCCCGTCACGCTGAACTCGTGGCCGTGCAGATGGATCGGGTGGTTCGTCATCGTCAGGTTGCCAATGCGAATGCGCACGCGCTCGCCCTGACGCGCCACCAACGGATCGATGCCGGGGAACGCTCGACTGTTCCACGTCCAGAGATTGAAGTCGGTCATCTCGTTTACGCGCGGCGTGCGCGTGCCGGGATCGATGGCATAGGCGTTGATGAGGAACACATAGTCGCGATCGACCGGCATGAACGACGGGTCTTTCGGATGCGTGACCCAGAAGCCCATGAGGCCCATCGCCATCTGCATCATCTCGTCGGCATGCGGGTGGTACATGAACGTGCCGGCGCGTTTGGCTTCGAACTCGTAGACGTACGTCTGTCCCGGGGCGATGGCGCGTTGGTTGAGGCCCGCGACACCGTCCATGCCGTTGGGCAGGCGCTGGCCGTGCCAGTGCACGCTCGTGGCCTCGGGCAATCGATTCGTCACGTAAAGACGCACGCGATCACCCTCGACGACTTCAATGGTCGGCCCGGGACTCTGTCCGTTGTAACCCCACAGATTCGCCTGCATGCCGGGGGCGATCTCACGCACCACCGGCTCGGCGATCAGATGGAACTCCTTCACGCCATTGCGCATTCGCCACGGCAGGGTCCAGCCGTTGAGCGTGGCGACTGGGCGATACGGGCGTCCGGTCGGCGGGATGTGGGGGTTGGCGGTGCTCGCGTCGCTGCGCGTTGCCGCGTCGGGCAAGGCAGCGAGGCTGGTGCGTTCGACGGCTGCCGCGCCCATGACGGCGAAGCTGGCGTCGCGCAGGAATCGTCGGCGCGAAGTCATGCGCCACCTCCATGTGCGTGGGATGGTGAAGGTTGCGGCGTGGGCGGGGATGTGGTCGCCGGCGCGGGCGGCGAGAGCGAACTCGCGGCGGCGACGGGTGTGGCGGCAACAGGTGCGCCCGGTTCGCCGCCGCCGAGGCTTTCGCGCAAGGCGGCGTCGGCCAGCCAGTAGTCGGCTGTCGCGTCGATGTACGCGAGCACCGTGTCGCGTTGGTCGCGGGCGTCGGTCAGCAGGTCGAACACGCTGGCGAGCATGCCGTTGTAGCGCAGCAGCCATTCGTCGGACACCCGCTGGCGCATCGGCAGAATCGTCGCGCGATAGTGCTGCGCGATGTCCCACGCGGCGAGCGTCTGGGCGCGACGGGTGCGAACGTCGGCACGCGCCGCGACGGCCGTGTCGGCGAGACGATCGAGACTCTGGCGGTACCGGGCTTCGGCGCCGGCCACACGCGCGCTGCCCCAGTCGAAGAGCGGGACCTCCAGCGAAATCTCGTACCCGCGCTCGTTCGGTGAGCCCGTGGCACTGTTGTCGCGATACGCCGTGTCGAGCACATTGACCAAACGCGTTACGCGTGTGAGACCGAGGTCGCTCGATGTGCTCTCCAGCCCCGCGCGCGCGGCACGAATGTCGGCACGATCGCGCATGGCTTGCGCTTCGGCATCGGGCCACGACGGACGCGTGCGCGGCAGTTCGGGCAGACGCGTCGGTAACGTGAAGGTCAGCTGCTGCCCCCACAGTCCCATTTGTCGCGCCAGTTGTTCGCGCGCAGTGTTCGCCTGCTCACGGGCTTTCGCAAGGCGCGCCGCCGTGTCGGCATAGACGAGGTTTTCCTGCGTGCGCCGCATGGCGCTGAAGTTGCCCGCCCGCGCCATGCCGTCGGCCAGTTCGCTGGCGGCCTGCGTGGCAAGCCCCGTCTGTTCGAGGATCTGCACGCGCTGCCGTGCGGCGACGGCGTCGATCCGGGCGCGCCGCGTGGCGGTTGCCTGCTCGACTACCGCCTGTGTCACCTGCGCCTGCACCTGCGCGAAGCGACGCGCTTCGATCCGCGACGCGAGCGGCAGCGTGAGCACGCGAACGAAGTCGATGCCCCATGTGCGCTCGATGCCGATGTCGCCACCGCCCTGCACGCGCTGGAACGAGAAGCGCGGATTCGGCAATCGTCCGGCTTGCACGAGCGAGGCTTCGGCGATGCCCAGCTCTGCATAGGTCGCTTGCAGGCCGCGATGATTGAGCAGCGTGAGCCGCACCGCCGAGTCGATGTCGAGTGGCTGCGCGAGCAGGTTGTCGCGTTCTTTCGCAAGCGCTTGCGTCGTGGCGTCGTCACGCGCCCAGACGACAGGTTTGCCCAAACGCTGCTGTGTCGCATCGGCGATGGGGCCAAAGCCGCCGTCGTCGCTGAAGGTCGCGCAGCCGGATAAGGTCAGCGTAGCGAGTACGGCGATGACGAGTGGCGACTTTCGCCGTGAGTCCGGTACGGATGCAATGCGACGTTTCGGGATTGGCCCGGCTGCGAGCGAGGCGAGGGACAGGGAGGCTGTCGTCATTTCGAAGCCCCCGGCATTTGATGTCCGGCGTGCGGGTTCGCTACGCTGCCCGGTGCCGGCGTGGGCGGCATGGCATGCCCCATCGCGGCGCTTGCCGTTGCTTCCTGCCCGGACGTCGACGCGGCGCCGTGAGTCGCGTGCTGATTGGCGGCCGCGGGCGTGGGCGCGCCGGCATGCCCGGCCATCGCGTGTGCATCGTGTGACATGCCGTCCATTCCATGCATGGCGGAAACGTTGGCGTTCACCTGCCGCCAGTCGCTTGTGGCCACGGAAAGCGCTGGCCGGGAGAAGTCGTGCAATACCGCTGCAGGCAGCGGGCCCGCGGGGGCATCCGGGGAAGCCGGATCTGTGACAGGTGGCGTTGTCGCTGCGCTTTCACTGCTCAGGACAGGCGTTGACCACGCGCCCATGAGCCATAGCGCGACGGGCACGGTCCACGCGTGCCGTCGTAGAGAAGAAAACATCGTCGAAAGTCTCGTCTGTCTGGTGACGCCGGGGCTTCCGGCGTCACGCGTTCATCTGACGGGCAGACCTGCGGCACATGCCGAGCGGCGAACGAACGCCGGTCGCGCAGCGGTGCGCAAAGTCAGTCCAATGGGGAACGGAGACGGTGAGGCGTCAGACAAGGCCGGCGCGCATCGAGCATTGGCACGCGTTGCCACTTGTCATTGCGGGTTGCCGGGAGGGTCACCGGTCTGACGCGAAACCGTCAGGCGGCGAGTGCTTTCGGCGGGCGTTCGGGCACGGCCACGTCGGCGCTGCTGGCCGAGGTGCGCAGGAACGGAATGAAGACGGACGGCTGCGCGCCGGGAAGGCGCACGGCCAGGCTTGTCGGCAGCGCGGTGCAGACCGCGCAGGCGGCGCAAGCAGAGCAGCTCGCGTGGTGGTTGTACGTGTCGTTTGCGCTAGCATGCGACGATGCACCGTCCGGCGAAGCCGTCGCGTGAGACATCGTGTGCGCCGCATGGGAAGGCATGTTGCCCGACGATGCCTCGCCGTGTTGAGCGGCTCCCGTTCGGCTGTGATCGTCTGAGGACATCACTGCCTGATGCGCGACGTGCATGCGCATCGAAGACGGATCGCTGGCCCGTGTAGTGAGCGAGGGTGCCGAGACCGCCGACGTCGATGTTCCCGGTGTGCAATGCATGCGCAATGCGGCCACGGCCTGCAACGGCAGGGTGACGCACAACAGCCACAGCACGAGGAGTTTTCGCCAGCGAATCATGCCGCGCAGTCTAGCATCGCCGGACAGACGCTCGCAAATTCACCTGCGCGGCCGTGACCTCAATGCTCGAACAGATGGAACGCCTCGAAGTGGGTGCGCCGTCGCGAGAGTGCGACGAGGTTGACGATACACACCCCCGCGACCAGCGCGAAGAGCGATGCCGACACTTCGAACGTGTCGCTCGCCAGCAGCGAAATGACGGCGGCCGCGACCATGAGCGTGAGCAGCAACCGATGCAGCCACGCGGCGAGCCGCAGATGCCGCTCGGATTGTGCGACGAGCACCACGAGCGAGACATAGAAGGGGGCCGCGAGCAGCGCCAGCAGGCAAAGCGCGAGCAGCACGCCAAGCACACTGGTGAGCAGCGCGTGCCCGTCGGCGGCGCTCGACTGCACGCCGACAACCGTGGCCGCTGCGAGGTAGAGCAGCATCAAACCGTCCAGAACGATCGCGAATCGGTTCATGACATCTCTCCGGCAAATGGGAGCGGAGGTGACACCGCCCCGCCAGCGGCGGCGGGGTCCGGTACAGCAAAACTCTCAGAGGAAGGTTCCGGCATCCGGCGCCGGGGCGACCGGCGGCAGGCCAGACTAGCCGCGCAAAGCGATATTCCTGTGACAGCGGCCAGCGATTGGCGTGCCGACGTCAGCGGGATGGCTCGGGGGCAGCCGATGGGCGTGGACGACCGTCGCTCCCGGACGCCGCCGGAGACGACATCCCCAGCCAGACCGCGGCGGCTTCGACGACGGCAGCCGAGGGCGCCGCCTGCACCCGGTAGATCGACACGTTACCGCTGTCGTCCACGCAGAACAGGTCGCGTTCGAGGTCCGACACAACGTCGAGATGCTGCTGGAGCCGGTAGAAGCCCAGCGGTGTGAGGTCCTGCACGAGCGCCGCGAGCGTTTCGGGGTAGAGGTAGACACGCCGCGGCCAATGGCCGTGACGGAAACGGAAGGTGCCGATCGCGCCAAGCACATGCGCGAGCGTGCCGCCGTGACCGCGAACGGATTCGATCAACTGCAACGGTGCATGCGCCGTGCCGACGTCGGAGACATCGGCGCGCAGACCATCGGGAGGTGTCGGGTATCCCATGACTCACCCCGCATGACACACGGTAACGCAGGCGCGCAACGACGCGCGCACTGATGAGGGCGTACAGATATCCACAGACGCTCCGTTGACTTCCCGAAGGTGCGTGCCCGATCCGTATTGGTCTTGTGATTTGATAGTTGCAGAGCAATGACGCGGGCGAAATCCGCACTTTCGCTTAATCCGTCGGCATGAGGGCCTTGCACAATACGGGAGATCGCTTGTCGAGCGGGCGCAATTCGAACGCCCAATGAAAACCGGCGGCCTAGCCGCCGGTTGAGGCCCCATCAGGGCATCGCCAGCCGCGTGTACCGGCGCGGCATGGTAAGGGCCAAGGAGACTTGGCACCGAGGGGCATTGCCGTGATGCATCGAACCACCATCGGTTCCCGGCCTCGCCCGTGCAGTTTCACTGCCATTTCAGTATAGGTCGCCCGCGTTCGTGAGGGATCGGCTTTTCGGATGAGCGGCGCGCACGCATCGCCTGGCGAACTATCGCGCGGACACGCACTCGAATTGGCGCACGATTTCCCTTGTGACTGTGGTTTCGTCCGCGTCGACTTTGCGTTCTAATGGCATGCATCATGGATCTTCCGGCATGCACGACGCAGCACGCTGCCGCACCCGGGCAAACATTCCAATAATGGCAACGAATTTTCGACAACGATGGGCCCTGCTGGCTTGCCTGTTCGCAGCGCAGTCGGCCTTCGCCGCCGACCAGTGCGAGGGCATCCTCATGCTGGCCAAGAGCGCGCAGAACGGTTTTGAAGACATCACCGGCCCGCTGGCCGCCAAGAACGACCGTGGCGAAAGCTATCAGGCCACCTACTCGATGCCGGGTGGGGACTGCAAGGTGTTCCGCGCGACGGGTCTTGCCCCCACCTACGAGTGCATCTGGGATTACCAGAAGATCTCGGCAATGGAGTTGCGCACGCAGGCGCAGAACTTCGCCACGCAGGTGTCGCGTTGCACGCGCGGCGTCACGACCATGCGAACGACGACGACGAACCCTGCCGGACTGCCTGCGGAGTGGCAAAGCGCGAGCAAGAAGTTTGCGCGACCAGTGAACTTCACCGTCACGGCACAAGACCTCGTGTCGCCGCGCGGCGAACGTGTGCGCGAGATCTCGCTCTCCGTCGAGAAGCAGGTCGCCGAGAAGTAAGTCGGCGAGACGTTCGTGGGCACGTCGGCACCCCGAGCGGAAGCCGTTACAAACGGTTGCAGTCCACGCCACGCGTTAACACTTTTTCGGTCGACGCTCATTCGGCTGACCCGGTACAGTCATTCTTGAGGCGTATGGCGCACTTGCAACCCGCAGGTGCCGGCAACGTCTCGTGCGAACCGGCCCCACCTTCGGGCCGGATGCTGCGGCTGAACCCCAAATGCGTGCCCGACTTCGTTACTGTCTCCTGCTGATGCTCGTATGCGCCTGCCCTGCCTGGGCCGACGGCGGGCGCGGACGCGACGTACTCGATGTCAACAAGGCGTCGTTGCGTGAAGACATCAGCCGGTTCAGCGCCGATCGCGGCCGCGGTCAGGCGGCCTATCCGAACTGGGCCGCCCCGGCGGAGCCGCGCGAGCGTCAGTACACCCCGCAGGGCGAACCACGCGGTCCGCGCGGTAATGGCGGTGGCGGTGGTGGAGGCGGTCACCGGGGCCGCTGATCTTCC
Organism: Pandoraea pnomenusa; assembly: GCF_040391475.1. Taxonomy (GTDB): domain Bacteria; phylum Pseudomonadota; class Gammaproteobacteria; order Burkholderiales; family Burkholderiaceae; genus Pandoraea; species Pandoraea pnomenusa_C. Next base: position 22,784 of record NZ_JBEBXS010000016.1, on the reverse strand, counting down.
GACGTTTCACCCACTGGCGGCGAATGCCCACGCTGCGCGCTTCGCTCCTCTGCCTCGTACCTTCCCATGACTCCCGTTGCACCGAATGTTGCACATGTGCAACATCGGATGCGCTCGTCTGCCGTGATCGACCGTGCTCGATCGCGCCCGTTCATCTGCCAAGATTCCCGCATGTCAGCGCGAATGTGAGTGTTTGCTAACCTGCTGACATAAGGGATATATCGATCTCGTTATACCGGGATTAATTGTGGCGCGGGTGTTCGGCCGATTTTTGTCTCCCCACCATTTCCCAGCCATCTCGTGTGGCAGATTTTTCCGTGCGGTTCCGGCCTTTCTGCGCATGCGGGGGCTGTGCGAGAATCACGGCCGTTTATCAGGGAGGCGCTTCTCAAAGGGCGCCAGCAGGTCCCGCGCAAGGCGGGAACAGGCACACAAAATACATAAACCAAGGAGAAGTCAATGAAGCGGAGCATGGCCAAGGGCATCGGCGGGGCAATCGTATTGGGCGCGTGCATGAGCGCACCGGCATTCGCACAATCGAACGTCACGCTGTACGGCCAGGTCGACGCCTGGGTGGGCGCAGTCAAGAACCCGGGGGGCGATCGTGCCTGGACGCAGGGCGGCGGCGGCATGTCGACGTCGTACTGGGGCATGAAGGGTAACGAAGACCTCGGCGGCGGCCTGAAGGCTGTGTTCGTGCTGGAAGACTTCTTCCGTCCGCAGACCGGTCAGTACGGCCGTTTCCAGGGCGATACGATGTTCTCGCGCAACGCCTACGTCGGCCTGCAGTCGGACACCGCCGGTACGGTCACGATGGGCCGTCTGACCACGTCGTACTTCGTCTCGACGATCCTGTTCAACCCGTTCGTCGATTCGTACACCTTCAGCCCGATGGTGTTCCATACGTTCATCGGTCAGGCCGGCCAGGGTATCGTGGGCGACTCCGGCTGGAGCAACGCCGTGATGTACACCACGCCGAACTTCAAGGGATTGTCGGGCAGCGTGTCGTACGCCTTCGGCAACAAGGCGGGTGAGACCGGTCAGAACAAGTGGAGCGCCTCGGCGCTGTACTTCAACGGCCCGTTCGCCGCCACGGTCGCTTATCAGCAAGTGAAGTTCGATTCGCAACCCGACGACATGGCCGGCATGGCAGGCTTCCGTAGCCAGCAAGCCGTGCAATTGGGCGCCACGTATGACCTGAAGGTCGTGAAACTGTTCGGCCAGTACCAATACATCCGTAACAACATCACCGGTGGCGGTGTTTCGGAGAACGGCGGCCAGCTCGGCGTGTCGGTGCCGCTGGGCAACGGCCAGGTGCTCGCGTCGTACGCTTACACGAAGAGCTCGGGCACGACCAACGTCAACCGCAAGACGTGGGCGCTGGGCTACGACTACAACCTGTCGAAGCGCACCGACATCTACGCCGCGTACATGAACGACAAGGTGAGCACGCTCTCGGGCGGCGACACCTTCGGCGGCGGCGTTCGCATGAAGTTCTGATGGTCTGAGGCGCGCGCGACATCGCGCGCGCCGGTCGCCATCCCGAAGGGGCAGACGCGGTTTTCCGCTGCGTCTGCCCCTTTGCTTTTTCCCCGTCGTCACGGCTGCCGAGCCGTTCCGCACAGCGGTTTCCCGTGTCACGGATCCGGCGCGTCCGCGCTATGATTTGTGCACCGCGCAAGACGGTATTTTCGCCACCAATTCGCATAACCGGAGCAGAGACGACATGACGATTCAACACGTAGGCATCATTGGCGCTGGCACGATGGGCAACGGCATTGCACAGGCATGCGCCGTGGCCGGTTTGCCGGTGACGATGGTCGACATCAGCGACGCCGCCGTGCAAAAAGGCGTGGCGACGATTGCCGGCAGCCTCGATCGCCTGATCAAGAAAGACAAGCTGACGGCCGCCGACAAGGACGCCGCACTTGCGCGCATCACGACCTCGACCGATTACGCCGCACTGGCGCAGGCCGACATCCTGATCGAAGCCGCGACCGAGAACTTCGACCTGAAGGTGAAGATTCTCAAGCAACTCGACGGCGTCGCGAAGGAAGGCGCCATCATTGCGTCGAACACGTCGTCGATCTCGATCACGAAGCTCGCCGCCGTGATTGCCAAACCCGAGCAGTTCATCGGCATGCACTTCTTCAATCCCGTGCCGCTCATGGCGCTGGTCGAAATCATTCGCGGCCTGCAAACGGGCGACGAGACGCACGCGCGTGTCGATGCGCTGGCTCGCCAGCTCGGCAAGTCGCCGATCACGGTGAAGAATGCGCCGGGCTTCGTCGTCAACCGCATTCTCGTGCCGATGATCAATGAGGCGTTCTTCGTGCTCGCGGAAAATCTCGCGTCACCCGAAGAGATCGACGAAGGCATGAAGCTCGGCTGCAACCATCCGATCGGTCCGCTCGCACTGGCCGACATGATCGGTCTGGACGTCTGCCTGTCGGTGATGAACGTCTACTACGAAGAATTCGCCGATTCGAAGTATCGTCCGTGCCCGTTGCTCAAGGAGATGGTCGCTGCCGGCTATCTGGGGCGCAAGACGGGACGTGGTGTCTACACGTACTGATAGGGCAGTGCGCTGCGGCAACTGACGTGTGGCCTTCTCCAGCCATGACCGCGGCCGCAGCTGTTTTTCAAATGCCGTGACGTCTCATCGGTGACGGTCCGGGCGAGGCGGCACTTTTGCCGTGCGCCCGGATGCGGCCTCGGACGATTTGTCCGATGCGCTCGACGCAGAACCCGACGACTCCCGAGAGACTGCGCCGCTACTCCCGACGCTCCCCAGACTCGTGTGACTTGCATGGCTGCTGGCGCTGCTGCGCACCGGATTCAGGGGGCGAGTGACGGAGACCGTGTAGCCGCCGCCGCGTTGGTGCCCGATGTCGGCGAAGGCGGCGTCGAGTATGGCGACCACGTCTTCCTGCCTGTCCGCCTGCGCAAACGAGATGGCCTTGCTGCGGCTCCACGGATCGAGCAGTACGGTGGTGTCGCGCGTCATGTACGTTGACCAGGCGAATTCGTCCGACGTGATGCCATCTCGATGCAAAGGCACGGGAGGTTGCGGTGTCGAGGCGTCGAGCATGTCGATGAAGTGGTGCGACTCCGTATAGAGCACCATGACGTGTGGCGAACGGCCGTTTGGCTGGACAGTGACCATGCGCAGATGGTCGGCCTTGACCCCGTCCTGTAACAGAAAGTGAAAAAGGATCTCCGCATTCTCATGGCAGAACGCTTCCGCGAAAGGCCGGGAGAAGTAGTAGACGGCGGTGGCTTCGGCTGCGAGCCGCTGCTGACGGGGTAGCGGCGCGTTTCGATCGATGCCTGTCATCGCCGCGCGCAATGCGATGCGATGGCCGACGATGGAGTTGTCGCGCATGGCGCGCAGGTCGGCACGATTGGAGCGCAGCAAGCGCATTAGCCCCAGGTCCGCGAACGAGTTCTGGATCGCCTCCTGTGTGGAGGCATCGGGCAGGTTGCGTGTCGCCTCGAAGATATCCTCGTAACTCCCTGCGATGCTGTCCGGGCTGATCGGACGACTCGGCGCGCAACCGCCTCCGCACAGTCGCAGTGCGGGATGCGCTTGCCACTGCCGGGTTGCCGGATCATAGGTGACGGGCACTTGCGCCCTGTCGCGACGCGGGCTGTCGATGAGCCAATGGTCGTCTCGCGGGCCGCGCGACGCCCGGTAGTACCCGGCGTTTCCCCTAAGGTAGAGAATCCCCCGTGCGCGCAACAGTCGTGACGGCTCGCCCGGTGGCAACGCGTCGTCGGCGAGGCGCTGCTGGTATCCCTCGAGATGTTCGGCCTCGCCGAGGATCGTAAACGATGCGTCGGGTGGCGGGTGTCCGGACGTGCCGTCGCCGCCGGACGTCTCGGTACGTCCACGTGTTGCCGTCACCTCCGAAGGCGCACGCGCAGTGTGAGTCCCGCTGATGGCATCGACCGGGGTCTCTCCGACAGGCTCACTGCTTTTGCCGGGAAACGCGCCGGAAGCGTCCGGTTCGACGTGAGGGCGCTCATACTCGCTGATCCGGGATACCGGGGCGCGCGCGGATGCCATCTGAATGAATGCGGCCAGACGGTCGCTATCCGGCAGGCGGCCCTCCATCTCGTCCACTGCCATGTCGGCTGCCTCGGAAGGCAGCCGAAGTAACTGAACATCGGGCACGAGGCCCGTCGCAACGTCGATCGTGTCGGCGATGCGGTGAACCGATGCGCGAACGCCCGGCGCGACCTCATGGCCGCTCACGAGTTCGTAGGCGTCGATGATGGATTCGCTGGTGCGAGAAAACGGCATGCGTGCAGCGGCCACGGCCTTGAGGACATCGAGCCTGGAGTAGTCGGACTTGACCACCACGCGAGGGGCCGGTTCGATCGATACGTCGGTGCATGCGATGTCGGGCGACGTCGGGTCTTGTGGTGCCGGATCGCGGTTTGACGACAAGGAAACGTGACGAGGAATGCCGGACATCACGGGTGCCGCAAGATTGGCAACGAGCAGGATGGCAAACGCCGAGGGCCAGGCGGTGCGAGGCGCCGACGTGCCAGTTTGGACAGGTGCGCTGTGCCGACAGCGTGCGCGCGCGGACTGCGCACCCTCGAACGTCTTCCGGAAGCCACACGGCTTGCGTCTCGAGTCGGGCATCGGCGCGCTGCCGTAGCGGGGCGGCGCGACGATGGCGCGATGATGAGGTGTCGAACGCATTCACATCTCCGAAGAATTCACCGGGCAGAAAGATGTTGGAAACACGCGAACTCGGTAGCCTCGCGCGACTTACGTCCGACTGCGGGAGCTGCCGGCAGAACCGACGCCGCCTGAACTGCCGGACGCTTCGGCACCGCCGGAGCTTCTGGAGGGAACGGAGCTTCCGGAGCGCAGCGTTGCGGTGCTGTCGGTGCTGTCCATGCTGGGTGTGCTTCCGCGACGCGAGCCGAACGGGCGGGTGATCGATACCGTATAAGGCTGCCCGGGGTGATGGCCGATATCCACGAGGGCTTCGTCCAGCGTATCGACCAGCGCAGCGGCGTGCGTGGCGTGCTCGAACGACGTGGCTCTGGCCCGGCTCCACGGATCGAGCAGCAGGGTCGTATCGCGGGCTTCGTATACCTCACGGGCAAATGCCATGTCGTTGATGCCGTCATGCTCCGTCAGCGATGGCAATTCGGGCGTGGCAGCCTCCAGCATCGGGATCAGTGTCTTCGACTCGGTGTAGAGCACAAGCACGTGCGGCGCGCGATTCTTCGGCTGTATGGTGACCATCCGGATGCGGTCTTTCGGAATGCCATTGCCGAGCAGGTAGTGGAAGAGGATCTCCGAGTTTTCCTGGCAGAACGCTTCGGTGTAGGGATTCCAGTAGTAATACGTGGTCGTGATAAGCGCGGCCTGCCGTTGTTGCTTGAACAACGAAGCGCTGTGCTTGACGTACTGCATCGATGCACTCAACGACGCCCGATGTTCGATGATCGTGTTGTCCCGATGCATGTGAAGGTCAGGCCGATTGCTGCGTGTGAGGTGCAGTTCGCTCAGATCGGTGAAGGCGAAACGGATCCCGTCGCGGATTGCCTCGTCGGGCAGATGCGCCACGGCTGCCCAGACCTTGTCGATGTTCATGTCGATGCTGTCGGGCATGGCATGGCGACTGGGGCCGCATCCGCCACCGCACAACCGAAGCGGCGCCTCGGCTTGCCAGACGTCCGTCTTCGCGTCGTAGTGCACCGGCACCGGTGCTCTGCTATCGCTGCCACGGGGCGCCTCGACGATCCAGTGGTCGCCGCTGCGGCCTCGTCTGGCATGGTAGTAACCGGCTTCGCCGCCGATGTACTGTCGGCCGTCGACCTGCACGAGACGGCGGCGCGCACCGGGCGGCAATTTCTCAGCCGGAAGTTGATGGGCATACCCGAGCAGATGCGTTTGTTCGCCGACGATCACCAACGAGGTCGCTGGCATGGGCGCGTGAATTCGGTTTGCGATGTCGTGTACGTCAGCTTGTGCAATCTTTCGCGTGGCTTCGTAGATATCCGCGTCGTCGATCAGGCGCACGTGTTCCGGTTCGATGGCGCCTTGTATGGGCTTTTCGCGGGGGCGCTGCGCATGCGCGCCGCCTTCCTGCGGGTGAGGCAAGGGCGCTTGAGGCGATCGCCCGCGCGAGGACGTGACGACCCAGCCGTCCCAGTTTCTTGGGTCGGACGATTGCACGAGACCGACGAGTTGATCGCGATCCAGCGGGCGCTCCTCCAGATAGTTCGACGCTACGTTGGCCATTTCGCCCGGCACGCGTATCAACGAGACTTCGGGGATCAATCCGGTAGTCATGTCGAGCGCTTCCGCCCAGCCCTGAATGGACTTGCGCGTGTGCGCGTGGACTTCGCCGTTGCCAACGCGTGCATACAGTTGAATGAGTGAATCGCTCGTGCGCCGAAATGGCGTGCGCGAGGCCGCAATGGCGCGAAGGAACTCGGGAAGCGTGTAATCCGACTTGATCGGGGCTTCGGCGACGGGCGCAACGGCGATGCCGTCTTGCGGCCGGGCGGTCGCCGGAACATGCATGTTGGCCTCAAGTCTTGCATCGTTCTCGCTCGCGGCCGTGGCGAGTTTTGGCACGCGGCCGGTCGCCGGTGGCACGCAGTTGGCCACCAGCAGGACCGCCAGCGCGACCGGCCACGCAGCGTCAGATCCATGCGGCGGGCGAGACGTCCTCCTTGTGCGGGCTGAGGCATGGGTGGTGAGCGCATCCGCTGCCGACGCGCGTGCGCGCGCTGTCGCTCGCCCGATGCATGCGCGGCGGAATCCGGCGGCAAGCGCCGTTGGATTGAAATCGGTGGCGCGTCGCTGCACGGCATGGGAAAGCCCGTAGCTGCGAACCGCACATGATGAACGAGAGAGTGGGATGTTGGCGCGGCTCATATCGTGGTACCTCGCGAGAATGACAACCGGCGGCCCGTCGTGCGCAGTGCACCGCGCTGGGTGTCGTGATGTGAGACGTTCGGCATGGTGACTTCTCCCGATGTGAGGACGATCGGTCGCTCTCCCGCTCGGCATCGGGAAAACTTCCGGGCATCCGGGAGAGCAAGGTTCTCATCGTGGCCGCGCGGCAGTTTGCGCATCGCCGCCGCGCGTTATCGCTTTTGCTATTCCCGGTTTGCGCGCAACCTGTGCCGTGCCTGTCAGACGGGGTCGCCATCACCATGCGGAAGAGGTGGAAGAGGTGGACGAGGCTCCGTATGGTTCGGCATACGCGGTGCGGGCTTGCGGAAGGCGCTACCGGGGCTGCCGGCGCCAGGAAGACTTCGCGGCCCGGCGATATCGATCGCGCCTTTGTCACGCAACAACTTGGGGAAAGACGCACGAGGCTCGGGGTACGGGCGCGTGATCGACACGCGGAAGGGCGTGCCGAGACGCAGTCCTGAGTCTTCGAGGGCGACTTCAAACATGTCCATCATCGTCCGGAGGTCGTCGGCGTCCGCAAACGACGACGCTTTGACGCGGCTCCACGGGTCGAGAAACACGGTGCTGTCGCGCGTGAGAAACACGCTTGCGATGAAGCGCTCGCCGACAACGCCGTCGGGTTCCCCTTTGACCGGTGGCTGCGGTGTCGAGAGGTCGAGCAGATCGATGAACTGATCCGACTCGGTGTAGAGCACCATGACGTGCGGCGGCAGCCCCTGCGGCCGAACCGTGATCATGCGGAGGTGTGCGCCGGGCACACCTCGTGTGAGCAGGTAGTGAAAGAGGATCTCGGCGTTCTCCTGGCAGAAGGCTTCGGGACTCAGCTCGAAGACGCCGGTGTCCAGATAGGTGTCGTAGTGGACTGCAGTGATCAGGGCCGCTTCGCGCTGTTGTTCGAAGAGCGTGGCGTGCGGATCGAGACGCATCAGTTGCGGCAGTAGTATGCGGCGATGCCCGACGATCGAATTGTCCCGAAGCGCGCGGAGGTCTTCGCGATTGGTGCGCATCAGATGCAAATGCGCGAGATCGCTGTAGGCCTGCTGAATTGCGTCGCGGATGTCGCGATCGGCGATGTGCCGGATCGCCTGAGCGACGACGTTCCGGCTCAGGGCAATACTGTCGGGCGTTGACTCCCGGCTCGGCCCGCAGCCACCGCCACACAGGCGCAACGGGGCATCGGCGCGCCATTTGCGCGTGACGGGGTCGAAGGTCACGGGGACCTGAGCGCGCGTACCTCGCGGGGCATTGACGAGCCAATGATCGGCGCGCGGTTCGTGTGTCACGTGATAGTAGCCCGCCTCGCCGGCCAGATAGTGGCGGCCGTTGACGATCTGTAGCTGGCTCGGGTCATCGGCAACGAAGGGCAGATCCCCTTCGTCGAGGGGCAGCGCGTAGCCTTGCAGGTGGATGTCCTCGCCGTCGATGTGTCGCAAACGCGTGCCGTCGCCGATGTGCGCGGCGGGTTCCTCGAGTTCGGTCGGCCCGCCGCGATCGAGTCTTGGCTTCGATGCCTGTGCGTCGACGTTTTCCGAAGGCACCGCTTCTGCGGCATGGACGCTGACCCGTTCGATGGGCGATTCGGGCGTCTTCTTTGCGGCAACGTGGAGTGGAGACGCCGGCCGTGACGCTTCCATCCCGTCGATGCGGGTATGCAGGGGAAGGTTCGCACCCAACCCGCGGGGATCGCCGAACTGCACGATTTCGGCAGTTTGCTCGGGGGAGACCGGCTTGCCTTCGTAAGCATCGGCACTCAGGCCGGCCACGTGTCCGCCGATGCGCAGATTCTGCACGGAAGGAATCAGACCGGTAATCGCGTCCATGAACGAGCCCGCGCGTTCGAGCGTGTCACGCGTCTGTGCGGACAGCTCGTCGCCACTCAATACCGCGTAGGTGTCGCCGACCGACTTCCCCAACTGACGGAACGGCTCACCCGAGCTTGCAAGCGCACGCAACAGGTCGGGCACGTGATAGTCGGTCTTGATGGGCGACGCCGCAACGGGCACGATCTCCACGCCGGAGTGCTCGGCCAGGACCGGGTCGACAGGCAACACCGTGGCGTTGTCGTGAGGCGCGGCGTCGTCCCGCTGCCTGCCGGGGGTACGCGGAATGGCCGGTGTCGCGAATGCCGACGGCGCGGTGACATTCAGGATGAGCGCGACGGCGAGCGCCACGGATCCCGCCGACGCACTGCGGCGCGCCGCGACGGTCGCATGGCTCGAAGCCGGGTCGGCGCGCGCAGGGCGTGGCCGAGCGAGTCTCGCGCGGTGGAATCCGCGAGCAAACGCATGCGAGCCGTCACCACGTCGATTCGGCGTGCGATGTCCTGCGGCAGGGGAAAGCGAGTAGTGGGGCGGGAGGCTGATCGAACGACTGTTGGACGCATACGGCATGGAAATCCCTCCTGGGGACGGGCCCTATGCGGCTGGCGCCTGTCGTGACAGGACACCCCGCAGCCCGGGAGGAGGAGATTGCCACTGCTGCCTGCGACAGCGCTTGCGTTTCAAACGAGCGCGCTGTCGCTTTGTGTCACGCATCCGGCAGTCCGGCGTGGTTGCCACGCCGGAACGGATCCGCGGGCGCGATCAGCCGGCGAGGCGTTTGCGCGTGTCGTCGTATTCCTGTTTCAGCCGGGCGATGATCTCGGCTGCCGGGCGCACGTCGTCCATCAGTCCCACGCCCTGACCGGCGCCCCAGATGTCTTTCCACGCCTTGGCCTTCGAGAAGTTCATGGCGCTCTTGTCGGCCGTGGGCAGGTTCTCCGGATCGAGACCCGCGTTCAGGATGCTCTGGCGGATGTAGTTGCCCGACACGCCGGTGAACAGGTTCGTGTAGATGATGTCGTTGGCGCTGGCGTCGACGATGGCCTGCTTGTAGGTGTCGCTCGCATTGGCTTCGGCCGACGCGATGAAACGCGTGCCGATGTAGGCGAGATCGGCGCCCATCGCCTGCGCGGCGAGAATCGAGCCACCATTGGCGATCGAGCCGGACAGCACGATGGGACCGTCGAAGATCTTGCGCACTTCGCCGACCAGGGCAAACGGCGAGAGTGTCCCTGCATGCCCGCCCGCACCCGCGGCGACGAGAATCAGGCCGTCCACTCCCGCTTCGAGCGCCTTGTTCGCGTGACGCAGGTTGATGACGTCATGCAGCACGATGCCACCGTAGCTGTGCACCGCGTCGAGGATTTCCTTGGGCGGCGCGCGCAGGCTGGTGATGAAGATCGGCACGCGATGCTCCACGCACACACGCACATCGTGTTCGAGACGCTGATTCGATTGGTGCACGATCTGGTTGACGGCGAGCGGGCCAACGACGGCGTCGGGGTTCGCGGCCTTGTACGACGCGAGTTCTTCGGTGATGCGCGAGAGCCAGTCCTCGAGAATCTGCGGCTCGCGGGCATTGAGCGCGGGGAACGATCCCACGATACCGGCCTTGCACTGTGCGAGAACGAGCTCGGGATAGCTCACGATGAACATCGGCGATGCCACGACCGGCAGCGTCAGGTTTTGCAGAATCTTGGGAAGGGCCATGAAGTCTCCTTGCGCAGGCGCGCGGTGCACGGCGATCGTGACGGGGGATGCCGCCGACGGATGAAGTCAGTGTGCGCGTCGCTGTACGATTTCGCGAACGATCGTTCGATTATAGGGGGATTCGTTTGTCGCCCGATGCGCGGACACTCGAAGAAAGCTTCGGTTATTCGGGGGCGGGCTCGCGGATATCAGGGAAAGTCCCCTTGAGGGCGCGAGCGCGCGCCGACTAGGATGGAATCGCGTGTCGGGCGGCGTCAGCAACAGGATGTCGCAAGGCGGGCGTTGCGTTAGCGACCGCAGCGTTCGTTCGGCACGTCACGTCCTCAAACGCCGCTTGTCCTCACAGGCAAGCGGCGTTGTTTTTTGCATGGCGCGTTCGCGCCCAGCGCACCTCGGCCTTACACGGCAAACAGCGTATCGGTCGCGGCGTCGTAGCGCACCGCGCCCGATTTCGCCAGATCGGCGACGAGCGTGTCGAGCAACGCGGGCCAGCCCGACGGCGGCGCGAGCATCGCGGCAGCGTTGCGCCACACGCGCGCCGTATCCATCGCGGCCTTGAGTGTGGCGCCGGTCATGCTGCCATACGCCATGAGTCGAAACACGATCAGCACCTTCAGCGCGTTGCGCGCGTTGCGCACGGGATCGCCTTGAAGGTATTCCAGCCGTGCGCGCGATGCCGCCAATGCCGCATCGATGTCGGTGAACGGTTGGCCGTGTCCGGGAATGACCACCGACACATCCAGTTGCTCGATGAGGTCGAGCACGGCGGCTTGCTCGGCGAAGCCCGATTCGCCGTCGAGTTCGGGGAAGATCACGCCGAAGCCGCGTTCCCACAGCGCGTCGCCCGAAATCAGAATGCCTTCCGCGGCGTTGTAGAGCATCAGCGCATGCGGATCGTGGCCCGGCGCGCCGAGCACCAGCCATTCGTGCTCGCCGAGCCTCATCGCGTCGCCGGGCGAGAGCGTCTCGTCGAACGTGAAGCGTGCGCATTCCTGGGCGGTCGCCTCGAACGACAGTCGACGCTCGTCCCAGTGGCGCACGGGATCGGCCTCGGCCGCCGGCACCCACGTGCGGCAGCCGTAATGTGCCTGAAGCGCGGCGTTGCCGCCGCAATGATCGGAGTGCAGATGCGTGTTGACCAGCCGCGCGAGCGGCTGACCCTCGGGCAGGGCGTGCGCGATGAGCGCGAGTGTCTGTGCCGAATGCGAGACATAGCCGCTGTCGACAAGGGTCGGCTCGTCGCCGAGGAACAGGATGTTGTTCGATGAGAGCCAGCCGCGCTCGAACACGCGCAGCCCGGCAGGTAGGGCAAGCGAGGTCATGGGCGTATCTCGTGAGGTGACATGTGCGTTGGTGCGGATGCTGTGGACGCCACTTTTGCGACTTATGCCGCGGATGCGGGTTTGGCGGAAACGAGAATCTTGGCCGTGGCCGCGATCACCGTCTCGCCGCGCTGGTTCACGGCCTCGCCGTCGAGCGACACGATGTCGCCCTGGAGCTTGTCCTTCCAGAGGCTGTCGGTCACGGTCCAGCGCACGGTCACGTCGTCGCCCGCGTGCACGGCGCGCCGGAGCTTCATGTCGAATTCGAGTCCAAGCGGTTGCGCCGTCTTCGAATAATGCGTGGCGAGCAGCGCCGCAAGGTACGACATCTGCTGCGTACCCGACGAGATCAGCCCGCCGAAGCGCGGATCGCCCGCGGCGTACTCGGCGTCGAGATGCAGCGGATTGAAGTCGTGCGCTAGCGTGGAGAATTCACGGATCGAGTCGGGCGAGAAGTGATGGGTGGCGGCGAACGTTTCGCCAACGGCAACGATTTTTCCCATATGCGGTAACGAAAGAGTGGTGCGCCGAGGCGCGTCATGTATTGCCCGCGCCGGGATCGTCGGCCACGACACGGCGGTGTTGTACCGGCGGCGGTTCGTGCTCGGCCCGTCGCGAGGGCAATAGCGACCAGATGTGGCGTTTGTCGTCGTCGGGCATGGTCGACCACGCCGCGATTTCCGCGAGCGTTCGCCAGCACCCCGAGCACCAGCCGGTCGCCGGGTTCATGCGGCAGATGTTGGTGCAGGGAGAGGGAACGGGGGAGGCGAGTGTCGTCATGATCGAGGGGGCGACGCAACGTCGGCAGTGGGTGGTCTCAGACCGGCAGTCCGAGTTTGGCGGCTTTCTCGCGCAGCTTGCCCTCGAAGCGCGCCTGATCGACGATCACGCGCTCGTGCGTGCCTGCGCTGACCTTGTCGAGGCCGTCCCACGCTTCGACTTCGAAGCGCAGCGTGCGTCCGGCGACATCGACGAGCTTGCCCTGCACGTGCAACGTGTCGCCGGCGGGCGTGGCGGCCAGATGCGAGAACGACACCAGCGTGCCGAGCGATTGCTCGCGCGGCCAGTCGAGATATGGCCGGATCGCCTGCAGACAGGCGCATTCGAGAATGCCTGCGAGATACCCCGTGGCGAGTGCGGCGGGCATGTCGCGGCAGAGTTCGACGTCGTCATACAGTTCGGGGACCACGGCCTTCTTCGGCACACGATAGGTCCACTCGAATGTCAGGCCCGGTACCAGTTCGGGGCTCGGCATGGCGTGTCTCCTTGATGTTGTTCTGATCGATGGTATCGGCGCGTGCCCGGACGGCCGCTATCGACCGCCCTCGGCATCGACGACCGGGGGCGGTGTCGGGCATCAGGTGCGAAGTGCCACGTCGACGACCGGCGCGCCTGTCATTGCCACGAGTTGCTGCGGCGTGAGGTTGAACACCGCGTGCGGATGGCCGGCCGCTGCCCACAGGCTTGCAAGCTTGAGCAGGTCCTCGTCAATCAGCGTGACCGGCGCGACGACGTGCCCGATCGGGCTCACGCCGCCAATCGAGTAGCCGGTCTTTTCCTTCACGAACCGGGCGTCGGCGCGTGCGAGTTCACCGACTTGTGCGGCGACCTTCTTTTCGTCGACGCGATTGATGCCGCTGGCAATGACCAGCACCGGCGTGTCGTCAGAGGCCCGGCGGAAGATGATCGATTTCGCAATTTGCGCGACTTCGCAGCCGAGGCCCGCAGCGGCTTCGGCCGACGTCTTGCCGGTGGCGGGCAGCAGCACGATCGGCTGATCGTGACCCATGCCTGCGAGCAGGCGCGCAACGTGGCGGGCGCCTTCGGGCAGTTCGCTTTCGTTGGCGGTCTCGGGGATCTGCGGTGTCTCGCTCATGGTGGTATCCGGGGGCGGGTGTCGGTCGATGGGCGCGCTTGTCCGTGCGCCCGCTCGTTCACTCAAGCGGCGGCGGTGTCCTGCATCTTCGCGAGCAGGGCGCGTCCGACGCGCGACGCGTTCTGCCGGCCGATGGCCTGCGAGATGAAGTCGCCGGTGCGCACGACGGCGTCGAGATCGATGCCGGTCTCGATGCCCAGTCCGTTCAGCAGATACAGCACGTCCTCGGTCGCGACGTTGCCCGTTGCGCCCTTGGCGTAAGGGCAGCCGCCCAGACCGGCGACGGACGAATGGAAGATCGAGATGCCCGAGAGCAGCGCCGCGTAGATGTTGGCCGTGGCCTGACCATATGTGTCGTGGAAGTGGCCCGACAGGCGCTCGATCGGAAACACCTTGGCACAGGCATCCATGACTTCACGCGTGCGCGTGGGTGTGCCCACGCCGATCGTGTCGGCGATGTCGATCTCGTCGCAGCCCAGGGCCGCGAGGCGCTTCACCACATCGACAACGCTCGCGACCGGCACGTCTCCCTGATACGGACAGCCGAGCGCGCACGAGATGCTGCCACGCAGGCGCAGGCCGGCGTCTTTCGCCGCGCGCGCGACGGGTGCGAATCGCGTGATGCTCTCTTCGATGGAGCAGTTGATATTGCGTTGAGAAAACGCTTCGCTCGCGGCGGCGAAGATCACGACTTCGTCGGCCTTCGCGGCGACAGCGCCTTCGAAGCCGCGCATGTTCGGCGTGAGCACGGAGTAGATCGTGCCGGGGCGACGCTTGATGCCTGCCATGACTTCGGCGCCGTCGGCCATTTGCGGCACCCACTTCGGCGACACGAACGACGTGGCTTCGATGTTGGCGAAACCGGCCGCCGACAGGCGATCGACGAGTGCGATCTTGATGTCGGTCGGCACGGGTTGCTTCTCGTTCTGCAGGCCGTCGCGCGGGCCGACTTCGACCACTTTCACGCGTTGCGGCAGATGGGATGCGGACATGCGTTGTCTCCTCAGGGGATGTCGGGCAACGGCGCTGGCGGGCGACGGCTCAGTAGCCGCGCGTCAGGTCGACGATGCCGGTAATCGCTTCGCCGCGTTCGAGCGCGGCGATCTTGCCCGCGATCTGCTCGACGGTTTCGTCGCGCAGCGTCATCGCGGAAATATGGGGCGTGATCGTCACGCGCGGCGTATGCCAGAACGGATGGTCGGCGGGCAGCGGCTCGGTGCGGAAGACATCGAGCGTGGCGCCGGCAACCTGCCCGCTTTCCATTGCGGCGAGCAGGTCGGCATCGACCAGGTGCGCACCGCGGGCGACGTTGATCAGGAACGCGCCTTGCGCCAGCTTCGCGAACAGCGCGGCGTTCAGGACGTCCACGGTCTGCGGTGTGAGCGGCAACAGGTTCACGAGAATGCGGGCGCCGGACACGCAGGCGTCGAAGCCGGCTTCGCCATGATGCAGCACGATGCCGCTGTCGTCATTGCGTGGGCTGCGGCTCCACGCGCGAACCGGAAAGCCAAAGCGGTGCAGTGCCCGCGCCACATGCGCGCCGAGCGTGCCGTAGCCGAGCACGGCAACGGGGAAGTCGGCGATGCGGTTGGGCTTTTGAAATTTCCATTGCGTGCGCGTTTGCTGGGCGTCGAATTCGTCCAGACGACGGAAGTAACGCAGCGCGGCGGCGCTCACGTATTGCGCCATCTGATCGGCCATGCCCGCGTCTTCCAGGCGCACGAGCGGCACGCCCGGCGGCAGGCGATCGGCGCCTTCGCCGCGCGTGCCCAGCACGCCATCGACCCCGGCGCCCATGTTGAAGATGGCCTTCAGGCGCTCGCGCGGTTGCAGCACTTCGGCGTTGGGCTTCCAGAGCACCACGTAATCGGCGGGCGCCGAATCGCCGGGTTGCCAGGCGCGAATGGTCGCTTCGGGCAGGTGCTCGGCGAGGCCAGTCTCGTACGCGGCGGTCTTGCCGTCCGGAGAGAAAACAAGAATATCCATGAGTTGCGGGCAGACGCTATGGGGAAGGAGCTGCCGCGATGCCTGGCGAAGCAATGCCCGCGAGATGCCTGGGCATCCGGCGGGCGGACCGGCGAGGCCGCGTTCACTCGATTTACGTTAACGTCAAGTGTAACGCAGCTTCCGGGGTGGCGCGTATTGGGGCTGGGCCGGAGGAAGGGCTGGAAGGTCAATCGTTGGCGGCGGCGCGCAACGTGGTGAGATTGACTGCGAAGTTGTGGCTATCGTCGGCGATCCAGACCTCGCCGTCCTGGATCGTGCATTGCAGGCGCATCGTGCGCGCGGCCAGTGCGGTGAGCGCTTCGGCCGACGTCTCGTCGAGCATGCGCACGGTGAGGTTCGACAGGCGGTTGATCTCTTTCTCGGTGGTTTGCCACCAGATCGCTGCCGGCTTGCCGCCGTAGGCGATCACGTCGACATGCTCGGCACGGCCGGCCGCTTTGACCAGACGTCGTGCGTCGGGCTGCCCGACGTCGATCCAGCGAACGATGTCATTTCCGAAATCGTGTTCCCACAGGTCGGGTTCGTCGGCCGTGGAAATGCCTTTGCCGAAGGTGAGGCGCTCACCGGCATAGAGCATGAACGCGAGCACGCGCACCATCATGCGTTCGTCGGTTTCCGACGGATGACGGGCGATGGTCAGGCTATGGGAGGCGTAGTAATGACGGTCGAGGTCGGTGATTTGCACCTCGGCCTTGTAAATGGTGGCTTTGAGTGCCATGCCGGGAGACCGCTGGAATGAAGAAAGTCGCAAGCATACACCAGTGCGGCGACCGGGCTGCGGCGGGCCGTGGACGCTTGCGGGGACTCGCCTGCGCGTCCCTGGCGCGCGGCAGCAGGACAGGCACAAGCTCGGTATACTGGCGGCCCCGTCTCACCTGATGCCTTCCCATGCCGGTTCCCGCACCGCAAACGATCAACGTCAACGGCTATCCGATGGCGTACGTCGAAACTCCCGCACCCGCCGACGCCGTCGGCGCGCCGCTCGTGCTGGTGCATGGCTCGCTTTGCGATTGCCGTTACTTCAAGCCGAACATGGCGCCGCTCGGACAGCGGCGGCGGGTGATTTCCGTAAGCCTTCGCCACTACTGGCCCGAAGCCTGGGACGGTCACGACGGCACGTTTTCCGGTGAGCAGCATGCGGAGGATCTGGCCGCGTTCATTACCGCGCTGGGCGTCGGGCCCGTTCATGTGCTGGGACACTCGCGCGGTGGGTATGTCGCGCTGCGCACCGCGCTGCTCGCCCCCGACACCGTGCGCTCACTGATCCTGGCGGATCCGGGCGTGGAGATCAGTGGCGGTCCGGTGGAGATTTCGCTCGATGACGAGCGCGGCAACTTTCGTGAGCGTGCGCTTGCCGCGATCGAGGCCGGTGATATCGATGGCGGACTGGCAATCTTCATCGACGCGGTGAGCGGTCCGGATACCTGGCGGCGCATGGTGCCGTGGTTCAAGCAAATGGTGCGAGACAACGCACGCACGCTGATCGGTCAGGTCGCCGAGCCGCGTACACCGCTGCCCATCGATGCGCTCGGCGCGCTGCACGCGCCGGTGCTACTGATGGGCGGTGCCGAGAGTCCCGCACCCTATCCGGAAGTGCTCAATGCGCTCGCCTCTGCCATGCCGGAGGCGCGTCGCATGGTGATTCAGGACGCGTCGCACGGCATGAATCTCGCCAATCCGATTTCGTTCCACCGGGCGGTCGACGCGTTCCTCGGCAACGACTGACGCCATCGCCGCTTCGGTTGTCCGGGCAGTTCCGGGACGGGGACGCTCCCCGCTCCCTGCCACCGGCATCTGCCAAAGAATCCGCGTTGCCGGCACAAGGCCGCCCCTCATTCCTCGCGCAACACACCGTGGCCCAGCCGCAGGCTCAGCGTGCGCACCAGGTCGGCCATCCACGCCTGATCGCGATCCGACAACTTCTGCATGGCCCGATTCAGCGACGGGTATGGATCGCTCGGCGCTGCCATGCCTGCCGTCCCGGTGTCCGCCGCCATGCCGTTCGACGCATCGAACGCGAGCAACTCATGCGGCGGCAATCCCAATGTGTCGGCCAGAATGCAGATGTTGCGCAGCGAGATGTTGCGTTTGCCGCGTTCCACACCGCTCAGATAGGAGCGCGCCAGCCCGCTCTCGAGCGCGAGCTTGTCCTGCGCCCAGTTGTACTTCTTGCGCAAACCGGCGAGGTGCCTGCCGAATCGGAATAAGTTGGTGTCCATAAGAAAGTTTTCCTTGTTAGGGACGAGAAGATTGGAACAAAAATCCGGCATTGGGAGCGGTGCCTCGCGTATCCCCGGTTTGCGAGGCCCGAGCAGCCGGGGCCGCTATGCGGGTTTTTCGCGGCGTTTCGGAGTCGGCACAACCGGTGTGTTTTCGCTTTTCGGTTCGATGACACCAGGTCGCGTACCGCCGCAACGGCGTTGCGGCGCGTCATGCCGTCTGCCGGTCAACCGGAGCCGCGCAGTGTGACACCGGACTTGCCCGACGAAATAGAGCCGGGATTCTGAAAGGTTCGGTTCTGGGATGTCACTCGATGTTGACGAGGCGAGCGGGGCGTTGTGTCGGTCCGTGCGAATTTGCGGTAGACCTTCGCGCGCCGTCTTTCCGGTGGCGTCTGGCACACACGTCATCAAGGCGCTGCGGGAGATAGCCGCCCGGCGGCGCGCTTGCGCACGCCGGGACAATGACTTTTCATAGGTCTGCGGGTCACTTCTACTAGACGAACGATCGCGCAGTATTCCCGGGAAATCGGGGGGATTTTGCGCGATGTCCTAAGAATCAGCGACCTCGCGACGGCTCACTCTTCATCGGCGGCGGGATAGCGCCGCACGCCGTCTTGCGTGTGGGCATCGGATTTTGGCGAGACAGGCAAGGAAGGTCTGGTGGGCGTGGCGGATGACGCGCCGTCGTACCGGTCGGTGCCGGGGATGCCATCGACGGCTTTCGGCGCGTGCAGGGGCACCGGGGTGTCCGACGCCTTCACGATGCCGACGATGTTGCCGGCCATCTGGCGGGGGGTGTCCATCGGGGAGGTCCGGTGACGATGGGCCGGGTGGCGGGCGGCGAATCCGGCGTCCACAGCGAGGCCCCGAGCGTGACCGTCGACGGGTTGCCGCGTGTCGTCGAAGGTATCGCCATCGCTGGCATGCGCGTCGACACCGTCGATCGCGCTCAATTCGCTTGTACTGTCGGGTGCGTCGGCCTCATCGACGGAGATGCCTGCGTCGGCATCGTTGTCCGGCAGCGCGGTGGCAACCCGCCGGTCGGAGGTCGCAACGTGGCTCAGGCGCGAGCTAAGGCTTCGAATGATTTCGGCGAGCCAGACCTGATCGCGATTTTCGAGCTTGCACAGCGACCGGCTGATTTGCGGTAGCGGCGTGCGCTCGGAGAGCGTCGTGCCGTCCTGTGCGCCGGTGGCCGCCGGCGCGAAACGCAGCATCTCCGATGTGGGGACGCCCAGTGTGTCGGCCAGCACGCAGATATTCACGAGCGCGACGTTGCGTCGGCCGCGCTCGATGCCACTGACGTACGAGCGTGCCAGACCGCTCTCGAGCGCCAGTTTTTCCTGCGACCAACCGCGTGCCTTTCGCAGGCGGGCCAGGTGGTCTCCGAACAGCGCGAGTGGATTCGTTTGCATGGCGGAACTCCGTTGAAGAGTCACCCAGCGTAATCAATCCCCCCGCGTGCTGCGACGTTATATCGCTCTCCTCCCCATGCGTTACGGACAAGCCTCTATAAAGAGTAGGCCACGCCAAAAGCGCAAAATTATTCAGACGATTCCCAACTATTTCTGCATCGCCGGCATCGGTTCACGCGCTTTACGAATCGGCAGGTGCCAGTTCTCGCCGAGGGCGACGCCCGTCAGGATAAGCGCCCCGCCAATGAGGTGATACGTCGCGAGATGCTCGCCGAGACCGAATGCGGCGATCAGGGCCGTGAAGATCGGCACGAGGTTGATGACGACCGTGGCGCGACGCGGACCGATGCGCGCCACGCCGATCATCCAGATGAAGGGCGCGGCAATCGACACCGGAATCGTCGCAAACGCGAGCTGGGGAAGGTTGTCCATCGACACGCCCGCTTTCTCCGACATCAGGTAGAACGGCAGCAACACGACGATGGCGAAGAGAATCTGCGTATAGAGCGAGGGCAGCGGCGCGAGCGGCAGGCGCCATTTACGCAGCAATACGCAGTAGATTGCGTAGGCAAGCATGGCGCCGAACATCATCGCGTCGCCCACGCCGATCCCCTGATCCGCCAGATGCATGACCGATCCGTGCCCGACGACCAGCAGCACGCCGACGATCGACAGCAGACCGCCCGTGAGCGCGCCTGCCGTCAGCGCGTCGCCCAGCACGACGACCGCCAGCATCAACGTGGTCAGCGGCAGGAGCGCAAGGATGATCCCCATGTTCGTGGCGCTGGTGTAGTGGGCTGCCGAGTAAGCGAGCCCCTGGTAGATCGCCATGCCGAGCACGCCGAGCGCGGCGTATTGCGCGAGATGGGGCGCGAACGCGCGACGCGCACGCCACAGGCCAGGTAGCGCGAACGGCGTGAGGAGCAGCCCGGCGGCGAACCAGCGCAGAAATGCGATCTCGGCCGGGAAAATGTGGCCGACCGACAGTTTGTTGACGATGACATTGGCCGACCAGATCAGGACAGCGATCAGCGGCAGAAGAAAATTGAGCATGAGCGGGTGCGGTGTGCCGGTCGAACGGACGTCCGACGCAATGGGCGGCAATATGCGGCAAGTGCTGCGAATTGTCCGCCCGAACGGGTCGCGTTGCATAGTGAATTTCTGACAAACGACAAGGAATTTCAGACGCGACATCCGTCGGCGTCACGATCCTCTGGCTGGCATCCGGTTCGACCGGTTGGACCAGGCTGTCCGGTGACAAGGGCGACGGGTAGAATGACGCGATCCCGGAAGCGGACGTGTCGTCATGGACACCGACACGTTGAATCCGGCCCCACGGTGCGCTGGCACCGTGCGCGTTTCGTGACAGGTGATCGGAGCTGCATGGTGTCAGTCAGTGATCAAGACCGTATGGCGGGAGCCAACGGTGCCCCCCGGCAGCGCAATGCGTCTGCCGCCGCGATCGATCCGGCCCTTGCCGGCAAGGGCAAGCGTTTCGTCAGGCGCATCTATCGTCTGCGGACGATCGGTCTGGGCATTGGATTCTTCTGTGTCGCCGGGGTTTTTTATCGCCAGATGCCGCCCACGTCGATATGGCTTTGGGCGCTGCTCATTTTCCACGGGTTTGTCTGGCCGCATGTGGCGTGCGTGCTGGCGTTGTCGCGCCCGGTGCCGTACCGCGCCGAGCGCGCGAATCTGCTGATCGACGCGGCATTCGGCGGCTTCTGGGTTGCTGCCATGCAGTTCAACCTGCTGCCGAGTGTCGTCATCCTGACGATGATGGCGATGGACAACATCGGTGCCGGGGGCGTGCGGTTGTTTCTGCAGGGATTGCTGGCCAAGATCGCCGGGGCCTTCGTCGGTATTGCGATATTGGGTTTCGGCTGGGCGCCCGATTCCGACACGTTCAATGTCGTGACCAGCCTGCCC
This sequence comes from Pandoraea pnomenusa, assembly GCF_040391475.1. GTDB lineage: Bacteria > Pseudomonadota > Gammaproteobacteria > Burkholderiales > Burkholderiaceae > Pandoraea > Pandoraea pnomenusa_C. The sequence continues at coordinate 1,528 of NZ_JBEBXS010000016.1, read as the reverse complement.
ATGTTGATCCTGTATCCGATTGCGCTGGGCAAGGTGACGTACGACCTGGCCCAGAAGCTGGCGCAGCGCTCACGCGAGATGGAGCATCTTTCACGGCACGACGGCCTGACCGGCCTGCTCAATCGTCGCGCGTGGGAGCAGCGGCTGGCGGAGATTCACGAACATTGCACGCGCACGGGACAGCCGGCGTGTCTCGTGTTGATGGACCTCGATCACTTCAAGCGCATCAACGACACGCTCGGTCATGCCGCGGGCGACATGGCGCTGCGGCGTTTTGCCGGACTGCTGCGTCAGCGGCTGCGCGAAATGGATGCGGTTGGCCGGTACGGGGGCGAGGAATCCGGCGCGGTGCTGGTGAACACCGGCGGCATTGCCGGACAGGACCTGATGCACCGCCTGCTCGCCGACTTGCGCGAACGGGTGGCGCAGGCCGAAGTCCAGTTGCAGGCGCAGATCGGACAGGGTGCACAAACGTTGGGCACCTGTACGGTGAGCATCGGGTTGGTGCCGTTTTCCACGATGTTCGACACACCGCACTCGTGGCTGCAACAAGCGGACCGTGCGCTCTATTGCGCGAAACGTGAAGGCCGCGACGGCATGGTGATCCTTGAAGCCGGGACAACGCTCGCCTGAACCGACGGGACAGCCCGGCGGCGGATCAGCGAACGCAGAGGCGTCCGAATGCCGAGCGCAGGGCTGCGGGGATCACCGACGCGAATCCGAACGGGCGAGCCAGCGCCGCGAGCCCTTCGCCGTTGAGCACGCGCGCGCCTTCGAGGTGGGTGGCAAGCACGCAGAAGTCTTCGCGCTTCATGCCGACACGCTGACAGGCGTTATCGAGCTGTTTCAGGTCGTTCGGGTGCAAGGTCAGCGTGACGGTAATGCGCTCTGGGTCAGTGTTCATGTCTTCAAGTTTTCTCTTTTTTCGATGCATCGGGCATGTCGCGCGGGTGAGCGCATGCCGAGCGCCCACGCGATAACGCAGGCGAGCGTGATCCGAATGCGCGATACGTGATCGGGCACCGGGGTTACGGGTAACGCGTGGGCAATACGAGGCTGTTGGCGCGCAATCCGCCGCCTGACATGCGGGCGGCGGTACGGCTATGACGCGTGAGAGCGATGCCTCGTAACAACAGGGAGGGATGACTCTCCATCCGGCCACGGAACGGGCGCCGGAATACAGCATGAGTACTGCGAACTACCAACTACAACTTCGAACTACAACTTCGAACTACAACTTCGAACTGCGACTTCGAACTACGACTTCGGTAAGGCTTGGATTGACTTCGACAACGGGCGTCACTCAACGTCGATGACGCGCACTTGCGGATACTGCGGTGATGCGAGACCTTCTGATACTCAGGGCTGCGGGTGGTGCGTGTACAGCGATGCAGACCTCGAACTACGGACACTGCGACTTGCTGAACGGCTACTGCGGATAAAGCGGAACTACCGGTACGGCTGAACTTCCGAACTGCTACTGCTACTGCTACTGCTACTGCTACTGCTACTGCTACTGCTACTGCTA
>NZ_JBEBXS010000015.1:0-121043 GCF_040391475.1 Pandoraea pnomenusa | reverse complement strand
GGGGGGGGGGGGGGGGGGGGGGGGGGGGGGGGGGGGGGGGGGGCGGGGGGGGTGGTGGTGGTGGGGGTGGTGGTGGTGGCACTGGCGGTGGCGTCGGCGCTAGCAGTGGTGTCGGAGGCGGTGTCGGCGGCCCGGGCGGTCGCGGCATCGGCGGTGCGGCCGGCGGTAACGGGCTGGCGGCGTTTGGCGGTTCCAACGGCTTCGGTGGCGGCGGGGGATGTGCGATGAACGGACAGAACGGTGAGGAGCCGTGCCCCTGAGCCAGTAGACGGGCGGGCCTGCACGCGCTCGGCACAGCGCGTGCGGGGGCTGGCCCGATGGGATGTATTTCACAGGTTGATCGTCGGTTCCTGACGCGACCGGCTGGCGGCGCTGCCGTCAGCCGTGCCACCCCCCCGGCCCGTGCTCAGGCTGTTCTCCCGGCGGTGCGCCCCTTCGGTGATCCGAAGGGGCGTTTTTTTTCATGGACGTCGGCTATCGCTTGCCGAAGGGGATATGGAAATGCCAATTATGTATTTCGCGTAAACCCGCATCTGTGGCAGCATCCGGGGTCTGGGTTGCGAAATGCACGTGGCGGCGGGCTGTCCGGGCTCTCCGATCGCCTGCAACCGCCGTGAGCCCATCAGGCTCCCCGACATCGAACAGGCGTCCATCAGGCGTCAAACAAGCACAAGGAGAAATCGCACATGCTGTCCCGTCAACTGATTAACGCGTTCCTGGGCGCCACTTTCGCGATGGCATCGCTCGGTGCGTCGGCCCAGACGGCCGACAAGCCGCTCAAGGTCGGCACCATGGCCGGCTCGGACGCGCAGATCTTTGAAGTCGTGAAGCAGGTCGCGCACAAGCGCGGCCTCGAAATCAAGATCATCGAGTTCAGTGACTACGCACAGCCGAACGCCGCGCTCGACGCCGGCGATCTGGACGCCAATGGCTTCCAGCACAAGCCGTTCCTCGACAGCCAGGTCAAGGATCGCGGTTACAAGATCGTGAGCGCCGGTCTTACGTACGTGTCGCCGCTCGGCTACTACTCGAAGAAATTCAAGTCGCTCAAGGATCTGCCGAACGGTGCCAAGGTCGGCATCCAGAACGACCCGTCGAACGGCAATCGCGCGCTGCTCCTGCTGCAGAAGGAAGGCCTGATCAAGCTGCGCGCCGGTGCCGGTGTCGACGGCAAGAACGCCACGCCGCTCGATATCGCGGAGAACCCGAAGAAGCTGAAGATCGTGGAACTCGAAGCCGCCCAGTTGCCGCGCGCATTGCCGGACCTGGACGCCGCGTCGATCAACACCAACTTCGCAGCGCAAGCGGGCCTGGTGCCCAAGCGCGACGCGATCGCCATCGAAGACCTGAAGGGCCCGTATGCCAACCTGATCGCCGTGCGCGCTCAGGACGCCAACAAGCCGTGGGTCAAGCAACTCGTGGAGGCCTATCACTCGGACGAAGTGAAGGCGTTCATCGACAAGCAGTTCAAGGGGGCATTGATCGCCACGTGGTAATCCACGGTGCGAGTCGGCATGACGCCGCCGCCAAACGAAAAACCGGGGTTTCGACCCCGGTTTTTTTATGTCCGCACGAGACGTGAGCGGTACCGCTGGCACGCATGCGATTGACTAGAATGGAAGTGTCATTCCGGCTGACGGGAGGTCGTCATGTCCATGCTCAATGTTTCCATGATGCTCGTGGCGTTGCTCGTGGGCTTCGCCATCGGCATGCTGTTCGACCATTTCTGGGTAACGCATCACGACGAGCCGGCCGACCACAAGCGCCTCGACTGGCACGACATGTGGGACCGGATCCGTCACCAGCATTGACGACGTTTTTCGCGCGCCGACTGGCGATCCTTCAGTCACCCGGTGTCTCGCGCAATTTGCGCCAGAGCGTGGAGCGGCTGATGCCAAGTGCCTCGCAGGCGGCGCTGCGGTCGCCACCGCAGGCCGCCAGCGTGGTGCGGATGCGCGCCAGTTCTTCGGCGGCACGACGCGCGCGTCCGGTCGGCGCCAAGTCGTGTCCGATGCCCGATACCTGCGAGGTGCCGCTGCTGCGGGCGCCGTGAGCACCGACGCTGTCTCCCGTGTTCGAAGGTGAAACATCGGGTGGCGTTGGCATGCCGGTCGACAGTGAAGGTGTTGCGCCGAGTTCCGGTGCAATTTCGATGAGCCGTGCGCGGCTGATCTCGCGTGCGTCCACGACGTCGGCGCACACCACCGCGATGCGCTCCAGCAAGTTCTCCAGTTCCCGGACGTTGCCCGGCCAGCGATAGGTCGCGAGCAACGGCAGCAACGACGCCTGCAGGGCGTCGACACTCATGCGGGCACCCGCCCGCGCGAGGGCGCGCTCGAGAAACAGCGGCGTGAGGCGCGGCAGGTCGTCCATGCGATCCCGCAGCGGCGGCAACACCATGCGCAGGATGTTGAGTCGGTAGTACAGGTCTTCGCGGAATTGTCCGGCGGCGACTTGTGCGCGCAGATCCCGGTGGGTGGCGGCGATCACGCGCACGTCGCACGGCACCGGTTCGTTGGCGCCCAGGCGCAGCACTTCACGCTCCTGCAGCACGCGCAACAGACGCGTTTGCAGAGGCATCGGCATCTCCCCGATCTCATCCAGGAATATCGTGCCGTTATGGGCCGTCTCGAACAGACCGGCCTTGCCGCCGCGACGTGCGCCGGAGAATGCGCCGTCTTCATAGCCGAACAATTCGCTTTCGAGCAACGTCTCCGGAAACGCCGCGCAATTGATCGCGACGAACGGGTAGTCGCGCCGTCGGCTGGCGTTGTGAATGCCTTGCGCGAGCAGTTCCTTTCCAGTACCGCTTTCCCCGTGAACGAGCACCGTCGAATCGGTTTGCGCGTAGCGGCGTGCCAGCGCCCGCACCTGCGTCATCGCCGCCGAATCGCCGATCAGGTCGTCGAGGCGATAGCGAGCCACAAGGTGTCGGGGTCGATGGCGCGAGCGCAGCGAGCGGTCTACGCGCGCGAACGATTGCGAGTCCTGACACGTCACCAGCGCGCCGGTGAGCGTGCCCTGGTCCAGCAGCGGAATCCGGTTGATCACCCAGGTCTTGCCTGCCATCGAGACAATCGCTTCGAGTTCGGCGCTCGCGCTTTCCAGCGTGCGCGCGACGTCGAGTGCAGGTGCGATCGCGTCGAGCGGGCGACCGACGGCGTCGGCCGCGGTCACGCCGAGCATGCTCGCCATCGACGCATTGATGGCTTCGATACGCCCGTTCAGATCGACCGCCGCCACGCCTTCGTGCAGGTGACGCAGCACGGTATCCAGACGTTCACGTCGCTGTGCTTCGATACGGCCGAAGCGCGCGACTTCGAGCGCGGTGTCGAACGCGGCCCGCACGGAATCCTGTGAATAGAGAAACACGCCCATCAGTCCGGCGCGTTCCGCGAGCTCGGTGACGAGGCCCGGGCCGACAATGACTTCCATGCCTTCATCGCGCAGCCGATGCACGAGGTCTTCGGCATCGTGCGCGTCGAAATAGGCGTGCTGCGCGATATCGAGATGGAACGCACTCCTGAAACGCTCGAACTCGGGCGCTGGGCGGGCGTAAGACACCAGCGCGATGCGCGAGACGGGTGAGGGCGACGGCAACGCACGGCGCGCCCGGGAGAGCGCGTGCATCACATCGAAGCCCGTGACCTTCACGAGTACCACCGGCAACGCGAGCCGCTCGCGCAGGAAGGCGCCGTTCGAGCCGGCGGCAACGACGCTGTCGACGCTCCCGGCCGGCAGGCGCTCCAGTGCCTCGATGACGGCGTCGTATCCCTTGTCGACGATCTGTACGTCGGCGAACGCGGCGTAATCCTGCACGATCTCGCGATACAGGTCGCCGAGCTTGCTGATGCCGACCGCCCAGATGACGGGCTTTCGCACGGCAGTGACCGGTTGCACAAGCCCGGCACGGGTCACCCTCGCCATCGTTGCGGGCAGGCGAGGCGGCAGATCGGTGGCATTCGGATTCGGCATGGCAGAACTTCCCGGCAATTGCGCGGCTGCCGGACTCGCCGGACCGCAGGTGAATGCGGCATATCGTAGCATGTTGAGATTTCATGTTTCAATTTGCGTTTCAGTATGAAACATCGTGCAACCACATCATCCTGTGATGCGTGACATTCGACTTGACGTAAACGTCACATGAGCGAAGAATTTCCGCTGGCAAATGAATGCCTTAGCCGCACGCCGGCACTGACAGGCGGCGGGGATGTCACGGGCTGGCACGGCTATTGCTAAAGAAAGGCACCGCAATTCAACCCATGTGCGACAGTGACGACCGGCGCAGGCCACAGGCCACCGGGAAATGTCTGCCGCACACCAAACGACCGAGGGATTCAAGTGACGCAAACCATTCGTTCGGCCGGCGCCGCCTTCCGCGAGGCCGTCAAGACCGAGCAACCGTTGCAGGTTGTCGGCGCGATCAATGCCAACCACGCACTGCTGGCCAAGGCGGCCGGTTTCAAGGCGATCTATCTGTCCGGTGGCGGGGTCGCCGCCGGCTCGCTCGGCTTGCCCGACCTGGGGATCTCCACGCTGGACGACGTACTCACCGACGTGCGTCGCATCACCGACGTGTGCGACTTGCCGCTGCTCGTGGACGTCGACACCGGTTTCGGCCCGTCGGCGTTCAACATCGCCCGCACGGTGCAGTCGCTCATCAAGTTCGGTGCCGGTGCCATGCACATCGAGGACCAGGTGGGCGCGAAGCGCTGCGGCCATCGTCCGGGCAAGGCAATCGTGACGCAGCAGGAAATGGTCGACCGCATCAAGGCGGCCGTCGACGCGCGCACCGACGAGAACTTCGTCATCATGGCGCGTACCGATGCGCTGGCCGTCGAGGGGCTCCAGGCTGCCATCGACCGGGCGTGCGCTTGCGTCGAAGCGGGGGCTGACATGATCTTCCCCGAGGCGATGACCGAACTGCCGATGTATCGCCAGTTCTCCGACGCCGTGAAGGTGCCGGTGCTCGCGAACATCACCGAATTCGGCTCGACGCCGTTGTTCACGGTAGAAGAGCTCAAGAGCGCACAGGTCGGCCTGGTGCTGTATCCGCTCTCGGCGTTCCGCGCCATGAACAAGGCAGCCGAGAACGTGTATCACACGATCCGTCGCGACGGCACGCAAAAGGCCGTGCTCGACACGATGCAAACCCGCGCCGAGCTCTACGAGAGCATTGGCTACCACGCATACGAACAGAAGCTCGACGCCCTGTTCGCACAACAGAAATAACCGAATCCCTGATCTGGAGGAATGAGCATGAGCGAGACGACCGCCACCGGCTTCAAGCCCAAGAAATCCGTTGCCCTGTCGGGTGTGACCGCCGGTAACACGGCCCTGTGTACGGTGGGCCGTTCGGGTAACGACCTGCACTATCGCGGCTACGACATTCTGGATCTGGCCCAGACGTCGGAATTCGAAGAAATCGCCTACCTGCTGGTCTACGGCAAGCTGCCGACGGTGCCTGAGCTGCGTGGCTACAAGGCCAAGCTCAAGTCGCTGCGCGGCCTGCCCGCCGCCGTCAAGGAGGCCCTCGAAGCCGTGCCGGCGGCCGCCCATCCGATGGATGTGATGCGCACCGGCGTGTCGGTGCTCGGCACGGTGCTGCCCGAGAAGGACGACCACAATATCCCCGGCGCGCGCGACATCGCCGACCGTCTGATGGCCAGCCTCGGCTCGATGCTGCTGTACTGGTATCACTACAGCCAGAACGGCGTGCGCATCGATGTCGAGACGGACGACGACAGCATCGGCGGCCACTTCCTGCACCTGCTGCACGGCCGGAAGCCGTCGGACAAGTGGGTGCGCGCGATGCATACGTCGCTGATCCTGTACGCCGAGCACGAATTCAACGCGTCGACCTTCACGGCGCGCGTAATCGCGGGCACGGGCTCGGACATGCACTCGGCGATCACCGGCGCGATCGGTGCACTGCGCGGTCCGAAGCATGGCGGCGCCAACGAAGTGGCGTTCGAAGTGCAGAAGCGCTACGACTCGCCGGATGAGGCCGAAGCCGATATCCGCAAGCGCGTCGAGAACAAGGAAGTGATCATCGGCTTCGGCCACCCGGTCTACACCGTGAGCGATCCGCGCAACAAGGTCATCAAGGAAGTCGCGCACGAGCTTTCGAAAGACCAGCAGAACACGGCCATGTACGACATTGCCGAGCGTCTCGAATCGGTCATGTGGGACGTCAAGAAGATGTTCCCGAACCTCGACTGGTTCAGCGCCGTGAGCTATCACATGATGGGCGTGCCGACCGCGATGTTCACGCCGCTGTTCGTGATCGCCCGCACTTCGGGCTGGAGCGCGCACATCATCGAACAGCGCATCGACAACAAGATCATCCGTCCGAGTGCGAACTACACCGGTCCGGAAGACCAGAAGTTCGTGCCGATCGAAAAGCGCTAAGCACGTTTGCGCCGGACACGTTGTCCGGACGCCCCGGGGCGGCAGCAGGATCGCCGCCGCCCCGGCATCGAGGCATCGCCACGCCGCAACATCGTGCGATCGCTTGCCGAGAACAGAATCACCGCAACACGCCGGGCCGACACCTCCCTCACATGATGAATACCGAATACCGTAAATCCCTGCCCGGGACATCGCTCGATTACTTCGACGCGCGCGCCGCCGTCGAGGCCATTGCGCCGGGCGCCTACGACACGCTGCCCTATACGTCGCGCGTGCTGGCCGAGAACCTCGTGCGCCGCTGCGATCCGGCGACATTGACCGAGTCGCTCAGGCAACTGATCGAGCGGCGTCGCGACCTCGATTTCCCGTGGTTCCCCGCACGCGTGGTGTGTCACGACATTCTTGGCCAGACCGCGCTGGTCGATCTCGCGGGCTTGCGCGACGCGATCGCGGCGCAGGGCGGCGACCCGGCACTCGTGAATCCGGTGGTGCCGACGCAACTGGTCGTCGATCACTCGCTGGCAGTGGAGTGCGGCGGGTTCGATCCGGACGCGTTCGCGAAGAACCGCGCCATCGAGGACCGTCGTAACGAAGACCGCTTCGATTTCATCAACTGGACGAAGAAGGCGTTTCGCAACGTCGACGTGATTCCGCCGGGTAACGGCATTCTTCACCAGATCAACCTGGAGCGCATGAGCCCGGTGGTTCAGGTGACGGACGGCGTGGCCTATCCCGACACGCTCGTGGGCACCGATTCGCACACGCCGATGGTCGATGCGCTGGGCGTGATCGCCATCGGCGTTGGCGGCCTCGAAGCGGAGAGCGTGATGCTCGGGCGCGCGTCGTGGATGCGCCTGCCCGATATCGTCGGCGTGGAACTCACGGGCAAGCCGCAGCCGGGCATCACGGCGACGGATATCGTCCTGGCGCTGACCGAGTTCCTGCGCAAGGAAAAGGTCGTGTCGGCGTACCTCGAGTTCTATGGAGAAGGCGCCGCGAACCTCACGCTCGGCGACCGGGCCACGATCGCGAACATGGCGCCGGAGTTCGGCGCCACGGCGGCGATGTTCTACATCGACGCGCAAACCATCAAGTACCTGAAGCTCACGGGCCGCGACGACGCGCTCGTCTCCCTGGTCGAGACCTATGCGAAGCAGACCGGCCTGTGGGCCGACAGCCTCGCGCATGCGCAGTACGAACGCGTGCTGACGTTCGACCTCTCGAGCGTGGTGCGCAACATTGCCGGCCCATCGAATCCGCACAAGCGTGTGCCGACGAGCGAGCTGGCCGCGCGCGGCATCAGCGGCAAGGTCGAGAACGAACCGGGCCTGATGCCCGACGGCGCGGTCATCATCGCCGCCATCACCAGCTGCACCAACACCAACAACCCCCGCAACATGATTGCGGCGGGTCTGTTCGCGCGCAACGCCAACCGTGCGGGCCTCGTGCGCAAGCCGTGGGTCAAGAGTTCGCTCGCACCCGGCTCGAAGGCCGTCACGCTCTATCTGGAAGCCGCCGGTCTGCTGCCGGAACTCGAGGCGCTGGGCTTCGGTGTGGTCGCCTACGCCTGCACGTCGTGCAACGGCATGTCGGGCGCGCTCGATCCGGTGATCCAGCAAGAGGTCGTGAGTCGTGACCTGTATGCCACGGCAGTCCTCTCGGGCAACCGCAACTTCGACGGTCGTATTCACCCCTATGCGAAGCAGGCGTTCCTCGCCTCGCCGCCGCTGGTCGTGGCGTATGCCATTGCCGGGACGATCCGCTTCGACATCGAGAAAGACGTGCTGGGCGTGGACGCCGACGGCAAGCCGGTGCGACTGGCAGACCTCTGGCCGAGCGACGAAGAAATCGACACGATCATCGCCAGCAGCGTCAAGCCGGAGCAGTTCCGTCGCGTGTACGAGCCGATGTTTGCCGCGTCGGTCGAGCAGGGAGAACGCGCCGAGCCGTTGTACGACTGGCGCGAGATGAGCACCTACATTCGTCGTCCGCCGTACTGGGAGGGGGCGCTTGCCGGTGAGCGTGCGCTGCGTGGCATGCGTGCGCTGGCGGTGCTGGGCGACAACATCACGACCGATCACCTCTCGCCGTCGAACGCGATCATGGCCGACAGCGCCGCGGGCGAATACCTCGCAAAAATGGGGCTGCCGGAAGAAGACTTCAACTCCTATGCGACGCACCGTGGTGACCATCTGACCGCACAGCGCGCCACGTTCGCCAACCCGACGCTCAAGAACGAGATGGTCGTGGTCGACGGGCAGGTCAAGGCGGGTTCGCTCGCGCGTATCGAGCCGGAAGGCAAGATCACGCGCATGTGGGAAGCGATCGAGACGTACATGGCGCGCAAGCAGCCGCTGATCGTGATCGCCGGCGCCGACTACGGCCAGGGGTCGTCGCGCGACTGGGCGGCCAAGGGCGTGCGTCTGGCGGGCACCGAGGCGATCGTCGCCGAAGGCTTCGAGCGCATCCACCGTACCAACCTCGTGGGCATGGGCGTGTTGCCGCTCGAATTCAAGCCGGGCACCAACCGCAAGACGCTCGGCATCGATGGCAGCGAAACGTTCGATGTGATCGGTGAGCGCACGCCGCGCGCCGAGCTCACGCTGGTCATCCATCGTCGCAATGGCGAACGCGTGGATGTGCCCGTGACCTGCCGTCTCGATACGGCCGAGGAAGTGTCGATCTATGAGGCGGGCGGGGTGCTGCAGCGCTTCGCGCAGGACTTTCTGGAATCGTCGCAAGCGGCGGCCTGAGGAGACACGTGATGGCGCATCAGCCACAGATTCGCATTCCCGCCACGTACATGCGTGGCGGTACCAGCAAGGGCGTTTTCTTCCGCCTGCAGGACCTGCCCGCTGCCGCACAGGTGCCGGGCGCGGCGCGCGACGCGCTGCTCATGCGTGTGATCGGCAGCCCCGACCCGTACGGCAAGCAGATCGACGGCATGGGCGGGGCCACGTCGAGCACGAGCAAGACGGTCATCATCGCCAGGAGCGAGCGACCCGGTCACGATGTGGACTACCTGTTCGGTCAGGTGTCGATTGATTCGAAGTTCGTCGACTGGAGCGGCAACTGCGGCAATCTGTCGGCGGCCGTCGGCCCGTTCGCGATCAGTGGTGGACTGGTGGACCCGGCACGGGTGCCGCGCGACGGCGTGGCCGTCGTGCGCATCTGGCAGGCCAACATCGGCAAGACCATCGTTGCGCACGTGCCGATGACCGACGGTGCCGTGCAGGAGACGGGGGATTTCGAACTCGATGGCGTGACGTTCCCGGCCGCCGAAGTACAACTGGAATTCCTCGATCCGGCCGCCGAAGAAGAGGGTGACGGCGGTGGCGGTGCCATGTTCCCCACGGGCCATCTCATCGATGACCTCGACGTGCCCGGCGTGGGCACGTTCCGGGCGACGATGATCAATGCGGGCATTCCGACCATCTTCCTCAACGCCGAGGACATCGGCTACAAGGGCACGGAATTGCAGGACGCGATCAACGGCGACCCGAAGGCGCTGGCCATGTTCGAGACGATCCGTGCGCACGGGGCGATCCGCATGGGGTTGATCAAGGATGTCTCCGAGGCCGCGACGCGTCAGCACACGCCGAAGGTGGCGTTCGTGGCGAAGCCGGCGAGCTACACGGCGTCGAGCGGCAAGGCCGTGAATGCGGGTGACATCGACCTGCTGGTGCGCGCGCTGTCGATGGGCAAGCTGCATCATGCGATGATGGGCACGGCGGCCGTGTGCATCGGCGCGGCGGCAGCGATCCCGGGCACGCTCGTGAATCTGGCGGCGGGCGGCGGGGCGCGCAATGCCGTACGCTTCGGTCATCCGTCGGGCACGCTGCGCGTGGGCGCCGAGGCGCAGGAAGCGGGGGGTGAGTGGACGGTCACCAAGGCCATCATGAGCCGCAGCGCCCGTGTGCTGATGGAGGGCTGGGTGCGCATTCCGGGCGATGCCTTCTGAGGGTGTGATCGTGTGACGACGTAGTGCCTTTTTGACGGAGGCAGGCAATGAGTTCAGGAATCTCGAATGTGCGTCCCGCGCCCGACAAGGTTCTCGCGGACATTGTCGACTACGTCCTCACCTATGAGATCCGCAGCGATCTCGCCTTCGAAACCGCGCGCAACTGCCTGATCGACACGCTCGGGTGCGGTTTCGAGGCGCTCTCCTATCCCGCATGTACGAAACTGCTCGGCCCCATCGTGCCGGGCACGGTCGTGCCGCACGGTGCCAGGGTGCCCGGCACGCCTTACCAGCTCGATCCGGTGCAGGCGGCGTTCAGCCTCGGGGCGATGATCCGCTGGCTCGACTTCAACGACACGTGGCTCGCGGCGGAGTGGGGGCATCCGTCGGATAACCTCGGCGGCATTCTGATGACCGCCGACTGGTTGTCGCGCACCGCCGTGGCCCAAGGGCAACCGCCGCTGACGATGCGCCACGTGCTGGCGTCCATGATCAAGGCGCACGAGATCCAGGGCTGCCTGGCGCTGGAGAATTCCTTCAATCAGGTGGGGCTCGATCACGTGGTGCTGGTGAAAGTGGCGTCGACGGCGGTCGTGGGCGAAATGCTCGGGCTGTCGCGTGACGAACTCATCAATGCGCTCTCGCTTGCATTTGTCGATGGGCAGAGTCTGCGCACCTACCGTCATGCGCCGAATACCGGCAGCCGCAAATCCTGGGCGGCGGGCGACGCGACCAGTCGCGCGGTGCGTCTCGCGTTGATGGCGCGCACGGGGGAGATGGGCTATCCGTCAGTTCTCAGTGCGAAGACATGGGGCTTCTACGACGTGTTGTTCAAGGGCAAGCCGTTCGCATTCCAGCGCCCGTACGAGTCGTACGTGATGGAGAACGTGCTCTTCAAGATCTCGTTCCCGGCGGAGTTTCACGCGCAGACGGCGGCCGAAGCGGCCATGACGTTGCACGGCAAGTTGCAGGCCATGGGGCGGCGCGCCGAAGACATTCGTTCGGTGAAAATTCGCACGCACGCAGCGGCGATTCGTATCATCGACAAGCAGGGACCGCTCGCCAATCCGGCGGACCGCGACCACTGCATTCAGTACATGGTGGCCGTGCCGCTTCTGTTCGGACGCCTGACCGCGAACGACTACGAAGACTCGGTCGCTGCCGACCCGCGCATCGACGCCTTGCGCGCGAAAATCGTTTGCGAGGAAGCCCCGCAGTTCACGCACGACTATCACGATCCTGACAAGCGTTCGATTGCCAACGGGCTGACCGTCACCCTTGCCGATGGCACGGTGCTCGACGAGGTCCTCGTCGAATACCCCATCGGCCACAAGCGCCGACGTGCGGAAGGGATTCCGTTACTGGTGGAGAAATTCAGGACGAACCTGGCGCGCCGTTTCGCCGCGCGGGCACAGGCACGCATCCTCGATGTCGCGCTCGATCAGCAGCGCCTCGAAGCGATGCCGGTGCATCAGTTCGTCGATCTGATGGTGTGATGGCACGCCGGCGACGCGACAGTCGCGTCGCCGCGCCGCAGGTTCAGCGCTTGTGCGTGTAGCGCAGGCGAGTCATCTGCTCGGCGCTGTCGGTGAGCAGTCCGGCGGCGTCGGCGATGGCCTTTTCCAGCGTGGTCGGACCGAACGTCAGCGAGAAGCATCCCGAGAACACACGCGACAGACTGTCGAGCGCGCTGCGGTCGATGGCGCCAGAGAGCAGCGAGGCCGTTGCCCCCGCCTTGATGGCGACTTGCGCGGCGATCATGGGCGTCTTGCCCGAGAGCGTCTGGCCGTCGCTGCGGCCTTCACCAGTGATGAGCCAGTCTGCACCGTCCACCGCCTGCGGCAGGCCGACGCGCTCGGCGACCACCTCCGCGCCCGAGCGGAACTGGGCCCCCAGCAGATGCAGTGCAAAGCCCAACCCGCCTGCCGCACCCGCACCGGCGCGGCTCGCGGCTTCGTTGGCGTTGAATGCGCGATGCGCATGCCCGGCGAAATGGGCGATGGCGCGGTCGAGCGGTTCGACCTGCGTTTCACCCACCCCCTTCTGCGGTCCGAAGATGGCCGTGGCGCCCTGAGCGCCGTTGAGCGGGTTGTTGACGTCGGACATGGCGATGAGTTCGCAGTCCTTCAGACGTGCATCGAGCCCGTTGAGATCGATCGATGCCACGCGATGCAGCGCCGCAGGCACCGGTTGCACGACTTCGCCGGCTTCGTCGAGCAAGCGGGCGCCGAGCCCGACGAGCAAGCCCGCGCCGCCGTCGTTCGTGCTGCTCCCGCCCAGGCCGATGAGAACGCGGCGCGCACCGGTATCGAGCAGGGCGCGCAGCAACTCGCCGAGACCGACCGTGGAACGCTCGGCCACAGGCGTCTGCATGCCGACCGGATCGGTGATGCTCACCACGTTGGCGCTTTCCAGTACGCCAGTGCCGTCGGGCATGACACCGTACTCGGCCGTGACCGATGCCTGACCGGCGCCGCGCACCGACAGCGGTACGCGGCGTCCGCCGGCGGAGAGCAGGGCGTCGAGCGTGCCTTCGCCGCCGTCGGCCATCGGGCGCAGGCGCAGATCCGCCTGCGGCAGCACGCGGGCGATGCCGGCGGCGATGGCGCGCGCTACTTCCGGCGCACTCAGCGAACCTTTGAACGAATCGGGGGCGATGACGATGATCGGGGCTTGCGCATTGCTGGACATGGAAATCGGGACAGTCGCAAAAAGTTGAAACGGTTGGCAGGATGCACGCGCGCCGCGTGAGCGACATTGGGCCCGCTGTTGTTATCGCTTATGGCGTACCGGCCGGACGTTTTGTCCAGGGCCCGGTGGGCGGGATCGCGCTTCGGCTCGCGGCAGGATGTGCGCGAGGCGGCGCGGCGCAGTGTGACAGAAACCGCCAATATACGCGATTCGGGCTGGCGCGCATTGCGCGAATTGCCATGCTATGAATAACACGAGTAAGATGAGCGCCAACCGGCGGTGCGTGGTACGAAACATTGGCGCACGGTCGGTCCAGGATTCGAACAGTACCAACGACCATAACGGCGCGAGCCGCGGCCTGACACGGATGCATCAAGACATCGTGGCCGCAGCCATCGGGGCGCCGGGACCAGATATCAGGTTGTCGCCGTGACCCGGCCTGTCCACCCGCCCACGAGGGCCGGCGAGGGGCGGGGTGTGCGCGACGACCCTTTGCAAAGCGTGGAGCGGGGCATGAACCGGGGAATGGACAGGATTTCCGGCACGACGCGCATGATGCGGTGCCGGGCCGCCGGGGCAGTCGGCGTAGTGGGCCTGACGCTCGTCGCGCTGCTGGCCGGCTGCGCGCAGACCGAACCGGTCGTGGCGAAGGACGAGCCACCCGTCGGGAGCGTCGCCGACGTTGCACCGGAAAATGTAAAAGTCGAGACGTTGCCGGCCTATCGCGATACCGTGGAAGACGCACGCAACAACGGTGCCGTCTGGCAGGGCGCGTCCCGAAAGACCTTTGCGAGCGTGAGCGCCTGCACGGCGCGGTTGTGGAAGAAGCAATTGCCCTACGCGCGTCTGCAACGCACCAAGGTCGGTGCCGGCCAGACCCTTCAACTGTCGTCGGTCGACGATGGCATTCTCGCGATTCTCGATCTTTCGCCGCACAAGCCGGGCAGCGAAGGCTCGCTCTATCTCGGCTCGACCGGCCCGCAGTCGCTGGCCGACGCCGTGCGCCAGTGCCTCTGAACGCCTGACGCGCGCTCGCTGTCGGGCGACCTGCTGCCGGTCCGCTGACCGGCGCCTCTGTCACAGGGGTGTCACTACAGCGTCATACAACGGCGGGGTATCATGACGGCGAACGTGCGGCCGCTCTGGCCGCACGAAGGCTTCTACTGCGTGCGTGCCGATGTCCCATACCGAATCCGCCGAATCCGTCGACGTCTCCGAAGGGGCTGCCGCCCCGGGCGATGCGGCGCAGACGTCACTGAACCCGCGTCAGCAGGCGCTTTTCGATGCGGTTCGCCGCGACGGCTTCCTGACGGTCGACGAACTGGCGGTGCGCTTCGACGTCACGCCGCAAACGATCCGTCGCGACATCAACTTCCTGGCCGAGCGCAAATGGGTGCGTCGCTATCACGGCGGCGTCGGACTGCCCGGTGGCGCGGAAAACGAAGCCTACGACGCGCGCCAGACGCAACTGGCCGACGAGAAGCGCCGGATCGCCATGCGCCTCGCGGAACAGATCCCCGACCACGCATCGCTGTTCATCAACCTCGGCACCACGACCGAAGCGGTCGCCCGCGCACTGTCGCGCCATCGGGGCCTGCGCGTCATCACCAATAACCTGCACGTGGCGGCCATGATGAGCAGCTACGCCGACGCCGAGGTCATCATCACCGGCGGCGTGGTGCGCGCCCGCGATCAAGGCGTGACCGGCGAAGCCACACTCGACTTCATTCGCCAGTTCAAGGTCGATTTCGGCATCGTGGGGATTTCCGCCATCGACGCCGACGGCACGTTGCGCGACTTCGACTACCGCGAAGTGCGGGTAGCGGAGGCCATCATCGCGCATTCCCGGACGGTTTTTCTGGCTGCCGACCACAGCAAGTTCGGCCGCCCGGCGCTGGTCCGGCTGGGACACCTTTCTCAGGTCGACGCTCTCTTCACTGACCGTCCGGTGCCGCCGGGCATGGCGGATGTCATCGCGGAAGCGGGCACGCTGGTACACGTCGCAGACTGAATCGCCCCGATCTTCCCGTGCGCAAATTCGCACATCGATCGCGTGACATGTGTGAATTCGAAACTCATATGGCGTGTTCTGTTAGAATTCGAAGATCTATGTTCGATAACGAACCTTTTTGGCGTCGAATTCGAACATTTTTGAACATTCGCGAGCTTTCCCTGATTTGACGCCCATCACCGGGAGTGACGACGTGCAGACACCCGTACCATCGCCATCGGACAACCTTCTCGCCCCCTACGACATGTTGGTCGTGGGCGGGGGGATCAACGGCACGGGGATTGCCCGCGACGCCGCCGGCCGAGGACTGCGTGTGCTGCTCGTCGAGCAGGACGATCTTGCTTCGCATACGTCGTCGGCGAGTACGAAGCTGATTCACGGCGGCCTGCGCTATCTCGAGTATTACGAATTCGGTCTGGTGCGCAAGGCGCTGCAAGAGCGCGAGGTGTTGCTGCGTGCGGCACCGCACATCATGTGGCCGCTGCGCTTTGTCATGCCGCACATGCCGAACCTGCGTCCGGCATGGCTGATTCGCGCAGGCCTGTTTCTCTACGATCACCTCGCGCGGCGCGAAATCCTGCCGGGCTCACGCGGCATCGACCTGCGCCAGCATCCCGCCGGCGCGCCGCTGCGGCGCGACCTCACGCGTGGCTTCGTCTATTCCGACGGCTGGGTGCAGGACGCCCGCCTGGTGGTACTCAACGCGCAGGACGCTGCCGAGCGCGGCGCGACAATCCTCACACGCACGCGACTGATCGGCGCCGAGCGTGGCGATCACATGTGGACCGCCCAGCTCGAAACGCCCGAAGGAACGCATCAGACGGTACGCGCGCGTGCCATCGTCAACGCGGCGGGGCCGTGGGTGGGTCATCTGCTCGGTGACGTGCTTCGCCAGAACGCCACGCATCGGGTGCGGATGGTCAAGGGCAGCCACATCGTCACGCGCAAGCTGTTCGATCACGATCACGCGTACATCTTCCAGAACCCCGACAAGCGCATCATCTTCGCGATTCCTTACGAACGCGATTTCACGCTGATCGGCACGACCGATATCGAGTACCACGGCGACCCGGCACAGGTCGCAATCAACGACGACGAAATCAACTACCTGTGCAAGTCCGCGAGCGAATACTTCACCAAAGCGATTGCGCCGGCAGACGTCGTCTGGACTTACGCCGGCGTGCGGCCGTTGATGGAAGAGGAGGTCGAGAATCCGTCGGCCGTCACGCGCGACTACAAGCTCGAACTCGACGCCCCGTCCAGGCGTGCGCCGTTGCTGTCGGTGTTCGGCGGCAAGATCACGACGTACCGCCGTCTCGCGGAAGAAGCCATGTCGATGCTGCATGGCCCGCTGGGTTTTACGCACGGCGACTGGACTGCGGGTGCGCCGCTGCCCGGCGGTGACATGGCCGAGCCGGATGCCGGGGCATACGAGACATCGCTGCGCGCGCAATGTCCGTGGCTGCCGCAAGCGCTTGCGCATCGGTATGCCCGCACGTACGGTACACGCACGCATGTGCTGGTAGGCGATGCCGATTCGATCGACGGTCTGGGACAACGCATCTGCGGCGATCTCTATGAGGCAGAGCTACGGTATCTCGTGCAGTACGAATGGGCGCGCACCGCGCAGGACGTATTGTGGCGCCGTACCAAGCTCGGGCTGCATGTCGGCGCCGACGGCGAGGCGAGCGTGCAGCAATGGTTCGTGCAATACATGGAAATGGCCGCCTGAGTGCCATAGACAAGTCAGGAGACAACTGCAATGTCGGGAGGAGCGTACATCCTCGCGTTCGATCAGGGCACGACCAGCTCGCGAGCGCTGTTGTTCGATGGTGACGGTCGGGTCGTATCGACCGCGCAGAAAGAGTTTCATCAGATCTATCCGCACCCGGGCTGGGTCGAGCACGACCCGCTCGAGATATGGGCAACGCAGGCTGGTGTGGCGGCCGAAGCGCTGACGCATGCGGGCGTGGGTGGCGTCGACATCGCCGCCATCGGCATTACCAATCAGCGCGAGACCACCATCGTGTGGGACCGTCGCACGGGCGAGCCCGTGTACAACGCCATCGTCTGGCAGGATCGCCGCACCGCAGACTTCTGTGACCGGTTGCGTGCCGATGGCCACGAAGGACTCATCGCCAGCCACACCGGCTTGCGCATCGATGCCTACTTCTCCGGCAGCAAGGTTCGCTGGATCCTCGACAATGTCGAGGGCGCGCGGGCTGCCGCAGACGCCGGTCATCTCGCCTTCGGGACCGTCGACAGTTGGCTCGTGTGGCATCTCACGGGCGGCAAGCTGCATGTAACGGACGTGTCGAACGCGTCGCGCACGCTGCTGTTCAACATCCACACCCTCGATTGGGACGACGAACTGCTTGCGCTGTTCGACGTACCTCGCAGCATGCTGCCGGAGGTGCGTTCGTCGAGCGAGATCTACGGCCACACGGCCACGCCGCTGTTCTCGGCTGCCGTCCCCATCGCCGGTATCGCCGGCGATCAGCAGGCGGCGCTCTTCGGGCAGATGTGTCTTTCGCCGGGCATGGTGAAGAACACCTACGGCACCGGCTGTTTCATGGTGATGAACACCGGCGACAAGCCGCAGGTGTCGAGCCACAACCTCCTCACGACCGTGGCATGGAAGATCGGCAATCGGGTCGACTACGCGCTCGAAGGCAGCATCTTCATCGGCGGCGCCGTCGTGCAGTGGCTGCGCGACGGGCTGGGCATCATCCGGCACTCGCGCGATGTCGAAGCCCTGGCCACGAGCGTGCCCGATGCCGATGGCGTGGTACTCGTTCCTGCATTCGCAGGACTTGGCGCACCGCATTGGCAGCCGCACGCACGCGGCACGCTGTTTGGCGCGACGCGCGGTACGACGGCAGCGCACATCGCCCGCGCGGCGCTCGACAGCATCGCCTTCCAGACACTCGATGTGTTGCGTGCCATGGAAGCGGATGCCGGCATGCACGTGTCCGAGTTGCGTGTCGACGGTGGCGCGGCCGCCAACGACTTGCTGATGCAATGGCAGGCCGATCTGCTGGGGGCGGGCGTCGTGCGCCCGGAAGTCATCGAGACGACGGCTGCCGGGGCGGCGTATCTTGCCGGACTCGCGGTGGGCTTCTGGCCGGATATCGACACGTTGCAGCGTCAGTGGCAGTTGCAGCGACGCTTCTCGCGAACGCTGTCGGAAGCCGAAATCGATCGCGCGGTCGGTCGTTGGCAGCGCGCGGTGCGCGCGGCGAAGTTCTGGGCGGACGACGCCTGAGCGGTGTCGGATGCGGCGCGAGGCCCGCGACTGAAGCGACCTGACGAGGGGGGCTTCAGCGCAGGGCCCGGCCGGGCGCGACGTGACGGCGATCGCCGGCGGCGTCGTGGCGACGGTGCCGCCAGCTCGCGCAACGCTCGCGCGGATGCTGTCGGGCCGATTTGGCCGGGCTGGCCGGAGCCAGTGACCGGGCGCAGGGACTCAGGGCGCAAGGCCCGGTGCGGCGCATTTGCATGATGCCCTCCCTGACAGTGATTCCACCTTCCATCGTTTGACCCGAATCCTTCACTGGTGCAATCCGTCCACGCTCAGGGGGCTCCCGGCGAAGGATAGGCATCGGGCGTGCCGGGGCCATGTGGCGTGCATGGCTTGATTCCCGAGACAGTCGGCTCAGCGAAGAGACTTCTCCGAGCGCGGACGGCTTGCCCTCTCACTTATGCGAGAAGCATGCCAATCGATGCAACCCATTGAATCAATTGAAGGATTTATCGTTCGAAACGGGATATTCAGAGAATTGAGAGGAAAAACGTTTCAGGATTGAAAGCGATCGGACGGGGCGGTGGGGAAATGTTGCCGAGCGCGAACGCGCGGGAGGCGACAGAAGATAATACGTACCGGTGACGGCAATTTAGGCAATGGACTTGACAGTCAATCCCGGCGGGCGTTTGCGCCGTCGGGCATCGACTTATGCAAAGGGTTATCAACAGTTGCTGTGGATATCCTTGCCCGTGCACCGGTGTACGGCCTCCGCGATCCGATGGCGGAGGCCGCACAGGGAAAGGGATCTCAGGCGGCCGGCTTCTTGCCGATGGTGAAGGCGATCTCGCCGACACCTGCCACACCCGCGCTCACCTTGTCGCCCGGTTCGAGCGGGCCGACGCCGGCAGGCGTGCCGGTGAAAATCAGATCGCCTGCGGCCAGCTTCACGCTGCGCGAGATTTCGGCGATGAGATCGGGCACCGACCAGATCAGTTCATTGAGGTCGCCGGTCTGGCGATTCTCGCCGTTCACATCCAGCCACACGCGGCCTTCCTTCGGATGCCCGATGTCCGCCACGGCGTGCAGCGGGCCGCAGGGCGCCGACGCGTCGAACGCCTTGCCCCAGTCCCACGGACGGCGCGTGTCCTTGGCTTGCTGCTGCAAGTCGCGGCGCGTCAGGTCGACACCGACGCCGTAACCCCAGACCAGCGAGAGCGCCTGACTGGCGTCGACATTCTCACCGTCGGCGCCAATCGCCACGACCAGCTCGATCTCGTGATGCAGCTCGCTCGTGAGCGGCGGGTAGGGCAGCGTGCCTTCGGCGGGGACAACGGCGTCTGCGGGCTTCATGAAGAAAAACGGCGGCTCGCGATCCGGATTGCTGCCCATTTCGCGGGCGTGGGCGGCGTAGTTGCGGCCCACGCAGAACACGCGACGTACAGGGAAACGGGCATCGCTGCCTGCCACGGCGACCGACGCCTGGGGCGGCGCCGAAATAACGAATTGGCTCATGAGAAGACTCTCGGCGGGTAAGACAAAAAAGCGCACAAAAACGAACAAAGCGCCGGTGCCGCCATCGGGCGACACCGCGATAAGACGCGATTACTTGGCAAAGACCTGCGACATGTCCGCGAACGCCTTGAACTCCAGCGCGTTGCCGGCCGGATCGTAGAAGAACAGCGTGGCTTGCTCGCCGACTTGTCCGGCAAAGCGAATGTGCGGTTCGATCACGAAGCGGGTGCCCGCCGCGCGCAGCCGGTCGGCGAGCGCGTGCCATGCGGGCATGTCAAGGATAACGCCGAAATGCGGGACAGGGACTTCGTCGCCGTCGACGGGGTTGGTCATGCGTTTGCCCGCTTCGTCAGGCGCGAGGTGCGCAACCAGTTGGTGGCCGAAGAAATCGAAATCGATCCAGTGATCCGAGCTGCGGCCTTCGGCGCAGCCCATGACACCGCCATAGAAGCGGCGCGCGGCCTCGAGGTCGTCGACGGGGAAGGCCAGATGAAAGAGTGGCGTTGCCATGAATAACTCCAATGCCATGTGGGGTTGAGAGGACTCGAATACGCCGCATGCTCGGCATGACGGCGTCCGCGATGGTTTTGGGGTAAATTCTATCCATCGATAAAAATAATCAAAAACGAATAATTCGGCGGCTCAGGCACAAAATTTTTGATAGATGATCCGATACCTCAAAACCTTCGTCACGGCAGCCGAAACCGCTTCGTTCTCGGCGGCGGGGGCGCGCCTCGGGCTGACGCAGTCGGCCGTCAGCGCGCAGATCCAGCGTCTGGAAGACGACCTCGGTGTACAACTGTTCGAACGCACGGGACGCGCCGTGTCGCTTTCCGACGATGGCCGCCGCCTCCTCGCGCAGGCGCAGGGCGTGATCGCGGGCTATCAGGCCATGCGCGGCGAAGCGGGCGCACGCGACGCGCAGGCGGCGCTGGCCCCGATTCATGTCGGGGCGATTCTCACGGTGCAACTGGGGTTGCTGCCGGGCGCCGTGCAGCGCTGGACGGCGCTCGGCCCGATGCCGCACCTGAATATCGTGCCTGGCATGTCGGTGCAGTTGCTTGCCCAGCTCGACGCCAAGGAACTCGATCTGGCGGTCATGATCCGGCCACGCATCGGCGTGCCGGCCGACATGAAGTGGCTCACGTTGATGCAGGAGCCGTACGTGGCAATTGCGCCCAAGGGCACGCGCGGGACAGTGGCCGAGTGGGCGGCTTCGCTGCCGTTCGTGCGCTACAACCGCCGCTCGTATGGCGGCGATCTCGTCGAGCGCTATCTGCGACGTCACCGGCTGTGGGTGCGCGAAGGTGTCGAGCTGGACGAACCGGAAGTCATCCTTCGCATGGTGCGCGCACGGCTCGGCTGGTCGATTGTGCCCGCCACGCTCATCGGTCTTCCCCTTGAGGCGAACGCATCGAAGACGGCGAAGAGCGGCGTGCAGGTGCTGCCGCTCGGCGGCGCGCCGCTCGTGCGTGAGCTGGGCGTGCTTGTGCGTCAGTCGGCGCTCAAGCGGGCACCGGTCGCCACGTTGATGAAGTGTCTTAGCGAGGCGGCGGACGCTGCACGCTCGCAGGCGTCGCCGGGATAGGGCGTGGCGTCGCAGACGTTGCAGGCGCACTGTCGCCATCGCCCGGCAACGTTTCCGTGGCCGGGATCGCTGCGCCGCCCAGCGCTTGCCACAGCGCAGCGGTGTCCGCGAGGCGGGCACCTTGCGCGTCGAGCCGGGCGCGGGTGGCGTCGAGGGCTTGGCGTTGCGCGTCGAGCAGCGCGAGGTGGCTGATGCCGCCTGCGCGATACCGATCGCTTGCAATCCGGTAGGCGGCCTCGGCGCGTTGTGCGGCGTCGGCGCGTGCGGCGAGGGTACCGGCGTCGGCATCGAGCGCGCGCATGGCATCGGCGACCTGTGCGAGGCCGAGCAACACCGTGTCCTGATACGACGCCAGCGCGGCGTCGTAGGCCGCGACCGCCGAGCGGCGTTGCGCGCGCAACTCGCCGCCGCGAAAGAGCGGCTGCAGCAGGTTCATGCCGATATTCCAGATATTGATGCCGTTGCCGAGATCCGCGGTGCGCATGCGCTGCGTGCCGAAGCTGCCGGAAAGCGTGAACTGCGGATAGAGATTGGCGGTGGCCACGCCGACGTCGGCGCTGGCCTTGTGCAGCAGCGCTTCCGACGCGCGAATGTCGGGGCGCCGCTGGGCCAGCGTCGAAGGCAGCGAGACGGGCACCGATTGCGGCAACTGGAGCGTCGACAGATCGATGACGGGCGATGTGAACGCGCCGGGGGGCTGTCCGAT
Source organism: Pandoraea pnomenusa (assembly GCF_040391475.1). Lineage (GTDB taxonomy): Bacteria > Pseudomonadota > Gammaproteobacteria > Burkholderiales > Burkholderiaceae > Pandoraea > Pandoraea pnomenusa_C. The sequence continues at coordinate 98,919 of NZ_JBEBXS010000015.1, read as the reverse complement.
CCACCGGGCGAGTTGATGGTCGTACTGGGCGATCTGCAAGCGCAGCGCCGGCAACTGCGCCTCGGTCTGGGCCACGAGCGCGGCCTGGTTCTGCACGTCGAGCACGGCCACACCGCCCGCGCGTTCGCGGGCTTGCGTGATGTCGAGCTGGGCGCGTTGTGCGGCGAGCATGCCTTCGAGCGCGGCGCGTTGGGCGCGGGCGCTGGCCTGACGCAATGCCGCAGTCACCACGTTGCCCGCAAGCGACAGCCGGGCGGCCTCGAGTTCGAAGCGCTGGTAGTCGACTTGTGCGGCAAGACCTTCCAGTGCGCGACGATTGCCGCCGAACACGTCGAGCGTGTACGAGATATCCACGCTGGCGTTGTACAGCGTGAATGGCCCGGGACTCGGCACGCTGGTAATGCCGAACGACGCCAGATCGACCTGCTCGCGCGTGCCCGAAAGCTTCAGGTCCGCCGACGGCAGCAGACGCGCCCCCGCCTGCGCGCGATAGTCTTCCTGGGCTTGTCGCAGCTTCGCTTCGGCTTGCCGCAATGTCGGGCTGTCCGCGAGCGCCTGGGCGACGAGCGCGTCCAGCGCGGGTGAACCGAAGCGTGTCCACCATTGGGCGGGGACATCGACATCGGGCACAAAGGTTTGCGCGGCGCCTTGCGGCGTGCCCACGTCCCCCGCTGCAACGGTGTCCGACGGCTGGCCGCCACTCGTGTATTGGCCGACTGTCGGTGCGGTCGGTGTCTGGAAGTCGGGGCCGACTGCGCAGGCGGCCAGCGTCGCACTCAATGCCATGAGGCACGCCCGGGCGAACGGGCGGCGCAGAGAGTGCAATGACGGACGAGGTTCGACGCGCATGATGGCCTCAGTCGAGCGTTCGTTTGTAGAACTTCACGGCCACGGCCATCAGCACGGCGGAGAACACGAGCAGCGGCCACAGGTCGTGCCAGGCGTCGCCCCAGCCGTTGCCCTTGAGCAGAATGCCGCGAATGAGCCGGTTGAAGTACGTGAGCGGCAGCAGGTTGCCGATCGCCTGCGCCCAGGCGGGCATGCCGCCGAACGGGAACATGAACCCCGAGAGCAGCATGTTCGGCAGGAAGTAGAACACCGTGAGTTGCATGGCCTGCAACTGGTTCTGCGCGAACGACGAGAGCGCGATACCGACGGTCAGGTTCGCTGCGATAAAGACCAGCGCCGAGAGGTAGATGGCGATCACGCTGCCTTCGAAGGGCACGTGAAATACGAAGCGTGCGGCGATCAGGATGATCGTCGCCTGAATCAATCCGATGGCGATGTACGGCACGATCTTGCCGGTCATGACTTCGATCGGCAGTACCGGCGTGGCGAGCAGGTTTTCCATCGTGCCGCGTTCGCGCTCTCGCACGATGGCCAGCCCCGTCATCATGGCGAGCGTCATGGTCAGGATCACGCCCATGAGGCCCGGAATGATGTTGTATTGCGTAATGCCTTCGGCGTTGTACATGCGGTGCACCTGCACGTCGAACGCACTTTGTCCGCCGGCCAGCGAGGCGAGCGGCCCGGTCAGGTCCTTCTGTTCGACCGACTGCGCAATGGCCGGCAGCGCACCCAGCGCCGAGGCCATCGCCATCGGGTCGGTGGCGTCGGCTTCGATGAGCACCGCCGGGCGCTCGCCGCGCAGCAGACGGCGCGTGAAGTCGGCCGGAATGTTGAGCACGAACAGCACGCGGCCTTGCGCGAGTGCGGTGCGTCCGGCGTCTTCGCTATCGAGTGTCTCCGTGAAGCGGAAGTACTCGGAATGCTCCATCGCGGCCACGAAGCTGCGCGTGAACTCGCTGTGATCCTGAATGAGCGCGGCGGTGGGCATGTGCTTCGGATCGGTGTTGATGGCGAAGCCGAAGAGGGTGAGTTGCACGAGCGGCACGCCCACGATCATCGCAAACGTCACGCGATCGCGTCGCAGTTGCAGGAACTCCTTGCACACGATGCTCCACCATCGGGCGATGGAGAACCCCAGTGGCGCACTCATGCGCCCTCTCCGAAGTTGTCCTTGGCGTGGCTCATCAGATAGATGAAGACGTCTTCGAGACTCGTATCGATGGGCGCAACCGTCAGCCGGCGCTCGTCGGCGATGCGATGCAGCAGTTGTCCCAACGCCTCGCCGTCCTGTCCGCTCACGTGCAGCGCGCTGCCGAACGCCACCGTCTGGGCGACGGCGGGTTGTTCGCGCAACTCGCGGGCGAGATCGACGAGATTCTCGCCGTGTACCGTCCACGTCGACAGATGCTGGCTCTCGATGACTTCGGCGGCGGTGCCTTGCGCGAGCAATTCGCCGTAGGAGATGTAGGCGAGCTTGTGGCAGCGCTCGGCTTCGTCCATGTAATGGGTGCTGACGAGCACCGAGATGCCGCGTGCGGCGAGTTCGTGCAGTTCTTCCCAGAAGTCGCGCCGGGCGGTCGGGTCGACGCCGGCCGTCGGTTCGTCGAGCAGCAGCACCTGTGGCTCGTGCAGCATGCAGGCGGCGAGCGCGAGACGCTGCTTCCACCCGCCCGAGAGCGAACCGGTCAGCTGTTTGGCCCGCGCCTTGAGACCCAGCCCTTCGATGGCACGATCGACCGCCTCGCGACGGTTCTGCATGCCGTACACGCGGGCCACGAAATCGAGATTCTCGCGAATCGTCAGATCTTCCCAGTACGAAAAGCGCTGCGTCATGTAGCCGACATGCCGCTTGATCTGCGCGCTCTCGCGCACGATGTCGAAGCCGAGGCACGTGCCACTGCCCGCGTCCGGGGTGAGCAGGCCGCACATCATCCGGATGCAGGTCGTCTTGCCGCTGCCGTTCGGGCCGAGAAAGCCGAAGATCTCGCCGCGCCGCACCTGAAGCGACACGTCCTTCACGACGTGCTTGTCGCCGAAATGCTTGTTCAGGCCGCTCACGTCGATGGCCAGCGCGCTATCTCCCGAACTATCTCCCGAGCTATCTCCCGAGCCACCGCCGTCCCGGCGATTGGCCGACGGTGCGACGCCGGATGTCGTCTGGCCGCTCATCGACGACTCACCTGGACCGGCTGCCCCGGGTTGAGTTTCGCGGCGTCTGCCGGCGCGGGGTGGGCTTCGATCATGAACACGAGCTTGTCGCGCGTGTCGTTGCTGTAGATGACCGGGGGCGTGTACTCGGCCTGATTGGAGACGAACGTGATGCGGGCGTCGACACCGGCACCGCACCCGTCGCACGCGATGTGCACCGCTTGTCCGGCCTGCAGTTCGCCCAACGTCGACTGCGACACGAAGAATCGCACCTTGATGTTGCCGGGCGGTAGCAGCCGCACGACGGGGCTGCCCGCAGGTACCCATTCGCCGACGCGGAACATCGTGTCGAAGACGCGTCCGGCGGCGCCCGCCACGGGGTGCTTCTGCGCGAGTTGCCAGTCGGCTTGCGCGAGCGACGCGCGTGCGACATCGACTTGTGCGGCCTGCGCCTGACGTTGCGCATCCCGGCCGGGCAGACGCGCCACGGCAAGACTGCTTTGCAACTCCTGCACGTGTGCGGTGGTACTTCGGGCGTCGGCGCGGCTGGCCTCGAGCTGCTCGCGCGAAATGCCCCCGGCCGCGTATTGCGCCTGGTCGCGGTCGAACTGGGCGACCGACTTGTCGCGTGCGGCGATGGCTTGCTTCAGTTGCGCGTCGGAGACGGCAATCTCGTCCGGGCGCTTGCCTGTCTGGAGGTCACGCAATTGGGCCTGCGCGCTGGCGAGCGATTCGCGCGCGTGCGCCTGATTGGCCAGTTCGTAGGTCGATTCGAGGTCGAAGAGGGCATCGCCGGTCTTCACCTGCTGGCCGCGCGTGACGGACAGCGTTTGCAAGGTGCCGGCCTGCGACGAGGCGACGTTGACGAACTCGCCTTCGACGTAGCCTTGCCACGGCTTGGGGCCACGGTCGCCGCAGCCCGCAAGCAGTGCAAGCGCGGCGAGCGTGATGAGTGCCTTCAGGGTCGTGAGGGCCCGGTGAGGGATCGGGGGAATCGCGTTGGGGCTCGGGTTAGTGCACATGCGGGGTATGGCCGGCATGACGCGCCTCGTGCGTAGCGGTTGTCCGCTGCCACCTTAGCGCAAAAGCGTCGGGTGCGGCAATCGGCGGCGTTGGCCTGCGGCGACACGTCACAGCCGGCCGCGTCCTTGCCACAGGCGTGGCTCGGGCCTCCAGGCACCTTCCGCCCCGTGGGGGCATCCATGCGCACTGGGGGACTCTCTGCTATTGTGCGCACATGTCCGGCGGCGCACGGGGCGCGCGAGCGGTAGCGGCGCAGCGTACCGGACCTCATGCAAGGAGCTTGATTGATATGTCTCACGACACGTTCGACGAACACGACTGGAAGCGATTCCTCAAACACATCGGCGAAGATCCGGACCGCCCCGGCCTTCACGAAACGCCGGCCCGCGTGCAGAAAGCATGGCGTCAATGGACCGCTGGCTACGATCAGGACCCGGCCGAGGTCCTCAAGGTCTTCGAAGACGGTGCCGAGCAATACAACGAACTGATCGTCGTGCGCGGTATCCCTGTCTACAGCCATTGCGAGCATCACCTCGCGCCGTTCTTCGGCAAGGCGACCATCGGCTATCTGCCCAACGGCAAGATCGTCGGGTTGTCCAAGCTCACGCGTCTGGTCGACTGCTTCGCGCGCCGCCTGCAAGTGCAGGAGCGTCTGACGACCCAGGTTGCCGAGGCGCTCATGACGCACCTCCAGCCCAAGGCCGTGGGCGTGGTCGTGTCGTGCCGTCACATGTGCATGGAAAGCCGCGGCATTCGCACCGCCGGCGAAGAGACGGTGACGTCGGCCATGCTCGGCGAGCTGCAGCCGAATCTGGCCCTGCGCACGGAGTTTCTCGCGCTCGCCCGCGACAAGTAATCGCACCTTCGCGCGGCGCCGCTTGCTGGCGAGCCGCAACAAAAAAGCGCCGACGGGAATCTCCCGCCGGCGCTTTTTTCATGAGGGGACGCAGCCGTCGCGCGAACCCCGTCGGACTTGCCGCCCGCATTACCGCCCGTATTACCGCCCGTAGCGGGCCACGATAGTCGAGCCGTTGAGCGTGTGACCGGCGAGGGCGACGGCCAGCCCGGCAGCATCGAGTCCCGGCGGCAGGCGGCCCGGTTCGAGATCGGTCGCCGTCACGGTAATGATGTAGTGATGCGGCGAATCGCCGACCGGCGGACAGGCACCGCGATAGGCCATGGCGCCACTCACGTTCTTGCCGACGGTGATGCCGTCGCCGGTTTCATTGCCTGCACCTGCAGCCAGCGACGTGACGCTTGCCGGAATGTTGTACGCCACCCAGTGCACGACGCCGCCACCCTTGGCCCCGTCAGGGTCCTTCATGGTGATGACCACGCTGCGCGTGGCTTGCGGCAGGTTCTTCCACGCAATGGGCGGGCTCTCGTTCTTGCCGCCGCAATCGCCCAACCCGGCATGGACAGCGGGCAGCAGGCCGTTGTCGGCGAACGCGCTCGACGACACGCTCATGCCCTCGGCGTGCGCGACGCTTGCCGCAAAGGTCATGGCGAGGGCCGCCAATGCAGAAGATGAAAGCCGATTCATGAGCATGCCTCCTATTTGGCAGATGCAATGATGAGTTTGAATGGTAGTGCAAGCAGCGCCGTGCCCGCCACACCCGCGCACCACAGTGCGACGAACCAACCCCAGCGCACCATCGTCAACCGCCAGCCGACGCGCGGTGCGAGCCGCTCGCGTTGACGGCGAACGCCGGGACGTACCAGATCAGTGATAGTGCGCATCGTGAGCCACCTTGCCGCGAAAGACCCAGTACGCCAGCATCGTGTAGGCGAGGATCACAGGAATGATGAAGGCCGCGCCCCACATCGTGAACGACAGGCTCGAGTGCGGTGCGGCGGCGTCCCACAGCGTGATGCCCGGCAGAATCGCATACGGGTACGCGCTGACGAGCAGCCCGCTGTAGCCGAGGAATACAAGACCGATGGCGAGCCAGAATGGCGTGGCGTCGTGCGCGCGGTGCAGCACGCGACGCATGACGAATGCGACGCCTGCCACGAGGAACGGCACCGGCAGACAACGCCAGAACCATTCGCCGCCGAACCAGCGCTCCGCGACCAGCGGCACGCGCAGCGGGGTCCACAGCGAGACGATGGCCATGGTTGCCACCAGTGCGAGCGTCAGCGGCCAGGCGAGCACGCGCAGCCGACGTTGCAGATCGCCCTCCGTCTTGCCGATCAGCCAGCATGTGCCGAGCAACGCATAGGTCACGAGCAGGCCCAGCCCGGTGAACAGGTTGAACGCGGTGACCCACGCGAAAGCATCGCCCGCGAACTGCCCGTTCTCCACCGGAATGCCGGAGAGATAAGCGCCGAGCGCCACGCCCTGGAAGAACGTTGCGCCGGCGGAGCCGCCAATGAACGCGAGATCCCACCACTGACGCGTACGGCGTGACTTGCCGCGAATCTCGAAAGCGACGCCGCGGAAAATCAGACACACGAGCATGAGCACGAGCGGCAGATACAGTGCGGAGAGCAGCACCGAATAGACCATCGGGAACGCTGCCAGCAGGCCCGCGCCGCCAAGCACGAGCCATGTTTCGTTGCCGTCCCACACGGGGGCGACGGAGTTCATCATCGTGTCGCGCTCGCGCGCGTCGGGGAAGAACGGGAAGAGGATGCCGATGCCGAGGTCGAAGCCGTCGAGCACCACGTAGAGAAACAGGCCGAGCGCGATGATGGCGGCCCAGGCGATGGTCAGGTCCATGAGTAAGTCTCGCTAAGGTCGATGTCAGTCGATGGGGGCGCGCGGCGATCAGCGCGCATGCGCCGTGTCGGTGTCCAGTCGCCCCGACAATCCGGAGAGTGCGGGTGCCGCCGGTACGGCCTGCGGCAGATGCGCGCCGTCTCCGGGCAACACCGGGCCGCCGCGCAGAATCTTCAGCAGGTAATAGACGCCGGTGCCGAACACGAGGAAGTACGCGATCACCAGCACGAACAGCGAGACCTGGACTTGCTGTGCGCTCACCGGCGACATTGCGTGCGCGGTGCGCATCACGCCGTACACGATCCAGGGCTGGCGTCCGGCTTCGGTGGTGACCCAGCCCGCGAGCAACGCGATGAATCCGGTCGGCGAGAGCAGGAGCATCGTGCGGGCGAAGCCGCGCGAGGTGAACAGCGTGCCGCGGCGGCGCATCCACAAGGCCGCAATGGCGGCGGCGATCATCGCCATGCCGAGACCGACCATTACGCGGAAACTCCAGAACACGAGCGGCACGTTGGGGCGTTGGTCTTTCGGAAATTCCTTCAGGCCACGAATTTCGCCGTCCCAGCTGTGCGTGAGGATCAGGCTGCCCAGATGCGGGATTTCGAGCGCGTAGCGCGTGGTCTCGGCGTCCATGTCGGGCCAGCCGAAGAGATTCAGCGGCGTGCCGCCGGACTTCGTCTCCCAGAGTCCCTCCATCGCGGCGAGCTTCGCGGGTTGATGTTCGCGCGTGTTCAACCCGTGCAAATCGCCGACGAAGGCCTGCAGCGGTGCGAAGATCAGCAACAGCCACATCGCCATCGAGAACATGGTCTTGACGGCCGGGTCGCGGCGTCCGCGCAACAGATGCCATGCCCCGGTGCCGGCCACCACGAGCGCCGCGACCACGAACGCGGCAATGCTCATATGGGCGAGACGATAGGGGAAGGACGGGTTGAAGATTACATCCCACCACGAGAGCACGACCACGCGGCCATCGACGATCTCGAAGCCCTGCGGCGTTTGCATCCAGCTATTCGAGGCAAGAATCCAGAACGTCGAGATCAGCGTGCCGATGGCGACACAGAGCGTGGCGGCGAAGTGCGCACGAGGGCTCACGCGATTCCAGCCGAACAGCATGATCCCGAGGAAGCCGGCTTCGAGGAAGAATGCCGTCATCACTTCGTAGGTCAGCAGCGGTCCGGTGACTGCGCCGGCGAAGCTCGAGAAGCCCGACCAGTTCGTGCCGAACTGATACGCCATCACAACGCCCGAGACCACGCCCATGCCGAAACACACGGCGAACGCCTTCGACCAGAAGCGGCAAAGGTCGAGATAGTGTTGCTGGCGGGTCTTCAGCCAAAGGCCTTCGAGAACGGCAATGAAACTCGCCAAGCCGATGGAGAGTGCGGGAAAGATGATGTGGAACGAGATCGTGAACGCGAATTGCAGGCGGGCGAGGTCGAGAGCATCCGGAAAGGAAGGCATGGCAGTCATGTTGTGCCCTATGTATGGAAATAAACCCTGTTTTGTATGTTATTCATAATCGAAAAACACCACGTGTTTGTGTGCATATTAGGGAATTGTGTAATGCAATACGCGTGACAAGTCGTCGCACGCGGCGCATTGACGCGCCGTTGCTCCAGATGCTGCTCTGTATTACTTGTATGTTTTTTAAGGAGTTTATGTCCGTAGCTGGTGCGACGTCATGTCACGCACGGGCAGGGGCACGGTGCGGCCTGTCAACTGAGCAGACCGGCGCCGATGTTGATCGACAGGCCCAGCACGGCCAGATTGAAGAAGAACGAGAGGATCGCTTGCGCGAGGGTGGCGCGTCGCATGCGGCGCGATTTCAGCGAGACGTCGGCGGTTTGCGAGGCCACCGCGATGGTGAACGAGAAGTACAGGAAATCCCAGTAGTCCGGATCGCAATCGCGGTCGGGCCAGCCGAGCGCGTAGGGCGTTTCGGTGTCGGTGAAGTACAGGCGCGCGTAATGCAGCGTGTAGATCGTCGGCACCAGGAACCAGCCGGCGATGAGTGTGGCGGCGGCGAACAGTACGTGTTCGGAGGTGTGATGCGAGCCGCCGGACTTGGCGCTCGCGAGAATGTGAATGATCGCCACCACGCTGGCGATGGCCGACAGACTGACCACGGTAAGCACAAGGGCGCCGCTCTGATCCTCCTGCTCGGCGAAGCGCTCGATGCTGCGCTTGGGCGAGGTCACCATCATCGTCCAGATCATCGCGAGATACGACCACGCGAGTGCGTTCCAGCCGATCAACATACGCGTCACCGGGCTGAATTCGCCGCTCACCGCCACCTGGACGAAGAGCCCGACGATGATGCCGATGGCAATGGCGATCAGCAAACGCGGGTGGAAGCGCACCAGATGCGGAAAGAGCTTGGCGTTCATGGAGGCGAGTGGGAAGCGAGCCGTGGACGTTTCGATTATCCACGATCGCCGGGCGCGGTTGGCATTCCGGCGCACGTTAATGGTGCGCCGCCGCATCGCGATGCGGCACGGTGCCCGTTGCCGAATCACGACGTCGGCCGGAATCGGCCCTTCCGTCACTTGGCGAGGTAAGGGCGGCGCCCGCGCGACTTGCCGCCGAAAGACGCCAAACCCACGTGTGCTGGACATGCGGTGTGTTTTTGCCCGATGCGTGCGCGTGCATGGCACGCCAATTGCTAACGATTGCATAAGGCCAAAGGCGGCCGAGTGAAGACAAGCGAACTTTCTGCACCGCATGCATGACCCGTGCAAGACACGGGGAATTCGGGGCAACGGCGTCCCGAAGCCATAGACCTGTTCACAGGCTTACGGCTTCGGGACGCTTTTTTTCGGCAAACGAACACGAGGGTATCCATGAGCACGCTCACGCAATCGTTGAAAAGTGGCAACTGGCGCGCGCTGGTTGCGTGTTTTCTCTACTTCGACACCGGCTTCACCGTCTGGGTGATGCTCGGTCCGCTGGCGCCGTTCATCGGCCGCGACATCGCCATGACGCCTGCGCAAACGGGCTTCCTGGTGGCGGTGCCGGTGCTCGGCGCTGCGATTCTGCGCGTCACGCTGGGCAATCTGTATCAGGCCTACGATGGACGGAAGATTGCGTTGATGGGACTCGTGCTCTCCGCGATTCCGTCGGTGGTGCTGCTGCTCGTGCCGGGCACGCCGTCGTACACGCTGCTGCTCGTGCTGGGGGTGTTCCTCGGCATCGGAGGCGCCAGCTTCGCCGTGGCCCTGCCGATGGCGGGCAGCAACTATCCGCCCAAGGTGCAGGGGCTGGTGCTCGGGCTGGCCGCCGCCGGTAACGTCGGTGCGGTGCTCGACGGCTTCATGTTTCCGGGCCTGGCGGAGCACTTCGGCTGGGCGCGTGCCGCAGGCGCCGCACTGCCGCTGCTCGCCCTGGCGGCGCTCGCGCTGGTGTTCTGGGCGAAGGATCAGGGGGTGAAGTCGGGTAGCGCCCCGCGTGCGTTCACGAGCTTCGTCATCACGGTGTTCGGTCTGATTGCACTCGTGCTGTGCGTGCACGCCGGGGCGTTCGGCGAGGGCAAGGCCGGTGTGTTGCTGTTGCCGGTGCTTGGCGCGCTGCTTGCCATCGCCGTGCTGCCGCGCCACTACCGTGGCGTGCTGGCCGAGCGCGATACGTGGGTCATCATGCTGGTCTACAGCATCACGTTCGGCGGGTTCGTCGGCATGTCCTCCTACGTCACCACGCTGCTCATCTCGCTGTATGGCATGCCGCGTATCGAGGCGGGTCTCTTCATGTCGCTGCTCGCATTCCTCGGCGCGCTGGTGCGCCCCATCGGCGGCCTCGTTGCCGACCGGATTTCGGGCGTGCGCGCGCTCGTACTGCTGCTCGCGGCCATTTCCGTCATCGACTTCGTGTTCGCCGCGTGGATGCCGCCGCAAGGGGCCGGTATCGCACTGCTGGTGCTCGTCTATCTGTGCTTCGGCCTTGGCAACGGCGCGACCTTCCAGCTGGTGCCGCAACGCTGGCAAGGCAAGACGGGCCTCATGTCGGGCATCATCGGCGCGGCGGGTGGCATCGGCGGCTTCTATCTGCCGGTGATCATGGGCATCGCGAAGGAATCGACGGGCAGCTATCAGATGGGCTTCGCCACGTTTGGCGGCCTGGCGGCGCTGGCGTTCGTGCTGGTCGTGGCGCTGCGCACCCACTGGATGTCGTGGGCGTTGCCGAAGGAAGTGGCCGGCGGTGCCGTGCTCGCGGGCGGTGTGGCGCACGTCGAGTAAGTGCGTTGCCGTGCGGCGGTGATTTGAATTGCCGGGGACGCATCGCATAGACTGTCGGGCAAGATCGAATTCCCGCAGGAGCCAACATGCGACTGGGCGTCCCCAGCCTCTCGGCGTTGCAGGCCTTTGAGGCCAGCGCCCGTCACCAGAACTTCGCGCAGGCTGCACAAGAGCTGGCGCTCACCCACGGCGCGGTGTGCAAACGTGTGGGTGAGCTGGAAAAGCATTTGGGTGTGGCACTGTTCGAGCGCGTGAAGCAGCGGCTCGTCCTGACGTCGGCCGGCGCGGAGTACGCCAAGCGGATTCGCGTGCACCTCGACCAGATTCGCCGCGACACGCTCGACGTGGTGCAGCAGGGCCGGGAGACGGAGCTTGAGATTGCTGTCGGCGTGACGTTTGCCGCGCAGTGGCTGATCCCCCGGCTCGATGATTTCTACGCCAGCACGCGCGACGTTCGGCTGCATATTCTCGGTCGCGACCAGCCGGTGTTCTTCGACGACTCCGCGTTCGACGCCACGATCTACTTCAGCACCCGCCTGTGGCCCGGCATGCCCGGTACCGCACTCATTACCGACGACACGCTGACGCTGGTCGCGGCCCCCCGTCTGCTCGACGGCGAGCCTTCGCTGTCACTGGACCGGATCGCCGCATTGTCCTGGATTTGCCCGCGCGATCTGCCGCGCGTGTGGGACGACTGGCTTGCTTCGCTGGGCACGACGCAAGCGTCCGAGATCCGCCCGCAGCGCAGTCCGCAACGCTACGACATGTTCATCATGGCGATCAACGCGGCCGTCGCGGGGCTCGGTGTGGCCGTGTTGCCGCGCGTGTTGATCGAGCGCGAACTCGCCAGCGGTGCGTTGGTGCAGGCTCATGCGCACACGCTCGCCAATCCGCAGACGATCTACTTCTCCTACCCGGCGCAACGCGCTGACTGGGCGCCGTTGCGTCAGTTCGATGCGTGGCTGCGTCAGGCCGTCGAGCGCTATCGTGCCGAGCGCGCCGAGGGCGCCGAGGGCGCCATCAACTCGGGGCACTCGCGCAGTACCTGCTCGTAAAGGCCCTGATAACCGAGCCACGCGACGTAGTCCGAACCCAGCAGGCGGAACACTTCGCGGGCTTCGGCGTCGGAGAGCACTTCGAGCGGTCCCGCCGCTTCGGCAAGCAACTGGACTTGCGCGCAGCGTTCCATCGCGAGGAAGCGATACGCTGCCGCATCGACCGACGAGCCGACCGTCAGCAATCCGTGATTCAGCAACACGGCGGCGCGCTTGTGGCCCAGCGCCTGGGCGATGCGGCGCCCTTCGTCGGCGCCGAGGACGAGCACGTCGCCGCGAAACAGCACGTGGTCGTCGTAGAAGAGGCACGCTTCCTGATTGATCGGTGCGAGCGCGCGCGTGCGGGCCGAGAAGGCGCGTCCGTGGGTCGTGTGGGTGTGGGCGGCCGCCGTCACATGGGGCAGGGTGGCGTGGATGCCGGCATGGATGGCCATTGCGGCGGCGTTGACCGGGCCGTCGCCATGATGCAGGCCGCCCGCCTCGTCGACCAGAATCAGGTCGTCCGGATGAATCGACGAGAAGTGCTGCGCGTAACGATTGACCCAGAAACGGTCATGGAACTCGGGATCGCGCACGGTGATGTGACCGGCGATGCCTTCGGCCAGCCCGAAGCGCGCGAAGATCCGGAAGGCGACGGCAAGGCGAAGCTTGCGGTCGGCGCGTTCGTCCTCGACGTTCACGAAAACGGTTGGCTTGGGCAACGGTGCGCCCAGTGGCGTGGGAATGGCAAAGGCGTCGTGCGGCTGGGTCATGGGGCGCTCCGTCGTGGGGGGACGCCGTGCTCTCGCTGCCCCGGCAGGGCGGGGCGCGGTGCATCGGCAGGCAGCGCATTGTCCCCGGACGGGGCGGTACCGTCCATCGACGAAAAGTCACTGGTCATGCACTGGCGGCACCGCGAGGGGCGGGGGGGCGAGGGGCGCCGCCCGCCTGCCCCATGCCGCGATCACTCACCCTGACGGAACAATCCGTTGAGTGTCGCGCCGCTCGCGGCGCCATCGAAACCGTCGAAGCGGCCTTCGGCAAGCGCCTGCGCGGCGTGCATGAAGCCCCCCCAGGCCGAGCGCGCCAGCGCGCCACCCACACTTACGCGGCGCACGCCCAGCTCGGCGAGGTCCTGCAACGTGAGCGGCGACGTTGCGCCCACGAGCACGTTGACCGGTTTCGGCGCGACCGCAGCCACGACCATGCGAATCTGCTCGGCCGACACGATGCCGGGCGCGTACAGGCAATCGGCACCGGCCTCGGCATAGGCTTGCAGGCGCGCGATGGTGTCGTCGAGATCGGGCACGCCTGCGAAGAAATTCTCGGCACGCCCGATGAGCAATGTGTCGCCGCCGGTCTCGTCGATCGCGCGCCGCGCGGCCTTCATGCGCGCCACGGCTTCGTCGATCGGGAACAGCGGCGCGTTGACGTCGCCCGTCGAGTCCTCGATGGACAGCCCGGCCACGCCTGTCGTCACGGCCATCTTGACGCTTTGCGCCACTTCGTCGAGCGTGCGTCCGAAACCGCTCTCGAAGTCGGCGTTCACGGGCAGGTCGGTCGCCTCGACGAGCGAGCGCAGATGCGTGAGCACGATGTCGCGCGTCACGCCGTTATCGGGACGGCCCGTCGACCACGCAAACCCCGAGCTGGTCGACGCAATCGCCTTGAAGCCGGCGTGCTCGAGATAACGGGCGCTGCCGGCGTCCCAGGGATTGGGAATGACAAAGCAGCCGGCAAGATGGAGTTCGCGGAACGCGGCGCGTTTTTCGGCAGTGCTGCGTGGCATGGTTCGTCTCCTTTGGATCGGCGCAGCCAGCGTTGTGCTGCACACGAGATGCACGATCATCGCGGTTTTGCGGCGGGCTCGCAAGGCAGGCGGTTGGCACGCCACGGCAAACACCGACCAGTGGCCGGTTTTCGTAAATTGCCCCGAAACCGGGCACTCCGGTGTGTCTTGTAATTTGCGGTAACACCTTTTTACGGCAACGGGGGAATAAGCGCGCTTCAATTGACGTTATGCCATCATCAGCCCAGGCGTTTTCAGGATCTTCGAAGTGAACTCACTGCCCCCTTCCGTTGCTTCCGTGTCCGCGCGCAAATCCGGTGTCGGCCTGTACGAAGACGAGAAGTACACGCGTGTCGCCATGCTGCTGCATTGGGCGGTGGCGTTACTCATGCTTGGCAACGTGGCCATCGGTCAGACGATCGCGTTGCTCTCCGACGCCACGCTCGAAAAGATCGACGTGCGCTTCTGGATCGATCTGCACAAGTCCATCGGCATCACCGTGTTGGGTCTGGCGATCCTGCGCATTCTCTGGCGCGCGACGCACCGGCCGCCGCCGCTTTCGCAAGTCTTTGCGTCGTGGGAGCGGACTGCGGCGCATGTCGTGCATTGGCTGCTCTACGTACTGATCTTTGCGTTGCCGCTGTCGGGTTGGGCGCATGACTCGGCGTGGGTGGCGGCGTCGACGCATCCGCTAACGCTGTTCGGCGTCGTGCCGTTTCCGCGCATGGGGTTCCTGATGGCGATGACCGACGCGAGCAAGGATTACTGGCACGACGTGCTCGGCAACGTGCATACCTACTGCGCCTACGCGCTGTATGCGCTGCTGGCGCTGCACATCGGCGGCGCGCTCAAGCATCAGTGGATCGACCGCCATTCCGTCATTGGCAGGATGCTGCCGTGAGCGCGCGCGTGCCGATCGATCTGGCGGCCGACACGACGACGGATACGACAGATACGACGGATACGACGCGTCTCGACGCGGCCCGCGCGCAGCATTCGCCGCGTATTACCCGGCCGCCCACGCCGCTCGCCAGTTGGCTCGTGCACGCCGGGGTCGCCACGTTGTGGTGCGTGCTGTTTGCGCAGGCGTTCTTTCTCAAGGGGGTGTTCGCCTGGGGAACGGGGGTGGCTTACGTGGTGTACGACACGTTGCTGCTGGCGTTCGTGTTCTGTCAGGCGTGGCGACTGATGCGACCGGAACCGGAGGCCGTCGGCAGCGATCAGGATGCCGCCACCTTGCCGTTGACGCTGGGCGTCGTCGTGGCGTCACACAACGAAGCGGCGGCGCTGCCCGTCACGCTGCGTGCGCTCATGGGCGGGCGCCGGGTGCCCGATGCCATCGTCATTGCCGACGACGGCTCGCGCGACGGCACGGCCGCATTGCTCACCGGCCATTACGGGCTGATGGACCCGGGCGTCGGCGGCCTCAGTGCGCCGAGTCCGACATATCCGAACCTGCGCTGGCTGCGCGTGCCGCATGGCGGCAAGGCGCGTGCGCTGAACGCCGCGCTGGTCGGCATGACGACCGACATCGTGATGACCGTTGATGCCGACACGTTGCTCGACGTCGGCGCATGCGCGGCCATGCACGACGCGTTTGCGCGACGCCCGCAACTGGTTGCGGCGACCGGCGTGCTCACGCCGGTGTGCGGCACCACGGCGAGCGGGCGTGTCCTGCAGTTCTTCCAGACCTACGAATACATTCGCAACTTCATCTCGCGCTTTGCGTGGATGCGCGCCGACGGGTTGCTGCTGATCTCCGGCGCTTTCGCGTGTTTCCGGCGTGACGCGGTACTCGCCGTGGGCGGCTTCGATCCGGCGTGTCTGGTCGAAGACTATGAGTTGATCCATCGACTGCGCCGGTACTCGGCCACGCACGCGCTGGACTGGGATGTGCGCGTGATCGGCGGCGCACAGGCGGTGACCGATGCGCCCGGCACACTGACCAGCTTCCTGCGTCAGCGTCGCCGCTGGTTCGCCGGCTTCCTCCAAACGCAGTACTGGTATCGCGACATGGTCGGCAATGGACGCTATGGCAATTTGGGGCGGCTGATGTTGCCGGTGAAGGCATTCGACACGCTCCAGCCGATCTACGGACTCACGGCGTTCGCGCTGCTCGTGACGTTCGTCTGCGAGGGCCATTACGGCGTGGTGCTGCCGGTCTCGGGCATCATTCTCGGCAAGATCGCCATCGATCTCGGCTTTCATCTCTGGTCGGTGCAGGCTTACCGCCGCTGGACAGGGCAGCGTACCGGCACGAGCTTCGGGCTGGCGTTCGTGGCGGCGGTGCTGGAGCCGTTTTCGTTCCAGTTGATGCGGCATACGGGGGCGGCGCTCGGGTGGGGGCACTTCCTCACCGGACGCCAACGTTGGGGCGTTCAGGTGCGACGCGGTATCCTGTCGGGCGAACGCGGGTCGGATGTGTCCCGCGACAGGTAATTACCGGCAGTTTTTTCCGTGCTTTTCCCGATGACTGGATCTTTCAAACGATGGGACCGCCTGGCCGCGATGGCCGCGCTGGGTGCCATGCTCTGTACCGTGTTGGGCGTGACGGGGTGTACGACGCCCGTGCGCAAGCCGTCCGGTCCCGATTACGCTGCGATGGGCGGTGCGGCCGAGGTGCGCGGCGACTGGGACACCGCGCGGCGCGACTTCGGACAGGCCGTGCTGGTGGCCGATCAATCGGGCTGGCCGGCGTCGCAACGCGCGGCCATGCACTACGACTACGGTCGAGCGTTGGGCGTGACGTGTTTCTACGCCGAAGCCGAACGCGAATTGAGCCTGGCGTATGACCTCGATATCCTGACGAACCGCTACCGGTATCCCGCGCTCATCGAACTGGCGCGGCTCGCGCTGGCGCAACGGCAGTTCGTGCAATCGGCCAAATACTTCAATCGCGCCCTGGGTTCGCTCGATCGCATGGACGCCGCGCGCAAGGCGCCGTTCGCCTACGTGGAACTGCTCGAAGATTACGCGCTGGCGCTGGGCGGGGCGGACGATGCAAAGAGCGCGACACGCATCATCGATCGCGCGGCGAAGGTGCGAGCGAGCCTGGACGCTGCGGACCAGCGACAGGCCACATCGCGTACCCCTTACGGCACGCATTGCGGACAACTGGCTGCAGAGGTGTCGCAATGAACCATCTGCGTGTCGGTCTGCCGAGCGCGGGCGAATTCGACGAAATCATCGACGTGCGCACGCCGCTCGAATTCGATGACGACCATATTCCGGGCGCCATCAACGTACCGGTCTTGAGTAACGAAGAGCGCGTCATCGTCGGCACGATGTACAAGCAGGTCTCGCCGTTCGATGCCTCTCGCGTGGGCGCTGCGATGGTCTCGCGCAACATCGCCCAGGCGCTCGATACCACGTTCGCCGAGCGGCCGCGCAACTGGCGTCCGCTCATCTATTGCTGGCGTGGCGGCACGCGCTCGGCCTCGATGACGCTCATGATGAACATGATTGGCTGGCGGGCGCGACAACTCGAAGGCGGGTACAAGACTTATCGGCGCGATGTCGTGGCGTCGCTCGAGGCGCTGCCGCCGACGCTCGACTACGTTGTGCTTTCGGGCCACACCGGCAGCGGCAAGACACGCCTGCTGCACGCGCTGGCCGACGTCGGGGCGCAGACGCTCGATCTCGAGGGACTGGCGAGCCATCGCGGCTCGCTGCTGGGCGCCGTGCCCGACCGGCCGCAGCCGTCGCAGAAGTCGTTCGACACGGCGCTGATCGGCGCGCTGCGCAGCTTCGACCCGAAGCGGCCTGTATTCGTGGAGGCGGAGAGCCGCAGGATCGGGCTGATCTCGCTGCCCGAATCGCTGATGACCTCGCTGCGAGGTACCGCGACGTGTGTCGAGGTGAAAGTCTCGCGCGACGAGCGCGTGGATCTGTTGATGCAGGAGTACGGGCATCTGCTTGCGCAGCCGGACTACTTCCGAGGCCAATTGCTGCGTCTGGTACCGCTGCACGGGCGCGCCGTCATCGATCAATGGCTTTCGCTGCTCGACGACGGGCAACAGCGCGCGCTCTCGGAAGCGCTCATCACGAAGCACTACGACCCGGCGTATTCGCGCAGCTCGCGCAAGATGCTGCAGGGGATGGCGAAGGCCGTGCCGTTCGAATTCCATCCCGGTGCGCAAGACCTGCGCGCACAGGCGCAGGCCTTGCTGACACTTACTTCACCGGCAGGCAGATCCGGGTCTGCAGTTGCGCCGGCGGCGTCGAGCGCGGATCGTTGAGGTACTGCTCGAACATCGGGAAGTCGGCAGGTTCCAGCCCGCTGTTCGGCAGCCATTCCGAGAAGAGCCATTGATACGGCTGGCTCATCTCGTTGTACGGCCCGGTGTAGGTCAGCACGGCGCAACGCCCGGCCGGAATCTCGAAACGCTCCAGATCGTCGCTCACCTTGGCGTCGGCGGGCACAGAGACGCCCGCCATCGAGCGTAACCGGTCGGTCGGCACCTGTTCCGGGTCGTCGAAGTACACGCCGTAGCCGATGGCGTCCGGTTGTGCCAGCCCGTGGGCGGCGGCCAGCATGAAAGCGCGCACGAACACCGGGCCGATGCCCTGATAGTCGCCGCTGTGGCGCAGCACGGCGAGCGTGGTGGCGGGGAAAGACTCGACAGCAATCGGATACATGGTCAGCTCCTGAGGATCGATGGGTCCGGAGCGGGTGTCGCGGTAGCGTCCCGGCGGCATGCCGAAAAACGCCCCGAAAGCCCGGTTGAACGTGGCGTCCGACGCATAGCCGGCCCGCGACGCCACAACACGCATCGAATCCTCCGAATCCGCCAACGCAATCGCCGCACGATGCATGCGAATACGCTGCACCGTGTTATTCACCGTCTCACCGAGGAGGGCACGGTAGATCCGGTGAAAGTGATACGGCGACAGGCACGCCAGTTCGGCCAGATGGTAGAGATCGGGCGTGCTGTCCGGATGGCCGGCGAGCCAGCGCAGCACGGGCTCCATCCGTTGGGCGTAGCGAAGTCGGGTCTCGGGTTTCATTTGCGCTCCTTGGCCGCCAATGTATCGGCGCACGCTTTGCCGATTTTGCGATGTTGGGCTGACACCGAGCGCGTAGCATACCTAATTGCCGAACATTCCCTTGCGAATGATGGCGTGAACGCCCCAGTTGCCGTTCACGACCTGCGTGACGCCGAAATCCACCGAGATCGACAGGATGGCCGTGGCTTCGTCTTCGGTCAGGCGCTTGACCTGCATGAGGAAGCGGCGCGCCTTGAGGAAGGCGTCGCGCAGCGCGCTGTCCAGCGTCGACTTCATGTAGATCTGGCTCTGCGCCTTCTGGCCCAGCTCGGCGAGATGGTTGGGTGAGCTGAAGCCGTGGATGATCCACTCCGTGGGCGTTTCGACCAGCGGATAGGTCAGATCGGCATAGGGGGCCGTGACGTCGATGGCTGCCTTCTTGTGAAGTATCAACTGGATGTTGCCCGTGAGCGAGCATTCGATCGCGGTACCGCCGAGTTCTGCGTCGCCTTGCGAGGCGTGCGGATCGCCGATGGAGAGCAGGGCACCCGGCACGGCGACCTTGAGGAACACGCTGGCGCCGCGCGTGACGCGCCAGTTGTCGAGATTGCCCGCGTAACTCGACGGCGGGATCGAGTCGATCAGGCCGTCCTGCGCGGGCGCCACGGCCAGCACGCCGAAATGGGGGCGCAGCGGGATTTCGACGTTTTTCAGCGTCCGG
Organism: Pandoraea pnomenusa; assembly: GCF_040391475.1. Classification (GTDB taxonomy): domain Bacteria; phylum Pseudomonadota; class Gammaproteobacteria; order Burkholderiales; family Burkholderiaceae; genus Pandoraea; species Pandoraea pnomenusa_C. Next base: position 79,415 of record NZ_JBEBXS010000015.1, on the reverse strand, counting down.
AAATTCTTGGTGATGCGCGAGTGATCCACGGGCACGCCCGGGTAGTCGATGGTCGGATGAACCACGCCGAACGGATCCTGTTGCGGTGTCCAGCGGAAGCTGTAGAGGGCGCGCGCCACGTCGGCACCGTCATGACAATCGATCTCGAAGACGGTCACGACCTCGCGCTCACGCGGGAGCGTGAGCATGTCCTGATAGTGAAAGCCCCACCACGTCGAGGCATGGCTGCCGAACGCCTTGCCCGCGTGATCAGGATTCGCGCTGGGCCTCGGCTGCAGATCCAGAATCCGGATTTCCAGCACATCGCCGGGCATGGCGTCTTCGACGGCGATGGGACCGGTGCAGATGTGCACGCCGAAGCCTTCGCCCGCACCGCGTCCGTACACCGACGCATCCATCGGCCCGGCGCCGCGGCGGTCAATGTTCTTCTGCGTCGGCGTCCAGTGAAACACGCTCTCCGCACCCGGGTCGCCTTGCACCATGCGCGCCCAGTCGTCGGTGGCGTGTTGCGTGAGCGTCTCGATGGTCACCGTATCGCCGGAGGCGACCGTCAGCACGGGCGGCAGGTCGTGGCTGAGATAGCCCCAATGCACCGTGTCGCAGGTGGCGCGCAGGTAGTGATGCTGCCCGCCGTCGTGGGGCAGGGCGCGGTACGGATCGACGTCACCGGGCGACGCGACAGCGGCGCCGTCGTGCTCGTCGTGATGCTCGTGCGGTAGCCGTAGCCCGACATGGGCGGCAGCCCGTCCGGTGAGACCGGCGGGCACGTCGGGGTGTCCGCGCGAGATACGCGAGCGCTCCGGCAGGGCTCGCGCGCGCATCGCCTGATCGCGGCTGGCCTTCGGCGAGAGACCGAAGCGCTCGCGAAACGCCTGACTGAAATAGGACGGATCGTTGAAGCCCCACCGGTAGCAGATGTCGGACACCGACAACTGGTCGTAGGCGGGATTCTGCAAATCGGCATGGCAGCGCTGCAAACGGCTTTGCCGCAAATACGACGAGAAACTGTGCCCCGAGCCTTCGAAGAGCTTGCGTAGATATCGATCCGACACATGCTCGTCCCTGGCGATGGCGCACAGCGAGAGATCGGGCTCGGCGAGTCGCGCCTGAATCCGATGGCAAATGCGTGCGAAGGCGATGGCGCGTGAGGTCGAGACGCCCGACGCCGCCGGTGGTTTCGCGGCGGCCAGCGCCGATGCAAGGCATTCGAGAATCACGTTTTCGACGGGCTCGAGCGCGTGCGGATCGGCGTCCTGCATCGAGTCGAGTTGCGCGGCGAGCGCGCCGAGCAGACTGCCGAACAACGGGGCAACACTCGCCGGCAGCTTGCATGTGCGCACCGGTGGTGCACTGCCCAGCCGCGGCGCGATCAACGCGTGTCGCACATGCACCGACACCAGACGAAACGGTGTCGTGGCGACGAGTTCGGCACTGTCGTTGCCCGGAATGCAGGCAATGTCGCCTGCCACGAGCCGTTCGCCTTCCGGGGTGCCGGGGCCCGATAGCCCGGCTTCCCCGTCGAGCAGCATGAGCAGCAGGAAGCCCCGCTCACCGCCCGCCTTGGCGCAGACGACTTGCGGCGTCGACGAAATCACGGAGAGTTCGATGCCGCCCGGCGTGCGATGCGTGAGCAACGTGCCGTGCAGCGGTTGCCCGGGCGTTGGCGAGCGGAAGTGCAGGCGTGCGTCGAGCAGCCTTGCCTGCCAGGCCGGCCCGCGCTGGTCGTGGGCATAGGACTCGGTGGAGAAGTGCGCGCGATCCAAAACCCGGCCTCCTTCGAAATGACGGCAACGCCACCCGGCGGTGCGCCGGGCGGCGTCTCAAGGCGTCAATAGTGCGGTGGTGTCAGCCGATGTGCAACTGCCCTCGCATGGCGGCGACGAAAACGAAACCGACGAAAGTGCCCACGATGGCAAAGATGCCGCCGAGCACGTTCGGCGCCGGAATCGGGGCGCGCACGCTCGTGTAGAGCACACCCGTCACCAGCCCGACAGCCGCGGCCTGCAACTCGGTCGCGCCCAGAGTGAGTTCGATCATGGCAGTCTCCTCACGACGATCTGACGGAACCGGCGCCGAGCGACCGCTCCGAGGGCGGGCGTCCGAACGTCACCGAACGTCGCCACGCGTTCACGATCAGGTAGCCCGCATACGTGAAGATGATGGCGAAGATGCCGCCGAGCACGTTCGGCGCGGGAATGGGCAGGTTGAGCCAGGAGTAGAGCGTTCCCGTCACCAACCCGACGATCAGGGCGACAAGCTCGTTGCGCCCGATATAGACGTATTGCATGGAAGGTCTCCAGTAGACGCGTGCGGCACGGTGGCGACGTTAGCGGGCGACAGCGCGACAGCGCAATGCAACGCCCCCCGCACCGCCCGCGAACTCACGACTTCGACGATTTGGGCGGGAACATGCTGCGTGGCATGGTGCAGTGCACCCCCTGCGTGCCGTCGACCACTTGCGTCACGCCGAAGTCGGCAGCCACGCTCATGAGCGAATAGGCGTCGTCACGCGACAGTCCCTGCTGCTCGGTGAGCAGGTGGATCATGTCGCGCGCGGCGTTCTTGCCCGCTTCGTCGAGGTCCTGGTGGAAACCGTGAACGATCCAGACGTCGGGCGTTTCGAGTAGCGGCGACGGGAACTCGAAGTCCTTGCGCAGCACGACCTGGAACAGCACGTTGAGCGAGGCTTCGATGGCCGTGCCGCTGATTTCGCCGTCGCCCTGCGAGATGTGCGGGTCGCCGATGGAGAACAGGCCGCCGTCCACCTGCACCTTGTAGTACATGGTCGCTCCGGCACCGATGCGCCAGTTGTCGATGTTGCCGCCATGCAGACCGGGTTCGACCGTCGACACGCGACCTTGCGCGTCGGGGGCGACGCCTGCGGTACCGAGGTGCGGCCGCACGGGCACGCGCACGCCGGCCAGCGCCGGCTCCTTGCAGCACTCGCGGTGATCGACGAGCTTGCCGGGCGTGGTCAGCTTGCCCGGATAGTCGAAGGCGAAGAGCGCGTGAGCCGTGTTCGAGCTGTTGTCCAGCTCGTAGATCGTCACGCGCTCCTTCTTGAAGTCCTCGTAGAGTTGCCCCCAGTGCGCGGCCACGTTCGCGCCGAAGCGAAAGCGGGGAATCATCTGGAGGTAGCGCACTTCGAGCATGTCGCCCGGCTTTGCGCCTTCCACGTAGATCGGCCCGGTCATGATGTGCACGCCGGGGTTGCGGTCCTCGTGGGGAATCTTGTCGTAGATGGCGCGAACGGCGTCGTCCATCATCAGATCGGGGGCGTCACCCGCGTGATGGGTGACCGCTTCGGCGCGAATGAAATCGCCGCTCTTGACGGTGAGCGCGGGTGTCTGGGTCGCGTTGAAATAGCCCCAATGAACGGTCTCGGGCGTTGCGCGAAGGTCGTGAAGCATGCCATGTCTCCTAGAATTTTTTGTCCGACTGCCCGCAAACTCGGTTCACGGTGAAGTCATGGTAGTGCTCGACAAAAACTCACAATTAGGAGCGTTTGACACCTTCTCTATTGCTGGGAGGAACTAACGTTTACCCCGTTCTCCCTTCGCGCATGCCGCCCGGTTCTCTTCGTGCCGGACCCTCAGTCCTGCCCGATATGCGTCGGCGCATCGGGGTCGTAGACAGCGTACAGCTTCGTGTAGCCCTTCGACTCGAAGACGCCGGTCCAGCCCTTGGGCAGGGTGACGGCGTCGCCCGGGCCGGCCTCGAGCACATTGCCGTCGGTCGAGACGAACCTCGCGCCCCCCGTCAGGAACACCAGCAATTCGGTGTAGGGATAACCCGGGCCGCGCACTTCCTCGCGGGTCGGTCCGGACTGGAACACGCCGGTCTGGAAGGCCTTGTCGCCGGACGTGAACGACGTCACGTCCACGGTGTCGTTACCGTCCTCGTTGTCATGCACGGCCTCGGGACTCTCGAACACGGGGCCGGACAAGGCGTGCTTGCTCAGTTTGACGGGGTGGGGCGTCTCGGCGCCGGCGCCCGCGGCGGGCAGGGCGAACAGGGCGAACGTCGTGAGGGCGGCGGCCGCGAGGCGCGCCGGCAGGCGGGTACTGCATTGCAGCATATTGTTGTCTCTCTTATCTGTCGTCGGCCCGAACGCGCCGGGCCGGGCGAGAGCTTAACAATCGTGCTGCGCGTCAGGCAAGGTCTGTTTCACGGCGTGTGCCCATCCTGTTGTTGGCGCGACGAATCGACTCACCGGGCCGCCGACCCAGGCTCGCCGGTCACTCGCCGAACTGCGCGATCATGCACTGCTTCGTGTAGTCGACGAAGGCCTTCGCGAGCTTCGACGGCGGATGCTGGTTCGACGTCACGAGCGAGAAACCGGAGAACACCGTCGGCTCAAATGGTTTGACGACGACGCGCCCCGCCGCGTATCGCGCCGTGATCTGATCGATGATCGCCACCCCGGCGCCGTGCTCGACGAGCACGCAAATCGCCGCCGACAGTTGCGACTCTGCGGTCATCACGCGGTCGATCTGACGCTCCGCGAAGATCCGGTCGATGTACATGCGCCCGTCGAACTCTTTCGGATATGACACGAACGACTCGTCACGAAGGTCTTCCGGGTAAATGACGTCGCGCCCGGCCAGCCGATGCCCGCGCGGGAGGATGCAGCGCATGGGCGCGCGGTGCAGCGTTTCGACGTCGACACCGGCGTGCGTGAGCGGATGCGCGATGAAGCCGACGTCGCAGCGGCGCCCGACCACCATGTCGACCACGATGCTCGACGCGTGAATCAGCAGCGTCGTGCTGATGCCCGGGTGATCGCGCATGAAACCGGTGAGCGTGCTCGGCAAAAACTCCAGCGCGAGCGCGGGCGCACCCGCGATGTGCAGCGAGCCGCGGCGCAGCGACTTGATCTGCTCGGCGGTCTGCGCAATGCGATCGATGCCTGCGAACGAACGCTCCACTTCCTCGAACAACACCATCGCTTCGGGGGTCGGGTTCAACCGTCCGTTGATGCGATCGAATAAGGAAAACCCTACGTCGGCTTCCAGATCGTTGATCAGGCGCGTGACCGCCGGTTGCGAGATATGGAGCATGTCGGCCGCGCGGGTCACCGTCTGGCGCAGGATCAACGCGCGAAATGCCTCCAACTGCCGGATCTTCATCGAAGCCTCGTAATCCTTGTGTCGATCGCCCCCATAACATTTATGTATAGGTGGGCAAAAAAATGTGATTTGACGGTGGGTGTGTCGAAAATGACCCTACGAAAACAACGCAATAGTTTGAGTTTTTCTCGTAATGCCGGGCCATAACATCATATAAAACCGCTTCACGCAAGGAGCTTCTCGATGAAGACTGTCGTCCCCCAAACGCTTCGCAAGCTGGGTCGCACCGCCACTCTGTCGGCGGGCGCGGCTGCATTCGTCCTCGGTGCGTCGCTGGCGCACGCCGACACCACGTTGTACGTCGGCGCCTATGGCGGTTCCTTCGAGCAGATGCTCAAGAAGGACGTCATTCCGGGCTTCGAAAAGGCCAACCCCGGCACGAAGGTCGTGATCGTGCCCGGTGATTCGACGACGACGCTCGCGAAACTCCAGGCGCAAAAAGGCAAGGCCGGCATGGACGTCGTGTTCCTCGACGACGGTCCGATGTATCAGGCCATTCAGATGGGCTTCTGCGGCAAGCTCGCCGACGCACCGGTCTATCAGGATCTGTACGACATTGCGAAGTTCAAGAGCGGTAACGCCGTGTCCGCCGGGCTGATCGCAACGGGCATCGCCTACAACACGCGCCTGTTCCAGGCGAAGGGCTGGCCCGCGCCGACGTCGTGGAAGGAACTGTCCGACCCGAAGTTCAAGGGCAAGCTCGTGATGCCGAGCATCAAGAACACCTACGGCCTGCATGCACTGCTCGTCGAGTCGAAGCTTAACGGCGGCAGCGACACCAACATCGATCCGGGCTTCCGCGAGATGGAGAAGATCGCACCGAACGTGCTGTCGTTCGACCCGTCGCCGGGCAAGATTGCCGAACTGTTCCAGGCCGACGAAGTGGCCATCTCCGTGTGGGGCAACGGTCGCGTGCAGGCGCTGCGCCAGCAGGGCATTCCCGTCGAGTTCGTCTATCCGAAGGAAGGCGCGGTGGCGCTGGGCATGGGCATGTGCGTGGTGGACAAGTCCGCCAACGACGCGCTCGCACAGAAGTTCGTCCAGATGATCCTCACGCCGCAGACGCAGTCGATTCTGGCCGAGAGCCAGGGCGTGGCCCCGGCCAACAAGAAGACGCAACTCTCGATGGCCGTGGCCTCGCGTGTGCCGTCGCCCGCGCAGATCGACAAGCTTGTGCGTGTCGACTGGGATGTCGTGAACGCCAAGCGTGCGGAATGGACGCAGCGCTGGAATCGTCAGATCGAGCGTTAAGTCGTCGGGAGAACACAAGCGTCATGAGCACCAGCACCCCCTATCTGCGTCTCGAGCAACTCGGCAAGCGCTACGGCGAAACCACGGCGGTCGAAGGCGTCGACCTGTCGATTGCGCAGGGCGAGTTCATCTCCCTGCTGGGTCCGTCCGGCTGCGGCAAGACCACCACGCTGCAGATGATCGCGGGATTCGTCGCGCCGAGCACTGGCCGTATCCTGCTCGAAGGTCGCGATCTCACGCCGGTGCCGCCGGAAAAGCGCGGGCTCGGTATCGTGTTTCAGAGCTACGCGCTGTTTCCGCATATGACCGTGGCGCAGAACGTGGCGTTCGGTCTGGACATGCGCCGCGTGGATGCGGGGCGCAAGCAACGCCGTGTGCAGGAGGCGCTGGAGCTGGTGCATCTCGGCCAGCATGCGCAGCGATATCCGCGTGAGCTGTCGGGCGGTCAGCGTCAGCGCGTGGCGCTCGCCCGCGCGCTGGTGATCGCACCGCCCGTGCTGTTGCTCGACGAGCCGCTCTCAAACCTCGACGCCAAGCTGCGCGAGCAGATGCAGGACGAATTGCGCGCGATTCAGCGTCAGGTCGGCACGACCACCATCATGGTCACGCACGATCAGGCCGAGGCGCTGGCCATCAGCGATCGCGTGGTACTGCTCAATGCCGGGCGCGTGGTGCGCATCGATACGCCGCACGACGTTTATGAAGACCCGCGTGCCACGTTCGCGGCGCATTTCATCGGGCAGACCAATCTCATCACCGGTCAGCTGGACGTGCGCGGCAGCGTGGCGGTGCTCGACGCGCAGGGGCACCGTTTGTCCGTGTCGCCGTTGCACGCGGGGACTTCTGCGGGTGGATCGGCCAGTGGGCCGGCGACGTTCAGCCTGCGTCCCGAGCGCATCCGTCTGACGTCGGCGACGGCCGGGCGGGTCGCGGGCCGGGTGGGGCAGCGCAGCTTCCACGGCAATCACTGGGTACTGACGGTGTCGACCGCGCTGGGCGAACTTCGCGTGCTTGTCTCGAACGATGGTGTGACGGCGGCCAACGACGGCGATGCCGTCGGTCTCGACTGGGCGGACGACGCGCTGCGTCTCGTGCAGGAGGGCGCATGAACGCCGCAACGTCGACGCCACCGGGCGATTCCAGCGTGCCCGCCGTGCGCTCTGCGAAGGCGTCGGGAGACCTCTCGCCCGAGGTCGCCGCCCAACGGCGCGCGGCCTGGGCGCTGGTCACGCCAGCCACGCTGTACTTCCTCGTGCTGCTGGCGGTGCCGCTGGTGCTGACGTTCGTATTGAGCCTGCACGGCTTCGATCCGAACAGTGGCGGCATTTTGCCGACGGTGTCGATGCAGCATTACGTCGACATTCTCACGGACAGCTATTTCTACGAAATTTTCCTGCGCACGTTGCTGCTCTCGGTCGGCGTGACGCTGCTGTGCGTGCTGGTCGGCGTGCCTGAGGCGTACATCCTCTTTCGCATGCGCGACCCGTGGCGCTCGCTGTGCCTGGTGCTCGTGCTCGGGCCGTTGCTCATCTCGGTGGTGGTGCGCACGCTGGGCTGGTCGATCCTGCTGGGCCGGGAAGGGCTGGTGAACGTGATGCTCACGAAGCTGGGGCTGATCGACCACCCGATGCAGATGCTCTTTACGATGGGGGCGGTCACCGTGGCGCTGGTCCACGTGCTCGTGCCGCTCATGGTGCTCTCGGTGTGGACATCGCTCACACGCCTCGATCCGGCGGTCTCGCACGCCGCGCGCTCGCTGGGGGCAGGACGCGCGACCGTCATGTGGCGTGTCGTGTTGCCGCAGATCACGCCGGGCATTCTCTCCGGCAGCCTGATCGTGTTCGCGCTGACGGCGAGCGCCTTCGCCACGCCTGCGCTGATCGGCGGACGCCGCCTGAAGGTCGTGGCAACGACCGCCTACGACGAATTCCTCGGCACGTTGAACTGGCCGCTCGGCGCGGCAATTGCCATCGTGCTGCTGATCGTCAATGTGGCCATCATCAGCGGCTACAACCGCGCACTCGAGAAGCGCTTCACGCGCCGGCTCGGTTGAGGGGAGGGCACATGAACGCATCCGATCGATATGACCGTAACGGCCTCGGGGCCACGGTGTTCCACGTGCTGTTTCTCGTTTTCATTCTGGCGCCGCTGGTGGTGGTGTGTCTGGTGGCGTTCACGCCGGACAATTTCCTGTCGATTCCGACGCAGCACTTCTCGTTGCGCTGGTTCGCGTCGCTCATGGACGACGAAGACTTTCAGTCGGCGCTGCGCACGAGTCTTTGGCTCGGCGTGACGTCGGCCAGCGTGTCGACGGCGCTGGCGGTGCCCACGGCGATGGGGCTCGCGCGCTACCGCTTCCCGGGACGCGACGCGATCAATTCGTTCCTGCTGTCGCCGCTGATGATTCCTCCTGTGGTGCTGGGCATTGCGTTTCTGCGGCTGTTCACGCTGCTCGACATGGGCGGCTCGTTCGTGAGCCTCGTGGCTTGCCACGCGTTGCTGATCTTTCCGTATGCGCTGCGCCTGATCATGGCGGCGCTGGTCGGGCAGGCCGACGAAGCCGAACGCGCGGCGCGCTCGCTCGGGGCGGGGCGCTGGACCACCTTCCGTCGCATCACGCTCCCGGCGATTCTGCCGGGCGTGGCGGGCGGCTGGGTGCTGGCCTTCATCAACAGTTTCGACGAACTCACGGCCACGATCTTCGTGACGTCGCCCACGACGATCACGCTGCCCGTGCGCATCTACATGAACATGAGCGAGACGGTCGACCCGAGCGTGGCGGCGATCTCGACGCTGCTCATCGGGCTGACGCTGGCGGTCATGCTGTTGCTCGACCGCATCTACGGACTGAACAAGGTTCTGGTTGGAAATCACTAAAACATGCAAAAGACATACGATATCGCCGTGATCGGCGGTGGCCTCGTCGGCATGGCGATTGCCTACGGGCTCGCCAAGCGCGGGCAGCGCGTCGTCGTGTGCGATGGCGAGGACAACTCGCTGCGTGCCGCGCGAGGCAACTTCGGTCTGGTCTGGGTGCAGGGCAAGGGCGTGACATGCACGAACTACGCCCGCTGGTCGCTGCATTCGGCCAACACCTGGCAAGGCTTTGCCGACGAATTGCTGGCCCGCACCGGTGTGTCCGTCGGGTTTCAGCGCCCCGGCGGGTTCAACATCGCGCAGACAGCCGAGGAGCTGGCCGTCAAGGTCGAGAGCATGCGCAAGCTCAAGGAGGCAGAGCCGGCGCTCGTGTACGGCGTGCTCGATCACGACGCGCTTGCCGAGCGTTTGCCGGCTATCGGCCCCGATGTGGCGGGCGCCATCTATTCCCCGAACGACGGACACGTGAGCCCGCTGTACACGCTGCGCGCCTTGTTCGATGCGTTCGAGCAGGCCGGCGGCGAGTACGCGCCGAATGTGCGCGTCACCGACATTCGTCAGGTGGGCAGCGCGTTTCGCGTGCACATGGGCGACACGTCGCTCGAGGCTGGACGCGTGGTGCTTGCCGCCGGTCTGGGCAATCGCGACCTTGCGCCGATGGTCGGCCTGTCGGCCCCGGTCAAGCCGTTGCGCGGCCAGATCCTGGTCACGGAGCGCGTCAAACCGTTTCTCGACTATCCGACGATCTATGTGCGGCAAACGGTCGAAGGCTCGGTCATGCTGGGCGACTCGGCCGAAGACGTGGGATTCAACGACGGTGTAACACCCGACGTGCTCGCCGACATCGCCCGTCGCGGCATCGCGCCATTCCCGTTGCTCAAGAACGTGCGCGTGGTGCGCGCGTGGGGCGCATTGCGGGTGATGACGGCAGACGGCCTGCCCATCTACGAGGCGTCCGAGGCGTGCCCCGGCGCGTTCCTCGCGACCTGTCACAGCGGCGTGACGCTTGCCGCCGCCCACTGCGAAACCATCGCACCGTGGATTCTCGGCGCCGAGCGCCCCCAGCTTCTGGATCACTTCTATGCCAAACGTTTCGCTGCTTAAGTCGCTGGCGCGCAAGGACAGCGCGACGGTGCGGATGTTTATCGATGCGTCGCCGGTCGATGTGCCGGCCGACATGAATGTGGCCGCCGCGTTGCTCTTCGCAGGCGTGAGCGCGTGCCGCACCACGCCGGTGAGCGGCAGCGAACGCGCACCGTTCTGCATGATGGGCGTGTGCTTCGACTGTCTCGTCGAGATCGACGGCGTGCCGAATCGCCAGGGGTGCATGACGCCCGTGCGCGAAGGCATGCAGGTGCGCCGCATGGATGGCGCGAGGAGTGTGGCATGAGCGTGAAGCCGGTGGACTTGTTGATTGTCGGCGCGGGACCGGCCGGATTGGCCGCAGCGCTCGAAGCAAAGCGTCACGGGCTGGCGCCGCTCGTCGTTGATGAAAACGCATTGCCGGGCGGTCAGATCTATCGCAGCGTGAGCCGCTCGCCGCTGGCGGACCCGGGCGTGCTCGGGCCGGACTATCTGCGCGGGCGCGAACTGGTCGACGCATTTACGTCGGCGGGTATCGACTACTGGCCGCAGACGCTGGCGTGGCAGATCGGCGCGGACAAGCGGGTGTCGGTGACGCGCCAGGGCGCGGGCGGCGGTACGTTGCAGATCCAGGCGGGTGCCATCGTGCTGGCGGGCGGCGCGCAGGAGCGTCCGTTCCCGATCCCGGGCTGGACGTTGCCCGGCGTGATGGGCGTGGGCGCGGCGCAAACCTTGCTCAAGGCGTCGGCGCTGGTGCCGGACACCCCCGCGGTGCTGGCCGGGTGCGGGCCGCTGCTGTATCTGTTCGCGTGGCAGTTGATCAACGCAGGCGTACCGGTGCGCGCGATTCTCGATACGGCACCGGCGGATGGACGTCGTGAGGCGCTGCGTCATGCCGGTGGGGCGCTGCGGGCGCCGTCGTACCTGATGAAGGGCTTCCGGCTGCTGCGCGCGATTCGTGCGGCGGGCGTGCAGCATGTGAAGCATGTCGATGCCTTGCGGGTGATCGGCGAGACGCGGGCGGAAGGTATCGAATATGTCGTGGACGGTCAGACACGACGTATCGACACGGCGCTGGTGCTGTTGCATCAGGGGGTGATCCCGAACACGCAGGTGACACGCTCGATCGGTTGCGAGCACGTGTGGGACACGGCGCAGTTGTGCTGGCGTCCGGCGACAGACGCGTGGGGCGAGACCAGCCTGCCGGGCATCTTCGTGGCAGGCGACGGCGCGGGCATCGGCGGGGCGCTTGCGGCGGAGCCGTCGGGGCGGCTGGCGGCGGTGCAAGCCGCGGTGAAGCTGGGCAAGCTCGACGGCGCGAAGCGCGATTCGCGCGCGCTGACGCTGCGTCGTGAGCTTGCGACGCACACGGCGATCCGGCCGTTCCTCGACGCGTTGTATCGCCCGTCGGACGCCTTCCGTGCGCCTGCCGACGACAGCACGGTGGTGTGCCGTTGCGAGGAGGTCACGGCGGGTGATGTGCGCCGCATGGCCAGGCTCGGCTGCGTCGGCCCGAATCAGACGAAGACGTTTTCGCGCTGCGGCATGGGGCCGTGCCAGGGGCGCTTCTGTGGCCTGACCGTGGCCGAGTTGCTGGCGGAGTCGCAAGGTTGCGCGGTGCCGGATGTCGGGTACTACCGCATTCGTCCGCCGATCAAGCCGGTAACGCTGGGCGAGTTGGCCGTGGCGGTCGACGCGCCCGAGTTCCTGAGCGAGCGCGCAGGTTTCCCCAAGTAGACGAAGTGGCCGGCGAGCTGGCCGGCCGTTCGTCTGCTGCTTTTTATTCCTTTTGGAGATGTGGTCAATGAGCGATATCCAGCGCCATCATACGAATGCACGGATGAGCCGTGTCGTGGTGCATAACGGTACGGTGTACATCGGGGGCCAGACGGCGGACGACCGCAGTCAGGACATCGACGGACAGACGCGGCAAGTGCTGGCGAAGATCGACGGGTATCTGAAAGACGCCGGGATCGACAAGTCGCGCCTGCTCTCTGCGCAAGTGTGGCTCAAGGACATCGAGTCGGACTTCGCAGGCATGAACGCCGTCTGGGACGCGTGGACGAGCCCGGGCAACACGCCGACGCGCGCCACGGTGGAGTCGCGCCTTGCGGCGCCGGACCTGCTCGTCGAGATCGCAGTGATCGCCGCGGCCGCCTGATTCCTTCGGGAAACTCGCTAGCAGGAAAAAAGGCTCGCAGTCTGCTGCGAGCCTTTTTCTTTGGTCTCGTCCGCCCGTGTCTACGGGGCGACGACGCGGACACTACATCCCGAATTCCCGAAGCCCTTCCAGATCGAGAATCGTCAGGACGCCGTAGTCCACCTTCACGAGTCCTGCCTGTTCCAGCACCTTGAGCGCGAGGTTGACGCGCTGTCGGGAGACCCCGGCCAGATAGCTCAGTTCTTCCTGTGAAATCTGCACGGTGTTGTCGTCGGACGGATAGAGGTTCGGGTTGAACATCGACGACAGCGACCGGGCGACGCGAGCGTCCGTATCGAGCAGGCGTTCGTGCTCGACCGCAGCGATGAATTGTCCGAGACGCTCGTTGAGCTGAAGCGTGAGAAACCGGTTGAAGGGAATGCTCGTATCGAGCAACCAGTCGAACGTGGCGATCGGCATGTGAGCGAGTACCGAATCGCGCAGCGCCATCACGTCGTACTTGCGGTGCTCGCGCTTGAGCACCGAACCTTCCCCGAACCATGCGCCCGCCGGCACGCCGGTAAACGTCACCGACTTGCCGCTGGCCGACGCCGTCGCAATTTTCACCAGTCCTTCGATCACACCGAACCACGCGTGCGACGGGTCGCCCTTGCGGCACACGTAGGTGCCCGCGTCGACCGGTCGCACCTGAATCTCGGCCACCACGCGCTGACGTTGTTCCGGCGTCAGGCCCTGGGCCCAGGCGCTGCGTTGCAGCAGGGTTTCGAGAGACATATAGGGACTTTCCCTTGATTGTCGTCCTGGTGACAAATCCGCCGTGGGTCATGAGGTATCTTCGCCTTGCCTGACGACGGCGAGACAAGCACTCATGGCGCTGCAGCACGGCGCCGAAGCACAAGTATAGAAGCTGCCCGCAGCCGGGCATAGTCGTCGCCGAACCGCAGTCTGCTTCAGATCAAATCAAAAAATAGCGATGTCGCTTGCCGACGTCCACAGCAGTAGGGAGCGTGCCGGAAGCCACACCTGCACGCGCGCCGACCGAGCCACGCCACTCCCCCTCGACAAGCGTCGAAACGTGGCGAGACACAGGAGACAGGCATGCAGGAGCGGACCACCTTTCCGCGTTTGTTGCTGGCCCATGCGGCAACGCGCGGCGCTCGCACGGCGTATCGGGAAAAAGATCTGGGGATCTGGCAAAGCTGGAGCTGGGCGCAAGCCGCGCAGGAAGTCCGCATGCTCGCATGCGCGCTGGCCGCCGCCGGGTTCAAGCGCGGCGACAACCTCGCCATTGTCGGCAACAATCGTGTGCGCCTTTACTGGGCGATGACGGCGGCCCAGGCCCTCGGCGGTGTCGCGGTGCCGCTGTATCAGGACGCCGTGGCCGCCGAGATGATCCACGTGCTCGAAGACGCCGAGATCGACTTCGCCATCGTCGAAGATCAGGAGCAGGTCGACAAGATGCTGGAGTTGCGCACGCAGGTGCCGCGACTGTCGAACATCATCTTCGAAGACCCGCGAGGCCTGCGCAATTACGATGCCCCAGGCCTGCGCAGCTACGACGCGGCGATGGAGGCGGGCCGTGACTTCAACGCCAGGCATCCGCGCTTCTTCGATGAAGCCGTGGCCGCCGGCGACCCCGGCGACACCGCGACCATCCTCTATACGTCGGGCACCACGGGCAAACCCAAAGGCGTTTGCCATTCGCATGCCGGACTGATCGGCGCGGCCTATCACGGCAGCACGTTCGACCGGCTCGGCCCGGGCGACGAAGTGCTGTCGTACCTGCCGATGGCATGGGTTGGCGACCATTTGTTCTCGTATGCGCAAGCGCTGGTCGCCGGCTTCACGGTCAACTGTCCCGAATCGCCCGACACGATCGCCACCGACATGCGCGAGATCGGCCCTACGTATTACTTCGCCCCGCCGCGCGTGTACGAAAACGTGCTCACGCAGGTGATGATCCGCATGGAAGACGCGAACCGCCTCAAGCGCAAGATGTTCGCCCATTTCATGGATGTGGCGAACCGGTGCGGTGCGGCGGTGCTCGACGGCCGTCCGGTGGGGCTCTTCGACCGGTTGCAGTACGCCGTCGGCAGCTTCTGCGTGTACGGCCCGCTGCGCAATACGCTCGGCATGAGCCGCATTCGTACCGCCTATACCGCCGGGGAAGCCATCGGTCCGGATCTGTTCCGGTTCTATCGCGCCATCGGCGTCAATCTGAAGCAGTTTTACGGGCAGACGGAGACCTGCGCCTACGTGTGTCTGCAACCTGACCGTCAGGTCCGCTTCGACAGCGTGGGACCGGTCGCCCCGGGCATGGAAATCAAGATCGGCGAGAGCGGCGAAGTGCTGGTGCGCGGTGTCGGCCTGCTCAAGGAATATCACAAGCGCCCCGACGCCACGCGCGAGGCGCTCGACGAAGCGGGCTACTTCCGCACGGGCGACGCGGGCATCATCGACGACGACGGCCATCTGCGCATCATCGATCGTGCCAAGGACGTGGGCAAGCTCGCCTGCGGCTCGCTGTTCGCGCCGAAGTACATCGAGAACAAGCTCAAGTTCTTCTCGTACATCAAGGAGGCGGTGGCGTTCGGCGACGGCCGCGACGGTGTCTGCGCGTTCATCAACATCGACTTCGACGCCGTGGGCAACTGGGCGGAGCGGCAAAACCTCGCCTACGCCGGCTACCTCGACCTGGCCGGCAACCCGCGCGTGGCCGAGCTGATTCTGGGATGTGTCGACGCCGTGAATGCCGACCTCGCCAAGGAGTCGGCCTTCGCCGCCGCGCAGGTTCGGCGCTTCGTGATCCTGCACAAGGAACTCGATCCGGACGACGACGAACTCACGCGCACGCGCAAGGTGCGGCGCGCATTCATCGCGCAGAAATACGAGCCGCTGGTCGACGCGTTCTATTCGGGCAAGTCGGCACAGTTCATCGAAACCCGCGTGAAGTTCGAAGACGGTCGAGAGGGGAGTGTGAGCGCCACGCTCACGATTCATCCGGCCCGCGTGATCGGTGCGCGCTCGCCTGTCGACGATCCTGCGCCTGTGAAGATGCGCTGCGCGGCCTGACCGTCCCCAACGCTCGCTTTTTCTGAACCCAGCCCGGCAATTTGCAGGAGATGGCATGAACGACAACCGCAAGACCGGCGACGTACTGCTCGATCTGCAGCACATCAGCCTGTCGTTTGGTGGCGTCAAGGCGCTCACGGACATTTCGTTCGACGTTCGCGAACACGAGATCCGCGCGATCATCGGCCCGAACGGCGCCGGCAAGAGCTCCATGCTCAATGTGATCAACGGCGTGTATCACCCGCAGCAGGGCACCATCGTGTTTCGCGGCAAGGTGCGCCAGCGCATGCATCCGACCTCGGCGGCGCGTCAGGGCGTGGCGCGCACGTTCCAGAACATCGCGCTGTTCAAGGGCATGACCGTGCTCGACAACATCATGACCGGACGCAACACCCGCATGCGCTCGGGGCTGCTTGCCAGCGCGATCTGGTGGGGCAAGGCGCGCGACGAGGAGATGGCCAATCGCGCCAAGGTCGAGGAGATCATCGACTTCCTCGAAATCCAGCACATTCGCAAGACCCCGGTGGGGCGCCTGCCGTACGGCCTGCAAAAGCGCGTGGAACTGGCGCGCGCGCTGGCGGCAGAGCCCGAGTTGCTGCTGCTCGACGAGCCGATGGCCGGCATGAACCTCGAAGAGAAGCGCGACATGTGCCGCTTCATTCTCGAAGTCAACGAAGAGTTCGGCACGACCATCGTGCTGATCGAGCACGACATGGGCGTGGTGATGGACATCTCCGACCGTGTGGTGGTGCTCGATTACGGCAAGAAGATCGGCGACGGCGCCCCGGCGGATGTCCGCTCGGATCCGGAAGTCATTCGCGCTTATCTCGGCGCTGCGCACGGCGTGCCGGCAGCGGCCTGACTGGGCCGGGCGGCCCGAACGAATCGAAGCGACGTTGGCAACAGGGAGACATCGATGCAGTTCTTTATGGAAATCCTGATCGGCGGGTTGCTCTCGGGGGTGATGTACTCCCTCGTGGCGCTCGGCTTCGTGCTGATCTTCAAGGCGTCGGGCGTGTTCAACTTCGCGCAGGGCGCGATGGTGTACTTCGCCGCACTGTCCGTGGTCGGCCTGATGGAGCACGGGTTGCCGCTGTGGGCGGCGGCCATCGGGGCGTTCTTCGTGATGGTGGTGATGAGCATGGCCACCGAGCGCTTCGTCCTGCGCAAGCTGGTGAACCAGTCGCCCATCACGCTGTTCATGGCGACCATCGGCCTGTCGTTCTTCCTCGAAGGTCTTGCGCCGCTGCTGTGGGGCAACGAAGTGCGCCCGCTGTCGCTCGGCATCGTCGACGAGCCGATCGCATCGATCATGGACTCGACGGGCATTCTCGTGAGCAGCTTCGATCTGGCGGCCGCCGGCATTGCGGCGGTGCTCGTGGCGCTGCTCGCCCTCTTCTTCAAGGCGACGAGCATCGGCCGTGCGTTGCGCGCCGTGGCCGACGATCACCAGGCGGCGCTCTCGCTGGGCATTCCCTTGCAACGCATCTGGGTCGTGGTGTGGAGCGTGTCGGGGTTCGTGGCGCTCGTGGCCGGCATGCTGTGGGGATCGCGCAACGGCGTGCAGTTCGCACTCACGATGACGGCGCTCAAGGCCCTGCCGGTCCTGATTCTGGGCGGCTTTACCTCGATCCCGGGGGCGATTGTCGGCGGGCTGATCATCGGTGCGGCCGAAAAGCTTGCCGAGATCTATGTGCCGCAACTGCTGCAAAGCCAGTTCGGCGGCAACTTCGGGGGCATCGAAGGCTGGTTCCCGTATGTCTTCGCCCTGCTGTTCCTGCTGGTCCGCCCGGAAGGGCTGTTCGGCGAACGTCACATCGATCGCGTCTGACGGTCTACGTCCGAAGCACCCGTCATCATCGCAGAGGCCATTCATGTTCTATCGCGAAGCAGGGCAGTTCAAGACCTCGTACGAAGCCGACAGCCAGATCTTCCCGATCCGTCAGGACCGGGTGAGCGTGGGCGTCGTGCTGGCCGTGGCGTTCGGCGTATTGCCGTGGGTCGCCTCGGAATACTGGCTCACGGCGATTCTCGTGCCGTTTCTCGTGTTCTCGCTGGCCGCTCTCGGCCTGAACATCCTGACGGGCTACGCCGGGCAACTGTCGCTCGGCACGGCGGCGTTCATGGCGGTGGGCGCGTACGCGTCGTACAACTTCCAGTTGCGCATCGAGGGGATGCCGATTCTCGCGTCGTTCGCGCTGGGCGGCGTGTGCGCCGCGCTCGTGGGCATTGCGTTCGGTCTGCCGTCGCTGCGCATCAAGGGCTTCTATCTGGCCGTCGCCACGCTTGCGGCGCAGTTCTTCGTGCTCTGGGTGCTGACGAAATTTCCGTGGCTCTCGAACAATAGCTCGTCGGGCGTCATCACCGCGCAGAAGATCTCGCTGTTCGGTGTGGACGTCGACACCCCCGTGCGCAAGTACCTGTTCGTGCTCGGCGTGGTGACGCTCATGGCGCTAGTGGCGAAGAACCTCGTGCGCTCGCACATCGGCCGCGCCTGGATGGCGGTGCGCGACATGGACGTGGCCGCTGAAGTCATCGGCATTCCGCTCATGCGCGTGAAGCTGCTGGCCTTCGCCGTGAGTTCCTTCTATTGCGGCGTGGCGGGCGCGCTGTACGCGTACTGCTATCTCGGCTCGGTGGAGCCTGACGGTTTCTCGCTCGACCTGTCGTTTCGCATTCTGTTCATGATCATCATCGGCGGCGTGGGCAGCATTCTGGGCAGCTTCCTCGGCGCCGCCTTCATTCTGCTGCTGCCGATTCTGCTCGACAGCACGCTCCCGGCGGTCGCGTCGTTCCTGCATCTGCCATTTACCAACGCCACCGTCTCGCACATCCAGTTGATGGTGTTCGGCGGTCTCATCATCTTTTTCCTGATTGTCGAACCGCATGGGCTGGCGCGGCTTTGGCAAATTGCCAAGGAGAAGCTGCGCATCTGGCCCTTCCCGCATTGAGGTTTCCCCGTGCCGCACGCGTTGTCGCGTGGGGCCGGCGCATGTTTTGCCTTAGATAAAACCACAGACGGAGACACAGCATGAACACGAAACAGTTGACGGCATCGCTGGGCATGGCGCTAGTGCTCGGCATGGGGGCCGCAGGCACGGGGTTCGCGCAGTCGAACGACCAGTTCATTGCGCTGGCCGACTATCGCGTCGGACCGTATGGCGCGAACGGCCAGTCGTTCTACGGCGGCTTCATCGATTATCTGCAATACGTGAACATGAAGAACGGCGGCGTGAACGGCGTGAAGCTCACGTGGGAGGAGTGCGAGACCGAGTACAACAACGCCAAGGGTGTGGAGTGCTACGAGCGTCTCAAGGGCAAGAACCCCGTGACCAAGGGCACGGCGTATCACACGATGGCGACCGGCATTTCCTACGCGCTGATCGACAAGACGGCGACCGATCAGGTGCCGCTCGTGATGATGGGGTACGGGCGCACCGACGCCGTGGACGGCTCGGTATTCCCGTGGGCCTTCCCGCTGGTCACGACCTATCAGATGCAGGCGTCGGCCATCATCAAGTTCCTCGCGGACAAGAACGGCGGCTCGCTCAACGGCAAGAAGATCGTCTTCCTGTATCACGACTCGGCTTACGGCAAGGAGCCGATCGTCGCCATGCAGGCGGAATCGAAGATTCACAAGTTCAACCTGGTGGAGATCCCGGTCGCGCACCCGGGCAACGAGCAGGGCGCGCAGTGGCTGCGTATTCGTCAGGAGAACCCGGACTACGTGGTCTTCTGGGGCTGGGGCGTGATGAACCAGACCGCGCTCAAGGCCGCGCAGAAAGTGGGCTATCCGCGCGAGAAGATCATCGGCAGCTGGTGGGCGGGGTCTGAAGAGGACACCATTCCTGCCGGTCCGGCCGCCAAGGGCTACATGAGCGCGACGTGGAACGTGGCGGGCAAGCAGGTGCCGCTGATCGCCGACATCGAGAAGGTGGTCTACGGCGCAGGCAAGGGCAACATGCAAGATCCGTCGAAGGTCGGCTCGGTGCTCTACAACCGCGGCGTGTCGGCGGCGGTCGCGACGGTCGAGGCGCTCAACACCGCGCAGAACAAGTTCGGCAAGGGCAAGGTCATGACGCCGGTGCAGGTGCGTTGGGCGTTCGAGAACCTGAACATCGACGGGGCGCGACTCAAGGCCATTGGCGCCACCGGCCTGCTGCCTGACATCAAGACGAGCTGTGAAGACCACGAAGGCTCGGGCAAGGTGCGTATTCAGCAGTGGGACGGCGCCAAGTGGGTGATGGTGTCCGACTGGATCGAAGGCAACCGTCGACTGATTCACCCGCTGTTCGAAGCGTCGGCCAAGCAGTACGCGAAGGAAAAGGGCATTACGCCCGCCTGCTACAAGATGTGATCGACGCTGTCGCCGCCTGTACGCGAAAGCGTGGACGGCGGGCGGCGACGGCGCTCACAGACGACTCACGGCCGGTGACGGACCCGGCGGCATCGATTTCGGAGTGATGCATGGAAGCGAGTTTGCGCGTCAACAATATCGAAGTCATTTACGACCACGTCATTCTGGTGCTCAAGGGCGTGTCGCTGATCGTGCCGGATGGCAAGATCGTGGCACTGCTCGGCGCCAACGGTGCGGGCAAGAGTACGACGCTCAAGGCGATATCGAACCTGCTGCACGCCGAGCGCGGCGAGGTGACGAAGGGCACCATCGACTATCGCGGCGAGCGCGTCGAGAAGCTTTCGCCCAACGGGCTGGTCAAGCGCGGGGTGATTCAGGTGATGGAAGGGCGTCATTGCTTCGGGCATCTGACGATCGAAGAGAACCTGCTCACCGGTGCTTACGTGCGTCACGCCTCGCGCAGTGCCCAGCAGCACGCGCTGGAGCGCATCTACGCGTACTTCCCGCGTTTGAAGACGCGGCGCAAGTCGCAGGCCGGCTACACCTCGGGTGGCGAGCAGCAGATGTGCGCGATCGGCCGCGCCATGATGGCGCAGCCGTCGATGATTCTGCTCGACGAACCGTCGATGGGCCTCGCGCCGCAGATCGTCGAAGAGATCTTCACGATCGTGCGCGACCTGAACCAGCGCGAGAACGTCAGCTTCCTGCTGGCCGAGCAGAACACGATGGCCGCGCTGCGTTATGCGGACTACGGCTACATCCTCGAGAACGGTCGCGTGGTGATGGACGGCGACGCCGCGTCCCTACGGGATAACGAGGACGTGAAAGAGTTCTATCTCGGCATTGCCAAAGACGGGGCGAGCAGCGCGGGAAGCTTCCGCAACGTCAAGAGCTACCGCCGGCGCAAGCGCTGGATCGCGTAAGCGACACCGGGGTGCAGGCGCCCCCTTGCAGACCGATCATCCTCTACGTATTCCCGTCTATATGAACGATTACTTCGACACGCTGGAAACCCGTGCGCCGGAGGTTCGCGAGAAGGCACTGCTGGCGGCGCTGCCCGCGCAGGTGTCGCATGCCCGCACGCACGCGGCGTATTTTTCGCAATTGCTCGGGGACATCGACGCGAGCCGGATCGGCACGCGCGATGCGCTTGCCGGTCTGCCCGTCACGCGCAAGTCGGATCTGACGGCATATCAATCGAAGCATCCGCCGCTGGGCGGTCTGAACGCCACGCCCGTCGGCGCGCTGGCGCATGTCTATCAATCGCCCGGCCCGATCTACGAGCCGGACGGACGCGGGAGCGACTGGTGGCGTTTCGCCCGCGCGATGTTCGCGGCCGGTTTGCGCCCGGGGGATCTGGTCTACAACACCTACTCGTATCACTTCACGCCGGCCGGGATGATGATCGAGACGGGGGCAACGCGGCTCGGTTGCTGCGTGTTTCCGGCGGGTGTCGGGCAGACCGAGTTGCAACTCGAGGCGATTCGTCACCTGAAGCCGGTGGCCTACGCTGGCACGCCTTCGTTCCTGAAGATTCTCATCGAGAAGAGCGAAGCGGCCGGGGCGGACATCAGCAGTATCCGTCGCGCGACGCTCTCCGGCGAGGCGCTGCCGCCGTCGCTGCGCGAGTGGTTCAACGGTCGGGGCATCACCGCACGCCAGTTATATGGCACGGCGGACCTCGGATTGATCGCGTTCGAGAGCGATGCCCAGGCGGGGCTGATCGTCGACGAGAATGTGCTGGTGGAACTGGTCGAGCCGGGCGGTACCCGCCCCGTGGCCGACGGTGAAATCGGCGAGGTGGTCGTGACGAACTTCAATCCCGATTACCCGCTGATCCGGTTCGCCACGGGCGACCTGTCGGCAGTGCAGCCCGGCATCAGTCCGTGCGGACGTACCAACGTTCGGCTCAAGGGATGGCTCGGTCGTGCCGATCAGACGGTCAAGGTGCGCGGCATGTTCGTGCATCCGGGGCAGATCGGCGAGATTGGCCGGCGTTATCCGGAACTCGTTCGCGTGCGTCTGCGCGTGGAGGGCAGGGTGGGCGACGACCGCATGCGCCTGCTGTGCGAGACGAACGAGGCGCCGCCCGAGGGGCTGGCGGCACGGGTGCAGGAAACGCTGCGCGATGTGACGCGGCTGCGCGGCGAGGTCGATTTCGTCGCCAGCGGCACGTTGCCGTCCGACGGCAAGCTGGTGGAAGATGCGCGGGCCTACGATTGATCGGCCGCTAACGGGCGACGCAGGGTAGCGGTCCTGCGTCGGCCCAGCCCGTCCCTGTCAACCCGTCGCGACGGGTGCGACCCGGCGATGGCGCAGCGACGTCAGGTGCGCGCCCATCGCGTTTGCGGCGGCCAATGCATCGCGCGATTCGATCGCCTTGAGTACCGCCGTGTGTTCGTCCTGCGTGTGCACGAGGTCGCCCGGTGCCAGCAAGCGAAGTTTCCAGAGTCTCGCCGAGCGTTCGTGCAGCGAGCGCATGATCTCCGTGAGCGCCGCGTTGCCGGCGGCCTCGGCGATGACGGCGTGGAAGTCATGATCGATCTGCATGAAGCGGTCGCGATCCCCTTCACCAATCAACGCGCGCGACGCCTCGATCAGCGCGCGCATGCGATCCAGATGAGCGTCGGTGCGGCGCTGCGCCGCGAGCGCGGCAACATTCGCCTCGACGGCCCAACGCGCTTCGAGCAGATCCAGGATTTCGTCCATCGACTCACGGCGGATCTGAAGCCCCTTGCGCGGAATGATGTCGATCAGTCCCTCCAGCTTCAGTCGCTGGATCGCGTGGTGCACGGGCGAACGGCTGAAGCCGATCAACTCGCAGATCATCAACTCGTTGAAGAACTGACCCGGGCCAAATTCCAGCGACAGAATGCGCCGTTTGATTTCTTCGTACGCCTGCTCGGCGAGCGAGGGGGCCTTGACGAGTCGCCGCAGCGAAGGCGTGGCGCGAGGCGTGTCCGAGGTATCCGGCGTGCGGAAATCGACGGGACTGGACTTGAGCATTTCTGAAAGCATCTCCTTACGCATGGTCATGCATCGTCCCCGGCGCGTTCGTTCGACGCGGCTGCGGACGGCGATTCACGCCGCAGCCATGCCAGCGGCGCCACACAAGCCAGAAAATTCGCGCGCGCGATAGCGCTTCGCGTGCTGTGTGTGGTTACCAGCAAGCGGGCGCACGCCGCAAACGATCGCGAGATCGGCGAAGGGGGCTGCCCAGCCTGATGAGGCTGGCATTCTACCCGAGCGCTTTCGCCGATCCGCTCACATGCCAGCCCGTAGATCGCTGCACCGAGACAACGTCGTTCGATTCGATCGACGAGCACCTGCCGCCAAAACGCCAAAAACCCCATTCGCATCCCGGGACCCCCGTTGGAATAATTTTCCGCTTGCGTGTCAGTAACATATCACACAACATGTCACAAACTATATTACGTCTTGTGGTCCGCCACAATCAGGGAAAAGCAGACGTGGGCATGGGAAAACGCGGCACACGCGGTGAAGGTTTGGCTTGAAGTGTCATCAATGGATTTCTTTACAGGGGTCGGGAATGGCAACGAACAGCAAGCGTCGACAGGTCGTGAAAACGCTCGGTGCCGTGGCAGCGGGATGGGCAACGGGGGCGTGGCATAACGCCGGTGCGCAGGGACAGGCGGACGGCGAAATCACACTGTCGCTGGACTTCACGGCGCTCGGGCGTCACACCCCCTGGTACGTCGCACTGGGCAAGGGGTACTTCAAGCAGGCCGGCCTGAACGTCAAGATCGTGCCGGGCCAAGGCACCGCACAAGCCATTCAGGCACTCGAATCCGGCATTGCACAGTTCGCGTTCTCGGACGTGGTTTCGGTCGCGCTGGCCCGAGCGCGAGGCGCGAGCAGCGCCCGGTTCGTGGCGATGAACTATCAGAGCGCGCCCTATGCCATCTTCTCGCTCACGCAAGGGGCGAACGTCACCAGGCCCGAACAACTGAGCGGACTGGAAGTCGCCAGCGGCGCCGGGAGCTTTTCGCCCAAGGTGATTCAGGGCTTCATGAAGCAGCACAAGCTGGACCCGTCGTCGATCAAGTTCGTGAATGTCGACGGTGCCGCGCGCGTGGGCATGCTGCTCAGCAAGAAAGTCCCCGCCATCGAGAATTTCATCTTCAGTCAGGTCGGCATGGAGAAGGCGCTGCCCAATGGTCAATTGAGCACGCTGTTGCTGGCCTCGCACGGTCTGGAGTTGTACGCCAACGGCCTGCTGGTGAAGGACGACATGATCAAGTCGCGTCCCGACACGGTGCGCGCGTTCGTCAAGGCGGCAATGCAGGGCTGGCGCGACACGCTCGCCGATCCGGAAGGGGCGAGCGCGGTCATGGCCAATTACGTGCCGGGCATCAATCGCGACGTCGTGATCGGCGAAATCAAGTTGTTGAGCACGCTGGCGCAGAGTCCGGCAACGCGCCAGCACGGACTGGGCTGGATCGACGAAGGGCAGATGCAGCGCAGCCTCGACTTCATCACCCAGAACATTGGTGTCACGGGCAAGCCGCCGGTGGCATCGGAACTGTTCACGACCGCGTTTCTGCCCAAGGGGGCGGCATGAACGCACGTCTGGATATGGCGGGCTCACCTCGCACGACTGAGGGGGCGTCTTCGGGGCATGCCTTCGCGTGCATCGAGGGCGTCAGCAAGGTGTACCCGCCGCGCGGCAAGAGTGGACAGACCGTGGCGCTCGAACGGGTGGACTGTTCGTTCGAAACCGGGCAACTGGTGTCGTTGCTCGGGCCTAGCGGCTGCGGCAAGACCACGCTGCTTCGCATCGTCGCCGGGCTGACCAAACCGACGACCGGCGTCGTGCGGATTCGCGGCGAAGCGATCAGCGGGGCGCAGCGCGATTTCGGGTTCGTGTTCCAGAGTGCCAACCTGATGCCGTGGCGCAACGTGTTGGCCAACGTGCTGTTTCCGATGGAGATCCTGGGCCGCGCCGACAAGGCCGCCAAGGCCCGCGCGCAGGAGTTGCTCGCGCTGGTCGGACTCGAGACGTTTGCCGGTGCGCGTCCGCATGAGCTCTCCGGCGGCATGCAGCAGCGCGTGGCGTTGTGCCGTGCGCTGATCCATGCACCCAAGCTGTTGCTGATGGATGAGCCGTTCGGCGCGCTCGACGATTTCACCCGCATGGAGATGCACGATTTGCTGCTGTCGGTGCGCGAGCATACCGGCGCGGCGGTGATGTTCGTCACGCACAGCATTTCCGAAGCGGTCTATCTCTCCGACGAGGTGCTCGTCTTCAGCCGACGACCGGCGAAGATTGCCGAGCGCATCGCCATCGATCTGCCATATCCGCGCACCCAGGAGCTTCGCTTCACACCGCAATTCACTGCCTACGAGCATCAGGCCAGTGCCGCCCTGGGAGTCGTGAAATGCAAAAACTGAATCTTCGGGCCATCGCCTATCCGGCCCTCGGCGTGGTGCTGTTCGTGGCGCTCTGGCAGGCCTACGTGATGCTCTTCAACGTGTCGATTGCCGTGCTGCCGACGCCGGTGCAGATCGCGGAGTCCTTCGTGACCGACCGCGCGGCACTGCTCTCGCAAGGATGGGTGACCTTGCAGGAATGCGTGTACGGCTTTGCGCTGGCGTTCGTCGTCGGCGTGCCGATCGCGTTCGCCATCGCGAATTCGCCGGTGCTGAGCCGCATGTTCTATCCGTTGCTCATCGCGATGCAGTCGGTGCCGAAGGTGGCGCTTGCGCCGATCATTCTGGTCTGGCTGGGAACGGGCATCGAGTCCAAGCTGGCGCTGGTCTGGCTGGTGGCCTTCTTCCCGATTGTCGTGGACACGGCCACGGGGCTGCGCACCACGCCCGTCAATCTGATCGAACTGGCGACATCGCTGCGCGCCACGCGCATGCAGATCTTCACCAAGATCCAGATGCCCGCGGCGCTGCCGCATGTGCTCTCCGGTGCCAAGATTGCCGTGACGCTCGCGGTCATTGGTGCGGTCATCGGCGAGTTCGTCGGCAGCAATGAGGGGTTGGGCAATCTGCTGCTGGTCGCGAATTCACAACTCAACACGCCGCTCGCGTTCGCGGCGCTGATTTCCCTGGCGCTGCTCGGGCTGCTGCTCTATCTGGCAGTCGCGCTCATCGAGGTGGCGCTGCGTCCCTGGTTGCCGCATACCGCGGAAATGGCCGCGGCGGGTTGAGCGCGGCGCACTGTGTGATGTCGATTCTGATATTGGGAGACCGTTCCATGAGCCGTAACGATACGCAGTCCGCAAGCGCTGGTGCACCGATGCCGTCCCTGTCCGAAATCCTGCTGCATAGCGAGTCGATGCCGTGGCGCGAGAAGTCGCTGGCCGGTATCTCGGAAAAGATGTTCTGGCGCGACGAGGAGACCGGCGCATCGATTGCGCTGATCAAGTTCGCGAAGGGGGCGGGCATTCCCGCGCCGCACTCGCACGCGTCGAATCAGTTCATGTACTGCCTGAGCGGCAAGTACGAGTACACCTCCACGGGCGTCACCCTGCTGCCGGGCAGCTTCTACTGCAATCCCAAAGGCAACGTGCACGGGCCGACGATGGCGCACGAAGAGACGGTCGTGGTGGAAATCTACGACGGCCCGCACTATCCGCAGAAGCCCGACTGGTACACGGACGAACGCGATGCCCACTGAGCGCACCTCCGCCGCCCTGGCGCCGCAGGCCTTGCGGTCGCTGGTCGCGAGCCTTCTCGTCGCCGAAGGCGTTCCGTTGGATGTGGCCGAGCAGGTCGCCGGACCGCTGGTGGCCGCCGATATGGGAGGGAAGGCGTCGCATGGCGTGATGCTGCTGCCCATGTACCTCGCGCGCGTGCGTGCGGGTTCGGTCAGCACAGCCGCGTTCGCCGCTGTCGCCCACGACGGCAAGGCGACGGTCGTGCTCGACGCACAAAATGTCTTCGGTCAGGTCAGCGCAAAACAGGCGAGCACGCTGGCTGTCGAGCGCGCTCGTCGCTACGGGCTGGCGATGGTCACGGTTCGCAATGCCTTCCACCTCGGTGAGGCGGGCTACTGGGCACGGCAGATGGCGGACGCCGGTTGCGTGGGCATCGTCATGGCCAATACGCGTCCGCTCATGCCCGCACCGGGCGGCGCGCAGCGCGTGGTGGGCAACAATCCGATGGCGATCGCCATGCCGCACACCGGCGAGATTCCCGTGGAACTCGACATGGCTATGAGCGCCAGCGCGATGGGCAAGATTCGTCTCGCGCAGGGCGCGGGCGAAGCCATTCCCGACGGCTGGGCGACGGACGCCGAGGGCACACCGACGCGTGACGCGGGCAAGGCCATCGCGGGCATGTTGCTACCTGCGGCCGGGCCGAAGGGCTTCGGTCTGGCATTCATGATCGATCTGCTGTGCGGCGGTTTGTCTGACGGTGCGGTTGGCGACGAAGTGCAGCCGCTCTACGGCGCCGACGCGTCGCCGTACAACAGCGCACAGGCATTCATCGCCATCGATGCATCGCAGTTCGGCTTGCAGCGTCCGCTAGATCAACGTGCGACGGCACAGGCAACACGCGTTCGCTCGTCGAAAGCGGCTGCCGGGATCGAGCGACTTTACAGCCCGGGCGAGATTGCCTGGCAGGCCTCGCAAGACCATCAGGACGCGTGCCCCGTATCGCACGACGTCGCCCGGCAACTGACCGAATTGGCGCGTGCGGCGCATGTTGCGATACCGCCCGCGTGGCAGTCCCTTTGATTCGCTGCTTCCTTCCGACATTTCGACACCTTCAGGAATCACATCATGGCAAAAGAGCAGATCAGTACCGACGCACTGCGCACGCCGAACGGGCATTTCTCGCAGGCAACGACCATCGAGGCGCGCGGCAAGCTGGTGTTCATCTCCGGCATGACGGCGCGTCGCCCGGACGGCACGATTGCCGGCGTAGGCGACATCGATGCGCAGACGCGTCAGGTGTGCGAGAACATCAAGAACGCCGTGGAAGCCGCGGGTGGCACGCTCGACGACGTGTGTCGCGTCGATGTCTACGTGCGCAACATGGAGCACTTCGACGCGATCCACAAGGTGCGACGCGAGTACTTCCGTCCGCCGCTGCCGGCGTCCACGATGGTCGAAGTCACCAAGATGGTCTCGCCCGACTATCTCATCGAAATCAACGCCATCGCCGTTCTGCCGAACGCATAACGAGTGACGCGGGCGGTGTGCGTCAGGCGCATCGATTGCGCTGTGCGCCACGTCATTACGAATCGAGGAGCATCATGGCAATTGCAACGCTGATGTACCAGAACGAACCGCGCATCGCGATTCGTCAGGCCGACGACTGGGTCGTGTTGCCGGCGTCGATGGGCGATATGGTGTCGCTGATCGCGGCGGGACAGGAGGGGCTGGCCGCCGCGCGGCGGCACGCGGATTCGCGCGAGGCATCGCGTGTGCCGGTCGGCGAGGCGCACCTGCTGGCGCCGATTCGGCGCTTCCATCGCGACGTGCTGTGCACCGGTTGGAATTACTGGGATCACTTCGAAGAGGGCAAAGGCAAGCGCGAAGGGCAGGATGTGCCCGCGCCGATTGCGCCGACGTTCTTCACGAAGGGCCCGGACACCGTGATCGGCCCCTACGACGATATCGCCTACGACGCCTCGTTGTCCGCCAAATGGGACTACGAAGCCGAGATGGTCGTGATCATCGGCAAGGAGGGGCGGAGCATTCCCGCCGAGCGGGCGATGGAGCATGTGTGGGGTTACTGTCTCGCCAACGACATTTCCCAGCGAGATCTCCAGCGCCGGCATGGCGGGCAGTGGCTCAAGGGCAAGAGCATCGACGCCACGATGCCGCTCGGGCCGTGGCTCGTTCCCGCCGACGAGATCGACCCGACCAACGTGCATCTCGAATGTGTCGTGAACGGCACCGTGCTTCAGTCGGCCAGCACCCGGCTCATGGCGTTCTCCATCCCCGAGTTGATTGCCGAATTGTCGTATGGCATGACGATTCGTCCGGGCGACGTGCTGCTGACCGGCACGCCCAGCGGTGTGGGCAACGCGCGCGAGCCGCAGATCTTTCTGCATGAGGGCGACGAAGTGGTCGTGCGCGGCAGCGGCCTCGGTGAATTGCGCAATCGCATGGCGACGGTGGATCTGCGCGGCGCATCGGGCATTCGACTGGCTGCGTGACAGGACCCATCTCAATCGAGGAGTGTCATGGAAAAGGTGTCAGTGGACGGTCTCAACGGCTTCGGTATGACAGTGCCGGATCTCGATGTAGCCGAGAAGTTCTACGGTACGTTCGGGCTGGACGTGCGCCGCTCGGACGACGGCCGCGCGCTGTTGTGCAACTCGCCGGGACGATCCGGCGACGAGATCGTGCTGGTGCAGGGCGACCAGAAGCGTTTGCATCATCTGTCGTTTCGCGCGGCGCCAGCGTCGGTCGAGGCGTTTGCCCGGCAGATCGAGGCGAGCGGGGCGAAAGTGAGCCGTCAGGCCCCGCACGGATGGCAGCGCGAGGGCCTTTGGTTCGAAGACCCCTGGGGCACCTGGATTCACCTTCGCCCGGTCGGGCCGGAAGCGCTGCCACGTGTCGAAGTGCCTACGCACAATTTCGGCGGTGCGGCGGACCGTGTCGACGTCAATCTGTGGCAAGCCCTCGAGAAGGATCGCAAGCCGTTGCGCATCGGCCATCTGCTGATGTTCACGTCGGAGTGGGAGCGCGCCGAACGTTTCTACTCGGACGTGCTCGGCCTGCGCACGACCGATCGCGCGGCAGGAAAGGTGGCCTTTATGGCTGCCGGCTCGGGTGTCATCGACCACCATTGCTTCGGGCTCATCAACAGCTCGCATCGCGGCTTTCAGCACGCGAGTTTTCAGGTGCCGGGTTTCGACGACATCGGGTACGGCGCGTGGCGCATGCGCGATGCCGGTTATGGCGACGGCTTCGGCCCGGGGCGGCATGCGATTGCGTCGAACCTGTTCCACTACGTGCGCGATCCGTGGGGCAGTTGGGTGGAGTTTTACGCGGACATGGACAAGATCACGGAGCGCTGGACCTGCCGGGACTGGAACGACTTGCCGTACACCTGGGGGCCGCGCTGGTCGCCGGAGTTCTGGGGCAAGGAGATGAACGCCAATCTCGAACCGCGCTGATGCGCGCTCATGGGCGCTGCGGTCGCTTCGACCACTTTGACCGCTTTGACCGTTGGCAAGACAACAGGAGACGGTATGCAAACGCCGCGTAACCCCCGTATCGCACTCGACGTTCACGCGCATCTTGCGCCGATCGACGAGGCGCAGTTGTCGTCGCTGCCGGGCGTGCAATGGGACCGGGCCAACCGTCGCCTGACGCTCGACGGCCACACCATTGGCGTGAGCGCCTTGTTCTCGCCGGAATCGCTGATCGCGTGGATGGACGAGCAGGGCGTGGCGCAGGCGTGGGTGTCGATCCCGCCGCCGATGTACCGCGAGACGCTCGATCCGGAGGCGTCGCGTGCGTGGTGCGCCTATGTCAACCGGGGGCTCGACGACATCGGCTACCGGTTCGCCTCGCGACTGTCGCCGCTCTGGCATCTTCCGCTGGAGCATCCGGAACTGGCGCTGCGTATCGTGCAGGAGACCCGCGGCGAAGCACGCTATGCCGCAGCGGCGGGCGGGTACGACGGCACGCTCTCCGACACGGTGTACGAACCGCTGTGGGACGCGCTCAACCTGAAATCCGCGTTCCTGTTCCTGCATCCGGGGCACTGTTGCGACACGCGGCTCGGCAAGTTCTATCTGGAGAACCTCATGGGGAACCCGGTGGAGACGGCGGTGGCCGCGTCGCATCTGACGTTCGGCGGCGTGGCGACGCGATTCCCGAATATCCGCTTTTGCCTCGCCCACGGCGGCGGGGCGACGGCCATGCTGGCCGGGCGGTACGAACGCGGCTACCGGACGTCGCGTCCGGGCGTCGATACGTCGTTGCCGTCGCCGCGCGGCATCTTCTCGCGGTTCTATGTGGACTGCATCACGCACGACGCGGCGGCGCTGTCGCTCAGCGCTTCCGTGTTCGGCGAGTCGCACGTGGTGTTCGGCTCCGACTGGCCGTTCCCCATGGGGCTGATGAATCCGCATGAACAACTGGCGGATGTCGACGCTCCGCAACTGAACCGGATCCTGCGCGAGAACGTGGCTTCGTGGGGGGCTGCGCCGGAGTAGGCGCAGCGCTGCGTCATCCGGTCGCACCTCGAGAAGGCCGTCGACAGGTCGTGGCATAGTGTTCGCAGTGCCGTAACCTGTCGGACCCCCCATGCCCCTGATCGACGAAATTCTCCCGCGGTACGACTTCCGCGAGCGCCATACGACCACGGCGCGCGCGCCCTCCGGCCTCCTGCTCGACTGTGTTGCACATCTGCGCGCGCACGCCGATCCTCTCATTCGCACCGCCGTTCGCTTGCGCGAGATGCCGGCGAAATGGATGGGCCACACCCGCGCGCGTCCGTTCGATCTCAATGACTTCACGTTCCTCGGTCGCGATGGCGACAAGAGCATGGCGTTCGGGCTGACAGGGGCGTTCTGGCAGGCGAACTACGGATTGCTCGACGTCCGGACACTTGAAGCCTTCAAGGCCGTCGACAGAACCGACGTCTGCCAACTGGTGATGGGGTTCGCGGCGACGCCCACGGCGTCGGGCGACACGCTGTTGAGTACCGAGACGCGCGTGTTCTGTCCCACGCCCGAGATATGGCGAAAGTTTGCGCCTTACTGGTATCTCATTCGCCCGGTGAGCGGTTTGATCCGGCGACGCATGCTTGCCCGCGTCCGCCGCGAGGCCGAAGCGACGGCGGCCCTGGCGTAAGGTTTCGGAGCGGCTACGGCAGCCGAGGAATTCGTTAGAATCACTGTTCTAACGCTTTACTCGTCTTTCTTCGTCCTTACTCGTCTTAAATCGGAGGCGAACGTGCCAGGCCTACTCCCCGACGTCGACCGCGACGGTCTTCTCGAATATTCCGTCGTCTACACCGACCGCTCCATCAATCACATGTCGCAGCGCTTTCAAGGCGTCATGCGCGACATCTCCGCTTCCCTGAAGAAGGTCTACAACGCGGCGTCGGTCGTCGTGGTGCCGGGCAGCGGCACGTTTGGCATGGAAGCGGTTGCCCGCCAATTCGCGACGAACAAGAAGTGTCTGGTCATTCGCAACGGCTGGTTCAGTTTCCGCTGGTCGCAGATTTTCGACATGGGCAACATTCCGTCGGAAACGATCGTGCTCAAGGCGCGCCCGGTCGAACAAGGACGTCAGGCGGCTTTTGCCCCGGCCCCGATCGACGAAGTCGTGGCGGCGATCAAGGAGCACAAGCCCGACCTCGTGTTCGCGCCGCATGTGGAAACGGCCTCCGGCATGATGCTGCCCGACAGCTATCTGCGCGCGGTGGCCGACGCGGTTCACTCGGTCGGCGGCATGTTCGTGCTGGACTGCATTGCGTCCGGTACGGTCTGGGTCGACATGAAGGCTTGTGGCGTGGACATCTTGATCAGCGCACCGCAAAAGGGCTGGAGTGCGTCGCCGTGCTGCGCGCTGGTCATGCTTGGCGCGTTGGCTCGGGAACGCATCGACGCGACCACGAGCACCAGCTTCGCGTGCGATCTCAAGCAATGGCTGCAGATCATGGAAGCCTATGAGAAGGGCGGTTTCGCGTACCACGCGACGATGCCGACCGACAGCCTCACGACGTTGCGCGACGTCATCAAGGAAACCGAGGCCTACGGCTTCGACAAGGTGCAGGCCGAACAAATCGAACTCGGCAAGCGGGTTCGCGAACTCCTGAAGTCGAAGGGCTTCAAGAGCGTGGCGGCCGAGGGGTTCGAAGCGCCGGGCGTGGTTGTCAGCTATACGGACGATGACGGCATTCGTTCCGGTAAGAAGTTCGCCGACGCCGGGCTGCAGATCGCGGCGGGTGTGCCGCTGCGCGTGGATGAACCTGAAGACTTCAAGACCTTCCGCATCGGCCTGTTCGGTCTTGAGAAGCTGCACGACGTCGACAGTGCGGTGAATCGTCTCGCCAAGGCGCTGGACGGTATCGTGTAACCGTCTCGCCTGCGGGGCGCCTGCGGCGTCCCGGTTTCCAGCATGCAATGCCCGCCACTCGGCGGGCATTTTTCATTTGGGCGGCAACTTTATTTTTTTCTCTTTGACACTTTATTTTCGTTTACATAGTTTACTGAAACATAAGTTCCAAAAAGCGATGGCCACTGAAACTTGCGATGCAAACGGCGCAGACGGTGGCAGCATGCTGGAACCCGCAACTTTGCGCTCGCCGGGGGAACCGTCGGGCCGATTGGAAAACACCATGAACGGCACGCTTCAAGACCGCATCCTGCAACTGCAAAACGACTTCACGCCCAGCGAGAAGCGTCTGGCGGACGTGACGCTGGCGCACTTGTCGCAATTGGCCTCGTACTCCGCCACCGAGCTCGCGGAGATGGCGGAAGTCTCCAAGGCATCGGCGGCGCGCTTCTTCAAGCGTCTGGGATACGAGACCTTCAACGACCTGCGCACCCGCATGCGTGACGACGCCGACCACGGCTCGCCGCTGTTCGCGCTGGCCGGCATTGCCGCCCCTGAAGCCACGGAAGACGCCCCGGAAGGGGCGCTGGGCGCGCATCTCGCCACCGATCTTCAGAATCTGGCGCACACGTTCGAACGCATCGACGCGGCGGATCTCGAGCGCGCCACGGAGATCGGCGCGAGCGCCCGGCGCGTTTTCATCGCGGGCTTCCGCAACGGCCGCGTGCTCGCCCAGTACATGTGGGCATTGCTCACGCAGGTACGCGACGGCGTGCTGCTCGTGCCCGGCGCCGGCCTGAACCTCGCGGAAGACCTTGCCGACATGAGCGCCGACGACGTGCTCATCGTCATGGACTTCCGCCGCCGCGTGACGTTGCTGCGGCCGATGGTCGAGCACGCCAACCGCGTGGGCGCCCGCGTGGTGATCCTGACCGATCCGACGGCGACCGAACTGCCCGCGCGCAGCGACATCGTGCTGCGCTGCGTGAACCGCACGACCGGCATGTTCGATTCGTATGTCGCCGCCATGAGCGTCATCAACCACCTTTGCACCCGCCTGGGCCTGGCCCTTGGCGACGCGGCGCGCGAGCGGCTTGCCCACATCGAGCGTCTGCACGACGACTATGGCGACTTGCGCCGATAGCCGGTAACGATACCGACAGATCCACCCAGAAACCGAGGAGTTTGTATGACCCACCCCCTTCCCAATCTGCGCCTGCAGCGCTTCGTGAACCCGGCCGTCGAACCCGAAGCCGCGTATGGCGAAGCGCGTCGCGCGATCCTGGGCGGCGACGCATTTGCCACGGCCGCGCGAGAAATCACGCGCTGGCCCGGCTACGCCGAGACGCCGCTCGTCGCGCTCGACGGGCTGGCACGCGCCGCCGGCGTCGCGCAGATCCGCTACAAGGACGAAGCGGGCCGCTTCGGATTGGGAAGCTTCAAGGCGCTGGGCGGGGCCTATGCGGTGAGCCGTTTGCTTATTCGTGAAATCGAAGCCCGTACCGGCGAGAAGGGCGTGAGCGTGGCCGACCTGCTCTCGGGACGCTTTGCCGACCTGACCCGTACGTTGTGCGTGACGTGCGCGACCGACGGGAATCACGGCCGCTCGGTGGCCTGGGGCGCCCAGCGCTTCGGCTGCCAATGCGTGATCTACGTGCATGCGACCGTCAGTCAGGGCCGCGTCGACGCCATCGCGCATTACGGCGCCGAGGTCGTGCGCACGGCGGGCAACTATGACGACGCCGTGCGTCAGGCCGCCGAAGACGCTGCACGCCTGGGCCGCTTCGTAGTGTCGGATACGTCGTACCCCGGTTACATGGATGTGCCCAAGGACGTGATGCAGGGCTACGCCGTGATGGCCGACGAAGCGCTGCGGCAGTTCCGCGACGAATCGGGTCAACTCCCGACACACGTTTTCCTGCAGGGCGGCGTGGGCGGTCTTGCTGCCGCGGTGCTCGCGCATTTCTGGGAGACGCTCGAAGCGCGCGGCGAAGCGCGTCCGCGCTTCATCGTGGTCGAGCCGGACAAGGCTGCCTGCCTGTATGAGAGTGCGCGCGCTGGTGAACCGGTGGCGGTGCACGGCGACCTCGATACGGTGATGGCCGGGTTGGCGTGCGGCGAAGTCTCGCTGCTCGCGTGGGAAATCCTGCGTCCGGGGGCACAGGCGTTCCTGACCATCGACGACGCGTCGGCGCTGGAGACGATGCGCATTCTCGCGGACGGCCGCTTCGGCGACGCCCCGATGGTCGCAGGCGAATCGGCCGTCGCCGGACTTGCCGGGTGTCTCGGCGCCGCAGCCGATGCGCAGGCCCGCGCGGAACTGGGACTCGACGCGTCGAGCCGCGTGCTGGTCTTCGGCAGCGAAGGCGCGACCGATCCGGTGCTGTTCGAGCAGATCGTCGGCAAGCCCGCGCAAGCCGTGACGGCTGACGCAGCGGGTGGCCAAAAAGCGCGCGCCGCCTGAGAGACGAGACGCCTCATGAGCACGCTTCTCAATCCCGTATCTCCGGACAACGAGATCTCCGGTCTGCGCATCGACCTGCCGCGACTGCTGGCCCGCATTGCGGCGCTGGCCGAAGTGGGTGCCATCGACGGCGGCGGCTGTTGCCGTCTGGCGCTGACCGATGCCGACGGTGAAGGCCGCAAGCTCGTCGCGGGCTGGATGCGCGAGCTCGGGCTGTCGGTGAGCGTGGATGCCATCGGCAATGTCGTCGGCGTGCGCGCCGGTCTGGAAGACGGCCCGCCGGTGATGACCGGCTCGCATATCGACACCGTGCGCACGGGTGGCCGCTACGACGGCAACCTCGGCGTGCTCGCGGGGCTGGAAGTCATCGCCTCGCTCAACGATGCGGGCATCGTCACGCGTCGGCCGCTCGCCGTCGGGTTCTTCACGAACGAGGAAGGCGCGCGTTTCTCGCCGGACATGATGGGCAGCCTCGTCTACGTCGGTGGCATGCCGCTCGACGACGCACTCGAGACGGTGGGCATCGACGGCACCACCGTGCGCGAGAACCTCACGCGTATCGGCTTTACCGGCCCGCAACCGGTCGGCCGTCCCGACGTGCATGCGTTCGTGGAGCTTCATGTCGAGCAAGGGCCGGTGCTGGAGCATGAGGGCATCACGATCGGCGCGGTGACGGGCGTGCAAGGCATTCACTGGACCGAGTTCACGGTCGAGGGCGTGTCGAACCACGCGGGTACGACGCCGATGGGCATGCGTCACGACGCGGGCTATGTCGCCTATGCGATTGCCAGCTTTGCGCGGGACGTCGCTCGTGAGCTTGGCGGAGGCCAATTGGCAACGGTCGGGCATGTCACGGTGTCGCCGAACCTCATCAATGTGATTCCGAATCGTGCGGTCTTCACTGTGGATTTGCGCAATACCGATGCTGATGTGCTTTCGGAAGCCGTGCGTCGTGTTTTCGCGAAGGCCGAGGCGCTCGCGCAAGCCGAGGGCGTGCGCGTCTCGCATCGCTCGCTCGCAGACTTCGCGCCGGTGCAATTCGACGAGTGCATCGTCGCGCGGGTCGAGTCGCTGGCGCGTGAGCGTGGTCATTCGGTCAGGCGCATGCCGAGCGGGGCCGGGCACGATGCCCAGATGCTCGCTCGCGTGTGTCCGGCGGGCATGATTTTCGTGCCGAGCGTGAAGGGGCTCTCGCACAACGTGGCGGAGTACACCCACGACGCCGACATCGGTGCCGGGGCTAACCTGCTGCTGGCGCTGATGACCGAATTGGCCGGCTGAGGCCCACCGAAGATCGAAACACGTACCCGATATTTGTCAGGCAGTACCCCTGGAGGAGGCGTCCGGCACACCGGACGCGCAGGGATTCGAGGATTCATCAAGGAGATAACGTAATGTCCCGTATCGTCAACGTCGCCGCCGCGCAGCTCGGGCCGATCCAGCGCGCCGATTCCCGTGCCGACGTGATGGAGCGTCTGCTCGCACATCTGCATAACGCCCACGCGATGGGCTGCAACCTGGTTGTCTTCCCCGAGCTGGCGCTCACGACGTTCTTCCCGCGCTGGTACATGGAAGACCCGGTGGAAATCGACGCCTTCTACGAGCGCGAAATGCCCGGACCGCAAACGCAGGTGCTGTTCGACACGGCCAAACGTCTGGGCATCGGTTTCTACCTCGGGTATGCGGAAATCGCGCTCGACGACGCGGGCCGGCCGCACCGCTTCAACACGTCGATTCTGGTGGGCGCCGACGGCAACATCATCGGCAAGTACCGCAAGGTGCACTTGCCGGGTCACGCCGAGAACGAGCCGTGGCGCGCGTTCCAGCATCTGGAGAAGTACTACTTCGAGCCGGGCGATTCGTTCGACGTGTGGCGTGGCTTCGGCGGCGTGATGGGCATGGCGCTGTGCAACGATCGCCGCTGGTCGGAGACCTACCGCGTGATGGGCCTGCAGGGCGTCGAAATGATCCTGCTCGGCTACAACACGCCGGTCCACAACCCGCCCGCACCGGAGCACGACGATCTGTCGATGTTCCACAACCAGCTGGTGATGCAGGCGGGTGCCTATCAGAACGGCACGTGGGTCGTCGGCGTGGCCAAGGCGGGCAAGGAAGAGGGCTGCGAGATGATCGGCGGCAGCTGCATCATCGCGCCGTCGGGCGAAGTCGTGGCCGCGTGCTCGACCAAGGGCGACGAACTCGCCATCGCGCGTTGCGACCTCGATCTGTGCCACTCGTACAAGAGCACCACTTTCAATTTTGCAAAGCACCGTCGTCCGGAGGCGTATCGCATGATCGTCGAACGGCGCGGCGCGGTGGCACCGGAGGCTTGATGCCGGTTCGCCACAACGTGTGAGACGCGCAGGCGTCTGACGGAGGCACGCGGCAGGCAACGCGACGCCTCCCGGTTTTTCCCAACCCCATAACAGGCATGCAGGCCGCGAGGCCCGCAGGGGAACGTGTTGCCCGAAGCTTATGCCGAAGTCTTCGTGCGCATCACGCCTGGCCAACAGTTCGTCACGATATATATTCGCGCTGGAGCCTATGATGAAAAACGCACCGTCCCCTGCATCCCTTGCGGGCAACCCGCCTGGCCATCCCATGCATGCCGACCCTGGCGCGCTCGCTGCCGCCGCCGACAATGAACTTTACCGGCGCGTGGCGTGGCGGCTCGTGCCGTTCCTGATGCTGTGCTACGTGGCCGCGTTCCTCGACCGCGTGAACGTCGGTTTCGCCAAGCTGCAGATGCTCGACGACCTCGGCTTTTCCGAGACCGTGTATGGCCTTGGCGCCGGCATCTTCTTCATTGGCTACTTCCTGTTCGAAGTGCCCAGCAACGTGCTGATGCACCGCATCGGCGCCAAGAAGACGCTGGCGCGCATCATGGTCCTGTGGGGGTTCATCTCCGCGGCCATGGCTTTCGCGCAGACGCCGACCCAGTTCTATGTGCTGCGTTTCCTGCTGGGCGCCGCAGAGGCGGGCTTCTACCCGGGCATCATCCTGTACCTGACGTACTGGTTCCCGTCGGCACGTCGCGGACAGATCGTCGCCATCTTCATGACGGCCGTGCCGTTCGCGGGGATTCTCGGGGGACCGCTCTCCGGCTGGATCATGCAGACGTTCCACATGGGGCATGGCTTTGCCGGCTGGCAATGGATGTTCATCATCGAAGCCGTGCCGTCGCTGGTGCTGGGTGTCGCGGTGCTGGCGTATCTCGACGACCGTATCACCGATGCCCGTTGGCTCAACGACGCCGAAAAGGCGCGCCTCGCCCACAACGTGGCGGCGGAAACGCGCGAGAAGGTCGAGCACGTGTCGCTCTGGAAATTGCTGCAGGACCGCCGTGTGCTGCACATGGCGCTGATCTGCTACTGCACGGTGTCGAGCCTGTCGGGCCTGGCGTTCTGGATTCCGTCGGTGATCAAGTCCACCGGTGTGACGTCGCTGCTGCAAATCGGCTTGCTCACGGCGATCCCCAATGCATGTGCGGTCGTGTCGATGGTGCTGGTGTGCCGTCATTCGGACAAGACCCGCGAGCGCCGTTGGCACATGGTGATTCCGTTCATCGTGGGTGGCGTCGGCCTCATCCTCTCGACACTGTTTGGTCATAACCCGCCGGTGGCCGTTGCCATGCTCTCGGTGGCCGCTGCCGGATGCATGGTGTGCTCGCCGCTGTTCTGGAGCCTGCCGACGGCCTTCCTCGAAGGACGCAGTGCGGCCGCCGGTATCGCCGGTATCAACGCCTTCGCCGGACTGGCGGCGTTCGTCAGCCCTTACGCGATCGGCTGGATCAAGGACACGACCGGCTCGACCGACTGGGGCATGTACTTCCTCGCGAGCTTCGCGTTCATCGGCGCCATCCTGGTACTGCGTGTCCCGGCGCGGCTGGTCAATCGCTAAGCCTCGGGAGACATGACGACATGACGATCGATGTCATTGCCCTGACGCAGGAAATGGTGCGCACGCCGAGCCTCTCGGGCGAAGAGGGGAGCATGGCGGCGCTGGTCGAACAGCGCATGCGCGATCTCGGCTTCAACGAGATTCATCGCGACGAGAACGGTTCGGTGCTGGGGCTCATCGGACCGGCGGATACGGATGTGGCCGTACTGTTCGACGGCCACATGGATGTCGTGCCCGTGGTCGGGGAGTGGTCGGTCGAGCCGTTCGGCGGCGAGATTCGCGACGGGCGGCTCTACGGGCGCGGCAGCACCGACATGAAGGGCGGCATCGCGGCGGCCATGTGTGGCGTGGCGCAGGCGGCGGCGACGGGGCGTCTGACGCAGCGCGTCGCGGTCTCGGCCAGCGTGATGGAGGAGGTCATCGAAGGCTTCGCGCTGGCGCCGGTGCTGGACCGGTGCTCGCCCGCAGCGGTGGTGATTTGCGAGCCGTCGAAGCTTCAGATCAAGTCGGGGCAGAAGGGCCGGATGGAGATTCTGCTGACGTTCGAGGGCACGCCTGCGCACGCGGCGTCGCCCGAGTGCGGCGTGAACCCGCTGCACGCTGCGGCGCAGGCGCTGATCGCCTTGCAGGATCTCCGGTTGCCGACGCACGCCTCGTTGGGCGACGCGCTGCTGGTGCCGACGGACATCGTCTCGACACCGTATCCGTCGATTTCGATGATTCCGACGGCAACGACGATCCGCTTCGACCGGCGCACGCTCCCGGGGGAGACGTCGCAGGATGTGCTCTCGGAGATCGAGGTGCGATTGCGTGCTGCGGGTCTGGAACGCTTCACGCTGAGTGTGACCGGCGACAAGGTGCGGACCTTCACCGGTTGCTGCGCACGGCCTTTCCGATGGCTGCCCGCGTGGCAGATTGCAGACGATCACGCGCTGGTGTCTGCGGCGGGGCGCGCCGTGCAATCGGCGGGCCGTGTGGCGAGTCTGGGGACGTGGCGCTTTTGCACCAACGGATCGGAATCGGCGGGGCGCCGCGGAATTCCGACCATCGGTCTGGGACCGGGGAACGAGGAAGACGCGCACACCATCGACGAGTCGATCGCGCTCGATCAACTGGAAGGCGCGCGCGATATCTATCGTGCGCTCGTACTCGAGTTGGCGGGGGCGTGACCTGCTAGGCCGACGTAGCCTGCCCCGGCAACTGCGCCATCTGCTCGCTGAGAAAGTCGATCAGCACACGCACCCGCAGCGGCTGGTGGCGGCGTGGTGCGTACAGCAGATGCGCTTGTTGTTCGGGGCCGGTATACGCCGGCAGCACGCGTACCAGTTCGCCGCGCGTCAGCGCGTCGGCGACCATCCACGTAGGCTGCAGTGACATCCCTGCACCGCCGACCACACTGTCGAACATGGCCACAGCGTTGTTCACGCGGTAGCGGCTTTTCACGGGGACAGTGATCAGGCCGTCCGGTCCGTCGAGCAACAGGCCATCGTCGCCGGACGCATAGCGCACGTAATTGTGTTCCAGCAATTGCTCGGGAGTGTCCGGCGTGCCCCGCGCCGCGAGGTAGGCCGGCGATGCCACGAGCACGCGTGGCCAGGTGCCCAGGTGACGCGCCACCAGATTCTGGGGCAGTACACCGCCCAGGCGAAGTGACACGTCGATGCGCGCTTCCAGCGGATCGACGAAGCGATCGTCGAGCAGCAAGTCGAGTTCGATGTCCGGGTACCGATCGAGAAACGCCATCGTCATGGCGTTCAGATGCCGCTGCCCCAACGTCACCGGCGCGCTGACCCTCAACAGGCCGCGCGGCTGCTGGGTTCCCTCGCGCACGTCGGCCACCGCCTCTTCATAGTCCTCCAGCATGCGTCGGGCGCGCTCGAAGAAGCGTTGACCCTCTTCGGTCGGACTCAATCCTGCCGCGTTGCGACGTAGCAGGCGCACCCCCAGTGCCTGTTCCAACTGCATCACCAGTTTGCTGACCGTGGGCTGGGTGGTGCCCAGCGCGCGTGCCGCTGCCGACAGACTTCCCAATTCAACGCTGTGCGAAAAGGCTTCGATGGCACGCAAGGTATCCATTTGAGTATTCGAATTCAGAATGATGTGAATGCAATTTTGCCATCTGTTAAAGGAAATTGGAAAGAAGGAGACTGAATCCCTCAACACACTTTTTGAAGGAGTCAGACATGGCATCGACCCAATCCCTTTCGACCATTCGCCAGGGCGTGGCGGCATTGACGATGGCGGGCGCCGCTGCACTTGCGAGCGCCGCGCCGACGTCGCCGGTTTATTGGAGTCCGAGCTGGATGGCGAGCACGCAGCCCATCTGGAGCGGAGACTTCGTGTTGCCTGCGGGCCTGCCGTTCCAGTTCAATCGACAGACCGTGCGACAAGTGGCGCGTCTGAGCCTGGGCGGCGAGCAAGTCCGGGTCGTCATCAGCAACGAAGGCGGGACCTCGCCGTTGCATGTTGGCGCCGCCACCATCGCACGGCACGCCGAAGGCTCGGCCGTCGACGCAGACACTGTCAGGCCCTTGCGATTCGCCGGGAAGACGGAAGTCACGCTGGCGCCCGGCGCGCGCCTCGTCAG
Source organism: Pandoraea pnomenusa (assembly GCF_040391475.1). GTDB lineage: Bacteria > Pseudomonadota > Gammaproteobacteria > Burkholderiales > Burkholderiaceae > Pandoraea > Pandoraea pnomenusa_C. Next base: position 37,530 of record NZ_JBEBXS010000015.1, on the reverse strand, counting down.
CGACCCTGTGCCGCTTGCGCTGCCTGCACTGTCGGAGGTCGCCGTGTCGCTCTATTTGCCGCGTCCCAGTCAGCCGGCCGGTTTTCACTTCGATGCCCGCCAGATTGCCTACGTTGCCGACGGCGACCTGACGGCCGCTCGACAGTTGCCGGCGGTGGCAACGCAATGGAGTACCCGCGTCTACGTCAGCGGGGTCATGGTGGAGACCGCGCAGGCGCCTCGCACCGTCGTCGCGTTCGGCGACTCGCTGACCGACGGCAATGGCTCCACCCCGGGTGCGAACACACGCTGGCCGGACGCCTTGGCCGAACGCCTCGTGAGTCGCAACATCGCCGTGCTCAACGCCGGCAATTCCGGGGGGCGCTTGCTGAGTGACGGCATGGGCCGTGCAGGTCTCGAACGGGTAGGGCGCGACGTGTTCTCGCAACCCGGCATCCGCGCGATGATCGTGCTGCTCGGCACCAACGACATCGGCTGGCCCGGTGGCCCGTTTTCGCCCGACGAACCCGCGATGCGCGCCGACACGCTGATCCAGGGATTCCGTCAGCTCATCGCGATGGCTCATGCGCACAATGTCCGCATCGTCGCCGGCACGATTGCGCCGACCGAACACGGGCTGCAAGGCACGCCGCTCGAGGGACACTACTCGCCCGAAAAAGACGTGGTGCGTCGGGAAGTGAACCGCTGGATTCGCGAGAGCGGGGAGTTCGACGCCGTCGTGGACTTCGATGCCGTGCTGCGCGATCCGGATCACCCGTCGCAGCTGAAGCGGGAAATGGATTCCGGCGATCACCTCCACCCGGGAGATGTCGGCTACAAGGCCATGGCCGTCGCCATCGATCTCGATGCGCTGCTGGGCGAACCTGCCGCCGCGATGCGCTAAGGAGACCGAAGCACTGCGATCTGTCACGCGTCTGTCACGAACGAACGGTAACTTTCAAGCCGACTTACGTTCCGTTTTCACCCGAGGGCGACGCGCGACAACGCAGATTCAGCCTTCCCAGCCAACGCCACTCTCGACGACATGACAGGCAGCTTCGCGCCGCTGCGCGCGTTCGCGCTCGCCGGCTTCGTCTTCTGCGGTGGCACCCATGCCGCCGCGCAGCCGGCGCTTCGCGGCGATGACGCTATCCTGTCATTCGACATTCCCGCGCAACCGCTGTCCGATGCCTTGCGAGAGTTTGCCCGCGTGACTCGTCTCCCGACGCTGTACCGCAGTGAACTCGTGGCGGGGCTCGAATCGTCGCCCGTTCACGGCATCCTCTCCGCGCAAACCGCGCTCACACAACTGCTGGAAAACACCGGGCTCGTTGCGCAACGCATCGCCAGCGACACCGGTCCTGCGTTTGTGCTGCGTGCGGCAGAGGGGGGCGTTTCCGGCGCGGGTGAGCGCAGCGGCCTTGGAAGCCTCGCCGGGTATCCGGCATTCGTCCAGGCGAGCGTGATGGCCGCCTTGTGTGCCCGCCCGGACAGCGCGCCCGGCGTGTATCGCGCCTTGCTGCGTTTTCGCGTGGCGCCGCACGGCGGCCTCGATAACGTCGAGCTCCTCAGCAGCACGGGCGACACAAGACGCGATCGCGCCATTGTTGCCGCCTTGCAGCAGGTGACGCTGGACATCGCGCCGCCTGCCGACCTTCGTCAACCGTTCACCTTGCTGATCGCGCCGAACGTGCGCCAGGGCACTCGTGGTGTGACGGCGACGCCTTGCACCACCGAGCGTCGGGACCACTGAACATGGCGCACGACTCGCAACCGGCCCTGTCCGAGTATCTGATTCGTCACTACGGTGCGCTCAAGCGTCGCGTGACCCATCTGCTCGGCAGCAGCGATCTGGCGAGCGACGCCCTGCACGACACCTGGCTGCGCGTGAACGCCGAGCCGACGCCGTCGACATCCGCCGACGAGGCGGAAGCGGCGCATGGCGAACATGACGCCCTCGAAGCCTCGTCGGCGTCCGTGCGCAGCCCCGGCAGCTATCTGGTGCGCATGGCGCTGAACATTGCGGTCGACGCCTTGCGGCGCAACAGCCGGGCGCTGCCGCTCGACGAAATCGACACGCTCATCGAAATGGCCGATCCGGCCCCGGGCCCGGCGCAAACGGCGCAAGCGCGCATCGAGATGCAGACGATGATGCAGTGGCTGGAGCGCATGCCGGAACGGCGGCGCGAAGTCTTTGTGCTCGTTCACTTCGAGAACCTCGTCCAGTCGGAAGTCGCACAGCGGCTCGGATGTTCGAAACGCACGGTGGAATACGAGCTCAAGCACGCGCACGACTATCTGGCGCGCAAGATGGGGCGCGACGCGTCATGCGAGTAATGCGCCGTAAGAATTCAATTTGCGAAAACTTTGCGGTTTTCGTTGCTGCCAACCGTCTGTTAACCGGCGGCATTGGCGAGACTCGGTTCCCTTGCCGGAACCCGGCCACGGATGCGACTGCGCGGGCCGCCGTGCCTGCGCGCTTTGCCGCCGTGCATGGCCAAATAACAAGACTGACATGACTTCCATTCCTGACGACCACGCCAACACCCCCGACGAGCTGCATCGGCAAGCCTGGGTCTGGTTGCGCCTGCTCAAGTCCGATACGGTCAGGCAATGGGATGCCGAGCGATTCAAACACTGGCTAGACGCCAGCCCTGCCCACAAGGCGGCTTTCCACGCGGCGCGTGCGCAATGGGACAGCTACACCCCGGCGGCGGCGGCCCTCGGTCAGACGCTGGTTCGTCGTCCGCCCGCACGTGTGCGCACGGCCGGCCGCCGCGCCTTTCTCGGCACGATGGTTGCAGGCGGGGCGGCGCTGGCCGTGGCTGCCATCGTCCGGCCGCCCGCCGGGCTCTGGCCATCGCCCGGTGAATGGGGCGCGGACTACACCACGGCCACCGGCGAGCAGCGCGCGATCACGCTCGCCGGACGTGTCGACGTCACGCTCAACACGCAAACCCGCATTCGCACCGACAACGCGTCCGGCATCGAGCTGCTGAGCGGCGAGGCCGCCGTGGATTTGCCCGCCGGCGCGGGGAATGGTGCTGCGACAGCGTTTGTGGTGGCGGCTGCCGGCGGCACGAGCGCCTCGACGTCGGGCCGCTTCGAAGTGCGCCATCTCGACGGGCGTGTCTGCGTCACCTGCGTGGCGGGCTCGGTGCGAGTCGATCACCCGACGGGGCATCGCGTGCTGCGCGGCGGCCAGCAGACCGTGTACGACCGTCGCCAACTGGCCGGTGTGACGATGGTCGATGCGACCAACGTGTCGGCATGGCGCAACGGCGAACTGGTGTTCCGCCAGACGCGTCTGGCCGTCGTGCTCGACGAGATCAATCGCTATCGTCCCGGGCGCATCGTGCTGATGAACGATCAGGTGCGCAACCAGCCGGTCAGCGGCAGCTTCTACATTGCGTCGCTAGATCGCGCCATCTCGCAGCTGCAATACAGCTTCGACCTCCAGGCCCGCCATCTGCCGGGCGGTTTGCTGCTCCTTAGCTGATTACCTGACGGATCTGCAGCGCAATCCACGCAGATTTCGCCTGCGTCGCGCGGCATCCGAGCGCCGAGCGGCGGCGCGCATCGTCATCCCCGAAATCGTCTTGCCATGTGTGTCTGCTAAAAAATTTGCGGACTCGCTCCTCCGGGTTCGTCTTAGCTCGTCACGACGTTTCTGCGACACCGAATTGGGTCGTAGTACGCACGAATCTACGGGAATAGCCGAATCACCCCGGGGGGTGGACGCCGCAAGACGGCATCGGCGCAGAATGAGGCGAGAGTTCCAGATGGTCACACGCGGACATACGGGCAAGACGGTTCAGTCACGACTTTCGGCGGCAAGCGCTCAGCGTTTGCGCATTTCGCCAATGACGCGCGCAGTGGCGCTGGTGCTCGCCACAGGCGGCCTCTGGAGTCATGCCCATGCCCAGCAAGCGTTCAGCAGCGCGTGGTTCGCGGCGCGTGGCGCGGCCCAGTCCACGGCAGCGCAAACCGGACGCTTGCCGAACGGCATGCCCGTCACGTCGCTGCAAAACCCGTCCGAACAACAGCAACGCGCGGCGCAGGCGCTGCAGAACTCCGTCGCGAATCTGGCCACGGCCGCGCAAGGCATCGCTGCGATGCAGGCAGCCCAGAATGCCGCACGTCAGGTCGCGGCCGCGTCCGGCGAAACGATTCCGGACGGCCTCGCCGAAGGCGGTCTGAAGGTCGACACCAACAGCCTCACGGCAGGCTGGATCAACGCGAAGAAGGACATTGCGCAGACGCGCGACGCGGCAGGCAACACGCGGGTCGCCATCGAGCAGACCGGTGAGAAGGCGATCCTGAACTGGGAGACCTTCAACGTCGGACGCCGCACGAGCGTGGAATTCGCGCAGCAGCCGGGCTGGGCGGTGCTCAACCGGGTCAACGATCCGCAGGCGCGACCGAGCCAGATCCAGGGGCAGATCAAGGCCGACGGGACGGTGATGATCGTCAACCGCAACGGCATCCAGTTCACGGGGACGGCACAGGTCGACACGCGCAATCTCGTGGCCGCCGCCGTTGGCATGACGAACGATCAATTCAATCAGGGCATCTACGGCACAGCGCTCGCGGGGGGCACGGTGCCGACCTTCGCCAACGATCTGAACGTCACCGGCTCGGGGTTCAGCCACACGGGCGCGACCGGCAGTGTGGTGGTCGATGCGGGCGCGCGCATCAACACGCAGCGTCCGAAGTCTGTCACCGAGGGCGGCGGCTATGTGCTGCTGCTCGGCCGCGAGGCGCATAACCGGGGCACCATCGTCACGCCCTCGGGCCAGACGGTGATCGCCGGGGGCGATGCCTTCGTGATCCGTCGCGGCATGGGCACCGACGGCAATCCGAATTCCAGTACGCGTGGCAACGAGGTCGAAGCCATGCTGCTCGCCGGTTCGACGGCCGGGCGCGTGAGCAACAGCGGTCTGATTCAGGCGGAATTGGGCGACATCACATTGACGGCTCGCAACGTCGAGCAAAGCGGTGTGCTGGTCTCGACCACATCGGTCAACACGCGCGGCACGATTCACCTGACGGCTACCGGCGATGCCAATGCGCTGGTGCATGTCGCACCCGGGGCGGTCAATGCGATCGTGCTCGACACGTCGGGCGATACCGCACTCGACGTTCAGCGCGCGACGTTGATGGCCGACGCGGCGAAGGTCGCCGAGTCGGGCTTGTACAACCGTCGCGATCAATCGCTGGTGCAGCTCGTCTCGTCCGGCGATGTCCTGCTCGACAGCGACACGCTCACGCTCGCCACGGGCGGGCAGATCAATGTGGCGGCCACGCGTCGCATGCTGGCGATGGCGCGTGCGAAGCTCGACGTGTCGGGCGCCGTCGGCGTGCAGGTCTCGATGGCATCGAACAATCTCGAGATCAGCGTGCAGGGCAACGAACAACGCGACGCGCCGGTCAACCGCGACTCGGCGTTGCTCAACAACCAGACGCTGTACATCGATCGTCGCTATCTGGTGCGCGTGCCGGCAGGCACGCAGGGCTTCTCCACCGATCGTTGGTACACGTCGGGCGGCTTGCTGGAAGTGAGCGGCTATCTGAACACGGCGAAGCACGGCATCGGCGAATGGGCCGCACAGGGCGGCACGGTCCAGTTGGGCGGGGCGGAGGTCGTCACGCGTGCCGGTTCGCTCATCAACCTAGCGGGCGGCACGCTAGACGTGCAGACAGGCATGATCCGGCAGAGCTGGCTGCGCGCAAACGACGGCTCGCTCTATCGTGCCGACAACGCGCCGGGCGACTTGCGCTATCTCGGCGTGTATCGCGGCTTCGAAGTCGCGCACGCGCGCTGGGGCAAGAACACTACCGAGACCTACGCCTCGCTGTTCATCGCGCCGGGTCAACGGCTGGAGAACGGCTACACCGTGGGGCGCGACGCCGGGCGACTCATCATCTCGGGGCAGTCTGCCGTGCTCGAGGGGGATGTGGACACCACGGTCTATCAAGGCCCGCGTCAGAGTCAGGCGGCCGACCGGGGGCTGTACGACGGCTACCTGCAATCCCAACTCGCCGCCCCGCGTGGCGGGCAGTTGATCGTCGGCAAGCTCACGCCGTACTACGACGACACCACGCTCGCGCTGCGCGACAGTCCGGGGGCGATGGTGCGTGCCATCGACATCGGCGACGTGCAGGCGCTGGCGGCGTCGATTGCGCTCGGCACACCGCTCGATGCTGCGCGCGCCGGAAAGATCTCGCTCGACGCCGGTTGGCTCAATCGTCAGAACTTCGGCGGTGCGAAGCTGTTCGCCACCGAAGACGTGAATGTCACGCGCGATCTGCGCGTGGCCGACGGTGGGGAGATCGGCCTGCACGCCACGCGCGTCAATATCGCGGCCAATGTCACGGCACGCGGCGGTGCGATTACCGCGGGCAACATCCTGCGCCGCGTGAACGAGAGCCAGGGCGGCAATCCATGGCAGGACCTCCCGATCGTCGATACCGCGCGTGTTGCCGGTGACCAGTACGTGAAGGTGGCCAACGGTGCGGCGCTCGATGTGCGCGGCCTGTGGTATCGCGCCGACGACGGCGAACCGGGCATTCACGGCATGCCGTATGCCGACGGCGGCACGGTCATGCTCTCCAGCACGGGCGACATCCTGCTGTCGAAGGGCAGCGTCATCGATGCCTCGTCGGGCGCGGGAATGCTCTCGAACGGTACGGTGCGCGGCGGCAAGGGGGGCAGTGTGTCGTTGCTCGCGAGCCAGTACGACACGTCGGGCAGGCGCACCGGTGCCTTGCAGGTCGACGGCGAACTGCGCGCGTTCGGCGTGAACGGCGGCGGTACGCTCAAGCTCGACACGGGCAACGGCATCATCATCGGCGCGCCCGGGCTGAACAAGGACGGTTGGCTTCAGACCGGCGAATCGTCGCCGGTTGCGCTCACGCTGTTGCAGGACTACACCATCAAAGCCGGGACCGTCATGTCGGTCGACTTTGTGCAGACCGTCTCGACCGTGCGCGGCGGCGATGTACTGAAGACGCAACCGCTCTTCACCACGGCGACACCGGGCGCGCTGTCGTCGCCGTGGACCGTGCCCGCAGGCGCGAACGGCACGACCTACACGGTGTATGACCAGTCGGGCAACGCATTCCGGTCGGGCGATGTCGTACCGATCGATCGAAAGATCGTGCGCGCGGACGGGCTGATCGCCAGTGGCTACATCGTGCCCGCCAACGTGTTCCCCAACGGTTTGCCGATCGTGGCCTACGACATCGTGGCGAAGGCCGGGCAGGCGCTGCCGGCCGACGTGCGTCTGCAGACAGGGGCGACGATTCCTGCGGGGCTCACGCTGGCCGACGCAGTCCGTGTCGCGTCGCCGACATCCCTGCGAACCGATCTCTTCTCCACAGGCTTTTCGCGGTACGACGTCACGGGGCAACTGGGTGCGGTCGTTGCCGACAACGCCCGGCTCGAAGTCACGATGCCGGTCCTCTACGTCGACCTGCAGGCGGCCCGCACGGCGGTGAGTGGCACCGACCCGGCGCGACTCATGTCGGTCTGGTTGCCGCCGACATGGCAGAGCGACCCTGTCAAGGGCACCGTGTCGCAACGTGGCGGCGCCGATATCTCGCTGACGGCGGGCGCGCCATTCAAGCGCGGCGATCTTCGTCTCGGGAACGGTTCGGACATCACGGTAGATGCGGGGCGCAGCATCACGCTTACCGGTAACCGTCAGATGACGCTGCTGGGTGGTTTGCATGCAGCGTCCGGCACGATCAGCGTGCTGCCGGGGGGCTTCACGACCGAGGACGGCGATGTGCCGGAAGGGCGCCTCACACCGACCTCGATGTGGATCGGCGAGCAGGCCATGCTCGACGTGTCGGCGCGGCCGTTCGTGGCGGCGTCGGCCTCGGGCTTGCTGACCGGCAAGATCGCGGGCGGCGGCACGATTCAGATCGGTGCGAAGTATGTGCCGGAGGCGGCGAAGACGGTGGGTGCCGACGCGTTTGTCGTGGTGCGTCCGGGCGCGAAGCTCGATGCGTCGGGCACGTCGGGCGACATCGATGTGGCGGGGCAGGGGCGCACGCATGTCGCGAGCAACGGCGGTGTGATTTCGCTCGCCTCCGGACGCGGTCTTTATCTCGACGGCGACATGAAGGCCGAAGCCGGTGGCGCGGGTGCGGCGGGCGGCACGCTCAATGTGGTGATGGATACGCCGATCTACGGGCGGGTCGATCGCTCGACGCTCAAGGGCGCCAACGTCGACGATGCGGTGCGCGTGGCGCGCGAGCTGATCGTGGCGCAGATGCAAGGCGCGAGCCAGTTGTCCGGCGATTTGCTGCCGGGGCAGATGGGGGACCCCGCCAATGGCGGGCTCGTGCTGGGCAATGCGCGCATCGGTGTCGATCGCATCAAGGCGGGCGGCTTCGACAACCTCGGGCTGACGGCTAACGGCATGCTCGACTTCGAGGGCGACGTGAGCCTGTCGATGGGCCAGAGCCTGCGAGTGGCGGCGAGTTCGCTGGGTCTTGCGACGGGCGCACCGGTAACGACACATGTGAAGCTCTCGGCGCCGCAGGTGCAACTGCTCCCCGCCGGCGGCGGTCAGGACGACAACTTCCTGCTGCCGAACCCGGTGAATGGCTCGAAGAACTCGGGCCGGGGCCAGGGGCAACTCGGTTTCCCGCAGATCGCGCAAGACGCGCGCTTCGAGATCGATGCCGCGTTGCTCGACCTGACGGGCGTTGTGCAATTCGGTACGGCGGGCACCATCGAGACGAACAGCGGCGCGCCGGTCCGCGTGGAGCGACGGGCGTTCGGTGACGTGGCGCTTCGCAGCACGGGCGACATGCGTCTGCTCGGCCGCCAGGAGCTTTACGTGCCCGGCGATCTGACGCTGGCCGCGGCGCAGATTTATCCGGCGGCGAACGCGAGCGGCAAGTTCGTGGTGGGGCAATACCAGGCAGCGAGCGGCTACACCCAACTCGATCCGAAACGGAAGCTGAGCATCGAACGCGTGGGTGATGCGTTGCCCGCGCAGCCGTACTCGTTGTTCGGCAGCCTCACGCTCGTTGCGCCGACGATCATGCAAGGTGGGGTACTGCGTGCCCCGATGGGCACCATCACGATCGGCGGTGTGCTGGATTCCGAACTCGTCGGCGTGCTGCATCTGCTGCCCGGCAGCGTAACGTCGGTCAGTGCCAACGGGCTCGCGATGCCTTACGGCGGATCGCTTGACGGTCTGAGCTACATGTACGGGGGGAATGACGCGCCGACGTCCTGGGCCGGCGGTGGTCCGTCGGTGGTGGTGAACAGTCATTCGGTCGGCGTGGACAAGGGCGCGATCATCGACCTGTCGGGCGGCGGCGAGATTCGCGGTGCGGCTTTCCTGGTGGGGCGCGGCGGGTCGGTCGATGCACGTCTGTCGCCGCTCATGCAGGTGGTGCAGACGGGTAACAAGGCGAGCTTCCGCTTGCCGAGCCTGTCGACCAATCCCGTCTATGCGATCGTGCCCGGCGCGCAGCCGGCGTACGCGCCGGTGCTTGGCGAGAATGGCGCGGGCGCCCCGCTCGCGGGCCAGCAGATCACCGTCGGCGCGGGCGTGCCCGGATTGCCGCCGGGCACCTACACGTTGCTGCCGTCGACATTCGCCCTGATGCCCGGCGCGTTCCGTGTCGAATTGCAAACGCAAGCCGGTGTGGATGCGTCGCTTGGCCCGGTCGCGATGCGCAATGGTTCGCTCAACACCTCGGTGACCCTGAGTGTGAGCAACACCGGTATCCGCAATGCCGTTCCGACGCAGGCGGTGCTGACGCCCGCAGACGTCTTGCGCACCTATTCGCAATACAACGAAATGCGCTATGCGGACTTCGCCCGCGCCAGCGCAACGCGCGATGGCGTGTCGCGCAGGCTCATCGAAGCGGATGCAAAGCGTCTCGATCTGAATTTCATATCGGACCAGCAGACGGGGAAGATTGGCAACGCCCCGGCGTTTCGCTTCGAAGGATCGCTTGCCGGGAATGCCGCGCCGGGCGGTTACGGCAGCAGTCTGCTGGTGTCGGCGTCCGGCAATCGTCTGGAGATTATCGGGCCCCAAGCTACGCCGACGGCAGGCCAGCGCGATCTCGTGTCGCTGTACGCCACGGATCTGAACGCCATTGGTGCCGCCCGCGTCGGGATCGGCGGCCTGCCCGAGGTCACCGGCAGTACATCGGGCTCGCTGGTCGACGGACTGAAGGCCGGCCTGCGCAGCCGGCTCACGGAAGTGGTGCTGCGCGGCGGTGCCATGCTCCGTGCGAGCGACGTGTTCATCTCGACAGCATCGCCGGCGGGCGGGATTCGCATCGAGCAAGGCAGCGGTATCAATACGCTTGGCTACGGCAAGTCGATGTGGGACTCCACCCTCGGGTATGTCTTCGTGCCGGGGGCGAGAAGTGTCCTGGCCGTCTCAAACGGCCGATTGACGCTGATGGCGCCCGACATCGGTAGCGCGACGGATGGCGCCGGGGCCATTGACCTCGGAGTGTGCGCGCCCGGTGCCGCCTGCACGGGCGAAACGCTGCTGCTCTCCGAAGGCAGCATTGCGGTGTCGACAGACAAGCGATTCACGATCACCGACACCGTGCGCTATGGCACGCGTCAGTTGTCGCTGTCCGTGGGCCGTGTGAATGTGGGCAATCAGGCCTCGCTCGATGGACTGGCCGCAGCAGGACGCCTCGCCGACGGGCTGGCACTGAATCAATCGGTACTCAGCCGCTTGCTGAACGGCGACACGACCTATGGCGCGCCGGCGCTCGAGAGTTTGTCTTTGGTCGCCCGCGATTCGATCAACTTCTTCGATTCGGTGGAACTCTCGACCATCGATGCCGCGACCGGCAAGTCGCGGATCGACACGCTCGTGCTCGGCACACCGGCGATCTTCGGCTACGGCGCGAGCGATGCGCTGGCACGTATTCGTACCGATCGCCTCGTGTGGAGCGGTTCGATGTATCCGGCAGGCGCGGTGACCGCCGGTGGCGCTGGCACGGGTAGCGGACAGTTTGTCGTCGATGCCAAGGAGATCCTGCTCGGCTTCGGGCCCGCCACGCAGGTCGACTCCAATCACGACATGAATCGCCTGGCGCTTGGTTTCTCTACCGTGCGACTGAACGCCAGCGAGCGCATGAGCGCCAACTACAAGGGCGGCTTGTCCGTCTACCGGTCGCAGGACGGCTGGAACGCGCAGAAGCAGGACTACGACTACAGCGGCGGCGATATCGTCATCAATACGCCGTTGCTTACGGGGGCCGCAGGTTCGACGATCCGGTACGCGGCAGGCAACAATCTCTCGGTGACGAGTGCCGGCGCCAAACCGGTGTTGAGCAACGCCGACCTCGTCGGCAGTCTCGGCGCAGAGGTCAGTCTGAAAGCGGGCGGTATGGCGAGCGTCGACACGAACGTGTTGCTGCCGAGCGGACGACTCAGCGTGGCCGCACAGGGCGACGTGGTACTCGGTGACAACGCGCAACTGGATCTGGCCGGACGCAAGCTCGACTTCTTCGATGTGAGCAAGTACAGCTGGGGCGGCGACGTGATCGTCTCCAGTACGGACGGCAATGTGCGTCAGGCCGGCGGATCGCGCATCGATCTGTCGGCGATGGAGAATCGTGCGGGCAAGCTGACGGTGACGGCACTGGGGGCGTCGGGCGGCAACGTGTCGTTGCTGGGCAAGCTGCTGGGCGGTGCCAGCGGGAAGTACGACGCCGGCGGCACGTGGGTACCGTTTGCGGCGGGTGGCATGGACGTGCGGGCGCAAAGCGTCGACGACTTCGCGGCACTCAATGCACGCCTGAACGAGGGCGGTGTCTTTGGCAGCCGCAGTTTCCAGATCAAGCGTGGCGATCTCGTCATCGGCGACGAACTCAAGGCGCGTGAGATCACGCTGTCGGTCGACGGCGGACGTCTCGACGTGCTGGGCCGGGTGGACGCCAGCGGCGATCAGGCGGGCACGATCCGGCTGTCGGCGCGTGATGGCGTTGGCGTGGGCGGCAACGCCGTGCTCGACGCGCACGGCAAGGTGGCGCGCCGTGACAGCTATGGGCAAATCATCGAAGCGGCGAATCGCGCCGTTATCGAGATCAACGGTAATGACGGGCGCGTGGTGCTCGCCGACGGTGCGCGTCTCGATGTGCGCGGCGGCACGAACGGTACGCCGCTCAATGTCGGCACCGTCGAGATCAACGCTCGCCGCCTGGGCGGTGCAACGGGTAACGACATCGCCATCGACGCGGGCGGTAATGTCGTGATCGACGGTGCTCGCGCGATTACCGTCAACGGCATGCACCGCGACCCGAATGCGCCGGTCGGCACGGATACGGCAGTGGACGGCCGTCCGTACCAGATCGTCAATCAGGCGTACCTGGATACGCTGCACGGCCAGAACGAGACCTTCATGACGAACGCGCTGGCCAACGGCGATTTGCTCGCCCGGCTTGCGGGGCTGCGTCGTTACACGGATGCGTTCCACGTACGTCCCGGTGTCGAGATCGTCAGCAAGACGCCGGACGGCGACATTCATCTCGACGGCGACATCGACATGTCGCGCTATCGCTATGCGAGTCTCAACCCTCACACACAGAAGACCGGCGTGTACGGCAGCGGCGAGGCCGGTGCGCTGACGATCCGCGCGGGCGGCAATCTGAACGTGTTCGGCAGTCTGAGCGACGGATTCGACACGACGAAGCTCACGCCGGGTTCCGACAATCGGGGATGGGTGCTCACGAGCGGCGTCGCGGGGTGGGGCAACGACGCGGTCGTGCCTGTCGGCGGGCTCGTCACGCTTGCAAGCGGTACCTCGTTCGTGGCCGGTCGCAAGCTCAACTTCGACGCACCCGTACAGGGCGCGACACTGCCTGCGGGGGTGCGTCTGCCGGCGCGCGTCACGCTCGCGGGCGACCTGACGTTGCCCGCAGGCACGGTGCTGGGCGGCGCGGTGCGCGACGCGTCCGGCAACGTGATTCATGCGGCGGGCGCGGTGCTGTCGTCGGCGCTCACGCTGCACAGCGGCACGCAACTCGACGCGGGCGTCGTGCTTCCTGCCGCCGCGGCCGTTGGCGCGATGACCTGGCCGGCGGGCGCGGTGTTGCCGGTGAATCTGGTGCTCGCGAGCAATCTGGCGTTGCGCAAGGGCGCGATCATTCCGGCCGAAACCGACGTGAAGCTGCCGGGCGGTGCGAAGTCCGTCAATCTGCGTCCGGCGGATGCCGACGGTGTGCAGGGCAGCGTGCTGGCGCTTGCACCGATGCTCGCGCCGGGCTCGGCATCGTGGTCGCTGCGGCTCGTGGCCGGCGCCGACACGGCTGCGGCCGATCCGCGCGCACTTCGACCCGATGGTGCCAACGGGCATCTGGTGCTCTCGGATACGCACTACGGCATGGGCGAAGAGCGACTGCGGATTCCGGGCACGGGGTCGTTGGGCGTGATTCGCTGGGGCGCCGATGCCGAGTTGTACGGGAGCATTCCGGGGGAGATCGTGACGGAGTTCGAGGCGGAAATGTACGGCCTGACGGTCGATTCCGATATCGACATGTACAACACGGACGGATACGACATCTTCCGTCTGGTGACGCCGGGTAGCCCGCCGCAATATCAGGTCAACATTTTGCCGGTGCGCGAAACATTGTTCAGCGTGCTGCGCACGGGCACCGGCGACCTCGACATGCTCGCGGCGGGTAACTTCACGATGAACTCGCCGTTCGGTGTCTATACGGCCGGTACGCAGGCGCGCGATGTGACGAGCGCCTACAACCTGGCCCGTTCCAAGGTGAAAGGCGCCAACGTGCTCGGCGCCGAGGGTGGCACGTTCGAGAAGTATGTCGATGGCGGAGCGCAGAGCCTTTACGCCGCGTGGTACCCGGAGCACGGCGGCAATCTGTTTGTTCGCGCCGGCGGGGATATCCGTGGCGATACCGTGTCCGAGGGGGCGGGATTCCGTCGTACGACGAGTTTCGGTACGCCGCGCGACGCGGCCGACATGTCGAACGTCGGCAACTGGATCTGGCGTCAGGGTTCCGGCTCGGCGATTGCCGATGGCGGCGTGCCGGGGGCCTGGTGGATCAATTTCGGGTCGTACACCGCGGGACCGACGGAAGGCTACAACGCGTTTGCGACGACGCCGTATCTGGTTGGCTTCACGGGGCTGGGTACGCTTGGCGGCGGCAATGTCGTGGTCGAGGCCGGCGGCAACGCCGGCATGCTCGAATCGCGCATGGGCCCGGGCAATTCCGACGCCACGAAAGTGTTTGCCCGCAGTCAGGGGGTGAATGTTGCGGTGGGCAGCACGGGCCGTGTGTCGGCAGACGGCTCGCAGATTCTGCTGACCGGTGGCGGCGATCTCGACATCCGTATCGGCGGCGGACTCAACCCCGTGCGTGAAATTCGGGGGGTGGCGCCGACCAACAGCCTGATCACCGACGCCACCGCGTGGCGCAACGCGAGTCTCTCGTTGTACGGCACCTTTACGAACCTGCGCGGCGCCACGCGTGTCGAGGCGGGCGCATTAGGGGGCGTAGACGTGAAGGGCGGTGGTCAGGATCTGCGCGATTCGCGCGCCGGTGATCCGTTCGGCATCATGTCGGGGACGGCCTCGGGCGGCCCGACGCTCGTGCTCGGCGATTCGACGGCGCGCGTCGAGGCGCGTGGGGATCTGGTCATCGGCGGGTATGGCGATGCCACGCGCACCAAGCTGCGCACCAATGGCACGCCGTTCAGCGTGGCCGGTGTGGATTACAGCGGTGAAGGCTTCAGCTGGTTTACGCTGTGGACGCCGTCGACGGCGATCGATCTCACCAGCGCGGGCGGCAATGTGGCGCCCCTCACCGCGATCGCATCCGCCGCGCGCGACGGTGCGAACTATTCCCCGACCGACGGGCGCTTCGTGTTGCCCGCCACACTGCGTGTGACGGCGGCAGCGGGCAATATCCTGAACGGCTCGTCGGCCACCGATAGTTACGACAGCACTGGCGCGAAAGCGAAAGCCGACACACCGATGCTGATGGCGCCTGAGCCTGTCAGCACGTTGTTCAAGGTTGCGAGCGATGGCGGTGCGCTCGAGATGCTCGCCGGCCGGTCGATGTTCGGCGGTGGCTTCCCGATGAGCCGCTCGGCGGCGGACCCGACGGCGTTGCCGACGCCGCAGTCGCCAGCGTTTGCGGGCGGCACGGTCAACATCCCGGGCAATCGTTCCTATCTGACCAACGTGCGACGCGACGCGCTCGCGCCGGATCTCTTCTACTACTACGGTCCGTCGGGCGCCACCACTTTCCCGATGTTCAGCCTGACACCCGCGACCGTCTCGGGATACGACGTCGGCTACGTGTCACCCGCGCGCTTCTACGCGGTCACGGGCGACATCGTTGGCTTGCAGACCGGGGGCATCAACTACCGGGGCACGGTGGCAGGCGCGCAGACGGGACGCTTGCCGACGTGGTACGAGGGCAATGGCGCGGTGGCGATTCGCGCCGGACGCGATATCGTCGGTGCCGGAACGCCGCTCGGCACCTACCTGATCTCCAACAACGATTTCGCCGGGTGGTCGCTGACGCCGGATCCGTTCGATCCGGTCAACAAGCCGGGCAAGCCGGAGAGACAGACGGGCGTTATCACGCAGGGCAATCTGATCGTTCACAACCGTGCCGACGACGTCTCGGTGGTCTCGGCGGGACGCGACATCCGGTACAGCACGTTCTACGTGGCGGGGCCCGGGGCGCTCGAGGTGACGGCCGGGCGCGACGTGTTCATGGGCGACAAGGCGGAGCTGCGCAGCCTCGGTGCGCTCGTCAACGTCAGACCGGGCGACCGGAGCAACGGTGCGGCGATTGCGGTCGCGGCGGGCGTCGGCCCGAAGGGGCTCGATGGCGTCGACTTCAAGGCGTTCGCTGCGCGCTACCTCGACACCGCCAATCTGGCGGATGGCGGGCGGCCGCTCGCAGATCAGCCGGGCAAGGCCGTAGTCGTCTATGGCGGCGCGCTGACGCTCGAGGGATGGTTGAATCACGAGTTCGGCTACACGGGTGACGCAGCGGGTGCCGACGCGTTCCTGGCGAGCAAGCAGGCAGAACTCAACGCCGCCAGTCTGGCGGCTGGGACGGCGGGTGGCGCGGCCAAGCGCGATTTGCGCAACGAATACGCGCAGCAAAGCCAGTTGTACCTGGTGAACTGGCTGACTACGCGCTACGGAGGACGCAACAACGCGGGACTGCACTTCGATGCGGCATCGTCAGACGCGCGTCAGTTCTTCGATGCGCTGCCGCCGGAGCAACAGCGCGTGTATCTGCGCGACGTCTACTTCGCCGAGCTGCGGGCGTCGGGACGCGAGTACAACGATGCTGCCGGTCCGCGCGCGGGAAGCTACGTGCGCGGACGCGAAGCCATCGCCACGCTGTTCCCGACGCAGGACGCGTCCGGCACGCCGCTCAAGTACGACGGCAGCCTCACGATGTACAGCAGTGCGATGTATTACCTGCAGAACATTAACCGCGAGTCGACGGTGCGCCCGCTGCCCGGGGTGAACTATCTGACGAAGGAACAATGGATCGCGCGCGGCAGCCCGGCCTATGACGTACCGCATTACGAAGTCCAGGATGCCGGTATTCACACGGACTTCGGCGGCGGCATCAGCATCCTTACGCCTGGTGGGCGCACGCTCGTGGGCGTGGACGGCGGGTTCGTGCCGGGCGAAGGCTCCGGTGTGCTGACGCAGGGGCGTGGCAACGTCGATCTGTACTCGCGCGACAGTATCCTGCTGGGGCAAAGCCGTATCTTCACGACCTTCGGCGGCAATGTGCTGGCATGGTCGGCGCAGGGGGACATCAACGCCGGGCGGGGCTCGAAGTCGACCGTGGTCTACACGCCGCAGCGTCGCGTGTACGACGATCTGGGCCTGGTATCGCTTTCGCCGAGCACGCCGAACACCGGGGCGGGCATCGCCACACTCAATCCGATTGCGGAGGTGCCGCCGGGCGATATCGATCTGATCGCGCCGCTGGGCACGATCGACGCCGGCGAGGCGGGGATTCGCGTGTCCGGTAACGTCAACATTGCGGCGCTGCACGTGTTGAACGCCGACAACATTCAGGTGCAAGGCAAGTCGGTGGGTATTCCGACCATCGCCGCGGTGAACGTCGGGGCGCTGACGAACGCCAGTGCCACGGCGGCGCAAGCGGCTGCGGCGGCACAGGACGCCGTGTCGCGCGACCGGGCCGGCCAGCGCGCAGGGCAGTCGTCGATCTTCACGATTCGCATGCTCGGCGCGTCGGCAGACGGTGGCCATGGTGCGGCAGACGGGAAACCTTCCGCTGCGAACGGGGACGCTGGACGCTACGGCTCGGGGTATCGCTACGACGCCGCGAGTCCGGTGCAGATTCTGGGCATGGGCGGCAACGTCGACCCGAAACTGTGGAGCAGCCTGAGCGACGCAGAGCGCAAGCGGATGCAGGGGCCGGTGGGGCAGGGGCACTGACGCCGGGTCATTGGCGGATGTAAAAAAGCGCCGCGAACGAATCGTTCGCGGCGCTTTTCATTTCGCGGGTGGACGGCGCAAACCTCGCGCCGTCAGCCCACTGCACACTTACATCTGCACCGTGTCGGCGACTTCCTTGAAGTCTTCGATCTGGTCGAAGTTCATGTACTTGTAGATCTTGTCGCCATTGCTGGCGAGCACACCCATGTCGGCCATGTACTCTTCCTTGGTCGGGATCTTGCCCAGACGCGAGCAGATCGCTGCCAGTTCGGCCGAGCCAAGGTACACGTTCGTGTTCTTGCCCAGACGGTTCGGGAAGTTACGGGTCGACGTCGACATGACCGTGGCGCCTTCGCGCACTTGTGCCTGGTTACCCATGCACAGCGAGCAACCCGGCATTTCCGTACGGGCACCGGCCGTGCCGAACACGCCGTAGTGACCTTCTTCCGTCAGTTGCTTCTGGTCCATCTTGGTCGGCGGGGCAACCCACAGCTTGACCGGAATGTCTCGCTTGCCTTCGAGCAGCTTCGACGCGGCACGGAAGTGACCGATGTTGGTCATGCACGAACCGATGAACACTTCGTCGATGGTGGCGCCGGCAACGTCGGACAGCGTCTTCACGTCGTCCGGGTCGTTCGGGCAGGCGACGATCGGCTCATGGATGTCGGCCAGATCGATTTCGATGACGGCAGCGTATTCGGCGTCGGCATCCGGCGAGAGCAGCTTCGGATCGGCCAGCCACTGTTCCATGGCCGTGATACGGCGTTGGAGGCTGCGCGGGTCCTGGTAGCCCTGGGCGATCATCCACTTGAGCAGCGTAACGTTGCTGTTCAGGTATTCGATGATCGGTTCCTTGTTCAGGTGCACCGTGCAACCGGCGGCCGAACGTTCTGCCGAGGCGTCCGACAGTTCGAACGCTTGCTCGACCTTCAGATCGGGCAGGCCTTCGATTTCGAGGATACGGCCCGAGAAGATGTTCTTCTTGCCTTGCTTGGCGACCGTCAGCATGTCTTGCTTGATGGCATACAGCGGGATGGCGTTGACGAGGTCACGCAGCGTGACGCCCGGCTGCATCTTGCCCTTGAAGCGCACGAGCACCGATTCCGGCATGTCCAGCGGCATCGTGCCGGTGGCGGCCGCGAAGGCGACCAGACCCGAGCCTGCCGGGAAGCTGATGCCGATCGGGAAACGCGTGTGCGAGTCGCCGCCGGTGCCCACGGTGTCGGGCAGCAGCATGCGGTTGAGCCACGAGTGGATCACGCCGTCGCCCGGACGCAGCGAGACGCCGCCGCGGGTGCTGATGAATTCGGGCAGCGTGTGGTGCGTCTTGACGTCCACGGGCTTCGGGTAGGCGGCGGTGTGGCAGAACGACTGCATCACCAGGTCGGCCGAGAAGCCCAGGCAGGCCAGGTCCTTCAGCTCGTCGCGGGTCATCGGGCCGGTGGTGTCCTGCGAGCCGACCGAGGTCATCTTCGGTTCGCAGTAGGTGCCCGGGCGCATGCCCTGGCCTTCCGGCAGGCCACAGGCGCGGCCGACCATCTTCTGCGCCAGCGAGAAGCCCTTGCCGGTATCCGGCGGGTCCATCGGCAGGCGGAACAGATCGGTCGGGGCCAGGCCCAGCGCTTCACGCGCCTTGGCGGTCAGGCCGCGGCCGATGATCAGCGGAATGCGGCCGCCGGCGCGCACTTCGTCGAACAGCACGTCGGACTTGACCTGGAACTCGGCGATCACTTCGCCGTTCTTGATGGCCTTGCCTTCGTACGGACGCAGTTCGACCACGTCGCCCATTTCCATCTTCGAGACATCGAGTTCGATCGGCAGGGCGCCGGCGTCTTCCATCGTGTTGTAGAAGATCGGAGCAATCTTGCTGCCCAGGCACACGCCGCCGAAGCGCTTGTTCGGGATGAACGGGATGTCTTCGCCCGTGAACCACAGCACCGAGTTGGTGGCCGACTTGCGCGAGGAGCCCGTGCCGACGACGTCGCCCACGTAGGCGACGAGGTGACCCTTTTCCTTGAGCGATTCGATGAACTTGATCGGGCCGCGCTTGCCGTCTTCTTCCGGGGTGATACCCGGGCGAGCGTTCTTGAGCATCGCCAGGGCGTGCATCGGGATGTCCGGGCGGGTCGTGGCGTCCGGCGCCGGCGACAGGTCGTCGGTGTTGGTTTCGCCCGTGACCTTGAAGACCGTGATGGTCAGGCTTTCCGGCACTTCCGGACGGCTCGTGAACCATTCGGCGTCGGCCCAGCTCTTGAGCACGGCTTGTGCGTTGGCGTTGCCCTTGTCGGCCAGTTCCTTGACGTCATGGAACTGATCGAACATCAGCAGGGTTTTCTTCAGCGCGTCGGCAGCGACGGCGCCGACTTCGGCGTCGCCGAGCAGTTCGATGAGCGGCTGGATGTTGTAACCACCCAGCATCGTGCCGAGCAGTTCGGTCGCACGGGCGCGCGAGATCAGGGCGCAGGCGGTTTCACCCTTGGCAACGGCGGCCAGGAAACCGGCCTTCACACGGGCGGCTTCATCCACACCGGCGGGGACGCGGTTGGTGATGAGGTCGACCAGCGTTTGTGCTTCGCCGGCGGGCGGATTGGTCAACAGCTCGACCAGTTCAGCGGTCTGCTGCGCCGTCAGCGGCAGGGGAGGAATACCAAGCGCGGCGCGGGCGGCCACGTGAGCACGATAGTTTTCGAGCATGAGAAGACCTGCTGGTGGTGCGTTTCGGGGGAGGGGGTTAGACCTCCAAGGCTTTTTCCAGTACTGCTTTTGCCCCCGATTTTAGTCCCTATGGCAGGCAAGGTCAAATGTCTTATGTCTTATATAAGAGTTGGCGCGACAAGCCGACGCCAATTCGGCGGGGAACGGCGGCGATGGCCGTGTCGGGCAAGGGCCGGTGGCGCCGTCGTAGTGACGGGGCGTGAACGTCTCAGGGCTGAGGGAAGTAATCGACTTCGCGGGCAAATGCCGGGCGATTCGTTTCAAAAACGCTGCGATGAACGAACGCGTTTTCGCCGACGGCGCGATCGAACGACAATTTTCCGTCGAGGTGGTCGATTTCGTGCTGCATCAGCTCGGATTCCGCGCGCCCGAGGGCTTCCTTGAGATGAGGCTTGCCCGTCATGTCGGTAAAGCGCACGGAGATGGAGGCATGGCGTTCCACGCGTACCAGCATTTCGGGGAAGCACATGCAGTCATCCCAAAGCGTCATGCGTTCGTCGCTGGTCCAGACGATTTCCGGATTGACGATCACTTCGGGCCATCCCGGCATGGCGAGTCCGATCATGCGTTTGGCGATGCTGATCTGCGGGGCGGCGATGGCGCGGCCGAAGCCGTGTTCCGCCCGGAAGGCCCGAATGGCCTCGCCGAGTGCGGCGGCTTCTTGCACGACGACGGGGTCGGCAAGGTCCGTGACTTCCACGGCGATCTCGCGCAGCGCCGGTGAGCCAACGCGCAGGATGCTGACGGTCATGTGGGGTGCTCTCCAGGGCATCGATGAACGGCGAATGTCACGATTCTAAGCAATTCGTGGACGGTGCGAGTGCCTCGCGAGTCGCGCCGATGCAGGTGTCTGATTGTCCGTTCGTCACGTTGAGCGGAGACGATGTGAACGGAATTAGCACGATTCCCTGGATTATCTATCCAGATTTCGGTCGTTTATGCGAAAGCGTGTCGTGTCTACATTGGAGGCTCCCTCGTTCAGAAAGGAGCACTTCATGGCAGACCACTCCATTAAAGGCAAGGTCGTAGTGATCGCTGGCGGCGCCAAGAATCTCGGCGGACTCATTGCGCGTGATCTGGCGCGGCAGGGTGCCAGGGCGATTGCGATCCACTACAACAGTGCCGCCAGCAAAGCCGCTGCCGATGCCACGGTAGCAGCCCTCGAGGCGTTAGGCACCAAGGCCGTCGCGTTTCAGGCGGATCTGACTGGCGCAGCGGCGGTTGAAAAGCTGTTCTCGGACACCGTCGACGCCATCGGACGCCCCGATATCGCGATCAATACGGTTGGCAAGGTGTTGAAGAAGCCGCTCGTGGAGATCAGTGAAGCCGAATATGACGAGATGAGTGCCGTCAATGCGAAGACGGCGTTTTTCTTCTTGAAGGAAGCGGGCAAGCATGTCAACGACAACGGCAAGATCGTGACGTTGGTGACGTCGTTGCTCGGGGCGTTCACGCCGTTCTACGCGTCCTATGCGGGCACGAAGGCGCCGGTCGAGCACTTCACCCGCGCGGCGGCCAAGGAGTTTGGCGCGCGCGGCATTTCGGTCACGGCGGTCGGCCCGGGCCCGATGGACACCCCGTTCTTTTATCCGGCGGAGGGCGCAGATGCCGTTGAGTATCACAAGACGGCTGCCGCGCTGTCACCGTTCAGCAAGACGGGACTGACCGACATCGAGGACGTGGTGCCGTTCATTCGTCACCTGGTGAGCGACGGGTGGTGGATTACCGGTCAGACGATTCTGATCAACGGTGGCTACACGACGAAATGAGCGTTGCGGTACGCGCTCGGGCGTCCGAATCGGCGCTCGGGTGCGCTGCCGGTAAGCGCAAGCCGTCGTCCGCCACGACGGCGGCATTTCCGGGTAATGTCGAAGCGAGGCGAGTGCCGGCCCATTGAACAACGACAGAACAGGCGGACATGGACAGAGTCGACCAGTACCGGATTTTCGTGAAGGTGGCGGAGATGGGGAGCTTCATCAAGGCGGCGCATGCGCTGGAAGTGCCGCGTGCCTCGGTGTCCGCCGCCGTCCAGCAACTTGAGGCGCAGGTGGGCGTGCGCCTGCTCCATCGCACCACGCGCCAGGTCAGTTTGACTGCCGATGGCGAGCAATTGCTCGAACGGGTTCGGACGTTGCTGGCAGACGTGGAAGAGATCGACCTGATGTTTCACGCGAGTCAGCGTCAGGTCTCCGGGCAGCTTCAGATTGATGTCCCCAGCCGTATTGCGCGCCGGTGGATCGCGCCGGCGTTACCGGCGTTGCTGCGACGACATCCGCGATTGCGGCTGCTGCTGAGGTCGAGCGATCGGGCGGTCGATCTTGTGCAGGAGGGGGTGGACTGCGCGGTGCGTTTCGGCACGTTGCGCGACAGCAGTCTGGTCGTGCGTTCGCTGGGCACGATCACCTTGATCAATTGCGCGAGTCCCGACTATCTCAAGGCGTTTGGCGAGCCGGAACGCCCGGACGATCTGTCCGCAGGACACTGGGCGGTGGGGTATGCCTCACCGACGACAGGACGCGAGATGCCCTGGGCGTATCTGGGCGAGGATGGGCGTGAGCAATCGGTCGACGTGCCGAGCCAGGTGGTGACGAATAACGCGGAAGGGTATATCGCTTGTTGTCGCGCCGGTCTCGGCCTGATCCAGATTCCTCGGTTCGACGTGCAATACCTGCTTGATTCAGGCGAGCTGGTGGAAGTCATGCCCGATTACCGCGCGGCCCCGATGCCCGTGTCGCTTTTATATCCCCATCGCCGTCAGCGCTCACGGCGACTGACGGTGTTTCTCGAATGGTTCGAGGAGCTGATGGGCAAGCATCTGGATTGATGAGCTGTTTGGCGGGGGGGCATTAACCAGGCGTGGCTATGGTTTGTGCCGCCAAACCGAGTTCGCGTGTGTTTGAATGCTTTTGGATTTAATCGACCATGCGCCTGCGATATTCGTGATTATTTATCGCGCCATCGTCGTGAATTCATTCTGGATACCAATGATATTTGATATCGTTGCAAATATATAAGTACTTACAAGTTTTATCTGGGACTGTCCTGCGGCAGTTTTCAGTTCGATCAAATCCCGAAAGAGGAGTCCACACGATTGCGTGCTCACCGCGTGAAGACGTCATTTGCCGTTTCCAGCCCCAGTTCACGGGGCGGCGGCTTGCGGAAGAAAGGGTTATTGACTTCCCTGGTTCGCCATCGGGCCGTTTTAACTACCGCAGTTTCGGCGTTGCTGCCGTCGACGCAGGTGTTCGCGCAATGCGCTGCCGCGCCGGCGGCGCTCAGCGTCGCGTCCGGCAGTTGCTCCGATGCGGCAGCTACCGCGCGAGAAAGCGCGGGGCCTGCGCCCGTGGTCGAGGCTTCGGGTACCGGAACCTATAGCGGCGTTTCCGTCAGCTTGACGGCAAACGGTAGCGGATACGGCATGCATGCCACCGGCGGCGGGACGATTAACCTGACCGGAACCTCGCTGGACGGCAGTTCGATCACTACCTATGGCACGGGCGGCCACGGTCTGTACGCCGACGGCGGGGGCGTGATCACCGGCAGCTATACGTCCGTCTACACGAACGATGTCGGTGCTTACGGCATAGGCGCGGCAGGCGCAGGCAGTCAGGTCTCATTGACCGATGGTGAGGTGAGCACATCGCTCGACAACGCCCACGGCGCCTACGCGGCCAGTGGCGGGTCGATCCAGCTGACCCGGATCGGTGTCACGACTTGGGGCGTGGGCGCTTCAGCCGTCTTCGTGGATGCCGGAGGGACAATCACCCTAAACGACTTGAGTACGTTCAGCTTCGGGGACAATGCCCCGGGCGCCGTTGCTTCGGGGGCAGGCAGCAGCCTGACCCTGAACAACACCTACGTGAACATCCTCGGCAACGGCAGTGCCGGGCTGTCCGCCGCCGGGGGAGGCCAGATCATCGTCAATGGTGGGGCCATCGCGTCAGGGGACTACTACGGCGCCACCGTCATCGCGAACTCGCCCGGCATGCTCGCCGTGGGCGTTGGCAGCAGCATTCAGGTTGGCAATGGCGCAACGTCGGCAACCTACGGGGCAAACAGTCCTGGCCTGTGGGCCGACGCGGGCGGCAGGATTGACTTCTCGGGCTACGGCGTTTTTACCTATCAACCCAATTCCCCCGGCGCAGTGGCAAGTGGCGCGAGCAGCGCGGTCTCTCTGTCCGACACCATAGTTCGCACGTCCGGTCCTTCCAGTGCCGGCGTGCAGGTGACTGGCGCGGGTACGGTCACCGTGACGGACACCGAGATCACTACCGGGTTCAAGGTGGCCGGAAGTAGCCCGCCAGTCCTGCAATTTCCGGATTCGGAGATCGGCTTGCAGGCAAACGGTGTGGACGTCGTAGGGGCAGGGACTCGACTGCAGGCCGAGAGGGCGAACATCACCACGAACGGCGACGGTGCCATCGGCATCAACGTCAGCCAGGGTGCGTCAGCCGCGATCATTGGCGGCACCATCACGACCAACGGCGTCGACACCGCCACAGTGGGCGGCGCCGATGGCGCTCGGGCAACGGACATCGGCAGCAGTATCACGTTATCCGGCACCTCGGTCGCCACCACGAACACGAACGCCGTGGGTTTGCACGCGATGACGGGCGGCACGATCGCGGCCACGGACGCCACAGTCGCCACGCAAGGACAAAGCGCCTACGGCGCAGCTGCGCAGGGCGTGAGCGGCACTGTCAACCTGACCCGCACTGCCATTTCCACCACCGGCAACGCTGCGCATGGTCTCGCCGCCATCAATGGCGGTGCGCTCTCCGCTTCCGGCAGCACGGTCGCGGTGAGTGGGGTCGGATCGGCGGCGCTCTACGTTGC
This sequence comes from Pandoraea pnomenusa, assembly GCF_040391475.1. Classification (GTDB taxonomy): domain Bacteria; phylum Pseudomonadota; class Gammaproteobacteria; order Burkholderiales; family Burkholderiaceae; genus Pandoraea; species Pandoraea pnomenusa_C. The sequence continues at coordinate 12,529 of NZ_JBEBXS010000015.1, read as the reverse complement.
CGGTAGTGTGCCGAGCACGTTGTCGTTGATTGGCGGCAGCCTGAGCGCCGCTAACGGCGTGATCGTGCTGGCCGAAGGCGGGACCGGTGCTGTGTCGATCAGCGGCGGCACCGTGATCACTCCGGCCATCGTCAACGGTCGACGCTTGCTGGCACAAGCGACAGAGGACGCGACGGGCACGCCGAGCCATCTGACGCTGAACATTGCCGGCATCCCGTCGCTCGCCGGCGACATCGTCGTCGACCCGTCGACACTCACGTATAACCTCGGCAACAGCAATTGGACCGGCAACCTCGCGCTGATCGGGCCGGGAAACACGGCCAGCGCCACCCTGAGTGCGTCGCAATGGACGGGTGACCTGCTGGCCGACGCGGGCAACACGGCAGACGTGGCCTTAACCCAGAGCAGTGTCTGGACGGGGCTGGCGCGCAACGCCAGCAACGTCGCGATCGATTCCCTCAGTGTCTGGAACGTCACCGGAGATTCGAACGCCACGCAAACGGTGACCAATGCCGGCCTGATCCAGTTCGTCGCCCGGCCGGCAGGCTACAGCACGCTGACGGTTGGCAACTACACGGGCAATGCCGGCAGCCGCATCGGTTTCAACACCTATCTTGGCGCCGACAACTCGCCGACCAACTTGCTGGTGATCAATGGCGGACGGGCCAGTGGCACGACATCCGTGTACGTCAACAACGTTGGTGGTGCGGGTGCACAAACCGTCGCGGATGGCATTCGGCTGGTGCAGGTGAGTGGTGGCGGCACGACGGCGACCGGCGCCTTCACGCTCGGTCAGCGCGTCGCTGCTGGTGCGTATGAGTACCAGCTCTTTCGCGGCGGCAGCACGGACCCGAACGACTGGTTCCTCCGGTCTCAGCTTATCGATGCACCGGCAGACCCTGCGACGCCGGGAAGTGCAGGCGTCCCGCTCTATCGCCCGGAAGTGGCGCTTTACGCGCCGATCCCTGATGTCGCACGACAGATGGGACTATCGACGTTGGGAACCCTCCATGAGCGTGTCGGCGACGAGGAGAATCTGCGTGGCGTGACAGCGCCGCGTGCCTATGCGAACGGCGTCTGGGGACGGGTGTTCGGGGAGCGTGTGCGCAACCAATGGGGCGGGACGGTTGATGCGAGTGCGACAGGGAATCTGATCGGATTCCAGACGGGCTTCGACATTTTCCGGCGGACCACGGAAAGCGGCCACAGGGACCACGCCGGCGTGTATGTGGCCTACTCCGACTACGACTCACCGTCGGTGCGTGGCTTTGCGCTGGGAATGCAAGACCTGACGGTGGGCAAATTACAGATGAACGGGCCTTCGGTCGGGGGCTACTGGACGCATTTCGGGCCGAGCGGCTGGTATCTCGACGCGGTGATGCAGGGAAGTTGGTACGACGCGAAGGCAACGTCGCTCTATGGCGCCGGAATGTCGACCCATGCGACGGGATACGCGGCGTCGCTCGAGGCGGGTTATCCGGTGCATTTTGGCGAGGGCAATGATTGGCTGATCGAGCCGCAAGCGCAGATCGTCTACCAGGGGGTGTCGGTGGACGGCGCGCGCGACCAGTATTCGAGTGTGGATTGGCGTACGGGGGCGGCCTGGGCCGCGCGCCTGGGGGCTCGACTGCAATACACGAGGCAGGATGAGCGTGGAACGCTGTGGCAACCCTACGCGCGAATCAATCTTTGGCAGACCTTCTCTGGGACGGACAGTGCGCGCTTCGGGCAGTCATCGCCTACTGTTGACACTCGCTATGGCGACACCGCACTTGAGGTCGGTGGCGGCGTTACCGCACGAGTGAATCAGCGACTGAGCTTTTACGGGCAGGCGAGCTACCGCTGGTCGGTCGGCGGCGGCAGCAACCGCCGGACGGCAACTACGGGAACGGTTGGTATTCGCTATCACTGGTGACGGATGGCATGTGTCGCGGGTATCGCTAACGTGGGACAGCGGCGACGATCGCGGTAGGCAAAGAATCCTGGCGGAGGCGGTGAGATTCGAACTCACGGAAGGGTTACCCCTTCGCTGGTTTTCAAGTCTTACTGGGAAATCGTTGTGGGGGAAGGGGTTAGGGGAGGTTTTGCTTCGAAAACGGGGAAGAGTGAAACGCCGGAAACCCGCGTGTTTACTGGGGGTGGAAAACGGGTTGCGGAGCACGGCTTGGATGGGGCGCAAGACTGAAAGCCCCGGATCTTGTTGGCACAACACAATATCTTGTGAGTCGAACAAGTGCCCATGGATATCCGTTTGGCCCCGGCGAAGTGTGAACGGGACATGCGGGAGCCGGGCCTGCCGTTCACTATGGCCCGAAGTTTGACGCGAAGTGACGCGGTGGACGACGCGGATGTTCGTACGACCGTGGCGGACGCAGGTATGGCGCCTTCTGGGGCACCGTGTCCATGGTTGCTTGTGGTGATGGTTAAGTGCGCTTGCTGCTCAGGATGAAAGTGCGTCGATCACCGTTTCTGCGACCTCTCTGGATATGCGATACAGCGATTCATCGACAATGATTCGCTCGCTGACTTGCTTTCTTGGATGAACAAAATTTCTTGTGTCACGAAGTTCGTGCGAGTGCTTTTCCACACTCTTGGGAACGAAACCTAAATCGGTAGAGACCACTATTAGGTCTGAAAGAGTCCACTCGTCTAGTGACTTGGTTGTTCCTGCCCTATTCTTCGGAGATTTTGCGGACGACATTGCGACTCCAATGTTCTCCTTTATTTTTGCCAACAAAGCACCTTCCAAAATGCTGCCAAGCATTATTGTGGCGGCGAGATAAGCCTCCCCATGGGCGCAGGCCTCCATTTCGAACCAGCGATGCTCTAGATTTCTCTGTAAATCCTTATCAAAACCTAGTCTGTCGAATCGAGCGTCATTTTGGGGGGCTTCGACCAACCTAAGTATCCCTTCATTGGGGCCGAGGTTGAGCCTCTTGCGAATGTCGGTTTTGTAGGCATGAAGTCCTCTGCCGGTAATTTGAATTGCTTTTTTGAAACTAAAATTATCCTCGCTCGCTAATCCATCGATTTCCAATTCTAGTTTTGTTTCGTTGAGTTCTTTATCTGAAAATTCATGAAAATATATCGATAAAGCCTCAAGGGAAATGGAATCGCTGCCGGAGAAGGGGGAAACGCTATTGCTAGCAAGAGCGGCCAAAATTAGATCATGTAGAGCGTAAGACTTCTGTTTTTCTAGCGGCTTTGATAAAACGCCAATTTGCGAAAAATGAATTTGACAGGCAATTCTTCCGCTGCGCGTCGACCAATAATAGGGTTTTCCGTCCTCTTTCCTCAAGTGGCCGCATTTTAGTAAATCATCTAACGCGCGCTCTAGCGCGTCAGGAGAATATTCCGTCAGATCATCTGAGTAATGATAGAACGTGTCGAGGGAATAACCACTGTTATTTTGCGGTTTGAAAAGGTCGGTCTTGTAGATGGCGGTCTTTATGCTTTTAGGCATGGGGTTGGATAAAAATTTTTTTGGGTGGCGTGCCTAGCAATGTTTGTGCTGCGCTCTGAAATGTGGTAAATGCTTCGTAAAAAGATGGTCTGTCACTGCCGTAGATCAACGGGATTAGCTTCGCACCATATTCGTCGATGGTTTGCTGATCGTGACTAACGACGTGCAATGCCTGACTCAGGCATTTGGAAGGATTGGTGCAAAATTCGGCGTGACGAGTGAATTCGCGTTGGTCAAAGGCGACCAGGTCATTAAAGTGCTTTGCCGCTCTGTCAACAGCGGTTTGATCCACTCTGACGATACACCACACGTCGTAGATATGGCGGACCAACGCATCGTCCCAATCGTTTCGCTTGCCAGCGCGATGCTCGGCAAATCGACGGAGGAACGAAAGTACCTTTTCTGCTAGCGTTTCTTCCACAGCTACGCACGACATCGTGAACTCAGATGCGTCTCTGTTCGCCAACTGGTAGGCGAGATATCCGAGGGACTGCTCGGACATGGCGAAGTTAGGCGTTCGAGTCGTGAACTCAAGTTTCAGGTGGGGGCGTAGGCTGGTGTTAGTAGCGTACTGCTCTTTGTACAACCAGCCGCTCGCGAAGTACCTGTTCGCATTTCGCGCAGCGGTCTCGCCTGGGATTTCGGCAAAACCTAACCCTTTCATGCAGGCAACGACCTGCTGCTTAAGCGCTGAGAGATGCGTCTTCAGTTGTTTCTGGGAGAGGGCGTGGTCCTGTGCGAGCACGACCTTCAGGTCGATGTCTTCGGACATTCGATGGATAAGACGATGTGCCTTCGAAAGGCTAGTGCCGCCGCAGAACACCAACCGGGTGTTCTTATGCTGCAGCGATGCCAGAGCGCGCAGCGTATCAGTGACGTGAATGTCTTTCTCGAGGATTGCAGCAGAGATGCCGCCGAGATCTTCTTCCGCGACTAACGCGTCGATAAGTTCAAGTTGCGCTTTCGAAATTGTTCTCATACTGAATGAATTGCCGGCCGAACCCAAGTTTGCGGGCAATTCGGCGGTTACCGGTATTGATGACAACGTTTGCGGGCAACTGCGTGGTGGTGCCTGCGTTGTAAGCAGCGACTAATCGACTCGGATACGTCTTCACTCCGAGCCGCCTGAAGACCTGCTGCGCGAGGACTTCGACCGGACGCACGGGGATTGGTTTGCCTGACAGGGCGCTGGGTTTTGCCTTGGCGTACACCCCGACTCCCAGCTTGACTATCGTTCCCGCGTCAACAAGCTCCCGTAACGCACGGCTGAGTTGTGCCTCGCTTCCCAATGTCGCGAAGTCGGCGCGCAAAAAGACGTCCGCTCGTCGCTTGCGGAGCGAGGATGTCAGTTTGTCTTTCAGATTCATTGCGCTCTCCGTTATGCCGCACTTGTTTATGTAAGTCATTGATTTATATTTGAAAATCAAGCGCGTGATGCTCATTTTGTAAGTGTAGCACAGGCAGTGCGACCGAAGTTGGAAGGGGGCGTCAACCTGTCCGTGCTGTTGGGCTGTTCGGACATCGGCATCAAGTTACGTATGTCCGACGGTTGGAGGGAGGGGCGAAGTATCGGGAATCGCGTCGTCAAACGTCGCTCGGGTTCGATCATCACGCGTTTCGTCAGATCATTCCCAAGTGTTCTCTAAGGACGAGTCCGAATAACATGCGGTGCTGTACAGTTCGGCCTTTCAGGCGTTGTCATGCCGTTCCCGGCCCAATATTCTCTAGTCGTCACGCCCCAAACGTGACCGGGATTTGCAGCCCGACAATGAGTTCACGGGCACACGGCCGCGATGTTTGCGGCTATCGTGTGCATGACCCTGTACGTCTTCCTTATGGGTGGGCTTGGATCGGGACACCGTAAGGTGTGCCGTTGAGCCATGTTCATTGCGGTCTGCAAACCTAGTCCAATGCCCGCCCACCCTCCACTAAGTGGACATGTGAGCGGGATTCAAACGGTTAGCAAGAGGACACCGCATGACATCCCCTGTATCGACTTCCCCTGTCGTTCGTGACTCTCTCGACAAGCTGCACAGTCTGTCCGAACGCCTCGTAGCACTCTGCATGGTCGCGGCAAACCAAGAAAACACCGAATCCATCCCGCACGAATTCGCAAACGCGTACTTCGAGCAAATGGGAGACCTCGCAGACGAAGTTCTCGATCTGACTCAACGATTGGATGACGATCTGAGTCTCGCGAAGAACCCCGCTCACGCCCCCATTTGAGTTCGTCGTGGTGTCGCCGTGGCTTCTTGCCTCACGTCGCGAGAGACGTGTTCACTTTTGATGTCTGGGTGGGGTGCGGCGACTTGAGCGGAGACTCTTCTTGGAGCCGCCGGGCCGTTGATGGGCGAGAGCGAGGGGGGACGTGGGGTCAGCGCTTTGCCAAGACCCCATAGTGATTGGTGCCTATTCTGGACATAGCTGTCTTACAAAGGAGAGCGTCGCCTTGGCTACCCGGCTTTCCGGATCTTGTTTGCGGCGCGAGCGGCTTGCTCCAGTGCGGGCGAGATATGTCCACTGGCTTCGTCGGTACGCCCGGTGACCAACCAGAAAGCGAACTGGGGCCAGACTTGACCAATCGCCTCGATCATCTCGGATGTCGGGCGCTGAAGACCTCGGGATACGTTCTGCCACCGCTTCGACGGAATGCCCGTGAAGTTCTCCATCTCCCGCCAACATCGGTCGGCGTCGGCGACATGCTGAATGAGTTCGCGGATGCGCTCACGCATATCGGAATATCCCCAAATACGTTCCAGACATGGAAACCTATACTTTAGGCACGCCTAATTTATAGGCGTAAGTGGCTCGGCATCCATTGGCACCGCATGCGCGTAACCGGAGGCGTATTAGCAGCGAACAAAAGATCATCTTCATCCATGTCACGCGACTGGAGGGTGTCTCGAACAGGACCGGCCGTCCATGCGACACACGCACCGCACAATGCGTGCGCGAACAATCGACGAGCGAAGGCGATCAACCCGTCGTCGGCCGAGTCATGTTGCTTAGGGTCCCTATGAAACGACCAAAGGCGAATACCTTGCGGAATTCGCCCTTACGCAGTCAATGGATGGTCACTTGGTTTCGCACATTGTAGCGTTGCACGCCTACGCAACTAACGCGAGTCCCTAAGTTTCAGGCAAATCCGCCGAGTGACTTTGTCCGCTTCGTGACGTGTCTTCAAATTGACGAGCGGTCTTCGCTTTCCACATCCGGCCCCCCCGCCAGATTTCTTTCGCCGTCACCGCTGAATAGTTGTGACGGAAATTGGAGGTTGCGATGTTTCAACAGTTATCACTCAGCTTGCCCGGCGGCTTTTGTCCGGCGCGTTCTATTCAGGAGCCTTCGCCGTGTCCTTGTTCGGCTCCGTATTCTCGGTGGCGTCAAATTCGTCGCGAGTGGCGAGTGTATACACACTCTCCCAATGAAACGAAGACGGGCGTCTAGCGTCGGGAGTGTCGGCGCCGTTGTCGGAGCCAGGGGTTCGCAGGGGCGTATCTGCAACGTCCGGGCCGTAGCCGCGCGACTCAGCGCGACTCGCGCGACCGAGCAGCGGGTAGCACTACGGACGTTGGCCGAAGCTGCGCCATTGAGTTCACCAACCTGTTCTGGAAACCGACTTTTGGGACTAGGCGGCGAAGTGAAGCGGATCGCTTTGAGGCAGAAGCTTCGTGCGACCGCCGCCGCCCGCAGGGGCGAGGACGGCGGGGGGCGCGCGAAGCGCGCCCTAAATTTATATCCGTAACACTTAACGAGAATGAACCGGGGCGGACCGTTCAGAGTAGCTAAGAACGGATTAGTGCTCAGATGGACACCCGAAGCGACGACCCTGGCTGTGGCCGGTGTTGTTGCTGACGAAGTGTTGAAGTATTTGCTCGGGAGTTTGAACGCTTCTGGACAGCAACGCGGGAGAAATGAGTATGGAGACCTTTTTAACCCGAGAAGAGGTTGTGTACTTGACCGGTAGGCAGGTCAAGACCAAGCAGGCCGAGATGCTGCGTCGCATGGGCGTCCCGTTCTTCCTGAATGCAGGCGGACGGCCCATCGTGACGAGAGTTGCGGTCGAGGGGCGAGGCGATGCTTTGGATGTGAGGAAGCCCGGATGGAACCCTCGTGTATTGGAGGGCGATCATGGGACGTAAGCCGAGCGTGAATCTGAACCTGCCGAAGGGAATGCGGGCGAGAACGCAGAGAAGCGGCCGAATTTTCTACTACTACGATGCCGGTGGTGTGCCTCGCCGAGAGGTTCCACTAGGTCCGGATTTCGTGCAGGCGGTGCGAAAGTGGACGGAGCTGGAAGCAGATGTGAAACCGATTCACCGGAAAATGATTACGTTCCGCTATGTGTCGGAGCGATATGTTCGCGAGGTGCTACCGACGAAAGCGCTAAGTACCCGAGAGGGAGACCGGTTAATGCTCGCGAAGCTCTACGCCTTCTTCGACGACCCGCCAGCGCCACTTGACGAGATCAAGCCGATCAACGTCCGTCAGTATCTGGATTGGCGTGTGCGAAGCACGGTGGATGCCCTACGGGCCGAAGGAAAGGTGGTTAAAGGTACGGAGGGGCAGGTGCGAGCGAACCGAGAGAAGGCCCTGTTCTCGCACATCTGGAACAAGGCACGGGAGTGGGGCTATACGGATCAACCGAATCCATGCGCCGGCATCAAGGGGTACCGCGAACGTCCACGAGATGTGTACATCGAGGACGATGAATATCTTCTCATCTATAAGCGCACTCGTCAGCCGCTACGCGACGCGATGGATTTTGCGTATCTAACCGGTCAACGTCCGTCGGACGTCCTCAAGATGAGTGAGCGTGATATATCGGATGGCTGTTTATTAATCCAACAGGGAAAGACCAACGCTAAGCTTCGAATTCGCGTAACGGGGAGGCTCAAGGAAACGCTAGATCGAATTGCTAAGCAGAAAATTTTCCATAATCCGCGCAGCTTCCTTCTGGTGGTGAACGAGCGTGGTCGGCGGGTTGGGCTTAAGTCAATCCAATCTATGTTTGTGGAAGCCCGATTGGCTGCCGGGTTTCCTGATCCAAAGAAGTTTCAATTCCGCGACTTGAGGGCAAAGGCGGGAACGGACAAGGCCGATGATGTTGGCGATATACGAGCGGCGCAGAAGCAACTCGGGCATACAAATATCGCGACTACCGAACGTTATATGCGAAATCGTCGGGGGGTGAAGGTTGAACCTACGCGATGATTCTGCTTCGCACGGCTCGTGAAGGAGCGATGTCGACCCTAAGCCTGCTTTCGGGTAAGTGCTGAAAGCCGACTTTTTTGAGTGGGATATACTATATGCATTCGAGTGCTAACAAATTATGGAAAATAACGGCACTTCGTGATGCGGCTTAATTCTGGCGGTTGATAAGAATTTTTCGGGGGTGCGTATCCTTGGAACCAATATATGATCGGTCCCGCCGAGTTGTTGCTTGGCTTCGTGGAAGTGGCATATATCATCTCAGTAGCGTTCATGCCGGTGTTGTGAGTGGCGCGAATGTTTATGGGCATCGCGGACAACAGCTCGGTGTATTCGGTCATGGCCTATTTCTAGACCACAGAGGTGGAGTTGTAGCGTTCATGCGAGGTGCAAGGGGGCAACTTCCTTTGCCATCGCTCCCTCCCGTTCCTCCAATCCCTTCGATTGCCCCCGTAGTGTGCCTCTGCCCCTCGTGTGCCAGGGGTACCATCACTAGGCTGGGATGCAGCATGGTCACAGTCATTGATTGGACTAGCGATACCTAACAAGCTAGCGACACGGATCTACCAAGGCGAGCCGCTTAACTACGTTGCGCTTGGCGTTAGGGCTGGAATGAGCTGGCGGTACTTAATGCCAACGGCTCCTTAGCCTTCTACTTGAAAAGGCGATTACAAAAGGAGGAGTTACGAAATGGCGAGATGCACGGCACCGGTACAAGGCCATCGCTCGGCGAGCGGGGCAGCAGCCTGCCCCGCATGTAGTAGTCGCTATGGCGGCTATCGATCATACTCATATTCATCCTCGCCCTACTCCCCATCGTACCCGTCGTCGGGGAGTGGCGGTGGCAGCCGGAGCAGTGCCGGTGGCGGCAGTAGTAGTGCAAGGCCACGCTGGTCGCGGGCCGGGTCGTCAGTGGTATACACGCCTGCCGAGGTGCGGACGCTCACGCCAGTGCGCGAGAACGTAGAGAAGCGAATGCCCCTGTCCGACCTTCGGGACGTGTTTCTTTGCCATGCGTGGGATGACCGGAAAGGGGCCGCCAAGGAGCTTCATGATCTGCTCGAGTCGCTCGGTGTCTCAGTTTGGTTCAGCGAGAAGGATGTCCTCCTGGGGTCTTCTTTGCTGCGCGAAATCGATAAGGGACTGGCGAAGTCGCGAGTCGGGATCGTGCTGGTAACGCCTGCTCTATTGCGTCGCGTTGCAGGAGAGGGTATCGCCGACAAAGAGCTTTCGGCTCTCCTGGCGCGTGATCTGCTCGTTCCTATCGTACACGACACAACGTATGAAGCTCTCCGCGAAGTCAGTCCTTTGCTTGGCTCAAGAAGCGGCCTGAATACAGCAGAAGATTCGATGGAAAATGTCGCGGCCAAGCTTGCAGAGCTAGTTGCCCCCTAGATGAGCTGCGTTGAATGTCCGCTCCAGAGCGACGGGGGCAGTCTGCTTAGGGTCGAAAGCTGCCTTGAGTGTGCGACCTTCCCGCTGTTCGACGCTGGTCGTCTCGACATGTTCGAGTCGTGCGCACGCGCTCCCTGCTGTAGAAAAATCCGAATGACGCAGGGAGTCGCCGTCGCACTCGAGTGTGATACACCCCTCCACCTCACGAAAGATAAATGCCTCAACGTCCAAAGCCAATTTCGGACCTATTTGCGTTCCTGCGCTGCTATCACAACATCAATCTTGACGTGCAGCATGGTTTCATTGCCGAGGCACTATCGCCATCCCGAGTCGAAGAGCGAGCGATATTGTTGATGCACAAGGTATTGCAGACTCAATCGCAACCAAAGCTCGACCCTATCTGCAAGTTTTTTAAGAGGATCACCTCGGTCGGCGCGCACAGCAGCTTCACGGCTTTTCGCAGTTTCGTCACGGAAAATGGTAAGTTTGAACTCATCGATGGTCTTCGTCGGCAGGACGGGTGGGGCCCAAAGACTGCCGCCCTGTTTGTCAAGAATCTCGCGTACATTGAGCTTGAGCCACGCCTGAAGAATAGGTTCTGGCGGGACACGAGAGTTCTCGCAGGGGACAACCTGCGCCTTCCTGTGGACAAAGTGATTGCCGCCGTGTTCCAGTCGCTAGCGCTGCGTCTTCCGGAAGCTCCGGCGGCGACTATCACTGGCATCAATGGATATCTTCACGACCAGCTTGGTTACCGCGATCACGATCTGCTGGTATGGGACGACCTCTGGCTGTGGGGTTTTATCACGCAGAAGAACGTTAAGGGTGGCCCGCGCGAGCATGGGTGGAACGAGGCAAAGTACTGGGCCGTGCCTCACGCCCGCAAGGATGCACTCTCGATAGGCAGAATTAAGGCAACGAGCGACCGGTTTTTGGACTTGGTCTGCGGCTAAGATCAGTCGGCCGGAACCGGACGCTGCTCCAGCGCCTCCTGCCATGCCGGTCTCGGACGGCTGTCCCGCTCGGCATTCGGCCATTATGGGGCGTTCAGCCGAGCGTTGACTGAGTCGTTCGAATGACATCAGCCCCCCGGAAGCCGAAGACAAAATGCCTCTGTCAACCGCCAGTTTTCCAGTCTTTCCGATCTTTAGTTGCTGTCTTCTCGCGTGCCAGTCGGCACGCGCAGCGCGCGGAGCGCCGGCTACACGGTGACCGAGAGCCGTTTTCATTGACCTGGGGGACAATCACAGTCGAGGCTAAAATCGCTCTGCTGTGTAGCAGGCAATTGTTGCTCTTCGCTCCACGCTAGTTAGGGGTGGTATGACTTCCGTGATGAACTGATTTCGAATGTGCTTTCAACTCACTATCCTGGAGATGATAGGTTCTTTGAAGAGCTGGAAGAGAAATCTCGTCAAGTCCTACGCAGCGACGCCATGCGACGAAAACTACAGTCGAAAGGTGAGGGAAGTTTAGTGGAGCTACAGATTTGCACGCCAACTTTCATATTGAATCATGCTGACTGACGAATCTCTCGACTTCGCTAAAGCCCACATAACCTCGTTCTACGATACGGATTTTTACCCCAAGCCGTTCGAGTATGGCGCAATCTGGTACTTTTGGGACGAGGTTAAAGCGTACCTACTGAAGGCGCAGTCAAACGAACTTTTTGCGGGTCTTCCTCGCGCCATTGCTTGGCCAAAGGCACGGGGAGGCTATAGAGTTGTTCATCAGCTCGAGCCACTTGATGCAATTGTTTATATCGCTCTAACACATGCTGTCACCGATCACATTTCGGACGCACGTATGGGGCCTGAGGTGGCGTGTTCGTACCGCATAAATCTGAACTATTCGAGTTTCTTCTCCGAAGGCTCCGGATTTGACCTTTACCGCGCCAGATGTGAGCAGCTGTCGCAAGAATACCGCTTCGTCCTATCGACAGACATTGCAGACTTTTACAACCAGATTTACCTGCATCGAGTCGGCAATGCCATAGAGTCAGCAACAGGGGATGCAAAAGCAGGGCTCCAACTGGAGCACTTCATCACTCGCTTGAACAACAAGGCTTCCCAGGGTATCCCGATTGGCCCTGCTCCTTCGGTCGTACTCGCTGAAGCGGTGATGATTGACGTGGACCAACTCATCATTAGCATGGGATTGGATCACGTTCGATATGTTGACGATATTCGAATTTTCGGCAACTCAAGGGAGAAGCTCGAGAGCAGCCTCGAAGAATTGGTCATTTATCTTCATGAAAATCATCGCCTGAATGTGGTCGGTGAAAAGACAAGTATCAGGCTCACTTCTGAATTCCTACATCAGGAATTACAAAATCAGTATCAGTTGGAAAAGCTCGAAATACTAAAGGAAATTGAGATCGCAAACCCCTATTCAACGCATTCTTACGGCGAGGAAGAGGAAGAGGAAGAGGAAGAGGAAGAGGAAGAGGAAGAGGAAGAGGAA
>NZ_JBEBXS010000014.1:0-153532 GCF_040391475.1 Pandoraea pnomenusa | reverse complement strand
AACGCCATGTGCAGGCTGACTTCCAATTCCTGGGCAATCATGCTTCCTCCATCACGCACTGCAGCGGGTGCCCGGACTGCCTTGCATGGCTAACAACTTGCTCAACTTTGGTCGCCGCGACGTCGCGCGTAAAGACCCCACAAACTCCCCTGCCCTCGCGGTGGACCTTGAGCATGATCTGCGTTGCAGCCTCTCGGTCCTTATTGAAATATTCCTGAATGACCATCACCACGAATTCCATCGGGGTGAAATCGTCGTTCAACAGTACCACCTTGTACATCGACGGCGGCTTGAGCTGTTGCTCCTGCCGCTCCTGTACGGTGTCGTCATGCGTTGTCGGTAAGGTTGCCATACGTGGATTCTAAACAACTCCCGGGTGCAGGAAGCAATCGGAGCTCCTATTGCCGCCTGCCGTCCGGTAGCCCACCGGAATGCCAACACTCGTCGATCAGCGCGTGCGTTGCCCAGCAAGGCGCCGCAGCCCCGACCATCGGGGGTGCCACACCCATATGAGTCAGCTTAACCCAAATTTCAAGGGTGTGTCGCGGCACCCCTTATGCCCTTCCACATATAAGGGTAAAACCTGATCGAACCTATCTTCTATCGTTCAAAAAGGGCTTGACACTATTGGCAGTTAGCGAAAACAATCATCGTGGCGCTTTTCCTCTATAAGCGTTTTAAAAGAAAAGATGCCTGGGTGAGCCTAAGAAGCCGCCGCCAGCCGGCGGGTTTTTCAGATGTGCTCGTTGTTGCGGTGATATGTAGTAGTCGTAATTGTTTAGGGGAAGTTTGTATGGCAACCGGTACGGTCAAATGGTTTAACGACGCCAAGGGTTTTGGTTTCATCACGCCGGATGAGGGTGGCGAAGATCTGTTCGCTCACTTCTCGGCGATCCAGATGAACGGCTTCAAGACCCTCAAGGAAGGTCAGAAGGTGCAGTTCGAGGTCGTCCAAGGCCCGAAGGGCAAGCAGGCATCGAACATTCAGGCAGCGCCCTGAGCTCACGTAGTTCGAAGGCATTGCAAACCCGGCTTCGGCCGGGTTTTTTATTGCGTCGCAACAATTCGTGCACCATGTTGTTTCATTTTGGATCCGATTTTGAATGCAAAATCGTGCGCAACTTTCCACTCACCCCCTGAACCTTTACAGAATTTAACTGCGTTTAATCCGGGATAAAACCGGATTCATCGCAACATTCCACTCAGTTATTAAAATACCTGCCGTTACTCATGGATTGCGGAAAACAATTACGCAATCATCTGGAACGACTAAGTAATCCTACTTAGTACATCCTTCAGACTTCAGTCTCGCAATACCCCCTTTTGCGCAACGACAAGCATCGGAAAGGAAAAGACTTTTAACGTTTCCACAAGCACTGCGCGGACGCTGCTGGCAGGCACGCGAATGATCCGTTTGTTTCACAAAGAACCATATGATTCACGTTGAGCCCGATGCGCCGCGCTTTGCGCAGCCGTGCCGGCATGGCACGGCGACCGGTCGGTCGGGCAAGCTTCGCGACATTTCATGCCGCGCAAATGCGACGGGCTGCCCGTCAGGCAGCCCGTTTGGAAGCATTCCCCTAGATTGGGGTTGCCGCATGCTCGCCACCGTGAGGCCGTGAGGCCGTGACGACGCCGATGCGCGTCTCACCCCAGATCGACGTACACCTTATCGGCCTCGATGCGAATCGGGTAGGACTTCACCGCCTCGGTCAGCGGGGCGCACATTGCCGCCCCGGTTCGCACGTCGAACCGCCCCTGATGCAGCGGGCACTCGATCTCGTGCCCCTCCAGGAAACCGTCGCACAACCGTGCGTTGCCATGCGTGCAGACGTTGTCCGTGGCGAACACTTCGCCCTCCACGCCATACAGCGCGATGTCCCGGCCACCGACGATCACGCCGATCACGTCGTCCTCGGGAATGGCGTCGCGCGACGCCGCCTCGATCCAGTTACCGCTCATGTCGCTCCTCGCTTCAAATCGGGTAGATCAGCGAGTTGGGGATCATCTCGCTGTCGAAAATGCACTGACGCGACGCGAACTTCCAGCCGTCGCCCGTTCGTTTGATGACATCCAGATACCGGCCGACCGACAGAATGTCGCTGAGCTGATCCGGCTTGGTGCGGAACACTGCGTAGTTCGCCTCGACCTGCAGCGTGTCGACGTCCGTCTGCCGGATCGACGGCAGTCCGATCACGTGACGCTGGTAATACGGGTCGTGAAACAGCGTGTCGCGAATGCCGTAGATGCGATCGCGCAGCATGCCCTTGCTCTCGAAGGAGAGCGTGGCGAGCGGCAACCCCATTTCGAAGTTCTCGCGCGGCTGAATCCGGTACACGCAGTCCTCGAGGAAGAACTCGGGCCAGGCGTCCCACTGTTGCGCGTCGAGCGCCGCCGCATAAGCCGCATTGAGCTCGACCACGGCCTGAAACGTTGCAAAATCCACCATCGGGTCGTCTCCTCAAACATCCATCACGCGGCGCCAATAGGCGTACATGCCGCGAATCAAGGTTTCCGTCACCATGTGGTCGGTGTTCTCCACGCCCGTGCCGCCAAGCTCCGCGATCACGCGGTGCCAGGGCTTCTGCGCAAAGCCCTCCTGCGAACACTCGATGGCCTCGCCGTCGTCTGCGGACACAAAACCAGCCGGGCCGAACAGATTCGCCTGGCGCAACCGGCGCTGGGTCATTTCCTCCGTGTCGTCTTCGAAGCCGAAATGCGTCCAGACGAAGTCGAACGAATCGTGACCACGCGGCTGGATGTGTCGCGTGGACACCGAATTGACCTGCTGCTGAAGAATCACGCTCGGGAAGAGCGTCATGAGCACCGCGGTCGGCCCCTTCCACCAGTCTTCCTGCACGATGTCGAGAAAGCGCATGTCGTTGAGCGACATCGATTCCTTGAAGCTCGACACGCCCGACGTGACCTCGCCGCCACCGCCCTGGCCGCGCGTTGAAATCATGGCCGCGTGACGGCCGTGCTCGTCCATCACCAGACGCGACTTGTTATCCGCGCGCCAGAGCCCGAACGTGACAAACCAGGTGTGCAACAGGCCCGGGTGATACGGGTCCTTGATGTTCTCCTGCATGAGCTTCCAGTTGCCCGGAATGCGCTGCTTGTTGTAGCCGAGGAGCTTGAGCTTGCGCCCGTCGAACAGGCGGTCGAAGTAGGCACAGATCTCCGGCCCCAGAAAGTCCTCGAGCGATTCGATGTCGTGATCGAACGACGCAAAGATCACGCCGCCGCGCGTGGCGACCTTCAGCTTCGTCAGGCCGTGATCTTCCGGCTTGAAATCTTTCGGCATGCCCCCGTTGACCTTGCCGTCCTGCTTGACGCCGCGCCGGAACGGCACGCCTTGCAGATTGCCTTTGAGGTCGTAATTCCACTGGTGGTACGGGCAATGAAAATCCGTGCGGTTGCCGCGCTTTTCCCGGCAGAACTTCATGCCGCGATGGGCACAGACGTTCTCGACGACATTGATCTCCCCTGCGGCGTCGCGCGTCACGATGACCGAGCGCTCGCCGATGACCGTGCGCTTGAAATCACCCGGGTTCGGCACTTCGGCTTCCAGCCCGACGTAGTTCCAATGTTTGCGGTAAAAGCACTGTTCCAGCTCGCGTCGGTAGAGCTGCTCGTCCGTGTAGACGCGAAACGGAATGCGGCTCGAACCCTCGGCGGGCCAGATCGCGGATGCGCCGTCGCCCGGCTGGCCGTCGGATTGCGCCGGGTCGAGCCCGGTCTGGGATGTAGTACTCACGGTCGTCTCCTTTGGGGAATGCAAGGGGAATGCACAACGGCAAGAACGGTCGGGCGCCGGTGTCACGATGCGTCAGACGCGTCGTCACCGGGCCCGTTGGTCCGGCCGTTCAGGCGGCCTTGGCGTAGAACGCGTCGGCGTAGATATGGGTGCTATCGATGCCCCGCTCGCGCAGCAGCCGCGTCGCGGCATCGACCATCGGCGGCGCACCGCACAGGTAGGCGCGCCACCCGGCGAGCGCGTCGGATGCGGCGTAGTCGGCGGCGAGCGCGTCGGTCACGTGACCGACGCGGAATGCGGTATCGCGCTCGGCGTCGCCGACCGCTTCGGCAGTCGTCGTCACGACGTGGACACGGATGCCGCCATGACGCGACGCCAGTTCGCGCAGCCACGTCAGCCCGTAAACATCGGCCGGGGAACGGGCGCCGACATAGATCTCGATGGGATTGGTCATGCCACGCGCGAGCGCGCCGCGCACGATCGACAGTACCGGCGCGAGGCCCGTCCCGCCAGCCACGCAGAGCATCGGCCCTTCGTGTCGGGCGCGCAGGTACGACGTCCCCAACGGCCCCGACACGCGCACGGCGTCGCCCACTTTGAGTTGCTCATCGACGTAGCCGGTCACCGCACCGCCCGGTACGCGGCGGATATGGAATTCGAGCGTATCGTCCGCATCGAGGCCAGCCATCGAGTAAGGACGGATATGGGCGGGGGTGAATTGCAGCGTGGCGTACTGGCCCGGCGAGAAACTCAGCGGTTTCGCAGGCTTGAGCACCAGTCGCTTGATGTCGTGGGTCAGTGTCTCGATGGCCAGCACCGTCGCTTTCAGGATCTTCGCGGGATGCACGACGACTTCGTCGACTTCCGGCAATTCGATTTCGCAGTCGCCCTGAATCGTCGATTGGCACGCGAGGACGTAGCGCTCACCCGATCTTCCGGACACGCTGTCCGACACATCCGCACCGCCGTCGAGCACGTCGTGATGGCGATATTCGACGCCGGGCGCTTCCTGAACGTCACCCGAAATGACCCGACACCGGCAGGTGCCGCAACGCCCGGACATGCAACTGTAGGAAATGGGAATCTGGCGATCCGTCAGTGCTTTGAGCAGGTTATCGCCGGGGGTGACATCGATACGCTCGCCGAGCGGCTGCACGTGAACTTGCATGGGGTTTGTCTCCGTTCTGCCGGCACTCGCGGGGCACCGTGCGTGGCGTTCGGACGCCGTTTGCCAGAAGGATCGCGCAACCTGCGATATAAACCAATAGAATCTCGTTTATATGACCCATAAATTTCAGTGATTATGCTGGGCGCCGCATGGACCTCCATTCCGTCGATCTGAACCTGCTGGTGGTTTTCCAGCATCTCTACAACGCGAGACGCGTTTCCCGTGTCGCCGAAACGCTCGGAGTGACGCAGCCCGCCGTGAGCAACTCGCTCGCGCGCCTGCGCAAGCTGTTCAACGACGAACTGTTCATCCGCACCTCGCGGGGCATGCTGCCTACACCGATGGCCGTCGAGTTGGCCGAACCGGTCGCGGCGGCGCTCGATGCACTGCACGGCGTCTTCAACCGCCAGTTGGCATTCGATCCGGCGACCAGCCAGCGCGCTTTCCAGATCGCCATGACGGATATCGGCGAAGTGCACTTTCTGCCGAAACTCATGCACGCGCTGGGCGAGCGCGCGCCGGGCATCACGATCAGCACGGTGCGCAATACGGCAGTGAACCTGCAGGAAGAAATGGCAGCGGGCCAGGTGGACCTCGCCGTGGGGCATCTGCCGGACCTCACGGCCGAGTTCTTTCAGCGGCGGCTGTTCCGGCAGAAGTACGTGTGCATGTTTCGACCGGGGCACCCGCTCGACCGACCGGGGCAGACGCGCATGTCGCGCGAGGATTTCGAGCGCGCCGAACAGGTGATGGTGGTCGCTGCCGGCACAGGGCACGGACAGGTCGACGACTTCATGGCACGCGCCCACGTGCAACGCAATATCCGGTTGCGCGTGCCGCACTTCGTCGCGCTGGCAGACATCCTGCACGCGACGGACCTCATCGCGACCGTCACCGAAAAGTTCGCCCAGCGAAGCGCGCAGCACTTTGGCTTGCGCTATGTCGATCATCCGCTCGACGTGCCCGACGTGCAGATCAACCTGTTCTGGCATGCGCGGTATCACCGCGAACCGGCGAGCCAGTGGATGCGCACGCTGTTGTTCGAATTGTTCTCGGAATAGGCGGACGGTGACGGCGCGGGGAGCGCACGTTGCACCGTCCTCCGACCCGGCGCTTCAGGCGTTGATTTGCGTGTGGAGTTACGCGTTGAAACCGCCGTCGATGGTCAGGCTCGCGCCGGTGACGAAACCGGCTTCTTCGCTCGCCACGTAGGCGACCATCGCCGCGATTTCTTCGGGGCGCGCATGACGCTTGAGCGCCATCAGGTCGTGCATCGCGCCTGCGAAATCGCCCGCTGCCGGGTTCATGTCCGTGTTCGTCGGGCCCGGTTGCACGTTGTTGACCGTGATCCCACGCGGCCCAAGGTCACGCGCCATGCCCTTGACGAGGCCAACGAGCGCCGCCTTGCTCATCGCGTACGTTGCACCGCCGGCGAACGGCATGCGCTCCGCATTGCACGAGCCGATATTGATGATGCGCCCACCCTCGCCCATGTGCGCGAGCGCCGCCTTCGACGCAACGAATACGGCTCGCACGTTCACGTTGAGCATCCGGTCGAAGTCGTCGAGCGCCAGATCCGCGACCGACGCCATCGAGAACACGCCCGCGTTGTTCACGAGAATGTCGATCTTGCCGAGTTGACGGGCGGCGTCGTTGACGGCCTGCGTCAGCGCGGCGGCGTCAGCGGCATCGGCGTACAGGGCGAGTGCCCGGCCCCCCTTGGCCTGAATCGCCGCGACCAATTCCTCGGCCGCCACTTTCGAGCCCTTGTACGTGAAGGCGACCGTTGCGCCGCCATCAACCAGACGCTGCACGATGGCCGCGCCGATACCACGCGAGCCGCCCGTCACGAATGCCACCTTGCCTGCAAAGTTCGTTGCCATCTTGTTACTCCATCGGGTTAAGAAGTGACGTCAGTATCGGTGGCGAATTACCTCCCAACTAGACCATAATGTCGATCATCACTTTCAACCAAATGGAATAAGTGACCGATGGACGCCTTGCATCTGATCGAATCTTTCGTGCTGAGCGCCCGGGCCGGCAGCTTCTCCGCCGCCGCCCGTCGACTGGGCATGACGCCCGCCGCGGTCAGCAAGAACGTGGCGCGTCTGGAGGCGCAATTGGGCTTGCGGCTGTTTCACCGCAGCACGCGCAGCCTTACGCTGACGGCGGGGGGTGAGCGCTTTTTGCTCGACGTCGACGCGCCGTTCGCCGCGCTGGCCGACGCGTTTTCTCGCGCCGCCGAGCGCGAAAGTGCGCCGTCGGGAATTCTCAAAGTGAGCGTGGCACACGCGTTCGGCCGCGAGTATCTGGTGCCGCTACTGGGCGATTTTCTCGCGCGGTATCCCGACATCGTGCCGGACTGGCGTTTCGATAACCGAAGTGTGGATGTCGTCGCCGAAGGCTTCGACGCCGCCATCGGCGGCGGTATCGAGCTCACGCCCGGGGTCATCGCGCGTCGACTTGCCCCCACGTACGCGGTGATCTGCGCCTCTGCCGAGTACATGGCCACACGCAAGGCGCCGCAGCATCCGTCCGAACTGGCCACATTCGACGCCATCATCCGACGCTCCGGCGCGACCGGACGTCTGCGCGCCTGGGAACTGCGCAATGCGGTGGAAGAGCGCGTCAATGTCGAGCCGCGCACGCGCATGATCTTCGACGATCCGGAAGCCATGGCGCACGCCGTCGCGCTAGGCTACGGCGTGGCGCTGCTGCCAATGCCGCACGCAGCGCCATTGCTCAAGTCCGGCAGAATTCAGCGGCTGCTGCCCGGGTGGTGTGAAGAGTACGTCGGCGTGTTCATTTACTACTCGAACAAGAAGCAATTGCCGCTGCGTACCCGTGTGTTCGTCGACCATGTCGCGCAGGCATTCGAACGGCAACGGCTGGCGGCGTATTTCGACGGGCGCTGAATCCTGCTCCTTGCCTTGTCAGCCTGGGTGGACTGTAATGAAAGCGTCGTGCTGGCGGCAGTCTTGGGCGAGGAGAACGCGCGAGGGCCGGTCACACAGGGGGGTGGGAGATCTGTCATGGATACCACCGGATTCGCGCGGCGCGCGACGATGCTTGTCGTGTTCGCGCTGACGACTGGCGCGGCGCGTGCGGAGGTCACCCTTCCGCCGTATCCCCCGAATCAGATCGAGCTCACGGTCGCGATCGGGCAAAAAATCGCCGTTTGGGTACAGCCCAACTACAACGTGTTGTGCCGCTCGCTGGGGCAGCCAACGTTCGAACTCGATTCGAAGCCGGCGCTCGGCGAACTGACGCCCGAGTGGATCGACTACACCGTTCCCGCAGGTCAGCGCTGCGAGACGATGCGATTTCCCGGCATGATCGTCTGGTATCAGGCGGGGCAGGCGCCGGGCACCGATGTCGTTGTGTGGACCGTCGGCTTTCCGCGCGAATTCACCAGTCACACGCCCTCGTCGGGCGATCATCGCGTCACGACCACGATCACCGTGCAATAGCGCGATTCGGGCGCGCAATCGGCGAGCGCCCGGGGAACGCGAGGCCAGATACAGCGCGCACACAGCATTCAGGACTTATCCGATTTGCATGGCGATCTGCGGCAAAACGCTTGCGCTCGACGTATGGGGGCGAAATAGAATTTCTCTCATCCCCCTCGTGATCGTGTCGCATTCCTCTTTTGCCCTACGCGTCCCCATGATTAAGATCTCCTCGGAAACACGCCTGAAGTTGAAGGCCATTGCAGGCTACGCAGTCCTTGGGTCATTCCTGGCCGGCCTCACTTACAGCCGTGGTGACCTGCCATACGATCCACGTGACATTGGCGCCATCATCGGCGCTGCGCTCTCCGCCCTTTGGCTGTTTCGTCCACGGTGATTAGGCATGTGGCCAACGTTTCCGTTCGATGCCAATTGGGTGGACCTCGGTGCAGTGCTTTGCGGCTTCTGTTACGTCCTCTGGCGAATCTGGCGAACACACGGCTCGGCGCATCGCACTGCCACGACACGCTCTTCGGAGTTTGCGTTCGGTGTCGCCTTCTTTCCCCAATTCCTGCTACTGATGTGCGTGATGTCGTCGGCAATCATCGATGGACTTGCCAACTCGAGCCGCGCGAGTCTCTGTGTCGCAGGTAGTCATGCGTTGGGGGCAATGTGGGAAGCCCAGCGGTTGGAACGCTCGCGTCGGCGGCACAAAGGTGGTTAGCGAAGGGGGTCAAACGGCAAATCGTTCGCGCAAAAAATCCCCGGCCAGCATCGCCAGTCCGGGGATTCGTTTCATTAGCACTCCATCGGAGCCTGGATTACATGTTGTCGATCATCACCGTGCCGAAGCCCGAGCACGACACTTGCGTCGCACCTTCCATCAGACGGGCAAAATCGTAGGTCACCTTCTTCGACAGGATCGACTTCTCCATCGATTCGATAATCAGGTCGGCGGCTTCCGTCCACCCCATGTGTCGCAACATCATCTCTGCAGAGAGAATCTCCGAGCCCGGATTCACGTAATCCTTGCCCGCATACTTCGGCGCGGTGCCGTGCGTCGCCTCAAACATCGCAACAGAATCCGACAGATTGGCACCCGGCGCGATGCCGATGCCACCGACCTGTGCAGCCAGCGCGTCGGAGATGTAGTCGCCGTTCAGATTGAGTGTGGCAATCACGTCATACTCTGCGGGGCGCAACAGAATCTGCTGCAGGAACGCGTCGGCAATCGAATCCTTGATCGTGATGTCCTTGCCCGTCTTCGGATTCTTCACCTTGCACCACGGACCGCCATCGATCTCCGTCGCACCGAATTCCTGCTTCGCGAGCGCGTATCCCCAGTCGCGGAACGCCCCCTCGGTGAACTTCATGATGTTGCCCTTGTGCACCAGCGTCACCGTTTCGCGGTTGTTATCGATGGCGTACTGGATCGCCTTGCGCACCAGGCGCTCCGTGCCCTCGCGCGACACCGGCTTGACGCCGATACCCGACGTCTCCGGGAAACGAATCTTGCTCACGCCCATTTCGTTCTGCAGGAATGCAATCAGCTTCTTCGCGCCTGCCGACTCCGCTTCCCACTCGATACCCGCGTAGATATCTTCGGAGTTCTCGCGGAAGATCACCATGTTGATCTTCTCGGGCTGACGCACCGGCGACGGCACGCCCTTGAAATACTGCACGGGACGCAGACAGACATACAGGTCGAGTTGCTGGCGCAGCGCCACGTTCAGCGAGCGGATGCCACCACCGACTGGCGTCGTCAGTGGCCCCTTGATCGACACCACGTAATCCTTGACCACCTGAAGCGTTTCGTCCGGCAGCCAGACGTCCGGCCCGTAGATGCGCGTGGACTTCTCCCCCGCGTAGATTTCCATCCAGCTGATCCTGCGTTTGCCGCCATAGGCCTTCTCCACCGCGGCATCGACGACCTTGAGCATCACCGGCGTAATATCCACCCCCGTACCATCGCCCTCGATGTACGGAATGATCGGATTGTCCGGCACGTTCAGTGAGAAATCCTTGTTGACGGTGATCTTCTCGCCTGCCGGGACCTTGATGTGCTGATACGACATGGTGGGGCTCCAATGGAATGAATCGGGCTGCGCACGCCGAACGTCTGCGGGGGATCAACGCTCGACGCATTTCCGCCCTATTGTAGTCACAGCGTCGGACGCCGCACATGACGCGCCTGAAGTCTTATATAAGACATAAGACTCATGTTCTGGATTATGCATTAACATGACGGGGCTGACCAGCGCCTCGCGCCCCGTACCAAACGTTCGGATTCCGTGCGACGTCACGCAATATCGCAGGGCTTGGCATCGGCAATTTCCGATTTTGTTCTTCCGGTATGACACTTCTCGCACTCAACAAACCCTTCGGTACGATCTGCCAGTTCTCTGCGCACCCGACGCGTCCGACGCTCGCCGAATGCATCGCGCAGCCGGGCGTCTATCCGGCCGGACGGCTCGACGCTGACAGCGAAGGATTGCTTCTGCTCACCGATGACGGTCGCCTTCAGGCACGTATCGCCGAACCGGAACGCAAGCTGCCCAAAACGTATTGGGCGCAGGTCGAAGGGGACTACGACGAGACGGCCGTCGCGCGCCTGCGCGGCGGCCTCGATCTGGGCGACTTCGTCACCCTGCCCTGCGACGCGCGACGGATTCCCGAACCCGAAGCACTCTGGCCGCGCAATCCCCCGATCCGGTATCGCGCGAGTATTCCGACACACTGGCTGGCGATCACGCTCGTGGAAGGCAAGAACCGTCAGGTCAGACGGATGACCGCTGCCGTCGGCAAACCGACGCTGCGTCTCGTGCGTGTCGCCATCGGCCCCGTCGACGTGTTCTCACTCAATCTCGCGCCCGGACAGTGGTGCGAACTACCGCAACAATTACTTACACTTTCCGGTCAACGCCGCAGCGGTCCATCTCGTTGAGGGAACAGGTGCGCAACATACGCACCACGAACCGAAACGAGGAAACCAAGTCATGAACAAACTGCTGCTCGCACTGACCGCCGGCCTGATCGTGTCCGGCGCCGCGATGGCCCAACAATCGGCGCCGGCCACGGCGCCTGTCGCACCGGCGGCGCCTGCAGCAGCAGCGCCCGCACCTGCGGCACCGGCAGCGGCTGACCACGCCGCACCGGCCAAGAAGGCCAAGCACAAGCATCATCACAAGAAGTCCGGCAAGAAGGCTAGCCAGCCGCCGGTCGGTAACAAGCCGTAATACTTGAAATCGAAAAAATCCGCGAACGGGTTGTCAACCGAAGTCCC
Organism: Pandoraea pnomenusa; assembly: GCF_040391475.1. Taxonomy (GTDB): domain Bacteria; phylum Pseudomonadota; class Gammaproteobacteria; order Burkholderiales; family Burkholderiaceae; genus Pandoraea; species Pandoraea pnomenusa_C. The sequence goes on along the minus strand of NZ_JBEBXS010000014.1, from coordinate 141,875 downwards.
AACAGGGCGTTAAAGGAGATGACTCACTTCACTTCGCGGGTCAACGAGTACACCACCCAAACATCGAGCTTCAACGAGGAATCTCATGAAAAAACTGATCGCTGCCCTGGTCGCTGGCCTGTTCGCAACTGGCGTGTTCGCTCAAGCTTCGGCTCCGGCTGCTGACGCAGGTGCTGCTCCGGCCGCCGCAAGCAAGCCGGCTGCCAAGAAGAAGTCGTCGCACAAGAAGTCGCACAAGAAGTCGGCAAAGAAGGCCGCTGCTGCTGAAGCGCCGGCTGCTGCCAGCAAGTAAGTACCGCGTCGCGCAGCCCGCCTGCGCAACGGACGGTAATAAGCAGGTTGCGTTTGCAACCTGCTTTTTTTTCGTCCGGCGGCTACAATGGTCCGCCACTTATCTGACGTTCCCCCGATCTTCTCAGGAGTCGTTTGTGATCCGGATTCCACGTCAGCTGGCCGCGCTCGCCGCCAGCGCCACGTTTGCGACCACCGCAGCCATCATGGCCCTCGCGCCTTCGAGCGCCGCCGCACAGATCAAACAGCCCGGTCAATTCCCGACCGTCCAGCTCTCTGCGGGCATGTATCTCATCAAGGCCGAAGTCGCGGCCAACGAAGCCGACCGGGAGCAAGGTCTGATGTATCGGACAACGATGCCGGACAATGCCGGCATGCTGTTCGTGTTCGATCAGCGCGCGGGACACTGCTTCTGGATGAAGAACACCAACCTGCCGCTGTCCATTGCATTTCTGGCCGACGACGGCACGATCGTGAACATCGAAGACATGGCCCCGCAGACGGAAGACAATCACTGTCCGCGTGCCGCCGTTCGATATGCACTCGAAATGAATCAGGGCTGGTTCAAGAAGCGAAACATCGGCCCGGGCGCGAAGATTTCCAGCCTGCCGCGCTGATCGTCCTGCTCACGAAGGTGCGCGCTCGTCTTCCTTGACGCATTCAGCGCGCGCCGCTCGAAATTTCCAGCGCCTCACCCAGTGAGCGCTCGAGAAAGCGATCGAGCAGCCACGGATCGAAGTGACGTCCTCGCTCGGCCAGCATTGCGCCGACGATCTGCGCGGGACTGAGCGCCGCGCGATACGGACGGTGACTCGCGAGCGCGTCGAACACATCCACCAACGCAACGATCCGCCCCGCCAACGGAATCCGATTGCCCGAGAGTCCGAAGGGATAGCCCGCGCCATCGTAGCGCTCGTGGTGGGTCTGTGCGGCGGTGGCCGCCAGGTCACATGCTGCGCCGCCAATCGCGCGGAGCACGTCGGCGCCCAGTTGCGGATGCATGCGCATCACCTGAATCTCGTCGTGCGACAGCCTGCCCGGTTTTTCCAATATGGAATTCGGAATGCAAAGCTTGCCGGTATCGTGCAGCGCGGCGGCGAGCCCGAGCGCCTGCGCCTCGACGGCAGGCAGGCCCAGCGCCTGAGCAAAGCGCCACGCGAGCGCACCGACGCGCCACATATGCGTTGCCGTGCCACCGCGCTTGTGCTCGGCAAGTCGGAAAAGGGTCCAGGCGGCGGGCGGCAAACTGTGCATGAGATGGGTGTCTGCCAGCCAATGTCCGGGCGTGTCGGTGGAGGCGGCATCCGTATCGCGGCATCGCCTCGACCGGTGGCACAGGAAGTTCGTGTGGAACGTATTGGGGCAAGCGGATGGTGCAGGGTCTGGCATACGGTCGGACTTTTGGTTTGAAGCCCTCACTCTAACGACGCGCGCAACGCCGAACGTTGATGTCGATCAAGCACGCGGCACACCCGCGCGGTCCTGCGAATGCTGAAATCAAAAAGCCCACTGCAAGCAGTGGGCTTTTTTTGCCGGTGACGTCGTACGCTCGGGTCGGGCGGCCGACGCTGCCGGACTTCGCCTCCCGACATCCATCGCAGATGTCGTGAAGGCAGTTCCGGGAGAATCGATTACGCGAAATTCTTCGCGGCGAAATCCCAGTTGACCAGGGTCCAGAATGCCTCGGCGAACTTCGGACGGGCATTGCGGTAGTCGATGTAGTAGGCGTGCTCCCACACGTCGATCGTGATGATCGGCTTGTCGGTGGTCGTGAGCGGGGTTGCCGCGTTGCTGGTGTTCACGATGTCGAGCGAACCGTCGGCCTTCTTCACGAGCCACGTCCAGCCCGAACCGAAGTTGCCAACGGCCGACTTCGTGAAGGCTTCCTTGAAGGCGTCGAACGAGCCCCACTTGGCGTCGATGGCCTTGGCCAGATCGCCAGCCGGCGCACCGCTGCTCTTCGGGGTCAGCGTGTTCCAGAAGAAGGTGTGGTTCCACACCTGGGCTGCGTTGTTGAACACGCCACCCGAAGACTTCTTGATGATGTCTTCGAGGCTGGCGTTTTCGAATTCGGTGCCCTTGATCAGGTTGTTCAAGTTGGTCACATAGGCTTGGTGATGCTTGCCGTAGTGATACTCCATCGTTTCCTTGGAGATGGTCGGCGCCAGTGCATCGATGGCGTACGGCAGTTCAGGGAGCTTGTGTTCCATGGCAATTGTCCTTTGTGCTCTGAGGGGAACCCGATTTTGCGTTATCCGGAGCCATCGATTCTAGGGCAGATGCGAAAACCCCGCAAACCCAACGGGTACTTGGTTTCCCGCAATGTGCGCCTTGAATGTGACGATTGTTTGCCGATCCCGGCTAATCGACGCACGATGCCTGCGATTTGCCAGATTCGCCGAACCGCCCACGCTAAAAAGTATCGTCTAGCCTGACCTGAACGTCACCAATGCCCACATCGGCCGCGCCGTCCGCCAGATGCATGGTGACTTGCTGACCGCGCTGCAGCTTGCGCGGGTCACGCAGCGGCTGCCCCTTCGCGTCGAGCACGGCGGCATAGCCGCGCTGGAGCGTGCGGCGCGGATTGAGCAATTCGAGTTGCGCCGTGGCGTCGGCCAGACGCTGCGCCGATCGCTCCGCGCGGCGCGACATCGCGCTGTCCAAACGTTGCGAGAGCAGTGCGACGCGTTCGTGTTGCGATGCGACATCGGGTACGGCGCGGGCAAGACGCAGGCGAACCATGTCGAAACGGCTGCGGCGCTGCGCGAGCGGGCGCTCGAGCGCGTGACGCATGCGATCGGACAAGTGCGCCAGTTCACCGCGCTGGCGAGCCAGGCGCTCACGCGGTGACACCAGCCCGCGCGACAGGCTGTCGAGCTGCTGCGCGCGCTGCTCGAGCAGGCGCCGCATCGCACGCGTCATGCGCTGACGCTCGCGGTCGACCTCGCGCAGGCATTCGTCGCGCGCCGCGCTGATGAGCTCGGCGGCGGCCGTCGGCGTGGGCGCCCGCACATCGGCCACAAAGTCCGCAATCGTGAAATCGGTTTCATGGCCGACGCCCGAGACCACCGGCAACTCGCTGCGCGCGATGGCATGCGCCAGCACTTCCTCGTTGAACGCCCAGAGATCTTCGATCGAGCCGCCGCCACGACACAACAGGATCGTGTCCACCTCGCGGCGCGCATTCGCCGTATCGAGTGCCGCAGCAAGACGGGTGGCCGCGTCGGCCCCCTGGACAGGCGCGGGGTAGACGATCACAGAGACGTGCGGCGCACGCCGGGCAAGCGTCGTCAGCACGTCGCGCAGCGCGGCGGCTTGCAACGAGGTGACGACCCCGACGCGGCGCGCATAGCGCGGCAGCGCTCGTTTGCGTTCGGCGTCAAACAGCCCCGCGGACGCGAGCTTTTCCTTGAGCCGGAGAAAGGCTTCGTAGAGATTTCCCTGTCCGGCGCGACGAATCGCCTCGACGTTGAGTTGCACCTCCCCGCGCGGCACATACATCGACAGCAAGGCGCGAACTTCGACGCGATCCCCCTCCTTCGGCATGAAGTCGGCATGCTGCGCGCGCCCGCGAAACATCACGCAGCGCATCTGCGCCTGGGCGTCCTTGATCGAGAAATACCAGTGGCCGCTGGCCGCGCGCGTGAAGTTGGATATCTCACCGCTGACCCATGCGAGCGGGAAGCTCCGCTCAAGCACGCCGGCCACGGCTTTGTTCAAATCCGAAACACTTAGCACGCGATCCGCACCAACATTGGGCCGGGCGTCGTCGAAAATTGAGTTCATGCGTGTACGCTGACGAAAAACTGTCCACAGGACCGCTAATTTAAGGGTTTTCGCGCCCGGACACTCGATATTTCCTACACCTCAGTGCCAAACCCTTGATTTATCGGGCTTTGCAAGGGCAATACCGATTGCGCGAATGGCAATTTTCGGGACTCCCGCCAAGATATATCCCCAAGGGACGACATGTACACATAGTTATCCACAGGCCGACACAACACCTGTGGGAAACGTGAGCTTGCGGTGGTGTTCATTTCTGAAACCATTTGTTGCCCATTTTTTAATCGCGAACCAAAAAGCCCAGCCGCGTCAAAGAGTTGTCGAACGTATCCCAAGGTTGTCCACATCCTTGTGCTCGTGGGATGTGGAAAACGGTGCTTGCCCATCCCCACCCTGCACGCTACAGTGCGGACTCGTTTGCCCATCCCCTGCAACAAGCAAGAGGTCGTCTTTGTTCGCCGTCATCCAGGCCGCCGGCTGGCCCATCTGGCCACTTCTCATCGCATCCATCATTGCCCTCGCCCTGATCGTCGAGCGCGCCCTGTCGCTGCGCCGCGCGCGCGTACTGCCGAACGGCGTGCTCGAGAACGCGATCACCCTCGCGCGTCGCGGTGCCAAACAGGAAGCCACCGAAGCTCTCGCGCGCGGGTCGCTGCTCGGTCGCGTGCTCGCCACGGGCGTGCGCTACGTCGCGCATAACGCCCACGGTTCGCGCGAAGGCGCGAAAGACGCGCTCGAAGAAACCGGGCGCGCCGTCGCTCACGAGCTGGAACGCTTCCTGCCCGCGCTGGGCACGATTGCTTCCATCGCGCCGCTCATGGGCCTGTTCGGCACGGTGGTCGGCATGATCGAGATCTTCGGCTCGCAAGACGCCACCGGCACCGATCCGGCGCAACTGGCGCATGGCATCTCGGTTGCGCTGTACAACACCGGCTTCGGTCTGATGATCGCGATTCCCGCGATGATCTTCTATCGCTACTACCGCACCCGCGTCGACGCGTTCCTGGTGGAGCTCGAAACGCAAGCGGTTCACTTCCTCGATGCCACGCTGCCGCGGCACTGATCAGAGAGACGCGCGATGAATTTCCGTCGAGGCCTCTCCACGCGCGACGAGCCGGAGATCAACCTGATCCCGCTCATCGACGTGCTGCTCGTCATCCTGATCTTCCTGATGGTCACCACGACCTACACGCGTTACACGGCGCTCAAGGTCAACCTGCCGACCGCCGACGCCGAGAAGGCCGTCGTGCCGCCGCGTCAGATCGTGGTGTCGGTCGGCGCCGACGGCAGCTACGCCATCGATCGCCACGCGCTCACGCAACGCGACGTCGCCGGTCTGACCGCTGCGTTGCGTCAGGCCGCAGGCCCGGCGGGCACCGGCGCGGAATCGCCGGTCATCATCATCAACGCCGACGCCAAGAGCAGTCACCAGTCGGTCATCAATGTCATGGAAGCCGCGCGTGAAGCCGGACTGTCGCGCCTGACCTTCGCCGCACGCTCGACGTCGGCGCGTCCATCCAGATGACGTCGTCCTCGCCCCGGCAACGCTCGCGCGCATTGGTGCCGCGCCTGTCGGGATCGCTCGTGCATTGGGTCAGCGCGCAATGGCAGCGGAGAGGCGTCGCCGCGTGGTTGCTGTGGCCGCTGTCATGGATTTTTGGTGGCATTGCTGCGTGGCGGCGTCTGAGTTTTCGCCGGGGCTGGAAGACGTCGACGCGCTTGCCGGTACCGGTCGCCGTTGTCGGCAATCTCACGGTCGGTGGCACCGGCAAGACGCCGACCGTCATCGCCCTGGTGGGCGCCCTGAAGGCGTACGGCTTCACCCCTGGCGTGCTCTCTCGCGGGTACGGTGCGCAATTGTCCGCGCCGACGGAAGTCTCCCCTTCGGCCCGACCGGACGAAGTCGGCGACGAGCCGCTGCTGATCGCGCAACGCACGGGCACGCCCGTATGGGTCTGGCCGTCGCGGGTCGAGGGCGGCCGAGCCCTGCTCGCCGCGCACCCGGAATGTGATGTCATCGTTTGCGACGACGGTCTTCAGCACTATGCGCTCGCCCGCGACGTCGAAATCGCGGTGTTCGACCACCGGCTCGGTGGCAACGGCTTCCTGCTGCCGGCGGGCCCGTTGCGCGAACCGCTCACGCGGGAGCGCGACGCCAACCTCATCAACGACCCGTACGGCAAGACATTGCCCGCGTGGCCGAATACCTGGCGCCTCACCCTCTCGCTGGGCGACGCGTGGTGCGTGAGCCAACCATCGCTCACGCGCGCCCTGTCGCACTTCGCGGGCAAGCGCGTGCTGGCTGCGGCGGGCATCGGCGCCCCCGAGCGATTCTTCGCGGCGCTGCGGGCCGAGGGGCTGCAACTCGACACGCTGGCCTTGCCCGATCATTACGACTTCGCGACGAATCCGTTTGACGGCGTTGCGGCCGATGCCATCCTGATCACCGAAAAGGATGCAGTAAAATGCGTCACCTGGTCCGACCCGCGTGTGTGGGCCGTACCCGCCGAGGCAGCGCTCGACGCGCGCCTCGTATCACTGGTAGTGGAGAAATTGCGTGGACAACCGACTGTTTGAGATTCTCGTCTGCCCGTTGTGCAAGGGCCCCCTGGCTTACGACAAGAAAGCCCAGGAGCTGATTTGCCACGCAGACAAGCTCGCTTATCCGATTCGTGACGGCATTCCCGTCATGCTCGCCGACGAAGCGCGTCAGTCTGTCGAAGGCACGCCTGTCCCGTCGAACGACGACAAGTCCGCATCGTGAGCATGCCCGTCGACTTCGTCGCTGTGGTGCCCGCGCGTCTGGCGTCGACGCGTCTGCCGAACAAGCCGCTCGCCGATATCGGCGGCAAGCCGATGGTCGTGCGCGTGGCCGAGCGTGCACGGGAGTCCGGCGCCCGTCAGATCGTGGTGGCGACCGATGCGCAAAGCGTGGCCGATGCCGTCGCCGCACACGGGTTCGACGTTGCGCTCACGCGCGCCGATCACCCGACCGGCACCGATCGCCTGGCCGAAGTGGCGGTCCAGCAGGGATGGTCCGACGACACGATCGTCGTGAACGTGCAAGGCGACGAGCCGCTGATCGACCCGCGTCTCGTGCACGCCGTGGCCGCCCATCTGGCCGAGCATCCGGAGTGCGCGCTCTCGACGGCGGCCCACCCGATCACGGACAACGCGGAGATTTTCTCCCCCAACGTGGTCAAGGTCGTGCTCGACGCCCATGGCCGCGCACTTTATTTCTCTCGTGCCCCCATTCCGTGGTCGCGCGACGCGTGGTCCGCCGGGCTTGCCAATACGGCGACCTTGCCCGCCGCCGCCACGCCGATCTTCCGTCACATCGGCCTCTACGCCTACCGTGCGAAGTTCCTGCGCAGCTATCCGAGCCTGCCGCAAGCGCCCATCGAGACGGCGGAGTCGCTCGAACAACTGCGGGCGCTGTGGCATGGCGAGCGCATTGCCGTGCTCGTCACCGACGATGCACCACTGCCCGGCGTGGACACGGCCGACGATCTCGAACGCGTTCGCGCGTTGCTCCGGGACTGACCCCACGCTCACCAGGTCAGCGGCAGAACCCGCCCAAGCACCGCAAACCATACGGACGCCCGGACCCGCGCACGCGACGCACTCGCGCGTCGCCCGGCGCTCCGGGCCGTCGGGCACGTGTCCCGGAATTCGCACAGGCAGACCGCCCATAAGTCGGCAAAACGCCGCCGGGCGGGTGCGTCGTGGCATAATCGCTCTGATTCTCGCGAGCAGACCCTCCGGTCGCGCGCGTCGCGCCCTGCCGAGCGTGACGTCTGCGCGCAGTGCGGTTGGCCGGTCAACGGACCCGCAACCCCACTGCAGACCGCAGGACAGTCTCTGCCTGCCGCACGCACAGCATTCACAAATCACAAACTTTCAGGAGTCATCGATGCGTCTGATTTTGTTGGGGGCACCCGGGGCCGGCAAGGGCACCCAAGCCACTTTCATCAAGGAAAAATTCGGCATCCCGCAAATCTCGACCGGCGACATGCTGCGCGCCGCGATCAAGGAAGGCACCCAGCTCGGCCTCGAAGCCAAGCGGTTCATGGACGCGGGCGACCTCGTGCCGGACGGCGTCATCATCGGCATGGTGCGTGAGCGCCTGACCGCAGACGATTGCAAGAACGGTTACCTCTTCGACGGCTTCCCGCGCACGATCGCGCAGGCCGAAGCCATGAAGGACGCCGGCGTTGCCATCGACTTCGTGCTCGAAATCGACGTGCCGTTCGACGAGATCATCACCCGCATGAGCGGTCGCCGCACGCACCCCGCATCGGGCCGCACGTACCACGTCAAGTTCAACCCGCCCAAGGTCGAAGGTCAGGACGACGTGACGGGCGAGCCGCTCGTGCAGCGTGACGACGACAAGGAAGAAACCGTCAAGAAGCGCCTGGCCGTGTACGAATCGCAGACCAAGCCGCTCGTCGCCTACTATTCGGATTGGGCGAAGCACGGCAGCCAGGGCGCGATCGTCGAGGCACCGCAGTATCGCAAGATCTCGGGCCAGGGCAGCGTGGACGACATCCGCACCCGCGTGTTCGACGCACTCAAGTAAGCACGTCAACGCCTCACCGCACCGACATGACCCGGTCCTGTCGATATCGATGAGGCAATCGTGACGCCAAAGAAAAGGCGGCCAGTTCAGACTCGGCCGCCTTTTTTGCCAAAGGAGGATGACGCATGGAAATTCAGGGCAATGTGTTTCTGATCACCGGTGGCGCCTCGGGGCTCGGCGCGGCGGCCGCGCGCTGGCTTGCCGGGCTGGGCGCGAAAGTCGTGCTCGCCGACGTCAACGTCGAGGAAGGCGAGGCGCTCGCGGAGAAGCTCGGCGGCAAGTTCGTCAAGTGCGACGTGACGCGTGACGACGAGGGCAAGGCGGCCGTGGCCACGGCGCAGGCGCTCGGGCCCCTGCGCGGCCTCGTCAACTGCGCCGGCATCGCCATCGGCAGCAAGACAGTGGGCCGCGACGGCCCGCATCCCCTGGACACCTTCTCGCGTGTCATCCAGATCAACCTCATCGGCACGTTCAACATGATCCGCCTTGCCGCCACGGCCATGAGCCAGGGCGAGCCCAACGGCGAGGGCGAGCGAGGCGTGATCGTCAATACCGCGTCCGTCGCGGCGTATGACGGCCAGATGGGTCAGGCCGCCTACGCCGCATCGAAAGGCGGCGTCGCCAGCCTGACGCTACCCGTCGCCCGGGACCTGTCGCGCAGCGGCATCCGCGTGATGACCATCGCGCCGGGTATTTTCGAAACGCCGATGATGCTCGCCATGCCCGCCGAAGTGCAGGCATCGCTCGGGCAGATGGTGCCGTTCCCGCCCCGGCTGGGCAAGCCGTCGGAATACGCCATGCTCGTCGAACAGATCGTGCGCAATCCCATGCTCAACGGGGAAGTCATCCGGCTGGACGGCGCGATCCGGATGCAACCGAAGTAGCCTTGCCGCACTGACAGCGTTGTCCGGAACGGGTTTGCGGCACGTTGCCGCATCGCAGCAAAAGGTTGTCCGGACTGTGACTACAATGGAATGCCAACCGCGATTTGCGGCTGGCCGAGACGCCGGTTCTCCGCCGGTGCCCCAAGCGTTCTTCCCGTCCCCCGAGGCAGGAGACTGGCATGAAATCACTGGCGCAACAGATGTCGTTCTACCAGCGCTATCACCAAAGTCCGAAGAACCGTCTGACGCATTTCTTTGGCGTTCCCATGATCATTCTGGCTGTGATGCAGCTGCTGTCGTGGGTACCGCTCGGGCCGAACCTGAATCTGGCTCACGTCGTCATGCTGATTCTGCTGACGTATTACTTCCTGCTCGATGTGCCGCTCGCGCTTGCCATGACGGCCTTCTTCGCCGCCATGCTGGCAATCACGCAGCATCTGGCGCGCCTGCCGTGGACCTGGGCACTGGCGGTATTTGGCGTGCTGTTCGTCGGCGGCTGGATCATCCAGTTGATCGGCCACCACTTCGAAGGCCGCAAGCCGGCACTGCTCGACAACTTCTTCCAGATCTTCATTGCGCCGATGTTCCTGATGGCAGAAGTCTTCTTTCATTTCGGCTACAAGCCCGGCCTGCAACGGCGTGTTCAGGAGTTGGCCGCGCAGTCCGTCTGATTGACGAGACGATAACGCGATAAGCGCGCCACGCACCTGAGCGTGCGGACGCAAAAACGCCAGCCTCGGAGGCTGGCGTTTTTTGTTTTCGTGCTCGAAACCGGCAGCGAACGTCTTACCCGTGACTGCCCGGACGCCGACTCAGATCATCGAGCACCTGACGAATCGCGTCGGCATCGTCCGCGTCGGTGCGTGTGCCGAGATACCACTCGAGGTCGTCCTGCGCCGGCCGCACCAGCCCCAGTCGCGCATACGCCAGGCCACGATCGCGCTTCTCGACAGGATGATCCGGCAGCACCAGCACCATGCGCTCCTGTACCGCCAGCAGACGCTCCCATCGCTCGCTCTGCGTGTAGACCGCGCGCAGATTGCGCAGCATCCGCGCGAGGATTTCTCGTGGCGTGGCGGGTTCAAGAAACGGGTGAAGCAGCGCCCACAAGGCCAGCTCCTGAATCGGCTCCGCGCTCTCGTCGCGGTAGTGCTTCAGGTAAGGCTCCACCATTTCCAGCAGACGCTGCGGCGAGAGCGAATTGCCCGACAGCGGATCGATGACCACATCACCCGCCGGGACCGCCAGTCGCAGCAGGAAATGGCCGGGGAACGACAACCCGCGCAGCGGCAGGCCGATCTGATGCCCGATTTCCATGCAGAGGACCGCCAGCGAGATCGGAATGCCACGACGCCGGTCGAGCACCACATGCAGGTGGCTGTTGTCCGGATCGTAATAGTCGTTCTGGTTGACGGCGAACCCGAGTTCGCGAAAGAAGAAGTGGTCGAGCAACTGGAGCTTTTGCAGCGGCCCCGCATCGGGCGGCAAGCGTCGGGACAGGCGCGCCGCCAATGCATCGATCTGCGTGAGCGTGTCCTGCACGTCGAGATCGGGATAGACATCCTGCGCGATTGCAATGGCCGCTTCGGTCAGCGGCAGTCCGTCGTCAGACGCAACCAGCGCAGCAAAGTACTCGAGAATTCGATTCGCCATGCGGTATCCGTAGTGCCTGCCGTACCGACACCACCCGTCCCCGCCCATCCACCGCCCCTGAAGGGTCTGGCTGGTGTCGGGAAGCCCGGGCGATGATCAACGCGTGCGTCGGCGGAAGAACGAGAAGTTGAAACCCATGAGGAATAATGCCCCGAAATACACCACGGCGCATAGCACGAGGCTCGCACCGAGCAGCGCGATCCGCGAGAGCGGCCGCGCGCCGAGGGCCACCCAGTCGAAACTCTGCGTGAACCACAACAGCATGCCGGCGAGAATCAGGCAGGCAGCCAGGAGTTGCACAAAAAACAGGCGCCAACCCGGGGCCGGACGGTAGATCCCGCGCTTGTACAGGCCCGCGAACAACAGCACCGCATTCATGCACGCCCCGACCCCGATCGAGAGCGACAGTCCGGCGTGAGCGAACCACCGCACGAAGAGCACGTTCGAGAGCTGCGTGGCGATCAGGACCACCACGGCGATCTTCACCGGCGTCTTGATGTCCTGCCGGGCATAAAAGCCGGGCGCCAGGATCTTGATGAGGATCAGTCCGACGAGGCCGACGCCGTAGGCCGTCAGTGCATGCGCCGTCATGGCGACGTCGGTCGCATCGAAGCGTCCGTACTGATAGAGCGTGGCCGTGAGCGGCTCGGCGTAGACGAACAAGCCGACCGCGCTAGGCATGGCCAGCAGGAATGTCAGTCGCAGGCCCCAGTCGAGCAATGCGGAATATTCGGCGGCATCGCCGTCGGCATTGGCGCGCGACAGGCTCGGCAGCAGGATCGTGCCCAGCGCCACGCCCAGCAGCGCCGTCGGAAACTCCATGAGACGGTCGGCGTAAGCCAGCCACGACACACTCCCCTGCGCAAGTCGCGAGGCGATGTTCGTATTGATGATCAGGCTGATCTGCGCGACCGACACGGCGAGCGTTGCAGGCACCATCTTGGCCATCACGCGCTTGACCCCGGCGTTTCGCAATGCGGCAACGACATTGAGGGTAATTCGCGGCAGCATGCCGATACGGGCCAGTGCCGGCAGTTGGATCACGAGCTGCAATACCCCGCCCACGATCACGGCGTAAGCCAGCGCGTAGACCGGCGTCTCGAGGTGCGGCGCGACAAACAGTGACGCCACGATCGAACTGACGTTGAGCAGCACCGGCGCAAATGCCGGCATCGAGAACTGGCGCCAGGTATTGAGCACACCGGCAGCAAGCGTCGTAATGGAAATCAGGGTGATGTAGGGGAACATCACGCGCGTCATGAAGACGGCAGCGTCGAACGTGCCGTTTTCTCGCGACAGGCCGGTGGCGACCGCAAACACCACGCCGGACGCACCGAGCACCCCGGCCACCGTGATCGCCAGCAGCACCCAGAAGAGCACCGTTGTGACGGAATCGACGAGGGTTTTGGTTTCCTGTTCGCTACGCTGGGACTTGAATTCGGCCAGAATTGGCACGAATGCCTGCGAAAACGCCCCTTCGGCGGACAAGCGACGCAACAGATTGGGAATTCGGAACGCGACGTTGTAGGCATCGGTCATGGGACCTGCGCCAAACATGCGTGCGATCAGGATTTCACGGACCAGACCGGTGATGCGCGAAAGCATCGTGAAACCGCTGACCGTAGCGAGAGCTTTGAGCAAATTCATGTTGCGCGTATTATACGCACAGCCTTGCAGCAAAGATGTTGCAATTTCCGTTGGCCTTCGGCTATAATCGTCGGTTTCGAAGTCAATGGATTGCTTCCTGGCCACCGTGTCTCCCAGGGAGCCGAGCCACACTGCATAGAAAGCCGCATCAGGCGGAGCAATTCAAGGAATTCACCGAACATGGCAAATACCGCACAAGCACGCAAGCGCGCGCGTCAAACCGTTAAGATCAACGCCCACAACTCGGCGCTGCGTTCGCGTCTGCGCACGGCTGTGAAGGCTGTTCGCAAGGCCATCGCCGCTGGCGACCAGGCCGCTGCCAAGGAAGTGCTGCGCACTTCGGCAAAGACGATCGACATCATCGCTGACAAGAAGATCGTTCACAAGAACACCGCTGCTCGCCAGAAGAGCCGCCTGTCGGCCGCTATCAAGGCGATGTCGGCAGCTGCCTAAGTTGACGAATCCGTCAGCCTAGCTGCAAAGCACACCCAGTTGCTTGCCGGTTCCGACTACGGTCGGGACACTAAAAAGCCCGCTTCATGCGGGCTTTTTTCTTTTGTGGCGTCACTTCGGCAGCACGCTCGCCTTCCCTGCCGCGAATAAGACACACGACCCCGGATCACCAGACGAAACGCCGGCGACACGTACGCGAGAATCACGGAAGGCAGTGAGCGCGAGGAAAACTTGGGGAACGTGGCCCGATGCGGCCGGGACTTGCTGAAGATCGACGGTGAGCCAGGGCCAAAGGCCCGGTACTCACGTCTGGCCGAAAACGGCCAAGGGGAATTACTTGACGTCAGGGACGATGCAGGCTTCAGTCAACTGCAGATCGTTGTCGCGGGCGAAATTCATCACGAAATCGAAAGCCATCGGCTCGATGTCGCGCAGTCGCTCGTCAACCACGACGCACTTGACGTCACCCACCATAATCGGACGCACATAGGGGGAGTACTGCATGTATGCGTTCGGGCCGGTATTGCTTCGGCCGCAGAACGACACGGCGCCGCACAGACGCTCCGCCCAGTCGCTCGGACGGAACTTCTTGCCACCCCGGGTCAGCCCCTGGATGAAATACTCGCGCGCGGAAACCTGGTCGGTCATATCGCTCAATCACCTCAAAAAACACCTGGCCAGCCATACGCGGGTAGCGTTGCCGACAGAGACAGTATTATATCTTATATAAGACTCGAACCCGTCCCCCCACCATAGCTGCGGATGTTTTTTTCGGTCTTGCCCGCCGTTTTTGGCTATGCAGCAGCGGGCTCGATCATACGCTTTTCGTGTGACGGCAAAACGATTTGGTAGACTAGGGGCTGTTCCCCTGAGCCCAGCAACCGGTAGAACACCTTCACGCGCCTGATCGGGGGACAGGCCTCAAGGCTTGTTCGTCGTGCCGCAAGCGAGCGAGTTCCCTGCGAATTCCCGCGACACCGGCCTCCAGCAGAACATCCAAATGACCACCGCCAAACCCATCAAGCATTACCTTCAGTTTTCGGATCTGACGCTCGACGAGTATGACTATGTGCTCGAGCGCACCCGCATCCTCAAGAAGAAATTCAAGAACTACGAGACCTACCACCCGCTGCATGACCGCACGCTGGCGATGATCTTCGAGAAGAGCTCGACTCGCACGCGTCTGTCGTTCGAAGCCGGTATTCACCAGTTGGGCGGTCACGCCGTGTTCCTCAACACGCGCGACACGCAGCTCGGACGCGGCGAGCCGATCGAAGACGCCGCCCAGGTCATCTCGCGCATGACCGACATCATCATGATCCGCACGTTCGGTCAGGAAATCATCGAGCGTTTCGCGCAGCACTCGCGCGTGCCGGTGATCAACGGCCTGACCAACGAATATCACCCGTGCCAGGTGCTCGCCGACATCTTCACGTACTACGAGCATCGCGGTCCGATCAAGGGCAAGACGGTGACGTGGATCGGTGACGCCAACAACATGTCGTACACCTGGATTCAGGCCGCCGAGATCTTCGGCTTCCAGTTCCATATCTCGACGCCGCCGGGCTACCGCCTCGATCAGGCCATGGTGGCCGAGTCGAGCCGCCCGTTCGTGCGTGAGTTCGACGACCCGCGTGCCGCCTGCGAAGGCGCCGACCTCGTGTCGACCGACGTCTGGACAAGCATGGGTTTCGAGGCCGAGAACGAAGCCCGCAAGGCCGCTTTCGCCCAATGGTGCGTGAACGCCGACCTCATGCAGTGCGCCAAGCCGGACGCCCTGTTCATGCACTGCCTGCCCGCCCACCGCGGCGAGGAAGTTTCGGCAGACGTGATCGACGGCGCCCAGAGCGTTGTCTGGGACGAAGCCGAGAACCGTCTGCATGCGCAGAAGGCGCTCATGGAGTACCTGATGCTCGGCCGCGTCTAAGCCGGTCGGAGCAGCGCTCATCAGCATCTCCCTGGCGCCACGCCGCCCGGGAGATGCAACGTTTTCCCGCCTCTCGCCGCCTCCCTTCCGCTATCATCGCTGTCGCGCCGCCGTCCTTTGTTGACGCGCGTTTCATAGCGGCACGTCGCAGTCAGATCCTTCCGTCAGAACATTTCGGAATTTGCACCATAACAGGGCAAATTCGTTGTGCATTGCACAAATTGCTCCCGGGTGGACGTCCGAAACGTGCTAGCATGAATTCACGCCTGCCTCGCCGATCCGTGGGTTTGCCGGGGACGGGCATGTTCACTACTCATTGCGACCTTCCCTCGCATTCGACATCGCATCCGGTCATGACGCAAAACGCAACGCAGTTCGACAACGTTTCCGTAATCAAGCGCGCCAACACCTATTTCGACGGCAAGTGCGTTTCGCACACCGTGCTGTTTCCGGACGGCACCCGCAAGACGCTGGGCGTGATTTTCCCGGCCACGCTCCAGTTCGGCACCGATGCCCCGGAGATCATGGAAGTCACGGGCGGCCGCTGCCGCATCCGTCTGGCAGGCCAGACCGAATGGCAGGAATACGCTGCCGGTCAGCAGTTCTCCGTGCCGGGCAACAGCAAGTTCGACATCGAGGTCGTCGAGACGCTCGATTACGTTTGCCACTACGGCTAACCGACTGGCCTGCATCGCGACGGCGCGCACACCTGCGCGCCATCGCCCTCTCGGCCGGTTCAGCGCGGCCCGGCGCCGCTTCTCACTATGTCGCGTCTGCCCCCCGAATCCGCCAACGACACGCCCGGCGATGCTGCCGCCAGCACGCCATCCAACGACGCAGCGAACGACACGCCGTCTCCTGAGACGCCCATTGGCGCTCCGCGCGCCCTTCGTTCGCCCCGTACGCCCCGTACGCCCCGTACGCCCGGCTCACCCCGTACGCCTCGCGCACCTCGCGCTCCGCGCGCGCCCAAAGCGCCCGCCCCCGCCGCAGAAACCGGTTCCGACCTGGAGCCGAGCGATGTCCCCTTGCTCCCCGCAGACGGCACGACCGCCCCATCCCGCACTCGCGCCACGGCGTCGAAGCCTGCTCGCACGCGTCGCGGCAACCCGAAGCGCAAAGGCATCGACCTGGGCCTGCAAGGCGGCGGCGCGCACGGTGCCTACACGTGGGGGGTGCTCGACAGGCTGCTCGAGGACGGGCGTCTGGAATTCGAAGGCATCAGCGGCGCGTCGGCGGGCACGATGAATGCCGTGGTCCTCGCGCACGGCCTGCTCGACCGGCCCGGCGTCGATCCGCGCGAGAAGGCGCGCGAAGCGTTGCACAGCTTCTGGCTCGGCGTCTCGCAGGCAGGGTCGTCGGCCACGGCGTGGGCACAGACCGTCTTCAGTTGGCTCAACGGACGCCCGACCGAGTATCCGGTGTGGCACGACTGGATGCAGAGCATGCAGCAGTGGATGATGCCGTTCTCGCAGCCACCGGCGGAGATCAACCCGCTTCGCACGGTACTCGAGGCACAGGTCGACTTCGAACGACTGCGCGAGAGCACCAACACGCATCTGTTCGTGTCGGCGACGAATATCCGCACAGGCAACATCCGCATTTTCCGCACCCACGAGATCACGCTCGACGTCGCGATGGCGTCAGCGTGCTTGCCGTGGCTCTTCAAGCCCGTGAAGATCGACGAGGATTTTTACTGGGATGGCGGCTATCTGGGGAATCCTGCGCTCTATCCGTTCTATTACGAGACGGTCACGAGCGACATCCTGATCGTGCATATCAACCCGATCGAGCGCAAGGAAAAGCCCGTGCTGCCGGGGCAGATCATGAACCGCGTGAACGAGATCACGTTCAATGCGTCGCTGCAACGCGAATTTCGCGCCATCTCGTTCGTCCACAAGCTGCTCGACGAGGGCTGGCTCAAGCCGGAATTCCGCAAGCGTCTGAAGTACCCGCTGATTCACTCGATCCGGGCGGACAAGGAGCTCTATGACCTGTCCTCGTCGACGAAATTCGTGACCGACTGGCATTTCCTGACGACGCTGCGCGACCGTGGCCGCGACGCGGCGAGCCGCTGGCTCGAAGCACACTATGCCGACGTTGGCGTGCGCTCGACCGTCGATCTGCGACGCGACTACCTGCAACGTCTGCCGGACGCCACCGCCATCAAAGCATGAGCGGCTCGGGTTCGAGCGTGATGCCGAAGCGCTCCTGCACGCTCGCCTGCACCGCACGGGACAGCGCGACGATGTCCGCCCCGCTGGCGCCGCCACGATTGACGAGCACTAACGCCTGACGCTCGTGCACCCCGGCCTGGCCAAGCGATTTGCCACGCCAGCCGCACTGATCGATCAGCCAGCCGGCGGCGACTTTCCACGAGCCGTCCGGCTGCGCGTAGCCCACGGCCTGCGGAGAGCGCTGGCGCAGCGCGGCGAACGTTGCGGCGTCGACCACGGGATTCTTGAAGAAGCTGCCCGCATTGCCGAGGGCTGCCGGGTCGGGCAACTTGCGGCGACGAATGTCCACGACGACGTCGAAGATCTGGCGGGCGACGGGTTGCTCGATGCCAGCCTCCGCCAGCGTGCGCGACACGTCCGCGTACCCGGTCACCGGCTGCCAGGGCTGCGGCAGCCGCAGCGTCACGGACACAATGATGTAACGCCCCGGCTCTCGCTTGAACAGCGAATCGCGATAGCCGAACGCGCAGTCGTCGCGTGTGAGCGTGACGAACGCGCCGGTGGTCGTATCGAGTGCACGCACTTCGGCGAAGCGCTCGGCCAGCTCCAGCCCATACGCGCCGATGTTCTGGATCGGCGCGGCGCCAAGCGTGCCGGGAATCAGTGCCAGGTTTTCGAGCCCGGGGCAGTCCTGCGCGAGCGTCCAGTCGACGAAATCGTGCCAGACCTCGCCAGCGCCGCCACGCACGTAGCGGGCCTGCGTGCCATCGACCGGATCGGCAAGCCGCTCGCGGCCGCGAATCGCCATGCGAAGGACCACACCGTCGAAATCGCGCGTCAGCACCACGTTGCTGCCACCGCCGAGCACGAGGCGCGGGAGGCCGGCGAGTTCCGGCATGGCAAGGGCTTCGACGAGCGCCGCCTCGCTGTCGATCGTCACGACATAGCGCGCGGTGGCAGGCAGACCGAAGGTATTGAGTTCACGCAGGCTGACGTCGCGTTGCAGCTGGGGCATGGCGTATGGAAAAACCGGTGGGCGCCGCCATGCAGGACATCGCGGAAGGCGGACGCGGGGCCGACGGCTGAATTACAATGTCGGGCGAAAGAATTTTGCGCATCATTATACCGGCCGCGAGGCGGTGCCCCGTTCACGCCCGCGCCGATGCACGCTTCTGGCACGCAAGACGTGCCGTTTCACGAACCCTTTTCAATTCAGGAGATCCAGATGCCATCGTTTGACGTGGTTAGCGAAGCCAACATGGTAGAGGTCAAGAACGCTGTCGAGCAGGCCAACAAGGAAATCTCGACGCGCTTCGACTTCAAGGGATCGGACTCGCGCGTCGAGCACAAGGAGCAGGAACTCACGCTCTTCGCCGACGACAACTTCAAGCTCGATCAGGTCACGCAGGTGCTGGTCAGCAAGATGGCCAAGCGCAATGTCGACGTGCGATTCCTCGACTACGGCAAGGTCGAGAAGATCAGCGGCGACAAGGTCAAGCAGGTCGTCAAGGTGAAGAAGGGCGTCGAGGGCGACCTCGCCAAGAAGATCGTGCGTCTGATCAAGGACAGCAAGATGAAGGTCCAGGCGAGCATTCAGGGCGACAGCGTGCGCATCTCGGGCGCCAAGCGCGACGACCTGCAAAACGCCATCGCACTGCTGCGCAAGGACGTGACCGACACGCCACTGGACTTCAACAACTTCCGCGACTGATCGGACTGGCGATCGAGGCCGCGCCCATACGGGGCCTCCCGACCCCAGCAATAAAAAACCCGCAGACTCGCTGCGGGTTTTTTATTTGTCGCCTCGCTCAGGCGTCGCCCGGCGGCTTACTTCTTCTGCCCGATGCGGCTTTCCTTGCCTGCGATGAGCTTGCCGATGTTCGAACGGTGACGATAGATCAGCAGGATTGCCATCACGATCACGGCCGGCGCATAGGGCCCGAAGCCGAACATGAACACGTAGTACAGCGGCGCAAACACGGCCGAAACCAGCGCAGCCAGCGACGAATAGCGGAAGAAGATCGCGATGATGAGCCACGTGGCCATGACGGCGAGGCCGAGAATCGGGTGGATCGCGAGCAGCACGCCGGCCGCCGTCGCCACGCCCTTGCCGCCCGCAAAGCGCAGGAACACCGGATAGAGATGGCCGACGAAGACCGCCAGCGCCACTGCCGCCAGACCGAAGTCGCCTACGCCCCACGCGTCGGCGAAGCGTTCCGCGAGATAGACGGCGAGCCAGCCCTTGAAGGCGTCGCCGATCAGCGTGAGCACGGCCGCCTTCTTGTTGCCCGAGCGCAGCACATTCGTGGCGCCCGGGTTACCCGAGCCGTAGCTGCGCGGGTCGGCAAGGCCCATGGTGCGGCTGACGACCACCGCAAACGGCACCGAGCCGATCAGATACGCGAGAACGATAAAAACCAGAGTGGCCATGAACTTCGTGCGTGAGGAGAATTTGTAATGGCCGCCATTCTACTTGAGCGGCCCGGGCACCCCATTCTGGCAAACACGGGGTTGCGCCAGAACCCGAACTACCGGGCGGCAGCGCCCTATTCGTCGCTCAGGGCACAGGTCACCGGCTTGGCGCCCAGTGCGTTGAGCAGCACTTGCGGCGCAATGCCGATGAGATACCCGCGACGTCCGCCGTTGATATAGATCTGCGGCAGGTCGAGAATCGACGTCTCGACATACACCACCATCGCCTTCTTCGTGCCGAACGGCGACGTACCGCCGACCATGTACCCGGAATGCCGCTGTGCGACCTCCGGCTTGCAGGGCTCCACGCGTTTCGCGCCGATCTGGCGCGCGAGGTTCTTCGTGGAGACGGTCCGGTCGCCGTGCATGAGCACGATCAGCGGGCGGGCCTTGTCGTCTTCCATCACGAGTGTCTTGACGACCGCGTGCTCGTCGACGCCCAACTGACGTGCCGACTCACCGGTGCCGCCATGATCGACGTACTCGTAGACGTGTTCCGTGAACGCCACTTTCTTTTGCTTCAGAAACTGCGTGGCCGGCGTTTCCGAGACGTGTTTGGTCTTGCTCATGGGCGCCTATTGTAATGAATCGCAAGGCGCTCCGGTCCCGGATTTCGACCGAACGCCGGGTCCTGACGCCGGACGTTCCCTGCTTCCCCGTGGTGAGGGCATTACAATGCCGCCATGTCAGCCTTTCCTGCCCTTTCCGACATGCCGCGCCCAGACGCTCCCGAGACTGCCATTGCTGCGTTGCCCGCACGCATCGACGCCCTGCCCGCGCACATCGCCGAGCAAACGCCCCAGCGCGTGGCGCTGATCGACGACTTCGGCCGTCTGACCTACGGCGAACTGGCACGCGCGGTGGCCGCCAGCGCCGAACGCCTGCGCGCCCACGGCGTGCGCGGCGGCGATCGCGTGATGATCGTCGGCGAGAACGGCATTGCCTACGTGGTGCTGCTGCTCGCCGTCGCCTCGCTCGACGCCTGGCCGCTGCTGTGCAACGCTCGCCTGTCGGCGCTCGAACTCGGTGCGATTCGCGAACACGCGCGCCCACGGTGCGCGATCTACACCATCGACGCCTCGCCTGACGCCGCCGCGCATGCGCGTGTCGATGCCGCACAGATCATGTGGACGGAACTTGCGCTCGGCGCGCTGGCAGTCTCGGATGTCGACGCGCAGAGCGAGGCCGAGCCGGTCTCATCGGACCCGGCCGAACAATGTGCCGCGCTCATCTATACGACGGGCACGACCGGCAAGCCGAAGGGCGTGCGGCTGTCGCATCGCAATCTGTTGTTCGTCGCAACGGTCTCCAGCACGCTGCGACGCGTGAGCGCCGACGATGTCGCGTATGGCGTGCTGCCGATCTCGCACGTGTATGGGCTCGCGTCCGTGTGTCTCGGCACGCTATACGCCGGCGGTACGCTGCGGCTGGCCGCCCGCTTCTCGCCCGATGCCGTGCTCGACTCGCTCGCCCACGACGGCCTCACCATCCTGCAGGGCGTACCGGCCATGCATGCACGACTGATGGCGTATGTCGCCACGCAAGGCACCCCGCTAGTCGCGCCGCGCCTGCGCTTCGTGTATTCGGGCGGCTCGCCGCTCGATGCGGCACTCAAGGCGCGCGTCGAAGCGTTCTACGGCCTGCCGATCCACAACGGCTACGGGCTCACCGAAAGCAGCCCGACCGTCTCCCAGACACGCCTCGACGCCCCGCGTGACGACTGTTCGGTGGGCCCGGTCATTCCCGGCGTGTCGGTTCGAATCGTGGATCGTGAGGGGCGTGACCTGCCCGATGGCGAAGTCGGCGAACTCTGGGTACGCGGCCCGAACGTGATGCTCGGCTACTACCGCGCACCGGCGTTGACGGCCGCGGCGATCACGCCCGACGGCTGGCTGCGCACAGGCGATCTCGCACATCGCGAGGCGGACGGTGCCCTGTTTCTCGCCGGACGCGCCAAAGAACTCATCATCCATTCCGGCTTCAACGTCTACCCGATCGAGGTCGAGCAGGCGCTGGCAAGCCATCCGGATGTGCTTCAGGTCGCCGTGCTGGGTCGCGAGGAAGAGGGCAACGAACAGGTGATCGCCTTCGTGGAGGCACGCCCGGGTCACGTCATCGACGAACCCGCGCTGGCCACATGGGCGGCAGCGAGGCTCGCGCCCTACAAGCGCCCCGCGCAGATCCGGGTGCTCGACGCCCTGCCCGCCGCGTCGACCGGCAAGGTGCTCAAGCACAAGCTCAAGGCGATGCTCTGAGCGACCTCGGCTGAAGGGCTACCCGCGCGGATGATGTTGCGCGTGAAGCGACTTGAGTCGCTCGCGTGCCACGTGTGTGTAGATTTGCGTCGTGGAAATGTCGGCGTGCCCAAGCAGCAACTGCACCACGCGCAGATCGGCGCCGTGATTGATGAGATGCGTGGCGAACGCATGCCGCAATGTGTGCGGCGAAAGCGGCGCACGAATGTCCGCTTGTAGCGCGTAGCGTTTGATCAGGTACCAGAACGCCTGACGGGTCATGCCTTCGCCGCGCTGCGTGACGAACAGCGTGTCGCAGGCGCGACCGTTGAGCAACACTGCGCGACTCTCCGAGAGATAGCGCGCGAGCCAGCTGTTGGCCTCCTCGCCGAACGGCACCAGCCGCTCCTTCGCGCCCTTGCCGAAGATGCGAAGCACCCCCTCGTTCAATCCCACTTCGATGGTCTTGAGCGCCACCAGCTCCGAAACACGCAGGCCGCTCGCGTACATCAGTTCGAGCATGGCACGATCGCGAAGGCCGAGCGGCTGGGTGAGATCGGGAGCCGCCAGCAGCGCCTCGACCTGGGCCTCGGACAACGTCGAAGGCAGGCGTTGTGCACGCTTGGCCGACGCGATGCGCAGGCACGGGTCCTGCTGCGCAATGTGTTCGCGCAGAGCCCACTGATAAAAGCGCTTGAAGACCGACAGACGCCGGTTCACGCTACTCGCCAGACTGTCGCGACGCCACGCCAGGTAGGCAGAGAGCGCCCCTTCGTCGACACCGTCGAGCGACATCGCCGGCTTGGCCGCGAGCCATTCGGCAAATAGCCGCAGGTCTCGACGATAGGCGTCAAGCGTGTTGCGTGAGAGCCCGTCTTCGAGCCAGAGGGTGTCGCAAAACTGATCGATGAGCGTCGCGCTGCGCCCGTACACCGCGCCATCGGCGTCGAACGTCAGTGGATCGTCGTTATCCCTGCTATCGCTGCTGTCGCCGTCATGCTCCCCGAGCGCTGCCTGTTCGAACGGTTCATCGGCCCCGTCGAGTGCATCGAAGGCATCGAACGCGTCGTCACCGGTATCGATCTCGTTGCCCACCCCCTTGGGGGTCGCGGCCGACGACTTTGCATGCTTGGTCAAACCGTAGCTCCTTCCTGGGCCAGCGCCCATTCGACGTGCTCACGCACCAGCGCGGAAGTGTGATCGCGGCGCGCGAGCAATGCCTCGCGCAACGGCGTGCGCGCGTCGGCAGCCTTCGTCTCGCGCAGCGCATTGCCCAGTCCGACGGCCAGGTTGCGCAGCCATCGCTCGTGACCGATACGCCGGATCGGGCTGCCTGCCAACTTTTCCATGAATTCCGCCTCGCTCCATGCGAACAGTTCGACGAGCGACGCGCAATCGAGCCGATGCCGCGGGGCGAAATCGGGAAGCGGCGAGGGCTGTGCGAACTTGTTCCACGGACAGTAGAGCTGACAATCGTCGCAGCCATAGATGCGATTGCCCATCTTTGCGCGAAGCGGCTCGGGAATCGCACCCTTGTGCTCGATGGTCAGATACGACACGCACAGGCGCGCATCGACGCGAAACGCCTCGGTGATCGCGCCGGTCGGGCAAACCTCGCGGCATCGCTGGCATTGCCCGCAATGTTCGCCGCGCTGCATGGCGTGCGCGCCACCTGTCGGCGCTGCCGATGCATCGGCAGCGCTGCCATCTTCGTCAGCTTCGACATCCACCGGCAGCGGCACATCGACAAAGATTTCCCCGAGGAAGAAGAGCGAACCGGCATCGCGCGAGAGCAGCAACGTGTGCTTGCCACGCCAGCCGAGACCGGCCTTCTGTGCGAGTTCGACCTCGAGCACCGGGGCGGAATCGGTGAATGCGCGATAGCCGAACGGGCCGATTGCCGTCTCGATCCTGTCGGCCAGCTGCTGAAGGCGATTGCGCACGACCTTGTGATAATCGCGACCGCGAGCATAGATCGACACGATGGCTTCACCGGGGACGGCCGCACGTGCGGCCTCGCGCTCGCGCCACGTCGCCATGTCGGTATCGCTGGGAAGATAGTTCATGCGCGCGCTGATGACGCGGACCGTGCCCGGCACCAGTTCGGCAGGCCGTGCGCGCTTCATGCCGTGCGTGGCCATGTAGTCCATGTCGCCGTGGCAGCCGTCGTCCAGCCATTGCTGCAACCCCGGCTCGGCGTGCGAGAGATCGGTATCCGCAATGCCGACCTTGCCGAATCCCAACTCGCCGGCCCATTCGCGAATCTGGCGGACGAGCGTGCGCAAGCCCTCGGCATCGAGCGTGGGAGACGTCGCATTGTCGCGCGAGGGCGACACTTCCGAGGGGTTCGGAGGTGCCGATGGCTCGACTTGTGCGGCGGTAGCGGGGAAAATCACGGAAGCTTTCATCGACTCCATTTTACGCAATGCCCGCCATGTCCGATTCCTCGGCGCCGCCCCCACTGGGCGAGCGCATCTTCGCGTTGCCGGACGAAGCTGCCACCGAGGTCTTCGCTGCGGCGCTCGCGCGCGTCATCGTTGCGCGCATGGCGAGCACAGACGCCGCGCACGCAGGCCTGCACGTGCAGCTCTCGGGCGACCTCGGCGCGGGAAAAACCACATTGGTGCGGGCACTGCTGCGCGCGCTGGGTCATGCGGGACGCGTCAAAAGCCCCACCTACGCGCTGTGTGAACCATACAACATCGACACACCACAAGGTGTGTTACCGGTCTATCATTTCGACCTATACCGCTTTGCCGATCCGGCCGAATGGCACGACACGGGCTTTCGCGAGCACTTCGCGGGCGATGCCCTGTGCCTCGTCGAGTGGCCTGAGAAAGCCGAAGGCCTGCTGGGCACCCCCGATTTACGCCTTTGGCTGGAACCTGTTGGCAACAGCCGCCGTCTGACGACGAGCGCCTACACGCCGGCCGGTCTTGCTTGCCTGAACTCATGCTGATCAAACGCTTTGCCCGTACCGACGACGCCTCATCGCCCAATGCCGGCCGACGCCGCGCACTGCGCGCAGGCGCATCCACGCTGATCCTCGCCCTCACCGGCCCGCGCTTCGCCTTCGCCAACGCCATCGTTGCGGTGCGTGTCTGGCCGGCCAAGGACTACACGCGCGTCACGCTCGAGACCGACAATCCGGTCAAGTTCCAGCAGCAGTTGATGGAGAGTCCGAACCGTTTCGTCATCGATCTCGACGAAGTGGATCTGAGCCCTACGCTGCGCGACCTCGTGTCGAAGATCCAGCCGAACGATCCGCAGATCATGCAAGTGCGCGTGGGTCAGTTCAAACCTGGCGTCGTGCGCATGGTCTTCGATCTGAAGGCGGGCGTGAAGCCGCAATCGTTCACGCTGCCGCCGGTCGCCGGCTACAAGTACCGCACCGTGTTCGATCTGTATCCCGCGATCGAACCCGATCCGCTCATGGAATTGCTTGCCAAGTCCGGCCACAAGGCCGAGGCGCTGGCGCAAAATTCGACCCCGCCCGGTGCATCGGCCTCGTCAGGCGCCGGCACCCCGAGCACGGAAGAGAGTGAAGCCTTCTTCCAGCGCTACGCACAGCGCGAGCCGGGAACGGGGCCTCGCCCATCGCGTCCGGCGCCCGCGCCCGACAAGACACCGCCGCTGGCCCAGCGCAAGGACGACGACGACGGCCTGCCCGCACTGCCTCCGGCACGCGGCCCCAAGACGGCCCGTCTGCTCACCATCGCGATCGATCCCGGCCACGGCGGGGAAGATCCGGGTGCGGTCGGCAGCAGCGGCACTTACGAGAAGGTCGTCGTGTTGCAGATTGCCAAGCGCCTGCGCGAGAAGATCGACGCCCAGCCGAACATGCGCGCCATGATGACGCGCGACGCCGACTTCTTCGTCCCGCTCGGCGTGCGCGTGCAGAAGGCCCGCCGCGTCGATGCCGATCTGTTCATGTCGATTCACGCCGACGCATTCACGTCGCCCTCGGCCAACGGCGCTTCGGTGTTCGCGTTGTCCGAGCGTGGCGCCACGAGCGCGACGGCACGCCTGCTGGAAAAGACGCAAAACGCGTCCGATCTGATCGGCGGGGTCAACATCAAGACCAACGACCGCGCCGTGGCGCACGCGCTGCTCGACATGTCGACGACCGCGCAGATTCGCGACAGCAAGGTGTTCGGCTCGGCATTGCTCGCCGAAATCGGCACGGTCGCGGACCGTCTGCACAGCAAGAATGTCGAGCAGGCCGCCTTCGCCGTGCTCAAGGCGCCGGATATCCCGTCGGTGCTCGTCGAGACGGCCTTCATCAGCAACCCGAAGGAAGAGCAGTATCTGAACGATCCCGCCTATCAGGAACGGCTCGCCAACGCTTTGCTAAAGGGCATCAAGGCGTATTTCGCCAAGAACCCGCCGATTGCGAAGAACCGAACCGCCTGATCGCAGACAAGACGGCACCGGGGCGACTCGCTGCCGGCTTCAGGCAAAGAAAAATGGCGCGTCCGACTGACCGGACGCGCCATTTTTTTGCTCTGGGGCGAAGGTCTTCCCCCTCGCCCTATCAACCTTACTCGCCCTGAATCTGCGACGCGCGGCGACGGCCTCGCGTGAAGAGTTTCCACACGGCGCCAAGCGCGATGGGCACCACGGCGGCCGAGATCCCCACCAGCACGATGATGTTCAGGTACTGCTTGACGAACGGCAGGTTGCCGAACAGGTAACCGCCACCCACGAGCAGCAGCACCCAGATCAGCGCGCCGATCACGTTATAGAGCTGGAAACGCGCCCAGGACATGGCCGACACCCCTGCCACGAACGGGGCGAACGTGCGCACGATTGGGACAAAACGCGCCATCACGATGGTCTTGCCGCCGTGGTGTTCGTAGAAGTCGTGCGTCTTGCGAAGGGCGTCGCGATCGAGAAAACGCCAGTTTTTCTCGTACACGCGTGGCCCGATCTTCGAGCCGATCCAGTAATTGAGCGTGTTCCCCGTCACGGCCGCAATGAAAAGCAGGCCGCCGAGCAGCCACGGATCCATCGCGCCGGTGGCGGCGAATGCGCCGCCGATGAACAGCAGGGAATCGCCCGGGAGGAACGGAAACAGCACCAGTCCCGTTTCCACGAACACGATCAGGAAAAGGAACAGATATACCCAGTTTCCGTACTGATCGATAAACACGCCGAGGTGTTTATCGATATGGAGCACCATCTCCAGCAATTGCACCAAAGTATCCAAGACGATTCCTCAAGATAAAGGAGGCCGGCCCGTCCCTGCGGGCGCACGACGAGTCGCATCATACCAGCGCCGCCGTCGGGCGTCGTTAAGTCTGCGTGACGGTCGGCAGGGGGCTGATTCGGGCCGATCGGGGGCCGATCGGGGCCCGGCGAGCGCGCCCCACACCCCGCTACCTTCCCACAGGGAAATTAGTTGTGAATTAAGGGGTGTCGCACGCTGAAACGCCAGGCGATCTATGTCTTTGAGGGCACGCTTTATAATGGTTCCCATGTCTGCCACCCCGACCCCCGCTCCCGACGCGCAAGCCCCGGCCGCCGTGCCCGGCGCCCCGACGTCCGACGCCCCCGAGCGCCGCCCCGGCCCCATGCCGGCGGGCCTCGCCCCGGCGCGCGCCATCCGCGTGCTTCCCGACCAGTTGATCAGCCAGATCGCCGCCGGCGAGGTCGTCGAACGCCCGTCGTCCGTGGTCAAGGAACTGCTCGAAAACGCCCTCGACGCCGGCGCACAGGCACTCCAGATCAAGCTCGAAGAAGGTGGCGTGCGCCGCATCGCCATCACTGACGACGGTGGCGGCATGTCCGCCGAACAGTTGCCGCTGGCGCTTACCCGCCACGCCACGAGCAAGATTCGCACGCTCGACGAGCTTGAATCGGTGCTTACGCTCGGATTTCGGGGAGAAGCGCTGGCGTCCATCGCGTCGGTCGCGCAACTCACGCTGTCGAGCCGCCAGATCGATGCGCCGCATGCCACCGCCATCGACGGCAATACCGGCGCCCTCACCCCGGCCGCCGGCCCCGTGGGGACAACGGTCGACGTGCGCGACCTGTACTTCAACACGCCCGCGCGCCGCAAATTCCTGAAGACCGAGCAGACCGAGTTCGGCCACTGCATGGACGTGATCCGCCGCAGCGCGCTGGCGCGACCGGACGTCGGCTTCTCCATCCTGCACAACAACCGCGCCGTCGAGCACTGGAACGCTTCGGACGCCGCCACACGCGTCTCGCGAGTGCTCGGCAACGATTTCGCCGACGCCCACCTCGCGCTCGACGAAGGCGCCGCCGAACTTCGCCTGTCGGGCTTCGTCGGCCTGCCCACGGCCAGCCGCGGCCGCGCCGACCAGCAGTTCTTCTTCGTGAACGGCCGTTTCGTGCGCGACAAATTGCTCACGCACGCCGTGCGCGCCGCATATGAAGACGTGCTGCACGGCGACCGCTATCCGGCTTACGTGCTGTATTTCGAGCTGCCGCCGCAACTGGTCGACGTAAACGTTCACCCGTCGAAGATCGAAGTCCGCTTCCGCGATGCGCGCAGCGTGCACCAGTTCGTCTTTCACGCCGTGCAACGTGCGCTGTCTCGCGCGGCAGGCAGTGGCGGCGCAACGCATGCCGCTCACCTGACCGACGGCGGCGGCCTCGCGGCCGGTTCGGGCGGACTGGGTGGCGTGACGGGTGGTTTCGCGGGGGCGCGTCCTGCCGGCGGTTTCGGTACGCCCGGCGGCAGCAACTGGAACGCCCGCGCGCAGCAAGGCACGCTGCCAGTCGCCCAGCCGCTCTCCGTCTACGACAATCTGTTCGGACGCACCGCGCCGCCCGCGCCGCGCCCCTACGGCCAGCCCGGCGTGACCGATGCGCCCCCGCGCCCTTACCTGAACGACGGCGCCGCCACGGATGCGCAAGGTGGTTCGGCATTGACCGGCGGTCTCGAATCGGCGGGCACCGGTGCGCAAGACGTCATGTCGCTCGAACAGCCGCTCGGCTTCGCGCTCGGCCAGTTGCACGGCATCTACATCCTCGCGCAGAACGCCTACGGCCTCGTCCTCGTCGACATGCACGCCGCGCACGAACGCATTCTGTACGAGCGCTTCAAGCAGGCACTCGTCGAGCAAAGCGTGCCGGTACAGCCGTTGCTGATTCCCGTGACGTTCTTCGCCGATCCGGTCGAGATCGGCACGGCAGAAGAGCATCAGGAAACGCTCACCGCACTCGGCTTCGACCTCGCGGCGATGTCGCCGACGACGCTCGCGGTCCGCGCGATTCCCGCACTGCTCGATGGCGCGGACGCACAGGCGCTCGCGCGTGCCGTGCTCGCCGATCTGCGCCAGTACGGCGGCTCGCGCGTGCTCACGGAGCGTCAGCACGAACTGCTCGGCACACTCGCCTGCCACACGGCGGTGCGCGCCAACCGGCGTCTCACGCATGAAGAGATGAATGCGCTGCTGCGCCAGATGGAAGCGACGGAACGCGCCGACCAGTGCAATCACGGACGTCCCACCTGGTACCAGCTCACGCTCGGCGACCTCGACAAATTGTTCATGCGCGGACGTTGAGCGGTTCATGAAGGCACATCCCCCGATCGTCTGTCTGCTGGGCCCGACGGCTTCCGGCAAGACCGCCGCCGCGCTCGCGCTGGCACAAGAGACCCCGCTGGAGATCATCAGCGTCGACTCCGCACTCGTCTATCGCGAGATGGATATCGGCACGGCCAAGCCGAGCGCCGCCGAACTGGCGGCGGTCCCGCATCACCTGATCGACATCATCGATCCACGTGACGCTTACTCCGCCGCGCAGTTTCGCGAAGACGCACTACGTCTGGTCGACGAGATTGCCGCGCGCGGACACCGTCCGCTACTCGTTGGCGGCACGATGCTCTACTACAAGGCGCTCACGCAAGGCCTCTCACCGCTACCGTCGGCCGACGCACAAGTGCGTGCGAAACTCGACGAAGACGCCGCACGCGAAGGCTGGCCCGCGCTGCATGCGCGCCTGGCGAGCGTCGATCCGGTGACGGCCGCGCGCCTCGCACCGAACGACTCGCAACGCATTCAGCGCGCGCTGGAAATCTTCGAACTGTCGGGCAAGCCGATGTCGCAATGGCTGGCAGAACAAGCACAGTCGCCCGAAGCCGCTTCGGCACACACGTTCGTGCCTGTCGCACTCGAACCGGGCGACCGCTCGGTGCTCCACGCACGTATTGCCGAACGCTTTCGCCTGATGCTCGCGGCGGGCTTCGTCGAAGAAGTCGAACGCCTGCGCGCGCGCGGCGATCTCGACCCGGGCCTGCCGTCGATGCGTTGCGTCGGCTATCGACAGGTGTGGGAATACCTCGACGGCGAGACCGACTACGACACGATGCGCGACAAGGGGGTCTTCGCCACGCGTCAGTTGTGCAAACGCCAGCTCACGTGGTTGCGCTCGATGCCTGAGCGCCATATCGTCGACTGCACCGCCCCCGACGCTCCGCAACGCGCCCTCGCGACCGTGCGCGCACTCTGGCAAGCCTGAACGCCGCATCGCAAGCGATGTGCAACGCTTCACCGCAGACGCGGTGAAGCCAGCCGCTGCCTGGCGCGCGCCGTACGCGAAACGTGCGAAACACGCGACGCACTCGCCCTGCACCGCTCGCCGTCGCCTTCCGCGGTGCGAAACATGCCCCCTTCCCCAGTCATTCGTCTCGGTTGAAACCCTGACAGCTTTCCGGTTTGCATGTCGATTTTGATATGCTAATTTGCATATCAACGTTTCGAGCAATGCAAATTTGCATCGAATCCACGATACCGGGAAGAGCGCCAATGACGCAGACTTCGATGGAGCCGAGTGGGATGACGGGTGACGTGCTGCGGCTGCCGGCAGGCAGGCCGCGACGTGTACCGGTCGCGAAATGGGCTGTGCGGGCAGGCATCGCGCTGATCTATCTGTTCATGTTGAGCCCGCTCATCTTCGTGGTCTGGCTGAGCTTCTTCAAGGACGCGATCATCACGTTCCCGCCGAGCGGCTACACGGTCTCGTGGTACCTGAATGCCTGGCGCAACGCCGCCTTCGCCGACGGTTTCCTGCTCTCATTGCAACTCGCGGCATGCGCGGCCATCGGGGGCGTGATCCTCGGCGTGGCCGCCTCGCTCGCCATCGCGCGCTATCGCTTCCCCGGGCGCCGTACGCTCGGCAACGTGCTGTTGTTGCCGCTCGTCGTGCCGGGCATCGTAGCGGGCATTGCCACCTATCTCTTCTATCTGCGCGCCGAGAACACGCTCGACATGGACATCGTCGGCACGTTCGGCGGCCTCGTGATCGCGCACATCTGCCTGACCATTCCGTGGACGATGCGTCTCGTCGGCGCGAGTCTGGCGCAGATCGACGGCACCATCGAGGAAGCCGCCCGCAATCTCGGCGCGGGGCCGTGGCGCACGCTCTGGCGCGTGACACTCCCGATGCTGCGCCCGGCGATCGTTGCGGCCGTGCTGTTCAGCTTCATCGTGTCGTTCGAGAACCTCGAACTCACGCTGCCGCTCGTGGGCCCGGGCAAGACCACCCTGCCCATCGCGATCATGCAGTACCTCGAATTCAATCTCGATCCGACGATTGCCGCTGTTTCCGCGGCGCAGATCGTGCTGCTCGGCATCGTCATGCTGATCACCGATCGCTTCGTCAAACTCAGCCAGGTGATCTGACATGGCCAATGTTTCGCTTCGCGGACTGCGCAAGCAATACGGCAACGCCGCTGCCGTGACGGACTTTTCGCTGGAGATCGGCGAGGGTGAGCTCGTTGCGTTCCTCGGCCCGAGCGGCTGCGGCAAGACCACCACGCTGCGCATGGTCGCCGGATTCGTCGAGCCGACGGCCGGCGAAATCTGGATCGGCGGCAAGGAAGTCTCGCGCCTGCCACCGCACCGGCGCAACACGGGCATGGTGTTCCAGCGCTATGCGCTCTTCCCGCACATGACCGTGGCCGAGAACGTGGCGTTCGGGCTGGAGATGCGACGCGTGTCGAGCGCCGAGCGCGCCACGCGCATACGCGAGGCACTCGATATGGTGCGTCTCTCGCAACTCGCCGATCGCTATCCGCGCCAGCTCTCCGGCGGTCAGCAACAGCGCGTGGCGATTGCACGTGCCCTTGCGATCCGCCCCGACGTCTTCCTGCTAGACGAACCGCTCTCGAACCTCGACGCGAAGCTGCGCACCGAAGTCCGCGAGGAAATCCGCGCGTTGCAACGGCGTCTGGGCCTCACCACGATCTTCGTCACGCACGATCAGGAAGAAGCACTTGCCATCGCCGACCGTCTTGCCGTGATGCATGACGGCTGCGTGCAGCAGATCGGCACGGCCGATGCGCTCTACGAACGTCCGGCCAATCCGTTCGTCGCGAACTTCCTCGGCAAGATGAATTTCCTCGCAGGTCAGATGCACGACGGCCATTTCGTGACGGCCAAAGGCGAACGCCTCGCCCTCGCCGGCGCGACACCCGACGCCCGAACCCTCGGCATTCGCCCCGAGCGCCTGCGCTTGACCGATGCGCCCGCACACGACGAGACGGCCGTGCCCGTCACGGTCGATCAGACGATCTACCTCGGCTCGACGCTGGAGCTTCGCCTGAAGAGTCCGCAAGGCGAGACGCTCGTGGCGCACGTGCCCAACACAGCGCGCGACGACGCGGGCCGTTACGCGCCGGGACGCGCCCTCAAGGCGTGTTTCGCCAGTACCGATTGCCTGTTCTTCAACGCCTGACGACGCCACGACTGCCACCACAACGCTTCGATTTCTTCACGCCTCGATTTCTTCACGCTTCGCCCCCTACCTTGGCCAGTCGACTGGCCGACGTTTAGAAGGATGACGACATGACGCACGCCCTGAACCGCCGCACGTTCCTGAAGACCGCTTCCGGTCTGGTGATTGCCCCCGCGCTCGGCCTCGATGCCCTCTCGGCGCACGCGGCCGCTGCCTGCCCGAACGTGGTCGTCGGCACCTGGGGCGGCGACTACCTGAACCTGCTCGAACAAAACATCGCCAAGCCGATCATCGAGCCCGCCGGCGGCAAGGTGACGTACGACTCGGCGGGTCAGGTCGAGCGCATGACGAAGCTGCGCGCCGAGAAGGCGTCACGTCGCGGCTCGCTCGATGTCGCCTGTCTGGCCGATCTCGATATGTACGACATCAACCGCTCGGGCATTCTCGAAGCGGTCGACGCCAAGCTCGTGCCCAACCTGGCGAACACGCTGGAATCGCTGCGCCGCCCGTACTCGATCCCGCACATCTTCAGCGCGATGGTGATCGTCTACAACCCGGAGAAGCTCGGCACGAAACCCGACTCGTTCACGACCGCACTCGATCCGAAGCTCAAGGGCAAGGTCGGCTTTTCGGACATCCTTTACAACTTCAACGTGGTGAGCAGCTCGCTCGCGGCCGGGCACAAGGACGGCGACATGGCCGGCGGCGTGCAATTCCTGCGTGAACTGCGCAAGACGCAGCAGCCCAAGGTCTATCCGTCGAACGAAGCGGTGGCGTCTGCGCTCAAGAGCGGCGATATCTGGTTCACCTGCATGTGGAAAGCGCGCGCGCTGCAATGGAAGAAGGCCGGGGTGCCCATCGAGTACGTCGTGCCCAAGGAAGGCGCGGTGCCGGTCACGTTCGAGGCCGCCGTGCCGAAGAACTCGCAATCCAAGGCGTGCGGCTTCAACTATCTGAACGCGATGCTCGACCCGCGCGCGCAGATCGGCTTTGCCGAAACGATGGGCTACGCGCCGACCGTGAAGAACGCGAACCTGCCGCCGTCGCTGCAGCAAAGTGTGGGCTTCACGAGCGCCGAACTCGATCGCATGGTCAAGCTCGACTATGCCCGCTTTACCGCCGAGAAGCCTGCGTTGCTCGACTTCTGGAACAAGGAATTCAAGGTGGGGCTGTGAACGTCGCCGCCCCACCGGAGCCAGCGATGAATTCGCGCACCGCTTCGCCTCACGCCTCACGGGCCGCCAGCGCACGCGCGCTGCGCGGCGCCTTCACGGGCGGCTCGCTCGCCACACCGGCCACGCTCGTCGTGCTGCTGGTGATCGTGCTGCCCGGTCTGCAACTCGTACGGTACAGCTTCAACCGGTTCGACCCCGTCGACATGATGCAGGCGGCGTTGACCGTCGAGAACTACCTCAAGTTCTTCACCGATCCGTACTACCTGTCGGTGCTGTGGACGACGATCAAGGTGGCCTCGCTGTGCACTGCGCTCGCGCTCGTGTTCGGCTTTCCGGTCGCCTATGTGCTCGCCCGCACGCAGAGCCGTTTCAAGAGCCTGCTCGTGATGCTGCTGGTCTTCCCGCTGCTCGTGGGCAACGTGGTGCGCGCCGCAGGCTGGATGGTCATGCTCGGCAACGCCGGGTTCGTCAATTCGCTGCTTGTCTCGCTGGGCATCGTGCCGCAACCGGTGCGCTTGCTGTACACGCCGTTTGCCGTCGTCGTGGGCACCACGGCCGTGGTGTTGCCGTACATGATCCTCACGTTGCAGAGCGTGCTCGAAGGCATGGACTTCTCCGTCGAGGAGGCCGCGCGAAATCTCGGTGCCACGTTCTGGCAGACGCTCATGCGCGTGCTCCTGCCGATGGCTGCACCGGGCATCGCGGCAGGCACCATGCTCGTGTTCATCCTTTGCATGAACGCCTATGCCACGCCGGTCCTGCTCGGCGGCACCGGCATCACGATGATGACGCCCACGATCTACGACCAGATTGCCAAAGCGAACAACTGGCCGTTCGGCGCGGTGCTCTCCATCGTCTCGATGGTCGTGACATTCGCGCTCGCCATCGCCTCGCACTGGGTCATCCATCGCCGTTACGCGAAGACGATGATGACCTGACGTTCCGAATGCTTACCGCATTGTCCGACGCGACCGGCGCGCAGGCGCCGAACGCGCGGCAATGGATTTGAACGCCATGACAAGGACAGGAGAACCCCGCCATGCCAACGCTTTCCGACGCGACACGTCAGTACCGCCGCAACCTCATGAACGACCTGATGGACCGAACGCGCGTCGATGCGCTCGTGTTCACCGCCGCCGACTTCTTCCAGTGGGCGACCAACTTCCACGTCGACGTACAGACGTGGGAGCGCCCCATTGCCGTGTGCGTGCCACGCAACGGCGAGCCGTTCGCCGTGATGAACGAACTCTCCACGCATCATCTGATGATGGCCAGGGAGCGTCATCATCTCTGGCTCGATCTCACGCGCGTCACCCTCTACGCCGAACACCCGCGCGTGACGCAACGTCAACCGCTGCTCGCCGAAGTGCCCGCGCTCATCGCCGACACGCTGCGCGCTGCCGGTCTGGGCAACTCGCGCATCGGCGTCGATGCCGCTGGCGGGCCCCTCGCCCGAGCCGGGGCGATGCTGCCGGATGCAAAGTTCGTCCCGATGCTCGCCGAGATGCGTGGGCTGCGCTGGGTCAAGCACGAGGAAGAGATCGCGATCATGCGCGCTGCCGCCGAGCTTGCCGACTGGGTGCAGGAGCGCTATCGCGAGAACATTCGTCCGGGGCGTCTGGTTCAGGAACTCGACTACTCGATGGCCGCGCTCATGGTGACCGAAGGCGCGAAGCGTTTTCCCGGCGAGAACCTCGAAGTGATGCGCTGCTGGACGCTTTCCGGCCCGGCATCGGCCTCCCCACACGGTGACGGTGCGTCCTGCGGCGCGCGCATCAGCGAGGGCGACGGCATGGTGAACATCGTGATTCCGCGTCTGAACGGCCTGGTCATCGAGAACGAGCGCACGTGGTTCTGCGGCAAGCCGTCGAGCGAACAAGCGCGCTTCTATGAGGTCGCGCGCGCGGCCAATGAAGCCGCCGTCGGCGCAGCCGTCACGGGCCAGCCCGTTTCCGGCATCGATGCCGCCGCGCAGGCGGTGATCGAGAAAGCGGGATGCGGCGAGTACATCCGCCACCGCACCGGGCACGGCATGGGCATCATCGGCCACGAGTATCCGGACGACATGGCGTTCAACCACCGACCGCTGCTGGCCAACGAGGTCTACTCCGCCGAGCCGGGCATCTACGTCTACGGACTGGGCGGCTTCCGTCTGGACGACTCGGTCGTCACCGGCGACACCCCGCTGATGCTTACGCGCACCCCGCGCACGCTCGCTCACGCCACGATCGATTGAGCCGCACACCACATCCCGGAGGAGAGGTCATGGAGTCGATTCTGCTGTCGAACTGCGCGTTGCTGGACCCGGTCAAGGGCGAACTGCGCGAGGATCACGCCGTTCTGATCGAGAACGGACGCATCAAGGAAGTCTCGGACAAACCCATCCGCACGCAGGCCGCGCGCGAGATCGATGCCCACGGGCGCACCGTCATGCCCGGGCTCATCGATCTGCACGTTCACGTGCACGCCACGCAACTCAACCTGGCGGCGCAGGCGCATCTGCCCAACGTGCTGGTCACGCTAAAGTCCGTGCCGATTCTGCAAGGCATGCTGCGCCGGGGCTTCACGACCGTGCGCGATGCGGGCGGTGCGGGGCACGCCATCAAGCACGCGGTCGAGAGCGGGCTGGCCGAAGGGCCGCGCCTGTTCGTGTCGGGCCGGGCCATCAGCCAGACCGGCGGACACGGCGACGGACGTGCACGCACCGACTACATCGGCACCGACGGCCCATGCCCGTGCTGCGTGCGCGTGGGGGCGCTGTCGCGTGTGGCCGACGGCGTGGACGAAGTGCGCCGCGCCGTGCGCGAAGAACTGCAAATGGGCGCCGACCAGATCAAGATCATGGCCTCGGGCGGCGTGGCCTCCCCGACCGACCCCGTGGGCGCCTGGGGTTATTCGGAAGACGAGATCCGTGCGATCGTCGCCGAGGCGCGCGGGCGTGGCACGTACGTGCTTGCGCACGCCTACACCGCCGCCGCCATCGAGCGTGCCGTGCGCTGCGGCGTGCGCACCATCGAACACGGCAACCTGGTCGATGCCCCCACGGCGCGGTTCATGGCCGAACAAGGCGCCTTTGTCGTTCCCACACTGGTGACCTACGACGCGCTGGCCAACGAAGGCAAGTCGCTCGGCTTGCCGGACGACAGCGTGGCGAAAATTGCCGATGTCCACGCAGCGGGCATGCGCTCGCTGGAGATCTTCCGCGACGCGGGCGTCAAGATGGGATACGGCTCCGATCTGCTCGGTGAATCGCAGCGTCTGCAAAGCGACGAGTTCCGTCTGCGCGCCGAAGTGCTCACCCCTGCGGAGATTCTGCGCAGTGCGACGGTCGTCGGCGCCGAGGTGCTCGGCCAGTCCGGACAACTGGGCGAGATCGTGCCCGGCGCGCATGCCGACGTGCTGATCGTCGACGGCAATCCGCTCGCGTCCCTCGACTGCCTGCTCGGTCAGGGGGAGCAGATTCCGATGGTGATGAAGGGCGGTAGAATCCACGCTTTCGCGCTGTAAGGCGATGGTTGCCGGGCGAACGGGCGTCTCGACGGGCGCCGTGCCCGGCGCTCGCCCCCGCCCTCGCGGTCCGGCACCGCACCGATCGCCGATCCGGGCGCCTGCGCGCGCGGCGAACACGCTAACCCTTCCGTGGAGAATCGATGGATTTCCGGCACATCGACGCCTTTCGGGCGCTGATGCTCACACGCACGACCACCAAGGCCGCACAGGTGCTCGGCACGTCGCAGTCTGCGGTCAGCCGTCTCGTGGCCGATCTCGAACGCTCGACGCGTCTCACGCTGTTCGACCGGGCGCGCGGCCGGCTCGAACCCACGGCCGAGGCGTTCGCGCTGTTCGAAGAGGTGGAGCGGCGTTACGCCGGGCTCGACAACATTCGCGAGTTCGCGCTGAATCTGCGCAATCCCGACCGCGCCGTCATTCGCGTGGGGTCGGTGGTCTCGTTCGGCTTGGGCTTCTCCGCCCGCGTGATGGCCGGCTACCGCGCGCTGCACCCAAGCGTTCAACTGGCGTTGACGACCGGCGCGTCGGACCTGATTCGCGATCAGGTCGTGACACATCAGTTGGCCCTCGGCCTCGTGACCGACACCATCGACGTGGCGGCAACCGACGCCGTCTCCTTTGCCAAGCTCGATGCCATCTGTGCGCTGCCCGCCGGTCACCCGCTCGCGCGCAAGCGCGTGGTGAAACTGGCCGATCTGAAGGGGCAGCCGATTTTGTCCTACGAACCGACGGACATGATTCGCTGGGGCATGGATCAACTCTTCGCCGACGGGAATCTGCATGAGCAGGTCGTCGCGACCGCGCGTTACTCGATCAATATCGGCACGATGGTCAAGGAGAACGTGGGCATCGGGTTGCTGCACCCGGTATCGGCCTACGACTTCCTGGACTCGAACCTCGTGTTGCGCCGCTTCGAGCCGTCGATGCCGTTTCACACGCTGCGCATCACGCCGCGTGCCGCCGCCCCCAGCAGCCAGCTCGACGATCTCGTGCGCGTGATGGAAACCACGCTCGACGAGGTGCTGCGCGCCGTCGAGGCAAGAATGAAGGCCTGACGTCCGACGGGAGGCCGCCTCTCGCCGCTCGCCGAACCAACAAAAAGCCCGCCGAGGTTTCTCCCGGCGGGCTTTTGCGATTTCCAACGACGCAGGGCGCTGTGCTGCCTCGCGCCCTCGCAGGTGGCTTACGACACGATCGTCTGTGCTTCGCCTTCCTTGCGCTCGCGGATCGTGCCAAGACGGTAGACCGTCTCGCCCGCGTCTTTGAGTTGCTGCATGGCGGCGTCGGCGTCGGCTGCCGACACGATCACTGCCATGCCGATACCGCAGTTGAACACGCGGTGCATTTCGGCGTCGGCCACCTTGCCGTGCGCCTGCAGCCACTGGAACAGCGGCGGCAGGGTCCAGGCGTCCTTCGAGATGTCGGCCGTCAGGTGGTCCTGCAGCACGCGCGGAATGTTCTCGACGATGCCGCCGCCGGTGATGTGGGCCATGCCCTTGACCGTCAGCGTCTGCATCAGCGCGAGCAGCGGCTTCACGTAGATGCGCGTGGGCGCCATCAGCACGTCTCGCAGCGGTTGGCCGTGGAAGTCGGCGTCCAGATCCGGCTTCGCGACTTCGATGATCTTGCGAACCAGCGAATAGCCGTTCGAATGCGCGCCCGACGAGGCCAGGCCCAGCACCACGTCGCCCGGCACGATGGACTTGCCGTCGATGATCTTGCTCTTTTCCACCGCACCGACCGCGAAACCGGCCAGGTCGTACTCGCCGTCCGGGTACATGCTCGGCATTTCGGCCGTTTCACCGCCGATCAGCGCGCAGCCGGCCAGCTCGCAGCCCTGGGCGATGCCCTTGACGACGGTCGCGGCCGTGGCCACGTCCAGCTTGCCGCAGGCGAAGTAGTCCAGGAAGAACAGCGGCTCGGCGCCTTGCACCAGAATGTCGTTCACGCTCATGGCGACCAGATCCTGGCCGACCGTGTCGTGCTTGTTCAGGGTGAAAGCCAGCTTGAGCTTGGTGCCCACGCCGTCGGTCCCCGAAACGAGCACCGGCTCCTTGTAGCGCTTGGGCACTTCGAACAGTGCGCCGAAGCCGCCAATGCCGCCCAGCACGCCGTCGCGCAGGGTTTTCTTGGCAAACGGCTTGATCGCTTCGACCAGCGCGTCGCCCGCTTCGATGTCGACGCCAGCGTCGCGATAGGAAAGGCCGGAAGTTTCGTTAGGGTGTGACATGACGGGAATGCATCAAGGTTCGGTAAAATGCGATTTTACCCGATGCGCGAGTCCTTTCGGCACGCAAACCGGATATCGGACGCCGGATGACCCCGGCGTGCCCCGTAAACCGTACTCTGCCGGCCTGTTGCCGGCTTTCTTCGTTCGTGATCCAGCAACTGTATCTCGACCTCGGCACGCCGCCGCCCGCCACGTTCGACAATTTCATTGTCGGGCCCAATCGCGAGGTGGCGCTCACGCTCGCCGGCCTGAGCGCCGAATTGTCGGCCGGCACCGCGCGCGACCGTGGCATCTACCTCTGGGGAACGGCCGGGTCCGGGCGTACCCACCTGATGGAGGCCCTGTGCCACGCCGTCGGCCCGAGCGCGCGCTATTTGCGCCCGAACAGCCCGCTGGCCGCCTTCACGTTCGACGAGGCGAGCACGGTCTACTGCGTCGACGACTGCGACAACCTGTCGGCGACCCAGCAGATTGCCGCGTTCAACCTGTTCAACGAGACCCGCGCCCGCCCGCATTGCGCTTTCGTGGCCGCCGGCTCGCAGCCCCCGGTCGACATGCCGCTGCGCGAAGACCTGCGCACCCGCCTCGGCTGGGGTCTGGTATTTCACATTGTGGGACTCGACGACGAGGGCAAGAAGCAGGCGCTGCAAAATGCCGCGCGTGAGCGCGGCTTGCAGCTCGCGGCCGATGTCCCGGCCTATCTGCTGACCCACTTCCAGCGCGACATGTCGAGCCTGATGGCCTTGCTCGACCGCCTGGACCGATTTTCGATGGAACAAAAGCGCGCGGTGACCTTGCCGTTGCTGCGCCAGATGCTCACCCACACCGATCCTGCCTCCCCCGACGGCAAAAACTGACCGGTGTTAGCTTCAGGTAAAATTCGCGCAATGACCAATTTAGCTCTCTTCGATCTGGACCACACCCTGCTGCCTACGGACAGCGACAAGGAGTGGGGCCGCTTTCTCGTGCGCCAGGGCGCGGTCGAGCGCGACTCGTACGCGCAGGCCAACGAGGCCTTCTATCAGGATTACCGCGCGGGCCGGCTCGACATGCCGGCCTATCTGCGTTTCTGCCTGGCGCCGCTCGCCCGCTACCCGCGCGATCAGCTCGACGCCTGGCACGCGCAGTACATGGAAGAAGCGATCTTGCCGCACGTGCGTCCGGAAGCGCTCGAACTGCTCGATACGCACCGCAAGGCAGGCGATCTGTGTGCGATCGTCACGGCCACGAACACGTTCGTCACGCGCCCGATCGCCAAGGCCTTCGGCGTGGATCATCTGATCGGCACCGAACCGGCCACCGCCGGCGACGACCCGAACGCGCGCTATACCGGCGAATACGTGGGCACGCCGAGCTTCCGCGAAGGCAAGATCACCCGTACTGAAGCGTGGCTCGCCAGCCTGGGCAAGACCTGGGCCGACTTCGACCACGCATTTTTCTACAGCGATTCCGCCAACGACGTCCCCCTGATGGAGAAGGTGAACCATCCGGTGGCAACGAACCCTGATGAGGCGCTGCGCGAAATCGCGCTGGCGCGTCGCTGGCCCAT
Organism: Pandoraea pnomenusa; assembly: GCF_040391475.1. Taxonomy (GTDB): domain Bacteria; phylum Pseudomonadota; class Gammaproteobacteria; order Burkholderiales; family Burkholderiaceae; genus Pandoraea; species Pandoraea pnomenusa_C. The sequence continues at coordinate 100,604 of NZ_JBEBXS010000014.1, read as the reverse complement.
TCTCGAGTTGTTCCAGTGATCCGCAAACTCATCAAGAAGCTGCTGGGCAAAGACGGCCAGACCAACGGCGGCGCAGGCAGCCCGCCCGCCCCCGGCATGCCGGTCGTCATTCCCGTCTCCGTGCACGGTATCGATCCGAGCCTGCTCTCGAAGAACGCCGTGCGCGTGACCGACACGCTGCAACAGGCCGGCTTCAAGGCCTTCATCGTCGGCGGCGCCGTGCGCGACCTGCTCCTGGGCATCGCGCCGAAGGACTTCGACGTGGCCACGAGCGCCACGCCCGAACAGGTGCAGCGGCTGTTCCGCCGTGCGCGCATCATCGGACGCCGCTTCCAGATCGTGCACGTGCAGTTCGGACAGGAAATCATCGAAACCTCGACGTTCCGCGCGCTGGTCGAAGCGGTCGATAGCGAGCAGATCGGTGCGCGCCGTCCGAAAAAGGGCGAGCTTGATCGAAAGACGCACGTCACCGACGAATCGGGTCGTGTGCTGCGCGACAACGTCTGGGGCGAGCAGGACGAAGACGCCGCCCGGCGCGATTTCACCGTCAACGCCATGTATTACGACCCGGCGACGCAGACGGTGCACGATTACCACCGTGGCTGGGAAGATATCCAGAAGCGCGTGCTGCGCATGATCGGCGATCCGGCGACACGCTATCGCGAAGATCCGGTGCGCATGCTGCGCGTGGTGCGCTTCGCGGCCAAGCTCGGCTTCAAGATCGACGAGGCCACCGCGGCACCGATTCATCAGCTCGCGCCGCTCATCGACAACGTGCCGGCGGCGCGTCTGTTCGACGAGATGCTCAAGCTGCTGCTCTCGGGCCATGCCTGGGCCTGCGTGCAGCAACTGCGCACGCAAGGTCTGCATCATGGATTGCTGCCGCTGCTCGACGTGGTGCTGGAGCAGCCGCTGGGCGAGAAGTTCGTCACGCTCGCACTCGCCAACACCGACGCACGGATTCGCGCAGGCAAGCCGGTGTCGCCGGGCTTCCTGTTCGCTGCGCTCCTGTGGCACCTCGTGCTCGAGAAGTGGCAGGCCTATCAGAGCGCGGGCGAATATCCGATTCCTGCACTGCATCTCGCGATGGACGACGTGCTCGACGCGCAAACGGGCAAGCTGGCGATCCAGCGCCGTTTCGTCGCCGACATGAAGGAAATCTGGGGCTTGCAGGTGCGTCTGGACAAACGCGTCGGTCGCACGCCGCTGCGGCTGCTCGAGCATCCGCGCCTGCGCGCCGGTTACGACTTCCTGCTGCTGCGTTGCGAGTCGGGTGAAGTCCCGGCCGAAGCAGGTCAGTGGTGGACGGACTTCCTCGAGGGCGACGCCGCCACACGCGACACGTTGCTCGCGCAAGGCAGCGGCTCGGGCAGTACTCCGGCGGCCAAGCGCCGTCGCCGTCGTCGCAAGCCGGGCGGCGGACGCGGGGGTGAAGGCTCGGGTGGCGAGCACAACGAGCGCGAAGGCGGCGGCAATGAGAATGCCGCCAGCGAGAATCAGGGCAAGCGGGTATCATCGCGACAGCATGGTTCCGAAGGTGCTTCATGACTGTTGCCTATATCGGGCTCGGCGCGAATCTCGGCGACGCCCGCCAATCGATCAAGGACGCCGTGGTGTGTCTGGCGCAGCAGATCGGCGTCACCATCATCGGTAAATCCGATCTGTACCGCACCGCGCCCATCGACTCGAGCGGCGACGACTATCTCAATTGTGCCGTCGCCGTCGAGACCAGCCTCACGGCGCGCCAGTTGCTCGCGCTCTGCCTGAAGATCGAATTGCATTTCGGACGGGAGCGGCCGTACAAGAACGCGCCGCGCACGCTCGATCTCGACCTGTTGCTCTACGGCGACGAACGCATCGCCGAACCCGACCTGATCGTGCCGCATCCGCGCATGGCCCTGCGTGCCTTCGTACTGCGCCCGCTCGCCGATCTCGCTCCCGAACTCGACATCCCCGGTGTGGGACGCGTGAGCGCTCTGCTCACCGACGTCGCCGACCAGCGCATCGAGCGCGTCGCGCAGTGTTGCTGCCCGACGAAGCGCGCCTACGCCTCATGAGATCTCCCGTCCTCGGGCGTTTCCGCTATCTGGCGGTCGAAGGCCCCGTCGGCGTCGGCAAGACCTCGCTCACACAGCGCCTGGCCGATGCCGCCGGCGCCGACGTGATGCTCGAGCAGCCGGCGCTCAATCCGTTTCTCGAACGTTTCTATCGCGACAGCGCCCGCTATGCGTTGCCCGCGCAACTGTCGTTCTGTCTGCAGCGTGTGGACGAAGCGACGGAAATCGCGCGTCGCGAAATCGACGGCAAGCCGATCTTCACCGACTTCCTGCCGGAGAAGGACAGCCTGTTCGCCCGCCTCACGTTGTCCGCCGACGAGCTCGACCTGTACCGCAAGCTCGTGGCACACATCGAGCGTCCGCATCGCGCACCGGATCTCGTGATTCATTTGCAGGCCAGTCCCGAAACGCTGTTCGCTCGCATCCAGAAGCGCGCGATTCCGATGGAGCAGCAGATCCCGGACACTTATCTGCGCGCGTTGTGCGACATCTACGGCGAATTCTTCTATCATTACGCCGCAGCGCCGGTATTGACTGTCGACACCGAACAGTTCGACCCGGCGCACAACGACAGCGACTTCGCCCTGCTGGTCGAGCGCATCGATCAGATGCGCGGACGCAAGGAAGTCTTCGTCAAGGGCGCCCGCCCCTGATCGTCTCCCGAGATTCGTCGATTGCGCGCCCGTCGCGCCAGCGAACCCTGCTGAACCGAGGCTGACATGAGTTATCTGCAAGAATCCAACCGCAAGGCCGTGACCGTTCCCGGACTTGCCCAGATGCGTGAGCGCGGCGAGAAGATCGCCATGCTTACCGCCTATGACGCGAGCTTCGCTGCGCTGCTCGATCGCGTGGGCGTCGACGCCATCCTGATCGGCGACTCGCTCGGCAACGTGATTCAGGGCCAGCGCACCACGCTGCCCGTCACGCTGCGCGACATCTGCTATCACACCGAATGCGTGGCACGCAGCGTGAACAAGGCGCTGGTGCTGGCCGATTTGCCGTTCGGCACGTACGGCACGAAGGAACAGGCGTATCAGAGCGCGGTGGCCGTCATGCAGGCCGGTGCGCAGATGGTAAAGATCGAAGGCGGCGCGTGGCTCACGGAGACCGTGCGCTTTCTGGTCGAGCGCAGCATCCCCGTGTGTGCGCACCTGGGGCTCACGCCGCAGTCCGTGCACGCGTTCGGCGGCTTCAAGGTTCAGGCGCGTGAAGACGGCGCGCAAGCCCAGTTGATCGACGACGCCCGCGCCTTGCAGGCGGCCGGTGCACAGTTGGTCGTTCTCGAAGCGATTCCGGCGGCGCTCGCCTCGCGCGTGACGCCCGAGTTGCCGACGATGCCGACCATCGGCATCGGGGCCGGCCCCGAGTGCGACGGCCAGGTGCTCGTGCTGCAGGACATGCTCGGCGTGTTCCCCGGCAAGTCGCCCAAGTTCTCGAAGAACTTCATGGAAGGCCAGCCGAGCATTGCCGCTGCCATCGAGGCCTACGTGCAAGCCGTAAAGCACGTCTCGTTCCCGTCACAGGAACATTGCTTCTGAGCGATAGCAGTACGGCAATACACCGTTGAAGATGAAAGCGGCCCGGCAATGGGCCGCTTTTTTTATGCCATCACCGGCAACGTCAACACCACGGCGAATCCCTCACCCTGCACGCGTTCGAAGGTCATCTGTCCGCCATGCGCGCGCATGACTTCGGCCACCATCGCCAGTCCGAGGCTCGCGCCTTCGCGGCCGTCCGCACGCGACGAGAACGGCGTACGCACGCGCTGCCACTCCGATTCGGGAATGCCGGGGCCATCGTCGAAGAAACGTAGCCGCCATTGCTCGCCGGTCTGCGTCACGTCGACATGCAATCGCTGCGGCGCACCGTAGGCCAGCGCGTTGACCAGCACGTTCTTGATCGCCTCGCGCAAGCTCAGTGCGTCACCGACGATCATGCAAGGGGCGTCCGGGGCATGCAGCGCAACGTCGATATCGCGCGTGGCGTACGACAACGTCTCGCGCATCGCCGTCTGCAACAACTCATTCAGATCGACCGGCACCGGCGCCACGCTATCGGCCCGGTGCTGCACCATCGCGTGATTGATCAGTTGATGGATGAGCCCACCCAGTCCGCGCGCCTGCTTCTGGATGCGTGCGATATGCGTCTGACGGGCCGTCTCATCCTGCGTTTGCGTGAGCATTTCCGTCTGCGCGGTGAGTGCGGTCACCGGCGTTCGCAGTTGATGCGCAGCGTCGCCGATCACGCGCCGCATCAGCGAGCGCGACGTCGCCAGCCGCTGCATGAAGTCGTTGATCGCGCCGACAAGCGCGAGCGTCTCGGCCGGTGCCGTCACCGCGAGTGGCACGAGATCGTTCGAGTCGCGCGCACGAATCGCCGCCTCGATCTGCTTGAGCGGCGCGAGCGCCTGGCGCAAGGTCCAGAGCGCAGCGAGCATCGTCAGCACACCGGTGGCGATAGTGATGAGCAAGGTGTTGTCGGCCAGCCCCCGCGTGAACCTCACCCGGGCGTTCTGCGTGTGCGCCAGCGCCACCACCGCCCACGGATGTTCTGCCGTCACCGGCATGCGACGCCCGACGATGGCGATGCGAATCGGCATCTCCTGGTACGTGCCGTCGACCACGAGCGGCCCGTCGGCGAGCTTGTCCCACGGAATCGGTGGACGGAATTCGGAATCGCCGGCGACCGAACGTCCGTTCGGATCGAGCACGGTGTAGAAGATCTGATCGCCGGGGGCCAGCGCCGAGAACGCGGCCAGCGGCACGTCGACGTTCACCTCGCCGTTCTGATACCACGTGTTCTCCGCCACCTGCAACGCGCTGCCCAGCAGCCACCGGTCGTAGGCGCGGTCGACCGCCGCGCGCGTGGAGAACCAGATACCGAGCAGCACGGCCGCCACCGCGAACGCCAGCACGGCGCCCATGCGCACGACCAGCCGCAGATACAGGGAACGGCCGGGAACGATCATGACAGGACGAGCTGGTAACCGAGTCCGCGCAGCGTGCGGATCTGGAATTGCGCCGCCGCAAGCTTCTTGCGCAAGCGGGCGACGTACTGCTCGATGGCGTTGGCGTTCGGCGCGGGCTCGTCGCCGTAGAGCCGATCCATCAATTCGTCCTTGCCGAAGATTCGCCCGGGGCGCGCCGCGAGAATCTCGAGCAGTGTGACTTCGCGACGCGTCAGCTCGATGGGCTGCCCGTCGATCTCCACGCCACGGCTCTTGCGATCGAGCGTGAGATTGGCGCAGGCGAGCCGGTTCGTGGCGTCCTGCCCGGTGCGGCGCATGAGTGCGCGCACGCGTGCTTCCAGTTCGCGGAAGTCGAATGGCTTGGTGAGGTAGTCGTCGGCCCCGAGATCGAGCGCCCGCACGCGCTCCTCGATCTCGGCACAGGCCGTGAGCATCAGCACGCGGGTGGACAGCCCGCGCTCGCGCACGCGCCGGAGCAATTCGAAACCGTCGACGTGCGGCAGCATGACGTCGAGGATCAGCAGGTCGTAATCGTCGCCGATGCGGGCGGCGGCCACGGCGCCGTCCGTCTCGCAGTCGAGCGCGTGACCGAGTTTGCGCAGTTGGGTGGCGATCGCCTCGGCGACATCGGCGGTGTCTTCCACCAGCATGATGCGCATGATTGTTCTGTCTCCTTCATGGGCGCGGGGCGTCGCAGTGTGCAGCGCACCCCGGCTTCTGGGCGCGATTGTCTCGGAAATCGGCGAGGCCGTCCTCGGGGTTTCCCCTGAAAGCGCGCCGCCTGAGCGCCCGATGTCAGCTTCGCTACAGCTTGGCTGCTTAGTATCGGAACCGATTATAAAAGCATCCATTCGGAGACACGCCATGCCCCATGCCCCCCATGCCCCCCATGCGGGCCGCGGCGACAGCAGCGCAAGCGCGCCTGCCATCGCGCCACTGCTCGAAATCGACGGCGTCACGCTGCAATACAAGACCGACGACTACCTCGTCACCGCCGCCCAGCAGGTGAGCTTCAACGTGTATCCGGGCGACCGTTTCGTGCTGCTGGGCCCGTCCGGCTGCGGCAAGTCGACGTTGCTCAAGGCCATTGGCGGCTATCTGCCGCCGGTGAGCGGCGAGATCCGCCTCAAGGGCCGCACGATCAGCGAGCCGGGCCCGGATCGCATGATGGTGTTCCAGGAATTCGATCAGTTGCTGCCCTGGAAGACGGTGCGGCAGAACGTTGAGTTCGCGCTCATCGCCAGTGGCCGCCTGAAGGGCCGCGAAGCCGCGGAGCGCGCCGCGCATTACATCGAAAAGGTCGGTCTCGCGAAATTCATCGACAGCTATCCGCACACGCTCTCGGGCGGCATGAAGCAACGCGTGTCGATCGCGCGCGGCATGGCCATGGAGCCCGACGTGCTGCTCATGGACGAGCCGTTCGCCGCACTCGACGCCCTCACCCGCCGCAAGATGCAGGACGAATTGCTGCGCCTGTGGGACGACACGCGCTTCACGGTGCTGTTCGTCACGCACGGTATCGATGAAGCCATTCGCATCGGCACGCGCATTCTGCTGCTCTCGCCGCACCCGGGTCAGGTCAAGGCCGAGCTCAACAGCATCGCCCCCGAGCAACTCGGCACTGCCCACCAGAGCGCGCTCGAGACGCGCATCGATCAACTGCTGTTCGCAACGCATTGAGGACGTCCATGAACACGATTGCCCAACCGACGTCGTCGTCGCCCCAAGCCACCCGCATCGAGCCGGTCGTGCGGCCCGAGTTCGTGCTCGAGCCGGTGCAGGCCGAACTGTCCTCGATCCAGCGCCCGCTCTCCACGTTCGAGACCCTCTACCGCCTCAGCTGGCTGCGCAAGACCGTGATCCTGTGCGTGCTCGCGATCATCTGGGAAATCTACGGACGCTGGCTCGATAACGCGCTGCTCTTCCCGAGCTTCACCGACACGCTCGGCGCGTTCGTGAGCGGCATCACCAGCGGCGTACTGCTCCTGCGTGCGGTGGTCTCGCTCAAGACACTGCTGATCGGCTACGGCATCGGTATCGCGCTGGCCGCCGTGCTCACGACCGTGGCCATCAGTTCGAAGATCGGCAACGACCTGCTCGAAACGCTGACGGCGATGTTCAATCCCCTGCCCGCCATTGCGCTGCTGCCGCTCGCGCTCATCTGGTTCGGCCTGGGCAACGGCAGCGTGATCTTCGTGCTGGTGCACTCGGTGCTGTGGGCCGTGGCGCTGAACACGCACAGCGGCTTTCGCGGCGTGTCGAAAACGCTTCGCATGGTCGGTCAGAACTATGGCCTCAAGCGCTTCGCGCTGGTGCAGCACGTGCTGATTCCGGCCGCGTTCCCGAGCATTCTCACCGGGCTGAAGGTGGGCTGGGCGTTTGCATGGCGCACGCTGATCGCCGCCGAACTGGTGTTCGGCGTGTCCTCGGGCTCGGGTGGTCTGGGTTGGTACATCTTCGAGAACCGCAATTCGCTGGAGACGGCCAACGTGTTCGCCGGGCTGTTCTTCGTGATCCTGATCGGGCTGGCCGTCGAGAACCTGCTGTTCGCCCGCATCGAGAAGCGCACGCTGCACCGCTGGGGCATGCAGCATTGATTGACGCCCCTTCGGGGGCATGAATAATTCCAACTATCCGGAGACGACAACACCATGAACCGACGCCACTTCACCCGATGGGCCAGCACGCTCGCGCTGGCCGCCACCACCGCATTCTCCACGCTGGGCAACGTCGCACACGCCGAAGCCAGCACGGTGCGCCTGTCGCACGGCTACGGCATTCTCTATTTGCCACTCATGGTCATGCGCGACCAGCATCTGGTCGAGAAGCACGCCAAGGCACTGGGTCTCGGCGACGTGAAGACGACGTGGACCATTCTCGACGGCGGCAACGTCATCAACGACGCCATGCTCGCGGGCAATCTCGACGTGGCAGGCACCGGCGCACCAGGCTTCGTCACCCTGTGGTCGAAGGCGCACGGCATTCCGCGCTCGGAAGTGATCGGTCTGTCGGCGCTGTCCACCGGCCCGCTCTGGCTGAACACGAACAACCCGAACATCAAGTCGCTCAAGGACTTCACGTCGAAGGACAAGATCGCGATTCCGGGCATCAAGACGTCGCTCTCCGCCGTGCTGCTGCAAATGGCCGTGGCGAAGACGTTCGGCATCGAGAACTACGCGAAGCTCGATCCGCAGACGGTCAGCCTGAGTCACCCGGAAGCCGTGAGCGCCCTGCTCTCCGGCAAGACGGAGATCACGGCGCACTTCACCTCGCCGCCGTTCTCGTACCAGGAACTGAAGGACCCGCGCATCAAGCGCGTGCTGAATTCGACGGACGTGCTCGGCAACATCACCATCGACGTGGTGTTCGCGCCGAAGCAGTTCACCGTGCAGAACCCGAAGCTGGTGCAGGCGATCCTGGCCGCGCAGGACGAAGCGGCGGCGTACATCGCGAAGGATCACGTGGGGGCAGCGCAAACGTTCCTGCGCGTGTCGAAGATGAACCTGCCGCAGGCCGAGATCGAGCAGATGCTCGCCGACCCGGGCCTGCAGTTCACCACTACGCCCAATGGCCTGATGCAGTACGTGGAATTCATGAGCCGCGCGGGCACGATCAAGACGCGTCCGGCGAAGTGGAGCGATCTGTTCGTGCCGCAGATGGCGTCGCGTCAGGGAAGCTGAGTCAGTCGTCCAACGGCCAAACCTCGCAAGACACACAGCGGCGCTTCACAGCGCCGCTGTGCGTTCAGGCCGACGGTGTTGTCCCCGCCGGCGACGCCGACGATAGCGTCGCGGGCATGGCCCCTCGCAGTGCGTTGCACACCACGATGGCCTGCGCGTTCAGCACGTCGTCGCGCGTGAGCACGGCTTCGACCGCCGCCCACGCCGGATCGTCGAGCATCACCGCGCGCATCACGCCCGGCAACACGCCGCACGACAACGGCGGCGTCGTCCAGATGCCGTCGCGCTTGACGAACACGTTGCTGCGTCCGCCTTCGGTCAGTTCGTCGCGCTCGTTGAAGAACAGCACGTCGAATGCGCCGCTCGCCTCTGCCGCTTTCCACCCCGCATCGTAGCGCTCGCGCACCGTCGTCTTGTGGCGCAGGAACAGGTCGTCGGCACGAGTCGCGCTCGCGGTATCCGAGAGCAGCACCGTCACGGGTGTCTTCGGCAATGGCGCGAGTACGGCGTGCGTGATCGTGGCCACGCCATCATGCGACAGCGCCAGACGCACGCGATGGAGATCGTCCTCACTCAACGTGGCGACGATGGCATCCACTTGCTCACGCATCGACACTTCGTCGAAGCGAAAGCCGAAATACGCGGCCGACGTTGCGAGCCGCGAGAGATGCCTTTCGAGATGCGGCACGCCGGATATCGCGCTCGCCTGCATCGTCTCGAAAATCTCGAACCCGGGGTCGAGCGCGCTCAGGAATCTCGCCTTGAGCTTGCACTCGTCGCGCTCTTCCGCCGCCTTGCTGTCGAGCACGATGCCCGCGCCGACGCCCAGCCGTCCGCGACGCAAGCCGCTGGCCGCCGGGGCTTCGAGTTCGAGCGTCCGGATGGCGACCGACAGGCAGAAGTCACCCAGCGCCTGCGGATCGTCCGTGCGCGCATCGAGCCAGCCGATCGCCCCGGTGTAAAGGCCGCGTGGCGATGTCTCCAGTTCGCCGATCAGTTGCATCGTGCGATGCTTGGGCGCGCCGGTAATCGAGCCGCAGGGATAGAGCGCGCGGATGGCATCCGCGAACGTGACAGTCGACGGCAGCGCCGCCGTGACCGTCGACGTCATCTGCAGGACGCTCGCGAAGCGCGTCACTTCGAACAGCTTCGGCACCTTGACCGAACCGGGCGTTGCGATGCGTCCGAGATCGTTGCGCAGCAAGTCGACGATCATCAGGTTCTCGGCGCGGTTCTTCTCGTCAGCCGCGAGCGCAGCACTGCGCCGGGCGTCGATGGCAGCGTCGCCACACGCCGGCGCCGTGCCCTTCATCGGGCGCGCCTCGATTTGCCCGTGCGAATGACGCAGGAACAACTCCGGCGAGAGCGAAAGAATCGCACGCCCCGCCACGTCGGCGGCGCCGGGCAGCATCACGAGCGCGCCGTAAGGCACCGGCTGACGCGCGCGCAGGCGGCGATACAACGCGACGGGCGAGCCGAATGCGTCGAAATTCAGACGATACGTGTAGTTGATCTGGTAGCACTCACCCTGCGCGAGCCACTCGTGAATCCGGGCGATGGCGTCGTCGAAAGCCGCGTCGCTCACATCGCCTTGCAGCGACGCGACACCCGCAACGCCCGGCGGCGCGATCGCGTCGACCCGCAGCTCGCCGGACTTCGCCTCGATCGCCGACGCGCAGGCGGCTTCGCGTTGCGACAACCACGCCTGCGTCTGCGTGGCGCTCAGGTGCTGCAAGTCGCTGAACAGCAACGCGCGGAACTGGCCCGGCGCACGACGCGTGGCCACGGTCAGCACACCGGCAAGGCGAACGCCGAATTCGTAGTCGGCCAGCAGCACGGCATGCAGGCCGTGGCGCGTGGCGTCTTCCACATCGCGGAGCGCGTCGGAAAGCACACCGGGCTCGTCGCAAGTCACCTCGCGCACGAGCCCGGTATACAGACGCGCCCCGCCGGCCGGATCCGCACTGTCGTCCAACAGTGCGAATGCGGCCAGGGGCGCTTCACTTTGCATGGAATTACTCGAAGAACTGCTTCACACGGTCGAACCAGCCCTTGCTCTGCGGGCTATGACGCGCGCCGCCCGCCTTGAGCGAAGCGTCGAAGTCACGCAGCATCTGCTTCTGCTCGGCGTCGAGCTTGACCGGCGTTTCGACCTGCACATGCACGTACAGATCGCCCGGATAGCTCGCGCGCAGGCCCTTGATCCCCTTGCCGCGCAGACGGAACGTCTTGCCGGTCTGGGTGCCTTCGGGCACTTCGAACGTTGCCTTGCCGTGCAGGGTCGGTGCGTCGATGTCGCCACCCAACGCCGCCGTTGCGAACGAAATCGGCATCTGGCAGTGCAGATCGTCGCCGTCGCGCTCGAACACGTTGTGCGCCTTGATGTGGATTTCCACATACAGGTCGCCCGCCGGACCGCCATTCACCCCCGGTTCGCCGTTGCCGGACGAACGGATGCGCATGCCGTCTTCGATACCCGCCGGGATCTTGATCTCCAGCGTCTTGGTCTTCTTGATCTTGCCCGAACCGTGACAGTTCGTGCACGGCTCCGGAATGTACGAGCCCGTGCCATGGCACTTCGGGCAGGTCTGCTGAATGCTGAAGAAGCCCTGCGACATGCGCACCGAACCCGAACCGTTACAGGTCGGGCAGGTCTCGGGCTTCGTGCCCGGCTTCGCGCCATTGCCGTGACAGACCTCGCACTCTTCCCAGCTCGGCACGCGAATCTGCGTGTCGAAGCCGTTCGCGGCCTGCTCGAGGGTGATCTCCATGTTGTAGCGCAGATCGGCGCCGCGATACACCTGCGGGCCACCGCGGCCACGGCCACCGGGGCCGCCCTGCTGTCCGAAGATATCGCCGAAGATGTCGCCGAAGGCATCGGCAAAGCCGCCGAAGCCCTGACCGCCCGCCCCGCCGAAGCCGCCCATGTTCGGGTCGACACCCGCGTGCCCGTACTGATCGTACGCAGCGCGCTTTTCCGGCTCGGAGAGCATCTCGTAGGCCTCTTTGACCTCCTTGAACTTCTCCTCGGCGTCCTTGCTGTCCGGATTGCGGTCCGGGTGGTACTTCATCGCCAGCTTGCGATACGCCTTCTTGATTTCGTCGTCGTTGGCGTTCTTGGCGACGCCAAGGACTTCGTAGTAATCACGTTTGGCCATAAGTCTTTCCAGTGTTGGCGCATGTCCGCCATCAGGCAAAAAGCCGGGTCGAGATTCCCTTCGCAGAGAACTTCGATACCCGGCCTACACGCAGCGCACGTTGCCATGCGCCGCGCGCCATGCACGCCTTACTTCTTGTCGTTGACTTCCTTCACTTCTGCGTCGACGACGTTATCGTCATGCGGCTTGCCCTGCTCGGCGCCTGCGGCACCCGCAGCGCCGGCTTGCGCCTGCATGTCGGCATACATCTTTTCGCCAAGCTTCTGGCTGGCGGTGCCCAGCGCTTCGACCTTGGCATCGATGTCAGCCTTGTCCGAACCGCGCAGCGCTTCTTCCAGTGCCGTGATGGCCGATTCGATGGCTTCCTTCTCCGAAGCTTCGATCTTGTCGCCGTACTCGGTCAGCGCCTTGCGGGTGCTGTGCACCAGCGCGTCGCCCTGGTTACGGGAATCGGCCAGCTCGCGCGCCTTCTTGTCTTCTTCGGCGTTGAGCTCGGCGTCCTTCACCATCTGCTCGATCTCGGCGTCCGACAGGCCCGAGTTCGCCTTGATGACGATCTTGTTTTCCTTGCCGGTAGCCTTGTCCTTCGCGCCCACGTGCAGAATGCCGTTGGCGTCGATGTCGAAGGTCACTTCGATCTGCGGCGTGCCGCGTGCTGCCGGCGGAATGCCCTCGAGGTTGAACTCGCCCAGCGACTTGTTGCCGGCGGCCATCTCGCGCTCACCCTGATACACCTTGATCGTCACGGCCGGCTGGTTGTCGTCGGCCGTCGAGAACACTTGCGAGTGCTTCGTCGGGATCGTGGTGTTCTTCGTGATCATCTTGGTCATCACGCCGCCCAGCGTCTCGATACCGAGCGAGAGCGGGGTCACGTCGAGCAGCAGCACGTCCTTGCGGTCGCCCGAGAGCACCGAACCCTGAATCGAGGCACCGGCAGCCACGGCTTCGTCCGGATTCACGTCCTTGCGCGGATCCTTGCCGAAGAACTCCTTGACCTTCTCCTGCACCTTCGGCATGCGGGTCATACCGCCAACTAGGATCACGTCGTCGATGTCGCTCACCTTGACGCCAGCGTCCTTGATCGCGGTACGGCACGGTTCGATCGTGCGTGCGATCAGGTCTTCCACCAGCGCTTCGAGCTTGGCGCGCGTGATCTTCAGGTTCAAGTGCTTCGGACCCGAGGCGTCGGCCGTGATGTACGGCAGGTTGATTTCGGTCTGCTGGCTCGACGACAGTTCGATCTTGGCCTTTTCAGCGGCTTCCTTCAGGCGTTGCAGCGCGAGCACGTCCTTCGACAGATCGACGCCTTGTTCCTTCTTGAACTCGCCGATGATGTAGTCGATGATGCGCTGGTCGAAGTCTTCGCCGCCCAGGAACGTGTCGCCGTTGGTCGACAGCACTTCGAACTGGTGTTCGCCGTCCACATCCGCGATTTCGATGATCGAGATGTCGAACGTGCCGCCACCCAGGTCATACACCGCGATCTTGCGGTCGCCGCCTTCCTTCTTGTCCAGACCGAATGCCAGTGCGGCAGCCGTCGGCTCGTTGATGATGCGCTTGACTTCCAGACCGGCGATACGGCCGGCGTCCTTGGTGGCCTGGCGCTGGCTGTCGTTGAAGTAGGCCGGCACCGTGATCACGGCTTCCGTGACCGGCTCGCCCAGGTAGTCCTCGGCGGTCTTCTTCATCTTGCGCAGCACTTCGGCGGAAATCTGCGGCGGGGCCAGCTTCTGGTCGCGCGCTTCCACCCAGGCGTCGCCGTTGTCGGCCTTGACGATCTTGTACGGCATCAGGCCGATGTCCTTCTGCACTTCCTTTTCTTCGAAGCGACGGCCGATCAGGCGTTTGACAGCGTACAGCGTGTTCTTCGGATTGGTCACCGCCTGGCGCTTGGCCGGTGCGCCGACCAGGATCTCGCCATCGTCCATGTAAGCGATGATCGACGGCGTGGTGCGAGCACCTTCCGCGTTTTCGATGATCTTGACCTGATTGCCTTCCATGACGGCCACGCACGAGTTCGTGGTGCCCAAGTCAATACCGATGATTTTGCCCATTTAAATTTCTCCTAGCGTCCTTTGCGTCTTTCTGTCAGGCCCGTGGCCCATTCAATTCATTGATCTGCACGACATATGGGTGCAGCCCGGTACATTTCAAGACCCTTCCTGCTGTCCGGTTTTGCCCCCGGCCGCCGCGATTTTCTCGCGGGCGGCGGCCACCGCCAGCCGGAACTGGGGCAGGCCTTGCCAGCCGGTCGCCCGGCCCAGCTTCTTGCCTTCATGGAAGAAGAAAAACGTGGGCACCCCATGCAGCGCAAAGCGTTTGCCCAGCGCCATGTCGGCGTACACGTTGGCGTGAAACCAGCGCAGCGACAGGGCTTCGATGGCCTCGCGCTGCGCGAGCATCGTCTTCTTGGCAACTTCGCAGTTGAAGCAGTCCACGCCCCAGAAAAACACCACGGCGAGCGCATCGCCCGCCTCGCGCAGTCTTTCGTCGAACGTGGCGCTGGTCAGTTCGTGCATTGAAAATGCCTCGAACGCGGTGCCATCCACGCCCTTCATGCCCGGAAGATCGCTTGCCATGATCGAGATGCCTCGCGTCGAAAAGCCCGGTCGGGGCGGTGCCGCCCCTTGTGTGCCTGGTCAGCCATGTCGCGCGGACCCTCGCACGGACTCGCGCACCGTCGGGCGCCCAAAGCTTGCCACGATGTCATGACAAAAGGCGCCGGCTTGCGATGCGCGGGTTCCGTGCAGGTTCCGGTCTTACTTGCCGGCCGCGACGGTCACGAGCGCCGGACGCAACACGCGATCCGCGATCAGGTAACCCTTTTGCAGCACGGACACGACCGTGTTCGGTTCCTGTTCGGCCGGTACCATCGAAATGGCCTGATGCTGGTGCGGGTCGAACTTCGCGCCGGCCGGGTCGATGACGGACACCTTGCTGCGCTCGAGCGCCGAGACGAGCTGGCGCAGCGTGAGGGCCACGCCCTCTTGCAGCTTGGCCACGTCGCCGCTCTTGTCGGCGGCGGCAGCTTCGAGGCTGTCGATTACCGGCAACAGGTTCTCGGCGAAGCTTTCCACGGCGAATTTGCGGGCCTTGGCCACTTCGTCTTCCGCGCGGCGGCGAACGTTTTCCATCTCGGCGCGGGCACGCAGTGCCTCGTCGCGCAGCCCCGCCGCTTCGGCCTGTGCGGCCAGAAGTTGTGCCTCGACCGAGGGCAGCGCGTCGTTCGCGCCCGCCGCATCGTTCGGGGCCGCATCGGCCTGGGACGCAATCGGCTGGTCGGGGGTGTTTTGCTGTTCAGTCATGAGCTTGAGTCGTCAAAAGGTTCTTGCAGCGCACCACGACGATGCGCCACCGGTTCAAATCCCTTTGGATAGTAGGGGCGTTCACACCAATTTCAAGGGCTGGCGGGCATTCTGTGCGCCATATCGGTGCGCGCCGCGTGCCGGTAAATATCCGGTTACACGCGTTACGAGTCCTCTATTGTATCGGCCGTTGCTGCGACCTAACATGAATTACGGTCCAGTTGATGGATGTACCGTGCTGGACCCGGCCGCTCACCGGATACCGCTACGTCCGGTGTAGTGTTTATAGGTGTTAGGAGCGCATCATGAAGCTGCCACTGGCTGTTGTCTTCATCCTTGCGTTGGTGACGACGGTAACGATTACGATCTGCCTGTCGGGCGCGGTCACCCGGCGCGACACCGAATACGGTGGCGTGCGCGCGGTGTTGCATCACTATGTCGAAATGCCCGGCATGCCGGTACACCACTCGTCCAATTCCGGAATCCCCTCGCGCTGATCGCCCTCCCGAGCGCCGTGACGTGCCCACATGGACGATCGCCATGCCCGTCATGCCTGTCCGGGAATGTTCCCCCAAGGGGGACAGCTGATTTTCGCTCCCTCCCATGTCCGCCGCTGCGCGCTACGCCAGCGGCGGCGCTCATTGGGGCTCGGGAACAAGGGATGAAATGCGGGCGGCGTGCAGCGAGACGCCGGCGTCGGGCTACTCGCCCAGTCCGCCGAGACGTCGCCGGTCGCGCTTGGTCGGACGGCCGTGCATTTGCGCCGCCGGCTCGCGGAACAGGCGCTGGCGTTCGCTTTCGTCGGCGCGGGCGCGCAGGCTCGCCTCCGTTTCTTCGTAAAGCGACTGGGCGACCGGGGCGGAACCCCGGACTTCCGCGATCGCCTTCACACGCACTTCCCACCGGGTGCTGCCGTTGTCCACCGACACGAGGTCGCCGGGACGCACGTCGCGCGCCGGTTTGACGCGCGCCTCGTTGCACAGCACGCGACCACGATCCACGGCCTGCGTGGCAAGGGAGCGCGTTTTGAAGAAGCGCGCTGCCCACAGCCATTTGTCGATGCGCGTGGCGGCTTGCGGAGAATCGTCGACCTTCACCGTCACGAGCGTTCTCCCGATGCCGGCTGGTCTTGCGTTGCCGCTGCTGCGGCGGCGGCCGCCGTGGCTTCGTCGAAGGCAGCAACGGCCGCGACCTGACGCTGCCGGGTCGACGCCACCGCCGCTGCCGACGCCTGCGCCGCCCCTTCCGGCGAGAGCACCGGCCAGCCTTGCAAGTGACGCGCCGCGATCTCGCCGAGCGCCGTGATCCACGCCCCCGCACCATTCAGACACGGGATGAAGTGGAACGCCTTGCCCCCCGCCGACAGGTAAGCGTGGCGACCTTCCATGTTGATTTCCTCGAGCGTTTCGAGGCAATCGGACGTGAAGCCCGGGCAGAACACGTCGACGCGCGGGGTGCCGCCACGGCCCAGCTCCTCGAGCGTGGGCGCCGTATAAGGCTGGAGCCACTCGGCCTTGCCGAAGCGGGACTGGAACGTGAGGCGGCAGGTCGTCTCATCCAGACCGAGTGCGGCGGCGAGCAGTCGCGCCGTTCTCACGCACTGGTCGTGATACGGGTCGCCCAGATCGAGGGTGCGACGCGGTACGCCGTGGAAGCTCAGCAGCAAACGCTCACCCGCAGCGAAGTCCGGCCGGCCATGCTGCAGCCAATAGCCTTCGACTTGCTGGCGCAACGCCTCGATATAGGCGGGATGGTCGTGGTAATCGCGAACGGTGCGCACATCCGGCTGATTGCGCAGGCGCGCCAGCACGCGGAAGACGGCATCGCTGGCCGTGGCCGTCGTGCTGCTCGAATACTGGGGGTACAGCGGCAGGACGAGGATCCGCTCGACACCGTTCTGCCGCAACGCGCGAATGCGCTCGGCAATCGACGGATTGCCGTACCGCATGGCGTATTCCACGACGACGTCGTAGTCGTTCGCATGCAGCAAGGCGCGCAGGGCGTTGGCCTGATGTTCGGTATTGACCTTGAGGGGCGAGCCCTCACGCGTCCAGACCGTCGCGTATTTCTGCGCCGACTGGCGGGAGCGGAACGGCAGAATGACCAGCCGCAGCAATGGCTGCCACACGATTGACGGGATCTCGACGACGCGTGGGTCCGACAGGAATTCGCGCAGATAGCGGCGAACGGCCGCAGGGCGCGGCTCGTCGGGCGTACCGAGGTTGATCAGCAGGACGGCGGTCTTGCCGGACGGGCCGTGCGAAATGGGTTCTGGATCGAAGCGCATGGAGCGTACTTTACCGCAAACGCGTCGCACTTCCGGCGCAAATCCGGCACCCGAGCGCCGCCTGTCCACCGTCGGCAAAGGCTGACGAGGGACGGCGGCGCCGGTCTTCGTCAGCCGCGCGAATGCTCGTCGTCGTGCGGCGGGCGGTGCGCTGCGGCGTGCGCGTTGTCATGAGACGGTGCCCGCGCCCCCTCCTGCTTGCCCTCGCGCGGCGCCGACTGGGGATTCGCCCGCTCCTGTGGATGCGGCTGCGGATGCGGTGCCGGCGGGCGCTCTTGCGGCTGAGGTTGCGGTGCCGGCGGGCGCACTTGCGGCTGAGCTTGTGCGCGCTCCTGCGGTTGCGCGCGCGGCGCGGCCTGCTGACGCTCCATCTGCGGTTCAGGGCGCGGCTGGGGTTGATACTGCGGTTGATATTGCGGCTGGGGTTGCGATTGGGGCTGTGGTCTCGACTGCCATTGCTGCGGCCGGCGTGCGGGTTCCGGCGCCTCCTGTGCCGTGTGCGGCGGGGCTTCACTCCGTGCAGCCGGTTGGCCCGCCACCGCGCCCGGCGGATGCGGCACGCCGGATGGCGCAGGCTGTCCCTGACGATTCTGATAAACCTCATGCGCGGGGAAGCCGGGCGCTCCCGGCACGCCCGGTACACCCGGTACACCCGGTACGCCCGGTACGCCCGGTTGCCCCGGAACGCCGGGGACACCAGGAACACCCGGCTGCCCCGGTACCCCGGGCTGGCCGGGCACGCCCGGCACCCCGTGCCGCGACGGCATCGTCCCCGTCGGTGGCAATGCACCGGTCGGCGGCAATGCGCCGTGGGCCGGAATCGCGCCCGTCGCGCCGAGTGCTGGCTGCGCGGGCGCTCCGCCAATGGGCGCACCGACCGGCCCGTGTGTGCCGACCACGGTCACCCGAGGCTGAACGCGCCACTGCACGTTCGGCGCGCCTTGTTGTCCGGGCCGGGCGCTCTGACCGAACATCAGCGGCGCACCGCCAGCGTTCGGCACGGCGTGGAGATTGCTCGTCAACTCGCGTGACGTCGTCGTGTGCACGACCGGGGCCCGCGTGGCCAGTACCTGACGATTGAAGACCGCGGCCGGCGGCGCACCACTCGCCGGACGGCTATTGCCGAACACGCTCTGCTGCAACGGCGCCACGCCCGGCGTATTGGTCACACGCCACGCCTGTGCCTGACGGCCGTCATGGGCCGGCCCCGCCAGCGCGACCGGCCTGCCGACCGGGCGTCCCTGCACGAAAGCCTGTGCGGGCATCGTCGATACGGCGCCACGCACGTTCCGGTTCATGTAGACGTTGTTGACGTTGATGTTGTTCGTCACGTTGTTCGTGATGTCGGTCGAGCGAATGATCGTCGAACGGTTGATGTTCGAGACATACGACGAACTGGCGCGATACGCCGGGCGGTAGACATCATGCGGGCCGAGGGCAAACCACGCGAGCCCGACACCGCCCGCAGCGAACGAGATGCCCCACTGCTGACCGCCGCTATTGCCACTCATCCATCCGACCAGCGCGGGCGCATATACCGGACGCACTGCGATCGGCCCCGGCACCCAGCACCAGCGCGCGTCGACATAGGCCCAACGGCCATAGTGGTACGGCGCAAATCCCCAGGGGGCGTCGTCGACCCACGTCCACCCCCACGGATCGACCCATGCCCAGTGGCCCGTACGATACGGCGCCCACCCCGACGGCACGCTCGACGGCACCCACACGGCGCCGTAGTCTGGCGAGTCCTCCCACGTGCCGTAGTCGTCCAGGCTTTCGTAGCCGGTCATGTCGCGCGACACATAGCGCGCCGAGACGGATGCGTCCTCGCGCGCGTCGCGCTGGCGCACCCATTGGTCGAAGGCATCCGAAGTCATCGGCCCGGTGGGCTGCTGGGTGAGGTCCTGCCCCACGAACGCCACCCGCTGCCCCTGTTGCAGCGGTACCGACGCCCCTTGCCCGTACACCGTGGCCGAGCCGCGTGCCACGCTCACCGTCGTCACGCCGTTCGGATCGACATCGAGGCGGTACTCACCGGCCTGCTGCGGAACAAAGGCCAGATTCGGCGTGCTGATCTCGTAAGGCTGATTCGGATCGAAGCTGCGCAAACGCAGACCGACCGTGCCTTGCGTTACGTTCAGTTGCACATTCTGGTCGGTGACCGCCGAGAGATCGACGCTTGTCGAAGCCCCCATGCGGACCGCCGCGCCGCCCACGCGCATCTCGGCCCGGCTGTTGCGGTCGACCCAGACCGCGTCGCCTGTCGTGAGCGGCCGGTTGCGATCGGCGTAGCGCCAGTCGTCCGTGCCCGCCGGGGCGAAGGTCACGGTGCCGTCGAACTCGCTCAGTCGTGCAATGCGCCCCGGCGGATCGGCGCTCTGCGCCTGGGCGAGCGCGGGAACGCCCACGGCGCCGAGGACCCCGAGCGTCAGCCCGACACCCACGACGCGAAGATTGCGGACGATCGTCCGCCAGCCATTCAGGGAATTCATAAGAGGACTCCGGGGCCCTTCCGGTAGCGAGCCGAGCGGGTGTCCGGCGTGCCGCCATTTGTTGTTCTGTCCGAATCCTTCGGCAAATGTCGCGTCGCGATTGCCCGAACGACAGGAAACTTCCGCACGCCGCTACAAAGGCCGCAAGGGACACTTCGAGCGTATGCCTGCCGTCTGTGACAGCGTGTAATGGAATGCTACGGGGTTGTAACGCGGCGTGGCTCGCGCGCCCGCTCCGTGCTGGCTCAGTGCTGGCTCAGTGCTGGCTCAGTGCTGGCTCAGTGTTGACTAAGCGCGTTCGAGAGCAGCTTCGCGGTGATGTCGACGATCGGAATCACGCGTTCATAGGCCATGCGCGTCGGACCGATCACGCCGAGCGTGCCGACGACTTCCCCGTCGACCTCGTAAGGCGCCGTGACAACCGTCATCTCTTCGATCGGTACGAGGCTCGACTCACCGCCGATGAAGATCTGCACGCCCGAGGCGCGGCTCGACACATCGAGCAATTGCAGCAGGCCGGTCTTGGACTCGAACACGTCGAAGAGCTTGCGCAGCCGCTCCATGTTCGACGACAGATCCTCGACACCGAGCAGGTTGCGTTCACCCGAGATCAGTACGCTCTCGCGACTGGTGTCGGCCATCGCATCGCTGCCGGCCTGCACCGCCGCCTGCATCAGCGCACTCATGTCGGAGCGAATCGCGTCGAGTTCGCCACGCAAGTAAGCGCGCACATCGTCAAAGCTGTGGCCACCGAAATTGGCGTTCAGATAGTTCGCCGCCTCGACCAGTTGCGCCGGGGAATAGTCCTTTTCCGTCAGGATGATGCGGTTCTGCACGTCGCCACCGGGTGTCACGATGATGAGCAACACCCGCTTTTCGGACAACCTCAGGAATTCGATCTGACGAAACGTCTGGCTGCGACGCGGTGTGAGGACCACACCGGCGAACTGCGAGAGGTTCGAGAGCACCTGCGCTGCCGACGCGACCAACTGCTGCGGTCCGGCCGGTTGAAGACTGGTCTGCACCTGCGATGCCAACTGATGCACCGACGCTTCGAGCGGGCGCACCGACAGCATCGTGTCGACGAACAGACGGTAGGCGCGAGGGGTCGGCACTCGTCCCGCAGAGGTGTGCGGGCTGGCGACGAATCCGAGCGCTTCGAGGTCGACCATCACGTTGCGGATGGTCGCGGGCGAGAGATCCAGCCCGGAATAACGGGAAAGCGTGCGCGAGCCGACCGGCTGGCCATCTTCGATGTACCGTTCGATCAGGGTTTTGAGAAGCGTTTGCGCACGTTGATCTAGCATGGCAAAAATTGTAACGCGAAATGTAGGTACGCGGCGTGCGGCAAACCCCGAGGCGGAAACCGCCGCACGCCGCGCGTGCCGATGGTTGCTGTCATCGACTTATGGTGTAATGGCGGCATGAAAACTGGGAGCCCCTTCAAGACCGTGGCGCTCGTCGGAAAGTACCATGCCGACGGCGTTGCCGAACCCCTGCTCACGCTTGCGGCATGCATTGCCCAACGCGGGCATCATGTCGTCTTCGAGCGCGATACGGCGCATAACATCGGCGCAGGCGCCGATCCCTACGGCACCCTCGACATCCAGGCCATCGGCACGCAAGCCGACGTGGCCGTCGTCGTTGGCGGCGACGGGACCATGCTCGGTGTCGGCCGCCAACTGGCCGCGTCGAAAGTGCCGCTCATCGGCGTGAACCACGGGCGCGTCGGTTTCATTACCGACATTCCGCTCGGCGAGATGCGTCAGGTCGTGCCCGCCATGCTCGAAGGACACTTCGAAGCCGAACAGCGCACGCTGCTCTCGGCCCGCATCGAGCGAGACGGCAAGACCCTCTACGAGACGCTCGCGTTCAACGACGTGGTGGTGAACCGCTCGGGGATCTCGGGCATGGTCGAGCTGCGCGTGGACGTCGACGGCCGCTTCATGTACAAGCAGCGCTCCGACGGCCTCATCGTCGCCACACCGACCGGCTCGACGGCCTACGCCCTCTCGGCCACGGGCCCGATCCTGCATCCGAGACTCGGTGGCGTGGTGCTCGTGCCGATCGCCCCGCATGCGTTGTCGAACCGTCCGATCGTGCTGCCCGACTCCAGCGACATCGTCATCACGATTACCGGCGGACGCGAAGTCGGCGCCAATTTCGATATGCAGTCGTTTGCCGAATTGCGGCAGGGCGACCAGATTCTGGTGGGCCGCTCCGAGCATCAGGTCACGTTCCTGCATCCGGTCGGCTACAACTATTACGCGACGCTGCGCCGCAAGCTGCACTGGAACGAGCATATCTCCGACGAAGATACGCCGCAGAACTGACTTCACGCCTTTCCGATATCCCATGCTACGCAGTCTCTCGATTCGCGATTTCGTGATCGTCGATCGTCTCGACCTGGAATTCTCCGCCGGCTTCACCGTGTTCTCGGGGGAAACTGGCGCAGGCAAATCGATCCTGATCGACGCGCTTGCCCTTGCCATGGGCGAGCGCGGCGACGCCAGCATGGTGCGCACCGGCCAGACGCGCGCCGACATCACCGCGGAGTTCGCTGCCGACGCCGAAGCGCGCCCCGACCTCGAAGCCTGGCTGCAAGCGCAGGCGCTCACGCTCGAAGAGCATGGCGGCGTACTGTTGCGCCGGGTGCTCGACTCGGGCGGTCGTTCCCGGGCCTTCATCAACGGCACGCCCGCCACGCTCGCGCAGTTGCGCGAACTCGGCGAGATGCTCGTGGACATTCACGGTCAGCATGCGCATCAGCAACTGCTGCGTCCCGATGCGCAGCGCCGTCTGCTCGATTCACACGCCGGTGCGACGGCGCATGCCGCCGACACGGCCGCCGCACACAAGGAATGGCGACGCCTCGTGAAGCGCTGCGAAGAAGCGCACGGACGCGATCGCGAGCTGCAAATCGAGCGCGAGCGCCTCGAATGGCAGACGTCCGAACTCGACAAGCTGAGTCCGCAGGAAGGCGAATGGGATGAAGTGAGCGCCGAGCATCGCCGTCTCTCACATGCCGCAAGCCTCATCAACGGCGTGCAGGGTGCGCTCGACGTCCTCGCCGAATCGGACGGTGCCATCGCCCCGTCGCTCGGCCATGTGGTACATCAGATCCGCGAACTCGCGCAGATCGATGCCGGGCTCGCCGACACGCTTGCCGCGCTCGAACCCGCAGAAATCCAGCTTCGCGAAGCCGTCCATTCGCTCACCCACTACGCGCAACGCATCGATCTCGATCCGGAGCGTCTGGCAGTGGTCGAACAACGTCTCGATGCGTTGCATTCGGCAGCCCGCAAGTTCCGCGTCGCCCCGGAGCAACTGCCTGCCGAGCACGCCGAACGCCGTGCGCAACTGGAAGAGCTGACCGCGTCGCAAGATACGGCGGCCATGCAGGCGGCGGCCGATGCCGCTCACGCCACTTACCTCAAGATGGCGCAGGCGCTGTCGAAGGCCCGCGCCAAGGCCGCCGCATCGCTGTCGCGCGAGGTCACGCGCGCCATGCAGGATCTGTCGATGCCGGGCGGACGCTTCGAAGTTGTCCTGAGCCCGACACCCGAGCCGCAGTCGTTCGGTCTGGAGACGGTCGAGTTCCTCGTCGCCGGTCACCCCGGCGTGCCCACGCGACCGCTGGCGAAAGTCGCATCGGGCGGCGAACTGGCGCGTATCAGCCTCGCATTGCAGGTCATCGCCAGCAGCGCGAGCCTCACGCCGACACTGATTTTCGACGAAGTGGATTCGGGGATCGGCGGCGCCGTGGCCGAGGTCGTGGGGCGTTTGCTGCGCGAATTGGGACAGGGACGTCAGGTGCTGTGCGTCACCCACTTGCCGCAAGTGGCCGCGCTCGGCCATCAGCATCTTCGCGTGAAGAAGCGCAGCGATGGCGACACGACCATGAGCGAGATCGAACCGCTGGGCCGCACCGAACGCGTCGAGGAGATCGCGCGCATGCTGGGCGGTGTCGAGATCACCGCCACGACACGCAAGCACGCCCGGGAAATGCTGGCGCTGTGAGGCTGTCGGCGTGACGTCCGCGCGCCCGTGGACGTCACGCCATCATCAAACCGGTCCGGCGTTTGCGAAGACCGAATCCCACAACGCGATCACCGCTGCGCGCTCGGCTTCCACCTTCTCGGCCGGCACTCGCGCAGCTTCCACCCCGTCGAGTCGCAACTTGTGCTGACGCTTGCGATACGTCCGATAAGCGGCCGCCGCATCGTCGGCGAGCTTCGCGTCGATGAGCCCCAGTTGTGCCGCTTCGCGCAGTAGCGCGATGTTGCCCGCATTGCGCAGCAGCGCCGGGTGCGCGCCGGAATACAGCAGCACCAGATACTGCACGGTGAACTCGATATCCACCATGCCGCCACGATCATGCTTCAGATCGAAGAGTTGCGTCGGGTTCGGATGCCCCTCCGTCACCTTTCGACGCATCGCCACGATCTCCTGCGCGAGCGGTAGTGCCTCACGCGGCGTGGCGAGCACCTGCGCCCGAATGTTCTCGAACGCGGCACCGATCGCTTCGTCGCCCGCGCAGAACCGCGCACGCGTGAGCGCCTGATGCTCCCAGACCCACGCGGTGTTCGCATTGCCTTCGCGGAACTGGTACTGCCGGAAGCTCTCGATGTTCGTCACGAGCAACCCCGACAGCCCGTTCGGGCGCAGTCGCAGATCAACGTCGAAGAGCATGCCTGCGCCCGTGTGCGTGGTAAGCCACGTCACGAAGCGGCGGGCTAGCGCCGCGTAGGCGTCCGGCGCGCGGTCGTCGTCATCGTCGTAAAGGAAAATCAGATCGAGGTCGGACGCATACCCCAGTTCCTTGCCGCCGAGCTTGCCGTACGCGATCACCGAGAAGCGCGGCACCTCGCGATGGCGCGTGGCCACGTGCGGCCAGACCGTGGAGATCGTCACGTCGACGATGATGTCCGCAAGCTCCGAGAGCCGGTCGCCGATGGCTTCCACCGACAACGTGCCCTGCAGATCGAGCAGCAGAATGCGGAACACTTCGGCGTGATGCGCGCGCCGCAGAATATCCATCTGCACTTCGACATTGCCCGCCGCTCCCGCCGCGTTCAGGCTCAACAGCAATTGCGTTTTGAACGACGGCCAGTCGAACGGTGCGGCGAGCGCCTCGTCGTCGAGCAGTTCGTCGAGCAGTTGCGGATGGCTGATCAGATACCCGGCCGCCCAGCGCGAACCGGCCAGCACCTTGACCACGCGCTCCAGCGCGCGCGGATACTCCGTGAGCAGCGCCAGATACGAACTGCGGCGGCTGATGGTCGAGAGCAGATCGAGCATGCGTGCGAGCACGGCGTCGGCCTCGCCCGTGCCCGCCGCGCCTTCGACGGCGCGCTGCACGAGCTGATCGAAGCGCCGCCGGCTGGTCTCGCCCAGCGCCTTGTAGCGCGACGACGTCCATACCGCACGCAGGCGATCGAGGGCCCCCGGGGCGTCGGTGAAGCCGAGCTGCGTGAGCTGATTGCCGAGATCGCCCGTCTGCGCCTCGTCCGCCAGGCACTCGCTCCAGAGTTCCGGGGGACAACCGCAATCGCCCGAACCGGACGACGTGCCTTTCTGCCCGCTCCCGCTCGCCTTGTCCGCGAAGATCTCGTCGAATTGTGCAGCGACGAATTCGCGATGCTCGTCGAGCACCGTCATGAAGGTCGCTTCGTCGGGGAAGCCCATCGCGCGCGCCACGGCGAGACGGTCTTCACCGGCGGCCGGGAGGATGTGGGTCTGGGCGTCGTCCAGGTACTGAATGCGGTGTTCGAGCTTGCGCAGGAAGACGTAGGCGTTGGCGAGCTGGTCGGCCACGCTCTGCGCCAGCCAGCCACGACGCGCGGCCACGCCCAGCACGGCCAGCGTCGGACGCACGCGCAGTTCCGGCTCCTGTCCGCCGCGAATCAACTGGAACACCTGCGCCGAGAATTCGACTTCGCGAATACCCCCACGGCCGAGCTTGATGTCGTTGATGCGTGCGGGCTTCGCACGGGCACGGCGCTCCGCCTCATGGCGAATCTGCTCGTGCAATGCGCGGATCGCGCCGATCACGCCGTAATCCAGATAGCGACGGAACACGAACGGCTGCACCAGCGACGACAGCAACCGCTCGAGGCGACGGCCCGGCTCGCTCGCGACCTCGGATACCAGCCGTCCCTTGATCCAGGCGTAGCGCTCCCACTCGCGCCCCTGCACGTAGAAATACTCTTCGAGCATCGGCAGACTGCACACGAGCGGCCCCGAATCGCCGTTCGGGCGCAGACGCATGTCCACACGGAACACATAGCCGTCAGGCGTGAGCTCCGAGATCATGCCGATCAGCTTGCGACCGAGCTTGGTGAAGAATTCGTGGTTCGAGAGCAGACGCAGGCGGCTCGCGGCCGTCGGGTCGGCATCGTCGGGTGCCGACGTATCGCCGTCGTCTTCATAAAGAAAGATCAGATCGATGTCCGACGAAACGTTCAGTTCACGTCCGCCGAGCTTGCCCATGCCGACCACCGCAAGCGTCTGACGCTCGCCTTCGGCATTGCGTGGCACGCCGTGGATCGCCTCGAGTTCGTGCGTGAGCACCGTGATCCCTGCCTGCACCGCGAATTCCGCGAGTGCCGTCATCGCCTCGGTCACCTCGGCAAGCTCGGCACGGCCGTCCAGATCGCGTTGCATGACCGCGCAAAGCGCTTCGACGCGCAGCACGCGAAGCGCGCGGGCGAGCCCGGCCTCGTCGATGCCCGACACGCCCGAGGGCTGCTCGGGCGGCGTGAGGATCGTGCCGGTGATGGCTTCGAAACGGCGCGCAAGCCAACGCGCATCCACCGGGTGTTCGGCGAGGGCGGGCAGCGCCTCGGACAGGGCGGGGCGGCTCGCCAGCATGCGCGCGGCATAGCGCGAGTAGGAGGAGATATCGAGCGGTTTTTCGGGTGAACTCACTGGCGGGGTTCCGGTCAGCAATGAGAATGAAGAGACTTTCGCATGCTTACCTGTGCGCGATGAAACGCCGGATCACACGTCTGTTTCTCCTACGGCCGGGCCATCGATGGGCCTTGGGCTTGTGTTACAGTCTTTGCCACAGAAACTACCACATTCCCTCGTAGACGCGCAGCATGACCGACCGTAAGCAGCCCGCCTCGCCCATTGCGACCCGGTCCTGGTTCTCGTCACTGCCGCGTGGCCTGCGCCTGGGCCTGGAATGGTTGTTGGCGCTCGTCGTCATCGTCTATTTCGGACTCGGTGCCGTTGTCCTCGCGACCCGGTACGTCATCCTTCCCCGAGTGTCGGACTACCGCCCCCAGATCGAGGCGGCGGCCACGCGCGCCATTGGCCTGCCCGTCACCATCGGCAAAATCGACGCCGTCTGGCAAGGCTGGCACCCCTATCTGACGCTCGAAGACGTGCGCATCACGCCCGTAGT
Source organism: Pandoraea pnomenusa (assembly GCF_040391475.1). Taxonomy (GTDB): domain Bacteria; phylum Pseudomonadota; class Gammaproteobacteria; order Burkholderiales; family Burkholderiaceae; genus Pandoraea; species Pandoraea pnomenusa_C. Next base: position 73,246 of record NZ_JBEBXS010000014.1, on the reverse strand, counting down.
CCCCGGCACGCCGCCCAGGGCCTCGGTCATCGCACGCGTGGTCAGACCGCTGCACCCGGGCGCCGCGTCCCATGCTTCCAACGCAGCCCCGAGGGCCGCCAGCGCCCCAACAGGCGCATCGAAGGCGGCGTCCGACAACCCGCCGGTCACCTACGCGCCGCCCGGTTCGCCCCCGCCCGCCGAAGCGAGCCTCACGCTCCACCGGCTCGACGCCACGCTCTCGTGGACCAGCCTGCTCCATTTCGACCTGCGGCTCTCGAACCTCACGCTCCATGAGCCGGATCTGACCATCGAGCGTCTCGCCGACGGCTCGATCCTCGTGGCCGGCCTGCCAGTCACGGGAGGCGGCGCCAGTGCCGACACGCAGGCCGGCGACTGGCTGATGCGTCAGGCGCGCATCATCGTTCGAAACGGCACGGTCCGGTGGCGCGACGCCACGCGCGATGTGCCGGAAGTCGTCGTCACCCACGTCAACGCCATGCTGCGTAACCGAGGCTTCGAGCACCGCTTCGGCATGCAGGCAAACCCGCCGCAAGGCATGGTCGCGCCGCTCGACGTGCGTGCGCGCTTCACCAACCCGCTGTTCGCACGCCCCGGGGAAATCAAGCGCTGGCGCGGACAGGTCTATAGCGAAGTCGGCACGCTCGATCTGGCCGAACTCGCCCGCTACGTCGATCTGCCGGGCAAAGACTCGCGTGGCCGTGTGGCCGCGCGCGCCTGGGTGGACTTCGATAGCGGCACGATCACCGGCGCGACGCTGCGCGCTGCGGGCGAGAAGACGTCGGTACAACTGGCCGACGATCTGCCGCCGCTGACCTTCGACGCGACGCAAGGGCGGATCGACGTGACGCGCGCCGGTCCGAAACCCGACGCGGGCTGGAACCTCCGTGCGCGTGATCTGACGTTGCAAGCCGCCGGCCGACCGACGCTGGACGTGCCCGATCTACGCGCCACTTACGCGCCCGGCTCCGACGAACAGGGGCTGCATGTGGCCGTCTCGGGGCAGCGCTTCGACATCGGTGCGGTCATGGCGCTGGTGCCCTCGCTGCCCATCGACGCGCAGACGCGCGACACGCTCGCGAGCTTCCGCCCGCGCGGGCGCCTCGGCAAGTTCGACGTCAACTATCAGGCGCCCAAGCCGCACGGCCCCGGCAATTGGCGAGACTTGCCCGGCATCAAGCAACTGCCGCCGGAGCGGGACCGTTATCACGTCGTCGCCGATTTCGAGGAGGTCGGGATCGACAGCCAGCCGAGCCAGGCCGCGCCGCGCCCGGGCTCGCCGAACGCCGGGCGCCCCGGTTTCGCCAATTTGAGCGGGCACATCGACGCCGACCAGTCGCGCGGCAGCCTCACCCTCGATGCCAAACGGGCCACCCTCGATTTCCCGGGGCGCTTCGATCAACCCCGCATCGACCTCGACACGCTCACCGCCCACACCTCGTGGCACATCACGCACTCGAAGACGAAGCGCGACGCCCCGGCCGACGTGCAGGTACACGTCGATGCCGCACACCTGCAGAACACCGATCTGACAGGCGACGTGAGCGGCACCTGGCGCAACGGCGGCAAGGGCAACGGCATCGTCGACCTGAAGGGCACCATCGTGCGCGTCAACGCCAACGCGGTGCCGCGTTATCTGCCGACGGACATCGGCGCCGGCGTGCGCGACTATCTGCAACGCGCGCTGCTCGCAGGTACGGTGCAGAACGCACCGTTTGCGGTGCAGGGCGATCTCGACGACTTCCCCTACGGCAAGGGCGGCGGCAAGTTCCGCATCGACATTCCGCTCGTGGACGTGACGTTCAATCCGTCGCCGCTGCGCCCGGGGCACACCGAAGTCTGGCCCGCCTTCGAAAAGGTCCGCGGCAACCTGCGCTTCGACGCCGACAAGCTGCATATCGCGATCGACAGCGGTACGGTCTACGGCGTGACGCTCACGCAAGTGCTCGGCGACATCAACAACATCGGTCAGGACGACTCCACGCTCACACTCAAGGGCGACGCGCGCGGCCCGGCGGCGGACTTCGTGAAATACCTGAACAGCAGCCCCGTCGGACAATGGATCGGCGACTTCACCGACGAGACGCGTGCGAATGGCAACGCGCAGCTCGCGCTGCAACTCTCGATGCCCCTCGAACATACCGACCGCGCGAAGGTCACGGGACGCGCACGCTTCCTGCGCAATGACATCACCCTGTTGAGCGGCTTGCCGACCTTCGGAGCCGTGGACGGCGAACTCGCGTTCACCGAGCGCGGCATTTCGCTCGACAACCTGCGCGGCACCTTCCTCGGCGGCGACGTGCGCGCCTCCGGCGGCAGCCGCGACGACGGCAGCATTGCGCTGAACATCGCCGGCACGATGAGTGCGCAGGGTCTGCGCGATAACCGCGAGAACGCGTCGCTGGCGCAACTGGCCAAGCGCATGACGGGCAGCACGCCGTACACGGCAACGGTCAATGTGCGTCAGGGCATGACGGATCTGGCGGTGCAATCGACGCTCGCGGGGCTGGCCGTCAATCTGCCCGCGCCCTTGGGCAAGAGTGCGGACACGTCGCTGCCCGCGCGCTTCACCATGCGGCCGCAGGCGAACCCGGGCGGCCGACGCATCGACACGCTCGACTTCGCCATCGGCAGCGTGCAGGGGAACTACGTGCAGCAGCGCAACGGCGCCCGTGTCGAGGTGCTGCGCGGCGGTATCGGCATCAACCAGCCGGTGCCGTCGCCACGCGAAGGCGTGCAGGCCGCCGCGCAGTTCGACATGCTCGACGTGGACGCCTGGCGCGCCGTGATCGCGTCGCTCGGCAGCGACGCCGTCACACCGGGCACGCAAGGCACGCCGCCGGCACCTGCCGCGACCGCCGCCGCCGCGCGCGACGAGTTCGGCGCGCTCACACCGTACGTGCCCACCCGCATCGCGCTGCACGCCCGGCAGGTGCGTCTGATGTCGCGGCTGTGGCCGGAACTGGTCGTCGGCGCGCAGCGAAACGACCAGAACTGGCAGGTCAGCCTGGCCTCGGATCTGGTCTCGGGCTTCGCCGAGTGGAAAGCTCCTGACGCCAAGAATCCGAAGGGGGAAGTTCGTGCGCGCCTGGCCAAGCTGGTGATTCCGCGCGAGGAGCACGGCAGCGATGTGCTCACGCAAGTGCTCGACGAGCCGAGCGACGAATTCCCCGCCATCGACGTGATCGCCAACGACTTCGTGTTGCGCGACAAGCCGCTCGGGCGCTTGCAGCTCAACGCGCACAACGACATCGAGGACGGCGTGCCGGTGTGGCAACTGACGAAACTTCAGTTGAGCAACAGCGCCGCCACGCTCGACGTCAAGGGCAACTGGCGGACTTCGCGCCGCCGTGCAGCCGTGGCCGGCAGCGACGAAGACGTGCCGCGCCGCACCGTGCTCGACTTCAATCTCGACGTGAAGAACGCGGGCGACCTGCTCGACCGCCTCGGCCTGGCCAAGACGCTCAAGGACGGCTCCGGCACCATTTCCGGTCGCTTCGGCTGGCGCGGCGGGCCCGATGCCATCGACTATCCGACGCTTGGCGGTCGCGTGAAGGTCGATCTGCGGCGAGGACAAATCCTGAAGGCCGATCCGGGACTTGCGCGCCTGCTGGGCATTCTGTCGATGCAAACACTCACCCGCATTCTGACGTTCGACTTCAACAGTGTGCTGGGCAGCGGGTTGCCGTTCGACAGCATCGAAGGGAGCGCCACGATTCAGAACGGGGTGGCCAACACGAACGACCTGACCGTCAATGCGAGCGTGGCGACGATCAAGATCGACGGGCACACCGACCTCGCCCGCCAGACGCAGGACCTGAACATGCTGGTGCTGCCGAAGATCAATGCCGCGTCGGCGTCGCTCGCGTGGGCCATCGTCAACCCGGCGTTGGGCATCGGCTCCTTCTTCGCGCAACTGGCGCTGGGCGATCAGTTGTCGCGCACGCTCTCGACGACGTATCACGTGACCGGCTCCTGGGACAATCCGGTCATCGGACGGGGCGAAGGCAATAAGAGTAAGATCGACCTGTCGCCGGAAGCTGCGCCCTCCCCGGTGCCAGCGTCAGCGCCGGCAGCGGTGTCAGCCCCGGAAGCGCGACCGGCAACGCGCGAGAACCGCCGGAACGTACAGCGCACCCTGCCGGACATCTTTCGCGGCAATTGAACGCACACCGGGCCGCAGGCCAGACATTTCCAGCGCACCGACCACCGCAACGACATGACCAGTCCCGATCCGAAGGTATCCAAGCCGACCGAAAGTTCAGCCGCCGCCCCGGTACGTGTCGCGGCCGCCCAGATGGTCAGCGCGCCCGACGTCGAGCGAAACCTGCGCGAAGCCGGTCGTCTGGTCGCGCAGGCCGCCGAGGCCGGGGCGCAACTCGTGCTGCTGCCCGAGTACTTCTGCTACATGGGCCAGCGCGACACGGACAAGCTCGCGCTGCGCGAAACCCCGGGTCAGGGTCCGATTCAGGATTTCCTGACCGAGACGGCCCGCCGACATGGCGTCTGGCTCATCGGCGGGACATTGCCGCTGGCCGCCCCCGAAGCCGAGCGCGTGCTCAACACGACGCTGGTCTTCGCCCCGGACGGCGCACCGGCCGCACGCTACGACAAGATTCACCTGTTCAACTTCGTCAAAGGCGAAGAGGCCTATGACGAAGCCCGGACGATCCGCCCCGGCGATGCCGTACGCACGTTTGAAGCGCCCTTCGGCCGCGTGGGGCTGTCGGTCTGCTACGACCTGCGTTTTCCCGAGTTGTACCGGGCGATGGGCGACTGTACGCTCATGGTCGTACCCGCCGCCTTCACCTACACGACAGGCCGCGCGCACTGGGAACTGCTGCTGCGCGCCCGGGCCATCGAGAACCAGTGTTACGTGCTGGCGTCCGCGCAGGGCGGCCATCATGAGAACGGGCGGCGCACCTGGGGGCATTCCATGCTGATCGACCCGTGGGGCGACATCGTCGCCCAGCGTGAAGCGGAAGGCGCTGGCGTGATCGTCGGCGATATCGACCCGGCCCGGCTGGCCGGCGTGCGCCAAAGCCTGCCCGCGTGGCGGCACCGCGTGCTGTCCGGTTGAATTTTCCGCACTCGCCCCAATCTACCGATTACATTTCCTTGGCCTGACACCGCATGAAAATCATCGACACCGGCATCCAGAACCTGGCCACGGCCCGCGAGCTGCTGCTCACGCCGTACGGCCTCGACGAAAGCCATCTCCAACGCGCACTCGGCGACATCTTCACGCACCGCGTGGACTACGCCGATCTGTACTTCCAGTACACGCGCAGCGAAGCGTGGAGCCTTGAAGAAGGCATCGTCAAATCGGGATCGTTCTCGATCGACCAGGGCGTCGGCGTGCGGGCCATCGTGGGCGACCGCACCGCGTTCGCGTACTCCGACGACATCTCCGAGATCGCCCTCAAGGACGCGGCGGCGGCCACGCGCAGCATCGCCTCGGCCGGTCGCGGCCGCGTGAAGGTTGGCCACAAACTGTCGAACACCTCCGGCCACGGCCTGTATCTGCCGTCCGATCCCCTCGCCTCGCTCGACGCCAACGGCAAGGTGGCGCTGCTCGAACGTATCGAGAAGCTCGCCCGCGCCCGCGATCCGCGCGTCTCGCAGGTCATGGCCGGTCTGGCCGGTGAGTACGACGTGGTGCTCGTGGCCCGCAGCGACGGCGTGATCGCCGCCGACGTGCGTCCGCTCGTGCGTGTGTCGGTCACCGTCATCGTCGAGTCCAACGGACGCCGGGAGATCGGCAACAGCGGCGGCGGTGCACGTCTGGACTACGGCTACTTCACGGACGAACTGCTCGAGAAGTATGTCAAGGAAGCGGTCGACGGCGCCATCGTCAAGCTCGACGCCCGCCCGGCACCGGCCGGTGCCATGACGGTCGTGCTCGGCCCGGGCTGGCCCGGCGTACTGCTGCACGAAGCCATCGGCCACGGCCTCGAAGGCGACTTCAACCGCAAGGGCTCGTCGGCATTCTCCGGACGCCTGGGCGAGCGCGTGGCGGCCAAGGGCGTCACCGTGGTCGACGACGGCACGCTGGCGAACCGCCGCGGCTCGCTGAACATCGACGACGAAGGCAACCCGACGCAGTGCACCACGCTCATCGAAGACGGGATTCTGCGCGGCTACATGCAGGACAGCCTGAACGCACGCCTGATGAAGATGCCGGTGACCGGTAACGCTCGCCGCGAGTCGTACGCCGCGCTGCCGATGCCGCGCATGACCAACACGTACATGCTCGGTGGCGACAAGGACCCGGAAGAGATCATCAAGTCAGTCAAGCACGGCCTGTACGCGGTGAACTTCGGCGGCGGCCAGGTGGATATCACCAACGGCAAGTTCGTGTTCTCGATGTCCGAGGCCTACATGATCGAAGACGGCAAGATCACGTACCCGGTCAAGGGCGCCACGCTGATCGGCAACGGGCCGGAATCGCTCAAGGACGTGACCATGATCGGTAACGACATGGCGCTGGACTCGGGCGTGGGCGTGTGCGGCAAGGAAGGCCAGAGCGTGCCGGTCGGCGTGGGCCAGCCGACGCTGCGCATCGAAAACATGACGGTCGGCGGCACGGCGTAATCACTGCAGATCGCCGCGGATTGCCGCGAATCGCCGTGCGGCCGCGCCGCGTGCAGTGCGATGGCGCACTGCAAAAAATGCGCAAAGCTTAGCAAGACGCCCGGGTCAAACCGGGCGTTTTCGTATGTTTTTCGAAAAACATGATTTTTCACCGCATTTTGAATTTTAAAAATGCGTGATTTCCGCGCGTTTTTCGGGCGTTTAGCGGCCTTACGCGGTTGCGGCGTCATTCGATTAGGCGTATAAAGTTGGTTCTGTGCACGGCAAACCGCCTGCAAAGCAATGTCCAAGACATCCGCCATGACCGCCAACAAGTTTTACTTTTACTTTTTTGCGTATCTCACACCGCTGGCGGATGGAGAGGGACAGTTGCAGCAGTAAGCACCGAACGAATCCTAAGAAACCGCCAGCGAGTCTGGCGGTTTTTTTTTGACCCGCATCCCGAGAAACGAACCGCAGTCAGAACTGCCCAGGAGAAAAACCATGCCTCCCCACAACACCGATGATGTCCGTATTCGCGAACTGAAGGAACTGACGCCCCCGGCGCACCTGATCCGCGAATACCCCTGCTCGGAACAGAGCGCGGACCTCATCCATCGCTCGCGCGGCGCCATTCACCGCGTGCTGCACGGCATGGAAGACCGCCTGGTCGTCATCATCGGGCCGTGCTCGATCCACGATCCGAAGGCCGCGCTGGAATACGCAGCCCGTCTGGTCGAGCAACGCGAGCGCCTGAAGGGCGAGCTGGAAATCGTGATGCGCGTGTACTTCGAGAAGCCGCGTACCACGGTGGGCTGGAAGGGTCTGATCAACGACCCGCATATGGACAACAGCTTCAAGATCAACGACGGCCTGCGTCTCGCGCGCGAGTTGCTCGCCCAGATCAACGAACTGGGCCTGCCCGCCGGCACGGAATACCTCGACATGATCAGCCCGCAGTACATCGCCGATCTCGTGTCGTGGGGTGCCATCGGCGCGCGTACCACCGAATCACAGGTGCACCGCGAGCTGGCCTCCGGCCTGTCGTGCCCGGTCGGCTTCAAGAATGGCACGGACGGTAATGTGAAGATCGCCGTCGACGCGATCAAGGCCGCCTCGCAGCCACACCATTTCCTGTCGGTGACCAAGGGCGGTCACTCGGCCATCGTGTCGACTTCGGGCAACGAGGACTGCCACCTGATCCTGCGCGGCGGCAAGGCGCCGAACTACGACGCCGCCAGCGTGCAGGCCGCCTGCGAGGACATCGCGAAGTCGGGTCTGGCCGCACGTGTGATGATCGATGCGTCGCATGCGAACAGCCAGAAGAAGCACGAGAACCAGATCCCGGTGTGCGAAGACATCGCGCGCCAGATCGCCGGCGGTGACGATCGCATCATCGGCGTGATGGTCGAATCGCACCTCGTCGCGGGACGTCAGGACCATGTGCCGGGCAAGCCGCTGACCTACGGTCAGAGCATTACCGACGCCTGCATCGACTGGGAAGACAGCCTCGGCGTGCTCGACACGCTGGCCGAAGCCGTGCGCGCACGCCGCCTGAAGCGCGGCGCAGGTAACTGAAATTGCTGACGGCCGGGCGGCGTGCTGCCGCACCGGTCGTTGGCGTGGGCGGCGGCGCCGCCTCGCAAGTTCGTTACAAGGGTTCCGGGCGTTATTGCGCCCCGCCTTCGGCCCGGTCGCGTTGCCACAACACGTCGGTGCCGCCACCCGCGCGATTCAGCACGCGGGCCAGCACGAACATCAGATCCGAGAGCCGGTTGACGTACTGACGCGGCGCCGGATTCACCGTCTCCTCCGCCCCCAACGCCACCATGGCCCGCTCGGCCCGACGTGACACGGTACGCACCACATGCGCCAACGCCGCCGCACGGGTGCCGCCCGGCAGAATGAACTCCTTGAGCGGCGGGACATCGGCGTTGTAATGCGCCAGCCAATCATCGAGTTTCGCCACGTGCGCGTCGCCGAGCAGCGTATGACGCGGCATGCTCAACTCGCCGCCCAGGTCGAACAGATCGTGCTGAATGTCGAGCAGCAGCGAGCGGATATCCGACGGCAGGGCTTCGCACAGCAGCACGCCGATATGCGTGTTGGTTTCGTCGATCTCGCCAATGGCGACGATCCGCAGGCTGGACTTGTCGACACGCGCCCCGTCGCCCAGACCGGTCTTGCCACCGTCGCCCGTGCGCGTGACGATCTTGCTCAAACGATTCCCCATCTTCTGACACCTACCCCTTGCGGCAGCTTCGTCCGCGCACACCCGGTCGGGCGCGGCGCGAATGGCCTTCCATGATTGAAATTGACCGCGCCTGCCACCCGTTGCCTGTTTTTCAGGCAATTCCGATGGCGCGTCGTTGCGGCAAGTCCGTATGATATGACGCAAAGGGTGGGGAAAAACGCCGCCTCAGCGTAAAATCCCCGCTCATGAGGTGTCAGGGAGGCGTCGCCCGCCATGCAATGGCGCGCGGCCCTACCCGAGACCCCGCCCGATATGGCGCTGACCATCGCCCCACGGCGTTGACAGCCCGGAGACCCGAAGGAGAATGCCGTGAATCACCCCCATCTGCCGTTCGCCGCCAAGCGTCCGTTTCCCGACGCCTTGCTTACCGAGTTGCAAGCCCTGCTGGGCGAGCGCGTGAGCACCAAGGAGGCGCTTCGCGAACATCACGGCCGTGACGAATCTCCGTTCGATCCGATGCTGCCCGACGCGGTCGCCTTCGCGCACAGCACCGAAGAGGTCTCGCAGATCGTCAAGCTCTGCGCCAAGTACGACACCCCCATCATTCCCTACGGCGCGGGTTCGTCGCTCGAAGGTCACCTGCTTGCCGTCGAGGGCGGCCTGTCGCTCGATCTGTCCGAGATGAACCAGGTCGTCTCGATCAACGCCGAAGACCTGACCGTCACCACGCAACCGGGCATCTCCCGCAAGGCGCTCAACGAAGCGCTGCGCGATACCGGCCTGTTCTTCCCGATCGACCCGGGCGCCGACGCCAGCATCGGGGGCATGTGCGCCACCCGTGCCTCCGGCACGAACGCGGTGCGCTACGGCACCATGCGAGAGAACGTGCTCGCGCTGACCGTGGTGCTCGCCGACGGACGCGTGATCCACACGGGCACGCGCGCCCGCAAGTCCTCGGCAGGCTATGACCTCACGCGCCTGTTCGTCGGCAGCGAAGGCACGCTGGGTATCATTACCGAAACCACCGTGCGCCTGTACCCGCAGCCCGAAGCCGTCTCCGCTGCGATCTGCTCGTTCCCGAGCATGACGGACGCGGTGAACTGCACGATTCAGACGATCCAGCTGGGTGTGCCGGTGGCACGCGTCGAGTTCGTGGATTCGCTGGCCGTGCGTGCCATCAACAAGCACTCCAAGATGACGTTGCCGGAAACCCAGACGCTGTTCTTCGAATTCCACGGCAGCGAAGCCGGCGTGAAGGAGCAGGCGGAAACGGTGCAGGAACTGGCCAAGGAAAACGGCGGCACCGGCTTCGAATGGGCCACCCGCACCGAGGACCGCAACCGGTTGTGGAGCGCACGACACAGCGCGTACTTCGCGATGCTGCAACTCAAGCCGGGCAGCCGCGCGGTCACGACCGATGTCTGTGTGCCGATTTCGCGTCTGGCCGAGTGCGTGGGCGAGACGGAAGAAGACTTGAAGGCATCGAGCCTGCCCTGCCCGATCGTGGGTCACGTCGGCGACGGCAATTTCCACGTCGCGATCCTCATCGATCCGGACAAGCCCGAAGAGATCGAAGAAGCCGAGCGCCTCAACCAGCGCATCGTCGAACGGGCGATCCGCATGGGTGGCACCTGCACCGGTGAGCACGGCGTCGGCCTGCACAAGATGGGCTTTCTCGTGACGGAGCATGGCGAAGACGCCATCGACGTCATGCGTGCGATCAAGACGTCGCTCGATCCGCACAATCTGCTCAATCCGGGCAAGATCTTCCGGTTGCGCTCGGCGGGCTGAGCGCCGCATGAACGCACCGAACCCACCCAATATGCCGGGGGCCGCGAATTCGTCCGGCCCGTTGCCGGCGGGCGCGGCGAGCGCCGACACCGAGTCGCTGGCCACGCGTCAGCGCCAGTTGCTCGACGCGCTCGCGCAAATCCTGCCGGCGCACTGCATTCTGCATCGCCGCGAAGACACCACGCCTTACGAGTGCGATGGCCTCGCCGCGTATCGCCGCGTGCCGCTTGCCGTTGTGCTGCCCGAGTCCGAATCGCAGGTCCAGCGCATTTTGCAGGCATGCCACCAACTCGGTATTCCCGTGGTGCCGCGCGGGGCCGGCACGAGCCTGTCGGGCGGTGCAATGCCCATCGCCGAAGGGCTGGTGCTCTCGCTGGCGAAGTTCAAGAAGATCGTCGAGGTCGACCCCTATGCCCGTACCGCAACGGTGCAGCCCGGGGTGCGGAACCTGGCGATCTCCGAGGCCGCCGCGCCCTACGGGCTTTACTACGCGCCGGATCCGTCATCGCAGATTGCCTGCACGATCGGTGGCAATGTCGCGGAGAATTCCGGTGGCGTGCACTGCCTCAAGTACGGGTTGACCGTGCACAACGTGCTGCGCGTGCGCGCCATCACCATGTCAGGCGAAGCCATTGAATTCGGCTCGCTCGGCCCCGACGCGCCCGGACTCGACCTGCTTTCCGTTTTCATCGGCAGCGAGGGCATGTTTGGCGTCGTGACCGAAATCACCGTCAAGCTGGTGCCCAAGGCGCAAACGGCGCAGGTCATCATGGCAAGCTTCGACGACGTGGAGACCGGCGGCAACGCGGTCGCCGCGATCATCGCGGCCGGCATCATCCCGGCCGGACTCGAGATGATGGACAAGCCTGCGACGCAAGCCGTCGAGGAGTTCGTGCACGCCGGTTACGACCTCGATGCTGCCGCCATCCTGCTGTGTGAATCGGACGGCACCCCCGAGGAAGTCGCCGAGGAAATCATGCGCATCTCGCACGTGCTGCGCACGTCGGGCGCGACGCGTTTGCAGATCTCGCGCAGTGAGGAAGAGCGGCTGCGCTTCTGGTCCGGCCGCAAGAACGCCTTCCCTGCCGCCGGGCGCATTTCGCCCGACTACTACTGCATGGATGGGACGATTCCACGCCGCGCGATTGGGACATTACTCAAACGCATCGAAGGCCTGGAACAACAATACGGATTGCGCTGTATTAACGTCTTTCACGCGGGAGACGGCAACATGCATCCGCTCATTCTTTTCAACGGCAACGACCTCGACGAATGGCATCGCGCCGAAGCGTTCGGTTGCGACATTCTCGAAGCCTGCGTCGAGCTTGGCGGCACGATCACCGGTGAGCACGGCGTGGGCATCGAGAAGATCAACTCGATGTGCGTGCAGTTCTCAGCGCAGGAACGCGACGCGTTCTTCGGCGTGAAGCGCGCCTTCGACCCGGTCGGGCTGCTCAATCCGGACAAGGGCATTCCCACGCGTGCGCGCTGCGCCGAATACGGCAAGCAACACGTGCGTGGGGGCTTGCTGCCGCACCCCGATCTGCCGAGGTTCTGACATGCGCGGGCTGTCGGAATGGCTGCCGCACGATTGGCGGCAGCGTCTTTACATCATCATCTTCGAGGCCGACACGCGCGAAGGGCGGCTGTTCGACATCGCGCTGCTCATCGCGATCATCCTGTCGGTGCTCACGGTCATCGTCTCGAGCGTGCCGGCCGTGCAGGCCACGGCGCCGCTGCCGATGGCCATTCTCGAGTGGTTCTTCACGCTGCTCTTCACGGCCGAATACATTGCACGTCTGCTCAGTGCCCACCGGCCGATGCGTTACGCGCTGTCGTTCTACGGCGTCATCGATCTGCTCGCCATCCTGCCGACGTATCTGGCAATTCTCGTACCGGAGCTGCACGGCCTGATCGACGTGCGCCTGTTGCGACTCATGCGCGCCTTCCGGATTCTGAAACTCACCGCGTACGTGAACGAGGCGGGCGTACTGAGCATTGCGCTCTACAATGCGCGCCGCAAGATCCTGGTGTTTCTCGGATTCATCTCGATCATCGTGGTGATATTCGGCACGCTCATGCACATCATCGAAGGCCCGGAGCATGGCTTCACGAGCATTCCCGTGGGTATCTACTGGGCCATCGTGACCGTGACCACGACCGGCTACGGCGACGTGGTGCCCGTGACCGGACTGGGCAAGGCGATCACTGGCTTCGTGATGCTGCTCGGCTACAGCGTGATCGCCATCCCGACCGGCATCATGGGCGCGGAAATTCATTCGGCCATGCGTCAGCGCCTGATCACCACGCGCACGTGCGCGCAATGCCATACCGAAGGTCACGACCCCGACGCGCGCTACTGCAAGCATTGCGGCAGCGAACTCGGGGCTTATCAAACCGACACGCCAACGCCGCCAGAACCGAGCTGATGACCGATACGAACGACACTCTCGAGCAATTCCGCGCTGTCATCGAAAACGCCACGGCGCGACGCGCGCCGATTCAGATTCGTGGCGGCGGCACCAAAGCCTGGTACGGCCAGCAGCGTGTCGGTGACGTGCTCGACACGCGCACGTACAGCGGCATCGTTGCCTACGATCCGGCCGAACTCGTGATTACCGCGCGGTGCGGCACGCCGCTGGCGGACGTCGAAGCCGCGCTCGCCGAGCACAATCAGTTGCTGCCCTTCGAGCCGCCCTACTTCGGCCCCGGCGCCACCATTGGCGGTGCGGTCGCTGCCGGACTCGCCGGCCCGCGCCGCAGCGCGGTCGGTTCGGTGCGCGATTTCGTGCTCGGCGCCAAGGTGATGGACGGCCGCGGCCATGTGCTGAACTTCGGTGGCCAGGTGATGAAGAACGTCGCAGGTTACGACGTCTCACGCATGCTTGCAGGCTCGCTCGGCACCTTGGGGCTGATTCTCGAGGTCTCGCTCAAGGTACTGCCGCAGCCGTTCGCCGAACTGACACTGCAATTCGAGATGAATGCCGTCGATGCCGTGCGCAAGCTCAATGAATGGGGCGGGCAACCGCTGCCGATTACGGGCAGTGCGTGGCGTAGCGATCTGCTGGTGATCCGTCTGGCAGGCGCATCGGCGGCAATCAAGGCCGCGCGCGTGAAGATGGGCGGCGAACTGGTCGATGCGATTCACGCCGCCAAGTTCTGGCACGCGATTCGCGAACAGACAGACAACTTCTTCGCGGATGCCGGACCGGGGCAGGCGCTATGGCGTCTGGCCGTACCGTCGACGGCCGAACCGCATCGTCTGCCGGGCAAGCAATTGATCGAATGGGGTGGTGCGCAGCGCTGGTGGATTACCGACGCCGATGCCCAGATCGTGCGCTCGGCGGCACGGCAAGACGGCGGACACGCCACGCTCTTCCGCTATGGCGAGCCGGGTGTGAGCGTTTTCACGCCGCTCCCCGCACCGGTCATGCGCATCCATCGCAACCTGAAGTCGGTGTTCGATCCCGCCGGTATCTTCAACCCGGGACGGATGTATCCGGAGTTCTGAAAAACGTCCCGAGTCGGGCCGCAGCCCTTCGGCGTTCAGCCCTTCGCGTCCAGCAGGCGCGACACTTCCGTCGCGAGGGTTCGCACCGCTTTGTCGACCTCCCGCGTGAACGGCTGTCCGCCGTTGATACGCAGGAAGTGGTCGTAACGCGCCGAGTTCGAGAAGAGGCTGCCCGGCGCCACACGAATGCCCTTCGCGAGCGCGGCGTCGAACAATCGCTCGGAACTCACACCGCCAGGCATTTCCACCCACAGGCTCAGGCCGCCCGCGGGCAACGTCAGGCGCGTGCCCGCCGGGAAGTATGTTGCGATCGCCTCCGCCATCGCCGCACGATGCTCTCTCAATTGCACGCGGAGATGCCGCAAGTGGCGGTCGTAGCGCGGCGAGTCGATGAACTCGCCCATGGCGATCTGCGCCAGCGCCTCGTTCGGACGCGTCTGCGCATACTTGAGCATCTCCACCCGCCACTGCCACTTGCCGCCGGCGATCCAGCCGAGGCGCATGCCCGGTGCGAGCGTCTTGTGCAGCGACGCGCAGTGAATCACATTGCCCATCGTATCCCATGACCGAATGGCCGCAGGAATATTGCCGTCATCGCCCAGCGCCGCGTAGGTGTCGTCCTCGATGATGGCGATCCCGCGCGACTCCGCCCACTTCACGAGCCGCGCCTTGTGCGAATCGGGCATCACGGAACCGAGCGGATTCTGGAAATGCGGCACGACGATCACGGCCTTGATGTTGTCGTAGGTCTCGCTGGCCAATTCGAGCGCTTCCAGCGAAATGCCGGTTTGCGGGCTCGTCGGGATCTCGAGCGCGCGCATGCCCATGCTTTCCAGCGTTTGCAGCAGCGCGTAGTAAGTCGGCGACTCGACAGCGACCACGTCACCCGCTCCCGCCACAGCCCGCAAGGCGAGATTGATCGCCTCGATGCAGCCGTGTGTGACAACGATCTCTTCCGGATTGATGTTCATGCGGGCTTCGAGTGCGCGCCGGGCAAGCGCCGAACGAAAACGCGCTTCGCCCCCGCCGGGTGGCGGCGTGCCGAACAGCATCGGGTTGTCGCGCATCGCGCGAATCGTCGCCTGACGCAATTCGTTGACCGGATACAGCGATGGCGACCCGTGCGCGACAGCGAGATTGACCTTGATGTCGGCCTGCAACCCGCGCGCGAGGATCGACGACACGCGCTGGTTGATACCGACGTACTGCGACAGATCCGGTACCCACGGGCGCGGCTCGGGCACCGGTACGAGGCTCGCCCGGGCCGGAGTCCTCACGAAATAGCCCGAACGCGGGCGGGCTTCCAGAACGCCCTGCGCCTCGAGATGGCGGCACGTTTGCAGCGCTGTGGACAGACTGACCTGGTGACGCTCCATGAGCGTTCGCACGCTGGGCATGCGGTCGCCCGGCGCGAGCGTGCCGGCTTCGATGGCGAGACGGTAGTGGTCGGCGAGCTGACGATACAGCGGCGTGCGCTCCTCGGGCAACGCGGCGGCGGCCGGCGCCGGAGCGGTAGCGCGCATCGGCGCGGACGGGCTCAGCGAGGCATCGTCAGGGGTGGCGAGTTCGGGGGTGGCGGCATCCATGCGCAGATGATCGGGCATTGCACGGGACCATAACAGATACAGATTCGTGGAATCGGCATCGTAACAGATTGCCGGACGCCCTTCTGTTATGGGCGAAACGGACGTGGTGTGTGCCTACCGGGGCCCGCGGCTGGTCGATACGCTGTCTGTACCTGTCCTGCCTGTTCAACACCCCGGAGTCCATCATGGTCAAGCCCGCCGCTGCCTCGTCTTCATCGCCCTCGCTGGCATCGCCATCCTCGCTCAAGGCAATGTCGTTGCTGGCCCCGCTGTCGTCCATGTCTCCGCTGGCGTCCGCAGGTTCGATGCCCTCTGCGAGCCTGGGGCGCGCTGTCAGCGCCGACATGGCACCGACCCGCGAACTCGTCGAGGGTATCGACCAAACGTCGCTGCCTGCCCGCACTGACGACGCGGCCATCACCCGCCCTTCGCTCGTCATACTCGCGCCGGGTCAATCGTTCCACGGGTATGTGTGTCGAGGTACGGTGCTCCACGTTCAGCAGGGACACGTCGTGCTGAACGCGGCGCCACGCCGGCTGGCGGCGCACGTCTGGCGCACAACAGCATCGTTGCAGGCCGGCGAGGTCTACGTGATCGACTGCGCCGGCTGGCTGACGCTCGGCAGCGACGCCGGTGCGCGAGTCATCCTGCGCGACAACACCGTCCCCTCGGGATTCTGGCAACGCCTGATGGAACGTCTGGGCGCTTGAGCGCCCCTCACGCGGTCAACAGCCGTTCGATATCGGCGCGAATGTCCTCGGGCTTGGCCGTCGGCGCGTAGCGCGCCACGACCTTGCCCGTCGCGTCGACGAGAAACTTCGTGAAGTTCCACTTGATCGCCTTCGTGCCCAGCACGCCGGGCTTTTCCTGCGTCAGATAGCGATACAGCGGCGCGGCGTCCGGCCCCTTGACGTCGATCTTGGCGAACATCGGAAACGTCACGTGAAAGCGCAAGTCACAGAAGCTGCGGATGGCCTGCGCATCGCCCGGCTCCTGTTTGCCGAACTGATTGCACGGGAACGCCAGCACTTCGAAGCCGCGCGGGCCGAGCTGTTCGTAAAGCGTCTGCAAACCAGCGTACTGTGGCGTGAAACCGCACTCGCTCGCCGTGTTGACGATGAGCAGCACCTTGCTTCGGTACTGCGACAGGCTGACGCTTTCGCCCGCCAGCGTCTGGACCGAAAAATCGTACACTTGCTGCGAAGTCGCGCTCATCTCTGGCTCCCTGTGGATGTCGGCACCGCGAAGTCTGCCACAAGCCGTGTGGACCCGCCGCCAGCGAATCGTTGCCATCGCGGGTAGCACCTTGTTTTTTCCCGGGTAGCACCTCTGCTTTGCGCGCGGCTATAATCGTTGACCTGTTGCGCCTTTCCGGTGCACGCTCAAGTTTACGACACCGCACCACCGCCGCCCGAACCTGCCGAACCCGCATCATGTCGACCATCGCCGCACATCTCGACGACGTCCTTTCCCGGATTGCCCGCGCCACTGCCGATGCCGGCCGCCCCGCGAACAGCGTGCAGTTGCTGGCCGTCTCCAAGACGTTCGGGGCCGATGCCGTGCGCGAGGCGATCGCCGCCGGTCAGCGAGCGTTCGGCGAGAACTATGTGCAGGAGTCGCTCGACAAGATCGCGGCGCTGGCGGACGAAACGCTCGACGACAAACCGCTGGAGTGGCACTTCATCGGCCCGCTGCAAAGCAACAAGACGCGCCCCGTGGCGGAGCACTTCGACTGGGTGCATTCCGTCGACCGCCTGAAGATCGCCGAACGCCTGAGCGCCCAACGGCCCACCGGCATGGCGCCGTTGCAGGTCTGTCTGCAGGTGAACATCAGCGGTGAGGCAAGCAAGAGCGGCGTCTGCCCGGCGGAAGTCCCCGAGGTCGCGCGCGCCATCGCCGCACTGCCGAATCTGACGCTGCGCGGCCTGATGGCCATTCCCGAACCCGAAGACGACCCGGCACGCCAGCGCGCGCCGTTCAAGGCCGTGCGGACCTTGTTCGACGCCCTGCGCGCGGACGGCCTGGCGCTCGACACGCTCTCGATGGGCATGTCCGGCGACCTGGAGGCCGCCATTGCCGAGGGTGCGACAATGGTGCGCATCGGCACCGCAATTTTCGGGGCACGCGATTACGGACACCGAGGTTGAACGCGAACCTCGGCGGCCACAACCCGACACACGAAAACACGCAACGCAAAGGATGGTTATGAGAATTGCATTCATCGGCGGCGGCAATATGGCCAACGCCCTCATCGGCGGACTCATCAAGCGCGACACGAAGCCGGGCGACATTCTCGCGATCGACCCCAACGAATCGACCCGCGACGGCCTCGTCAAGCAATACGGCGTCGAAACCGCCAGCGCCCCCAACGACCGTCTGCGCGATTACGACACGCTCGTGCTGGCCGTCAAGCCGCAAGTCCTCAAGGACGTCGCGCAAGCGCTTCAGCCGCACCTGAACACGCAGCTCGTGATCAGCATCGCGGCCGGCATTCGCGCGTCCGACCTGGCACGTTGGCTCGGCGGTCACAACCAGATCGTGCGCTGCATGCCGAATACGCCGGCGCTGATCGGCATGGGCATCACCGGACTGGCCGCGCTCTCGGGCGTGGACTCGGATCAGCGCAAGCGCGCGGAGAGCGTGCTCGGTGCCGCAGGTCAGATCGTGTGGGTCGACAAGGAAAGCCAGCTCGACGGCGTGACGGCCATCTCCGGCAGCGGTCCGGCCTACGTGTTCTATTTCATCGAAGCGCTGGAGCAGGCCGCGCACGAACTCGGCTTCAGTGCCGAGCAAGGCCGGCAGCTCGCCATCGCCACGTTCACCGGCGCGTCGCAACTCGCCGCGCAATCGAACGAACCGGCAAGCGTGCTGCGCGAGCGCGTGACGTCCAAGGGCGGCACCACGTTCGCCGCGCTCAGCTCGTTCGAGCGCGATGCCATCAAGGCCGCCATCGTGCGTGGCGTTCAAGCCGCCAACGCTCGCGCGAAGGAACTCGGCGACGAACTGGGCGACGCCTGAGCGTCCCCTGGTCGTCCAGTGCCACGCAGGCAGCACTGGAAACACATTCGCCCCCGGATCGCATGCGCTTGCGCGTGTGCGATCCGGGGGCGAATGCTTTTGGAAGCGTTATCCCTGCGCCGTCAGCAGATAGTGTCCGGCGATACCGGCGAACACCGCAGCGCCGAGCCAGTTGTTGTGGCGAAACGCGGCGAAGCAAGGCATGCGTTCACGGCCGCGAATGAGGAAGTAGTGATAGATGGCGAAGCCGACCGCGACAGCCATGCCCAGCCAGAACGGCCATCCGAAACCGAGATAGGCGCCCACGCCCGCCTGAATGCCGAGTGCGGCCGCATAGCAGATCATGATCGCCAGCACGTCGAAACGACCGAACGTGATGGCCGAAGTCTTGATACCGATTTTCAGATCGTCGTCGCGATCGACCATCGCGTATTCCGTGTCGTAGGCCACTGACCAGAACACGTTCGAAAGCAGCAACAGCCAGGCCAGCAGCGGCACCTGATCCTGCACGGCGGCGAACGCCATGGGAATGCCGAAACCGAACGCCACCCCCAGATACGCCTGCGGAATCGCGAGAAAACGCTTGGTGAACGGATAGGTTCCCGCCACGAACAGCGCCGGAATCGAGAGCCATTTGGTCAGCGCGTTGAGCGGCAGGATGAGCAGGAAGCTCACCAGCGCGAGCGTCGCCGCCACGGCCACGGCTTCCCACGCACGAATGCGTCCGGACGTGATCGGGCGCTCCTTGGTCCGCTTCACGAACTTGTCGAAGTCGCGGTCCGCGTAGTCATTGATGGCGCAGCCTGCAGAGCGCATCAGGAAGGTGCCCAGCGTGAAGATCGCGATGAGCAGGGGTTCCGGATGTCCGTTCGATGCGATCCACAGCGCCGCGAGCGTGGGCCACAGCAGCAGCACGGTGCCGATCGGCTTGTCGAGGCGAACGAGGCGGAAATACAGCGGAAGACGTTGGGCGAGCAGCATGGCGGGCATCACACGGAAAGGCTTGTGGCGACATTGTAGGCCACCGGCCGCGGGCTCGCCAATGCGGGGGGCTGCCGCACCCCGGGTACCGGCAAGGCCGGAAGCCTTACCAGATCCAGAACATCAGCAGCCAGAGCCAGTTGACGAGCGCCAGCGCCGCCACGATACCGGCCATGCCGGCCAGACGTCGCGCGAACGAGCGGGCGTGACGACCGGTCACGCGCCAGCCCAGCCAGAGGCTCCAGAGCGTGGTGGCCGCGAGAATACCGGCACGCACGTCGTTCGCCCAGTACACCGGCAGGTGTTCGGCGCGCAACAGGCTGACCGTCGTGGCCGACAGGCCGATGAAGACACCCGCACCGGCAATCGGAATCAGCGCCTGCACCAGATGGTTGAAGCGGCGCGTGCTCCACGCGCCCATCGCCCGGTTGGCCAACGCGAAGATGACCGTGAATGCCAGCCCCAGCAGCAGACCGTTGCCGAGGATGTACGCGACCACCATGCCGCCGTCGAGCCAGCTGAAAACATCGCTCTGCTCGGGATAGTTGGTGAAGACGAACCAGGGCGCATTGGTCTCGAACGGCCACATGATGCCGCGGTCGATGAGCCACGTCGCGATCTCGGTCTTGGTCGCCACGAACCAGGGATTGACCGTCCAGTGGAACGCGCCGATCGCCACGCCGAGCAGACCGTACATCACCAGCACGCTGTCCCACACGCTGTTGTTCTCGGTCGCGCCGAACGTCACGATCTCTTCGCTCGGCGAGCGGCCCGTGAGGGCAATGGCGTCGCGATGACCGGCACAGCGTCCGCACATATGGCACTGCGCACCGCCCTTCATGTTGCGCAGCGGCACGATCGGCGCGCAATTGACGGGAATGATCTTGTGACCATTGGTGTGATACGACTGACGCCAGGCGTCTTCGTTGACCTTGAAGTGGAACGGTGCGAGACGCGACAACAGCGAGAACACGCCATTGACCGGGCACAGGTATTTGCACCACACGCGCTTGTCGCGGCCATAGAAATAGCCGATCACCATCGCGCCGATGGTCGAGCCGCCGAGCACGAGCAGCACTGCCTTCGGATACTGATAGACGCTGACCATCTGACCGTACAGCGTGGTTCCCGCAAACGCCACGAAGGGCCAGCCGCCCCAGCGCATCCAGCGCGGAATCGCCCGCCCGCGCCCATGGCGACTCGCGAATTCGGAGAGCGTGCCTTCCGGGCACAGCACGCCGCACCACACGCGCCCCATGAGCACCATGCTGATGAGCACGAACGGCCACCAGATGCCCCAGAACGTGAACTGGGCAAATACCGTGAGGTTATTGAGGATGTGCGCGGTCTCGTCGGGTAATGGCATCACGACCGGCACGCAGATGAGGAAGGCATAGACCAGCACGACGCCCCACTGCACGCCACGTATCAGTTTGCCGTGGCGTTGCATCCAAAGACCCACGCGGGCCAGTCGGTTCGGGACAGGTATGGCGATACTCATGCTGGACACTCTTGCGTCGGGGGATTTCCTTGACGGGCTGACGGCTCTTATCTGTGACGCGTCCGTTCAGTCCGTAACGGCGCACGGGGCGGCACCTGCCACCCCGTGTGCTCAGCCCGCTCAGGCGGGCTTGACCTGCTTGGCCGGCGTACCTGCGCGCTTGAGTAGCGCCCAGACGAACAGCCAGTACACGACATACACCAACAAATTCATGCCGGACGGATGCGCACGGTATCCCGTGAGCGTCGCCACCAGGCTGCCGAACGGGCTGGCATCGTCAAGAATCGCGGAAGTATCCCACAGTTGGTCGACCAGCGTCGGCACAAACTCCAGCGAGATCAGGCGATCCAGACCGGCCTGCAACAATCCTGCGGCCAGGAACAGCAGCATGATTTCCGTCACGCGGAAGAACAGACGCCACGAAAACACCTTGCCGCCCAGTTGAAGCAGCCAGAACGTGGCAAGGGCGAGCACGAACCCGATCACGACGGCGAGCCACATCGACATCGGCACGCTGCCTTGCTGGCCGAAGCCGATGCCGTACAGGAAGATGGCCGTTTCGCTGCCTTCGCGGGCAATCGCCAGCGCGACGAGCACGAGCACACCCCACCAGGTGCCCTGATCGTGATTCTTCTGCAGCGACGACTCCATGTCGCGCTTGAGCGTGCGGCCGTGGCGCTTCATCCAGAACACCATCTGCACGATCAGCACGCAGGCGATCAGTACCATGGCCGTCTGGAAGTAATCCTGCGCGTCGCCCGACAACACTTCGGTGAAGCCGACCAGTGCGGCGCCGAGCCCGACGGCGGCGGCAATACCGAGTACGACGCCTGCCCACAGATACGGCAGGCCGCGCTTCGCCCCATGATCGGGGTTGGCCAGCCAGGCATGAAGAATGCCCACGACCAGCAATGCCTCGACGCTTTCGCGCCAGACGATGAACATGACCTGACCCATCGTGTGATTCCTTTTGTGATGCGTGTCTTACGGTGTGTCTGAAACGGCTTCCGTCAGCGCAACGTACGCCCGCCTGTCGGCGGCGCCCACGTGACCATCCTCATTTGGCGACAATCACGCCTTGCGCCTGCTGATGGAAATCGTCGAAAAACTTGTACTCGCCCGGTTGCAGCGGCGCGATCACCACAAACGACTGCGCGCCCGGTGCCAGCACCTTTTCCTTGCGCAGTTGCAGGCTCTCGAACTCGACCGCGTTCGTGCCGGTGTTGTGCACCTCGATCTTGATGCGCTTGCCGGCCGGTACTTCGATGCGCGCCGGGTTGAGCTTGCCGTTGTTCATTTCCAGCTTGAAGGTGGGCAGGTCGTCGGCACGGGCAAGCGACGGTGCGCCCAATGCGAACAAAGTGACCACCAGGGCCGCCATCGTGGCCAGCAGGCGCGCGATGCGCTGATTCATCCTTCTGCTCCAAACGAAAACAGCGCTGGCCCGCGGACCAACGCTGCATCAAGGTTATGCGGGCTTAGTAGCCACCCTTCTTGCCGATGCCAGCGAAAGTGAAATCCACTTCCTTGGTGATCGGCTTGAACCACGGACCCACGCCGGTTTCCTTGTCAACGTGACGACCGAAACACCACGGGCCCATACCGCCGTGCGCCGCATGCGCACCGGCAGCCGGCGTGCCGCCCATCTTGCAACCGAACTCGGCCAGCGTGCCCGGCGCATTGACGACCATCGTCAGCTTGTACTTGCCGGGACCGTTCACTTTCACGTTGTCGCCATAGTGCGGGCCATCGCTCGCGACCATCGGCATCATCAGACCTTCGACGGCAGCACCATCAGGCGTCTTGCCGTCCGACTTCATCTTCTGCAGCTTGTACGTGATTTCCAGACCCGGAATCCAGTCGCCTTCCGCGTAGCCGTTCGGGTTGTTCTTGATCGCGTGAATGTCCGCCTCGAGGTGCATGTCCGACTTCGCTGCGTCGCGCATCATGCCCGCCGGTTCCATCGTGATCGGCTGGAGATACACCGTGTTGATTTCCATGCCCGACACATTCAGCGGTTTGCCGATCGGAAACTCGGCGGCCGAAGCCATGGTGGCCGCACCGGCAAGCAACACTGCTGCCACGAGGGATTTCACGCGCATACGCACTCCAGTTTGATGAAGAAGTTAATGCAAACAATTCTCAATAAGTTTAGCACCATCGCCACATCCAGACAAACCCGACAAACCAAGGCAGGACGGGGAGAATCGGGAATATCGGGGCGAATGCCGCACCGGCGCGGGCGCGGGGCATTTCTTAGTGTCGGGTTACGGGGAATTACTGCGGCCTGCGCAGATCACGGAAGTACGCCACCCCGGTCAATCTTGCGCGCGAGAACCACGGACGTCGTGGTGCGCGTCACGCCGTCAATCTCGCCGATGGTGTCGAGCAGTGCATCGAGCTGATCGGCGGACGCCGCGTGCAGCCAGGCGACGTAATCGAACTCGCCGCTGACCGAACAAAGCAGGTGAATCTCAGGCATCTTGTTCAGACGCCGCATCACGTCGCGCCCCGATCGCGGCTGCACGCTGATGCCGACACAGGCTTGCAACCCGCCACCGGCGGCGTCCTGCCCGAGTCGCACCGTGTAACCGGCGATCACCCCGGCCTGCTCCAGACGCCCGATTCGCGCCACGATGGTCGTGCGCGCCACGCCCAACCGCCGCGCCAGGTTGGCCGTGCTCTCCCGCGCGTTCACACGCAGCAGCGCAAGCAAGTTACGGTCGAGCTCGTCGAGCGCGGTCGCGGACAGTGTCATTCGGCATCGCCTTTGGATCGGGAACGTTACTCGGTCGGCCGCCATGGCCGCGCCTGCCGGGCGGACATGGCGCCAGTCACACCCACCAGCGTTCGGCGAATGTCGGCAAAGCGCGATTATAGAACTGCGTTGACACGCTGGGCGGCCCTTGATATCCGAGGGCAAGACATACGATGACAAGGGAGAATCGGCGTCTGTCATCAACCCGTCGTTGAGATGACTTCACGCAAGCCACGGCGCCTTGAAGCCCCCGTCGAAACCGCTGGAAATCTCGCTTAACCCTTGTACCATCAAGGCAATTGCCAAGGGTATCCCCCCAAGCCCCGACTATTGACAACATCCCGACGCGCTGCGCAAAATCACATCACTTATATGACGACGTACAAGAAAGACTCTCCACGGCGAGCGCGACGGACATGAGCGCAACGGTACCGCGTGGCGCGTCGGCCCCGAACGTCACCGGAGACAGGCGTCACCCATGCATTTCTCGTTGAATTTTGCCCCGCTGGTGCCGTACTGGCCGGTTTTTCTCGAAGGCGCGTGGCTGACGTTGAAGATGACCGCGCTGGCGGTCGTCATCGGCACGGCCCTCGGCACGCTGGTCGCCTTCGCGAAGCGCAGTCGTCACCGCTGGCTGGCGCGCCTGTGTGGCATCTATATCGAGTCGGTACGTAACACGCCGTTCCTCGTGCAGATTTTCCTGCTGTACTTCGGTCTCGCCAGCATCGGCGTCCACATGCCGACCTTCGCGGCGGCCGTCATCGCGATGGTGATCAACATCGGCGCCTATGCTGCCGAGATCATCCGGGCGGGTCTCGAATCGGTGCCGCGCGGGCAGATCGAAGCGGCCGAGTGTCTCGGGCTGTCGAAATGGCGCATTGCGTGGCATGTCATGCTGCAACCGTCCATCGAGAAGGTTTATCCGGCGCTGACCACGCAGTTCATCCTGATGATGCAGGCCTCCGCGATGGCCTCGCAGATTTCCGCCGAAGAACTCACGGCCGTGGCCAATACCGTGCAGTCCGACACTTTCCGCTCGCTGGAGACGTATATCGTTGTCGCCGGGCTGTATCTCGTGCTGTCGCTGCTCGTCAAACTCGTCGCCTGGGCCGCAGGCGAGTACTTCTTCAAGCGGCGCCGCATCGTCAGACGCGCCGCCGCACAAACGGCCCAGGCTGCGCGCCGTCGCGCGGCCGCCTCGCGCGCTGCCAACGCGGGCTCCGGCAATGCCTCAGCGGGTAGCCATGCGCAAGGAGCCGCCGCCGCCCCGCCCCCATCGGCCAACCAGCCCGCGCAACGGAGCGCCTCATGATGGGCAACTTCTCCTGGACCTATTTCACGTATCTCGTGCAGTCCATCGGCTGGACGCTGGTGCTCTCGCTCATCGCCTTCATACTCGGCAGCGCCGGGGGCTTTCTCGTGATGCTCGCGCGCATCTCGCCGCGCCGCTGGCTGCGCCTGCCCGCACAGGTGTTCATCGAAGCAATTCAGGGCATTCCGTTGCTGATCCTGCTCTTCATCGTCTACTTCGGCCTGTCGGTGTACGGTTTCGAATTGCCTGCCATCGTGGCCGCAGCCCTGGCGCTCATGGTCTACACGAGCGCGTATCTGGGCGATATCTGGCGCGGCTGCGTCGAAGCGATGCCTCGCGCGCAGTGGGAAGCCGCCGAGTGCCTGTCGTTCTCTCGCTGGCAGACCCTGCGCCTGATCATCATTCCGCAGGCCATACGCCTGTCGCTGCCGCCGACCATCGGCTTTCTCGTGCAGATCATCAAGATGACGTCGCTCGCTTCGGTGATCGGCTTCGTCGAACTCACGCGTGCGGGGCAGATCATCAACAACTCGATTTTCCAGCCCTTCCTCGTGTTCTCGCTCGTGGGGGTGTTTTATTTCGTGCTGTGCTACCCGCTCTCGCGCTGGAGCGCCGCACTGGAGGACAGGCTTAATGTCGGCAATCGTTAAGGTCAATCAGATTCACAAACGCTTCGGCGACAACCCGGTGCTCAAGGGTGTGTCGTTCGAAGTGGAGCGCGGCAAGATGGTCGCGATCATCGGCGCGAGCGGTTCGGGCAAGAGCACGGCACTGCGCTGCATCGACCGGCTGGAGACCATCGACGACGGCTCCATCGAAGTGTGCGGCATTCGCGTGGAAGACCCCAAGGTCGACCTGCACCAACTACGCCGTGAAGTCGGCATCGTGTTCCAGAGCTACAACCTGTTTCCGCACCTCAGCGTGCGCGAGAACATCATGCTCGCGCTGCGTCATGTCAAGCACATGCCTCGCAGCGAAGCGGAAACGGTGGCCAAGCGAGTGCTTGCGCAGGTCGGCCTTTCCGACAAGGCCGAGGCATATCCCGAGCAACTTTCGGGCGGACAGCAACAGCGTGTCGCCATCGCCCGTTCGCTGGCCATGTCACCGAAGGTCATGCTGTTCGACGAAGTCACCTCGGCGCTCGACCCGCAACTCACCGGCGAAGTGCTGCGCGTGATGGAAGACCTCGCGGCCGACGGCATGACGATGTTGCTCGTCACGCACGAAATGGCCTTCGCCAAGCGCGTGGCCGACCAGATCATCTACATGCACCAGGGCAAGGTCTGGGAAGTGGGCCCCGGCGAGATGATCGACAACCCGCAAACGCCGGAACTGCGCGCGTTTCTCGCGAACGGACTGTAAGCCCGCCAGCGGGCGCAATGCACGACAACACACATCACACGAAGGAGACCATTGCATGAAGCTCAAGTCGTTCAAAACGTTTGCCGCCCAGGCCTGCGCCGCAGTGCTGCTCGGCGCATTCGCGCATGCCGCGCTCGCCGATCAGCTCGACGACATCAAGAAGGCCGGCAAGATCCGCGTGGCGATTGCGATGGGCACGCCGCTGTACTCGTTCGCCGACGCCAACCTGCAACCCGCAGGCTCCGACGTCGACACCGCCAAGCTGCTGGCGCAGGATCTGGGCGTGAAGCTCGACATCGTGTCCGTGACGAACGCCGCGCGGGTGCCGACGCTGCAGGCCAACCGTGCCGACATCGTGGTGGCCGACCTGTCGATCACGCCGGAACGCGCACAGGTCATCGACTTCTCCATTCCGTACGCCGTCATCTCGATCATCGTGGGCGGTCCGAAGAGCGTCAGCATCAAGGGGTATGACGATCTGAACGGCAAGCGCGTCGGTCTCACGCGCGCCACGGTCAACGACACGCTCACCACGCAGAACGCCAAGGGCGCGCAGATCGTGCGCTACGAGGACGACGCCACGCTGATCACGTCGATGGTCACGGGCCAGGTCGACATCTTCTCGAGCACGCCGTCGAACCTCGGCGAGATGCAGAAGCGCGCGCCGGACAAGAACCTCGAACTCAAGTTCGCACAGAAGGAATTCGATCTGGGCATCGCGCTCAACAAGAACCAGCCCGCGCTCAAGGAGTGGATCAACAACTGGGTGAAGACCAACCTGAAGAACGGCAAGCTCAACGCGATCTACAAGAAATATCACGGCCGCGACCTGCCGGAGAGCGTAGTCAAGGGCGCGGCGTAATCAGGCCAACGTCCCGACCGGCGAGGCGCTTGCCCTTGCGCACCTGCGCCTCGCCGCGCGCTTCCTCGATTCAAGACGCCAGCGACGCCGTTCCGGCCGCGCTGGCGTTTTTCATGGCGCGGCGGATCGCGACACGATGCCGCACCGCCCTCAATTAGATTTACTGGCCGCCTCTGCCGGAAAGAGGTAAGTTAGCGGATTGCTTTCGAACCGCCCCTCGGCCCGCCATTCCGATGATTGCCCGCTCCGTAACCCCGTTCCCGCGCCCGCGCGCTTTCCTGTCGCGCGTTCGCCCCGGCATCGTGGGGCTGACGCTCACGCTGTCCGCACTGGCCGGTGTCTGCACACCTGCACGGGCGGCGGGAGATGTCGAAGCAGGCAAGGCGCTCTTCGCATCGCGTTGCGCGTCGTGCCACTCGGTGGGACCGATGGCCGCATCGGGCTTCGGGCCGCAACTGAACGCCATCGCCAACCGTCGCGCGGGCAGCCTGTCGGACTTCGATTACTCGAACGCGATGAAACAGTCCGGCATCGTGTGGGACGACAAGACGCTCGCCGCATTCATCGCCAATCCCGGCAAGACCGTGCCCGGCACGAAGATGCGCTTCTGGGGCATCGGCAACGAGCGCAAGGTCGCGGACCTCATCGCCTACCTGCACACGTTCAGGTAAGCCCCGCCCGAGCGTCGTCAGATCTCCGCCAGACGCACCCCCGCTCGCTCGAGCATGCGCTGATTGCGCGACGACAGATTGACGAAGCGCAGCCGGCGCCCGGCCTTCCGATAGCGCTCTGCCAGCGTCTCGAGGGCCACAATGGCCGAATGATCTGCCGCATGCAGGTGACGGCAATCCACGACCACCGAGGGGTGATCCGTCACCGGCTGGAACAGGTCCTGAAAATTCGCCGTGGACGCAAAGAACAGCGTGCCGTGCAGCACGTAGGTCCGCTCGTCGTCGCCCGTGTCCTGAGCGTCGGCACGAATGTCCCGCGCATGCTGCCAGGCGAAGTTGAGCGCGGCGATGACGATGCCGCACAACACGGCGACCGCCAGATCCGTGAAGACGGTGATGACCGTGACGGCGACGATCACCAGCGCGTCGTTACGCGGCACCTTGCCGAGTACGCGCAACGATCCCCATGCGAAGGTCTGTTGCGCCACGACGAACATCACCCCGACCAGCGCCGCGAGCGGAATCCGCTCGATGAGCGGCGAAAGGAACAGCACGAACAGCAGGATCATGATGCCGGCCGTGGCGCCGGACACGCGCGTGCGTCCGCCCGAGCTCAGATTGATCATCGTCTGCCCGATCATGGCGCATCCGCCCATGCCGCCGAACACGCCCGAAACCACATTCGACACGCCGAGCGCCAGGCACTCCCGATTCGGATGACCGCGCGTTTGCGTGATGTCGTCGGTCAGGTTAAACGTCAGCAACGTTTCGAGCAGGCCGACGATTGCCATCAATAACGCGTACGGAAAGACGATGCGCAATGTCGTCAGGTCGAACGGCACCTGCGGTAGTTGAAAGCTCGGAAATGCGCCCGCAATGTGCGCCATGTCGCCGAGCGTGCGCGTCGGCAGATGCAGCCACTGGCTGAACACGCCAACGCCGACGATGGCGACGAGCGCGGGAGGCACGGCCTTCGTCACGCGCGGCAGGCCGTAGACGATGAGCATCGTGAGAGCGACCAATGCGCCCATGATCGCGAGCGGCGTGCCTTGGAGCCAGACGTTGCCCTGCGGCGTCGCGGTCTTGAAGTGTTCGAGTTGCGCCATCGCAATGATGATCGCCAGCCCGTTCACGAATCCGATCATCACGGGATGCGGCACCATGCGAATGAGCTTGCCCAGCCGCAGCAGCCCGAACAGCATCATGATCGCGCCGCTCAACACGACCGTCGCGAGCAGATATTGCACACCGTGCTCGACCACGAGCGCGACGATGACGACGGCCATCGATCCGGCCGCGCCCGAGATCATGCCGGGACGTCCGCCGAAGATCGCAGTGAGCGCGCAGATGATGAATGCGCCGTACAAGCCCATCAACGGATTGACTTGCGCGACCAGGGCGAACGCGATGCACTCGGGCACGAGCGCGAACGCGGTGGTGAGCCCGGCAAGCACGTTGCCGGGGAGGTTCGGGAGCCACTGCCCCCGAAGTGTTTGGGACTTCATGGATGACGTCGACAGCGAGGAGATGATTGGCGTATCGGCGACGCGCATGCCAGTCTCGCACAGGCACGTTGCGCCAATGAACAGCGGAGGCGCATTTTACCAACCGCGGCGACATCGCGCTGCGCGCCGCCGAAACCGGCTCAAACGGCGTCAATGCGGCGTCAATGCGGCACGACTTCACGGGTTGTATTAATCACAGTTTCGGCGCGAGCCAAGCAGCGAGATACTTCATTCACCGGCTCGCGCAACACCGCGCAGAGCGAAACCCAAGGAGAAACACCATGCCCCTGATCCCCTACCTCATCGAAGGCGTTCGGTACGTTCACGACCTCCTGCTCGCTGCCGGCCCGGTTTTTGGCTAACCCCCTGTGCTGACTGGAGAATTGACGATGTCCGTCATTGACTACTTCATTCCCTGCGCTGATCTGCTGGTCGCTATTGGATCACTCTGCCATTAGGCAGGAGGCCACCGTGCCGCAAAACCCATGAAAAGCCCTGATACGTCAGGGCTTTTTGATTATGTGGCATGCTGGGTACACTGCTTCGCGCGAATCCGGCGCGAATCCCCATGACTTCCGCCCCCGTCATGCCTCGAACTGCCACCATCACCACCCCGGACTGGGTCAGACACGCCGAGCCGACCGACGGCATCGAGCGCATCGAGGCCTGGTTTCAGGGCAACGCGTACGCCATGCACCGTCACGATACCTACGCGATCGGACGTACGCTGGCCGGTGTGCAGCGCTTCCATTACCGGCGCGGGCGGCGCGACAGCCTGCCGGGCAACACGATGGTGCTGCATCCGGACGAAGCGCACGACGGTCAGGCCGGCACAGACGAGGGTTTTCGCTACCGCATGCTCTACGTGGCGCCATCGCTGATTCAGGACATGCTCGGCGGACACGCGCTCCCGTTCATCGAAGGCGGCGTGACCAGCGATCCCCGGATCGCAGCGGCCACCGAATCGTTGCTGCTGCGCACCGGTAACTCACTCGCCCCTCTCGATCCGCTCGAGCAAAGCGACGCACTGGCCGAACTCGCACAGGCGCTCGCTGCGGCGGCCGGTATGCCGCCAACGCGGAGCAAGGGCGACTATGTCGCGGCGCTGCGCGCACGTGACTATCTGCATACTCACTTCACGCGCGTGGTCACGCTCGACGAACTCGCCGCCGCTGCCGGCCGCGACCGCTGGAGTTTGTCGAATGATTTCCGCACGTTCTACGGCACGAGTCCGTACCGCTACCTGACGATGCGCCGCCTGGATACGGTGCGTCGCCTGCTGCTCGCGGGCGTCTCCCTGTCGAGCGCCGCCGCCGATGCGGGCTTCGCCGATCAGAGCCACATGACGCGACATTTCCTGAAGGCCTTCGGCATCACGCCGGGACGCTGGCTGCAGATCGCCGGCAGCGCCACCCGGCGGTAACCGCCCGCCGTCCGGCACCCACAATCGTTCAAGACCACGACGCCGGTGGCGGCGTAAGCTCGATGTGTGCTTATGTTCCCGGAGGGAAATCATGTCCGTATCGCCCCTTACCCCCGCTCCCGCCCCCGCGTCCCGCGGCCAATGCCAGGTCATCGATCTGGTGGGCAAGATCGCGCAGATCGACGGTCACTGGCAACCGCGCGTTGTCGCCGAGATGAACGACTATCAGTTCAAGGTCGTGAAACTCCAGGGCGATTTCGTGTGGCACCAGCACGCCGATACCGACGAGACCTTCATCGTGCTCGACGGCGAGTTGCGCATCGACTTCCGCGGCGCGTCGTCCGGCGACGGTTCGATGACCTTGCGTGCCGGTCAGATGGCCGTGGTGCCGAAGGGCGTCGAACATAAGCCCTGCGCACAAGGCGAAGTGAAAGTGCTGCTGATCGAGCCGCGCGGCGTGGCGAATACGGGGGATGGCGCCGTGAGCGAACGCACGGTGGCGAACGATCAGTGGGTGTGAATCTTCGCCCGTCATCACCGAATAACGACTATTCAGGGAGCGGCTTCGATGTTCGATACGAAAGTGGCGCTGATCGTGCGCGACGATCTTGCGGTCTGGCAAAAACTGAACGTGACGGCATTTCTCGCGACCGGGATTGCGGCGGCGGTGCCGGAAGCCTTGGGCGAGCCCTACGAAGACGCCGCCGGGCGTCAGTACGCCCGCATGCTCGGGCAACCCATGATGGTGTTCGTCGCTGACTTGCCGGGCTTGCAGGCGGCTCATCGGCAAGCCGTGTCGCGCGAGCTGACGATCGTGCCCTACGTGCACGCGATGTTCTCGACCGGGCATGACGCGGCCAATCGCGAGGCGTTTCGTGGGCAGGACCCCGAACAATTCGATTTCGTCGGCATTGCGCTGCATGGGCCGAAGAAGGCCGTGGACAAGGCGGTGAAAGGGCTGACGCTGCACACGTGAGGCCGGCCCGGGCGGGACTGCGCAAAACCGAAAAAATGTGAGATTATCCGCGCCACAGGCAGATCGTTTGGATCAACCCTCTGGGGGTCAGAAATGCGGAAAATGCTCTCGTTTCTGTTGTTGCTTGTCTCACTTCACGCCGTCCCGGCGGCGGCCGACGTCTTCACCTTCCCCGCCGACTTCAAACATCAGACGATCGCCACGAACGGCGCGCGGATCAACGTTCGCGTCGGTGGACACGGACCGGCTGTCGTGCTGCTGCACGGCTATGGCGAGACGGGCGACATGTGGGCACCGCTCGCCGCAAAGCTTGCCGCGACCCATACCGTGGTGGTGCCCGACCTTCGCGGCATGGGCCTGTCCGACCATCCGTCCTCCGGTTACGACAAGAAGAATCAGGCCCGCGACATCGCCGGCGTGCTCGACACGCTGCAAATCGGCAAAGTCGATGTCGTGGCGCACGACATCGGCAACATGGTGGCCTACGCGTTCGCGGCCGAGCAGCCGGATCGCGTCACGAAGCTGGTGCTGATGGACGCGCCGATTCCCGGCGTCGGACCCTGGGAAGAGATTCTCAAGAACCCGCTGCTGTGGCACTTCCGCTTTGGCGGCCCGGACATGGAACGGCTGGTCAAGGGCCGCGAGCGTATCTACCTCGACCGCTTCTGGAACGAGTTCTCGGCGGATCCGAAGCACTTCAGTGAAGCTGCCCGACAGCACTACACAAGGTTCTACGCCCTGCCCGGCGCGATGCACGCCGGTTTCGAACAGTTCCACGCCTTCGATCAGGACGCCATCGACAACAAGGCGTATCTCGCCAAAGGACCGCTGCCCATGCCGGTGCTGGCCATCGGCGGAGAGAAGTCGTTCGGGCCGATGATGGCGACGGTCGCACAGGCCGCCGCGTCCAACGTCAAGGGGGTGGTCATTCCAGGTGCCGGTCACTGGCTGATGGAAGAACAACCCGAGGCAACGATGGCGGCCATCGTTCAGTTTCTTCAGTAAATCCGTAGTGCGTAGTCTGCTGTAAGTCGGCGTGCTCGCATTCGGGGTGCGTCAACGCCAGGAAGTTGTATTAATCGCAGTATCAGCGGCAAGGCATAACGGGGATACTTCACTCAACGGCTTGCGCAATACCGCGCAAAGCCCACCGCGAGGAGAATCACCATGACCACTGCCGACAAGATTGCCGATTTCCTCACCTGGAATCTCGACTTGCTGATGAGAGTGGCGGGCTCACTGTGCTGACCCGGAAGGGGAACGCTTGAGGTAGAAGACGCGGCACGAATGGGTCAAGACGCTGGCACGAGGGCATTGTGTGCCTCACCAAACGACATCCATACGAGCGCGCTTGCTTGATGTGGCTCGAAGCCTAAGTGGTACCGGGGACCGGACTTGAACCGGCAAGCCCGAAGGCGGCGGATTTTAAGTCCGCTATGTTTACCAATTTCATCACCCCGGCAAGGGCACGCATTCTAACATCCCCCACCGAGATACGTCAGTTGGGTATCATGAGGGGATGCACGCTCTGCGCGCGCCATCGGAGATCGCCCCATGCTGGAGAATCTCGACCGCATCGCCCTGTCGCTCGACGCCATCGAAGCCGCCGCCCGCGACGTTGCCTTGCAATCCCCCCAGAACGCGCAAGCCCTCTACACCGCGCTCATGGAAATCCGAAACGCCATCGCCCTTGTCGCCCAGGAAGTCGTGCGCCTGGAACACGAACTCCACGGCCCCACCGGTAACGGGCAATCGTGAGTCCCGATCCCGTCGCCAACGCTTCGCCCCGCTCCCCCGATCGCCACACCACCGCTTCCGACACTCCTGCCCCGGCCGCGCCGCCCACATGCTGGGAACTGGCCGTCGCCTTCGGCACAGTCGGCGCGACCGGTTTCGGCGGCGTACTCCCCTGGGCGCGACGCATGGTCGTCGACCAGCGGCGCTGGCTGACCGACCGGGAATTCGCCGAATTGCTGCCGCTCGCGCAGCTTCTGCCCGGCCCGAACGTCGCCAATATCGCCACCGTCCTCGGACGCCGATTCCGCGGCCCGCGCGGCGCCGCCTCCGCCGTCGCCGGCCTGTACTTCTGCCCGACCATCGTCATCATCCTCATCGGGTTTGCCTATGCCCAATGGGGACAGACGCAGCCCGTCCAACATCTGCTCTCCGGGCTCATGCCCGCCGCGACCGGACTGGTGATCGCCACGGCCATTCGCCTGCTCGCCGGACTGGAGCGTCACTGGAGCACGCTGACGTTTGCCGCCGCCACCTTCGTCGGCAGCTTCGTGTTCGGCCTGCCCCTGCTGCTCGTGCTCGGCGTACTCGGCCCCTGCGCGGTGCTCATGGCCTACCACCTGCGGCGCGCGCGCACCCCGGACAACACCGACCACGCCGATAGCGCCGCCCCATGAACACGCTCGTCGATCTGTTCCTGCACGGCTCGCTCTGGTCGTTGCTCGCCGTCGGCGGCACCAACGTCACGCTCGCCGATATTCATCGTTATGCCGTCGAGACGCGGCACTGGATCACCGACACGCAATTCGTCACGTTCTTTTCCCTCGCCCAGGCCGCCCCCGGCCCGAACGGCATGGCCGTCACGCTCATCGGGCTGCAAGCCGCCGGCCTGCCCGGCGCTTTCACGGCGACCCTCGCCAAGTGCGCCCCGAGTTCGCTGCTCGCCTATCTCGTCGGCAGCTGGGTCGACCGTCACGAACGCTCTCCTTGGGTGCGCGCAGTGCGCGCGGGGCTCGCGCCCATCACCGTTGGCCTGCTTGCCGCCAGCAGTGCCGTGCTGGCGCGGGAGATCGATATCAACGTGGCACGCGGGCTGGTGACGCTCGCTGCCGTCGTCATCACGCTACGCACGCGCTGGAACCCGCTTTGGCTGATCGCCGGTGGCAGTCTGCTCGGGCTGACCGGCTGGCTGATGTGAACCGCCG
Source organism: Pandoraea pnomenusa (assembly GCF_040391475.1). Lineage (GTDB taxonomy): Bacteria > Pseudomonadota > Gammaproteobacteria > Burkholderiales > Burkholderiaceae > Pandoraea > Pandoraea pnomenusa_C. The sequence continues at coordinate 38,283 of NZ_JBEBXS010000014.1, read as the reverse complement.
GTGAAGCCCGCCAGAGCGCCCTCATCCCCCCGAATGCCTCGGGCGCACGCCCCCTCATCGCACCGCACATGCCCTCCGGAAACGGCCGAAATCGCGTCGTCAACCCCGGTTACGAACCGTCACACGGCGCCAGACCAACGGGTCTACAATAGGCAGCACGTTTCACAGTACGGTGCGTCCCATGACCCTGCCCTGTTGTACGTCGCAAGCCGAGGCGCCCTCCGGCACCTCCCCCGAAACCACCCGCTCGCGCACCGCCCGCGACGGCCCGTCGATCCACGTGTTGACGCCGTCCGCGCCATCCGGCTCGTCCGCGCGACTGGCCGACCGATTCGATGCCGTGCGCGCGGCGTCTGTCGCCTTCGCTCAAGGACTGTCGGACGCCGACGCCACCGTGCAGTCGATGCCCGACGCCAGTCCCATCAAGTGGCATCTCGCCCACACCACCTGGTTTTTCGAGACGTTCCTGCTCGGTGAATCCGGCGTGCTGTTCGAACCGCACGGACAACGCTACCGTCCGTACAACCCGCACTTCGCCTATCTCTTCAACTCGTATTACGAGGCCGCCGGGCCCCGGCATCCACGTCCGCAACGGGGATTGCTCACGCGTCCCACGCTCGACGACGTGCTCGCCTATCGCCGCCACGTCGACGCCGCGATGCACGAACGGTTGCTGCTCGCCGATCTGCCCGCCGACGTTGCGGCTCTCATTACCCTCGGCCTGAATCACGAGGAGCAGCATCAGGAGCTGATGCACACCGATTTGCTGCATCTGTTCGCGCAAAATCCGCTACGCCCCGCCCATCGCCAGTCGCTGCCTGCCGCGCGCGCCACCGCGCCGCTGCAATGGATCGCACATGATGGCGGGCAGCATCGCGTCGGCCACAACGGGGTCAGCCACGAGCATTTCGCCTTCGATTGCGAAACGCCCGCGCACGACGTGCTCATCCGCCCCTTCGCCATCGCCTCGCGCGTGGTAACGAACGGCGAATGGCGCGCGTTCATCGAAGACGGCGGCTACCGCATGGCCGGGCTCTGGTTGTCCGACGGCTGGGCGACGGTACAACGCGAAAGTTGGGGGCATCCGCTCTACTGGGAACTGCATAACGGCGAATGGCAGTCGATGACGCTCGCGGGCATGCAACCCGTCGACGACAACGCCCCGGTGCAGCACGTGAGCTACTTCGAGGCCGACGCCTTCGCCCGTTGGGCGGGCAAGCGCCTGCCGACAGAACAAGAGTGGGAGGTCGCAGCGAATGCGGCGTCATCCACGTCGCCAGCGATGGAGCAATGCTTCGGCCCGGTATGGCAATGGACGGCAAGCCCGTATGTCGCTTACCCGGGATTCCGGACGGCTGCGGGGGCCGTCGGCGAATACAACGGCAAGTTCATGTGCGGACAGTTCGTGCTGCGCGGCGGCTCGGTCGCCACGCCGGCCGGTCACGCACGCGCCACGTATCGCAACTTCTTTTACCCGCATCAGCGCTGGCAATTCTGCGGCCTGAGGCTCGCGGAGGACCGCTGATGTCGCAAGCTACCCAAGCCACGGCATTCGTTTGCCCGTCGCTTCCGGAAAACGCGTTCGCCACCGACGTGCTCGCCGGTCTCGGTCACACCCCGAAGTCGCTGCCCAGCGTCTGGTTGTACGACCGGCGCGGCAGTGAGCTATTCGAAGAGATCACCGGGCTCGACGAGTATTACCAGACACGTACCGAAACCGCCCTGCTCGGCGAGTGCGCGCCCGCGATTGCCGACGTCATCGGCCCGGACGCAGTCGTCGTCGAATTCGGCAGCGGCTCGAGCCGCAAGACCCCGCTGTTGCTCGACGCCCTCGTCACCCCGCGCGCTTATGTGCCGGTCGACATCGCCGACGACTTTCTCGACGATGCCGTCGCCACGCTGGCGCGTCGATGCCCCGGCATTCCGATGCTGCCGGTGCGCGCCGACTTCACGCGGCCGTTCCGTCTGCCGCCGCAGTTGCAGCACACGCAGGGACCGCGCCTGGGCTTCTTTCCCGGATCGACGATCGGCAATTTTGCGCCCGGACAGGCGGCAGCCTTCCTCGCGCACGTCGGCAAGATGCTCGGGCCGCGCCGCCGTATGGTCGTCGGCGTGGACGCGTGCAAGGATCCGGCCGTGCTGCTGCCCGCCTATGACGACGCGCGCGGCGTGACTGCACAGTTCGATCTGAATGTCATCACGCGCATCAACCGCGAGCTCGACGGCGACCTGCCGCTCGACGCCTTCCGTCATGAAGCCCGCTTCAACGCCGGGGCAAGCCGCATCGAGATGCATCTGGTCGCGCAGCGTGCGTTTCAAGCCACGGTACTGGGCCACCGGTTCGACTTCGCGGCGGGCGAATCCATCCACACCGAGAACTCCTACAAGTACGGTCAGACGGAGTTCGAGGCGCTGGCGGCCTCGGCCGGTTGGAACGTCGACCGCGTCTGGCTCGACGGCCGTTCACGCTTCGCCGTCTACTTGTTGCGCCCGGCCTCCGAAGAAAATTGACCGAGCGCCGCTAAAGTTTCCCCACCGATGTGCCGTTGATGCATGCAGACGCCTGCTGCCCGCTGCGGAATTGTGGATTTTCCGTGGCGTTGGCGGGCATGCGGCGACTCGCGGGCCATGCGTACGCTAGAATCGCCGCCATATTTGCCGTGGGATCAGGCACGCCGGGACGCCGGGCCGTGCCCCCGTCCGGCCATCTTTACAGCGCGCGGCCACGACCGCAGCGCACCGCTTACACGTATCGCTGCAAATGACTTCACGCGCAATGGGGATGCACGTGGCACGAGCTTCGGCGACAGCGCCCGTGGCTTGCTGCACTCGGACAGACGCTCGACCGGCTGACGCGGACGCCTTCGTCTTCGTGTTCACGCGCCGGTCGCCGGCACATCCAGCCATCGTTGCGGTAGCTGGGAGCCTGTCACGATGAGCCGCATTGCCCTGACCCTTTCCGACACCGCCCTGGCGGACCTCAAGAAGGACTTCGACGCCTTCGTGCGCATCAGCGCCGCCGTCGACCGTCACTTCACGCCGCCGCCGTTCGACGACTTCCTGCGCGCGCGCCTGCTCGACAGTACCGTGCCGCTGACCGAAGCCGCCGTCGCGCAGTTGCTCGCAGGCGGTCATTACGCGTGGGCCAAACGCACATTCGACAAGCAGTTCCCGGATGTCGTCTCGATCATCCTGAATCAGGCGCGTCAGCATGGGTTCTATTTCGTCTCCCGCCCGGAATGGACGCGCGAAGACATGTCGCGCCAGGCAAGCCGCTGGGCCGAAGGGATCGTGCGCGAGGCGAAGGGCGAGGAACGGATCGTGGAATCGCTGGCCGGACAGATCGTGAGTTCGGCGCAAGACTTGCGCACGCTGGAAGCCACCCTGCAAACGCCCGCATGGCGCACCGCTTCGGTGCTGCGCGAACGGGTGTTCGACGCGAAGCGTGCGGTGGAGACAGCGCGCCCGCTCGTGGCCCGCGAAAAGCTCGGCGAGTTGCGTGCGCTGCTGGATCTGGCGACGATCTATGGGTCGGTGGGTCCTCAGGAGGCCGAACAGATTCTCGATTATCTGCGCGTGCTGCGTCCCGAATTGTTCAACGACGATCCGGGCGTCTTCGAGCGTCTGGCCGCCTGGCTGCGACGCCTGCTCACGCCGCCCGTCACGCGTCCGAGCGTCGCCCCCGACGTGCCGCCGCCGCAATTGACGAACGAAGCGCCGCGACAGAATCCAGACGCCCTGCAATCCCCGCTGACACGCTAAACGCGCAGATCAGGACGCGATCGCACCATCACGCGGACAGCCGAGCCGGCGCCCGCCGTCAAGCGTGTCCTCGGGCGCGCAACCGCGCGCCGCGTCGACAGCATCAGCGGTTGAAAATCAGCGCAACGCCCGCGCTCGCGATCAATGCGCCCCACCAGGCGCCCGCCGCCGGGCGCTGACGCGTGCGAAGCCACAGCAGCGGCAGCACCATCACCGGTGTCGTCGCCGAGAGCGTCGCGATGACGCCGGTGTTGCCGTGCCCCATGCCATAGAGCAGCAACGTCATGCCCACGGCCACGCCCAAGAAGCCCGAAGCGGCGGTCAGCGCCAGCGTACCCGGTGTGAAGTTGGCAAAGACCGCGCGCCCGCGGCGCGCCGCGATAATCGTCAACCCAAGGGCCGACACGCCAACGCGCACCGCCGATGCCCCGACCGGGTCCACCCCCGCCGCCATGACCGGCTTGGCGATCAACGTACCGATGGAGTGGCACAGCGCCGCCGTCAGCCCGATGGCCACGCCGATTCGCACGTCGCCGCGCACGGACTCCCAGTGGTGCGCGTCTTCCCGACGTCCGCCAAAGGCAATGGCCAGCGCCACGCCCGCCGTCACCAGTGCCACACCGGCGATCGCACGCCAGCCGAGCGCTTCACCCAGCCAGAAGTAGCCGAGCATGGCGGTCATCGGCGCATTCGTTGCGAAGATGATGGAGTTGCGACGCGGTCCCAGGCGGCCCAGCGAGGTGTACAGGATCGTGTCGCCCACGAGGATGCCGATCAGCCCCGAGGCCGTGAGCCGAAGCCACTGCTCCAGCGTGAGCACCGGCCAGCCACGCAGCACCGCCAGCGCGAGCAACAGCATCGCGAAGACCAGCAGCATGCGGGCGTAATTGAAGGGGAACGAGCCCGCCTGGCGGACGGGCGTGATGGCGATCATGCCGCTGCAGGCCCAGCACAGGGCGGCACCGAGGGCGGCAAGGTAGGCGAGATGGGTTGTCATGGTCAGGGGGCTGACGGCGCGGAGCCACAACCGTCCCCGCCGTTGGGACGCCATTATACGAGTCACATGCCCCATTCGGGCGCATGATCCGCCCACCGTTGCGAATCGCCGTCAGTCGCCGTCAGTCGCCGTCAGACGTCTTCGTCGAGCCGATGCAATGCATCGAACATCACACGGTAGGCAGCGGCAACGCCGTGCGCACCGCGCAGCATGCGAAGGCGCGCGAGCGCATCGGGCTCGCCCGTCTCCTCGACCCATTGCCGAAGCAATGACGTACTGCCACAGACGCTCGCGTCATGGCGGGCATGCGCGGCCACCGCCGCAAACCCCTCGGCCGCCGAGGGATAGCGTGCAGCGAGCGCGGCGAACTGTGCGTCGATTTCACCGGTCACGCGCGCGATGGAGGGCGCCTGGCACAGTGCGCAACACCCCACGTACAACGGCATGTCGCCGGCAGCCCCGATGATGAAGTCGATGAGCGCGTGCGTCGTATCGAATGCGCCGCTGTCGAGAAACGTGCGTGCGGCCGGGCCGCAGCGCAACAGCCCGGCGGCGAGCATCGTCGCCTGCCCGCGCTGCTCGCGATACTGCCGCAACAGCGAGGGTCGCAGCGCCGTATCGGTGCAACGCTCGACGGCGATCCGATTGTGAACGTCGGCCCCGGCAGCACGGTGATAGAGCTGCGCGAGAAACGCCAGCACCTGAATGTCACTGGACTCGCCCGAGAGAAATCGTGTCCAGAACGGTGCGGCGAAGATGCCCCGTACCCAGGCGTCGCAGATCTCGCCGAACGCCGGGACGATGTCGCCACGGGTGGCGGACAGCACCTGGACCAGCCCTTCGTCGACAAGCGCCCCCAGCCAGGAGCCGGGCACCGGCGCGTGCGTGAGCAACAAGCCATGCTGCAGACGTTCGAGCCACATCGAGGCATCGGCGGGCGCACCGTGCAACGTGCAGGCGACCTCATGTGACGATACGGTCATCGCGTGCGCATCGCTCTCCCATTGCGCATGCGGTGACGCGATCACCCAGACCGCATCGCCGCTCGCCGTCACCAGCGCCGGATCGACCGATGTGCCGGACACAGGCACCGCGCTCATCGAACGATGGCCCCAAGCACCGTCAGTCCCTCGGGTGTCACACGGCGCTCCACTTCCACGCGTAACGGCCCTGCGCCATCGGCCTGGATATCCGGCGGCGATACCCCCTTCCGGGCGCCATTGCGCCCCGCCGCTTTGCCGACGCCCCCATCGGCCTGCGCAGCAGACGACCTGCCCCTCACGGACGCCCCTTTCTCTACCCGCTCGGGCGATGGGGAACCCAATACGACGGGTATGAAGGGAAACGTCGTCGGCGACGATTTGGGCGGCATATGGGCTCCTGTCAAAACACTGAACAAATGCAGAATGCCCACCTTAGGAAGGGATGACCGCTTTCGGAATGAACCCAGATTCTAGGATTCTTCACATCCGACGCTCATGCGTGACGTCGCAGCCGCCGTATCCCCCTGAAACAACAAGTCTTCTCGCCGATTCCGATCACGTAAAGCGCACCACCCGAGTCTGCCCAGTCAAATCATTTTTAAGAGTTTTCCTAATGAGGTGACGCACATCTACGGAAGGTGCGACGACCGCCACACATTCGCCATCGGCAGCGCACTACGCGTCGCGAGTACAATCGATCGCACACCATGCGTCGCCGTACTTCGCCATATCAGGAGTGAGCATCATGCATCTGTACCAGCGTCTGCCGATCTTCGTGTTCGAGATCGAAGCTTGCGAGAATCTGAAGTTCATCACGATGGCGATTCGCTTCAACCTCGATCGCAGCGGGCAACATCTGTCGCTGGCGGACTGGCAGCGTCTGCCGCAGGAAGCGCGCGACACGCTGGCGTCGTGCGTGCCGGGGGATGAGGATTTTGCGGCGCGTCTCGACGAGATCGCGCGCGACCATCTCGGACAGGCGGTCGAGCGCAGCGTCGACCCGGCGTCCACTGCGTGGCAGGATACGAACGCACTGCCGCCGGGTTTGTTGCGTCAGTGCGAACTGGCCGATCTGTTGGCGCCGGACGTCGGCGACTGGGGCACGCTCACGCCGTTCCGCCGCTACGTGCTCGCGAAGCTCTCACGCCGCGACACGCTCAATCACTGCTTTGTGCCGGCCATGCTCGAGTTCGGCCTCGCGCAAACGCAAGCCGAACTCTGACACGCCACAAACATCAGGTCACCGGAGCCGGGTTGAACAATGTGAGCGCGTTGTGCAACCCCCACCGCTCGGCCCAAGTCTTCTCCCCGCTGGCCACGGCCAGCATCAGATGGAACAACTGCCAGCCGATGTCTTCGATCGTGGCTTCGCCCGTGGCGATGCGTCCGGCGTCGACATCCATCAGGTCATGCCAGCGACGCGCCAGATCGGAGCGCGTCGCCACCTTGATGACGGGAACCTCTGCCAGTCCGTAGGGCGTCCCGCGGCCGGTCGTGAAGACGTGCACGTTGATACCGGCTGCGAGTTGCAGGGTGCCACAGATGAAATCGCTCGCAGGCGTTGCGGCATAGATCAGCCCGCGTTGGTGCGAGCGATCGAGCTTCGCGCCCGGGGAGATCACGCCGTGAATCGGCCCGGTGCCGGACTTGACGATCGACCCCATCGCCTTTTCGACAATGTTCGACAACCCGCCGCGTTTGTTGCCCGGCGTCGTGTTGGCGCTGCGATCCACGCGCCCGCGCTCGAGATAGGCGTCGTACCACGCCATCTCACGAATCATCGCCTCGGCCACCTCGGGCGTCGCCGCGCGCGACGTCAACTGGTCGATGCCGTCGCGCACTTCGGTCACTTCGGAGAACATCACCGTCGCGCCGGCGCGCACGAGCAAGTCCGTGGCAAAGCCCACCGCCGGGTTCGCCGTCACCCCGGAGAAGGCGTCGCTGCCGCCGCACTGCACGCCCACCACGAGTTCCGACGCAGGCACCGTCTCGCGGCGTCGCGCGTCGAGACGCTCGAGATGGGTGCGCGCCGTGGCGAGAATCGAGTCGATCATCGACAGGAAACCCACATGCGCCTCGTCTTGCAGACAGACGGTGTCGGGCTTGCCATCGGCGCCGGCGCTGCCGATGGGGATGCTGCCCGCCGGTAGCAGTCGCTCCGGCTGAAGCTTCTCGCATCCCAGACTCACCACCATCACCTCGCCGCCGAAGTTCGGATTCGTCGAAATGTTGCGCAGCGTACGAATCGGCACGATGGCGTCGGGTGCGTCGATGGCCACGCCGCAACCGTAGGTGTGCTCCAACGCCACCACATCATCGACATTCGGATACTGTGGCAGCAATGTCTCCTTGATCCGCCTGACGGCAAACTCGACCACACCCGCCACGCACTGCACCGTCGTCGTGATGGCGAGGATGTTGCGCGTGCCGACGGAGCCGTCGGCATTGCGATACCCCTGGAAGGTAAAGCCGTCGAGCGGCGGCAGTTCGGCAGGCACGCGTGTGCCGATCGGCAAGCGATCGAGCGACGGCGCCTCCGGCATCGTGAGGTTGCGCTCGTTCACCCAACTGCCCGCTGGCAATGCACGCGCCGCGTAGCCGATCACCACGCCGTAGCGAAGCACCGCCGCACCCTCGGCCAGATCGGCCAGCGCGACCTTGTGCCCCTGCGGCACGGCGTCCACCAGCGTAAGGCCATCGGCGAAACGGCTGCCGGCCGGCAGCCCGCCATCGTTCACGACGATGGCCACGTTGTCTTCCTGCTGCATCCGGATATAGCGCGGCGTGTCCTTCGCCACGTGCCCGGCTTCGCCTGCGGGGCCCTTGCCGCCCGCTTGCGTCGTTGCTGCCATGTTGCTCACTCCTCCGTTTGCCTGCCCCACACACCACGCTCACTAACCGGGGCGCGCAGGTGCAGTCCTGTCGATCTGTTGCCTTGTCGCGACGGACGCCGATTGTCGTTGATGTTCGCTCAACCCCGCATCACTTATGTGTCATCATACATCTAGAAACGCGCCTTTGCGTATCCCGCAAGGCTTCCGACCCGATTGGGACAAACCCTCTCCGGTACGTTTGCGGGTTTATCCCACTGCTGTTCCGCCGAGCGCCCTCTTGTCCGGTCCGATTACATGTTATACGATGACATATAACTAAGCGCCAAGCGCTGGTTGAGCGCCTTCTTCACTCATCGAATCCGGCCCCGCAGCCGACAGGAACGCCAGAAATGACTGCACCTCAAGAACTCAAACAGATCGTCTCCGACGGCTTGTTGTCCTTCCCCGTGACCGACTTCGACGCCAACGGCGACTTCAACGCCCGTGGTTACGCGGCGCGTCTGGAGTGGCTGGCTCCGTTCGGCGCGACGGCACTCTTCGCCGCAGGCGGCACGGGCGAATTCTTCTCACTGACGCCGCAGGACTACAGCGCCGTGATCAAGACCGCCGTCGACACGTGCGCAGGCAAGGTGCCGATTCTCGCGGGCGCGGGCGGCCCGACCCGCATGGCCATCGCCTACGCACAGGAAGCCGAGCGGCTCGGTGCCAAGGGCGTGCTGCTCATGCCGCACTACCTGACCGAAGCGAGTCTCGACGGCATTGCCGCACACGTCGAACAGGTCTGCCGTTCGGTGAAAATCGGCGTGATCGTCTACAACCGCGCCAACTCGAAGTTGGGCGCCGACCAGCTCGAACGCCTGGCCGAAACGTGTCCCAATCTGATCGGCTTCAAGGACGGCGTGGGCGACATCGAGCGCATGGTGCAGATCCGCCGCCGCATGGGCGAGCGCTTCTCGTATCTGGGCGGGTTGCCGACGGCCGAGGTCTACGCGGCGGCCTACCGCGCGCTCGGCGTGCCGGTGTACTCGTCGGCGGTGTTCAACTTCATCCCGAAGACGGCCATGTCGTTCTATCGCGCCGTGTGCGAGAACGATCAGGACACGATGGGCCGCCTGCTCGACACGTTCTTCCTGCCGTATCTGGAAATTCGCAACCGCTGCCCGGGCTACGCCGTGAGCATCGTCAAGGCCGGCGCCAAGCTCGTCGGTCACGACGCCGGCCCGGTGCGCGCGCCGCTGACCGATCTGCTGCCGCAGGAAGTCGAAGCGCTGGCCGCGCTCATCCGCCAGGTCGAAGGTTAAGGAGACGCGGCATGCAGATCACCGGTGAAATGTTGATCGGCCGCGCCGACGTGCGCGGCAGTGCGGGCACTCTCCACGCGTTCGATCCGTCGCGCGGCGAGCCGCTCGCCCCCGCGTTCGGCGCGGGTACGGTGCAGGACGTCGAGCGCGCCTGCGAGCTTGCGCGCGCGGCATTCGACCCATTGCGCACGCTGCCGCTTTCGCGACGCGCCGAGTTCCTCGATGCCGTGGCGCAAGCCGTGCTCGATCTGGGTGACGCCCTCATCGAACGCGCGCACGCCGAAACGGGGTTGCCGCCGGCACGCCTGCAAGGCGAACGCGCACGCACCGTCGGCCAACTGCGTATGTTTGCCCGCGTGGTGCGCGACGGTCATTTCCTCGATGCCACCATCGATCCCGCGCAACCGGCGCGCGAACCGATGCCGCGCAGCGACCTGCGTCTCGCCAAGATCGGCCTCGGTCCCGTAGCCGTGTTCGGTGCAAGCAATTTCCCGCTCGCATTCTCGGTCGCCGGTGGCGACACCGCATCGGCATTCGCTGCGGGCTGCCCGGTGATCGTCAAGGCGCATTCCGCGCATCTGGGTACGTCCGAACTCGTCGCGCGTGCCATTCGCTCGGCCGTGCAGGCGCTGGACCTCCCGGAAGGCGTGTTCTCGCTGCTGGTCGGCGAACGCGCCGTGGGCGAAGCGCTGGTCGCGCACCCTGCCATTGCGGCGGTCGGTTTCACCGGCTCGCGTACCGGCGGCCTTGCGCTGCAACGCATCGCGCAAGCGCGTGCCGTGCCGATTCCCGTCTATGCCGAGATGAGCAGCATCAATCCGGTGTACCTGCTGCCCGAGGCGCTGAACGCCCGCGGCGACGCCATCGCCCGGGGGTTCGTCGACTCGCTCACGATGGGCGTCGGTCAGTTCTGCACGAACCCGGGCCTGGTGCTGGGCATCGCCGGGGCAACACTCGACCGGTTCTGCGCGACGGCGATGGAAGCGCTCAGCGCGAAAGCGGCCGGCACCATGCTGACGTCGGGCATCCATCAGGCATACGACAAGGGCGTGGCGCGACTGTCCGGCGAGCCGAATGTAACGTTGCTCGCACGCGGTCAGTCGGGCAACGGTGCGCAGGGGCAAGCGGCTCTGTTCCGCACGACGGCGGACGAATTCCTCGCCACCCCGGCGCTGCACGACGAAGTGTTCGGTCCCGCGTCGGTCGTGATCGCCTGCGACAGCGTCGACGACATGATTGCGATCACCGAGCGTCTGGAGGGACAACTCACCGCCACGCTGCAACTCGATGCGGGCGATACCGATGCGGCGTGCCGGTTGCTGCCGAGTCTCGAGCGCCGCGCCGGACGTATTCTCGCCAACGGCTTCCCGACCGGCGTAGAAGTCTGTCATGCGATGGTGCACGGCGGCCCGTTCCCGGCCACGTCGAATGCGATGTTCACGTCGGTCGGTGCGTCGGCCATCGATCGCTTCCTGCGGCCGGTGTGCTATCAGGACCTGCCCGACGCGTTGTTGCCCGACGCGCTCAAGGACGGCAATCCGCTCGGCTTGTGGCGGCTACGTGACGGCGCACTCATGCAGGCGTGAGCGCGCGGCTCACTCGGTGAAAGCAAAACGCCCTCGAAATCGAGGGCGTTTTTGCATGGCGTGAGCGAACGGCATTGTCGCCAATGGCTGCGCCGACAGCGACTATGACGCCGAATGCACTGGCGCAGACTCCGGCACCATCAGCAAACCGAACAGCGGCGCCGCCGGTCCTTCGGCGAGCCCCTTTGCCACGGCCTTCAAATCGACGGAACCACCGGACGCGCCGATGAGCGCGTAACCGATCTGGCCCTTGCGCCACGTCACCACGCCCATGTTGTCGATCTGCTGTTCCGCCACGCCCTGGTCCGGGCGTCCGTCGCGCACCACACACAACGCGATCGGATCCCCTGTCTCGGGCAAGTACACCATCTGCACCAGCGCACGATCCTGCCAGCGCAGACGCTGCACGCGCTTGAACGTGAGCCCCTTCGCGCTCAGGTCGGGCACGCGGATATCGAGCTGATCGTGCTGGCGAATGTCGCTGACCGTTCGTTCGATATCGCCGGCATCCACACGCACCGACGCAATCGTTTCCCGCACGTACAACTGCTGATAGTCGGCCGCCGCGCGCACCCAGGTGACGCCTTGCGGTGATTTCGGCGGCGCGGCGCTGGAAGCCGTCGTCATCGGTGCGCCGCCCGGCCCGGGCCGATGCAAGGCGTCCGACACCCACGGCAACGCCACCACCGTTGCCGCGACACCCGCAGCAAATGCCGCACCGAGCCACCACGCGCGCACACGGCGCGCGACAGGCGCGTCGTTGGCGGCAGATTGATGGCCGGCGTCGTCGAGACGAACGGCGGCGCCCGGCGCCGACGCCGCTGCCGACGTCCCGTCCGGCGCCAGACGCTGCGCATGCGCGCGCAGCAACGCATCGAGATTCGCGCTCAGACGCTCCGGCACGGGCGGCACGACCTGTGCAGCGAACGTTTCGCGATACGGCAGACGCGACGCTCGCAGCGAGGCCACCGCGTCGGCCAGTTCGGGCGACGCGGCAATGGCGGCTTCCACATCGGCGCGCTCGGCGGCGGGCAACGCTTCATCAACGTAAGCGAGCAGGCGGATATCGTCTTCGTTCATCACGCATCCTCCTCACGTGCGCCGGAAGCGGAGCCGACGTCGTCGGCACGGCGGGGTTGCCCCTCTGGGTTGCGGAATTGGTCGCCGATGGTACGGCGCGCACGCGACAGACGGCTCATGACGGTGCCGATGGGCACGTCGAGTACCAGCGCCGCCTCCTGATAGCTCATGCCTTCGACGGCGACGAGCAGCACCACGAGCCGCTGCGCCTCGGGCAGACGGTCGACGGCGCCGAATATCTGGTGATAGCTCGCGAGGTCTTCCGGCGTCGATGCCTGAAGATCGGGGACGGTTTCCACATCGGCGTCGTCCCACGCGAGGCTGCCGCGCGAGCGCACGCGGCGCGAGCGGATCTCGTTGATCCACGTGGTATGCACGATGCGATACATCCAACTCAGTGCCGAGGTCCCCGGCGTCCACTGATGCACGCGTTCGAGCGCGTGAACGCAGGCGCGTTGCACGAGGTCCTCGGCATCGTGGCGGTCGCCCGAAATGCGCAGGGCGAACGCCCAGAGGCGTGGCAGCAGGCTCGGGAGCATGCTGGGCAAATCCTGACCGGTCATCGGCGAATTTCCTGACGGAAGGGGCGTGGCGGCTAGCCAGTCCGAAGCATCGTCAGCGCCCGGCGCCGACGTTTGCCGCGAAATTATAACGAGCCGGCGCGACTTTGCCATGCGTCGCGCGGCCGGCCGGGCCGCCAGCATCCTCTCGCTCCACGTCGAACAGTTGTGCCGTCGTTCAGGGCTTGACGACGTGCCACATGTCCTTGAAGCCGTCGCCCTTCATGTCGCCGGGCGCGGCGTCCTTCGTGAACAGGTAGACGGGCTTGCCCTTGTAAGCCCATTGCTTCATGCCGTCGTCGCGGGTGACGATGGTGTAGTCCCCCTCGGCCTTCGCACTCGCGGGCGCCATGACCGGCGGCCAGGCCTCGGCACACGGGCCGTTGCAGGCGCTCTTGCCGCTGCCTGCCGCGTCCTTGTCGAACGTATAGACGGTGCGATTCTGGCCATCGACCAGCATGCCGCCCATCGCCTTGAGCGGGGCCTCGGCGTGCGCGGCTGCGGCCGCGAAAAGACCTGCGGCAGCCACGAGCGAGGTGAGAACGGCGGACATCGATTGACGTTGGTTCATGACGTTGGCTCCTTTGGAGAAATGTCGGTAACGACACTCTCACAACACCCGACCCCAACGCTTTATTCCCTCGGTTCCGCGCGTCGGCCGGTATTTTTTTTGCGGCAACGTTCGCTGCAACGCAACATACCGGCCGACGGCGGACCGACGTGACACCCCGACGCGTTATTACTCGCCCTTCGGCGCTTCCTTCACACGGCTGACCAACTGCGTCGGGCTGACGAACTGCAACGCGATCAGCACCCACAGCAGCGTGATCGCCATGTAGATCATCGCCATCGCGTCGATGGACTGCGGCGCGCGCACCCCCGTCGAAAACACGGCGTAGTACAACGCCACCACAAGCGTCTGCGTATCGGGCCCGGCCGTGAAGAACGTCAGCTCGAACATGCCGATCGTGCGCACGAGCACCAGCAATCCGGCCGCCAGAATGCCCGGCACGAGCAGCGGCAGCAGCACGTGACGGAAGTACTTGAACGTGTTGGCCCCGAAGATGCGTGCCGCCGCTTCGAGATTCGGATCGATCTGCTCGATGAACGGCGTCATGACCAGGATCACGAACGGCAACGACGGCACGAGGTTGGCCAGGATCACACCGGTCAGCGTGCCGCCCAGCCCGATCTTGTAGAGCACCGTCGCCATCGGGATACCGTAGGTGACCGGCGGCACCATCAACGGCAGCAGGAACACCAGCATCGCGAGTCGCTTGCCGGGGAACTGCGCCCGGGCCAGCGCATAAGCGGCCGGCACGCCCAGCGCAATCGACAGCAACACGACCGCCCCCACGACTTCGACGGTCACCCACAGCACGTCGGCAAGCTGGAAATCACGCCAGGCCTGCGCGTACCAGTGCAGCGTGAAGCCCTCCGGCAGCGGCGTGCCGAACCAGCGGGTGGCGAACGAGTTCATCGTGACGGTGGCGATCATCAGCCCCACGTTCACGAGGAAAAAGATCATCGCGCCCCAAACGAACATGCGCCACAGGCGCGAGCCGGGCCCCTCGCGGCGCATCTTGCGTCGCGACGCGGGCGCCGTCACTGCCGGGCTCACGGGCGAAGGGGTCGTCATGAAGTCTCCATTGTGCGCGGCCAGCGTACCGGCCAAAGGCTTGTCCGTGGTGCTCATCCCTTGCCTCCCGTGGTCGGACCGCTATAAAACGCCCGGCGTGCGCCGAGCATGCCTGCCACGATCAGCAATTGCACGAACCCCATCACGATCGCCACGCATGACGCGAGCGAATAGTCATAGCTCTCGAACGCCGCCTCGTAGGCCGCAATCGACACCACGCGCGTGGCACCGGCAGGCACCCCGAGCAGCACGGCCGACGGGAAGACGGAAAACGCCTGCACGAACGACAGGCACGCGGCCATCGTGAGACCCGGCACCAGCAGCGGCAGATAGATCAGACGGAACTGCTGCCACGGCCCCGCGCCGAGCGTGCCCGCAGCGCGCGCGAGCGTCGGGTCGATGCCCGTCACGTACGACAGGATCAGCAGGAACGCGAACGGGAATCCCGAGATCACCAGCGAAATCAGCACGCCCCAGTAGTTATGCGTGAGGCGCACTTCGTCGTGATACAGACCCAGCGCGTGCAGCGCCTGCGGGAACCAGCCGTTGGGGCCGTAGTAGGTGAGCATGCCATCGGCGATGAGCACCGTGCCGAGCGTGACCGGCACGACGAGCAACATCGTCACGAGCTTCGCCGCGCGGGTGCTCTTGCGCAGCGCAAACGCGGCAGGAATCGACGCCCCCACGTTGATCACCGTGGCGGGCACGGCGAGCTTGAGCGTGATGAGCACCGTCGGCCATAACGTCGGTTCGGTGAAGAATTTCAGATAGTTCGCGAGCACGCCACCGCCGTCCATCGGCTGGAACGACAGGAACAGCCCGTACGCGAACGGGTACACGAACATCGCCACCAGGCAGACGAGCGCAGGCGCGACCAGCCAGCCGCGCCCATCGAAGCGCGCGGCCGGGGTCATCGATGCCGAAGCGGAAGCGGCGGCACTCATGCGCGTTCCCCGGCGTAGACCAGCGTGCGCTCGGCGGGCACGTGCAACGGCACACGCTCACCGACCGCGTAGTCGCCGGGCAGACGCGCATACAGCGGCCCGAACGGCGACGCCACGCGCAGCAGCGAATCGCGGCCGCCGTACTCCACCGTTTCCACCACGGCCTCGAAGGCGGTGTCGTTGGCGGCCTGCGCACGCTCGAAGTCGTCCGGTCGGATCGCCACGCTGACCTTGCCCTCGGTGCCCGGCGGCTCCATGAGCACGCCGTCGAACGACGCGCCGCCGCACGAGACCCGCGCGCGATCCCCCTGCGCCGACGTGATCGACACGTCGAGCACATTGCGATAGCCCATGAAGCGGGCCACGTGCAGATTGCGCGGTCGGCCGTACACGTCGCGCGGCGCCCCGATCTGCTGCACCACGCCCTCCTTCATCACTACGATGCGGTCAGCCATCGACAACGCTTCGTCCTGATCGTGCGTGACGTAGATCGTGGCGCGATCGAGCTTGCCGTGAATGCGGCGAATCTCCGCGCGCATCTCGATACGCAGCTTCGCATCGAGGTTCGAGAGCGGCTCGTCCATCAGCACGACGGGCGGCTCGATCACGATGGCACGCGCAATCGCCACACGCTGCTGCTGCCCGCCGGACAACTGCCCCGGGAGCTTGCGTTCGTGCCCGACCAGCTGCACGAGTTGCAGCGCTTCGCGCGAGCGCTTTTCGATCTCAGCGCGCGGCACGCCACGCATGCGCAGACCGAAGCCGACGTTCTCGAGCACCGTCATGTGTGGGAACAGCGCGTAGTTCTGGAAGACCATGCCGAAGCCGCGCTTCTCGCTGGGCAGCACGTCGATGCGCTCGTCGTCGAGCCAGATCGCGCCGCCGGTGAGCGGCGTGAGTCCGGCAATGCAGTTGAGCGCCGTCGACTTGCCACAGCCCGACGGCCCCAGCAGGGCGATGAACTCGCCCCGCTCGATGGTCAGGTCCAGGCCGTTCAGGGCGGCCACGGACTGACCTTCGGCGTTGGTGAAACTGCGCGCGACGTTATCGAGACGCAGATGTTGAAAATTGTGCTTCATAGGCGACTCCGAACGCTCCGGTCACTTCGATTTCAGCGCGCCGATCTCGGCATCCCATTTCTGGAATGCGGCCACCATCGCGGTCGCGTCGAGCGGCACGGCATGGGGGAAATCGGCGATCAGCTTCGCGTACTCCGGACGGCCATACTTCGCGATCACTTCCTGGCTCTTCGCGGGGGCGGCCGACAGCGGCACGTCCTTCACGGCAGGGCCCGGATAGAAGTAGCCGTCGTCATACGTGAGCGCTTGCTGGGCGGGCTCGAGCATGAAATTGATCAGCTTGAGAATGACGTCCATCTTTTCCTTCGACACACCCTTGGGCACCACGATGTAGTGCGCGTCGTTGACCCACGTGAACTTGTCGAACGCCTGCACCTTGAAGCTCGCCGGCACGATACCCAGCGCACGCGGGTTGATGTCCCAGCCCGTGACCGTCATCGTCATGTCACGGCTGCCTTCGCCCAGTTCCTTCATCACGGCCGACGTGCCGCCCGGGTAGTACGGAATGCACGAGTCGAGTTCCTTCAGGAAAGCCCAGGTCTTGTCCCATCCCTTGACCGGATCGTGCGGGTCCTTGTCGCCGAGCAGATACGGCAGGCCCATGAGGAAGGTGCGGCCCGGGCCCGAATTCGCCGGACGTGCATAGATCAGCTTGCCCGGGTTCGCCTTGCACCACGCGAGCAGCTCGGCGGGTGTCTTCGGCGGCTGGCTCACCTTGGCCGGGTTGTATTCGACCAGCGGGCCGGCGGGCATGAACGTGACGGCCAGGCCGTAACCCTTCGAAAGCTCCTGCATTGCGCGCACGTTCGGCGCGTACTTGTCGAGCACGCCCGGCAGCTTCGCGCTGTAGTCGGGCAACAGGCGCTGCCAGAGGTTTTGCTGGATACCGGCGGCGAGGGCGTCGGTACCCGTGAGCACGATATCGATGTCGGCACGTCCGGCCGCCTGCATGGCCTTGATCTTGCCCGGCAATTGCGGCGCCGGGGCATTGGTGAACGTGATCTTCGAGACGAGATCGGGGTACTTGTCGCGGAAGGCTTCGAAGCCCTTCTGCGTGAGCGCGAGATTCCCGGCCACGTCCACGACGTTCAGCGCGACCGGCGCAGCGGTTGCGGTACTCGCCATGCTTCCCATCACGGCGGCACATGCCAATGCGCCAAGCGTGCGTTGCCAGAATCCCCTGCGGCTGAAGGCCATGCTGTCTCCTCTTTGAGTTGAATTTCTCGTAAGTCATCATATGACTTGAGTTGTGAATTTGCAATCAGGAGACACGCGCAAACACCTTGGAGATTTCCCTAAGAAATCGGAACACCCTTGATAATTCGCGGCTTTCCAGAAGATTTCGTCAGGTTTTCAGGGATTCCGTCAGGGATTACACCGATAGAGAAGCGGCTCGGCCGTCACCTAAATTACGGCCAGTCATACGATGACGTAAAAGCTACCTCACACCCGTAAATTGCGTCCGCACCGCTGTGTCGTATCCGGTGCCGACAGAGGATCTGTCGCAGTGAAAATTCAACGCATCACCATCACCCCGATCGCCTTTCGCGACCCGCCGTTGCTCAATGCCGCCGGTATCCACGAGCCGTATGCGCTGCGCTCGATCATCGAGATCGAGACCGATAACGGGCATGTCGGACTGGGCGAGACGTACGGCGACGCACCGGTATTGGCGCTATTGGAGAACGCCCGCCCTCACCTGATCGGCATGGACCCGTTCAACACGAACGGGCTGCGCGAGCGCGTGGCGGCGGTGGTGCGTCAGGGCGTGCGCGGCGAGCGCGTGGAATACGAACTCGCGCCGGGGACCGACCCGCGCAAGGACGCCGAGAAAATCTACTCCGCGTTCGAAGTCCCGTTTCTCGATCTGCAAGCGCGGCATCTCGGCATTCCGCTGGTGGAATTGCTCGGCGGCGCCGTGCGCAACGAGGTGCAGTACAGCGCCTACCTGTTCTTCAAGTACGCACAGCACATCGACACGCCTTACGCGCCCGACGCCTGGGGCGAGACGCTCAACGCCGAGCAACTCGTTGCACAGGCGCGCACCATGATCGACACCTACGGCTTCGGCAGCATCAAGCTCAAGGCCGGGGTGCTCGAGCCGATGGAAGAGGTGAAGTGCCTCAAGGCCCTCAAGCGCGCATTTCCCGACAAGCCGTTGCGCATCGATCCGAACAGCAACTGGTCGCTCGCGACCGCCATCGCGATGGGACGCGAACTCGCGGGCGATCTCGAGTATTACGAAGACCCCACGCCCACACTCGAGGGCATGGCCGAACTGCATCGCGCCACGGGCATGCCGCTCGCCACCAACATGGTGGTGACCGACCTGCGCCAGTTCCGCGAGAACGTGCGCCTGAACGGCGCGCAGATCATCCTCTCCGACCATCACTACTGGGGCGGCCTGCGCGACACGCAGACGCTGGCGCGCATGTGCGAGACGTTCGACATCGGTCTGTCCATGCACTCCAACTCGCACCTCGGCATCAGCCTCATGGCGATGACGCATCTCGCCGCAAGCGTGCCGCGCCTGTCGTATGCCTGCGACACGCACTACCCGTGGCAGGAAGCCGACGAAGAAGTCGTGCGGGGCGGAAAGATCGCCATTCGCAACGGCGCGGTCGCGCTCACGCAAGCCCCGGGCCTCGGCCTCGAAATCGATCAGGACCAGTTGGCCAAGCTGCACGAGCAGTACCTGCGGTGCGGCCTTCGCACGCGCAACGACGCGGTCCAGATGCGCAAATACCAGCCCGAATGGAGCGGCAAGGCACCCCGTTTCTAGCCTCAGTGATTCACCAGCAGCGTTTCCATCGAAGTCCAAGAAAACACATCAAAAGAGGAGAAGTCGTGAGACATTCGAAACTGTTTGCCGGGCTGGTATTGGCCGGTCTCGCCGCCGGCGCCATGCCGGCGTTCGCGCAGTCGAACGTGACGCTTTACGGGATCGTCGACGATGCACTGACGTACAGCAGCAACCAGAACGGAAGTTCCAACACCTATCTGCGCAACGGCAACCTCGCGGGCAGCCGCTGGGGCCTGCGCGGCACCGAAGATCTGGGCGGCGGCACCAAGGCGCTGTTCCAGTTGGAAAACGGCTTCGACGTCAACAGCGGCGCGTTCAGCTCGTCGGGGGTGATGTTCAACCGGCAGGCATTCGTCGGTCTGAAGAACGACCAGGCCGGCACCGTCACGATCGGCCGTCAGTACTCGCCGTACTACCTGATGGTGGGCACGCTCAGCCCGACCACCTACGTGACCGGCGCGACCGGCGCACGCCCGGGCGATATCGATGGCCTCGACACGACCATTCGCATCAACAACTCGGTGACATACACCTCGCCGGTGCTGTGGGGCGTGACGGCAAGCGCACAGTACGGCTTCGGCGGGCAACCGGGCTCCATGGGCAAGGGCAACACCTTTTCCGGCGCACTGCGTTACGACGGCGGACCGGTCTCGTTGGCCGCCGGCTATCTGCGCCTGAACAATATCGGCGGCGGCACGACCTGGAACACGGCGTCGACCGGCGTGCCGGGCACGTCTGCGGTCAACCAGGGCTATCTGACGGCGGATTCGTTGCAGCATATCGCAGTGGCCGGTATTTACACGCTCGGCAGCGTGACGCTCGGCGCGAGCTACAGTAACGTGCAGTACAAGCCGGGGGCGGCGTCGCTCTTCCACGACACGGCCATCTTCAACTCGGCGGGCATGCACGTCTCGTGGATCGCCTCGCCGCAATGGCGTCTGGCGGCGGCGTATAGCTACACGGCAGCGTCGAAGGCCAACGGCATTACCGATTCGGCGACCTATCACCAGGTCTCGCTCGCGCAGGTGTATTCGCTGTCCAAGCGCACCTCGCTGTACGCGCTCGAAGCGTGGCAGCACGCCAACGGCAAGACCCTCGCCGCGAACGCCACGAGCATCATCAACGCCGGGCCGGTGGTCGGCGACTCGCAGAACACCACGCCGTCGTCCACGAGTTCGCAGTTTGTCGGCATGCTGGGGATCCGCGTCGATTTCTGATGTGATCCGAAGGTAGCAACACTGTCCGGGCGGGCGCCGTGCGCGTGCCGGCCCGGATGGTTTCAGAGTGGTCGCGAGAAGTCGCACGAGGTAGTGTTTCCGGCCGCCGATGCCTGATGTTGTCTGGGCTGCGGCGTTGGCGGTCGATTCTTATCGGTTGTCGTATGTATGCGACGGTCGATAAGGTAAACTGGGGGCGTTTTCGGTCACCCACATTCGAACAGACGCCATGTCCATGTCCAGCTCGTTGCCCGCACGTCCTCGCCGCAAGTCTCGCAGCCTCACGGAAGAGGTGGTGAGCGCCTTGTCCGAGCAGATTCGCAGCGGCACGTTCCGGCCGGGCGACAAGCTGCCGACCGAGTCGGCCATCATGGAAAGTCTGGGCGTGAGCCGCACCGTGGTACGCGAGGCCATCTCGCGATTGCAGGCCGCGCAACTGGTCGAGACGCGTCACGGCATCGGCACCTTCGTTCTCGAGGCGCCGCGCGAGAACTCGCTCCAGGTCGACACCAACAGCATTCTCACCATGCTCGACGTGATGGCGATTCTGGAGTTGCGCATCTCGCTGGAAACGGAAGCTGCCGGACTGGCTGCCAATCGCCGCACCGACACGCAGCTCAAGCTGATGCGTCAGGCGCTCGACGACTTCGAGATGCACGTGCGCCAGCGCACCGGCAACGCGGTCACGGCCGACGTGGCGTTCCACCTGCAAGTGGCGAGCGCGACCGGCAACCGATACTTCCACGACATTCTCGAACAGCTCGGCAACACGATCATCCCGCGCACGCGCGTGAACTCGGCCGCGCTGGCCGACGACGATCAGGTGTCGTATCTCAACCGCGTGAACCGCGAGCACGAGGACATCTACAACGCCATTGCACGACGCGATCCGGAAGCGGCGCGTGCCGCGATGCGCACGCACCTCACCAACAGCCGCGAGCGGCTGCGCCGCGCGCAGGAATCGGCCGGCACGCAAAGCTGACGCGGCAAGGCATCGGTGAGCGCTGCACACTGACAACGCACGACCTCGGGGTCTCCCAAACCATGAAACGTTGGACCGCACGCGCACGACTTTGCGGGGGATGGCTTTGCGCCGCCGTTCTCGCGGCGCCCCTTTCCGGCATCTCCGGCGCGTTCGCAGCGTCGGACGACAGCGTGTCGGGAAGCCCATCGACGGCCGCCGATGTCGCGCCGGAGATCGTGTCCATCGTCGTGCCGGGCGCCGGCACCTTCGGTGGCGACGTTGCCATGCGCACCGAGGTCTACAAGCCGTCCGGAAACGGCCCCTTCCCGGTGCTGATCTTCGAGCACGGACGCTCTTCCGATGCGCTCGTTCGCGCCAAGCTGGCGAATCCGATTCTGAAGGGGCATGTGCGCTACTGGATGGCCAAGGGCTTCGCCATCGTGGCGCCGATTCGCGTGGGCTACGGCGCGACGGGCGGCCCGGATCGGGAGAACTCGGGGGCGTCGTTCAATGCGCAGGGGAATTGCACACGTCGCCCGGATTTCGACAAGCTCGCCAAGGTGACGGCCGAAGCCAATCTCGCCGCGGTGAACTGGGTGCGCGCGCAGCCGTGGGCGAACAAGGACCGTATCGTGCTGGAGGGCCGCTCCGTCGGCGGCTTCACGACGGTGGCGACCGCCGCAGCGAACCCACCGGGCGTGGTCGGCTACATCAACTTTTCCGGCGGCGCCGGCGGCATGCCCGATCGGGCACCGGGGCATAGCTGCGACCCCGAGCAGATGAAGACGGTCTACGGCCAATTCGGCAAAACGACAAAGATTCCGGGCCTGTGGCTTTATGCGCACAACGACCAGTACTGGGGGGCAGATGCGCCGCAGCAATGGTTCGACGCCTTCGCCGCTGGCGGCAGCCCGGTGCAGTTCGTTCATACGGAAGACCTGCCCGGCCACGACGGCCACATGCTACTCACCTACGGCGGCAAGATGTGGTCGCGCCCGGTCGACGCGTTCGTCAAACAGTTGGGGTTCTAGGCACGCTGTGCACGCTCTTCAGGTTTCAGTCAACGCTCGGTGTGATTTGCATCCAGGACATGCGGCAACTTTCCGTCTCCGTATACGCGCATGACTTCCGATACGACAACCTGATAGCCATCGAGCCATTTCGACTGCGCCGCTTTCGCTTCCAAATGGGCGGGATGTCGAATCAGTTGATTCAGGGCATCCATCGATGCCCAGTAATAAACATTTGAGACCTGCCCCGTAGCGGCGTTCTCCCACGCTTCCTCGCCGATGTATCCCGGTATGGATCTGGCGGCCTTCGAGATTGATTCGTCCAGACGATGGAATTCGTCGTCGAATGACTTCGCAGCGAAGATGAAAGTCGAAGAATAGGTCATGGCAATCGGGCGTCGCAAGTTCGAGCACGTTGGTGAACGTGATCGTTAAGTTGGGAGAGATTCCGCTCGGTTCTCGGCCATCTCGGATTATCGATGAAATGCGTGGGACACATTCGTCGCCTTCCTGGCGATTCCGACAAGTCCCGTGAATCGCTCCGCCTGATCTCCCATGCCCACGACGGTCACTACCCCTGCCCGCGCAACGCTTTGACAGTGCACCCAAGCTTGCGGCGAAGCAGACTTCTCAGGGTCGACGTGTCGGCGTATCCCACAGCGGCGGCGACCGTATCGAGATCGCAGCCGTTCGATACGAGTTGCCGCGCACGCTGAATCCGCAAGTCCTGAAAGAATGCCAACGGCGACTTGCCGAGCACCTGCTCCGTGCGGCGTTGCAGTGTCCGGATATGCACGTTCAGCGCAGCGGCCGCACTTTCCAGAGAAAACCCATCCGAGAGGTGTTCGCGTGCCCACCGCTCGAAGCGCTCCACGAGCGGATCGGCATGCGCAAGAAAATCGGGAATGATGTACTGCGCCTGCGACGAGCGATGATCGATCAGCAGGAGCTTCGCCGCTGCCGACGCCAGCTCTGGACTCACCTGACGCACGAACCACAGCGCCAGATCGAGGTGCCCCATCGCCGCCGCCGACGTCACCAACCGATCGGAGGCCACGACCATTCGCGAATCGTCCAGCTTCACCAGCGGATATCGCTCACGGAACAACGGAGAAAGGAACCAGGTCGTCGTGGCATCGTGACCGTCGAGCAATCCGCTGTCGGCCAGCACGAACGTGCCGATGCACGCAGCCGCGATACCGATGCCGCCTTCGCGCCACTCGCGCAACCGGGCTTTCGCCTCGATGACGTCGCGTCGCTGAAGCGCTGCGACGAGCAGCTCCGGCGTCAGTGCGTTGAGCGCCGGAACCACAATCCAGTCGGCGTGCGTCACGCTGCGCGCCGGCGCAACCGACATCGTCAGTCCCAACCCCGTTCGCACGCGCGACTTCACGCCAACAACCGATACCTGCAGCACGTCTGCCGGCGCCCCCTGCATTCGCGCCAGCAGGTTCGCCGTAGCAAACGTGTCCAGGAGCGCCGTCAGCCCCGTATCGAAGACGCCATCCAGCGCGAATACGCAAATCCGCATGTCGCAAATGATCCTAATTTAGTCATTTGCGACTATATCGCCGTGTCTCTCGCGTGTCTAGAATCGTCCTCACATTCGATGACTTCCCAAGTGAGACTACGATGACGACCTCCCCCGAACCGCTCGACAATCCGCCCTGGCACGCGCTGTCCGGCAGACACGCCAATCTCGCACAGGGGGCTGCCGGACTGGCGTTGCGCTACCGTCCCGACGTGGCCGCGTTTGCCGCAGTGAAGCACATGACGCAAGACGCCTTCGACGCCCTCGCGACGCTGATTCCAGCGGGCGACTTCGTCTGGCTGATGAGCCTCGCACCGATTCCGGCGATGGACCGGGTCCATGGCGACGTCTTGTTCTCCGTGTGCCAGATGGTAGATACCGCCCGGGTTGACGCAGCGCCCGACGACGGCGTGCTTCGCCTGAGCAAGGACGACGTCCCCGACATGATGTCGCTCGCCGACAAGACCCGACCGGGCCCCTTCTCGCGATCCACCATCGAAATGGGCAACTATGTCGGCATTCGCGACGGCGGCGAGCTGATCGCGATGGCCGGAGAACGGATGTGCCTGGACGGGTACGTGGAAATCAGCGCCGTGTGCGTCGATGAACGCCATCGCGGACGAGGACTCGCGCAACGCCTGATGAACATCTTGCGCAAGGAAATCCGCGCACGGGGCGATGTGCCGTTTCTCCATGTGCGCGACGACAACGCGTCGGCGATCCGGCTCTATGAACGAATGGGCTTTGAAACGCGGCAGGTGTTACTGCTCAATCGCGTCGCACATCGCCAGTTGTATTAATCGCAGTTTCGGCGCGGCGGCACACGGCAGATACTTCGATCAACGGCCCACGCAATACCGCGATGCGGCCAACCTGAAGGAGAATCACCATGCCGCTGCTCACCATGATCGCGAAAGGCGCCCTGCATGTTCTCGGTCTTCTCTCGGCCGTTTGCCGTTCGTCCAGCAAGCGCGATGTCACGAGCCCGATGGGCATGTGAACCCCGGACGTATCAGGGCTTCGTTGCCTCGATGCTCGAGAATTCCGCAGCGTGCGCCTATCGGGACAACCGCGTCATATGATCCGCGCGGGAAGCGTCTCAAGGCGCCAGCTCGATCCCGTACCGCTGCATGATCGACTTCATCGCCTCGACGTTCGGTGGACCGCCGGCCGACAGCACATCGGCCATCTCCCGAAAATAGTCGGGGCCGATCTTCGCAGGCGAGAAGACCACCAACGCACGCGCGGTGACGTCACCCGGGTTCGAGAAGTGATGCACGCTGCCGCGCGGCGAAAAGCAATGCTCCCCGGCATTGAGCACGCGCACCTCGTCGTCGACGCGATAGGTCAGCGCGCCCTCAAGCACGTGGATCGTCTCGTCGACGTCGACATGGCGATGGGGGGGCGGCACCTTGGCGTGTGGCTCGACGACCATTTCCGCCATCGTCATATGGCCGGTCGTGTCGTGGCCGTCGACCAGAAACCGCATCGACAGCGAGCCGATCGTGATCAATTCATGACTTGTCGTTTGCATCGTGAACTCCCCTCGCATGTGGCTAGTTCACTGTAGGCGATGCGCGTCTATCGTCAAGGCGTTCCGTGTGTCGCGTCCGGCGATCCGCGCGCATGTCCGCCTCGAATTACACCGTCACGACGATCTTCCCGAACTGCTCGTTCGACTCGAGGAAGCGGT
Source organism: Pandoraea pnomenusa (assembly GCF_040391475.1). GTDB lineage: Bacteria > Pseudomonadota > Gammaproteobacteria > Burkholderiales > Burkholderiaceae > Pandoraea > Pandoraea pnomenusa_C. The sequence continues at coordinate 12,300 of NZ_JBEBXS010000014.1, read as the reverse complement.
GCGCTTCGACAATCTCGTCGAACGCGAAGGTCTTCGCGATCACTGGCGAAAACTCGCCGGCGGCCAGGCCGTCGAGAATGAACGCCTTCGCCGCTGCCAGCCGCACCGGGTCACCGGTGATTTCGTGCACTAGGTAACCGCGCAGCGTGAGTGTCTTGCTCAGTACGGCGAACAGCGGGAACGGCGTCGGTGCCGGGCTCAGGCCGCCGTATTCGATAAGGATGCCGCCCTGCGACATCGCGGCGGTCAGCGGTTCGAAGATCGGCCCGCCGATCGGATCGAGCACCACGCGGGCACCGGCCGGCCCGGTGATCTCGCCAAGCCGCGTGGCGAGATCGACCTCCGCAGTCGCCACGACATGGGCCGCCCCGGCGTCGCGCAACGCCGACGCCTTGGCTGAGGTTCGCGTGACCGCGATCGGAATGGCGCCGACGCGATTCGCGATCTGGATCGCCGCCAGCCCGACGCTGCTCGACGCGGCTGTCACCACGACGAAGTCGCCCCGCCCGAGCTTTGCGATGTCGATCAACGCGCCATACGCCGTGAGATACGGCATCCAGACGGCGGCGGCGGCCTCCCAACCCAGCGACGCCGGATGCCTGACGACCAGCGATTCGGGAAACGTGACCAACTCACCGTACGCGGGCCAACGCACCATCGACTGCGGCGGCACGATGCTCACGGCATCGCCCGGCGCAAAGCCGATCACGCCCTCGCCAACTGCCTCGACCACACCGGCCGCCTCCAGCCCCAGACCGGACGGAAGCGACGGCGTCTCGATATACGTTCCCGCCCGCAGCATCGCTTCCGCCCGATTCAGCCCCAGCGCCTTCACGCGGATCTGCACCTCCCCCGCTCCGGGTGGCGGCACCTCGACGTCTTCGATGTGCAGGACCTCGGGACCGCCATGTTGATGAAAACGAACGACGCGTGCCATATGGCCTCCAGTAAGAACTCATTGAATGGAATCTACTGTAGCGGTACGCTTTTGCGAGATAAATGGCCGTTCCCGACCGACACTAGAAACCAGAGGTTTTCAATATGGATCGTCTGACCAGCATGGCGGTATTCGTGAAAGCCGTCGATCTGGGCTCGTTTGCGGCCGTCGCGGACGACCTCGGTCTGTCCGGCCCGATGGTCGGAAAGCATGTCCATTGGCTCGAATCGCGCCTGGGCGTGCGACTGCTGAACCGCACGACGCGCCGTCAGAGCCTGACCGACTTCGGCCGCGCGTATTACGAGCGCTGCAAGATCGTGCTCGCCGAAGCAGACGCCGCCGACGCGTTGGCGGCCGATCAACTCTCGGCGCCACGCGGACGCCTGAGGGTCGCCATGCCCGTGCACTTCGGACGGCGTTGCGTCGCACCGGTGCTGCTTCGGCTCGCGCAGCAGTACCCCGAGCTGGAACTGGATCTCTCATTGAGCGATCGCTTCGTCGATCTGGCCGAAGGGGATTTCGACATCGCCGTACGCACCGGCGAATTGGCGGACAAGGCGGGTATCGTGGCTCGCCGCGTGGCACGGCAACCGATGATCGTCTGCGCGTCTCCAGCGTATGTCGCCGAGCACGGGCAGCCGCAGGATCTTGACGCGCTGACTGCGCATCACGCGGTCGTGTATCGACGCTCCGGCAGGGCGCGCCCGTGGCGCTTCCCGCGCGATGGACAACCGCCACAGGAATTCATGCCTGCCAATCGGGTACGGATGGACGATCTGGACGCCATCGCCGACGCTGCCACACTCGGCGCAGGCATGGCGTGGCTGCCGTACTGGCTGGTGAGCGACCGGATTCGGGCGGGAGCGCTCGTTCATCTGCTCCCCGAACAACCACCGTTTCTCTACGACGCGTATGCGGTATGGCAGCAAACGCCGCATTTACCGCGCAAGGTTCGCATCGCCGTCGATGCATTGGCCGAGGCGCTCCCCGGGATGATGTCGTAGGTCGACGAATCGCCAAGGACGTCAAAGCGTCCGGCGGTCTCGATGCATTTGCACCGGGGATCGCCACACACTTCAGAGTGCGCGTGCTTCATCGAGCATCCAGTTTGCGAAGGCGCGGACTGGCTGGGGACTCAATTCGATCGGCTCCGGCAGCACGAGACAGAACGTCTTGGTGATCCCCCTGGCGTCGGGCCACGGCGCGACGAGACGGCCCTGTTCAAGCTCCGTGCCGACATACAGGCGCGGCACCAGCGCAACGCCCAACCCGGCCAGCGCCGCCTCGATCAACATGGCGTGAAGATCGTAGCGCGCACCGACGGCCGAGTTGGTCAACGCAATGCCGACCTCCTGTGCGTACGTTTGCCAGGCGTCCGGATTCTGTCGGCGATGAAGCCGTGGCAACGCGTCGAGCGACGCAGAGGCGCCGACATCGGCAAGCAGCGCGGGGCTGCAAACGGGCACCAGCACTTCCTCGAGCAACGGATGCACATGCATGCCCGCCCACGCCGGATGCTCGAAATGGATGGCGGCGTCGAAGCCACTGCCTGCCAGCAGAAATGGCGCCATGCGCTCGGCAATATGCACCGTGATGTTCGGATGCCGGGTCTGGAAATGCTTGAGCCGGGGAATCAGCCACCGGGTCGCGAACGTCGGGCTCGCGGCAATGTCGATGCTCGCCCCTTCGACGGGCTGCCCCATCAGATACAGGCTGTCACGCTCCAGCCGGTCGAGCACCTCGCGAACCTGCGTCGCGTAGCGTGCACCGTTCGGCGCGAGTCGCACCCGGTTGCCGATCCGCTCGAACAGCGTGACGCCCAGAAACGATTCCAGCCGACCGATCTGACGACTGACGGCGCCCTCTGTCCGAGCCAGTTCCTCTGCAGCGCGAGCGAAGCTTCCGTGCCGCGCCGCCGCCTCGAACGCCTGGAGTGCCGAATTGCTGGGGATCTTGCGTGCCATTGCAGTCTCGTCGAAGGGATTGTCCCGGCCCTCAGCTTGCACGAATGTCACTGAAGCATGACTGCATTTCGTTTTATCGGCCGGAAATTCGAGCTTAGCATTACGTTAACGCAATGAGCGAGCGACAGGCTCCGGCGAACCCTCCCCCTTCCCCGAGACACTCCGATGATCTACACGGTCGAATGCAGTTTTGACGATCCCGGCAGCGAGGCCGAATGGAACGACTTCTACAGCCGGGACAAGCTGCCGGCGCTGATTTCCGTTTCCGGATTCCACACGTCGCAGCGCTTCAAGGCGATGCGTGGCGGTTGTCCCGTCTATCTCGCCATCCACACGGTTTACGGTCTCGATGTGTTGACCAGCGACGAGTACCGCCGCAAAGGCGGGGGCAATTTCGCGAAATGGCAACACCACATTACGGATTGGCATCGCAATCTCTACAGCGATATCGGCCCGGCTCCCGACGTAAAGGACGATGAATTGCTGGCACTTTGCTCGAGCGGCCCCGACGCCCTGCGACGAATGGGGGCCGAGCCGCTGGCGATGCACGCCGTGGCGCTGGAGAGGTCGCCCGAGAGGCGGTGGCTCGCGGTGCTGCCTTGCCGGATTGCCGATGATCTCGATCGCGTTGCGGACGACGTCCATCTCTATTCGCCCATGACCGCGCAACTCACGAGCGCGCGGACCTGACATGACGCTACGGACCTTGGTCGGACCTGACAATGCCGGAGAAACAACCTGCCCATGAATCACTTTCCAAGTCGGCAAATCGGCGACTTCACGATTACCGCGATCAGCGACGGCTACCTCACGGCAAGCCTTGAATTCCTGGCGAATATCGATGCCGATGAAGCCGCGAGAATCCAGCACGATGCCGGACAGTCCCCGCCCGCCGCCATTCATATCAACTGTTATGTCGTGCAAGGCAAGGGACGCACCGTCCTGATCGACGGCGGTGCCGGCGGCATTCGGCAATGGGGCGGCCTGCTGATGGCGAATTTGTCGCTGGCGGGCATCGCCCCTTCGACGATCGACACCATTCTCCTGACGCATGCCCACCCCGATCATGTCGGTGGACTGGTGGATGCGCACGGACACGCGGCCTTTCCGAATGCGTCGCTCGTGGCGCACACGCGCGAAGTCGCGTTCTGGCAAGACGACGCCAATCTCAGCCGCGCCAACGAGCGGGCGCGCGGCAACTTCGTGATCGCCCGCCGTGTGCTTGATGCCTATCGCGACAAGCTCCGGACGTTCGACAAAGGTGACGTGCTGGCCGGTATCCGCGCGATGCCGTTGCCCGGGCATACGGACGGACATACCGGATACCTCGTCGAATCCGGCGGCGACGGCGCTTTGATCTGGGGCGATATCGTGCACTTCCCGCACATCCAGATTCGGCGCCCCGATGTAACGATTGCGTTCGATCAGGACGCCACGCTCGCCGCCGCCACGCGCTCAAGACTTCTGGATCAGGTCAGTTCCGACCGGCTTCTGGTTGCAGGAATGCATCTTGGCGAATTGGGCTTCGCCCGGATCGGTCAGTCCAATGGCAAGTACCGTTTTCGCTACGAGGACGAATAGGACCTCGGGGCTTCGGCCTGTGCCATGCCGTTCAATGCGACGAAAATCGTGACGATGTCCTAAGGAATTCCGGGATATTGCCGTTATCTATTGCGCGCAGTGTCGAGAAGTATCAAGCGCATTGTTGAAAGATTGACGATGGCATCACAAATCCAGAATGCTTTGACATCTCACGGGGACGACATGAAACGAATCGCAATGTTCTGCTTTGGCGCACTGCTGGCCGTCGCGTTGACGGGCTGCGCCGGTACCAACTTTGTGCGGCCAGCCGACACGGCACTGCAAAACGGCAAGACCACCCTCTCTGATGTCCGGACAGCGTATGGCAGCCCTTACCGCGAGAGCAGCGTTTCGAAGAATGACCAGGACGTCAAGCTGCTCTCCTACGCTTATGCGGCGGTGGGCGGCACGCCGGTGGAAGCCGGCGTGACCCCGGCCCGGTCGCTGTCGCTGGCGTTCTGGCAGGATCGGTTGGTGTCGAACGTCTTCGTCTCGTCGTTCAAGGAAGATGCCAGCACGTTTGACGACGCAAAGCGCTCCGCCATCGTGAAGGGCAAGACGACGCGTACGGATGTCATCGCGCTGTTGGGACGCCCTGCAGGGTATGCGATCTATCCGGCCATCAAGGAGAAGGACGGACAGGCGCTGGTGTATTCGTACACGGCCACCAGCGGATCGGCGTTCAGTCTGAAGATTTCGAAGCGTGAGCTGATTGTCACGGTGGATCCGAACGACATTGTGACGGACGTGAGCTACGAATCCGTCGGAATGAAATAACCGACAATATCGATAAAAGAATCCGGCCACGCGCCGGATTCTTTCATTTGGCATCGTGAGCGGCTGCGTCCGCAGACTGACCTGCCCCGTCGCCGGTGGCACAACCCGAGTTCGAACATGGGCCTATTCGATTTCTTTCGCAAACGTCACGCCCCGCAACCGCCTTCCGAAGCGGATTTTGCCAATCGCCTCATGTCGGCACTTCGCGAGGCCGGAGACACAAGAGCCTGGACCCACGAGCCGGAGCGCAGCCGTCTTTCGCTCACCGGGCAGGCCGAAGGTGCCATCCCGGGCATCATCAATTTGTCGAACATGCATCGGGAGTATGTCGATACTGCCCCCGACGAACGTCAGACGTGCCTGCGAAATCAAGCTGCGGGCCTGATGTCGTCATCCGTACCCTCCAGCCTGGCCGAAGCGCAACCGGGACTCAGGCCGGTGATCCGCAGCTCGACCGAACGTGGGGTCATCAAGCTTCAGGCATTCGGCGCCGACTCTCTGGTCGAACTCGCTTACCGTCCGCTATGCGAGAACCTCGAAATCGGCCTCGCCTACGACGGTGAATTCAACCTGCTGCGGCTTGACAGCGCGACGCTCGAACAGTGGGGTATTACCTTCGACGAAGCCCTCGACATCGCCATCGACAATCTTCGGCTCGTTTCGTCGCAACCGTGGCTGCCACTGCAAAACGGTGTGTTCGTGTCGCAATTCAATGACTATTACGACGCATCGCGACTGCTGCTGCCCGACGTGCTCTACCGGCAGCCCATCGCTGGCGCTCCTGTCGTCATGGCGCCGAACCGAACCGCGCTGCTGCTGACCGGCGACCGGAACGAGGCCGGGTTGAAAACGCTCCTCGCGGCGGCCGAAGGGGCGCTGGATCAGGCACGCGCGCTTCCTCCGCTAATGCTGCGATGGTCCGGCACGGCATGGGAGAAGTTCACCCCGGAAGCACTCGCCGGGAAACTGCATCAACTACGGTTGCGCGAACTGGCCGGGGATTATCACGACCAGAAAACGCTGATCGACGAGATCCACGACCAGGAGAATGTGGACATTTTCGTGGCGCAACATACCGTCCTCGAGAGCGAAGATGGGCAACAGCGCAGCATTTGCGTGTGGAGCGAGGGCGTGCATTCGTTACTCCCCGACACGGACTATGTGGCCCTCTTCCGCCACGAAACCCAGCAGACCGCATGCGTCCCGCGCAGTGTCCTTCACGAGCAACTCGGCGATTTTCTGAAACCAACGGACTATCTGCCGATTCGACATGAAGTTACGGCGTTTCCCGATGCGGCCAAATTTGAAGCGATGCTCTCGACGTATGGCGCGCTTCCGGGCCGCAGCGAAACGTCGTGATGGCTGGCTTCCGGAGAATTGCGCAGTACCGCGCTGGGGGCGGCAACCTTTAAGGCAGCCGCAGATCGCGCAACACGTCCAGCACGTGCTGCGTGGGTCGCTCCACGTACCCCGCGCGGTGCGCAATGCCGAGTTGGCGCCATAGCGCCGGACGCAACGGGCGCATGACAATGCGCTTGTCGGGCAACGGTGCGCTCGCCTCATGGGGCAAAAGCGCCGCGCCGTATCCGGCCGCCACCAGACTCTTGATCGCGTCGTTGTAGTTGAGCTCGATGCGCGGCGCAGGATGATGGCCGGCAGTCGCGAACCACTCCGACGTCTGACGCGAAAGCCGCGTCGTCGTGTCGTTCAGAATCAAAGGCTGGGCCGCGAGCCACTCGGGCGTGACGCGGGCCGGGCACTGCCAATGCGCCGGCACGAACGCCATCACCGGATCGCGTCGCCAGGGCGTGATGACGAGCCCTGTCACGGGCGGCTGAGGCAGTGCGACCAGCCCCACGTCGAGCGTCCCGTCTGCCAGCCGTGACAGGGTTTCCTGTGACGTCAGCACGGCAACCTGAACGTCGATGGTGGGATGGTGCTCGCGCAGCGCCTCGAGCGCTTGCGGCAACAGATAGGCGATCGCCCCCGTCGATGCGCCGATCCTCGCACGCCCCTCGAGTCCCTGCACCTGACGCTGAATATCGTCGAGCGCCTGCTCTGCATCGGCCAGCAGCCGACGCGCGCGCTCGATCAGCACCTCACCAATCGTCGACGGCCTGACGTGCCCGCGCTTGCGGGACAGGAGCGGCGCGCCGATACGCTCCTCGAGTTCCGAAATATGAAGACTCACCGTTGGCGGCGCCAGATGCAACACGCGCGCCGCTTCGGCAAACGAACCGCGGTCAGCAATCGCGACCAGGGTACGCAGACGGTCCAGACTGATCTCCCGCATGGCGGTCTCCAGATTCAGAAAAACTGAACTATCAGGTTATGAAATTCAACTTTTCATATTCTAGCTGTCCGTCGACCATGGAGGCTCATTTTCGCTTTCCCTTCGAAAGCCCAACGTCAGTGGAGTATTTCACGCATGAGCTCTCCCATTGTTTTCATCGATGGCGACCAAGGCACGACCGGGTTGCTGATCCACGAACGGCTGCGCAACCGGAGCGACATCCGCGTGATGACGCTCGCGGCTGCGCAGCGGAAGGATTTGCAGCGGCGCGCAGAAGCGATCAATGCCTGCGACATCGCTATCCTTTGCTTGCCGGACGCCGCCGCGCGCGAGGCGGTCGCCGCCATCGTCAATCCTGATGTTCGCGTTATCGACGCAAGCTCCGCGCATCGCACGCATCCGGACTGGACTTACGGGTTTCCGGAGATGACGCCGGGGCAGGCAGAGAAAGTTGCGAAGGCACGTCGGGTGACCAACCCCGGTTGCTACCCGACCGGTGCGCTTGGCTTGCTGCGTCCGTTGGTGCAGGCAGGGCTCGTGCCGGACAGCTACCCGATCAGCATTCATGCGGTGTCCGGCTACTCAGGGCGGGGACGCGCAGGTGTCGAGGAATATGAGGGCGAGGGAGCGATCAAGGCACCGCCGTATCAGGCCTACGGCCTGGGGCTCGCGCACAAGCATGCGCCGGAAATCCAGTTGCATGCGGGACTCGCGCAGCGCCCCATCTTTACGCCTTCGTACGGGGCGTTCCGCCAGGGTATCGTGCTGACGATTCCCCTGACGTCGCGGCTGCTGGCCCCCGGGGCGAACGGTGAAGCGCTGCACACGTGCCTCTCGCACCACTATGCCGAGGCGACTCACGTCCGTGTTCTGCCGCTGCACGAATCGAGCACCATGACGCACCTCGATCCGCAAGTGCTCAACGGTACGAACGACATGCAGTTAAGCGTTTTCCAAAACGAGGAGGATGGGCAGATTCTGCTGGCAGCGGTGTTCGACAATCTTGGGAAAGGCGCCTCTGGCGCGGCGGTGCAGAACCTCGATCTCATGCTTGCCGGTTGATCGGTGGGCCGATTTGATGAAATCGGCAGCAAAGAAAAAAGCCCTGACTTGTCAGGGCTTTTGAATGACGGGCGGAAGGCGGTATCGAATCGTCTATACGATGCTGCAAGCCAACGCGCCCCAAGCGGGTAGTCGTTCGTCTTGAAAGGTTTGAACAGCCTCGCGACGCGCTGGCTCACACGAATGGCGCAGCAAGCCCTTCTGTGTCCAACGCACGTTGTATCGCAGGTCGGTTGAGCATCCTCTGCAAATACTGGCCGAGCAACGTCCACTCACGCGCCGGCTTCGCGAAGCCCCTCGTCCACCGGCACAGCATGAACGCGTAGGGATCAAGGATCGAGTATTTGTCGCCCAGCAACCACGGGCCGCCGCTCGACTGAAGTTGCGCCTCCAACTGCTCCAGCAACGTGCCGATCTTTGATTCCGCATGTGCCCGCACCTGATCGACGCCCGCAACGTTGCCGGCGTCGACCCAACGGTCCGGGTAGAAGTAGACGATCAATGACGCTTGAAGCGTGTTCGTCAGCCACATGAGCCACTTGTAGAACTGGGCACGCTCCGGCGTTGCCAGTTTGGGGGCCATTCCGCTTTCAGGATTTGCGTCTGCGAGATGCAGGCAAATGGCGGCGGCCTCATACAGCACCATGTCGCCATCCACCAGCACCGGAATCAATCCGTTCGGATTCAGGCGCAGATAGTCCGCTGACTTGTGTTCATCGTGATTGCGGTCAACGAGCACCAACTCGAACGGTCGGCCGATTTCCTCCAAAACGATGTGAGGGGCCATGCTGGCGTTGCTGGGGTAATAGAACAGTTTCTGGACGGTCATGACGATCGAAGATTTGGTGTCTGGATTATGTCTCGCAACGGCAATGCTGAAATTTCCAACGGACGGAGGCCCTGACGTCGGTGAGTCTCGGCCGAGCGCTATCGCCCCTCTTGCCGAGCATGGCGATTCATGACCGGCTGCTGGCGCCCCAAAGGCAGCCTTTAGCTTTCCTGGAAACGGTCGTTACTTGATATGAGCGACAAGTCCGGTAAAAGGTAAACCATCATGAATGGCAACGTGCCCAAGTTCGACAAGCGGTCTCTCTTAATGATTATCGCGACCGTTGCAATCGCGTTTTCGACTGCCGTTCAAGCGAACGGTAACACGGTGACGGTCGGCATTGAACAAATCGCCATTCCAGGTATCTCGGGCTTCGACAACTACACAAACGACCCCAACGGCCGTCGGATCGCTGAACTGGCAACCGACGCCAACGCACAACTTCTCAGCTTTCAGGCGCAATCCGGGCCGCTCAAACGGTACCTTATCGTCAAGGTACCGAAAGCCGTCATATCGGAGTACATGACAGTTCGTGAGTTTCGCACCTACACAGCGTATAGCCGTGACAACCTCAAGAACCAGGAGCACCATGCCGACCTGGCGAACAAACAGGCGCTTGAGCGACGCGCACCACTGAATGCAGCGCTTGCGCCAGGGCACGACCTCGAGAATATCAAATTCGATACCCCGGTCCTGATTGGCCTGGATCGCGACGACAACGTCGCGTTCACCAACACGGTACGAACTCCCGTGACGACCACGGTCGATGGCAAGCCACGATCAGCGGCCAATGTGATGTGCACGAGTGCTATTTTGGTCAAGGGCAAGTACATCATCGCCCAGTTATTTGCGCCGGGAGAGGAAGTCGAATGGGCACGATCCACATGCAACAAGTTCGTCGCTGACCTCGCAGAAGGAAACAAATGACTGGATTCGCTGCAGAACAGCCCTGACAAGCCAGGGCTGTTGAATTTTGGGGGCGGGGCGCGGTATCGAACCGGTTTACACCTCTTTGCGGGCCTCGAATGCAAGGGGCCCATGATCGAGCTCCCCCGCGGGCATCGAACGACAGTGAGTTCGTGACATCGCGGGGCACCAAGCCCTTCAAGCCGGCACCGACCGACGACGGCGCAATCCGATGAACGTCAGCTCGGCGAACACCAGCACGGTGACGATCTGCACACCGATGAAGGCTACACCCAGCCCGTTGGGTGCGATCCAGTCCGATGCCAACAGAATGCCGCAATCAAGCGCCCAGATCACGTTGATGGCGATGACAACCCACGCCGCCCCTGCGGGGATCGTGGTGCGCCGTACCAGCCAAACGAGTGCTGCCCCGTAGACCAGCAAGACAACGCCCGAAGCACGCAGTCCATCGACAGGCAGGTCCAGCAGCGCTGCCAGCGGGGCCGCCGCGAGTACCTGTAGCAGCCCGACGGCACCGCTGACCAGCGCGTCGGCGAGCATCACGCGGGCAAGAAACGACGTGCGGGAGGAAGACTGAAGTGAGTCGTGGCGCGAAGCCTCAAGCGAAGACTGACGGGATGACATCATGGTGACCTCCATCGAAGTGGGACCGATCCGGACAACCCGCTCATGGCGGCGTTGCTCAGGATGACGAGACATCATGTCTCGCTGGCTATAATCTTCTCGAACGCGCGACGCGCCGTCGATTACCTGCGAGGTAATGGCTGCGCATTCCTCAATCGCCACCCCCACGTCTCATGACGACACCTGCTATCGGAACCCTGTTGCGCGACTGGCGTCAGCGTCGACGCATGAGCCAGCTCGATCTCTCGCTGGAAGCCGAGATTTCCACCCGCCATCTGAGCTTTGTGGAGACGGGCCGCGCACAACCCAGCCGCGAGATGCTCCTGCATCTCGCGCAAGCGCTCGATATTCCACTGCGTGAACGCAACGCGCTGCTGGTGGCGGCGGGCTTCGCGCCTCGCTTCGAAGCCCGCGCGTTCGACGCTCCCGACATGGCCGTCGCCCGGGAAGCCGTCCAGCGGGTGCTTGATGGTCACGAGCCGTATCCGGCACTGGCCGTCGACCGGCATTGGACGTTACTCGCGGCAAACCGCGCGGTGATGCCCCTGCTGGCCGGCGTCGATCCTTCGTTGCTTAGCGGCGCGGTGAACGTGTTGCGCCTGTCGCTGCATCCGGATGGACTCGCGCCGCGCATTGCCAATCTGCCGGAATGGCGCGCGCATCTGCTGCACCGCTTGCGTCAGCAAATTCACGCTAGCGGCGATGCCACGTTAGGCGAGTTGTACGAGGAATTAAAGGCGTTTCCCGTGACAGAGCGTGGCCCGGCACCGGTGGTACCGCCGACGGCGAGCATCTTCGTGCCGATGCAGTTGCACACGAAGGACGGGCTACTGTCGTTCTTCAGTACGACGACGGTGTTCGGTACGCCCGTGGACGTGACGCTCGCCGAGCTGGCGCTCGAAGCGTTTTACCCCGCCGACGAAGCTACTGGCCGGATCATGCGAGCTATGGTGTTGTGATGTCACGCCGCTGCTGCGCGTGTCGTCTGTCGGCGCGGTCAAACCACCCGATGCCGTAGCCATGACGCGGAAAAAGAAAAAGCCCTGACAAGTCAGGGCTTTTGAATTTTGGAGGCGGGAGTCGGAATCGAACCGGCGTACACGGCTTTGCAGGCCGCTGCATGACCACTCTGCCATCCCGCCATCGGGATATGCCGCATTGTAACCGCTCGCTGTTGCCATCGAGGGCGCCCTTCGGATCGATCGCCGTGGGCTTTTCGGCAAATAAAAAGGGAAGCCAGGCTTCCCTCTGGATTTGGAGCGGGAGACGAGTCTCGAACTCGCGACCTCAACCTTGGCAAGGTTGC
>NZ_JBEBXS010000013.1:0-155240 GCF_040391475.1 Pandoraea pnomenusa | reverse complement strand
GTGACTTGGTGGGGCGTGAGTGACTCGAACACTCGACCTACGGATTAAGAGTCCGCTGCTCTACCAACTGAGCTAACGCCCCGGTGCTACCGGGAACAAAAAAGGCTGCAAGCGGTGCAGCCATTTTTGGTGTGACTTGGTGGGGCGTGAGTGACTCGAACACTCGACCTACGGATTAAGAGTCCGCTGCTCTACCAACTGAGCTAACGCCCCAACGAGACCGAGATAATATCGGCTCTTCGTTATGGGGTCAACCCTTAAAGGTGAAAATCCGCAAAAAGGTCTCAGGCGAGCAAGGGGACGAGCTCGAACGCGAGCACGGCAAGCACGGCACCAACGACCACGAGCAGCGAACGCCAGCACATTCGAATGGCGCCCTTGCACGGCATGGCACCGACCACGATCGCACCGAAAACCGCGATGGCAAACATGGTCACGAGTTGGGCGTTGGAAAGGTTGGGCACGATCATGGTCGCTCTCCCTGCCGTTAGCACGCAATGTGTGGGGATGCACTTCGAGTATAGAAAACGGCACCCGCCAAGCAAAGCGGCGCGGCAACCGGGATTTCCCCAGTGACCGCGCCGCGCGCACTTTGACTCGTCACGCTGCGCTTCGTCCGATTTCAGTGCTGCCAACGGACGCCGCGCATGCGTATCGATGTTATTCGGGCAGATCGAGAATCAGGATGATCGTCCATGCGTCTTCGCCCTCGTGATGGTACTGACGCTCCACCACGATGAACGGTTGCTTCTTGTCGCCCTGGCCGAGGAACAGCACGTCGCCTTCGGCCGGCATGCATTCGATCGGCGGCAACGCAAGCGGGGTGCCCTTGGGAACGAGACGTTCGGCCTTCTTCGCTGCGCGCTCGGTCCACTCGATATCGAATTCGATCTGACTCACCGGATGATCCTGTCTATGCAAATTGAAACGGCTGCATGGTAGCACGCAGCGTGCGCAGGTCACGAGAAATGCACGAGAGGCAAGCGGCGGGGCGCAGGGATGGAGGTGACGCAACACAGGCTGGCGATGCCGTCCTGCCTGTGTGCGTCACGTCGCGCTGCCGGGGTACGGCAACACGACGAGGGGCGGTGCGAAATGCTACGGCGACCTATGGGGCCGCAGGGCCGCGGGGCCGACTCAGGGATTCGAGTGCTTCATCTCGCCGTTCTGGCGAGCGCGCACGAGTTCTTCGTACACTTGAGCGCGCGTCTTGGCGGCGGCGCTGTTCTGCGCGGTGAGCACCGGGTAGTCGTAATCGTTCTGGGGGATGAGGCCTTGGGCGCGGGCGTCGGCCAGTTCCTGGCGCACCTGTTCGCGCGTGACATGCGACGTCTGCGGCACCCAACCGAATTGCGATCCTTCGGGGTACGCGTCGCTGGTGCGGCCGGCCTGAGCGAAAACCGATCCTGCGGCGGCAACGAGGGCGGCGGACAGCGCGGCCGAGGCGATCAACTTGCGATTCATGGTGAAACTCCTGTTCTTCCGGACTGCGGGGGCGGGCAAGGCATCGGTACCGGTGGTCATTGGGTTTTGACGCGGTATGCGTTGTGCGCGACCGTTGAGAACAGAATAGGGCTTTGGCTATTGCGGAAAAATAGCAATTGAGAGAATAAATACTTAACGCAATCGAAACAATGCGTCGCGCCCGTCTCGATGGCCAAAGAAAAACGCCACCGAAGTCGGTGGCGTTTTTGTGGCCCTTGGGCGGTGGGTCCGTTGCGTCATGCAGATGCGCTGCTGAGCCTTACATCGACCCTCGAAGACTACCGCGTGGCGATCGCGACGGCAGCCCCCGCCATGACCGTGCCTGTGGCGCGATTCAGGCGACGCACGGCGCGTGCGGAGCTCAGCAATCGACGAGCGCGCGCGGCGAGCGCGATATAGGTACCGAAGACGATGGCCAGGACCATCATTGTCACGCCGACGACTTCGATGTAGCCCAGCGGTGTCACCCGTTCCAGGTCGAGCAGGTTGGGCAGCAGTGCGAAATAGAACACCACGACCTTCGGGTTGCCCAACGTGATCGACAGGCCGCCGACGAACGGACGCCACGACCGCTCACGCGGCGCGGCCGCCATCGGTTCGGCCGGGGGAATGGCCGGCGCATGCCACATCTTCCACGCGAGATAGAGCAGGTAAGCGGCGCCGGCGTATTTGATCGCGAGGAAAACCCCCGAGAATGTATGCGCAAGCGCGGCGACGCCGAGCACGGCGAGCGTGAGCCAAACGATGTCGCCGACCGCCAAGCCTGCGGTGAAGGCAATGGCGCCTTGCGTGCCGCGTCCGAGAACGCGCGCCACGATGGCGGCAATGCCCGGCCCGGGCGTACCTGCCCCGACGAACAGGGCAAGGGCGAAAGTCAGCAGGTGTGTCCAGTCCATCGCGGCGTCTCCTCGCGTTGATGACGATTCAGGATTGTCTGATAAAGCTGTGGCACGACACGGTGGGGCGATCCTCGCGGGCGGCGGTGTCCGCCGCCGCGACTTTACAGGTCAGGCGCCGACCCAGGGCAAATTGCGGAAACACCAGCCGCTGACATGCTTGCGATGGCCGGCGCTGTCCTTGTCGCCTTCGAAGCCTTCGAGAATGTCGAACGATTGCGTGAAGCCGGCTTCATAAGCGACCTTGGCGGCCGCCTTGGAGCGCGCGGCACTGCGGCACAGGAACAGCAGCGGGGCGTTCTTGTCGGCCGCCTGCGACGTCAGTTGTTCGAGGAAGTGCTCGTTGGGCACGCCGCCCGGATAGCGAACCCATTCGACGTTGGCGTACTGGCCATCCGGCACTTGTGGGCGGCCGACCCAGTCTAGCTCTGCGCGCGTGCGTACGTCGATCAGGCGCACGTTGGCGTCGGCGTTGAGCAGCGCGAGCGCTTCTTCCGGCGTGACGGCACCCGCATAGGCGAGTTGGCCGCTGGCGCGACGTTGCGTGGCTTGCTCGAGAATGGCTTTGGCGCTTGTCATATTGCTGTGATCTCGTTGGTCGAAGGTTGTCCTTCATTCTAGCGTGCCGTTCGCGCAAAGATGCGCTTTAGGTAACATCCCTGAGTCCGGCGTGACCGAGCATCGCGAGACGTGTGCATGTCGGCGGTGCATGCCGATGCACAACTTCCGGTCGCGCATGACCGTTGAGGGCACTAAAAAGGTGCATAATCGACAAATGCACCAATTCGGTGACATTTCGATGCGAGGTGCACCGAAATGGCGAATTGAGGCCCACGAGCGGGAATTCGGCGCTGGGCGCACCAGAATCGATAATTTCCTTAGAAATCAGTGGGTGACGTTGAAGTGAAGCGGGTCGACGCAGGGCTGGCACGCTTCCTGCTTATCAATGGCGAATCCGAACACGGAGTTCGTTAAGAGGGTGCGGCGACGCAGGCGATGAGCGCCGGCAGCGCCAGATTGAATCTTTCGGGAGATAGCATGAGCAAATCAGTGGCAGATGTGATGAATCTGGTTAAGGAAGAAGACGTCAAGTTCGTCGACTTCCGCTTTACCGACACGCGCGGTAAGGAACAACACGTCTCGGTGCCGGTGTCGCACTTCGACGCCGACAAGTTCGAGAGCGGCCACGCTTTCGACGGCTCGTCGATCGCCGGCTGGAAGGGCATCGAAGCCTCGGACATGCTGCTGGTGCCGGACGCCAACACCGCCTACATCGATCCGTTCTACGAAGAAAGCACGCTGGTGCTGACCTGCGACGTGATCGAGCCGGCCGACGGCAAGGGCTATGACCGTGATCCGCGTTCCATCGCCAAGCGCGCCGAAGCCTACCTGAAGAGCACGGGCCTGGGCGACACCGCCTTCTTCGGTCCGGAGCCGGAATTCTTCATTTTCGACTCGGTCCAGTGGAAGACGGACATGTCGGGCACGTTCGTGAAGATCAACTCGGAAGAAGCGCCGTGGTCGTCGTCGTCCGACTTCGACGGCGGCAACACGGGTCACCGTCCGGGTACGAAGGGCGGTTACTTCCCGGTCGCACCGGTCGACACGTTCCAGGACATGCGCTCGGAAATGTGCCTGTTGCTCGAGCAACTCGGCGTGCCGGTCGAAGTGCACCACCACGAAGTGGCGGGCCAGGGCCAGAACGAAATCGGCACGAAGTTCTCGACGCTGGTCGAGCGCGCCGACTGGACGCAGATCCTGAAGTACGTGGTCCACAACGTGGCCCACAGCTACGGCAAGACGGCCACGTTCATGCCGAAGCCGATCGTTGGCGACAACGGTTCGGGCATGCACATCCACCAGTCGGTCTGGAAGGACGGTCAGAACCTGTTCGCCGGCAACGGCTACGGCGGCCTGTCGGAGTTCGCGCTGTACTACATCGGCGGCATCATCAAGCACGCCCGTGCCCTGAACGCGATCACGAACCCGTCGACCAACTCGTACAAGCGTCTGGTGCCGCACTTCGAAGCCCCGGTGAAGCTGGCCTACTCGGCCCGTAACCGCTCGGCCTCGATCCGTATCCCGTACGTTGCCAACCCGAAGGGCCGCCGCATCGAAGCGCGCTTCCCGGATCCGATGGCCAACCCGTACCTGTCGTTCGCCGCCATGCTCATGGCCGGTCTCGACGGCGTGCAGAACAAGATCCACCCGGGCGAAGCTGCCGACAAGAACCTGTACGACCTGCCGCCGGAAGAAGATGCAAAGATCCCGACGGTGTGCTCGAGCCTCGAACAGGCGTTGGAGTACCTGAACGAAGACCGCGAGTTCCTGACCCGTGGCGGTGTGTTCACCGACGGCATGCTCGATTCGTACATCGCACTGAAGACGGACGAAGCGCGCCGTGTGGCCATGACCACGCACCCGCTCGAGTTCGAAATGTACTACTCGCTGTAATCGAATCGCTGCGCAGGGAATGCGCCGGCATGACGGAACGCCAGCGGCCGACCGTCATGCTCGACGAGCAAGGGGGATGGCCGCGGCCGTCCCCCTTTTTTATCCGCGGCTTGTCCGCAGCGCAAATTCCTTACGTGGCTGGCCATGGACCTATCGCCTCGATCCCTGATGAAAAGTGTTCGCACCGGTGTGAAAGGGCAAAGCCGACATGCTTCGGATGCGGCGGGCGCCGACACCTCTGTCGGCGAGACGCCGGACACCACGGGTACGCCGGAAGCAGAGGGCCACGCCGTGGCGTTGCCGATGAGTGCCGACCCCTGGGAGGCGAAGCTCGCGGCCACGGGCATGCTTGCCGGTCTCGAAGCGCTGCCCACCGTCTTGCTGGTCCTCGAGAAGCATTCGCTGCGCGTGGTGTTCGCGAACCCGGCCGCCGAGGCCTTGCTCGCACTCTCGCGCCGTTCGCTCTCGCAGATGACATGGAACGACGTGTTCACCAACGGCGAGGTTCTGGCGTCGACGATGGCCGACCTCATCGCCAACCAGTTCCAGACGACGCGACTCGATCTGGTGCTCGAACGCACCGCTCAGGAGCCGTTGCACACGCATGCGATCGTGGCGGCCCCCGAGGCGGCACCCGATTTCGTCATCGTCGAACTGATCGAGAACGAGCAGAAGCTCAAGAACGAACGCGAAGAGCGCATCATCGACCAGGCGTTGATGAACAAGCAGCTTATCCGCAATCTGGCGCACGAGATCAAGAACCCGCTGGGCGGCATTCGCGGCGCGGCGCAATTGCTGGAGTTCGAACTCGATCAGCGTGAGTTGCGCGAGTACACGCAGGTCATCATCAAGGAGTCCGACCGGTTGCAAACGCTGGTCGATCGCCTGCTCGAACCGCATCGTCACCCCTACATCGCGACCGATGTGAACATTCACGAAGTCTGTGAGCGGGTGCGTTCGGTGGTGCTTGCGGAGTTTCCGCAAGGGCTGTCGATCGAGCGGGACTACGACGTCAGCCTGCCGGATTTTCGGGGCGACAAGGAGCAGCTCATTCAGGCGCTGCTCAACATTGTGCGCAACGGCGCGGAAGCGCTGCGCGAGCAGATCGCGAGGGGCGACGCACGCATCGTACTGCGCACCCGCGTGGCGCGAAAGATCACGATTGCCAAGCGGCTGCACAAGCTGGCATTGGAATTGCATGTAATCGATAACGGGCCTGGCATTCCCGCCGACATTCGCGATCGCATCTTCTATCCGCTCGTTTCCGGGCGCGATGGTGGAAGCGGTCTGGGACTCACACTGGCGCAGTCGTTCATTCAGCGTCACGACGGTCTGATCGAATGCGAAAGCCGGCCCGGACGGACGGATTTCCGAATCCTGCTGCCCCTGGGCTGATGCGGCCCTCACGCCGTCGGCCGTAACACCTGCGGCCGGGCATAGACGTTACACGGTGAACAATGAAGCCGATCTGGATAGTAGACGACGACCAATCGATTCGATGGGTGCTGGAAAAAGCACTCACCCGCGCCAATCTGCCGGTGCGCAGTTTTACGGGGCCGCGCGAAGCGAGTGCGGCACTCGAACACGACTCACCGCAAGTGCTGGTCTCGGACATCCGCATGGCGGGCGGCTCCGGGCTCGAGCTGTTGCAGACGGTCAAGCAACGGCATCCCGGATTGCCTGTCATCATCATGACGGCATTCTCGGACCTCGACAGCGCGGTCGCCGCATTTCAGGGCGGTGCATTCGAATATCTCGCCAAACCTTTCGACGTGGATCGCGCCGTCGAGTTGATCTTGCGGGCTGTCGAAGAGAGCCTGCGCGAGGCCACGGACGACGAGCGCATTACCGAAGAGCCCGAGATTCTCGGCCAGGCGAGCGCGATGCAGGATGTGTTCCGCGCGATTGGTCGCCTGTCTCATTCGAGCGCCACGGTGTTGATCACCGGGGAGTCGGGGTCGGGCAAGGAACTGGTCGCACGGGCGCTGCATCGTCATTCGCCGCGCGCATCGGGGCCGTTCATCGCGCTCAACACCGCAGCGATTCCGAAAGATCTGCTGGAATCGGAGCTGTTCGGTCACGAGCGTGGCGCGTTTACCGGTGCACAGGCGACGCGACGCGGGCGCTTCGAGCAAGCCGAGAGCGGCACGCTGTTTCTCGACGAAATCGGCGATATGCCGCTGGACCTGCAAACGCGTTTGCTG
The DNA here is from genome assembly GCF_040391475.1 of Pandoraea pnomenusa. Taxonomy (GTDB): domain Bacteria; phylum Pseudomonadota; class Gammaproteobacteria; order Burkholderiales; family Burkholderiaceae; genus Pandoraea; species Pandoraea pnomenusa_C. Next base: position 148,201 of record NZ_JBEBXS010000013.1, on the reverse strand, counting down.
CGCGTGCTGTCCGATGGCAACTACTACCGGGTGGGGGGGCACAGCCCCATCAAGGCGAACGTTCGCGTGATCGCGGCAACACACCAGAATCTCGAAGATCGCGTGCGCCAGGGGCTGTTTCGCGAGGACTTGTACCATCGTTTGAACGTGATTCGCCTTCGGTTGCCATCGTTGCGCGAGCGCAGCGAGGACATTCCGCTGCTTGTGCGTCACTTCCTCCAGAAGAGTGCTCGCGAGCTGGGTGTCGAGACGAAACGCATCAGCGAAGCAGCGCTCTCGCATCTGACGCGCTTCCCGTTTCCGGGCAACGTGCGACAGTTGGAGAATCTGAGCAACTGGCTGACTGTCATGGCGCCGGCGCAGACGGTGGAAATCAAGGACCTGCCGCCGGAGTTCCAGACACTTGCGCCGGTCGCGGCGACGGGGAATGCCATGGCGCCGGCTTATCCGGGGGCGTCGCTCCCGGCGAACGCCGGATCCATCGCGACGGGCGGGGCCGCGCCGGCTTACGGCGGCGGTCTCGGTGCTGCGGCGGCGAATGGCGTTCCGGCGATGGTGGGCGCGGGCGGTATATCGGGTGTATCGGGTGTATCGGGTGTCGCCGGCGAGATGGCGGGGGTCGAGGGCTGGGAAGCGATCCTGCGCCGTGAGGTTGCGCGGCTGTTGCGTTCGGCGTCGCCTGACGTCATGGACCAGTTGACGCGCCGCTTCGAGACGGCGCTGATCAACGAAGCGCTGGACTTTACCCGAGGACGCAAAGTCGAGGCGGCGAGCCGTCTCGGCATTGGCCGAAACACCATCACGCGCAAAATCCAGGAGCTTGGTCTGGAAACCTGAAGCCAATCGGGGTAGGCTCTCTCGTTTGACTAGTGAGCAACGAGGGAGCCGGATCATGGCAAGACGCATCCTGTTGACAGGCGCTACCGGGCAGGTGGGCTGGGAACTGGCACGCAGCCTGCAAGGCATGGGCGACGTGCACGCGCCCGGGCGTAACGAGATGGATTTGCTCGACACGGATAGCGTTGTACGCACGCTGCGCGACTTTGCGCCCGACGTGATCGTCAATCCGGCGGCTTACACCGCGGTCGATCGTGCGGAGACCGATGAAGCGGCGGCCTATCAGGTGAACGCCGTCGTGCCGGGCATCATGGCCGAAGAAGCCAGGCGCAGCGGCGCGCTGGTCGTGCATTACTCCACCGACTATGTTTTCGACGGCGCGTCCACGACGCCGTATCGCGAAGACGAGCCCACTAATCCTCAGAATGCGTATGGGCGCACCAAGCTGGCCGGCGAAGCGGCCATCGCGGCGAGTGGCGCCAACCACCTGGTGTTTCGCACCAGCTGGGTCTACGGCGCGCGCGGCGCCAACTTCTTGCTGACGGCGCAGCGCCTGGCGCGCGAGCGTGACGAATTGCGCATCGTTTCCGATCAGCACGGCGCGCCGACATGGTGCCGGACCATCGCGGAACTGACGTCGCAAGTGCTGGTGCAAGGACTGAGCGAACCGTCGATCGATGCCGATTTCTGGCGCGAGCACGGTGGCCTTTACCACCTGACGGCGGCCGGGCAGACCACGTGGCACGGCTTCACCGAGGCGATCCTCGATCTGAGTGGCGCGGAGAAGCGCCCGAATGTTGTGCCAATTCCGACTTCTGCGTACCCGCTGCCTGCCAAGCGACCCGCATACTCCGTTCTCGACAACGACAAGCTGTCACGCACGTTCGGCGTGCGGGCGCCCGACTGGCGAGACGCCCTCGCACTCTGTCTCGCCTGAGGCGACGACGCTCCCTGCAGGTGCTGCGCGATTTCGGAAATCCCTTAGCGCGCAGCACCGCATTCCTTCGGCAACATGGTGGCTTTTTGCGCACGCCAACGAGCGCGCGCCAAGGAGCGATGCACCATGCCGTTTCAGCACACCGTCGCCCACCAGGCCCACGCGTTCGCCATCAGCAGCCACTTCGATGGCGGTGCCATGGCATCTGCGGATCTGCGTGCCCGAAGTGATGCGCCTCCGGAGGCGCTGCGTTATGCATGTCTCCATGCCAATGCCGACGAACGGCACATCATTTCCCAGCAGGTAGCCTGGCTGGTTCACGTGTTTGCGCGCGATGGGCAGGCGCCGGCTCGCTTCGGCGGTGCGTCGGTCAGGGACGCGCACGCGGACGCCCGGCGTAGCGACCTGACGTTTGACAAGCAGGCGGTAAAGCGCGCGTGGCGCATGCGCTTCTCGCATCTGTTCGGCAATAGTCAGGCGGAGACGGTCGTGCGCGATCTGTTGCAGTGGTGCCGTGCGCAGCGTGCGGACGCGAACGCGTCGCTTTGGCACTGGCTGCCAGCGGGAGAGGGGGCGCTGGAGGAGCTGGTGGCATGTTCCTCGCGGCCAATGCGCGAGTGGCCCGCGAACTGGCTGAACGTCGCGCTGACGCTTTCCGATTTGCGCGATGCCTTGCTCCCGGATTTACGGCTGCCGAACGCTGATCTACGTGGATTGGTGGCGCCGGGAGCGGAGTTCTGCAACGGGCATTTCAACGGGACGTGGTGGGGTGGCGCTTCGTTGCGCCGCGCGGGATTCGCTTTCACGAATCAATTGCTGGCCGATTTCGAGCGGGCCGACTTGCGAGAGGTGCGCTTTCGCGCGGCGGATCTGAGTGGGGCCAGGCTCGTCAAGGCGGACCTGCGCTGCGCCGAATTCGTGCATACCGTGGCGCGCGGCACCGACTTTGGCGAAGCCCGTTGCCGCGGACTCACGTTCACCAAAACCTGTCTGGATGGGGCGTCGTTTCAACGTGCGGCAATGCGCATGGCGTCGTTCGTCGAGGGCAGTGCCCATGGCGTCGGCATGGTGGGGGCGGACGCAAAGCGGTCGCGATGGACATCCGTGCTGATGCACAACGCGCGCGCCTGTGGGGCAGATTTGCAGGGGGCGGTATTTCATCGGTGCGAACTGCCGGGACTCGACGCGCGCGGCGCCAAACTCAACGATGTGTCGTTCGATGCCTGCGATCTGCGCGGTGCCCGATTCGCTGGCGCGAGTCTGAAGCGCGTGCGAATCGGACCGGGGTGTCGTCTCGACGGCTCGCAATGGCATGACGCCCGGGTTCGTCTGGACGACGTATGGCTACGCCAACTGCCCCCTCCGGAACTCGATCAGGTCGCACGGTCGTGGATGACGTTCCCCTCCGATCAACCCGCAGAACGTGCGGACGTGTTCGTCCAATTGCTGGGTGCCCTCGCGCGACGACCGGTCACGCCGGCACTGGATACGCCGAAGGTGCCATCGCTGCACCGGTTGTCCGACCATGTGAGGAAGAGTGAGTGGCTTGCCGCCCTGATGGTCGCGCCCGCAGAGGAGGGCGGCGTCGGTGAGCAGACGCAATTCGCCGGATTGCGCCACCAGTGGCTGACGCAGCGACTACGCGATCTCGCTCACGTCTGTCAGTCGCCAACGCAAGCGAGTTGGGGGATGGCGGCGCTGGGCGCAGCGTTGCATCGGCAGTGCGGCAGTGGCCAGCCCACGATTGCGTGGTCTGTCGCGGGGGCCATGTGTCAGACGCTCTACTGGGCGGGCGAAGGCGCGGGTGGCGTCGACGCGACATATTCGCAGGCGTTGCGATGCGCATGGTTTGATGCGTTGCCGCCGCAGGTCCATGTGGCGTTGTCGGACGATGGCGTCGATGCTTTCAGCGCCGACCATGCGGTGCTGATTCGTGAAGACGGGGAGCTCGCCATGCGGCTGCCTACCGCAGTGTTGCGAGGCGTGCTCGGCGCGCTCGACGTTCCATCGGGGAACGCGGGCGACGCGCTGCGCGGACACGTTGCGCTGCCCGGGTGGCAATGGCGCGGCACCCGGGGGGTGGCTCGCGACGGCCGATCACACGATTACGTGCCGGCCACCATGGCGCAACTTCACGGGCTGTTGCGCGAGTTCGGTTTCCTTTCGGCCATCTGGCCGGTGCAACATCGACTCGAGGCATTCCACCGCCTGCTCGGGCGATGGTTGGGGGCCGACGGTGCTAGTCGTGCCCGCGCGACGTGTCAGATGACCCCGGTGCCTCCGGGAGCTGCCGGCGGCGTCGGGGTCGCCCGGGCGTCCACCGTGCCGATCGAGCGGATCCAGCAGATCGCTTCGACGGCGCCACTTGCATCGAATGTGTCGGGGGTGACAGAGATCGCCCGGACCCCATTGCGCACGGTCGACCGACACGAGGCCCTGGTGCGCGTGGGTGGTGCGCCGGAGTCTTCCAGGCTTCGGCGCGCCGCGCACCACGATATCGATGAAATCTTTCGCGATATGCCTCTGCACCTGCCCGACAGTGACGGCGGTGTGCCGCAGGCACGGCGGGTTCGTTGGGTTTCGGTCGTTGCAGGGTTGACTTGGCTGGCAACGCAGCCGGAATGGTGCCGTGCGGGACGCCTTGGCCGGGACGTCCCGTCAGGCATGGTGTCCGCCGAAACGCACGAAAGCGAAGGGCGGGACGGCAGAGGGTACTTGCGAGCCTATGCGGTAGCCGCGCTCAATGAAACGATGAGCGGTGATGTCACACGTCAGCCGTTGCCGGAAGCGCTGGCATTGCGCGTCTGTCTGGCGGATGCCGATTGCCCGGCACCGCGTCTGGCGCACGTGCTGGCCGATTGGCTGACGTGTCACGACATCTGCGATCTGCCGGGGCTGGCGCAGGCGTGCGCACAGACACTCCCCTGGTTCTGGGCGATCCGCCTGCCGCTTCGGCCCGATACCCTTTCTACCCTTTCTCACGCAGTGAGCCGATCCGAGCCGTCCGACGGGGCCGTGGCCCGATTTGAGGGTAATTGACGCCGTTTTTGCCCCATATTTCGCCCTCAGAAACCAGCCGCTTTCGTGGTAAAAATACGAACACGCAATACGTTGCCCACTGGGGGCGCGTATCCGGCCGGCCGGACGCGTGGTTTTTCTGGAATTTGCCGACATTGGTGGGGTTCTGGCCACGGATGCCCGCGCGAAGAGGGTCGCCCAAGACGCGATCCCGCGCCCGGGAATGCGGGGAAGGCCAAGACCTCGTTCCCGGGCTTTCAAGGGCTTCGCGCCCTCTCAGGCATCATGCATTCGACTTGTATAGCGTCAGGCTATTCGGGGTTCGTGGCGGTCAATCGTCGCGAGCTTGACGCACATGTTCCACTCTCCTGGCCACTGTTCGACGCCGACGGTACGCCGTTGCTCGCGGCGGGCGAACGTCTGCCGTCCGAGGCCGATCTCGACTGGCTCTTCACCATGTTCGCGCCGCATCGGCCGCTTCCCGAAGGCGCGACGACGGGCGAAGCGGCGGGCCGCACCGAGGCTGCGAACTCGGCGTCACCGCTGGGCGGCGCATCGACCGTGTATTTGCACGGGTTACCGGTGCCGCTGCTGATTGGTGCGTGGCTGCAGGTGCGCGTCTCGCCAGAGGCCGAGACGGTTCGTGTGCGTGCGCGGCTCATCGGCCGGGCACCGAACGGCATGCTGATTATTACCCCGCCATCGTCGGGGGAGACGCGGTTGCCTGTCCAGACGGGGGACAAACTGGCGTTATGGACGTTCCCGGGTGACAACCTGTACGAGTTCACCTGCGAAGTCCATAGCGTGCATCATGGTCCGTTCGACTACCTGGTGTTGTCGCGACCGTCGCAGGTGCGCGAGACGCCGGTGCGTCGTACGCCGCGTGTCGACACGCGTCTGGTGGCGCGCCTCTCGCCGCTCGACGAATCGACTCGCGCGTCGTTCACCCGCATGCTGGCCGATCCGCAGGACACGCCCGAATGGCTCGTACTGGTGCGGGACATTAGCGCCGATGGGGCAGGGATCGTCGCGAAAGCGCCGTTGCCCGACAACTGCCAGCACGTGGCGCTGCAGTTCCGGGTGCCGATCGGCGCCGACGTTGTCCCCATCCTCGGCATGGCGGCCGTGCGGGGTGTCGAAGGACCGCGTGCGGACGGTACCTGGGCGTATGGGCTGGAGTTCATGCAGATGGACATGCGCAACAAGGCCGCCATTCGCTGCTACGTCTACGAATCCCGGCTGTCGGATCCACGCGCCGGACAATGATCGCTCGTGTATCGACGTGATGAAGTGGGGAATACAAAAACGGCACCTGATTCAGGTGCCGTTTTTTATTGCCGCCGGTTCAGTGCGGAACAAGGACCGAATAGCCGAACAAGCGCGGGCTGTCAGTCCTTGAACGTGGCGACAACCGGTGCGTGGTCCGACGGCTGTTCCCACGTGCGCGGCACGCGATCGATCTCGCAACCCGTGCAACGCTCGGCGAGCGCCGACGTCACGAGGATGTGATCGATGCGCAGCCCGGCGTTGCGTCGGAATGCGCCCATGCGGTAGTCCCACCAGCTGAACGTCTTTTCCGGCTGATCGAACATGCGGAACGTGTCGCGCAGCCCAAGGCCTTGCAAACGCGCGAATGCCTGACGTTCCTGGGGCGATACGAGGTTTTCGCCGACCCACTTCGCGGGGTCGTGCACGTCGCGGTCTTCCGGCGCGATGTTGTAGTCGCCAAGCAGCGCGAGTTGCGGATGCCGCTCCATTTCGTCGGAGAGCCAGTGGGTGAGGGCGTCGAGCCAGTTCAGCTTGTAGGCGAACTTGTCGGAGCCGACGGCCTGCCCGTTGGGGAAGTAACCGCAGACGACGCGAACCCCGCCGATGGTTGCGGTGATGAGGCGTTGCTGTTCATCGGCGAAGTTCGGCAGGTTCTTCACGAGATCCGTGGCTTCGCCGACTTTCGCGTGATTGACGAGCAATGCGACCCCGTTATACGTCTTCTGACCGGTGAAGTGCGAGGTATAGCCGAGTGCTGCGATTTCGGTGATCGGGAAGTTCTCGTCGGTGAGCTTCAGCTCCTGCAGGCACAGGACGTCGACCGGGTTGCTGCGCAGCCAGTCTTGTACGTGACCGAGTCGAACCTTGAGCGAGTTGACGTTCCAGGTGGCAAGTTGCATGAAAAATCGTATCTCTTTATTTTATGCGGGTTTCATGGGTGTTTCGCTAAACATATTTTTTCTAGCTACCCATCTAGCTACCCATCTAGCTACCCATGTATTGGGTGGTAGATGGATGTGACGAAACACTTTGGCCCCAGCATTGTAGGCGACTATCCGGTGGGCCGCGATTGTCGAACCAGTTGTTCGATACTCTCGGCCGTAATGCCGCTCGCGTGCTTTCCGATCTTCACCAACGTTAGCCTGCCGTCGGCGACCAGGCGGTAGATCGTCGCCTTCGAGACCCCCAACTGTTGCATTGCCGCTTTCACTCGGTAGAGCTTCGGGGACGTATGCGCGCTCATGTTGCGATTCTCCAATCTCTCGCGGTGACCCGCAGAATTTCGTTCGTACTATCATGGTTGCTCGGCCACTCTCGGGCGCCGCGCCCACCATGCCTTTCCTCAACTTTGTGTATCGCGGTTGCACCGTCGACATCGAGATCGGCGAGCGTGCAACCCTGTGGGACATCACCATCGAGGTCACGCCTTTCGATGGGGTGGAGCTTTTCGAGCCATTCGGTGCCCGCAAACTCAAGCTGCCGAAGACCGAGGAACTCGATGCCATTCAAAACGAACTGGTGAACGAGATTCAGTTGGCAATTGATCGTCGGCTCGTGGGTTGTTGAAATGCCTATTGGCGGCACGCGCGCGCGTCCATGCGCCAATTTGAAACGGTCGTTTGGTTGATCCGGGATTTCCATAATTTCTGCACCAACTGGGCGGAATAAACTGATCTGACCGCGACGTGCCGAATTGCCCCCCGGCGCAGCGGATTCTTGGCCCATCCCCTCGATGGGCCTTTTTCGTTAGGGCCGGGTGGGTGGTCATGTTTCGGTGTCTCAATTCTTCCGATATGTGAAGTGGAAGCCGCCTGCGCCCTCGTGGGCGACAAACGTGACCTGTATGCCGTATGGCTTCGCTTCGTAGTCGGTCAGTCGGCCGTGTACCCAGTCGCGGAGGGCGGCTTTCCATTCGTCCGGCAGTGCGGCAATCACTTGACTCTCTGCCGGGGCCGTGTGATCGAGCGACAGAATGGTGGCCGCGATAACTGCTGTGAACTCCGGGCTTCTAGCGAGCGTGCTTTGGGCCGTCTCCGCAGCGGTCAAGCCGGGGAACGGCCAAGCCTCGAAACGTTCGACTTCCAAAAGCTCGACCCGCTGAACAAGGAAAAGTTGGCCTTGCGCGCCCTGCCGGCAGTCGCCCAGAATGATCTCGTTCTGTCTCATGCTAGGATTCCTCGAAACGAAAGGAGGTCGCTATGCCGGTGAAGTCTTTCGAACACAATGGCCATAACATCGAAGTTTCTGCTGACCAAGACCGGAAAGGTTATTGGAGTTGGTCGTACACAATCGACGGCATCCACTACACGGAAATGCCGGATCGGCCGCTGAAAGCAGAGCATGCCGTCTTGGGCGAAGGAGAGGCCGCCGCAATCCGGCACGCCGACAGATTGGACACATAGCATCACCCCGCCTTAGCGCCGTCGACGCGCGCTGGCCATTCAATGAGCTGTTGATCGCCACGCACATAAAGCGGGTGGCGCGGCGAACCGTCTTTCGTCACGCCCAGACACATCAGCCGGTGCATGCGACCGCCGAAAATCTCGCGCACCGCTTGCACGCGGTCCGGGCGAGCGTTGGTGCCCCATGCGCAAATGACCGTTTCATGCTTCGCCGCGAGTTCTCGCAGATATAGATCGTTGAGCGGCCCGACCGGATCGCCGTGTTTCCATAGCTCAGCCGGATCAGTCGCGCGAAGTGCATAGAGATTCGCCACGACGATCCCGTTGCAGTCCCAAGTGCGTGCGAAGCCGCGGCAGCGGCGGACGGTCGGATCGTCGAGGCTGGCATCGGCCGTGCTCGGGTTGAGCATGATGAAGAGGGCGGTGCCTCGCGTGGTGTACGCGTCGTGCGGCTCGCGGGTCAGGGTGTAGCGGTACTGGCCGCACTGGCTGATGATGGCGCTCACGATTTCCGCTCCTCCGCTGCCTGCGAGGCGATCACTGGCTTCGGCCCAAATACCGATTCGACCCAATAAGGAAGGCGCTCCTCGGGAAATTCTGCTTCGATCTCCGCGAAACATTTGGCGTAGCGCGATCTGGCGTCATTGCGGCGCTTGCTGGCGGCGACTTCTTCGGCACATGCGGCGTCGAATGCATCACCGATCGTGTTCAGTTCTTTCATCTTGTTGATGAATGCCTGCGCTCGCTCTAGCGTTCGCGTGCTCATGCTGTCACCTCACTCTTGGATTTTGCAATGCGCTCTGCTGTGCGGTATGCGCCGTAGCCTTCCTGCTGATTTCCATACCAGCAGTCCATTGCCTTCGTGGCGCATAGGTGTGCCCCCTGCGCAATGATCCAGTCGAAGTGGTCATCACCGAGTACGCGGCGTGCCATGTCCTCGGGCATTGGATCTCGCCAGAAGTCGCTCACGATGCATCCCCCTTCGCCTTGGCGGCAATGGCGGCGTCGATGGCTGCCTCGGCATTGGCCCATCGGCAGCGGTCGATAAAGTTTTCATCACGGGCGGAGGGCAGCGGCTCGTATTCCCAATGGCCGTCGCGATTCAGGCATTCGCTTCCACGCGTGACCTTCCAGAGATCGGGGCCGGTGACCTGCCGTGCGCGCTGAATCTTGACGGGGATGTCTGGATTACCGCCCGGCAATGCATAGGCGTCGATGATCGTGCGGCCCAACCCGCCATCCGCCGACAGCGCGGTGCGGCCGGTCACGCGTGCCTCGATGGCTGCCCACGTCGGTTCGTACTCGGGCCAGTCGCTTTCGACAACAACGCACGCCACGGTAGATATGGCGTTGTCGTGCAAAACGTCGCGCAGGATTTGTTCTTTCGTGCTGGACAGGTTTTTACGTTTGATGACGATGTAACGCTCCTCGCGCTCAAACGCCTCCCTCTCATCCCCGCCCACCTTCGCGGGAGACGAGAGGGCGGCTTGGGCTGAAGCAATCGCCGCGTCAGTCACAGCATTGCGATGCCCCGGCAGGTAGCCGGTCAGGGCCATGAGGGCCTGCTGTAGAGCGCTGCGCATGTTCGGCGCGTTGTCCACCTGCGGCGCATCTGCGGCGCGCTCGCCATCTTCACCAGCTTCCCAGTACCCACAGCCGTTTTCGTTGCAGATGGTCACCGACGACCCTTTACAGCGCGGGCAATGCGACGCCTCATTACCAGCCATCGGGTGATGGCCGCGCTCGCCGCCATTCACGGGCGCGGCGTAGAGCTTAGGCGCGCGGCCTCCATCGGGCATTGCGTACAGTTCGCAATCTCGAGGTTTTCTACCCGTCATCCACCGAAGCTTGCCGCCTTCGGAAACGGCGACATGCTGCAACGCCACCGCCTCTTGCCCTGCGCTCTGTGCGGCTGCCGTGGGGGCGGCGGCGAGCATGGCGGTGTAGATTTCTTCGACGTGAGACTTCCAGCGTCCAGCGGCTGCCATTTCATCGGTCGGCGCCTTCGGCACCAGTTGCCACTGGCTCGCATCGAACGCCACGGTCTTGAGGTCAGACATTTCGGATCTCCTTGTCGGGCGTGACGGGATGGCCCATGCAGCCATGCTCTTTGTGGTCGAAGTTGTCGCACTTGCCGAACGGGATGAAGTTGTGGCCCTTCGACAGTTCTTCGAGCAGCTCGGCTTTCGCTTCGGGGGCCGTCATTAGGCGTCCGTCGTCGTGCTTGAACATGCCTTTGAAGTCCCGGTCCTTCCAGTTCGTAAGTGCGCCGCGAACGTCTAGGCACATGTGGAACTTCTTCGGCACAAACGTGAGCGTCTCCACCACCGAAGGCGGCGCAGGCTCGGTATTCAGCCCTTCGGGGCGTGGGTCCATGTAGGTCATGCCGCTTCCTTCTGGAGGGCCGATTCGACATGGCGCACCAGCGCCGCGCAAATCAACTCGAAATCGCTCTCGTGATACAGCTTCGCGGCCTTGTCGGTCGCCGCGTGCGTGATGCCGAGGCTGGCCAGCCCGTCGGCAGTCAGGCTGATCGGGGCCAGACGCTCGTTGATCTGGCCGAGGCGAAGCGTTGGCGCACCGGTCGGGGTCGCGCGCGGCACCATGTCCCACGGCGGTGACGTGTCAGTCTTGGGCTGCGGCGGTGCTGCCTGGCTGACGGCCACGGATACGGTTGCTGGCGCGGCGGGCGTCGCGTCGGCCTTCTGGGCTTCAGCTTGCTTGTGCTGCTCGATTCGCGTCGTCACGGCCAGCTCGAAGTCTTCGGCTGGCTTCTGAATAAGCGTCTGAAGATCCCGGAACAGGAAGGCGTGGGCTTCGTGCTGGGCAAACCAGGCCAGTTTCTCGCGCAAGTCCCGCGCGGCTGCGTCGGCGGCGATCTTGCCGGCGGCGACCGCCGTATTGATGGCGTCGTGAAGGCTCGCAAGCGTGCGCTTGTTCTTTGCCGCCGCAACGAAGTCCGGTGCGGGAATCACGATCTGGACAGACTTCAGCTCGGCGTTCAGCGCAGCCAAGTGATCCGCGTAAGCCTTACGCCCGCCGACGATGATCTCTCCCTTGATCTCTTCCTTGCGCTTCGTGACGAGTTTGTCGAGGCCCAGCCGCTTTTCGCGCAGTTGTGACTTGATGTAGTCGACTGTGCGGATCAGCTCGTCAATGCTAGACGTCTGCGCGAGTGCCGCGTTTTTTGCGACCTCGAGTTCCTTTTCGGCGGTCTCGCAGAACTTGACCGTCGCTTCGGCGTTCGCGAAGTCCTCGTCGCTCTTCAGGTCGGTCTTGATGCCTTCGATGAAGCGCTCGGCCGCGGCGCGGAACGTCGGCAGGTTGCTCGCGAGCACCTCGCCGCGGATCTGTACGGCAAGCGCCGGCAACGCCATGATCGCGTCGGCCTGTGGCTTCTCGACAATTTCGACGGGCGCGTAGCTCGCGAGGTCGTTCGCGAACTGTTCCCATCCTGCCTGCAGTCGCTCGAACCATTCCGCATCCGGTTCGATTTCGATGCGCTCCATGTTGTCGGGCGTGCCGTCCGAGACAACGAAAATCACCTTCTTCGCACCGGTCACGAGCATGACCTGCTGGCATTGCGGCCAGTACTCTTCGGGCAACTCGCCAGCGCGCACAGCGTTGGCCAGTCCGGCGTTCCACTGCTTGTGTTCGAACGCGACGTCTTCGGACATCGTCAGGCCATCGCAAGACGCCGAAAGGCGCCCCAGCGAGCAGGTAACCGGATACAGGTCGTCGCCGATGAGGCCCTCTACGATCGGGCGCGCCAGCGCTTCGACCTCGTGGCCGTAGTCCAGAATGTTCTTCTGGACCCAGTCCGAGAACTCGCGTGGCGTGCCGACGTACTTCATTTGCAGCAGCTCATTGCGCTTGGTCTTCGTCGAGAGGCCGAGCATTGCGGCAGCTTCGCTCGCGCCGAAGTGTTCCAGGCGGAACTGCGCCCATTCGTCGGATCCCTGAACCAAGTTGTGAATGATGCGTTCAGTCATTTTCGTGGCTCCAAGCGTCGATCGTCAGCTTCTGGTCTTCGGTGAGGCGTAGCCGCGTCTCAATCATCGCGATCAGGTCGGCGGGTGTTTTGGTCTTCTCGATGATTTGCTTCCGCCATCCATCCTTCTTTTTGGCGAAATCTTCGGCTGTGCAGGTGGGGATGGCCTTGCCTTCACCCTGTGTCGCCGCGCCGGCTGCGTCGCCGCCTTGTTGCTCTGCGCGATTTTCCATCACCGACTTCCATGTGGCTTCGCCGTCCTTGATGGCACCGTAGATGCCACGCAGATCGACGAGCTCGGTAGGCGAGCAGGTGTCAAGCGAGTGGCCGAGGTACTTCGTCAATTCCTCAGCCTTCACGCCGATCTCGTGGAACGCGTCCGCAATGCGCTTGCGCTCTGCCGCCGGATCGCGCGCAGCTTCGTCCATGCGAACAGCCTTGATGATCTCCTCGGCTTCGTCCTGCAAGTCGCCGGGGATAATGCGCAGGCCGAGCGTCCGGATAGCCTTTGAAATCAATGCCGCCCGCTTATTGAGCAGATCGTCATCGTTTGCCGGTACGGTGTAGACCAGCTTCTTGTAGCTGTTCGTGCGCACCGAGATGTACGACCCGTCGTCCATCGGCTTCGAGCGCTCGACCGTCTTCGAAACACGAACGTCGAGCGGGTACGTGATGTTCGATTCAAGGTCGGTCACGCTGACGCGGTGCACTTCTTTGGCGTCATCTTCGAAGATCATCGTCGTCTCGACCAGGACGTTCGACATGCAGCGCAGCGCCACCTCGACGAAGCGGATGCCAAGCCCTTCGACACCGTTGCCGATGGGCTTGCGGTAGAACGCGCTCTTGTTGTGGGCGAATGACGGCCGACGGCACTCGCTGAGAAGATCCTGGCGGACCCGGTCCCAATTACGGGGCCGCTGCATCGCCATGATGTAGCGAGCCTCAACCATCGCTTTGGACTGGGCGGCGACTGCCGACGATGCGGTCTCGACGACGGCCATTGTTTGATGTTGCGCGCCGAACTCGTTGCGCGTGGTCAGTGCATTGGTCATGGTCACTCCTGCGGGGCGGCCGGCGCCGCCTCGATCTTCACGTAGGGATACTTTTTGGCGAAAGGCTTGATGGCCTTGTAGAAGTGCGAGCCGATCGACTCGGCGGTGTCGAACGCGATGAAGTCGGCGACCGACACGTGCGAGTAGTGATAGAGCGAGGAGGGGGCGCCATCCTTCGTCTTGAAGCGAACTGCCAACGTGTTCGATGCTGCGTCGTGGCCGATGCTGTGGATCTGCGACGACTGGACTTCCTTCATCTCGATTTGCACGACGCTCGCGTGCTGGGCTTGGTTGTCGATCATGGTGGGTCTCTCAGTGGATGCGGACAAACTCGGGGCCGGTGACGAGCCAGCGGCCAGTGAGGCGGTAGCCGGCCGCGCGCTGCAGGCGCACGTAATCGGCCCAAGTGATTTCGATATGCACGTCAGTTCTCCCAGGTGGTCAGGCAGTACGTCGTTGCGTGGGCCGCGCGGCAGGCGTTCCAGCTCGTGACCTCGCGCCACGCCACGAAGGCGAGGGCGGAACAAATCAGCGAGAGGGCGAGCGCGAGTCGCACGGCGGTGGCCATTACGCGGTGCGCCCGTAGGACGGGACGTCGGCGGCATACGAGTCGGCGCCGTATTTGAAGACGCCGACGAGCAGGAACAGGAAGGCGAGAACCGCGAGCATGCGCACGCAGAATCGGCTGAAGTCGAGGGCGAGCCGGATCATGCGGCACCCCCGTCTTGGGCGTAGCGCACTTCCAACTTGAAATACGTGGCGCGGTGCACGTCGCGCATGTGGTCTGCAAGTCCGGCGGCTTTCACGCGGCGCCCGCAGTCAGGGCAGTAGCACTTCGATGCCTTGTTCGGCTGGTCGAAGGTCGACTCGTCTTGGCAGTCGCAGCAGCGGCGCGGGAAGCCGTCGCCATCACCATCCAGCGCAACACCACACCCTTCGCAGAGCGTGCCGTCGAGCATCATTTCGGCGATTTCGCCCATCTCATTCCCCCGTAGCACGGCGCACGAGCAGGCGGCGCAGGTCACCGCTGATCGAATCGGGGTCGCGCAGCTCGTCGCGCGCTTCCTCGATCGTCAGGCCGTGCTCTTCCGCGTAGGCAGCCAGATCGTCGGCCACGTCGAGCGAGGTCTGGTACCGCTGTTCCTCGATGCTCTCGACGTAGCTGACGTTCATCGCGCTGGCCCCTTCGTGCGTTCACTTCCGAATGCGCTTTCGCGCGGCTGGCGCAGCTACCGGTTCCCGGCCCGGTGACCCCGCGTCATGACTCGTCAGTCAGCGGATTGGGGTGGGTTGTGTGCTGCGTTGGAATGAATGATAGATAATCTATCTTTTGCGGGCAAGAAAAACTGGCATTGCGGGATAGAAATTCTATCTATTGGAATTCGATGTTCGATAGTGGAACTCGTGGGGACGCAAAAAAGCCCGCTTGGGGCGGGCTTGCGGGAGCGTCAGGCAAGAAAAAACCCGCCGAAGCGGGGTGTTCATGCTTAGGCGCGTAAAACGTTTACGTTACTCAGAGTGCGTCAAACTGCACTTTCTGTTGTTCGATTGCGTTCATCATTGCCTCTTTGTTTGCGGTTAGGGATGAAATGAGCACTTTATTGAACTCAAGTAGAACGTGAGTAGGAATGCTGAGGACGGCAACAATATCCCGCTCGCCTTCTGCCTCACCGTCAGTCGCTACTCGCTGCTGAACAAGGCAAAGTTTCGTCATCGGATAGCCGATCATCGCGGGACCAATGCCGTCCGCGTAGATATCGACGATCCCGTCTGGAAGGATGCTGGCCGTTAGCGTCCCTGACGCGGTGGTTTGAGTGATACGTTTGCTCATAGTGAGTTTAGATTGATTCAGTGGTTTCGATGAAAAACGAACCGACTCGGGGGGAATTCGTCGGGCCTACTTTTACGAAGAATTCCTCTGTGCCTCCGCCGATAACGACGGGGGTAACGTAATTCATCTTACAAATCGAACTGCCATCCACCGTGAGCTGTACGGCAGTTGTCGGCTCTCCGGACTCATCAAACTCCTTCTCGTACGAAAGCGGCGTAAGTGCTTGTGGTGAGAGGTCGGCCGTGCGTTTCAAAACGGACGAGAACGAGACAAATTCGGCCCAAAAAGCTACGTCGAAAGATTTTGCGATTCGATGGAGAACGGAGAACGAATATTTCCCGTAGTCTGGATCTTCTAGCCGGGCGATAGCGCTCTGCCGTGACCCAATGCGTTTGGCAAATTCTGACTGACTTAGTCCGTGACTCTCACGCAACAAGCGAATTTGAATCGCAAGTCGATTCGATACATTCGCCTCCGCCATAGCTTCTCTATACGCTTTGCTGCGCATCTTCTGTAGACGCTTGCTAGGCTTAGTCGATCTCGATCTCTTCAGTTCGGCACTTGTTTTCGCAGACACATTCGAATCTGCGCTTTGCAAGTTCGCAGAAGTTCGATGGTTTGTATTGAGATCCTTTATGAGTCGCCCAGACCATAATTGAGAACTCGTCGCTTCCCTGACCAAAATATCCCATTGGCCGCTGCTGGACGCGTCCCGCCTCGAATCTGATTTCATAGATCCCTTGGCAAAGTTTGTCATTTTCCCAACTCAATTTTTTCGCGTGTGGGTCTTTCCACATGTGCGGAGGCTGATCGCGAAGATAGCGGAGTCGCTCGTCACATCGGGCTTGGCCCTTCGCATCCAAGCGGTCGTAGTGCTCCGTGAACTCCGAAGTCTCGTTGCCCTGCTTGACCCAGGCGAGTATCTTATATCTCACTTTAGCACAAATTTGTGATGGTTATTTTGCGGTCAGTCGAGGTAGACGAATAAGCGGCGGCCGCATTCGGGATGCCGCGTGGCGACGCAGATCTTTGCTGTCTAGTACGCATCGCATGCATATAGGCGTGACTACCGTCGCCGGTATCGTCTGTGTTCGACCATCACCCCAACTATGCGAATCGGGTTGCTTTCATTGCTGATCGTCGGGTAGTCGGGGTTCAGCGGCACCAGTTCAAAAATCTCGGTACCAGTTGCGTTGGCGCCCCGAGGCCGATACGTCTTAAACGTTGCTTCGTCGCGTCCATTGGTGGCCACAACGAAATCCCCGGCGATCGGTCGGACCGCCGGATCCACTAGAATCCTGTCACCTTCTCGAAAATCCGGTTCCATCGAACGTCCCTCGATCTCGAGCGCGAAAGCGCTGTCCGACAGGTCGAGATCCGTGAGCAGATATTCGAACGCGCCGCCAGCGGGGAAGGGCGTGACGGTCTCGTGCATCAGACCTGCCTGCACGCTGCTGATCAACGGCACGCGCCGCTTTCCGACTTCGGCTGGGCGCACATTTGCCGCGCCTTCCATAGGACCGGTCCCGTCCCGCAGCCAGTCAGATTCGACACGCAGGAACTTGGCCAGCGCGGCCACCTTTTCTTCTTCGACCGAGTCGACAGCGCCGCTAAACCATAGCGTGACGGCGGCCGCACTGATGCCGCCAGCTTCGGCAATATCCGATTTCTGTCGGACGCCGCGCAACCCCATCGCGTAATGCAGCCGTGCGGTGAAACTCTCAGGCTGGTAGGAATTGAGGTATTTCGGTGCAGCTTTCTGCCCCGGCCCGATGAGCGAAGGAATGCGCTGATTCCCTCGTCCTGTGATCAGCCAGAACATGTTAAAGCCGTATGCTTCTTGAATTCGGGCGGCCTGGTCGTGGCCAATATCCAGCAGTTCGCAGGAAAGCCATTTCGCCACGATGCCCGGCGCCACACCTGCGGCTGCTTCGAGGGCTTCGTGCGTGATCGAGGCGTCGTTCAGAAGGGCCGCAATGCGCTGGGCAACGCCCTCACGTGCCCGCGTTGCGGTGTGTCTGATCTCGGCGTTCGTGGGCACGTCAAATCCTAACGGCGATGGTATTGCCTGTGTTCGATCATCACCCCGTTGAGGGGCGGCCTACGGCTAGCGCTTGTCCAGGTTCCCCATGGGCATCCAGAACGAAACTTTCTTTCTTTCGTCGTTGACCCAAACAACGTTGCTGTCGGTGTCGACGTTCAATATGGTGACAGTTGATCTGTTGGGACCAGAAGCGCAGCGGGCAACTGCCTGATCGAATGTTGAAACACCTGCGCCCCTTCTCAATCCGTCAAGCATGAGGCGCGTCCGGTTTGGTTGACCGCCTTGATCTCGATATTCGGGCTCGCCCGTCTTATCGGAGATGTTCGGGAACGTACCAGACAGGGCCACTTGCATTTGGATCAGACCCACGACCGTATTAGTGTAAGACGCTAGCTCCCGGTTCGGGCATGCGAAGAAGGGATCCTGTTTTGTCGCAACTGTCACCACTTTGTCGCCCACGCTGCACTTCTTCACCAAGCATGAACGATCATTGTCGGCCAATGCACTCGCGGAAACAGTCGCCGCGAGAAGCGCCAAGACGCCCCCAAATCTGGTCATCAAGTCTTATCCTTTTCACTGGTGAAAAAACGCTGGCTGTGGACTTCAGCGTGCAATGTCCAACAAAAATGTCATTCTGGATTGACCTATCGCCTGCGATATCGCCGGTGCTCAACCATCACGCCGATAATCCGAGCCGGCTCGTGTTCGCTGTTGATGGTCGGGTAGTCGTCGTTCAACGGAACAAGCTCGAATACTTCCCGTCCGTCGGCCCCCACGCCACGCGGCCTGTATTTCTTGAAGGTGGCTTCCTCGCGGCCATTCTTCGCGACGACGAAGTCACCGGGCTGTGGCCGCAGGGCAGGGTCCACAATTATCCGATCACCTTCGTTGAAGTCCGGCTCCATTGAACGGCCCTCGATCGCCAGCGCAAACGCGTGCTCGGACAACTTCAAGTCTGTTAGCAGATACTCGAACGCCGCGCCCGCCGGGAATGGCTCAAGTGCCTCGCTCATCAGTCCTGCCTGGACACTACTAATCAGCGGAATG
Source organism: Pandoraea pnomenusa (assembly GCF_040391475.1). Taxonomy (GTDB): domain Bacteria; phylum Pseudomonadota; class Gammaproteobacteria; order Burkholderiales; family Burkholderiaceae; genus Pandoraea; species Pandoraea pnomenusa_C. Next base: position 129,773 of record NZ_JBEBXS010000013.1, on the reverse strand, counting down.
CGGCGCTGGCCTATTTCGGCAGCACTCACATTTCTGTGAGGCTCCGACTCCATGCCTGGAATAGGCACAGCGTGCTTCGTCAATCGAGCGATTTCGAGGATCTGACTGTAGCTCGGCTCATGCCGCCCGTTTTCCCACGCGGAAATATTGCCGCGCGTCTTCCCAAGCTTCTCGGCGAGCTCGTCCTGCTTCAACTGGGCGGCCTCGCGGCTCGCCCGAATCCATTGCGCGATGTCCATATCGCGAATGTAAAGAAAATCTAACCTAGCTTGCGCCATATTTTCTTGCTTTTTGTGTATAGAATTTCTATCATTCGGTCTGATATCAACTTCGCAGAGTGTCGACATGGATCATCCTTTGGATCGAGCGTTGAAGGCGGCGAACCTGAGCGCACAGGGTTTGGCCGACGCGCTCGGGGTAACTCGTTCGGCGGTCCTTCAGTGGAAGCAAGAGGGGCGCCGCGTCCCGGCTGAGCATTGCCCGAAGATCGAAGACTTGGCCGGCGGGGCGGTGCATTGTGAGGATCTCAATGACCGGGTCGACTGGGCATACGTCCGGACCCATCCGGTACCCGAAATGACCGCCGCATGACGAAGGTCACCCCGATCCGCCGCCGCACCCGCCTGCTCGACACCGTCGCCGCGCTTTTCAGTGCATGGCGGCTGCATCGTGCTGACCGAATCCATTCGCGAGGCCGTTGCTGATGTCGCCGCGTATCTCGTTGTTCTTTTCATGTCCCTGCGGCGATTGCGCGCCGTTCCGTCGTTTCGTTGGATTCCATCGTATGAGTCACGTCGAGCACTTGGGAGCAGCGCATGCGTAGCCTCGAAAGCCTCGTGATGAACCGCGTTGCTCCCATGACCCAGAAGAAGGTCGCAGAGCTGATTGGCGTCGAGCCAACGAACTTCTCGCGGTTCCTGAACAACAACGGTCACAGTCTTCCGTTCGCGAAGTTTTGCGAGCTGTTCGATGTCCTTGGCATCGAGGCCGTAGCGGCGGACGACAGCAGCACCGTGACCATCTCGCGCGAGGAATATGAGTCCCTGCGCTTCTTCGCCCGCAAGGGCATCGGGGGCTGAAATGGCACTGCGCTGCAAACCCGGTGATCTGGCGTACATCACGCACAGCGACTATCCGTCGAACATCGGTCGGATCGTCACTGTCATTGAGTGCGTCGGCGTGCAGTACGGCCAGGTTCATTGGGAAGTTGAAGGCCACGGCACCTTTGACGCATGGGACGACGACGAACAGCGAGACACTCGCGCCGATTACTTATTTGTGCCGGACGAACACCTCCGCCCGATCGGCGGCACGCCCGTCCACGATGACATTCGCGACGAGGTGCCCGCATGAGCCGGCACAAGAAGCCCCGCAACAAACCGTACCGCCCGGGCCGCACTGGCTGTGGCATTCGCCTGCGCGCGGAGCCGTGGAAGGTGGCCGCGACGTTCGACCCGGTCATCGCGATCATCGACGAGTTGGAACAGCAGGGGACCGTGAACGTCGACGAGAAGGGCCGGGCCATTGTGCGAAATGCCGCGGACGGGCAGTGGTACACGGCGTGCGACTCGATCATGGGCATCGTCGACGCGTTCGAGATTCACCAATCACGCTGCGGCCGTGCAATGCCGCTGGAACCGCTTCGCCTGCTGGTCCGCAAGCTCGACGCGGGCATGCCGCTGTTCGACACCGACACGGTGCCGGCGCGCGCCGCGCTGGCCACGCTCAAGGCGGAAGCTATGAACATGCGCGCCGATTACGCGCGCGACCTGGCGAACACCGTTTCGATCCAGGACAAACTGCAACAGGTCACGTCATGCACGCCGACATCCCACCGCTGACGCCGGCCGATTGCGACCTGCGTGATTTCGCATTCATGCCGCTCGACGTTGTCCGTCTTCGGGACAGCGATATGACGGCCCTTGTCTCTGGGGACGAGTTCCGCTCGGCCGTGCTTTTGTGGTGCGCGTCCTGGCATCAGTCCCCGGCGGCGTCCCTTCCTGACGACGACCGTGTCCTGTCGAACTTGGCCGGCTTCGGCTTTGCTGTCGACTCGTGGCGGGCCATCAAAGCGGGCGCGTTGCATGGCTGGATCAAGTGCGCGGACGGTCGGCTGTATCACCCCGTGGTGGCTGAAAAGGCCCGTGAGGCTTGGCGCGGCAAGCTAAAGCAGCGTTGGGAAACCGAGAAGGCACGGGTAAAGAAGCACAATCAGCGCCACGAGACGAACTACGTTGTCCCTGACTTCGATGAGTGGTTGTCCTTGGGGCGTCCCGCAACTGTCCTTGGGGACACTCCGCATTTGTCCCCGGGGACACAAGGGGACTGTCCCGGCGCTGTCCCCCCTAAAAGTGCATCCAAGGGACAGGGAGAGGGACAGAGACAGGGACAGGGATATAAATCATCTTCTCCGCGAGAAGACGGGGACGACGACAGAGACCGACTGCCTGACGACTGCGTCCCGGCAAATGCAGCCGAATGGGCGGCCTACTTCGGGCACGAGCACGGCGTCAGCATCGACCCTGCCAGCTCCCACGAGCGAAAGCGATTCGTGCCACTCGCGACAGCGTGGTGCAACGCACGCGTGTCGATCGGCCGCATGCGACAGGCGATCACGAAGGCGCAAGCTGAAGCCACCGAGCCGATTGTGTTCCTGCCTGCCTACGTCGACCGCGTGCTCGCCAGCATGGCCTCACCGCGTGCCTCGCCGCGCAGCGCCGAGAACGCAGCAATCCTCGCCGGCCTCGCCGGTAACCCCTTGGGAGACGAGCATGGGTATGACCCCGGCACCATCGACGTCGACGCGACTGTCATCGGCTGACTGGCCGCACGACGCGGCACCGCAAAGGCTCATCGAGCGCTTGTTTGCCATCCTTGGCCAGCGCTACGGGGCACGACTTGCGGACATGTGGCGCGGCGGTGACCCGTCGAAACCCGAGACCGTGCGGCAGCACCTCGACGGCGTGAAGCGACAGTGGGCGCTCGATCTCGCCGACCTGAACGCAGCAGAGTGGCAGCGCGGCATCGCAGCATTGCGCGATCGCCCATACGTGCCGACTTGCCCAGAATTCCGGCTGCTGTGTCGCCCGCGCCAGCACGTCAATGAACTGCTCGACTACGCCGTCGCGCAGTTGCACCGTCGCGCCACCGACGGCAGCGACGCCTGGCCCGATCCCGCGCTCTACTGGGCGGCGCAGCGCGTCGGCGGGTACGAGATGCGCACACTCGGTCGTGATGTCCTCGTGAAGCGGTTCGCCGCAGCTATCGACGCCGTGCGAGACGAGGGCAGCATGCAGCCGGTGCCCGCCGCTATGGCCGCATTGCCCGCACCCGGCAAAGCCACGACGGACAAGGCGACCGGCCGTGCCCACCTTGCCGCGATTCTGGCCGGATGCAAGGGGCGCTCAGAACGCTCGCTCTCGCGTACGCGCGAGGCGTTGCTCCCGGTTGCAGATCGCCCCGACGCCGTGGCGAAGTTGCTCCCCGATTCTGTCCTCGCGTACGCGCGAGAGGCAGAGAAGGGCGCGCAGCGCTCGCCGCGAGGCTGACGATGGACCTGTGCCCGCTGTGCCGCGCCAACGCCGGACGCCTCGACTTCACGAAGCAATGCTGTCGCGTCCGGCACCTGATGGCGTTGCCGAAGGTGGAAATGCGCCGCGCGACGCTGGACCGGTGGCGCGGGCAGTTGGGGGAGTCAGCCGTGATCGAGATCGAGAACGAAGTGAAAGCCCGATGGGCAGCGAGGAAAGCATGACCGAAAACCGCCTGTTGTTCGATGACGCCCGGCTCCGCCGGGTTGTTTTCTCCGTGCCCGGCCAGCCGGTGGCGAAGGGGCGGCCGAAGTTCGCGCGGCAGGGCGGCTTCGTGCGCACGTACACGCCCGAGAAGACCGTGAACTACGAGACGCTCGTGAAGCTGGCCGCCGGCGCGGCGATGGCCGGCGCCAAGCCCATCGACGGACCGGTCGAGCTTTGGCTCGACATCGAGCTGACGATTCCTGCGAGTTGGTCGAAGAAGAAGCAGGCGGCGGCCGTGGCCGGAAAGGTGGCGGCGACGAAGAAGCCCGACGCCGACAACGTGCTCAAGGCGGTCAAGGACGGAATGAACGGCATCGTCTGGAACGACGACGCCCAGGCGGTCGAGTACCGCATCAGCAAGCGTTACAGCCTGACACCCGGCGTGCGGGTGCAGGTCGAGCAGTTGCCGCTGGAAGCGGCGTAATGGATTGGCACTTTTGACGGGGGAACAGGCCAATGAACGAAGCATTTCAAGACACGCGGCAGGCGCTACACGTGGCGTACCTCGTTCTGTCGCTACCGCCGCGCCAGAAGGCGCCGTTCCGGAACATGCTGATCCGGATCCTCGAAGCCATCGACCGGCCCACGAAGGCGCAGGAAACATGGCTCAACGAGCTGCGCGGGCCGCAGGGCGAATTCGACCCCGAGCGGCTGACGCTTGAGGAATACCGCGCTCAGTGCGCCATGATCGCGGACGCGGCACGCACGCGCCTGCCGTCGCCTGAGTACGCGGCGGTACTCGCGCGCTTCGCGCACGGCGACGAGAAGGTGACAGGCATCAATACGCTGGCAGTCTGGTCGCGGAAGTCGAGCGGCATCACGGCCGTGGCCCTGCTGCGAGATCTGGCGGCGTGGAACTACCTGCCGCGCACCCAGCGAGAAGGGGCGTCGATTCGCGATCTGGCCGATCGGCACAAGGTGACGAAGGACAAGGCTTTCCGCGCCGCGAAGTGGATGGCGGGGCGCTTTACCGAACTCGAAAATCTGGCGGTCGCGCGCCTCGAATCGGGTTTCGTCCTGCACGGGGTGGTGCCCTCTGCAAACCGTCCCGCGTGCGACTTCCCGCAGTCCGTTGCAGCGTAAGGACTTCGAAGGAAAAAACGCTTGCAGTTTTGCGACAAAGCACCTAAGATTTGCCCATACTCACCGCGAGTACACCCAAAGCCCGCTCAATGCGGGCTTTTTCTCGGTACTTACAGCATTCGGTCGCTTGCGTATTTGACGCCGAACGAGATTGCTTCTTCTGCGAGCTTTCTCGCAAGTCCCTTGGCGCCGTCCTTAACGGCGGAGGACATGCGAGATCCCAGTGGCTCTCGACTTTCGATCACGTCAGGGACTGCGCGCAACGCCATTAGTCCCTTGTGCGTCAGGACGACATTCAGTACAAGCAGCGGCGAGCCAAAGCCTTCCGCGCGAATGTAGCCTTCGGCCTCAAGCCATTGCAAAGTTCCATACACGAACGTTTCGTCATCCCCTAGCCAGGTTTCCTCGGCGATGTAGTGGTCCATCGCGAGATCCGTGGGCACAGGGAATTCTTCATAAAGCAAAGCGAAAGTCGTCGACACGACGTCGTTGAATCGATCGATGTTGTCTTGCGACATACGGTCTCCGTGAGCTGATGACTTATGCGTGTTCCATCTCGCGCTGTGCCGCGAGAGCCAGAAACGCCGAGCGCGACATATGCCGCTTCTCGGCCACAGCGTCGATCTGATGCACGAGACGCTCGGGCAGGCTGATGTTCAGTCGTACAGCCTTGCTGCTGACCTTCGACAGATCAATGTCGACGAACATCCAGCAGCCGTTTCCGTCGTCCACCTCGTGCGCATGCAGCTTGTGGATGTCATACGTCGGCGCCGGAATCGCGTCGGCGCTGTCTTCGTACATGAGTTCAACGGCTTCCTGCGCCATACGCTCAAGTTCATCGAGCGTATCCGCAGCAGTGTGCACTCCCGGAAGATCCGGGAACGCGGCGCCGAAGGCGCTATCGCCTTCTTGCCACACGTAGATCGGATATTTCATTCGCTTCTCCAGTCAATGCCCGCTTGCTTGAAGATCGAGCGGGCGGTGCCTATCGGCATGTCCTTTTTCGGGTGCGGGACGATCACCACTCGACCGTTCTCGTGCCGAAACTTGTGATGGCTGCCTCGCACCGAGACTTCGGTGAACCCGGCGGCTTTCAGTCGTTTGATGATGTCTGCGCTTGTCATGTGTGTAACTTTACACAATACACAACGTTGTGTAAAGAAATATTTGCGCAGGGTGACGTGTATCGGTCGATTCGCCCGTCTGGGCACAGACCATAACGCCGCGTCTCTGCCCGGGCCAGCCGGCCAGTGTCCGATCCTTTCCGAATAACCCCGGCAGCGCGCCACGTGTCGCCACTCATACCTCCTGTGAGTGAAGAGCGGCGGGGGCGCGTGGCAGTACGAAGCAATGCAATCGTCAGTGTATGATGGGCCCTCACACACGGGGGACCTATGGCTTTTATGGACAAGTTGAACGTTCCGGTGTCAGTCGTGCCGGGCGGTGCTGTGCGGATGTATGAAGATTCTGGATATACGTGGTCAACATTCAACGGGAAAGTTGCTTCGAAGGGCTGGGAAGTCGTAAGGGCCATTCCGGAAAAGCTCCTGCGCTGGCTCGAGCAATCCAAGTTTTCTAATGCCAGTCTTGGGGATCGGTTCGATGGGTTTCACCCGTACCCTCATAAGCTCGCCGAACTCGAGTCGTTGAAAAAGGGGCAGGGTCGGGACTTGGACATGACGTTGGTCGTCCAGAAAACGGAATGGTCTTATGAGTTTGTCAATGGGCGGCACCGTGCCTATTGGCTCGCCGCGAATGGCGCCGAATTCGTCCCAATTTTGGTCCCTGTGCATCAGGTCGCTCATTTCACGTCGGTCCTGATCTGAATAGCGCGATCTAAGGCCGCACTCGAAATGCGATACTCCACGGCTGCCTATGGGCGGCCTTTTTGCTTTTGCCTTGAATTTTTCCCGTCTATGAAAAAGCCCGCTCAACTCGCGATCGTCTACCGGTCGACCGATGAGCTGGCGAAGTACGAGAACAATGCCCGCACGCACAGCGCGGCGCAGGTCGAGCAGATCCGCGAATCGCTGCGCCAGTTCGGCTGGACTAATCCGGTCCTGATCGCTGACGGTGAGATCCTCGCCGGGCACGGCCGCATCGAAGCGGCAACCGGCATGTGGGAAGCAGGCGAGAACATCGCCATGTGCCCGAAGCCGTTCGAAGTGCCGACGGTCGACCTGTCGCACCTCGACGCCACGCAGCGACGCGCATACATCCTCACCGACAATCAGCTTGCGCTGAATGCTGGCTGGGATGAAGAGCTGCTGGCGGCCGAACTGGCCGATTTGAAGGCCGACGGCTTCGACCTGTCGGTCATCGGCTTCAGCGACGCCGAGCTGCGCGAACTATTCATGGAACCCGGCGAACCCAGTCCCAGCGGTGCTGGATCGCTCGCTGAACTATTCATGGTGCCGCCGTTCAGCACCCTCGATGCCCGCGCGGCGGCGTGGCAGGACCGTAAGGACGCGTGGCTGGCGCTGGGCATCCAGTCCGAAGTCGGGCGCGACGCCCCGGCCTATGGCGACGCCAGCGAGACGCAGAAAGCAGCGCGCGGTGCGACGGCGCAGCACCGAACCAGCGTGTTCGACCCGGTGTTGTGTGAGCTCGCGTATCGCTGGTTCTGCCCGGAAGGCGGGACTGTGCTGGATCCGTTCGCCGGTGGCAGCGTGCGCGGCATCGTCGCGGCGCGCCTCGGGCGTCAGTACGTCGGCATGGAACTGCGCGACGAGCAGGTCGCCGCCAACCGCGAGCAGCTTCACCTGATTGCTGCGGACGATCCGGCACCCGCCTGGACAGTTGGCGACAGCCGGAAGATCGGCCACGCCTTGACGGGCGTCGAGGCTGACTTCCTGTTCTCGTGCCCGCCATACGCGGACCTTGAGCGCTACTCGGACAGGCCGGAAGACCTGTCCAACATGAAATACCCCGAATTCCTTGCCGCCTACCGCGATATCGTCGCGGGCGCGGCGGCGCTGCTGAAGCCTGATCGCTTTGCCTGCTTTGTTGTGGGTGACGTCCGGGCGCGCAGCGGCGCGTATCGCAACTTCGTGTCCGACACGATCGCCGCCTTTCTCGACGCCGGGCTGACGCTCTACAACGAAGCGATTCTGCTGACTGCGTTGGGCAGCGCGCCCATCCGCGCAGGCAAGCAGTTCGCTGCGAGCCGCAAGCTGGGTAAGGTGCACCAAAATGTATTGGTCTTCCTGAAGGGCGACTGGAAGAAGGCAGTAGCCGCGTGCGGCACGGTCGATATGACGAACGTTGAATTTCCCGATCCCGACGAGTGATCGGCGACCGCACCCAGCGGTTCTGCAAGAACACCCCATGCAAGACGGGCCGGGGGCTCGTCGATAGGAGGCCCCGATGGCTCGACTGTGCGGGGCGAAAACCCGCTCGGGCGAGACCTGTAAGAACGGGGCCATGGCCAACGGGCGGTGCCGGATGCACGGCGGGAAAACGCCCAAGACCAACCAGAACGCGGCAAAGCCGGGTTCGCTGTATAGCAAGCACCTGACCGATGAGGAACAGGCCCTATTCGACGCGATCGAGTTGGGCAGCCTTGACGATGAAATCCGCCTGACGAAGATTCGTCTTGCTCGCGCGTTGGCGCAGGAAAACGAGCGCGGCGGCAAGCTGGAACTGGAATCGGCGGTGAAGCGACGCGGCCCGGGGAAGGATGACAAGCCGGGACCGGAATCTACTGAAGTGCACACCAAGGCGCGCGACTATGTCTCGGTGATCGACCGACTGACGGCGCGCATCGCCTCGCTTGAAGCGCGTCGGGCAGCGATGCTGAACATGTCGCTCGACGCCGAGTTGAAGCGTCTCGAGCTGAAGGATCGCGGCGACGAACAGAATCCCGAGCCGCCCGCGTCGCGCTCGTTCACCTTCGTGGTGAAGGACGCCAGGCGCAGCGCGGAAGCTGCCAAAGATGACGCCTAATCCGACTCTCAACGTTCCGCAGGCCGAGTTCCTGCAAATGCCGCACAAGTTCCGCGCCTATGTGGCGGGGTTCGGGTCCGGTAAGACGTGGGTTGGCTGCACCAGCATCTGCCAGCATTTCTGGCAGTGGCCGAGGATCAACCAGGGCTACTTTGCCCCGACTTACGCGCAAATCCGCGACATCTTCTATCCGACGATGGAAGAGGTGGCGGCGGTCATGGGGCTTGCGGTCAAGATCAACCAGACGAACCACGAGGTTCACGTCTACGAGGGGCGCAAGTTTCGCGGCACGGTCATCTGCCGGTCGATGGAAAAGCCGGAAACGATCGTCGGCTTCAAGATCGGTCACGCGCTGATCGATGAGCTGGACGTGATGCCGCTAAAGAAGGCTCAGACGGCCTGGCGAAAGATCATCGCGCGGATGCGGTACAACGTGCCCGGGCTGTTGAATGGCATCGACGTCACGACGACGCCGGAAGGCTTCAAGTTCGTCTATCAGCAGTTCGTCAAGGCGGTGCGCGAGAAGCCAGAGCTGGCCAAGTTGTACGGTCTGATTCAGGCCAGCACATACGACAACGAGCTGAACCTACCGGACGACTACATCCAGTCGTTGTACGAGTCGTACCCAGCACAGCTGATCGCCGCCTACTTGCGCGGGCAGTTCGTGAACCTCGCAAGCGGCAGCATCTATGCCGATTTCGACCGGAAGAAGAACCACACGGACGCCGTGATCGCGCCGAAGGAAACGCTGCATATCGGCATGGACTTCAACGTGCTGAACATGACCGCGACGATCAACGTCGTGCGCGACGGGATGCCGCTGATGTTGCTGGAACGCACGAAGGTGCGCGACACGCCGGCTATGGCACGGATTCTCAAAGAGGACTTCGCGGCACTGGGTCACGGCATCGTGATCTATCCGGACGCGTCAGGCGGCAACACGACGTCGAAGAATGCCAGCGAATCGGACTTGTCGATCCTGAAGCAAGCAGGGTTCAAGGTCGACGTGAACTCGGCAAATCCCGCCGTCAAGGACCGGGTGAACGCCTACAACGCCATGATCCTGAACGCGGCCGGCGAGCGCCGCTTTCTGATCAACACACACGCGTGCCCGGTCACCACCGAGGCGCTCGAGCAGCAGGTTTGGGGGGAGGATGGTCAACCCGACAAGAAAACGGGCCATGACCACCCCAACGACGCCAACGGCTATTTCATCGTGAAGAAGTGGCCCATCGTGAAGCGCATGACGACTGTCAGCGCGCTTAGCGGCTAGTGAGAATACGAGAATGTCCAACGTCCGCACCCCGACCGAAGCGGTAGCAAACGCGGCCGAGGATCTGGCCCTGATTGCCGCCTTGATGGGCGGAACGCGCGCGATGCGCGCGGCCGAAAAGGCTTATTTGCCCCAGTGGCCGAACGAGGCAGACGACGCCTACAAAGCGCGGGTGAAGACCGCGACACTGTTTCCGGCTTTCGCTCGCACGGTTGAGGTGCTTGCGGCAAAGCCGTTCTCTCGCCCGATCACCCTCGGCGACGACATTCCGCCTCGCTTGCGTGAGTGGACGGAAGATATCGACCTTCAGGGTCGCAGCCTGCATAGCTACGCGGCGTCTCTCGCCGATGCCGTGCTTGCCGAGGGGATGGCCGGAATCCTGGTCGATTACCCGACGAAGGACAAGGGCGTGAAGACGGTTGCCGACGAACGTCAGGCCGGGCTGCGGCCGTACTTCGTGCACATCCGAAAGGGCGACATCCTCGGCTGGCGGTCGAAACGAATCAGGGGTGTCGAAACCCTCACGCAGCTGCGACTGCTTGAGCAGGCGACGATCGACGACGGCCCGTTCGGCGAAAAGGCGATCGAGCAGGTTCGCGTTCTGTACATCGGGAAGTGGGAAGTTTGGCGCGAGACGGAAAAGGTCGATGCTGACGGGAAGAAGATCTGGGTGATTCACCAGTCCGGCACCACGACGCTCAAGCGCATTCCCTTTGTTCCGGTGTACGGCAAGCGCACGGGTTTCATGACGGCGGTCCCACCGCTGATGGAACTCGCGCACGCGAATGTCGAACACTGGCAGTCGAAGAGCGATCAGCAGACGATTCTGCACGTTGCGCGCGTGCCCATCCTGTTCGCGAAGAACTTGGGCGACGCGCAGATCGTCGTCGGCGCTTCGACCGCAATCAAGGCGGACGGCCCCGACGCCGACATGAAGTTCGTCGAGCACACCGGAAAGGCCATCGAGGCCGGGCGCCTGTCGCTGCTTGACCTCGAAGACCGCATGCGTCAGGCCGGCGCGGAACTGCTCGTCATCAAACCCGGCAACGTCACCGAAGTGCAGACCCTCGCTGATAACGAGCAGGGCATGTGCGCCTTGCAACGAATCGCTCACGACGAGGAAGACGCGATCGACGTGGCACTGCAACTGATGGCCGAGTGGGTCGGCGAGCAGCAGGGCGGACACGTCACAATTTACAAAGAATTCGGCGCGGCGACGCTCGCGCAGGCATCGCTCGAACTGCTGCGCGATATGACCATCGACGGCACGCTGTCGGACGAAACACTGTTCCGTGAAGCCCAGCGACGCGGGGTGATCAGTCCTGAACTGGATTGGAACGGCGAAAAGGACCGCATCGCCAAGAATCTCAAACGTCCAGCCGCACCTGTACTTCAGGACTGAGCGGCACGACGCGATTTACCGAAGGCCCCTAGCAATCCGCCTGGGGCCTTTTTCTTTGCTCGACCGGCGGATGCCGAGGGGCGCAACGCGGCGGATGCCGCACGGAATTGAGGGCGGATGCCCGAGGAAAGTCACCATGCCATTTAAATTCGATGCCGACGGGAAGATCGTCACGCAGGAAGTCAACGGCCAGCAGTTGCCGGTGTTTATCAACGCGAGCGGTGGCGAAGCCCCGTTCGACGCGGATGCAACGCTCGGCAACATTTCCCGACTCAATGGCGAGGCCAAGAGCCATCGCGAACGAGCAGAGAAGGCCGAAGGCACCCTGAAGGCGTTCGAAGGGATCGCCGATCCGGCGGCAGCCATCGCCGCCTTGGAAACGGTCAAGAACCTGAACGACAAGAAGCTGGTGGACGCCGGCGAAGTCCAGAAGGTGAAAGACCAAGCGATCGCATCGGTTCGTGCCGAGTATGACCCGATCGTGAAAGAACGCGATTCGCTGAAGACGGCGCTTTTCGACGAGAAGATCGGCGGCGCTTTCGCGCGCTCGAAGTTCATCGGCGAGAAGGTCGCCATCCCGGCGGATTTCGTTCAGGCGTCGTTCGGCAAGCATTTCACGATCGAGGACGGAAAGATCGTCGCCAAGGATGCGAGCGGCAATCAGTTATTCAGCCGCACGCGCCACGGCGAGCCGGCCGACTTCGAGGAAGCGCTGTCGATCCTGATCGACGGGCACCCGCAACGCGACAGCATCCTGAAAGGTTCGGGGGCGAGCGGCGGGGGTGCAAGCGGCGGCGGCAGCGGTGGCGGCGGTGGCAAGCGCACCATCACGCGCTCGCAGTTCGAGGGCATGGGCGCAGCCGAGCAGGCCGCCGCTGCGCGAGACGCGAACGTGACCATCACGGACTGAACCGTCCGAATCCAATCTGAGGCCGCCTTGAGCGGCCATTTTCTTTTGACGAGGCTCATTTACATGAAGCGTTTCCTTTCCAATCTGCGCCGTACGGCGCTGGTCGCTATCGCGCTCGCGGTTGTGGCCTACCCGATCGCGACTGTGGCAAAGGTCGCTTCGATGGCTGTCGGCTGGTTTCATGGGCTTGCGGTGCGCCCCACCGGCGGCGGCATGGTGCTCGGCGCCAACACGCTGACCAGCCTCGTGCCCGATCTCTACGAGGCGCTCGACGTTGTGTCGCGCGAACTGGCCGGGTTCATCCCGTCCGTGACGCTCGATGCAACCGCCGAGCGAGCGGCGCTCAACCAGGCGATCCGAATTCCGATCACGCCGGCCTCTGCAGCTGAAGACGTGACGCCCGGCCAACTGCCGCCGGACGACGGTGACCAGAATGTCGGGAACACCCCGTTCACCATTACGAAGTCGCGGACGGTGCCGTTCCGCTGGTCGGGTGAAGAGCAGAAGGGCCTGAACACCGGTCCCGGCTACAAGACCATTCGCCGCGACCAGATCGCTCAGGCGATGCGCACCCTTGTCAATGAAGTCGAAGTCGACCTCGGCAGCCTGTTCGTCGGGGCATCACGCGCTACGGGTACCCCGGGCACCACGCCGTTCGCGTCGAACCTGGGCGACACCGCGCAGCTGCGCAAGATCCTGTCGGACAACGGCGCGCCGCTGAGCGACCTGCAGTGTGTGATCGATACCACGGCCGGCGCCAACATTCGCACGCTGGCACAGCTGACGAAGGCAAACGAAGCGGGCACGAAGGAGCTGCGCGAGCAGGGCACGCTGCTCGAGCTGCACGGGTTCTCGATGCGGGAATCGGCCGGCGTGGCAACGCGTGCTACGGCTGGCACCGGTGCCAGCTACGTGCTGAACGGCGCGCATGCGAAGGGCGCCACGACCATCAACGTGCAGACCGGCACCGGGACCGTGCTCGCAGGCGACGTGGTGACGTTCAGCGGTGATCCGCGCAAGTACGTGGTCGCGGCAGCATTGACGGGGGGCTCGTTCACCATCAACGCGCCCGGTCTGATGCAGAACGCCGCAACTGGCGCCACCGTGACGCTCGCTGCGGTCGCAACCTGCAACATGGGTTTCAGCCGATCGGCAATCGTGCTCGCCACGCGCGCCCCGGCGCTGCCGGAGGAAGGCGACATGGCAACGGACCGGATTCTGGTTACGGACCCGCGCACCGGTCTGACCTTCGAAGTCGCGATGTACCCGCAGTACCGCCGCGTGCGATACGAGGTTTCGCTGGCGTGGGGTAAGGCGAACATCAAGCCCGCCCACACCGGCATCCTGCTCGGCTAACCCGCCGCGCGAGAGCGTTCCGACGCCGGGGCGTAAGCCCCGGCCAACCAGTGAACAGGAGATTCCGACATGGCAGGTTTGACGAAGGCGCAGAAGGCTGCGCGAGCCGAGAAGGCCGCGGCTGAAGCACGCGCGAAGGCACTTGCAGCCGCTGGCGTGACCGAAGAGCAGTTCGCTGCCCTGGGCGACGAAGAGAAGGCCAAGATTCAGGCGACGATCGAAGCCGAGGTCGTGCCGCCCGCTGGGGGCGACGATGGGGACGAAGGCCCCGTGCTCGTGAAGATGGTCCGCGACGCGGATCTGTATCCCGAGCCGCATGAAGCGCAGGTGCATCCGGACGAAGTGGACAACTATCGCGCTGGTGGCTGGGGGGAAGCGTAAATGCTGACTGACCAGCAGTTGGCGGACGTTCGGCGCCATGCTGGATACCCGCTGCTGGCCGACACGCAGGTGGATGACTCCCGGGACTTGGCCTATGGCTGGGTCTCGCCGGGCATTTGGCAGACGCTGAATCACCGGCTGACGCACCTGCGGCCCGAAGAGGAAAGCATCATCGTCAATACGTACCTGACGAAGCTGGCCGCCCTCGAAACGGCTGTCACGGATGCCAGCGACAACCTGGACACCGCCAAGGCGGCTGTCTGGACCCACAACGATAACGAAGTTCGTGACCGGCTCGCTTTGTTCGATACTTGGCGCCGCCGCATGTGCGCCTTTATCGGAATCGCGCCCGGCCCGATGCTAGGCCCGGGCGGGTCGACAATTTCGCTCAGCCGCGGGTAACTCGCATCATGGACGCAATCACGCTTCAGAACCGGATCTATGCCGGCTATGCCAAGGCGGCGAAGCGCGTCGGTTTGGGCTACGCCCAGTACCGGCCAGCGAGTGCGGCAAACCCGCTGGCGGTTCAGCAGGGCAGTCTGCTCGCAGCGTTCAACGCGGAAGACATGACCTATGGCAAGCCGAATCGCTACGGAAATCCCGTGTGGTACGGCTTGTTTGACGGGCGTGTGACCCAGACCGGCGATTACCTCGTCGGCCCGGGCGGCACGTTCTTCGTCGCCAGTCAGCAGTTGCATCTGCCGATTCAATGCGTCGAGTGCAACGTCACGGTGCGCGTGAGCCGGGTTGCTGCACAGTCGGGCGTAGGGGCGGTCGGTTATGGCGGTCCCTGCGGTGAGCCGGGCGCGGACGGTGACGGCTTCCTGATCGGCGACGAGACAGGTGCGGGCTGGCCGGCTTCTATCCTGCTGTTCGGACAACGCGAGAAGTCCATCAGCGGGTTGCCGTCATCGTCCCAGCAGATCGGCTGGCGGATCCTGCTGCCGAAGTCGGTGCCTTCATCGATCGTCTTCCAAGCGTCCGATATCGTCTCGTGCAGTCTCGGGCGGCGGTACGTCGTGCAGGGCGCGGAACTGACGGACATGGGCTGGCGGCTGACCACCACGGAGTTGCACGCGTAATGGCAGACCTATCCGACGTCAGCAACCTCATCGTGGCCCAGATTGCCGCGTACCTGTATCCGAACGGCACCGCGAACCAGATCTCGCCGATCACCGGTTGCGCGGTCAAGGTTTTCCCAGGCTGGCCACAGCCCGAGGCGATGCGGCAGGACTTCGACGCGAACATCGGGTATGTGTCCGTCTACCCGTTGCCGACCGAGACAGTGCTTCGCACGACAGTGCGAGAGTGGGGGCTTCAGTCGGTTGCCGAGCCCACCATCACCGCTGTGGTGACTGACGCCACGGTAACGCTTGACGGCTTCGTGTCGGCACCGCAAAACGTCGCAGCCGTGGTCGATGGGCGTCCGTACGTGTACGGCGTGCAGGCGTCCGACACTCTCTCGGGCATCGCCACCGCGCTGGCCGCCATGATCAACGCAGATCGTCCCGCGACGTCATCCGGGCCGACGCTGACAACGCCAGGCGCGCATGCCCTCGAAGCGCGCGTCGGCTCGGCCGGCCGCATCATCCGTGAACTGCGGCGGCAACGAAAGGGCTTTCAGGTCACAGCGTGGGGCAATTGCTTCGACGTACGTGATCGGCTCGGCATGGCGATCGACCAAGCGCTGGGGCCACTCGTGCGCGCGACGCTGCCCGACGGCTCGATGGCGATCTTCCACTATCAGAGCACCCGGCAAGACGACTCGCAGCAGAAGCAGCGCATCTATCGCCGAGACGTGATTTACGGCGTCGATTATTCAACCACCCAGCTCGACAACGCCTTTGGCGTCGTTGCCCCGCAGGCGTTCATCGTCGGCGGCATCGATGCGTTGGGCGTGTCCACTTCGTGAGGCACTCATGAACCTCGTTGTTTTGCACGCCTTCGGCGACTACCAGAAGGGCGATCGGATCACCGACGCCGAAAAGGTTGCGGCCATTCTCGACTCGGAACAGGCCGCGTATGTGGTGAAGGTCGCCGCGCCGGACGAATCGAGCAGCGCCAAGCCGAAGACCGGCAAGTAACACCTCGATCACCAGACTTCACGAACCGCCTCCGGGCGGTTTTTTCGTTTCCGGAGGCACAAATGCCGGTTTCTCAAGAAGGCGCGCTGAATACCACCGCGCTGATCGTCCCGGACGTCTACGTCCAGATTCTTTCCCCGCGCAATACCCTGATCAACGGTCTGCCGACGAACATTCTCGGCATCGTTGGCACGGCGCAGTGGGGCCCGGTGAACTCGCCGACGATCGTCGGTGACATGGCGGGCTACGCGCAGAATTTCGGCGCCGTGATGGCCCGGAAATACGACATGGGCACGCAGGTGGCTGTGGCCGCACTGCAGGGGGCCAACAACTTCCGCTGTGTGCGGGTCACGGACGGCACTGACGTCGCGGCCAGCGCAGCTATCGGCACGTCGCCGACGAGTATCACGTTCACGGCCAAATACACCGGCACATTGGGCAATAGCTTGGTCGTGACACTGGGCACCGGTTCAGCCGCGAATTCGTGGCGTGCGGTGGTGGCAATGCCCGGGCAGGTGCCCGAAGTGTTCGACAACATCACTGGCACCGGCGCCGCGCTGTGGGCGAACATCGCCGCGGCCATCAATTCGGGCCAATCGGGCCTGCGCGGTCCGTCGCAATTCATCGTGGCTACCGCAGGCACCGGTACGACGGCACCGAATGCCGGCGCCACGACGCTCACGGGGGGCACCGACGGCGCAACGACGATCGCGAGCGCGACGCTGCTTGGCGTTGACACCGTCCCCCGCAAGGGCATGTATGCACTGCGCAATACGTTCACGAGCATCGCCATGCTCGCGGATTGTGACGAGTCAACGAGCTGGACGACGCAAGTCGCTTTCGGCTTGTCCGAGGGCATCTACATGATCGCCGTCGGCCCGGCGGGCGACACGATCGCCAATGCTGTCTCGACCAAGGCCAGTGCCGGTATTGACAGCTACACGATCAAATTGCTTTTCGGTGACTGGATCTACTGGCAGGACACGGTGAATAACGTGATCCGCCTTGTCTCGCCGCAGGGCTTCGTGGCGGGGCGCCTCGCCAATCTCTCGCCCGAGCAGTCCAGCCTGAACAAGCCACTGTACAGCATCGTCGGCACGCAGAAGTCGATGCAGAACCAGGTGTATTCGGTGACTGCAGAAATCGGCGCGTTGGCTCAGGCAGGCATCGACGTGATCACCAATCCGATTCCCGCAGGAGACTCGTTCGGTGTGCGGATTGGGCACAACGCGAGTAGTAACCCGGTTATCAACGGCGACAACTACACGCGGATGACGAACTACCTCGCATACACGCTGAACAGCGCAATGGGCAAGTTCATTGGCAAGTTGCAGTCGACACAGAAGAACGACCCGCTTCGACGACAAGCCGGTTCCACGATCAGTTCGTGGCTCGAGACGATGAAGGGCGACGGCGACAACGTCGGCATGATTGATGATTTTTCCAATCAATGCGACGACCGAAACAACCCGCAGAATCGGGTTGCACTCGGTTACATGCAGGACGACTGCAAGGTCCGCTATCTCGGTGTGGTGGAGAAATTCATCATTAACCTCGAAGGCGGGCAGTCGGTCACCGTAGCGCGCCAGAGCACCCAGCCGGCGTAACTGTTCAAGTGCCGCGGCTAGGTCAGGCCGACCGAAGGGCGCGCGTCCTGGGCGCGCATGCCGCGGCACACCATTTTCCCCGGGCTATCCGCAGGTGATAACGATGAGTGAATTTCTTGGGCCGCTCGTGACGGCAATTGACGGGGAACCCCGCGCGTCCACGACGATCATCGCCCGAGGCGTGCGGCAGCAGCACGCCAGCGTGATCCGCATGGTGCGGAAATACCAAACCTCCTTCGCTGAATTTGGCCACGTGGATTTCAGATCCGAGGTGGTCACGCGAATGCAGGGCGGGGGATCTCTTCGCGAGTACGCCCTACTGAATGAGAAGCAGGCCTCGTTGCTGCTGGCGTTCATGAGGAACTCCCCCAAAGTGGTCGAGTTCAAGGTCGGGCTCATCCGAGAGTTCTATCGGATGCGGGACGAGCTGGGCCGACGCGAGGCGACGCTTTGGCAGCAAATGCACGCACTGATTGCCAAAGAAGTTGAGTCGAAGGTGCGAGCGTCGTTTGGTTCGAGGCTCATGCTGGAACGACGGCGCGAAATTCCGCGAATTTCTGCAGAGCGGGATCGATTGAACGCCGAGCTTCAGCCGTCACTGCTTCCCCACTGACCCGGCCCCGAGCCGGGTTTTCGCTTCTTAGGCCCGCCGCGCGCGGGCCGCTTCTATTTCGGAGCATCCCATGCCGATCAATGGCTTTACCGTTGGGCGTGATATTTCGCTCGACTTCAACGTGGCGACCGGGCCGCTGCAGTTTGGTTTGATCACTAAATTCTCGAAGAAGCAGGACACGACCGAGAAGAAGGTCAAGGGTCTTGACGGTATCACCCGCCATGTCCGCTTTCCACAGGGTTGGTCGGGGAATATCGAGATCGAGCGCCAGGGCCCTGAGCTCGACGACTACTTCGCTCAGTCCGAAGACAACTACTACTCGGGGATCGATGAACAGGGCGGCACGATCACCGAAACGATCACCGAAGCATCCGGCGCGGTTTCCCAATTCCGCTATCTCGGTGTGCTGCTCAAGTTCGATGACGCAGGCGACGCGGCCGGTGACGAAACTGTGAAGCAGAAGGTCTCTTTCCTGGCTTCGCGCCGCATCAAGGTGTCGTGATATGACAAAACTCACTGTGAATACCGATACGCCGAGCGAACAGATCGTCAAGGCAGCGATGGCCGAGGTGACCGTCCAGGACGCGGCGGGACGTACGATCGTGCTTCGTAAGCCGGGTGCGCTCGCGCAGTTCCGTCTGATGGAAGCCGTGGGGGGGACCAACCCGGGCTACATCGCGATGTGCATGCCGCTGATCTATGTCGCGTCAGTTGCCGGCGTGCCCGTTTCCGCCATCCGAACAAAGGCCGAAGTCGAGGCACTCGTGCAGAACCTTGACGAG
Organism: Pandoraea pnomenusa; assembly: GCF_040391475.1. Lineage (GTDB taxonomy): Bacteria > Pseudomonadota > Gammaproteobacteria > Burkholderiales > Burkholderiaceae > Pandoraea > Pandoraea pnomenusa_C. The sequence goes on along the minus strand of NZ_JBEBXS010000013.1, from coordinate 110,540 downwards.
GACGGCCTGATCGCAGTTTCGGATGGTGTCGAAAAGCACTTCCCGCCGTCGGATCCGGAAAAGGACCGCGCCGCGCTAAAAAAATAGTCCGATCGACGCCGGTTCGTGAGGCGCTCTTTCTCGTCCGAAACGGGGTGCCTTTCGACGTTGCGTTCTCACTCGATGACGTGACGCGGGCCGGCTGGTCGATCATCTTCTCGGAGCTGGACGGCCATCAGTTCGACTTCCGTGCGATGGCGTTCAAGGAAGCGACATGAAAGAGTTCGGCAGCCTCGGGCAATTCGCCCAGCACTTGGTCAGCCTTCAGGCCGGTGTCGCGCTTGAATTGCACCGGGGCCTAAAGCGTGTAGCCGTCGCGGTGGATGCGACGGCCAGGTCGGAGTTTGGCGAGTATCAGCCTGCTGTCGGTCCGTTCGAGGGCTGGTCACCGCTCGCTGATTCAACGAAGGCCGAGCGCGAACGTCTCGGCTACACGCCCGATGACCCGTTGCTTCGATCTGGTGAACTGCGCGACACGCTCGGAAATGAAGTGAAGGGGCACGAAGCGGTAATCGGTTCGACCTCTGATGTGATGGTCTACCAAGAGCTCGGCACAGATACGATTCCGCCGCGGCCCGTCCTAGGGCCATCGGTCGAGCGCAACCACGAACTCATTCGGAAGGTGCTGGGGCGCGCGCTTGTTGCCGGGCTGGTGGGCGGTGCGGCGATTCCGGCCCACCTGGAATACGACCACAAGGTCGATTAGAAGCCGAATACGGCACCCAGAACTGCCCAGAACACAGGTAGCGCCACAGCGAGTACCACGGCGCAGACGATCAGGATCGGCAGGCAGACGGCAATCAGAGTGATGCGTTGCCACCACTGCATCTGGACAGCGAATTGGAAAGCCGGCTGGCGCCTAGCGGTGGCCGTCACCGCTCGGATGTGGGGGTACTGGATCCAAGTCACCCGGTCGGCGAGCCACTCGTGCACTCTATAACGCAGGGAAGTTCTCATGTTTGAAGCCTACAAGATCGGCGTTCGGATCAGCCTGATCAATCACGCTAGCATGGGGCTGGCGCTCCTGTCAAAAGACTTCCTTCGCACGGAATCAGACGCGCAGAAGCTCGAATCCCGCATCAAGTCGATCAAGAACATGATGATCGCAGGTGGCGCGATGACTGCGCTTGGCGCCGGTGGTTTGGCCTTGTTCAAAGGGCCGCTCGAAGAAGCGAAGCAGTTTCAGACCGAGGTTGCGAAGTTCACCGCGCTCGGTCTGGGCGATGCCACCAACCGTGATGCGGTGAAGTTCGCCAAGGGCATGGACATCATGGGCTCGTCGGCGCGCGACAATATGGTGCTCCTGCGCGAGGCCACGGCCATCATGGGCGACTTCGAGCATGCCAAAGAGGTTTTGCCGCTCCTCGCCAAAATGAAATTCGGCATTGAGTCGGTCATGGCGGGGGGCTCGGGCGCCAAGTTCGAGCAGATGTTCCAGGCAGCAATCAAGACAACGGAGCTGCGCGGTGCCCTCATCGACCGCGAAACCGGCCACGTTGATCTGCCGAATTTTAAGCGCGTCCTCGACATGATGACGCAGGCCTACGTGGCAAGCGGCGGTACGGTCAAGCCACAGGACTATCTCGCTGCGATCAAGACGGGCGGTGTGTCCACCAAGCTGATGAACGACGAAATGTTCTTCTTCGGCCTTGGCCACTTCATGCAGGAGTCCGGTGGCTCGCGCACCGGTACCGCCTCGATGTCGATGTTCCAGAACTGGGCGATGGGGCGTATGCCACAGCGGGTTGCCGAGGACATGGCGAAAGCGGGACTGCTTGACCCGAAAGCGATCCAGTATGGGACGACTGGGCATATCAAACGCGTCGACGCGATGGGCATCAAAGACGCGAAGCAGTTCACCGAGAATCCGTTCGAGTGGGTGACGAAGGTTGCAGTGCCGCAACTTATGGCACAGGGGCTAAAGGGCAATGACCTGAACATCGCCCTGGCCAAGCTGCTCGGCATCCGAACGGCCGCGAACCTGGTCGACCAGTTCGTGCGAGAGCAGAAGCTGGCGGAGAAGTACATCGAGCGCTCGCACAAAGCACAGGGCATCGATGGTCTGTACAACAACGGAAAGGGGACGCTGCAGGGCAAGGAGATCGACCTTCATGCGAAATGGGGCAATCTCCTGCTGCGCTTGGGCGAGACGGTGTTGCCGTTGGCGATCCGAGCGCTCGAGCGACTTATCCCAATGCTCGAAAACCTTACCGGGTGGATCGACAAGAACCAGACGAAGGTCAAGATCCTCGCGGGCGGATTCGTGCTGCTCTCTGGCGCGCTCGCATTCGCCGGCATCGTGACGATGGCCACGGGCGCAATCCGTGGCCTGACGCTCGCCATCGGCATGTTGGCGCGCGCATCCGGTGCGGCGGCCGGCGGGGTCGGTGGGGCCGGTGCCGCGGCCGGTCTATCAATGCTTGGCCGGATGGGGCAAGGCGCAATGGCCGGCCTCAAGCTTGGCGGTGTCATGGCGCTCGCCACCGGTGCCATCGATGCTTATCAGGTCAGTCAAAACGACACGCTCGATCGCAAAGCGAAGCAGCGCGCCTACGGCGGCGTTGCGGGCGGCGTCGCCGGTGGTGTGGGCGGGGCATACATTGGAGGCGCAATCGGCGCGGCCTTCGGCGGTATCGGCGCTATCCCCGGTGCACTGATTGGCGGTGCGATCGGAAACTGGCTGGGCGGTAAGGGCGGCGAAGCTGCGGTCGGATTGGCTCAGGGTGATGGCAAGCCTGTGGAAAGCCAGTTCATCGCGCAAAGGCCGACGCAGACCGTCCAAGTCCACTCGGAACTGAAGCTCGACGGTCGAACGATCGCCGAGCAGGTCAGCACACATCAGGCGCGCGCGCTCAATCGCCCTCTGGGCTCGGGCATGTACGACTTTGGCCTCGCGCTTCCACCCGCGGGCATGAACTACGCAAAATGACCCCTGACACCGTTCTCACGCTCGGCGACTTCGCGTTCGCGCGCACCGAGGTTCCCGAGCACATATCCTTCGGCGGCCAGCAGGCGCTTGTCGTCCACAAGATGGTCGGCGGCGTGCGGCACGTACAGGCAATGGGCGACGACCCGATGCCCCTTTCGTGGTCGGGCCTGCTGTTCGGCTCGATGGCGCTTGAGCGGGCGCTGTATCTGAAGACGTTGAAAGAGTCGGGGCAGGAACTCGAGCTGATCTGGTCCGAGCTGTACTACCTGGTCGTCATCCGCGAATTTGTCGCCGACTTCGAGCGTTGGCACCAAATGCCGTACCGGATCAGTTGCGAGGTGGTCGAGGATCTCACGCGCTCAGTGCGCGACGTGCCCGACGCGGGGATCGATGACCTGGTGAATGACGATCTATTGACCATCAACGGGCTGAGCGATCTGATCGGCGACGGGCCGCTGTCGTCGCTGGTCGGCGGCCTCAACACGGCAATCAGCACCGTGTCGAGCTTTGCGAAAGCAGCGCAAAGCACGATCAACGGCGTGCTGCAGCCGCTCAACGCAGTGCGCTCGCGCGTGCAGACGTTGATCGCGTCGACGAACAACACGCTGCTGAACGTCACCACGCTGGGCGGGATCCTGCCGAACAATCCGATTTCCCAGAACATCAGCCGGTTGACCCGCCAAGTGACGGCCGCCACGCAGTTGCCCGTGCTGGTCCAACTCAATACGGTGGCTGGTCGGCTTGGGACGAACCTCGGAACGATCAATGCAGGAACGAAAAGCGTCGCGCTCGCCGGCGGCAACTTGTACCGCGTGGCGGCGAACGAGTATGGCGACGCAATGGGCTGGACGACGATCGCGGCGGCGAACGGCATCACTGATCCGACCTTGATGGGCGTGAACTCGGTGAAGATCCCGCCGTACAACGTGCCGACCGGTGGAGTGTTCAATGCGTAGCATCAACCCAGTGCCGCTGGCGCCAGTCGCCAGCCGACCGCGCGGGGCGGTGAAGCTCAACGATACGCTGATCACGGGATGGGTCGGTTGGGAGGCGGAATCCAACAGCTACTATTCGGCCGACACGTTCCGCGTGACGTTCATCGTCGACAGGTTGCCGCCGGATCGTGACAAACGGTGGTTCTCCGCGCAAGCCGACATGTTGGTCGAACTGTTTGGCGGCTATCCCGATGACCCGGAGCGTTACAGCCTGACGGACCTGACCAGCGAGCTGTACGGCCGTGTCGACGACATCGATTTCGACATCGTTGCAGGGACCATCGAACTCGTCGGTCGTGATCTCACGTCGGTATTCATCGACGCGAAGACGACCGAGAAGTGGCCGAACCTGACCGCGTCGCAAATCGCCACGCAACTTGCCAGACGCCACGGCCTGACGCCGGTAGTGACGGCGACGAGCAACAAGGTCGGCAAGTACTACGAGATCGATCACGTGAATTTGACCGACCAGCGCAGCGAGTGGGACGTGCTCACGTATTTGGCCCACATCGAGGGTTTCGTCGTGTACGTCAGCGGGAGGGAGCTGCACTTCGGGCCGAAGACCGACCCCGAATCGACGCCGTACCTGATCCAGTGGTCGCCGCCGGACGACAGCAGGGGCTACCCGGAAGCGAACGCCGTCGACTTGAAGTTCACGCGCGCGCTGACCGTATCTCGCGGCATCCAGGTGGTCGTCCGGACGTGGAACGCAAAGCAAAAGAAGGGCTTCACCGTCTCATATCCGAGCAAGGCCAAGACGACACAGGCCGGGAAAGCCAAGCCGTTCGGCGGCGCTCAGATCTTCAGCTACACGATCCCGGGTCTCACGCAGGAACAGGCGTTGCAGCGAGCCCAGAAGATCTACGATGAACTCATTGCTCATGAGATGAAACTGGTTGCGCGCATGCCAGCCGATCCGCTGCTTCGTGTGACGACGATGATCGAGGTCGCCGGTACAGACACTGATTGGGATCAACGATATTTCCCGGATAGCGTAGTGCGACGGATGAGCATGAACATGTCGGACGGGTATGTGATGTCCGTGAACGCGAAGAACCATGCCCCTGATTCGACGGTGACCCTATGAACCCTCACGCGCTTGCGAACGCGATGCGCGGGTTAGCGCAGATGAATGCCGGCACGCGCTCGGAATCGCGCGACGGGACGATCAGCAGTTACGACCCGGACGCGCACGCTGTAAAAGTGCGCCTGCAGCCTGAAGAAGAGACGGAGACCGGTTGGATTCAACTCGCGGCGGCGGCCGTTGGCGCGGGGTGGGGCGTTGTGTTCGCGCCGTCGATTGGCGATGCGGTGCAGGTCGATTTCATCCAGGGCAACGCCGAGACGCCGAAGATCGTCGCCCGCTTCTTCAACGATGTCGATCAGCCGATGCCGGTGCCGTCCGGCGAGTACTGGATGGTCCACAAGTCCGGCGCGTTCATGAAAATGACGAATGACGGCAAGGTCGCTATCAACAGCCAGGTGGAAATCGACGCGACCGCGCCGACGATCATGATCCAAGCAACCGGAAACGTGAATGTGCAGGCGGGTGGACAGGCGAACGTTACTGCACCGGCCATCAATCTCGGCGCGGCAGGCCAGTCACTTCTTTCGATCGTCACTTCGGCGTTCATGGCGTTGTTCAACGGTCATACCCACAACGAAACCGGGTCCGTAACCGCAGCGCCGAACCAGCAAATGAACTCGGCGCACATGACGTCGACCGTCAAGGCTTCCTGATGAGCGATTTGAATCACATGTGGGGCTCTGACCTGATGGTCTCAGCCTCCGGGGATCTGCTGCCTGTCGATGGCGCAAACCTGACCCAGCAGCGCATTCTGCGCCGGCTGATGACCAACCCGCTTGGGCCTGCCGTCGGGGGTACGCCGCCTGAACCCGGCGATTACATCTTCCATTTGGACTACGGCGCCGGCCTGCCGCGCGAAGTAGGGCGAACGGTGGACGTCGGTCGTATCCGGGCCAAGATTCGCGGCCAGATCCTTAGAGAAAACGCAGTCGCGCGTCAGCCGGCCCCGGTGATCGACGTGCTGAAAATCGCGAATGGCGTCAGCGTCTCGATTCGATACACCGACCGGCAGACCGGTCAGCCCGCCACCCTCAGTTTCAACGTGAATCAATGACCATTTCCACGAAAGACTTCGTGACGCTCGTGCGCGAGCAGGTGACGGCAATCCAGGGTTCGGCATCGACGCTCATCGACCTGACAATCGGGTCGACGCTTCGCGCGGTGGTGGAAGCCACCGCCTCGGTCGCACTGTGGCTGCAATCACTGATTTTGCAGTTGCTCGTCATCACCCGGGCAGCAACTTCGAGCGGTTCCGACCTCGACACGTGGATGGCTGATTTCGGCGTGACGCGGATACCTGCGGTTGCGGCGAGCGGGCTGGTGACGTTCGCGCGCTTCACGCCCACATTGAACGGCCTGGTTCCCGTCGATGCTCTCGTTCAGACGGGCGACGGCACACAGACGTTCGCGGTGACCCTCGACGCGACGAATCTTGCCTATGACTCGACGCAAGGCGGCTATGTGCTGGCCGCCGGTGTCCAGGCGGTGACGGTGCCCGTGCTAGCACAGACGCCGGGCACGGGCGGGAACATTGTCACTGGCGCCGCGAACACGATTGTTCAGGGGATGCCGGGCATCGATACGGTTACCAATGCGGCGGCGTTTCTCAATGGCGCGGACGCTGAATCTGATCCTTCCTTGCGCACGCGATTCATCGCGTACATCAACAGTCTGTCGAAGGCCACGAAGGCGGCGGTTCTATACGCGGTGCTGTCGCTGCAACAGAACGTGAGCGCGACAGTCACCGAGAACCAGCAGCGCAGCGGCCTTTGGCAACCGGGATTTTTCTACGTGATCGTGGATGATGGAACGGGGGCGCCGTCGGAGACACTGCTGGCGTCTGCCGCGAACGCGATCGAAGACGTTCGCCCGTTGTCCGTCACCTACGGTGTCTTCGGTCCGAACACTGTCACGGCCAATGTGGTCATGATCATCTCGACGGCCGTCGGGTACGACCACGCTGCGACGGTGGCGCTTGTGACCGCTGCCATCCAGAACTACATCAACTCGCTGGGGCTGGGGGTGTCGCTCAGCTACACGCGTCTGGCGCAGATCGCGTACGCCGCCTCAGATGGGGTGACGAACGTCACCGGCGTGACGCTCAACGGTGGCACGTCAGATCTGACCGCGACGTCGCAGCAGACGATCAAGGCCGGCACGGTACAGGTGACGTGATGATTGGCGATCAACAGGACATGTTCCAGCGCGTTCGTGCGTTGCTGCCCAACAGTTGGTTCCCGGGTGTTGCGCTGATCCTTGACGCGTTGCTGAACGGCATTGCCTATGGCCTGAGCTTCGTCTACTCGTTGTGGGCATACGCGAAGTTGCAGACGCGTATCGCTACGGCCACGGACGGGTGGCTCGACATGATTGCGTGGGATTTTTTCGGTCCTGCGCTGCTGCGCGAGCCCGGGCAGTCCGACGACTCCTTCCGAATCCGGATCGTGATCAACTTGCTGCGAGGCAAGGGCACCAGGCCGGCAATGGTCCAGGTGATCAGAGACGTCACGGGACGGGCACCGATAATTTTCGAGCCGAGCCGGCCGAAGGACACGGGCGCGCTCAACTCGCCGACCTCTGCGGGTTACTGCGGCGTCGCCCGCATGGGGTCGCTGGCGGTGCCGTACACGGCGATGATCACGGCATTTCGCCCGGCAGCTACTGGCGGCAGCGCTGGCGCAGCGTATTGCCAAGCGCCATCGCGGTCCGCGCTGAACACGCCACTGGCGGCTTCTTACACCAACTCGGGCACGTACACCAACACATCGGCTTCCGACGCTGACATCTACGCGGCGGTGAACGCGGTCAAGCCTGTGGGCACCGTCATGTGGCTTGCCATTCAGTAGCCACCGAGAACCGTTCCGACAACCCGGGCCGCTGTATGCGGCCTTTTTTCATTTCGGGGGCAATCCTTGAATCGAGTTATCACCCAAATCGGGCAGTCCATCTACGAGTGGTTCTTTACGAAGCCGGCGCAGGACAATATGGTGGCGCTGGGAAAGCTGGCCGCCGCAGTGCTCGGCACGTCGCCGATCGCGAACGGGTTGCCGTGCACCCCGACTTCGCCGGCATCGTTGCAGGTGACGATCGGGGCCGGCGAGATCTATGCGCTTGGGCCGCTTGAGGCGACGGCCTACGGTACGCTGCCGGCCGACACCACGCATCAGATCATCAAGCAAGGCATTTCGCTCGATCCGGTGCTTGTTTCGTGTGCACCGCCGCCGACGGGCGGACAGGCCATCAACTACCTGATTCAGGTCCAGTATCAGGATCTTGACGTCAGTCTTGACCCGACGACTGGTAGTGCGGCGCCGGTGGTGCTGCAGTTCTACAACTCGTCGAACCCGTCGCAGCCGTGGCAGGGGCCGAACAACACCGGCCAGACCAGCAACACGTTCCGCAAAGGCGTCGTGGCCATTCAGCCGAAGGCCGGTATCGCAGCCGCAACGGGAACCCAAGTCACGCCCGTGCCGGACGCCGGGTGGACGGGATTATGGGTCGTGACGGTCGCAAACGGTCAGTCGACGATCACGGCGGGCAATATCACCCCGTACGCCGGTGCGCCGATCCTGAACGAGACGCTCACGCAGAAGATCAGCCAGGCAAGCGGCGATGTGCGCTACACCCTTGTCGGCCAGTCCGTTGGCGTCGTTGGCATGTCCCGAAACGCGCGGATGGTCGTCACGGTTGCTTCGAGCACCGCGACATACACGGCCGACGAGCTGATCGTCGAAACGGCACTGGGCGGGTTGCGCTATGCCCTCGCGAACGTGAATGACACGTTCAACCTTGCGACTGACATGGACACGGGCAGTGCGCCGACGAACGGCTTCGTGGCGTGCTACCGGCTGTTCAATCCCACGACGCAGGCAACGCTGCGACGCATCGTGAATTGCACGTCCGTGGTGGCGCCGGAAATCTACGCCGGTGCAGCCGCCCCGGCGGGGTTCACGGCGTCAGCATTGGTTGCTACCGTGCCGACGAACGCGTCCGGCCAGTTCAGCCCGGTTTCGGTCAAGGATCGGCACGTCGACACCGCAGGAATTGCCGTAATGAGTGCCACTGCATACCAGGCGGCCTATACCTCATTCTCGATTGCTGCTGCCGCTCCGCTCAACGCAAAGAGGGCATATGTCACTGGACTCCTCGGGAACACAACCGCTAATAGCGCTTCAAGCATCCAGTTCAGCGGCGCATCTGCAGAATTCGGCGTGATTTACGTCTCGGGTTCCTTTGTCCCGGGCACGGGCAATACGCTCGCGAGTACCGGCTCATTGCCTATCGTCACTGCCCAAACTCTCTACTGGAAGGGCGGCGGTAGTGGCACGCCGGCGATTTCGATGAATGTTTCCGGTTACGACTTCTAAAGGGGATGGATCATGAACGTGTTTATCGAATATGACAGTGATGACCAGGTGACCCCAATTGCGCTTTACGCGAGCCAGCCTCCCGAAGAGGGGCATCCACATGTTGTCGAGATTGAAACCTCGGATCCTCGGTATCGAGAGTTTTTGCGGAATCGGCTGGATTCATTCTCACAGTCGCTCTGGCCCGCACCTCCTCAAGAGTGACGCCCCGTCGTCTACGCGACGGCGATGAGTCAATGCATCGGATGCTGCTCTACAACACGGCCACCTTCGGGTGGTTTTTTCTTTTTCTGAGAATCCCATGCCACGAATTGATGCTGCCACAGCGGGCGGCAGGAACGCGCTCGCCTTTCTCGACACGCTTGCGGTGAGCGAACACACCGCCGTCGGGCTGGCCAATTCCGACGACGGCTACGACGTCATCGTCGGCGGCACGCCGCAGCGGCCGACGCTCTTCACCAGCTATCAGGATCACCCGCGCATCCTTGTCACGATCCGAGACAAGAACGGCGCGCCGCGTATGGTCAACGGCGAGCCGCTGCAGTCGACGGCGGCGGGGCGCTACCAACTGCTCGCGCGTTACTTCGATGCGTACCGCCCGTTACTGCGCCTGACGGACTTCTCGCCGCGCAGCCAGGACCTGATCGCTCTACGGCAGATCAAGGAACAGGGCGCCATGCCCGACATTCTGGCCGGCCGCATTGCGGCTGCCTTCGCCAAGTGCCGAAACATCTGGGCGAGCCTGCCCGGTGCCGGCTATGGCCAACATGAAAACACGCTCGACTCTCTGCTCGACGCCTATCGGCGCGCGGGCGGCGTCATTGCTTTGTAACCGGGGAACCATTGATGGAAGACCACAAAACACTCTGGACGGTTATCGGCCTGCTTGTGTTGGGAGCTGCTATGGGACTCGGGAAACTTCTGGTGAGCGATGAAGTGTTGACGACGCGCGTCATCGCTGGCCGCACGATATTGGGGGCGACCACAACAATGATCGCCGGCGTGGTGCTGATCCAGATCCCGGACATTCCGCCGTTGGCATTGCTCGGCATCGGAAGTGTGCTGGGCACGGTCGGGGCGCAGTTCATCGAACTGCAGCTCAAGCGCCGGGCCGGCGGTTTCATGCGCGGCGATAGAGGGTGAGCCATGTCGGTGACAGACACCCACGAAGAGCGAGAGACGCTGACCGTCGACGTGCTGCTGCCCGGCCACGACCCGCGCGTCACGACGCCGCTGTTCACGCACACACGCCTGGCCCTGATCGAACGTGAGGGCGGCAGGTGCTTCGTCTGCGGCGGTACCGAGCAGGACAGCGGGCACCCGCTCGAGGCACATCACCATCCGATCGAACGCAGCACCGCCAACATGATCGACTGGCCGCGATTGGCCGAAGACTGTCGCGCCGGCGTGTGGGGCCCGATCGCGCAGGCATTCGATTGGGATGGCTTTCTGGCCGCCCAGCCGTTCGACCCGTATCGGTTCGTCGATGACATGACCGTCAACGGGATGCTGCTGTGCAAAGAGCACCACACGGGGAAGGGCGAGGGCATTCACATGCTGCCGTTCCCGCTGCTCGTCGCGCAGAAGTACGCCGTCGACGGCTACCAGTTCACGCCCGACGAGTTCATCCACCACCACGAAAAGGACACGACGAAATGAACACTCTCACGAAGGTGCTGTGCTACGGCGGGCTGCTCGCGGTTTGGGGGCTGTTCGCCTGGTTCGGTAAGACGCCGGTCGAAGGCTTCATCGCTGCGATCGGTGCCGCGCTGGCCGCGCTCGGCGTTGTGCATGCCGGTGCCGTCGCCAAGGGGCAGGGCACGGCGCCCACCGCCGGCACACCCCAGTGATCCGCGTCGCTCTCGCATGCGTGGTTGGTCTGCTGCTGGCCGCGTGCGCGGGCAACGCGCGCTACGAAGTCCGTCCGTTCTATGACGCGGCCGGCCGGCTGGTCTGCTGCCAGGCATCTGTCTCAAGCAGCAAGGATGTCGGCGCCGTTACCGTGCGCGTGACCAATACCCCCGAGGGATTCACCCTCGATTTCGCCGAGACCGGCGTGTCGGCCAGTGCGCCGATCACGGCCGGTGGCGGCATTGCTTCCAGCATCTCGTCGGCCGTCGCCAACGCGGCCGCCGCTGCCATCAAGTTCTCCACCCCGTAAGGAAATGATATGAACGCCTCCCACCCGTGAACGGTGGGAGCCGGCAGCAAAGAAGGCGAAGGCGGAGCCTCACGGGCCAACGGCATCAGAGTGCCCAGATGGAAGACCATAGAGGTTTTCCTGGCAAACCGGAGGCTCCGAAATGAAGCATACGACAGTGGGTGTGGACATTGCAAAGAACGTGATGCAGCTCCATTACATCGACGCAGAGACGGGCGAGATCGTAAATAAACCGGTAAAGCGTGCTGCATTTCTTGAACACTTCGCAAATCTGGCACCGTGCGTGATCGGCATGGAAGCCTGTGGCGGTTCGCAGCACTGGGCCCGCAAGCTCACGGCGATGGGCCACGAGGTGAAGCTGATGCCGGGGAAGTTCGTCAAGGCGTTCGTGATGAGCAACAAGAACGACGCAGCCGATGCGAAAGCCATCTGGCTAGCCGTGCAGCATGCAGGCAAATCGGTTGCGGTAAAGACGGAAACGCAGCAGGCGGTGCTGGGACTGCACCGGATGCGCGAACAGTTGGTGAAGTTCCGGACGATGCAGATCAACGGCCTGCGCGGCCTGCTTACCGAGTACGGCGAAGTGACGGGCAAAGGCCGGGCTGCGCTGGACAAGGCGATACCGGTCGTACTGGAACGACTGGTCGATCGTCTGCCGGCGATTCTGATCGACACGTTGCGCGAGCAATGGAACGGGCTGGCGGAGCTGGATAAACAGATTGCCGGCATCGAACGACGTCTGCAGACGTGGATGAGAGAGGACAAAGCCTGCAAAGCGATTGCGGCGATACCGGGCGTTGGTCTGCTGACGGCAACGGCGGCTGTTGCGACGATGGGCGATGCGAAGACGTTCAAATCTGGGCGTGAATTCGCGGCCTGGATTGGATTGGTCCCGAGGCAAACGGGTACAGGCGGCAAGGTGAATCTGCACGGAATCAGTAAGCGAGGCGATATGTATCTACGCAAGCTGTTGATCCACGGTGCGCGCAGCGTGCTGTGTCTGGCGAAAGCGCCAGGGCCGTGGGCCGAAGGAATCAAAAAACGGCGGCCGCTGAATGTAGCTGTCGTGGCATCAGCGAACAGGATGGCCCGCACGATCTGGGCGATTCTGGCGCACGACAGGCAATACGAAAGGGGTTACGTGAGCGTGAAGCTGGTTTGATAGGCGCGTGCTGCGTAGCAGAAAGACCAACTTTTACAGGATGACACGTCGAAAGGTTGCGCTGGCAATCGTATGCAATGACAAGACAGGTCGGACCGGGACTCGCTAAACCTGAATGGTTGGATGAGCTTCGAGCTCGTTAAGGAAATGAGGCGCGGGTCAGCGGATTTCATGGTGGGCCGCAGCGTATCAGGCTGCAACAAGCCCGGATATAAAGCTGCAACCCATCCTGTCGCAGTCAGAGCATACGAAAAACCGTCGCAAACGGGAGGCGTTCATATAAAATCACCATGAAGCGTTTTGCCATTCTGGCCGCGTGCGCGGCCGTGATCTCGCTCGTCCTCGCAGCCTGCACGACGACCACGCAGTCGGTGCCCACACCGGCCCAAGTGGCCGCCCGTGTCTGTCCGCCGGTCGAAGTCGCCATCACCTCGCTGCAGCAGGTCAGCGGCATGAGCGACGCCGCGCTGCAGGCGCTGGCTGATGCCCAGCCGGTCGTGAATGCCGTGTGCGCTGCGGGCTCGAGCGTCGATGCCGTGAACCTTCAGACGCTCGCGAGCGCAGGGCTTCCCGCGCTCATCACCGTGGTGAAGGCATCGCCGCTTTCGTTGCAGGACCAGGATCGCATCGTGCTGGGTGTGACGACGGCCCAGATCCTGCTGACGGCCGCCATTGCCGCGTGGCCGCAAGATCTGGCGACGGCGGTGAAATGAGCCGCTTCCTGTCGAAGCTTGTGATTGAGAACGCCACCGGATGCGATGACGGCCGGTGGCGGCTCAAGCGAGCGCTCGTGTATCAGTCCGATGTGGCCGACGAGACCTTCGTGGTGCCACGCGGGTTCGTCACCGACCTCGCGTCGGTACCGAGACTGCCGATCGTGTACTGGCTGACCGGCGGGACTTCGAATGAGGCCGCGGTGGTGCACGACTGGCTTTACACGACGAAGCCGGTCTCGCGCGAGACGGCCGACCGCGTGTTGCGCGAGGCGTCTGCAGTGACGTGCGTGCCGACGTGGCGGCGGTGGCTGATGTACTGGGGCGTGCGCCTGGGCGGTGCATCACACTGGATCCCCAAGTCGAAATCAAAACCAGAAGCTTCGTAAAGCGTAACCGAGGTAGGCTGTGCCAATCAGGAAGATGATCGCGGAACCCCATCCTGAAATCGTAAACGCGGTACCCCACCGATCGGCCGCGTCTGGGCGCTTCCCGTCCGTGACCCAGATATGACCTGCTTCGCCCTGCAAGAAGTCGCTCAATCGATTCTTCATGCCTTCGGCCATTGCTGCAATTTGCTTTGAATTGAAGAAGAGGCCAAATGCTGCAGAAATCAATCCAATCGCGAAAATTAAGAGTGCAGCAAAGGCTACCGATCTGACCGGCTGGTCATTCCCGGAAATGCCAGCGAGCGCGGCAGCGCTAGTCATTCCCGCGCCGTGCGCGAGCACAAGCGTTTTGATCGACTCAAAGAGTGAATTTAAGGAGATATCGCCCATTCGATCAAACTGAGTCTGTATTAACGCGACAAACTCGCGTCTTTCGTCTGGGGATATCTGACGGATGGTCGAGCCGGAATTTTTGGTGACGGGTCGTTGTTCTGTCTTCATTGGTAAATCAGAAAAGATAATAGTAGGGATCAAAGGCCAGATAAAGCTATGAGTAATTATCTTTTTGGCTGATCACCGGGGCCGGGCGCCGGGTATTCGCGGTGACTCGCCTCGCGTCTCTTTATTCTGCCCGAGCAGCGCCTTAAGGCATTCCGACGCGATCAGGGTGTCGCCGACTTCTTCGCGCCACGCTTGGTGGATCAGCACGTATAGCCTCTCCACCTCAAGCAGCACCCTGTCCCGGCGTGCCGCTTCCTGTCGCCGAAACGCCACTTCCTCAATGGCCCGGCGTAAGTCAGGATCCTTGTTCGTGAGCCACAGGCTGCGCAGTTGATCGATCGTCAGATCCGACGGGCGTGATTGAAGCGGCATGCTGCACCCACACCTTACGCCGCCGCGTGCTCATCGAGTGCGGGAATCCGTCCGTGCTGGAACAGCACTGTAGGTGCATCCATCGCGACCGTCTCTGGGTCGACGGAGATCTCGTAGGCGGCGACACCTACATGCTGCTCGCGCATGCCATGAGCAACGCGCACCGCCCCGGCGCTCGTGCTGGCTGGCCGGACTTCAACGGGCAACAGCTCGTCGCCAGCCCCCTTCCGAAAGGGGACGACAATGAATCTGGTGGTGTACGGATCTCGCATGGCAGCCTCCCTCGGGTGGGTTCGAGAGAGGTAAACTAGCACGAATACTGTATAAAAACGCAGTGTTTCGACAATGAGACCGGCGACCGAATGGTCGCCGGATGGTGCAGCTATTGAAGGGCTGATTTACTTCGTCCGCGGCACTTTGATTGGCCACGCCTTGATGCCGAATTTACGCGCATCAAGGAGTGCACCAGACTTCGTGCGACGGAAACGACGGAAAACGATGTCGTACTGTGCATCGCTGGTAGTCATGTTCCTCACTCCAGAATGCTCCGATGATTGAACTTGTACTGTTGATGCGCGATGAAAGTTGGCCTACACTTCAACGCGCAACGCTTACGGTTGCAGTTGCACAAGAGGTAGTCAGGAGCGTTTGACCACCTTTTACCCGACGTCATTCGAGTTGCCGCTCGAATGGCGTTTTTCATTTTCGGTCACATTTCCTTGCCTTGGCTCAAGCGTTGTTGGACGTATGCCACGGCGTGATTATCAAACCACTCCCGGTAGAGTGGTTCGGTGCAATAGCGGATCACAGTGGGAACGCTGGCTGGGGAGAATGGATCTGCGACTGCACGGATACTCACGCGTTCGTGCGGGCGCGTCTTCATTGCGTCGTAACCCTCGCTACCGAAATACGCAGACATCAGGCGAAGCAGATCATCCTCGCCATCGTCGAGGGTTTGAGTCTGAAAATACCAGTTGTGCTGATTGAAAATTGGGACGACGCGCTCGACGAGCGACATCACGTAGGATGGCAGTACGCTCAATGCGGAACATGCACCGAACATTGAGTCGGCAGAAAGGGGCGACTGACCATTTTCAATTTTCGTCCAGGCACTGGGGGTCTTGCCGGCCTGTGCTGCGACGTGCCCCTGGTGGATTCCAGCTTCAAGTCGAAGCTCCTTCAGGACAAGAAGTAGCACCGTAGAGAAGGTCGCATTATTCGATTGCTCAGCCATTTCGATTTCCTTTTTTGGGAAATTTGTTTTCCTGGTGGGAATATATGTTTCCTGAAATGAATCGTCAAGCATTTTCTGGGGGCTTCGCATGTTCACGAACTACCGCGTACCAGACCGGAGGTTGTGCAGCGAGCACTACGGCACACCGGCGCCGCTCGGTGAATCGCTGGACGAAGTCCATGAGGACTACTCCGCCTCGAACACTCGCCGAAACGGGCGACGGCTGGCGTACCAGCGAGGATTTTGCTGCGCGTCCCGTCTTCTAGGAGATGTGATTTGTCACAAGTGCTGTTCAAACACACAGCACTTGTGATTTGCGATTTATGTTCTATGTTTGTTTACCGTCAAGCTGGAAGGGTGCCTAACGCGCCCGAATTCCCTGTCATTGCGAATGCCAATGCCGAGTAGGGGCCACTACAGCTAGAGGACTGGCCTACCGACATTGACTATGCGAGGAGTTGGTGAAGATGGCCACGATGTTGTCGCTACCTTATAAGGGGTACCGAATCGTTTGTACTGCAATGCCGGCGCCTGGTGGTGCGTGGCGCGGTGTCGCGGAAGTTCTCAAGGTTGCCGACGGTTTTATGCGTGACCATGGCCTATGTCAGGTTGGGGGCGCAATAAACGCGGAAGAGAGGCGGGCACTGGAACTTGCTACCAAGCTTGCTAAAGAATGGGTCGACGATCGCTAGGGACGTGCGCCCTCAAGCCCTGCGGATTTCGACATTGACTTCTTGGCAGAGGCAAACATGAAGGTAGTCGCCGCTCAAGCTAATCTCGATGAGACAGTGGATCTCGTTGGCCGGTTTGCGCACGACGAGTTTGCGCGAGCTATTGGCGTTACCGAACCATCCGAGCAGGACATTCGAGGCTTCATTCTCGATAGGTTGCTTTCGATGCAGTTGCGGCCGTTTGAGCCAAATGCAGCTCCCGTTGTGCAGCGCGTGTTCGGTTGTGTCTACGTAATGCCGGTGCACGCCCGTCGCAACGGCACGCGGGTAGTCGAAGCACGCCTGGTTGTGATGCCTGACGCCAGTCACATCACAAAAACCTACATCCCGGTGTCGGAATAGTGGGCGCGCACACTACTGCGTAGCGAGTCGACGGTCGTTCAGAAAAGGCGTTCAGTCGCATTTCTGAACCTTCGCCCATCGAACTTGCGCGGCCATTCTAGCGAGCGCACTTCTCTCACTTTTGGACATTCCCGCCGTTCTGGCTAGGCCGCCGATTCTGGAAATTTCACGTCGTTGTTCTTCCGTGAGGCTCTTGGCTCTTGCTTTGCCACCCAAACTTGCTCGCGCCTTCATAGCATCCCCAATCCTACGGCTTGTCCGGCAGATATTCTCGCTGCGCGCGCGCAATTGCAATACTTCGCTTGTTAGTGATTGTGCCTATCCGGGGACCTTCAGACAGTGGGTCCATTCAGCCCGCGCCGCGGGACATAGGTGGCTTTCACGCTGCGCGGATCGTGCACGCCACCCCCTCGTGGTGCTGGTGGTAAACCATTACAAGATTCTGTATAAAAGCACAGCTCTTGGCGCCCCGTTACGCCGCTTGGAATGCGACTACATTCCAAGGCTGCGCTGTCGTGCATGAATCGACGAATGCAGCCCAGAGTTCCATGGCACTGCGCTTCTCTGGGATCTCTTCGCGCACGTCGTAGATCGCTTCCATTCCGCGCATCTTGTGATTGAGCGCCAGCTCGGACACTTCATTGCTGATCCCCATATTTCGCATGTGGCCCTTGGCCGTGCTTCGAGTGTCGTGGGGGGTGAACCTTCGCACCGCATCCGGCATTTCGTTACGAAGGAATGCTCGCTGAAACGCTGCCCACAAGGTGGTATGCCCTACATGAGCGTCACCGCCTAAGCGGCGTCTTCGAGTCTCGGTGCGCGCCGGCAGCAACCATTGCGAGTCTCCGGCGAGCGCCACGAGTTCCCGGAACCATTCCGCGGCCTGCGGCGCGACCGGCACCAGAAATCCCTCTCTGGTTTTCACATTTTCAGACTGTACGAGCCAAGTCCCTCTGTCGAAATCGATATCCACGACCTTGGCTCGTGCGAGCTCGCGTGTACGCACGCACGTGGCGAGAAGCAGCCGGAACATCAGGCCATTCGCCCGTCCAATTGTGTCGTCAATGGTCGGCAGAAGGGCCCGCAGCTCTGCTTCGGTCAACATAATGCGTTTTCGAACCGGCGGCCGCTTGCCCTTAATTGCCTTAATGTCGATTCCGGATGCCGGATTCACGTCGATCATCCGCTTGCCGACCGCGTGCGCGAACACCTGCTTCGTAGACGTGAGCAGGCGTCGCGTTACTGTCCAAGTGAGACCGGAGCTCTCGAGCATGTGCACGATGTCTGACGGGGTGACGTTGCGAACCTCCATCGCGCCGAGCCTTGTCTTCAGGGCGCCTTCGATATCGTGCTTTCGGTAGTAGATTGTTGTGTCGGCCAAGGGGGCGACGAGGATCTTCTCGACATAGTCGTCGCAAAGGGTTCGCACCTGCCAGGCTGCCAGCGAACGTGACTTCGCCGACTGCTTTTCTGCGGCTGGGTCGCGGCCCTCGTCGATCGCGACTCGGTGTGCGCGTGCTGCCTTGCGGGCATTGGCGAGTGTGAGGTCTGGATAATTGCCCAGAGTCACTTCTTTTCGACGCCCGGCCCCCATGCGGTAGCGCAACACCCATGCGGCTGTTCCCGCAGCCGACAGGGTGAATGTCAGGCCGTCTCCATCTGACTTCGCCACAGGCTCGCCTTTGGCGACCCATCGTCGTATTTGGACGTCATCGAGGATATTGGACTGTCGGGCCATGGGGAATAGGGAAGGTTGGGTAGCCAGCGCATTATACGTGCCCTAGCTACCCACCTAGCTACCCATTTATTGTGAGCCACGGTGAGACAGGCTGAGTCTCAGTGAGCCCGCAATTCCTTGCCGGACGGCCGATTTCATAGAATTCTGATTCGCCTTGCGACGCACTGAGACCGCCATGGAACTTCCAGGTGGCAAGTTGCATGTCTGTCCTTCGGTAATGAGCGTCGGACTCAGGCCTTCGCGGCCGGTTTGTCAGCGGTATGCGGCCCGCCGTCGGTCGGCAATTGCGGCACCGAGACGAAGTCGTCGAGCGAGAGGCCCTTTTCCTTGAGCAAGGCTTCGAGCACCGGTTGCAGGCGTCCCAGGCTTTCCTGCACGGCTTCGCGCACGGTATCGACCACGACCTGGGTGCTGCGTTCGATCTCGATATTCACGCGGGTGCCGGCCTGTTTCGCTTCGAACGTCGTCATGCGGCGCGTTTCCGGGATCAGCCACACCTCGAACCAGCCTTCCTGACGGTTGACTTCCGAGACGGTGAGGCTCGCGCCGTTGATCGCGATGTAACCCTTTGCGAACACATACTTGCGGAACGCTTCGGGAATCGCAATGCGCAGCACGCGGTTCGTGTCCGACGTGCGCACACTGATGATCTCGGTCGAGAAATCGATATGCCCCGAGAGCGGATGGCCGCCGATTTCGGCGCCATCCTTGGCAGCGCGCTCGACATTGACCTGCGAGCCGGTGCCGAAGCTGCCGAGCGTGGTGACATTCAGGCTCTGGAGAATGACGTCGAACGACGCCGCCGTGGGCGAGAGTAGTTGGGTGACCGTCAGGCACACGCCGTCGACCGAGACGCTGGCGCCGAGCGTGAGATCTTCGCAGAAGCCTTCGGGAAACGCGAGTTCCAGCGTGCGCATGCCGTCGCGATCTTCGATGGACGACAGCGTGGCCGTGCCTTGAACAATTCCGGTGAACATCGTGGTGTCGAAAATAAGAGTCGTAGGGCTGTGTCGCCGTATTCTACTGCCTTGCGACGATATGACGCTCGCAACGCGACGTGCTACGATGCCGCCTTTTCCGCCATTTGGCGGGATTCCGATTGAGCGATATGGGTTTCGAAGGCTGCCTGCTGGCAGAGAATTTCTACTATTGGGCGGAGACGTCGCCCGCACCGGACGGACAATTTCACGGCGTGGTGCACTTTACCGGCTGGCGTGACGTGGATGACGTCATCGAAACGCTCGATCCGCCGCTCACGCATCTCACGCCGCAAGCTTATCGCTGGGCGAGTGACGCCACCGAAGCCGCCCATGCGCTCGCGAGATCGCTCGCGGCCGACGGGGCGTTGGGCATCGACCTCTGAATCACGGAATCTGACCCGGCGGGCCGTGCAGGCCTGCCGATCACCGACTGCAAACGGACTGCAACATGACGCAAACGAAATTTGAAATCCAGAAGCGCCGCGGCCTGAAGATCGACGCCGGTGTGCGTCGTGGCCCGCCGACCGGCAAACAGGTCGGCACGCAAGGCAAGCGCACTGCGGGTGGCAGCAAGCTGCTCGGCGCATTGCTGGGCGCACCTGCGGACGAGTCGAACGCCGCCGATGCCGATCAGGCCGTCAGCGAAAACGCGACGCAAGACAAGAAGAAGGCTTGAACGGCCTGAGCGGCCGCTGGGCTTCGGCGTCTGGCCGACGACGCAACGCGTCGGCCCGGGCGCATGGCTCGTGGTAAGGGTTCAGGGCACGATTGCCAGGAACAGAAAGGCCGCGAAGAGCACCAGGTGGACGGCACCTTGCAGCACCGTGGTGCGCCCCGTACCCAGCGTAATCACCCCGACGAGCAGCGTGACGGCCAGCAACACCGTTTCCTTCGGTGCAAGGCCGAGTTCGATCTGCTGATCGAGCAACAGCGAAACGGCGGCCACGGTCGGGATCGTCAGACCGATACTCGCCAGGGCCGAGCCCAGTGCCAGATTCAAACTCGTCTGAATCTTGTTGGCACGCGCGGCACGCAAGGCTGCCAATCCCTCCGGCAGCAGCACCAATGCCGCAATCACGATACCCACGACCGCTTTCGGTGCACCTGCCTGTGCGACCGCCTGTTCGACGGCGGGCGAGAGCTTCTTGGCAAGGCCGACCACCGCCAACAGTGCCACGACCAGCAGTCCGAGGCTGAGCACGGCCGTGCGGCGCGACGGCGGCGGCACGTGGACTTCTTCACTCGGTGCCTTGGCGAGGAAGTAATCGCGATGGCTCACCGTCTGCACGAACACGAACACCATATACAGCACGAGGGAGATCATGCCTTCGAAGGCCAGTTGCGATTCGGTGAGCCCCGGCCCGAGCACCGAGCTTGTGTAGTTGGGCAGTACCAGGGTGAGGACCGACAGCGCGCAGAGCACCGCCAGCGCGGCACTCGCGCCTTCGACGTGAAAGCCCTGCGTGTGGTGACGCACCCCACCGAACAGCAGACATAAGCCGACGATCCCGGTCGACACGATCATGATGGCCGCGAACACCGTGTCGCGTGCCAGCCCCGCCTTGTCCGGGCCGCCGGAGAGCATGACCGAGACGATCAGCGCCACTTCGATGATGGTCACCGCGACCGCGAGCACCAGCGTACCGAACGGCTCGCCGACTTTGTGGGCGACCGTCTCGGCGTGGTGCACGGCGGAGAACACGGCACCGGCCAGCGCAGCCGCGCAGACGGTCAGGGCGGCACCTTCGGGCAGGAACCCGGCGATGGCAAGCACAACGAGGGCCACAAGCGGCATGTACATGGTCCAGTGGCCCAGCTTGGCGGTCTTTGAGGAGGACATCGTCGGAGACTCCAGAATTCGGGAAACGGGTGTGGCGCGAGATACAGCAGATCAGGCGACGGCGGGAACGTTGCCCCGATGAGAATGACGGGGCGGCGAGTCATGGTCGCAGAAAAATCCCCCCCAGACAACACAAAGACGTGGACACGCCGTCGGCAGGCAAGCGCAATGAAGGGATGCCGAAAGGCGCATGGGCAAACGATTTGCCGCGAGCGTGCTTTTGACTCCGAGTGCCGATTCGCTGCGAAATTCCATAGGACGAACGGTGCGGCAGGCGCCGCTGTGCCGTTGACATGCCATACGTTGGGAGCGTAGTGTTGCGTTCATTGGTCTTACCACTGAACGCCACCGGTATGTGGTGGCGCATGCGTCTCGTCGATCCCATGTCCTTCGATCCCATCGTTCAGGTTTCCGTGTCGGAGCAAGTCGCTCAGCGCCTGCTCACGATGATTCGCACCGGCCTGCTCAAACCCGGGCAGCAACTGCCGCCCGAGCGCGATCTCGCGAGCATGCTGGGTGTCGGGCGCCCGGCCGTGCGCGAAGCCATCCGAGGGTTGGCTTTGCTGGGATTGCTGCGCATCCGGCAGGGCGAGGGCACGTTCGTGGGCTCGCTCGAGATGCGCGAGTTGCTCGAGCCGCTCGAAATGGTGATCGAGCTCAATGCGGGCACGCTCGAAGCGCTGTTCGACGCGCGACTCGTCATCGAGCCCGGCGTCGCTGCGCTCGCTGCCACGCAGATGAGCGATGCGGATCTCGCCCGGCTGCACGCGCTGGTCGATGACGAACAGGCGTTGCTTGGCGATCCGCAGACGTTCTCCGCGGCCGACATGGCCTTTCACGAGACGATCATCGACGCGTGCGCAAACCCGTTCCTGCAGAGCATCGCGAACAGTCTTTACCTGCTTGGCAAGAAGAGTCGGGGTGTGACGTCTCGGGTGCCGGGGGTGCTCGAACGCAGTCTCGAGGACCACCGCCACATTGTCGCGGCGCTCGATGCGCGTGATCCGGAGCAGGCTGCGAACGCAATGCAACGGCATCTGTGCCGGGTTCGCGACGCTTACTCGGCGTCGGCCGACGGACCGGCACCGGCTACCGACGCTGCCGCCCTTGCCGGCACCTGAACGGCGACATTCCGACTTCCATATCACCGGGCAACCCACAACATCGACAGGCCCAGGAGGAGACACCCATGACAGGCCGGCTGGCGGGCAAGACCGCCGTCATTACTGCTGCCGCGCAAGGCATCGGCCGCGCGAGCGTCGAGGCATATTTGCGCGAAGGCGCGCGCGTGATCGCGACCGATCTCAACGCACAGGCGCTCTCGGAGCTTGACGAGCATGCCAATCTGATCCGCCGAGAACTCGACGTCACGGATCGTGCGGCGGTCACGTCGCTTGCGCATGAGCTTGGCGTCGTCGACGTGTTGTTCAACTGCGCAGGATACGTTCACCACGGTTCGATCCTCGAGTGCGACGAAGCGGCGTGGGACTTCTCGTTCGATCTGAACGTCAAGAGCATGTACCGGACGGCGCGCGCCTTCCTGCCCGCGATGCTGGCCAATGGCGGTGGGGCGATCATCAACATGTCGTCTGCGGCGTCGAGCGTGAAGGGCGTGCCCAATCGCTTCGCCTACGGCACGACGAAAGCGGCCGTGATCGGATTGACGAAATCGATTGCCGCCGACTTCGTGGCGCGCGGCATTCGTTGCAATGCCATCTGTCCGGGAACGGTCGAGTCGCCGTCGTTGCGCGAGCGCATCGCCGCGCAGGCAGGGGCCGCCGGTACGACGCTTGCGGCGGTGCGCGAACAATTCGTGGCACGTCAGCCTATGGGGCGTCTTGGCGCGCCAGAGGAGATCGCCGCGCTTGCCGTCTATCTGGGTTCTGACGAATCTGCTTTCACCACCGGCGCCATCCATCTGATCGATGGCGGCTGGTCCAATTGATTTCGCAAGGAGAATTGCTTTGAAACTGCTGCGTTACGGCCCGAAGGGCCAGGAAAAGCCGGGTTTGCTCGATGCCGACGCTCAGGTGCGAGACCTGTCGAATGTGCTCGCCGACATTACGCCGGAGACCCTGAGTCCTCAAGGGCTGGCGGCGCTGCGTGCGCTCGACGTGAAAGCGTTGCCCGTGGTGGCGTCGCCGGGACGCCTGGGCGTGCCGTTCTCGGGGTTGGGCAAGTTTCTTGCCGTCGGTTTGAACTATAGCGATCACGCGGCCGAAGCGGGGCTGGCGGTGCCGTCGGAGCCGGTGCTCTTCACGAAGTGGGAGAACTGCCTGAATGGCCCGAACGACCGCGTGGTGTTGCCCAAGGGCTCGGTCAAAGGCGATTGGGAAGTCGAGCTGGGCTTCGTGATCGGCACGACGGCGCGTTACGTGCCGCTGGAACGCGCCCTCGATTACGTGGCCGGCTATTGCGTGGTGAACGACGTGTCCGAGCGCGAGTACCAGATCGAGCGCGGTGGCACGTGGGACAAGGGCAAGGGCTTCGACACGTTCGGCCCCGTCGGCCCGTGGCTCGTGACGACCGACGAGATTCGCGATCCGCAGCAACTCGGCATGTGGCTCGATGTGAACGGTGTGCGGCGTCAGACGGGCAATACGTCCACGATGATCTTCAACGTCGCGTATCTCGTGCATTACCTGAGCCAGTTCACCACGCTCAAGCCGGGTGATCTGGTGACGACCGGCACGCCGCCGGGCGTGGGCATGGGCCAGAAGCCGCCGGTCTTCCTCAAGCCGGGCGACGTGATGACCCTCGGCATCGACGGGCTCGGCGAGCAGACGCAGGAAGTCGTGGCGTACGACACGCGCTGGCTCGATTGAGCCTCTGCCAGATTTCCTTCATATCCGTGCGGTACGGTGACGGGTTCGTCGTTCGCCGTAGTGGTATCGACAGTCTCTGGAGCGATTCAACATGGAAGATCTGAAAGGCAAATTCGTCCTCATTACCGGCGCGAGCACGGGCATTGGCGCGGCGGCGGCCAAGGCCTTCGCCGCGCAAGGGGCGAATGTCGCCGTGCATTACAACCGTTCGGCGGACAAGGCGGAGGCGGTGGCCGACGCCGTGCGTGCCTGCGGTGTCAAGGCGATGACGGTGGCCGCCGACGTTGCCGACACGGGCGCGGTCGACGCCGCGGTGGCGCACGTACTCGACGGTTTCGGGCGTATCGATGTGCTCATCAACAACGCGGGCAGCCTGGTCAAGCGCACGCCGTTTACGGAAGTGTCGGATGCGTATTTCGACGACGTGATCAACGTCAATGCCCGCTCGGTCGTGGCTTTCTCGCGCGCCGTGGTCCCTGCGATGCGCAAGCAGGGCGGCGGGGCGATCGTCAACGTGACGTCGATCGCGGCGCGTCATGGCGGCGGGCCGGGCGCGCTGATCTATGCGGCGTCGAAGGGCTTCGTGAGCACGCTCACGCGGGGGATGGCCAAGGAACTGATGCCCGATCGCATTCGCGTGAATGCCGTGTCGCCGGGTGTCATCATGACGCCGTTCCACGAACAGTTCAGCACCGAGGCGCAGATCGACGCGTTCCGCCAGAGCATTCCGATGGGGCGTCTGGGCGATCCGGACGAGTGCTCGGGCGCGTTCCTTTATCTCGCGTCGGAGACGCTCGCGAGCTATGTCACGGGCCAGATCATCGAGGTCAACGGCGGTCAGCTGATGGTCTGATGACGGACGGAGCGCAAAGGCCCGAAGGCCCGAAGGCGTGAAGGCGCAAGCGTCCGATGGCGCGATGGTGGACGGCGCGCTGGCGTCCACCATCGCGTTGTCGCGGCGGCGCACCGGTAGGTCCGGGTTGCGTCGCATGCCAGCGAAGCCTGGGTGAAGTCTGGGTGAAGTCTGGCGAGTGCCCGGAAAATTCCGTATCGGCATTGCCGTATGGCGCAAATTCCCACGACGCACGGCAAGTCGTTTCGCTTCGCCGCCAATTGCTGGCAAACTTGTCCCATTCGTCTGCATCGGTTCGCCGCGTTGGCGTGCGAACGCATCTATCGAGGGGCAAATGGAACGCTGTCCATGGAGCGAAGGCTTCGAGCAATACCGCCGGTACCACGATGAAGAGTGGGGGGTGCCCCTGCGCGATTCGCGCGAGTTGTTCGAGCTGCTGATGCTCGAAGGCGCGCAGGCAGGATTGTCCTGGGCGACCATCCTGAAAAAGCGCGACAACTACCGCAACGCGTTCGACAATTTCGACCCCGTGCGTATCGCCGCATACGGCCCGGACGACGAGGCGCGACTGCTGGCGGACGCGGGTATCGTGCGCAACCGTCTCAAGGTCAATGGCGTGATCAAGGGGGCCCGCGCGTATCTCGCGATGGAAGCGGCGGGCACGCGATTCAGCGATTTCGTCTGGCAATTCGTCGGTGGCGAGCCGTTGCAGAACCGCTGGACGTCGCTCAGCGAGGTACCTGCGAGCACCGCCGTCTCGGATGCCATGAGCAAGGCCTTGAAGAAGGCAGGATTCACGTTCGTGGGCTCGACGATCTGCTACTCGTTCATGCAGGCGGCGGGCATGGTAAACGACCATCTGGTGGCGTGTCCGCGCCACAAGGCGGTCAAATCGCATGTGGCTGCCGCCGGTCCGTTGCGCATGACACCGGGCCGGAAACGCCGTGCAGGGGCGTCGTCGGCTACAATCCCGCCTGACGAATCAGGATCTGCCTAATGTTCAGCTACCGCCATGCCTTCCACGCCGGCAACCACGCCGACGTACTGAAACACTTCATTGCCGTTGAATGCATCGATTACATGCGCCAGAAGGACACGGCGTTCTGGTACATCGATACGCATGCGGGCGCAGGCGGCTACGCGCTCGACGGCAAATGGGCCGACAAGACGGGCGAGTACGCGACCGGCATTGGCCGTCTCTGGACGCGCAACGATCTGCCGCCGTCGCTTGCCGACTATGTCGCGCTAGTGCGCGAATTCAACCCCGACGGCAATCTGCGTTACTACCCGGGATCGCCTTACTTCGCCCTGCAACTGCTGGGCGACCGTGACCGTCTGCGCCTGTTCGAGATGCACCCGACCGAGCAGGATGTGCTGCGCGAGAACTTCGAAGCGCAGGGGCGCGACGTTGCACGTCGCACGATGATTTTCGGTGCCGATGGTTTTGCCGGGCTCAAGACGATTCTGCCGCCGGCCTCGCGCCGCGCGTTTACGCTCATCGACCCCTCGTACGAGGACAAGCGCGACTACACCCGCGCCACGCAGACGGTGCAGGAAGGTCTCGACAGATTCCCGACGGGGATGTACGCCGTGTGGTATCCGCTGGTGCAGCGCCGTGAGGCGTCGCAACTGCCCGAGCGGATGAAGCGTCTGACGATCAATGGGCAGCCGATCAAGAACTGGGTGCACGCGGCGCTGACCGTCTGCAACCCGGTACCCGGTGGCCTTGGCCTGCACGGGAGCGGCATGTTCATCGTGAACCCGCCGTATATGCTGCAAGACACCCTGAAGACGACGCTGCCGTATCTGGTCAAGACGCTCGGACAGGACAAGGGCGCGCAGTTCCTGCTTGAGGGCAAGCAGAACTGACGCCTATTTCTTCGGTGTGACGGCTTCGTAGGGCAGTGACAGCAATTCGTCCGGTGACAGATAGCGCCACTCGCCCAGCGCAAGATTCCCCATCGGCAGGCCGCCGATGGCGGTTCTCACCAAACCCTCCACCCGATTGCCCGCTGCCGCGACCATCCGTTTGACCTGATGGTATTTGCCTTGCGTGATCGTCAGCGCGATCTCGTGGGACGACGGACTCATGACGTCCGTGGCGGCGAGCGGTTCGGTTTCGTCGCGAAGCAATACGCCATCGCGCAATGCCTGCAGCATTTCCTCGGTGACCGGATGTTTGGTCGTGGCCAGATACCGTTTGGGTACGTGGCGGCGCGGCGACATCATGGCGTGCAGGAACGGGCCGTCGTCAGAGAGCAGCAGCATGCCGGTCGTGTCCTGATCGAGACGCCCCGCCGGTTGCACGCCGCGCACGGCGAGCGGCAGGGGCAACAGCGAATGCACGCCTTCGTGGTGCGTCGGACTCGTGGAGCATTCGAAGCCTTCCGGCTTGTTGAGCAACACGTAGACGTGTTCGCGGTATTCCCACGGTTCACCGTCGAGGGTGAATTGCAGCCCGGTCGGATCGACCGTTTCGCGAGGGTTGTCATGCACCACGCCGTCGATGGCGAAAGCGCCGGTCGCGATCAGCTTGCGGCACATCTTGCGACTGCCGAAGCCTTGCGATTGCAGTAAACGTTCTAGCTCGATGATGCGTTCTCCGTCAGGCATCGTGAATTCAGGCCGCTATTGTAACGGGCCTGACTTGTAACGGGCCTGACGGCATCGACTCACTCGTCCTGCATGGCGCCGCTGAAACGGCGGTAGACGAACCGCGCCACCCAGTCGAGCGCGAAGCCGAGTACGCCAATCACGAGAATGACGGCCGTCAGTTCCGAATAGGCGAGGCGATCGCGCGTGTCGAGGATCAGATAGCCGAGTCCCGCGTTGACGCCGAGCATCTCTGCCGGCACCAGCACAATCCAGAGAATGCCGATGGCGAGCCGCACGCCGGTCAGCACATGCGCTGCGATGCCGGGGACGTAGACGTGCCATAGCATCTCCCAGCGCGTCGCCGCGAGGCTCTCGCCCAATTGCACCCAACGCCGGTCGATGTGCGTGACGCCTGCGGCCGTGCTCATGACCAGCGGCCACAGCGCGGCGAAGGCCAGCAGGAAATACACCGCCGGATCGCCGACGCCGAGCGACATCACGGCAATCGGCATCCATGACAACGGCGATACCATGCGCAGGAACTGCAGCGACGGTGTCAGCGCCTTGTCCAGCCAACGGACACGGCCGATCAGGAAGCCGAGCGGCACGCCGAGCACGACGGCCCATGCCAGACCGACCGCAATGCGTCGGAGGCTGGCCACGATGTGTAGACCGAGCTGCTCGTCGCGCACCAGATCGGGCAGCGCGTGCAGTGCGGCTGCCGGTGAGAATTGCGCAGCCAGCGATCCGGGCGTAGTAAAGATCGCGACGCCGAGCCACCAGAGCGCGACGATACCGGCCAGTCCTGCGAGCCCGAGCCAGCCCTGCCGGCGACGACGCCCAGTCGCCGTGCCGCTTTGGGCGTGGGCCGCGTCGACGGCGCCTTCGGGCGCAGTCACCGCGCTCGCGCTGCCAGCCACGCGACGGGGTGCGAAATCAGACAACGATCACCTCCTGCCGCGTGAAGCCGTCCGGCAAGCCGAAGGCCTTCATGCCGCCAACGGCCGCGATGCTCTTCTTGACGAAGCGATCGTCGACGAGATCGCGCGCAACAAACGCCGGATCGAGCTTCGCGAGGAACTGTGCGTTGCCTTCGACCTGTGTCTTCTGCATGTGCCGAACGAGCGCTTCCGTGTAGCTCGGATACGGATACGGCTGGAAATCGATGCGCTTTTCGTGCCAGTCGGCGTGAAGGATTGCCTTGTCGGCCAGATAGCGTCCCTGTTCCGCCTCCGCCGGTGCCAGCACCCGCTGCAACACCTGGAACGGATGCGGCGTATAGCGATTGTTGCCTTCCTTGGACAGCAGGCGGGCGGCATCTTCCGGGTGAGCGCGTGTCCAGGCTTGCGCCTTGACGATGGCGTCGACGACATTCTGCGACCACTCGGGCCGCGCGGTCAAATCACGCTCGTGCATGGTGACGACGCAGCAGGCATGGTTCTTCCACACGTCGCCGGTGAAGCGCAGCACCTTGCCGACCTTCAGGTTCTCGGCCGCAGCGTTGAACGGCTCGGCGACGATGTAGCCCGCAATCTGCCTGGCGGCCAGGGCCGGCGGCATGTCCGACGGCGCCATGACGATCAGATTGACCTCGTTGGCGGCCAGCGCGCCGTTCTTCTTCAGCACCGGCGTGAGACCGTTGGCAGCGAGCAGGCCTTGCAGTACCACGTTGTGAATCGAGTACCAGAACGGCACGGCAACGGTCTTGCCGCCCAGATCGCTCACCTTGTTGATGTCATTGGTCACGGTGATTGCACTGCCGTTGACGTGGTTCCAGGCCACGACCTTGGCTTGCGCCTGACTGCCGTAGCGTGCCCACACCGTCATCGGCGACAGCAGGTGCACCACGTTCACCTGTCCCGACAGGAAGGCCTCGATCAATTGCGCCCAACTGCGCAACAGCGTCGGCTTCTCCGCCTTGATGCCCGCCTGCTCGAAATAGCCATTGTTGTGCGCGACGAGCAGCGGCGTGGCGTCCGTGATCGGCAGATAGCCGATGCGCAGCGGCGCGTCGGGTTCCGCCGCAGCGCGTGCGGCTGCCGACGCCAACAGCGGCGCGGCGCCGGCGACCGTCATCATCGAGGCGAGTTTGAGCCATTCACGGCGGGAAATTTGGCACATGGTCTGGGAGTCCCCGTATCAAAAGGTCGTGTGAGTTATGGTGCCGGGAATGCGGCTGTAGCGTCGCGCGACATTGCCTGCTGCAGCGCCTGAAGAATGTCGATGCGCAGCGCGCCTAGCGCTTGCACGTGCGTTTCACGCGGCGAAGGCACGTCGATCTGCCATTGCGCCAGCGTTCTTCCCTGATTGCCGAGCAGCACGATGCGATCGGAGACGAGCAGGGCTTCATCGATGTCGTGTGTGACGAGTACGGTAGCGGCGCCGGTATCGCGCACCACGGTCACCAGCAGACGCTGCATGTCGGCGCGGGTGACTTCGTCCAGCGCGCCAAACGGTTCGTCGAGCAGCAGGGCGCGTGGTTGACGGGCGAGGCAGCGGGCCAGCGCAACGCGCTGCGCCATGCCGCCCGAGAGCTGACGCGGATGCAACTGATGGGCGTGCGCGAGGCCGACCTCGGTCAGCGCGGCATCGATACGCGAACGGCGCGTTTCGCGCGAGAGCGCCGGCTGACGTGCAAACGTCAGGCCAAACGCGACATTGCGCTCGACGGACAGCCACGGCAGCAGACACGGGTCCTGAAACGCGAGCGCGACGTCCGGGCGCGGGCCGGTGAGCGCGGTGCCGTCCACGTCGACGGTGCCGGTGTCCGGAGCGAGCAGGCCGGCTGCAATGCGCAACAGCGTCGACTTGCCCGAGCCGCTCGGCCCGAGCACCGAGACCAGCTCACCGGGCGAAACGCTCAGATCGACACCGCGCAGGATCGTGCGTTCGCCATACGACAGGCCGATGCCGCGCAGCGTCAGAAAGGGCGAAGCCAATGGCAATGCGCGCGAGTCTGACTCGCGCGCTGCGGCGATGAACGTGTCGGTCTGCGCGCGTTGCGTCGCCGTGGGTTGGGTCATGAAGCCGTTCCGGTCTTGAGTTGCTGCGCACGTTGCGCTGCGAGCTGATTCTTGAGTTGCACGAGGCTGGGCGTGACGATCGGTACGAATGCGGCCTCGCGTTGGCGGCGCGCCACGCCGGACAGGCCGCGCAGATAGCCGCGTCCGCCGCCAGTCTGCACCTCCAGCGTGGCGGCATCGTGAACGACATCTGCCAGCGCGATGCGCAGCTCGAACAGGCGAGCCGGCGTTTGCACGAACTCGCCCTGCGCCACGCCGGATTTCAGGCGGGCTGCGAGGGTGTTCAGTTGTTCGGTCAGTGCTGCCACGTCGTCGGCGACCGCCGCACGGGCACCGGGGCCGCCTTCGTTCGTGCCAGCGAGGCTGCGGTGCGCGAGGCCCAGCGACATGCCGCACTGCAGCCCCAGAAACGAGGGACGCACGCGAACGAGCCATGCCGGGGCGTCGTCGGTAATGCGGTCGTCGTCGTTCAGCAATGTGTCCGTCATCTGCAACGCCGCCGTATTGGTGCCGCGCAAGCCGATCAGATCCAGATCGTCGCTGCGCGTGACGCCCGGCGCGTCGTGCGCAATGGCGAAGATCGACGGCGGGCCGCCCCCCTCGTGGTCGGCGGCCGCAGCGGCCACGAAACCTTGCTTGCGCAGATTCGTGATCCACGGCAACGCGCCCGTCACCCGCCAGGCGTTCGCATGACCGTCACCCGGAACCTCCGCCGCGCGAATCTGCAACGGTTCGATGGCGGATAGGTATTTCATGGCGTTTGACAACCCCGTGGCACCCGCGAGATTGCCGGACAGCAGGGTGGGGAGCAGGCGCTCCTGCAAGCCCTGATTCGGGCTTTGCAGGAGGTATTCGATGAACGTGCGCTGTCCCCACAACACGAACGCGGCGGCGAAGGAGTGTTCGGCGACGTCGGCCACGCTGTCGATCGCGTCGCCAATGGTGCCGCCAGTCCCGCCGGACGCCACCGGTACGCCGATACGCAACAGGCCGGCCTCGGCCAGTTGCGGCACGACGTCGCCGCAGAGCGAGGCGTCGGTGTCGAGCGTCTCGGCGTGGGCGTCGAGCCACGCGGCAAGCGCCGGGGCGCGTGCGGCGAGGCCGCGCGGGCTGGCGTGCGTGCTCATGCCGCTTGTTCCTTCGGTTCCCAGCGGTAGGCCGCCAGTTGAGGATTCAATTCGTTTTGCGACAGATTGTTCGCGAAGTTGCAGAGCGTGGCGAGCGACACGCCAAGCACGACTTCGAGCGCGGCGCCGTCGTCGAAGCCTGCCGCCTTGAAGGCCGCGAGTTCGCCGTCGGAAACGGCGCCGCGCGTGGCGATCACGGCACGCGTGAATACGGCCACCGCGTCGAGCTTGGCGTCGGACAACTTGTGCTGGTCACGGATTTCGTTGACGAGCGCTTCGGGCAACTGCGCCTTCTTGAGCGCCACCGCCGTGTGGCCCGCGACGCAGAAGCCGCATCCATGGATGCCGGCGGCAGTGATCTGGACGACTTCACGTTCGGCCAGCGTCAGACTCGCGCGGCCGTTGATCGCGCCAACGGTCAGATAGGTCTCGAGCGCGGTCGGTGCGTTGGCGAGCGATGCGACCAGATTCGGCAGGAAGCCGTTCGCTGCAAGCGATTTCTCCAGAAACGGGCGGCTCGCCTCGGGGGCGGTCTCAAGGGTATGCAATGGCAGTCGGCTCATATCGGGCTCCTCACAGTCGAGCCTTCATTGTGCGCAAGTGGCTGCGGATGCTCAATGCGCACTCGTCTGGAAATTCTGCGGATTTGTCTCATTGCAGTGCGCAGTCGTCCCGCCGTAATTGCGTGGCGGGTGGCCGCAGATCAATGCAGAGAATAGCCGATGCGGCCCGCTTGCGGCGCGTGGGCGGGGGCTGCGCCGGCCGATGCCACTTCGTTGGCCTGACGTCGCCACGCGCCGGGCTGAATGCCCGTGACACGCTTGAATGCCTGTGCGAATGCCGATTCCGATTGGTAGCCGACTTGCTCCGCGGCCTCCGGCAGCGACACACCTTCGCGCAGTAGCGCTGCAGCGGTTTTCATGCGGACGAGCGTGACGAACTGTGCCGGCGGTTGTCCGCCGATCTCCGCGAACTGCTTGCAGAACCGCGCGCGCGACATGTGAACGAATTCGGCCATCGAGTCCGTTGTCCATCGTTCGCCCGGCGATTCGATGATGGCAGCGGCGAGCCGTCCGAATGCGTCGCGGCGCATCAGGCGCCACATGCCCGGCGCAACGTCGTCGGCGTGAACGGCTTCGCGCAACGCATAGTAGAAGAGCAGGTCGGTCAGGCGTGCGAGCAGCGGTGAGGGGGCCTCGCCCGGGCGTCGTGCTTCGGCCTGGATCAGCGTGAAAATCTGCGTCATGCCTTCGAGTCGTCCGCTGTCGCGGCGGGCCACGATCGGGTTCGGCAGCATGCCGAGGACCAGGGCATCGAGATCGGTGCGGAATTCGAAGAAGCCGCAGGCCAGGGCGACCCTATCGGCGGCATCGGCAGCAGCAGCGGTGTCGGCGTTGCGCGGATGCGCGGGCAGCGGCGTCATCGTGCCCGTGCGCGCTGTCAGATTGGCGGGTGTTGCCGCGTGCGGCGACAGGCAGTGCGCAACATCGGACAGCAGGAATACGGCGTCGCCGGCATTCAGGCGAACGGAGCGCGCAGGGTGTGACGCGTGGGCAGCCACATGGAGGTAGCAACCGCCGTCCAGCACGACATGGAAGCTCGCGCGCTGATGGCCCGCGGTCGATGCCTGATACGCGCCGCAGTATTCGCCCACGTGGAAAAGCGTGCTCTTGAGTTCCAGCCCCGCCAGTAACCAGTCCGCAACCCTGTCCGGGTGCGCCGGGTGCGTCGGCGATACCGCTTCCCGAGCTTCCCGCGTGTTTCGTTTGTCTTGCGCTTCGTGCTGCATGGCGGCTCCCGCCCGTACCCGCTGGTCTCCAGCAAAACAACCATCCTCCCTACGCACATGGTGCAGGGCAACGATTTTTTTGTTGGATGCTTATTCCCTTGGGTGGCGGGGAGGCAGGCTTTTCGCGACGGAAATGAAAAAAGCCGATGATCTTTCGATCATCGGCTTTTCTCGTATTGGGTTGGTGCCCAGAAGAGGACTCGAACCTCCACGGTGTTACCCGCTAGTACCTGAAACTAGTGCGTCTACCAATTCCGCCATCTGGGCCCCGTCAGCTCGCTTACTGCTTGCTCGCTGCGAAGAAGTGAGATTATGCCGAGGACCTCACATGCTGTCAACAAGGGAGTGAAGAAATATTCAAAAAACCTTCACATCGAAACGAATGCCGTGTTTTTGGTGTCCGGCATCATGCTGCGCGCCCCATATGCTCGGATCGAATCATGTCGATCAGATGTCGCAGCCCGGGCAGTGTCTGCCGTCGGCTCGGGTAGTACATCGACAGTGGCGGCCCGTCGACAGCCCAATCCGTCAGCACGGTCTCCAGTGTGCCGTTTTCCAGCTCCGTTGCCACATTGCGCGCCAGCACGTAGCCCAGCCCGAGGCCGCCCACCGCTGCGGCAATCACGCCATCGCTTTCGTTGATGCTCAGCGCGCCGGGCACATCCAGTTCGATGGCCGCGGCGCCATTGCCCAACTCCCACTTGTAGAGCGTGTTGTCGCCGAGGCGCATGCGAATGCAATTGTGCGACAGCAGATCCTGGGGCACGGTCGGACGCCCGTATTTCGCAAAATAGGAAGGCGCGCCCACGACGATCCATTTCAGTGTCGGCGTGAGGGGCGTGGCGATCATGTCACCCGGCACCGTGTCGCCGTAACGCATGCCCGCATCGAACCCTTCGGCCACGATGTCGACCATGCGGTCGTCGACCGTCACGTCCAGTTCGATGTCGGGATACGCTGCCACGAATCGCGGCAGGATCGGATCCAGTAGCAGGCGCGCGGCGTCGCGCGGCACGTTCAGGCGAAGTCGGCCAGCTGGCGAAGCGCGATAGCGATCCAGGGCGCCGATCGCCGACGCAATCTGTTCGAGCCCCTGTTCCAGCTCCTGGGCGAGCGCGGCGCCCGCCGCCGTCGGCGACACGGAGCGGCTCGTGCGGTTCAGCAACTTCACGCCCAGACGCGCTTCCAGATTGCGCATCGCATGGCTCAATGCGGAGGTCGTCACGCCGAGTTCGGTGGCGGCCTCCCGGAAACTCTGCCGGCGGCAGATGGTGACGAAAACGTTTAAATCGGCAAGCTCACCGCGAGTGAAGGCAGGCATGTATATCCCAGCAAGTCATCATCAAGATCCGAAAACACCCGACAAGCCCAGCAAATCCAGCGGACTCAGCGTCCGTTGAACCTTATTCAATTTTTTATGAGGTAAATTCTACAGAGTTATTTCCGAATTCGAGGCGACGGGAAGCGTCTCGTGACGGAAACGCGACAAGGGGTTGCGATGCAGCGGTTTTCCCGCTTTTCGGCGGGCAGGGAAGCGCGTCGTATGCCTTGAAAAGCAGGCTTTTCGCGACGGAAATGAAAAAAGCCGATGATCTTTCGATCATCGGCTTTTCTCGTATTGGGTTGGTGCCCAGAAGAGGACTCGAACCTCCACGGTGTTACCCGCTAGTACCTGAAACTAGTGCGTCTACCAATTCCGCCATCTGGGCCCCGTCAGCTCGCTTACTGCTTGCTCGCTGCGAAGAAGTGAGATTATGCGTATGCGGTGCGGGACTGTCAACACTTATGTGCAAAATATTTTCGATTCTCTCGCCGACTTCCGTCCTCACGCTCAAATTCCGCACAGGTGGCAGTTTTTACGAGGTTTGCCGTATGATTGTCCCTGACCGTGCGAGGCCGCTATCCGCGCTACGCACATCCCCACGGACCGTTGGGCGCATGGTGCGCCACTCGGCCGGATGCAACCGGCACAGTAACGCTACCGACCTTTGAGCAAATATCCCTATCCGATCCCGAGCCGGGAAGAAATCCTCGGCGTCCTGCGCACTGCCGAATCCGCGATGTCCGCCAACGATATCGCCGAAGCGCTGGCCATCAAAAAGCAGGAACGCGAGGGCTTCTTCAAACGTCTCGCCGCCATGGAACGCGATGATCAGATTCGCCTCGACCGTCGCGGTTACTACCAACTGACCCACCCCTCGAATTTCATCGCCGGCCGTGTGATCGGCCATCGCGACGGCTATGGTTTTGCCGTGCGCGACGACGACGGCGACGACCTCTTCCTCCCCAACGAGGAGATGAAGAAGGTCATGCACAACGACCGCGTGCTGCTGCGCATTGCCGGATACGACCGCCGCGGACGCCCCGAAGGGCATATCGTCGAAGTCGTCAGCCGTGCCAATACGCACGTCATCGGCCGCTTGCTCAACGAAAACGGCGTGATGGTCGTCGCCCCCGAAGACAAGCGTATCGGGCACGACATCCTGATTCCGCCGCGTGCACAAGGCAAGGCGAAAGTGGGGCAGGTGGTCTCCGTCGAACTCACGGATTACCCGAGCCGCTACAGCCAGCCGATCGGTCGCGTCTCCGAGGTGCTCGGCGACATCGACGATCCGGGCATGGAGATCGAGATCGCCGTGCGCAAGTACGGCGTGCCGCATCAGTTCTCCGCCGAAGCGCTGGCCGCTGCCGGTGCGCTGCCCGACGAAGTCCGCTCGCCCGACCTGCGCCACCGCATCGACCTGCGCGACGTGCCGCTCGTCACGATCGACGGCGAAGACGCGCGCGACTTCGACGATGCCGTCTATTGCGAACCCGCCAAGATCGGCCGTACCAACGGCTACCGCCTGATCGTCGCCATCGCCGACGTCTCGCATTACGTGACGCCGGGTGGCCCGCTCGACGCCGACGCGCTCACGCGCAGCACTTCCGTCTACTTCCCGCGCCGCGTCATTCCGATGCTCCCCGAGAAGCTCTCGAACGGTCTGTGCTCGCTGAATCCCGAAGTGGATCGCTGCGTGCTGGTGTGCGATGCGCTCGTCGCGCCGAACGGCGAAGTGAAGGCGTATCAGTTCTATCAGGCCGTGATTCACTCGGCTGCGCGCCTGACCTATACGGAAGTGGCGGCCGTGCTCGGCAATACGAAGGGCGCCGAAGCGCAACGCCGTGCTGCGCTGCTGCCGCATCTTCAGAATCTGTACGAGCTGTACAAGGTGCTCGCAAAGGCCCGCAAGTCTCGCGGTGCCATCGAATTCGATTCGACGGAGACGTACATTGTCTGCAACGCGCAAGGCAAGATCGAACAGATTCTGCCTCGCACGCGTAACGACGCGCACCGTCTCATCGAGGAATGCATGCTCACGGCCAACGTGTGCGCTGCCGACTTCCTCAAGCGTCACAAGCAGCCCGGCCTGTACCGTATCCACGCGGGCCCGTCGGGCGAGCGCCTCCAGGTGCTGCGCACGTTCCTCAAGACCCTCGGGCTGTCGCTCGGCGGTGGCGACGAACCGGCCACGTCCGATTACTCCGAGTTGATGACGCAGATCGAGTCGCGTCCCGACGCGCCGATGCTCCAGACGATGCTTCTGCGCTCGATGCAGCAGGCTGTCTACAGCCCGGACAACATCGGACACTTCGGTCTTGCGTATCCGGCGTATGCCCACTTCACCAGCCCGATCCGTCGTTATCCCGATTTGCTGACGCACCGCGCGATCAAGGCGATTCTGGCGGGCAAGAAGTACGAGCCGCAGATTCCGGAAGGCGTGGAAATGACCACGGGTCTTTCGCCGCATGCCCGCAAGCTGCAGCGTGACGACGAGGCGAAGAACAAGAAGTCGCCCAGCGCGAAGAAGCGCGATGCGATCTGGGAAGAGCTTGGACTGCATTGCTCGGCCAACGAGCGCCGCGCCGATGAAGCCTCGCGCGATGTCGAAGCGTGGCTCAAGTGCTACTTCATGCGCGACAAGCTTGGCGAGGAGTACGGTGGCACGATCAGCGCCGTCACGTCGTTCGGCATCTTCGTGCAGCTTGACGACCTCTATATCGAAGGTCTCGTGCATGTGACCGAACTGGGCAGCGACTACTTCCAGTTCGACGAAGTGCGCAACGAACTGCGCGGTGAGCGCACGGGCATCCGTTATCGTCTGACCGATCGCGTACGCGTGCAGGTCAGCCGCGTGGATCTGGACGCACGCAAGATCGACTTCCGCCTGGTGCGCGAGCCGAACGCGCGCACGCTGGCGAAGACATCAGGTCGTGCGGAGCGGGGCGGGGCACCGGTTCCTGCGCCGGCTGCCGGCACGCCGGGTCTCGCCGGTTCGGCAAGCGCCGGGCCGAGCATCCGCCAACTGCCCAAGGGCGGGGCGTTGCTCAACGGTGTGCAACCCGCACCGGCGGGCAAGCGTCCGGCCAAGCCGAAATCATCGAAGGTGAAGGCGGCGCGCGCCGACCGTGGCGCGGCGCCGCCGGCCAAGCACGGCGGTGGTGGTGGTGCCGGCAAGGCGCCCGCGAAGCGTCCGGGAGGGCCGGCGAAGAAACCGCGTCGCTGACCCGACGTGCACTGCCGCCGATGCCAACGAAGATCGATGCGCGGTGCGAGGCGGGGAGGCGATGCACGGCGCCATGCGCCGTTTGCAGTAAGATGGGCGCCTTGTGCCGGTCGCGACCGGTATGGGGTGCCCGCGATGGATTGCGGCGGCGGTAGCCTGAAAGGGCTCCGCCGCCGTCGTGCTTTGTGCAGCGGCGCTCGCGCGCTGCGACCGACAGGCGCACCGGCACACGCTATTTTGAGGATGTGAAATGAGTCAATTGAAACTGCTGTTCGGCTTCCACGCGGTGACCGCGCGTCTGCGTCACGATGCGAGCAGCATCGAAGAGATCTACTACGACCCGAGCCGTCGCGATCGCCGCATGACGGATTTCCTGAAAGCCGTGGAATCGGCCAAGGGCGCGCCCGGCGTCAAGATCAAGGTCATTCAGGCCGATGGCAAACGCCTCGATGGCATGGCGGGTTCGTCGCGCCACCAGGGCGTGGTGGCGCGCGCGCAGGAAGTCTCGCTCGCGCTCAATCTCGACGAACTGCTCGACGGCATCTCCGGCCCGCCGCTGCTGCTGGTGCTCGATGGTGTGACCGATCCGCACAACCTCGGCGCATGCCTGCGTGTGGCCGATGGCGCGGGGGCGCACGCCGTCATCGCGCCGAAGGATCGTGCCGTGGGTCTGAACGCCACGGCAGCCAAGGTCGCGAGCGGGGCGGCGGAGACGGTGCCGTACATCATGGTGACGAACCTCTCGCGCACGTTGCGCGAACTGCAGGAGCGCGGCATCTGGGTGGTGGGCACGTCAGACGACGCGCCGGCCGACATCTACGGCACGAAGCTGACCGGTCCGATGGCGATCGTGATGGGCGCCGAAGGCGAGGGTATGCGACGCCTCGTGCGCGAGACCTGCGACGAGCTCATGAGCATTCCGATGGCGGGCGGCTGCGAAAGCCTGAACGTATCGGTGGCGAGCGCGGTGTGTCTGTACGAAGCCGTGCGCCAGCGCACGGTGGCGGGCAAAGCCTCGGCGAAGTAAATCGCGGACGCGGCGGCGCTGCGACGTCAGGTGAAGCGAAAGGGGCGACGCGGAGATTCCGGTCGCCCCTTTTCATTGTCGTCGCACGATGGTTGAGCGCCCGCTGACGACGGCGATGACGCAAGCGTCGGCCTGCGTCACCCCGCTGCCGCTTATCGCGCTGCGTCGATCAACCCTTCGAGCTTCACGGCGTCCGCTGCGAAGGCGCGGATGCCTTCGGCGAGCTTTTCCGTGGCCATCGCGTCCTCGTTCAGTGCGAAGCGGAACGACGATTCGTCCGTCTTCACGCGGTCGATGGTGGCCGAGCGCGCTTCCTTCGGATCGAGCTCGCGACGCACTTCGCCCTCGGTCGTGCGCAGTTGTTCGAGCAGCGCCGGGCTGATCGTCAGCAGATCGCAACCGGCCAGTGCCAGGATCTGCCCGGTCGAGCGGAAGCTGGCGCCCATCACTTCCGTGTCGTAGCCGAAATGCTTGTAGTAGCGGTAGATGCCGGCCACCGAGCGCACGCCAGGGTCATTCACGCCAGCATTTGCCGCTTCGTCCCATTGGGCGCCGGCGGATTTCTTGTACCAGTCGTAAATGCGGCCGACGAATGGCGAGATCAGGCGTGCGCCCGCCTCGGCACAGGCGGCCGCCTGCACCAGCGAGAAGAGCAACGTCATGTTGCAGCGGATCTTGTCGCGCTCCAGAATTTCGGCCGCACGAATGCCTTCCCACGTCGACGCGATCTTGATCAGCACGCGGTCGCGCTCGATGCCTTCGGCCTCATACATCGCGATGAGCTTGCGCGCGCGGGCCACCGTGCCTGCCGTGTCGAACGACAGGCGGGCGTCGACTTCCGTCGACACGCGGCCCGGCACGATATCCAGAATCGACTTGCCGAACGCGATCAGCAGGCGGTCGATGATCTCGTCCGTCGACGCGGCCCGATGCTCGCCGACCACGCGCGTGAGCATCGGACGGTAGGCGTCTTTCTGGACGGCGCCGAGGATCAGCGACGGGTTGGTGGTGGCGTCTTGCGGCTTGTAGGCATCCATCGCCTGGAAGTCGCCGGTGTCGGCCACGACGATGGTGTGGCGCTTGAGGGTGTCGAGCTGATTCATGAGAACGGCCTTGCGAGAAATGCACTGCGTGACATGAAGTCCGGCAACTGCCCGGATCGTTCGGGCGGCCCGGAAGGTACCGAATGGCGTCGGCGCGACCCGCGCAAAAAGGCGGAAAAACGGCGCGCCACGCCCGACTCCGGTAAACTTCCGACTTTACCAAACTTTGCCGGAATTCCCCATGACCCAGGACGAACTCAAACGCTTGGTCGGCCAGGCAGCTGCCGATTATGTGAACCAACACGTGCCCGAGGGCAGCGTGATCGGCGTGGGCACCGGGTCCACCGCCAACTGCTTCATCGACGCGCTCGCCGCCCACAAGGGGCGTTATCGCGGGGCCGTCTCCAGTTCCGAAGCCAGCACCGAGCGCCTGCGCAAGCATGGCATCGAAGTGTTCGACCTCAATCAGATCGACAGCCTGCCCGTGTACGTCGACGGTGCCGACGAGATCAACGCGCTCGGTCACATGATCAAGGGCGGCGGCGGGGCGCTTACGCGCGAGAAGATCGTCGCCTCCGTGGCCAGGCAGTTCGTATGCGTGGTCGACGCCTCCAAGGAAGTTGCCGTGCTCGGCGTCTTCCCGCTGCCGGTGGAAGTCATTCCGATGGCGCAGGCGAGCGTCGCCCGCGCGCTGAGCGCGCTCGGTGGCAAGCCGCAGGCGCGCGTGCGTGCCGATGGCAGCCCCTATGTGACGGACAACGGTTGCGCCATTCTCGACGTGCACGGTCTGCAGATCCTCGACCCCGTGGCTTTCGAGACGCAGGTCAACCAGATTCCGGGCGTCGTGACCGTTGGCCTGTTCGCGCAACGCGGTGCCGACATTACCCTGATGGGCACGCCGGAAGGGGTGCGGACCATCGATTACCAGAACTGATCCCGGGAGGGCAGGATGGCTGGATCGCGTCGTCTTCCCGAAACCTGGTTCCGCCGGGGTCTATGGCTGATCGCCGTGTTGTTCGCGGTATTCCTGATCGGCCTCGGCGGTCTCGTCGTCGACAAGCTGCCGGGCGTGGCGCCCGCGCCGACGCTCGATTCGTTCGTCGATCGTGCGCAGGCCGAGCGGGCCGATGCGGCCATCAAGCAGGCGCAAACGCAGCTTGAAGACGTCCAGAGTCAGATCGAAACCGCGCGCCTGCAGTTGAAGGCGCGCAGCACCGCGTATCGCAATGCCCGTGAGTCGTTCAACGACTGGGTGGCGACGCGCACGGCGACGGCGCAGGCCAGTCAGGA
Source organism: Pandoraea pnomenusa (assembly GCF_040391475.1). Classification (GTDB taxonomy): domain Bacteria; phylum Pseudomonadota; class Gammaproteobacteria; order Burkholderiales; family Burkholderiaceae; genus Pandoraea; species Pandoraea pnomenusa_C. Next base: position 68,841 of record NZ_JBEBXS010000013.1, on the reverse strand, counting down.
CGCCGAGCTGGTGTCACGTACGCGTGCGCTCGATACGCTCAAGGCGGCCGAGCGCGACGCGCAGACGCAGGTCGACTCGCTGGAGGCCAGGCAACTGGACGCGCAGCGTGCCGAGCAGTCGGCGCGTGCCGCGCGCTATGCGCTCAATACGGCGGCGGGTGAGCAACTGGCGGCGGTCCAGCGTTCGCAGGAACTGAAAGTTTTCGGCATCCGGCTGGCGTTGACGCTGCCGTTGTTGATCGTGGCGGGCTGGCTGTTCGTGCGTCACCGCAAGAGCACGTGGTGGCCGTTCGTGTGGGGCTTCATCTTCTTCGCGTTGTTCGCGTTCTTCGTCGAGCTGGTGCCTTATCTGCCGGACTATGGCGGCTATGTGCGTTACCTCGTGGGCATTGTGCTGACGGTGTTGATCGGGCGTTACGCGATCGTGTCGTTGCAGAAGTATCTGGCGCGTCAGAAGGCGGAAGAGCAGTTGCCGGACGAAGAGCGTCGCAAGACGCTGTCCTACGATCTTGCGCAGGCGCGGCTGGCCAAGTCTGTGTGCCCGGGGTGTGAGCGGCCCGTGAAGCTGGACGATCCCGAGCGAGACTTCTGCGTCCATTGCGGCATCTGCCTGTTCGACCATTGCGGCACGTGCAAGACGCGCAAGAATGCGTTTGCGCATTTCTGCCATCACTGCGGAGCGCGCTCGAAAGGTACGCCGGGTACTGTGACGTCGGGCGGCCCGGTCGGCGCAGCCTGATATGGCGCGTGGCCCCTTGCCGAATCGCGTTGGATATCTGCGATTCGGCAAGGGGCCACGGTTCGTCTGGGGGAGTGGTGTTACTCCGAAGGCGGCGGCACGTAACCTTGCGCCACATCGGCGCCGTCACCGAAGAAATACTTCTCGGTTTGCTTGACGAGGTACTGACGGGCACGCGGGTCGGCCATGTTCAGGCGGTTCTCGTTGATCAGCATGGTTTGCTGCTTGAGCCATCCGGCCCAGGCTTCCTTGGAGACGCTTTCCCAGAGGCGTTTGCCGAGTTCACCGGGCATGGGGGGGAAATCGAGACCTTCGGCTTCCTTGCCGAGTTTGATGCATTGGACCATGCGGGCCATGGGGAACTCCTTCGTAGTCTGTGGTGAGGCGTGAGTGGAAGCCACGCTTATGCCGGGCGGTCGTCCCGCGAGTGGGGCGATCCGGCAAAGCGGTGGCCGATATCCGGATATGGGGGCAGGGGGGCGAGATGCAAGGGAATCCCTGATTTCGCGCCGGACCTGCCCGTCCTGAATTACAGCTTCTTGATGAGCACCAGCGAGCGGCGCTGCCAGTTGTAGAGGCGGCGGCGGTCGGCGGGCAGATCGTCGACGCCGGCCTTCACGAAGCCGCGCTTGAGGAACCAGTGTTCCGTGCGGGTCGTGAGGACGAACAGTCGTTCGAGGCCGCGCGCCCGTGCGCGTTGCTCGATGTGCTTGAGCAGGCGCTCGCCATCGCCCGAGCCCTGAGCTTCCGGATCGACCGTCAGGCAGGCCATCTCGCCGATGCGCTCCGACGGGTACGGATACAACGCTGCGCAACCGAACAGGCGTCCATCGTGCTCGATCACCGAGAAGTGATCGATGTCGCGCTCCAGTTGGTGGCGACCGCGGCGAACCAGCGTGCCATCCGCTTCGAGCGGCTCGATGAGTTGCAGAATGCCGCCCACATCGTCGATCGTCGCTTCGCGCAGGCTTTCCAGATTCTCATACGAGATCATCGTGCCCACGCCATCGTGCGAGAACAGTTCCAGCAGCATGCTGCCGTCGAGCGAGAACGGCACGATGTGCGCGCGGCCCACGCCGGCCCGGCACGCGCGCGTGGCGTACTTCAGATAGAACGCCGAATCGCGGTCGATCGAGCCCTGCGACTGCAAGCGCTGCGCGTCTTCCAGCGTCAGCTCGCGCTGCAACTCGTTGTATTCATTGAGGACGCCGGGAATCTCCGTGATGAAGATCAGCTTGTCGGCGCGCAAGGCAATGGCGGTCGACGACGCAACATCTTCCATCGTCAGATTGAACGACTGCCCCGTCGGCGAGAAGCCCAGCGGCGAGAGCAGCACGATCTTGCCGTTCGCCAGCGACAGACGGATCGATTCCGCGTCCACCTTGCGAACCACGCCCGTGTGCTGGAAGTCCACGCCGTCAACCACGCCGACCGGTCGGCCAGTCACGAAATTGCCCGACACCACGCTGATGCGCGCGTTGCCCATCGGCGTGTTCGGCAGCCCCTGGCTGATCGACGCTTCGATGTCCAGACGCAGCTCGCCGGCCGCTTCCTTCACCGCTTCGAGGGCGGCGGCGTCCGTAATGCGCAACTGCTGGGCAAAATGCGATTCGATATGTCGCAGGCGCATCTGCTCCTCGACCTGGGGTCGCGAGCCGTGCACCAGCACGATGTGCATGCCCATGGCGCATAGCAGCGCGACGTCCTGGATCAGGGTGTCGAGCCCGCCTGCCGCGACGAGTTCGCCGCCGAAGGCGACCACGAACGTCTTGTCGCGAAACGCATGGATATAGGGGGCAACCGATCGCAGCCAATCCACGAATTGGGCTTGGTGGGCGGTCTCGTCGTCTTGTAGGGCGGGGTCGGGTTCGGTCAGCATGGGTGTACGTGCGCAAACATGCGCAGATTATATAATGCGCGCCCATGGCAAGTGATGAACGAAATCGACAATCTCAGCCCCCGAAGCCGAAAGTGACGGCGTCGGGGCAAGCGCGTGCTCAATCCGCGAGCACCGCACCCTCGCAAACGTCCGCCCAACCCGCGAAAGCCGGGCCGAAGACGGGTGCGCCGGCGGGCCGGGCTCCACGCCCCGCCGGCGGTCAGGACGCACCCGACGCAAAGGGCGCGCGCCGCCTCTCGCCCGCCGAGCGGGCCGCGCGTGACGCCGAACGCCTCGCGGCGAGACAGGCGGCGGCGAACCGCGTGCCCGAGGTCACGTTCCCTGAAGCGCTGCCGGTGTCCGGGCGCCGCGAAGAGATCGCGCGCGCCATCGCCGGGCATCAGGTCGTGATCGTGAGCGGCGAGACCGGCTCCGGGAAGACCACCCAGTTACCGAAAATCTGCCTCGCGCTCGGGCGCGGGCTTGGCGCAGGGGGCACCGGCCTGATCGGCCACACGCAACCACGACGCATTGCCGCGTCCGCCACCGCCCGCCGGATCGCCGACGAACTGAATACGCCGCTGGGCGAAATCGTCGGCTTCAAGGTGCGCTTCAACGACACGTTGTCCAACGGGGCGTCCGTCAAGCTGATGACCGACGGCATTCTGCTCGCCGAGACGCAGACCGATCCGTTGTTGCGTGCGTACGACACCATCATCATCGACGAGGCGCACGAGCGCAGTCTGAACATCGACTTCCTGCTCGGCTACCTCAAGCAACTGCTGCCGAAGCGCCCCGACCTGAAGGTCATCATCACGTCGGCGACCATCGACGCCGACCGCTTCGCCCGCCACTTCGGCACCGGCGAAGGCGACGACCTGCGTCCGGCGCCGGTCATCGAGGTGAGCGGCCGTCTGTATCCCGTGGAGGTGCGCTACCGTCCGATCCAGGACGACGCCCGCATCGCCAACGCCGAAGGTCGCGAAGGCAGCCGCGCGAGCGCGCGCGACCGCGAACGCGATCTCATGGACGGGATCGTCGACGCCGTCGACGAACTCTGCCGCGAAGGCTCGGGCGACGTGCTCGTCTTCCTGCCCGGCGAGCGCGAGATTCGCGAGGCGGCGGAGTCGTTGCGCAAGCACCATCCTCCGCATACCGAAATCCTGCCGCTCTTCGCGCGCCTGTCGGCCGCAGAGCAGGAGCGCGTGTTCAAGCCGTCGAACGCACGCCGCATCGTGCTGGCGACGAACGTGGCTGAAACCTCGCTCACCGTGCCGGGCATCCGCTATGTGGTCGATGCCGGGACGGCGCGCGTCAAGCGCTACTCCTACCGCAACAAGGTCGAACAACTGCAGATCGAGGCGATCTCGCAGGCGGCGGCCAACCAGCGGGCAGGGCGCTGCGGCCGCGTGGCCGACGGTGTGTGCATTCGTCTCTACGACGAGGCCGACTTCCAGACCCGCGTTCGCTTCACCGACCCGGAAATCCTGCGCTCGTCGCTCGCGGCGGTCATCTTGCGCATGCAGTCGCTGCGGCTCGCCAAGGTCGAGGAATTCCCGTTCATCGAACCGCCGCCCGGCCGGGCGATTGCCGACGGCTACCAACTGCTCAACGAACTGGGCGCGGTCGACGACACCAATCAGCTCACGCCGCTCGGGCGCGAACTCGCGCGCCTGCCGCTCGACCCGCGCGTCGGACGCATGATTCTCGCCGCACGCGACCAGCAGTCGTTGCGCGAAGTGCTCATCATCGCGAGCGGTCTGGCCGTGCAGGACCCGCGTGACCGGCCCATCGAGGCGCAGGACGCCGCCGACAACGCTCACCGGAAGTTTGCCGACGAACGGTCCGAATTCCTGTCGTGGCTAAAGATCTGGCACTGGTTCGAAGAGGCGATTGCGCACAAGAAGTCGAACCGCCTGCTGGGACAGGCGTGCCGCGAGAATTTCCTCTCGCAACTGCGTCTGCGCGAATGGCGCGACGTCCACAGCCAACTGTTGACGGTCGTGCGCGAGCAGGGCTGGCGCATCAACGAATCGGAAGCGACCTACGAGCAGGTGCATCTGGCGCTGCTCGCCGGGCTGCTCGGCAACATCGGTTGCAAGGCCGACGACGACCCGCACTTCCTCGGTGCTCACGGCATCAAGTTCCATATCTGGCCGGGCTCGTCGCTCGTGAAGAAGGCCGGGCGCTGGGTGATGGCGGGCGAACTCGTCGAGACCAGCCGCCTTTACGCGCGTTGCATCGCGCGCATCGAACCCGAGTGGATCGAGCGTGTGGGCAAGCACCTCGTGAAGACGTCGCTGTCCGACGCGCACTGGGAAAAGAAGGCCGCGCAGGTCACGGCTTACGAGCGCGGCACCTTGTACGGACTCACGATCTATTCACGTCGCCGCATGAACTTCGGCCCGCGTGATCCGCGCCGTGCCCGAGAGATCTTCCTGCGCAGCGCGCTTGTCGAGGGCGACTGGGAGACCAAGCTTCCGTTTTGCGCCCATAACCGCAAGCTGATTGCCGACATCGAGCAGCTCGAACACAAGTCGCGGCGTCAGGACGTGCTCGTCGACGACGAATTGATCTACGCGTACTACGACGCGAACGTGCCCGCCGATCTGTACGACGGTACGAGCTTCGAGCATTGGTATCGCGAGACGGCCAAGGGCACGCCGAAGCTGTTGTACCTCGTGCGCGACGATCTGATGCGTCACGAGGCGGCGGGCGTCACGACCGACCTGTTCCCGAAGAAGACGGCGATCGCGGGCATCGAAATGGCGCTCACGTACCACTTCGAACCGGGTTCGCCGCGCGACGGCGTCACGCTCGCCGTGCCGCTCTACGCCCTGAACCAGGTCGATGCGCGTCGCTGCGAGTGGCTGGTGCCCGGCATGCTCAAGGAGAAGGCGCACCTGCTGATGAAGTCGTTGCCGCAGAAGCTGCGGCGTCACTTCGTGCCGCTGCCCGAGTACGCGGCGGGCTTTGTCGATCGGGCCACCTTCGGTCAGGGCGCGTTGCTCGATGCGCTGATGGCCGACGCACGCGAGCTGACGGGCGTCATGCTCAAGTCGAGCGACTTCAAGCTCGAAATGCTCCCCGCCCACCTGTCGATGAACTTCAAGGTGATCGACGAGCACGGACGTCAACTTGGCATGGGCCGGAACCTCGCACAACTGCGCGCCGAACTGGGCCAGCAGGCACAGCGTACGTTCCAGCAATTGGCAGCCAAGAGTGGCGCTACGCCCACGGGCGGCACCCCGACCGACGTCAAGGTCCCGGCGCCGCAGACGGCAGGGCGAGGGGCGGGCAGCAAGGCGGGCGGCAAGGCCGGCACCCCTGTGGGGGCGCAATCGACGCAATCGACGTCTGCGGCCGCAGCCGTTGAGCCGGGCCGCTACGACAACCTCACGACATGGAGCTTCGGCGAGCTGCCCGAGATGCTCGAGATTCGTCGTGGTGGCCAGACGTTGTTCGGTTACCCGGCCCTCGTGGATCGGGGCGCCCATTGCGATCTGGAGGTGTTCGACGACCCGGACGAAGCGCAGCGCCAGCATCGCGCCGGTTTGCGACGGCTCTTCGCCATTCAGTTGCGCGAGCAGGTGAAGTATCTGGAGAAGAACATTCCGGGCCTGCAGCAGATGGCGATGCAGTACATGAACCTGGGCACGCAGGAGGAACTGCGCGACCAGATCGTCGATCTGGCGCTGGAGCGTGCGTGCCTGCAATTGCCGTGGCCGAGCGACAACGCGTCGTTCGTCACGCGCAAGGACGAGGGGCGAGGGCGTCTCACGCTGCTCGCGCAGGAAATTGCGCGACTCGCGGCGTCGATTCTCACCGAATACGCTGCTGTCCAGAAAAAGCTCGTGCAGGCCAAGCCATTCGCTCAGGCCCATGCCGATCTCACGGCGCAGTTGCAGCGGCTTATCGGCAAGCGTTTCCTGATCGACACGCCGTATGCACAACTGGCGCACTTCCCGCGCTACCTGAAGGCGATGGCCGCCCGTATCGACAAGCTCAAGGCCGACCCGGCGCGCGATGCGAAAGCCATGGGCGAACTCGGTCCGCTGCTGCAAAACTGGCAGCGGGCGACGTCGCAACGACGCGATCAGGGCGACGCCCGACTCGACGAGTTCCGCTGGTTGCTCGAGGAGTTGCGGGTCTCGCTCTTCGCGCAGGAGTTGCGCACGCCGATGCCCGTGTCGGTCAAGCGTCTGCACAAGGTCTGGGAGGCGTTGCAGCGCTGAGGGCGGCCGGGACGCCTTGGGCGTGGAAGGTGGCGTCAAATGCAGGGTCAAACGCGAGGGCAAACGCGAGGTCAGACGCAGCGCGAAAACAGCGTGACACGTGGCGCGAAGACCCACACGAAACATGGCGTTCGGGAGTCATTCCCGGACGCCATTTTTGTATCCAATCGGTCGACCGGTTTGCGTTGCGTCAGAAACTGTGGGAATCGCGTTTCGGTGGGTCAAAAAAGGTGCGCAACGCACGCGATAGCGGGGCGTTCCGGGCCTACAATAGCGGAGCTTTTTTCAACGCCTTCCGCACCTTTTTCTCCCGAGAGATTCTGCAATGCGCAAACTCCTGATCGCGGCCACTCTGGCAGCATCCTTTGGCCTGGCGGCGCTGACCGGTCCGGCCCGCGCGGCTGCCCCGGCGCCCGACAGTATCGTGGTCGTGCTCAATTCGGCCGACGCCAGCGTGAGCCTGATCGACAAGGCCACGCAGAAGGTCATCCAGACGTTCCCGGTAGGCAAGGAGCCGCACCATCTGATGGCCACGCCGGACAACCAGTCGCTTATCGTGGCGAACTCGGTCGGCAACAACCTCGTCTTCCTCGACCCGAAGACGGGCCAGATCCAGCGCAAGGTCGAGAATATCGAAGATCCGTATCAGATTGGCTTCTCGCCGGACAAGAAGTGGTTCGTGGCCAACGCGCTGCGTCTGGATCGCGTGGACGTGTACCGTTTCGACGGCAAGAACCTGAGCGTGGCGCAACGCATTCCGATCAAGAAGATGCCGAGCCACCTGGTGTTCACACAGGACAGCAAGCTCGTGTTCATCTCGTTGCAGGAGTCGAACGAGGTCGCCGCGATCGATCTCGCTACGCAGAAGGTGCTCTGGAAGATGAAAGTGGGCGACAGTCCGGCGGGCGTGTGGCTGACGCCCAACGACAAGTACCTGCTCGTGGGCATGACCGGCGCGGACTACGCAGCGGTGGTCGACTGGCGTAACCAGAAGATCGTCAAGACGATCCCGACGGGCAAGGGAGCGCATAACTTCCGCTCGCTCGCCGATGGCAAGCATGTGCTGATCTCGAACCGCGTGTCGAGCACGATCAGCATCATCGACCAGGACGCGCTCACGAACGTCGGCAACATCACCGGCCTGCTCCCGGGGCCGGACGACATGGAGCTGACCGCCGACAAGAAGACGCTGTGGGTGACGTTCCGCTGGGCGCGCAAGGTCGGCATCATCGACCTGGCGTCGCGCAAGCTGATCAACACGATTCCGGTCGGACGTTCGCCGCACGGCATCTATTTCTACGACCGCGCGCCGGTGCTGTAACATCGGGGCATTGCCGCAAGGGCTCCACTTGCCGGGCGTCGTCGACGCCCGGTCCTGTTTCTGCATGAACGATATTCTTCGCGCGCTCGGCCGCGCGCTCGTGAGCCTGCTGCATCCGCGCATGCTGTGGCTCACTGCAATGCCTTTCGTCGTCTCCGGCCTGATCTGGGGCGCCGTGATCTGGTTCGGCTGGGAGCCGTTTACCGACTTCCTGCGCGTCTGGCTCGAACAGTGGGAATTCACGCAGTGGATCTACCGCTTCTTCGGCTACTTCGGGGTGGACAGCCTGCGCATGGCGCTTGCGCCGTTCATTCTCGTGGCGCTGCTCGTGCCGCTGATCGTCGTGACGGCCTTGCTGCTGATCGCCGGCTGGTCGATGCCGGCGGTGCTGCGGCACCTCTCGCGCCGGCACTTCATTCATCTGGAAGCCCGTCAGGGTGGGTCGTTCTGGGGCAGCGTCGCGCAGTCGCTGGGCGCCACGCTCATCTTCCTCGTTGCCGTGCTCATCACGCTGCCGCTGTGGCTGGTGCCGCCGTTCTTCGCCATCGTGCCGCCGCTGTTGTGGGGCTGGCTGACGTATCGCGTGATGACGTACGACGCACTCGCGTATCACGCCACACCCGAGGAGCGACGCCGGATCGTGCGCGAGCGACGCCTGCCGCTGCTCGTCATCGGCGTGGCGACCGGTCTGCTCGGCTCGCTGCCGACGCTGCTGTGGGTCTCGTCCGTGCTGATGATCGTGCTGTTCCCGGTCATCGCGCTGGTGGCAATCTGGCTCTATGTGGTGATCTTCGTGTTCTCGGCGCTGTGGTTCGCCCATTACAGTCTGCGGGCCTTGTCGCGGCTGCGCGCCGAAGAGGCGCGGCATGAACCGACGATGGCCGCGACGGTGTTGCCCGTTGCCACCGTGCCGATGCCCGACAGCGAGGATCTGCCGCCTGCCGTGGCACCGCCGGGGGCATCCGGCACGCCGGGGCCGGGCACGCCGAACGGATCGCCGTGAAAGTGGCACAATCGTCACACCGCACGCTGTCGGCCTGTCTCGGGTGAGAACGGACCGGCTGGCGCGGCGACTTTCCCCCACGCTCTGACGATAAGAAAAGGAAGCATCATGGCGGTCGGCATCATCATCATCGGCGACGAAATCCTCTCGGGTCGCCGCCAGGACAAGCACTTGCCCAAGGTCATCGAACTGCTCACCGAGCGTGGCATGCAGCTCGACTGGGCCGAGTACGTGGGCGACGATCCCGCGCGCATTACCGCGACGTTGCAGCGCTCCTTCGCGACCGACGACATCGTGTTCGTGACGGGCGGGATCGGCGCCACGCCGGACGATCACACGCGCCAGTGCGCGGCGGCGGCGCTCAATGTGCCGCTGGTGCTAACGCCCGAAGCCGAGGCGCTCATCATGGAGCGTATCGCCGACACGAGTCCGGACGGGCACGCCGACATGACGCAGGCCGATAACCGGCATCGTCTGAAGATGGGCGAGTTTCCGGTCGGCTCGCGCGTGTTGCCGAATCCGTATAACAAGATTCCCGGGTTCTCCGTCGAGGATCATCACTTCATGCCGGGATTCCCGGTCATGGCCTGGCCGATGATGGCGTGGGTGCTCGACACGTATTACGCTGATTTGCATCATCTGACCAAGCACGCCGAGCGCTCGGTGCTCGTTTTCGGCCTGGCCGAGTCGACGTTGACGCCGCTGATGGAAGCCATCGAGGCCGAATATCCGGGGGTGAAGGTGTTCAGCCTGCCCAGCGTGGGCGATGCGCAGCGCGGTCCGGTCTACGCGCGCCGCCACATCGATCTGGGCGTGAAGGGCGATCCGGCGCTGGTGGGGGCGGCGTTCGAGCGCCTGCTCACCGGGGTGAACGCACTGGGTGGGGAAATCATCCATCCGGTCGATGCCGCCGCCTTGCCGGAAGGCACGGTGCCGTCGGCGAAGTGATGGAGCACACGATATTGTCTGGCGGAACCGCGGCAAGCGTGCCATGTCTGCGTTGCAGAACTGGCCGCTGAGCGGTTCCGAGTCGAGTTGTCAGGGATTGCGCACCTCGATACCGTGGCTTCTGAGCCGGTAGTCCATTTGCGGGCGCGTAATACCCAGGATGCGAGCTGCGGCGGCGACATTCCCGTTCGTGCTCGTGATCGCGCGCCGGAGCAGCAGCGTCTCGATATCGTTGAGTGAAACCGTTTCCGCGCCGCCCATGAAGCCCTCGAGCCGGTGGATCGTGTCCTCGAGGGAGCCGCCTGAGTCTCTGTCTTCCGTGAACGGTTGATTTAGCGCAGGCGCAAGTTTGCCTCGCGATGACACTGAAAACCGCTGGTCACCGAATTGCTCCCCGTCGGTGAAAAGATGCGGTGCATCGACGATATCGGTGTCAGCCGCCATGATGACGCCGCGTTCGATCATGTTTTCCAGCTCGCGAATGTTGCCGGGCCAATCGTAAGACATCATGGCGTCGACCGCGCGTTGCGAAAATCCTGACAGCTTGCAGCCGTGGCGCCGGTTGAATTTCCCCAGAAAGTAGCTCATCAGCGCGGGAATATCTTCATAGCGTTCGCGCAGCGGCGGGATTTTGATGGGGAAGACGTTCAGGCGAAAAAAGAGGTCTTCGCGGAAACGTCCTGCCCGCGCTTCGGTGCGCAGGTCGACATTCGTGGCTGCGATGACACGTACGTCGATCCGTCTGGCCTGTGTGTCGCCAAGACGTTCGATCTCTCCTTCCTGAAGGGCGCGCAACAACTTGCTTTGCGCCCCGGCACTGAGCGTGCCGATCTCGTCAAGGAAAATCGTTCCGCCGCTCGCGGCTTCGAAGCGGCCCTTGCGAGTGTGCTCCGCGCCGGTATAGGCGCCCCGTTCGACGCCGAACAGCTCCGATTCGATCAGTTGCTCGGGAATGGCGGCGCAATTGAGCGCGATAAACGGCCCGTTCTTTCTCGGGCTTAGTCGATGCACGTTGCGCGCAAAGATCTCCTTGCCGACACCGCTTTCGCCCAATAGCAGAATGGTGGCAAGGGTCGGCGCGACCTTGCTGACTTTGCTCTGGACCGCGTGAAAGGCCGGGGAGTTGCCGATCATTTGATTCTCACCGCTACCCACGCTCGCGGCGAGCACTGCCGGGGCGGTAGCCTCGCGAACCCGGTGGGACGCAGCGCCGTCGTCCGGGGGCGCGCCAGCCAGCATGTAGCGCATGTCTTGCGCTTCCTCCTCGCTCCATTCTTCAAGCGGTTTGCCGACGATTCGGCATTGTGTGTGACCCATCGACAGGCACTCGACCTCGCGATAGAGCACCGGCTTACCGAGCAACTCGCTGCAGTAGCCGGATACGTACCCGATCTGGATCCAGCACGCGGGATCGGTGCCGATTTCGAAATGGCGGATGTGCTCTTCGTCCTCCATCTGGTTCGTCCAGACCAATTCCCCGAAGTGCGTCCCTTTTTCCACGTCGACGTCGAGTTCGATCCGTGCCGAATGACCGATCCCCATCAGGCAGTGCAAATTGGGGCCGGCGAGGAACATGTTCTTTACCGAACTCTTGGTGCGAAGACGACGAATCTCCTGGGCGTCTCGGCCACCTGCCCGGTATCCCATTCGCGTGAGCAAGCCCCGCGCGAGTTCCACGCCAACGGCATCGATGACCTCCTTGCGAAATTCCCCGAACGCATTGGCATTGAGCAGCAGCATACGTTGCTCGTTTAGCCAGATGCGGCCGTCTTTCATGGAAAACCGAAGACGCTTCATCAGATCGACCAGATCCGACGAGACGGACCGACCCGCCCCCGTGTCGTCCGCTTGGGTTCGCTTATCAGGTGTCCGCTTGCTGCTCATCTTTCTAACCTTTTGCCAATAGCGCCGAGCGTCGTTTTCGATTCTCATTCGACGAGAATTTCCGGCAAATCGCCCGCGAATGAGGCGCGCCGGTTTTTACAGGGCTCACACCTTCGCGTGCCAACCGAATGCTTGCAATAGGGAATAACGCTACGCGAATTCGGCGATTAATCATTTCGTGAAATCAGCGCCATTTCCCTTGTGTGGAGATTCTCATCATTCAATCAAGAAATCGTTCTGTTTCCAGATGTCCGTCGGTCGCCTTTCTCTCTGGCGCCGGAAAACGAAATTGAATCTAAACGGTTTTTCTTCTGCAGAAATTTTCTTGGCACGGAAGTTGCTGATGCAAGCCTCGTTTGTAATCTTTCCAAGGAACTTAATATGACAAACGTCAAGGCAGAAGCGCTCGACGTATTGTTTGAGGAAGACTCGGAGCTTCAGCGTTATCGACTCGATCGATCCGCCTTCACCGACGAACGACTCTTCGAACTCGAAATGAAACACATCTTCGAGGGCAATTGGGTCTATCTCGCTCACGAGAGTCAAATCCCCAACGCGAACGATTACCTGACGGTTCAGGTCGGCCGTCAGCCGGTCGTCATCACGCGCAGCAAGGACGGAAAGCTCAACGGATTGATCAATGCCTGCACGCACAGGGGCGCCGTGCTTTGTCGAAACAAGAAGGGCAACAAGGCCAGCTTTACCTGCCCGTTTCACGGGTGGACGTTCAGCAATGCAGGCAGGCTGCTAAAGGTCAAGGATCAATCCGCCGATGCGGGGTACCCGTCGAGTTTCAATTGCGAAGGCAGTCACGATCTGAAGGCGCTGGGCGCTTTCGAGAACTACCGGGGGTTCCTGTTCGGCAGCATCAATCCGAATGTCGTGCCGCTCGCAGAGCACCTCGGCGAAGCAGCAAAAATCATCGACATGATCGTTGACCAGTCGCCGGACGGCATGGAGGTACTACGGGGTACCTCCAGCTACACCTACGACGGCAACTGGAAATTGCAGGCGGAAAACGGCGCAGACGGCTATCACGTTTCTGCCGTGCACTGGAATTACGTCGCCACAACCAGTCGCCGCACCCTCGACGGCAAGGTCGACTCGGTCAAGGCAATGAATGTGGGCAAGTGGGCGCAGCAGGGCGGGGGCTCGTACGCGTTCGAGAACGGACACATCCTGCTCTGGACGAACTGGAAGAACCCCGAGGACCGCCCCTTGTTTCAAAAGCGAGCCGAATGGGTGGAGGCGTTCGGGGAAGCGCGCGCCGATTGGATGCTGCGCAAGTCGCGCAACCTGTGCATCTATCCGAACCTGTATCTCATGGATCAGATGAGTTCGCAGATTCGTGTTGTTCGTCCGATTTCGGTGAACAAGAGCGAAACCACGATCTTTTGCATCGCGCCGAAAGGCGAACCGGCGGAGGCTCGCGAACGCCGTCTGCGCCAGTACGAAGACTTCTTCAATGCCACGGGCATGGCGACCCCGGACGACCTCGAGGAATTCCGCGCCTGCCAACAGGGCTATGGCGCAAGTGCCGTTCGCTGGAACGATATGAGTCGTGGCGCAACGCATTGGGTCAGGGGCCCCGACGAGACGGCTGACCTGATCGGACTCAAGCCGAAGCTCAGTTGTCTGAAGACCGAGGACGAGGGGCTTTACATCGGCCAGCACGAGTATTGGCTCCAGGCCATGAAACAGGCGATCGCTGCCGAGTCCTCGGTGCAGGAGCGGTAAATGCTGACATACGAGTACATCCAGAAGTTCTTGTTTGAAGAAGCGCGAGCACTCGATGAGCAACGTTGGGCCGATTGGCTCGCGTTCTATGCCGCCGATGTCGAATTCTTCATGCCGTCGTGGGACGACGACGACACACTGACAAGCGATCCGCATAACGAAGTTTCGTTGATCTACTACGCGAACCGTCAGGGCCTTGAGGATCGCGTGTTTCGGATTGAAACCGGCCGTTCCAGCGCGACGATGCCCGACACGCGTACGGGCCACGCCATCACGAATATCGAAGTCCTTTCGCAGGATACGGACGGCTGCGAGGTGACGTTCAACTGGGTAACGCACAGCTTTCGCTACAAGAGCGTGGACGTGTATTTCGGCACGTCGCGTTATCGGATCGATACACGCGCCGAAAAGCCTGTCATCACGCGCAAATACGTTGTGCTGAAGAACGACTACATCAATCACGTGCTCGACGTTTACCACGTCTGACGTGCGTGGCTCGCAAGATCGGAGACACCATGAAACATAACGTCGCGCTTCAATTTGAGGACGGCGTCACGCGCATCATCCAGTGCGATGCGCATGAACCCGTGTGCGACGCGGCCTATCGCGCCCGCATCAATATCCCGCTCGATTGCCGGGACGGTGCGTGCGGGACCTGCAAGTCGCACTGCGAAAGCGGCACCTACACGCTTGGCGCCTACATCGAGGATGCACTGGCAGGTGACGAAGCCGCATCGGGCTACGTGCTCACCTGTCAAATGCGTGTCACGTCGGACTGCGTCATCCGGATACCCGTGACGTCCGACGCGTGCAAGGTCGAGGTGGCCGAATACGAGGGACGGCTCGCGCAGATCGTGCGCGATTCGCCCACCACGATGTCGTTTTCGCTCGAGACGGCACAACCGCTGTCGTTCCTGCCCGGGCAATACGTGAATCTGAAGGTGCCCGCCAGTGAAGCCGCACGTTCCTATTCCTTCAGTTCGGCGCCGGAACGCGCCAAGCTGTCGTTCCTGATTCGCGATGTGCCCAACGGTGCGATGAGCGCCTTCATGCGCCAACAGGCCAAGCCCGGCGACGTCATGACCTTCACGGGCCCGTACGGCAGCTTCTATCTGCGCCCGGTTGTCCGGCCGGTGCTCATGTTGGCCGGCGGTACGGGGCTCGCACCATTCCTTTCCATGCTGACGTGGCTGAACGCTCACCCGTGCGCGCATCCCATTCGTCTGGCGTATGGGGTGAACACGGTGGCCGATCTGGTGGAACTGTCGGCGCTCGACACGCTGAAAGCCGAGCTGCCCGATTTCGACTACGTGACGTGTGTGGCCGATCGTGACAGCGATCATCCACGTCTTGGCTATGTCACCGACCACCTTCAGCCGACAGACCTGCACGACGGCAACGTTGACGTCTATGTGTGCGGGCCGCCGCCGATGGTTGACGGCATTCGCCAGTGGATGTCCGGCGCCGGCGTGATACCGGCGAATTTCCATTTTGAAAAATTTTCGTCGACAGCACAGGGGCAGGCAGCATGAGTCATCGGCAACGTTTTACCCATCAGGCCGTGATCGTGACGGGGGCAGCGCAGGGCATTGGCCGAGGCGTTGCGCTGCAGTTCGCCGCGGAAGGCGCCAGCGTTCTGGCAGTGGACCGTTCCGAGCTGGTGCATGAGGTGGTCTCCGAGATCACCGCTCAAGGGGGCACGGCAACGGCGTTTCAGGCCGATCTCGAACAATTCGCAGGGGCGCGGGCGATGGTTGCGGCGTGTGTGTCGCGGTTCGGCCAGGTCGACGTGCTCATCAACAATATCGGCGGCACGATCTGGGCGAAGCCCTACGAGCACTACGACCCGGAGCAGGTCGAGGCCGAGATTCGCCGCTCACTGTTTCCAACGCTCTGGGGATGTCGCGCGGTGCTGCCCGAGATGCTCGCGCGCAAATACGGCGTGATCGTCAACGTGTCGTCGGTCGCGACGCGCGGCATTCACCGCGTGCCCTATGCCGCTGCCAAGGGAGGAATCAACGCGATCACCACGTCGATTGCGATGGAGCACGCCGGCGACGGCATTCGTATCAATGCCACCGCGCCCGGCGGCACCAACGCGCCTCCGCGCCGGATTTCTCGGGGCGGGGATGCTGCGAATGCCCAGGAACTCGCCTGGTACCAGGGCGTTGTCGACCAGACATGCGAGACGAGTCTGATGCATCGCTATGGCGAGATCGACGAGCAAGTGGCGCCGATCCTTTTCCTGGCGTCGGACGACGCCTCGTACATCACGGGCACGGTACTTCCGGTGGCCGGGGGCGACCTCGGCTGATATGCCCTTGCGATGTCCATCGAAGCGACAAGGGAGGTCCTGCATGACGTCACGTGACGGCACATTCGCGGTGACGATCGCGCAAACCGGTGAGTGTTTTTCGTGCGCGTCGGGTGAGTCGTTGCTCGCCAGTCTTGCAAAGGCCGGACGGCGAGGTATTCCGGCGGGTTGCCTGAACGGAGGCTGCGGCGTTTGCAAGGTGCGTGTCCTGCGAGGAGAAATTCGCATGATCGGACCGATCAGCCGTGCACACGTCAGCGTGGAGGAAGCGCGCGAAGGTTGTGCATTGGCGTGCCGTGCAGCGCCGGCGACAGACCTCGAACTCGAGGTGGTAGGCAAGTTTCAGAAGCCGTTTTATGCCGGTGCGCGCAAAGCACCGGTGGTCGATTTCAATAAGTAGACAGATAGGAGACCCGCAATGGGAGTCATGCGTATCGGGCACGTGAGCCTGAGGGTGATGGATATGGAGGCCGCGCTGCACCACTACGTCAAGGTGCTCGGCATGAAAGAGACGATGCGCGATGCCGAAGGCAACGTGTATCTGAAGTGCTGGGACGAGTGGGACAAGTTCTCGCTGGTTCTCACGCTTTCCGATCGGGCGGGACTGAATCACGTGGCGTACAAGGTTGAACACGACGCGGATCTTGATGCGTTGCAGGCGCGGATCGAAGCCTACGGGACTGCCGTTGATGTCTTGCCCGAAGGGGCCTTGCCCTCGGTCGGCCGTCAGCTCAGGTTCCCCTTGCCGAGCGGACACGAATTCCGGCTATATGCCCAAAAGGAATTCGCGGGCACCGATGTCGGCTCGACGAATCCCGATCCGTGGCCGGATGACACCGCGGGTGCGGCGGTGCACTGGCTCGATCACTGTTTGCTCATGTGCGAGCTGAATCCGGAGACGGGCGTGAATCGCGTCGCGGACAACACCCGTTTCATGCAGGAGTGCCTCGGCTTCTATCTGGGGGAGCAGGTCATGGTCGGGCCGCAGAACAGTGTTCCGATCGCCACGTTCATGTTTCGCTGCACCAAGCCGCACGACATTGCGTTTGTCGGTGGCCCGCGCAATGGCTTGCACCACATCGCGTTCTTCCTCGACGACTGGTCAGACGTGCTGAAGTCGGCTGACGTCATGGCGAAGCATCGCGTGAAATTCGACGTGACGCCGACGCGCCATGGGTTGACGCGCGGCACCACGATCTACTTCTTCGATCCCAGCGGGAACCGCAACGAGACGTTCGCGGGACTCGGGTACCTCGCACAGCCGGATCGCCCGGTCACCACGTGGACCGAAGACCAGATCGGCCGCAGCATCTTCTTCCACACGGGCGAACTCCACGACGCTTTCACCACGGTCTACACCTGATGCCTCAGATCACGCACGCGTGACCGGCGCGGCCGGTGTCTGCGCCGGCCGTCGAATTGAACAATGAGAAATCCCATGCAAAACAATCCGGAGATTGGTCGCCGAATCACGGCCAATGGCATTGCAACGAACTATCACGATCTTGGCGACGGACAGCCCGTGCTTCTGATTCACGGCTCCGGGCCTGGCGTCACGGCGTGGGCCAACTGGCGGCTCACCATGCCGGCACTGGCCGAGCACTTCCGCGTCATCGCGCCGGACATGGTCGGGTTCGGTGAGACCGAGCGTCCCGCCGGCTACACGTACTCGATGCGCCAGTGGGTCGCGCACACGCTTTCACTGCTCGACGCACTGGATATCGAGCGGGCACACGTCGTCGGCAATTCGTTCGGCGGCGCGCTGGCGATCGCGCTGGCCATCGAGGCGCCCGAGCGCGTTGGCCGGTTGGTACTGATGGGTGCCGCAGGAACGCGTTTTCCTTTGACGCAGGGATTGGACGCGGTGTGGGGGTATACGCCGTCGATCGCCAACATGCGCGGCCTGCTCGACGTGTTCGCGTATGACCGCCGCCTCGTGAACGACGAGTTGGCAAAGCTTCGTTACGAGGCGAGTGTCAGGCCGGGCTACCAGGAGGCCTTTGCGAGCATGTTCCCCGCGCCGCGCCAACGTTGGGTCGATGCGCTGGCGAGTGACGAGGACAAGGTGCGGGCGCTGTCGCACGAGACGCTCATCGTGCACGGGCGTGAGGATCGCGTCATTCCCTTGTCCAGTTCGCTGAGGCTGCTGGAGTTGATGCCCAAGGCGCAGCTTCACGTGTTTGGCGAATGCGGACACTGGACACAAATCGAACATGCCGCGCGGTTCAATCGAATGGTCGTGGAGCACTTTCTTGAGGCGTAAGCGCGCGTCGCAAAGCTAACGACAACGCGGGTGCCGCGAAGGGCGCGTCGCCCGGCGTTGTCGTCACTTAAAAAAACATGCTATGGAGACACTTCATCGTGGGAGTTCCGCTGTCTATTCCCGCCCTGATCGATAACGGGCGCATTGGTACCTTTCAGTGGCGCGTGCTTGCGCTTTGTTTCCTCATCGCCGTGCTGGATGGCTTCGATACGCAGGCCATGGCCTTCACCGGCCCGGCGATTCTGGTGGCATTCAGACTTCAGGCCGGCGAACTGGCGCCAATTCTGACGGCCGGGGTCGTGGGCATGACCCTTGGTGCGATGTCGCTGGGGCAGGTTGGGGACCGTATCGGTCGGCGGCCTGCCGCCATGATCGGCATTTTCGTGTTTGGTGTTGCGACACTGCTGACTGCCGGTGCGTCGCAAACGTGGCACATCCTGGCGCTGCGCTTCATCGCCGGCCTGGGAATGGGCGGCTGCACGCCCATTGTGCTTGCACTGGCCGCTGAGTATGTTCCTGCCCGAGTTCGGGGAACCGTCATCACCGGCGTGATTCTGGGCCTGCCGGCGGGCGCTATGCTGGGTGGCCTGCTGGCCGCGCATATGCTGCCGGTCATCGGCTGGCGGGGCATTTTCGTCGTCGGTGGTCTGGCACCCCTTGCGCTTCTGATCGTCCTGTTCGCGATGCTGCCCGAGTCTCTTCAGTTCGAAACGATGCGGGGCGATGCGTCAGGCCGTTCGTATGCGGCGCGTGTCCTTGCCAAAATCGTCGGTCACGAACTGCCTGCCGACGCGACGTTTGCCGTGGCAGATCGAGCCGAGGTGCGGGGGAGTGTCAGAGCGTTGTTTTCGGGGGGGTATGCCGGCCAGACACTCGCCATATGGGCCGTGTATCTGCTCAACTGGATTGCCTGGTTCATGCTCCTGTCGTGGCTTCCCACCGTGCTCAAGGTCGCTGGCTTGCCTGCCGACCAGGCGCCGATGGGGACGTTCACGGTGAACCTCGTGTTCATCCTTTTTGCCTTCCCGCTTTCCTATCTATTGCCGAGGGTTCCCGTTTGTCGCCTGCTCGTCGGCATGTTCTTGTTTGGCGTTCTCGTGGCGTTGGGTTTGGGCTTTGCCGGCACTCGCTGGGAACTCGTCTTCGTCCTGATCGGCGCGGCGGGGTTTGGCGTGGGTGGTCAACAATTGGCGCTCAACTATCTGATTGTGGGGGCGTACCCAACGTCGCTGCGCGCGACGGCGACGGGGTGGTCCATTGGGGTAGGACGTGCCGGTGCAATCATCGGTTCGGCGATCGGCGGGAGTGTGTTGAGCTGGATCGGGGCGTCAGGCTTTTTCTTTGCTTTGGCCGTGCCGTTGCTGCTCGCCATGCTTGCTGTGGCGAGCATGCGAGCGAACCCGGCAGAAGGTGCCGGCGTTGGCGAACTGGTTGACGCGGCCAATGGCATTGGCCGCTGACCGTCCGTACTTCGTCGTTCAATAGCGGCATAAGTCAGGACGCGCCCGAGGCGCGCCCTGACTGCCATCCCATGCGTGAGGCGCCTGCCGGATACCTCGCTCAGAATCCGGCCAGCACGAGCTTGCCGATGGTGCGTCCGCCTTCGAGCTGCGCGTGTGCGCGGCGCAGGTTCACCGCGTTGATCGGGCCGAGGACCTCGCCCACCGTCGTGCGCAGCGTGCCTGCGTCGACCAGGCGCGCGACTTCGGTCAGGAGCTTGTGCTGCGCGATCATGTCGGGCGTCTCGTACATGGCGCGCGTGAACATGAATTCCCATACGAACGTGGCGCTCTTGCTCTTGAGCAGGCCGATTTCCAGCGGTCGCGCATTTTCCACGATCGAGCAGATCTTGCCTTGCGGCGCGATGGCTTCGGCGAGCGCGGGGAAGTGCTCGTCGGTGTCGTTCAGGCAAAGGACGTAATCGACTTGAGGCACGCCCACCGCCTTCAACTGCGCAGGAATGTCCTGGTAGTGGTCGATGACGTGTTGGGCGCCGAGTTGGCGGCACCAGTCAGCCGATTCAGGGCGCGACGCCGTCGCCACGACGGTGAGCTTCGCGAGACGTCGCGCGAGCTGAATGGCGATCGAGCCAACGCCACCCGCGCCACCGACGATCAGTACCGATTTGCCTTCGTCACTGCCATCGGGCGCGATGCCGAGACGGTCGAACAGGGCTTCCCATGCCGTGATCGTTGTGAGCGGCAACGCGGCGGCGTTCGCGAAATCGAGCGACGACGGCATATGGCCCACGATGCGTTCGTCGACCAGGTGGAACTCGCTGTTCGCACCGGCGCGCATGATGCTGCCGGCGTAGTACACCGGGGCGCCGACCTTGAACAGGGTGACATCCGGACCGACAGCCGCCACGGTACCTGCGGCGTCCCAACCAAGCACGCGTGGTGCGGGCTCCACTTTGTCCTTCGGCGCGCGAACCTTGGTGTCGACAGGGTTCACGGAAATGGCTTCGACCTTGACCAGGATGTCGCGTCCGGCCGGCGTCGGGGTCGGGAGTTCGATGTCTTCCAGCGATTTGGGGTTGTCGATGGGTAAATAACGGGTCAATCCGATGGCTTTCATCTGCATTCTCCTCAGAAGTTGGCAGTGCGATAGCGCAAGACTACGTCTAGTCGATTGATTTGAAAATTTGCATAATGCCGAAAAGATTTTTCGGAAAATCCATCAAATGGCATTGGACCTCGATACCGTGGCGTTGTTCGTGCGCGTGGCGGCGCTTGGCAACGTGTCGGCCGCCGGGCGCGAGCGCGGCATGTCTCCGGCAACTGCCGGCGCCCGGCTGGTGCAGTTGGAGAGCACGCTCGGCGCACGTCTGCTGCACCGCACGACCCGGCGCGTGGCATTGACGCAGGAGGGCGAAGTGTTCCTGAGTCAGGCGCAGGGCTTGCTGGCCGCCGAAGCGCAGGCGCTGGCGAGTGTCGGGCAGGGGCTCGCCGCACCGCAGGGGCGGCTGCGGGTGTCGTGCTCGTCGTCCTTCGGGCGGCAGCACGTTTCGCAGGCCCTGCCGGCGTTCCTCGCGCAATTTCCTGGCATCTCACTTGATTTCAAACTGACCGATCGCGTGGTCGATTTGCTGGAAGAGGGGGTCGATCTGGCAATCCGGGTGGGTGCGCTGCGCGATTCGACGCTCGTCGCCCGGAAGCTCGCGACCAATCGGCGCACGCTGTGCGCGTCACCGGCCTATCTTGCGGCGCACGGCACACCAAAGCATCCGGCCGATCTGGCGGCCCATGAGTGTTTGATTCTCGGCGATCAGCGCGACTGGCGCTTCGTCACGCCGGGAGGTGCGTTGAGTGTGCGGGTCAGCGGGCGGCTCTCGTCGGACAACGGCGAGGTCCTGCGCGACGCGGTGCTCGCAGGCATGGGCATTGCGCTCAAGTCGACCTGGGACGTCGGCGCCCATTTGCGACGTGGAGAACTGGTGCCGGTGCTGCCCGCGTATCCGCTGGCCGAGGAGGTTGCCATCTGGGCCGTCTACCCGAGTCGGGCGTTCGTGCCGCCGAAGACGCATGCGCTGATCGAATTCCTGCAGGCCCGCTTCGGCGCAGTGCCGTATTGGGACGAAGACGATGTGTCTGACGTCGCCCAACCGCCGGAGTGAGACGACGGTGCGGGGCGCGCGGTCAGTGCAGGTGGTGCGTACGCGTCGGCGGGGTGCCGTTGTCCTCGTGGCCGATAGCCGGGCTTGCGTGATGCAGCACGAGCCGCCAGCCGTCCGCCTCCTTGAGATAGATGTTGGTGGCGAGCACGAAGGCGTAGCGCGCGTCGGGGTGCGACTCGACCTGAATCTGTTCGAGCACGTTATGCACCGCGCATAGCGGGTTGTGCGCCACCTGGAGGTGACTGACCGCGACGGGCAGGCCGCCATTGGCCAGAATTTGCCGCCAACTGCTGCGCACGGCCGCCGGACCCACATGCCGGGGGCCGGACGGGTGGATGCAGACGACCTCCTCGTCTTCCGACCAGACGTCCATCAGCGCATCGGCATCACCGGCGCGCAGCGCTTCGTAGTAAGCGTGTTCGGCGTCTTCCGGACTCAGAAAAATGGCAGCGGGCATGGCGGCAGCCTCCGTCGGCGTGTGACGCGGAACAACGGGTGTGATGCCCCGCGAACGGGCCGATTATGGAGGGTTTGCCCGGGCTTGTCGAACCCTTGCGCAGGGTGACGAGCGCCGACCGCGACACCGCGAACCGAGGGGCGGGTGCGCGTCTCTTGATCTGGCGCAAGGCGGCGAGGACTGCCCGCCGGTAGCTTTACGGGTAACGCGGGGAAGCGTTAGTCAGCGAGGGGGCGTCGAAGGGAAACTGATGGCGGGGACGCTTCGGCGCCCCCGGTAGCTGACTTCAGCAGTGGATGCCGGCGGTGCCGGGTACGCCCGCCAGTTCGCGCAGGGCGACGGCGTCGATGATCTTCACGTGACGCTGGCGGATCTCGATCATGCCGTTCTGTGCGAAGCGAGAGAACAGGCGGCTGACGGTCTCCAGCTTGAGGCCCAGGAAGCTGCCGATTTCTTCGCGGCTCATGCGCAGTACGAATTCGTTGGCAGCGTAGCCACGGGCGGACAGGCGCTCGGACAGATTTAGCAGGAACACGGCGAGTCGTTCTTCGGCCCGCATGGTGCCGAGCGCGAGCAATTGCTGGTGCTCGTTTCGGATTTCCTGGCTCATCAGGCGGTGCAACTGGCGTTGCAGCGACGGGACCTGACGCGAAAGCGTCTCCAGTTCGCCGAAGCGCGCGATGCAAAGCTCGCTGTCTTCGAGCGCGATGGCGGTACTCGGGTGATGGCTGTCGGCTACGGCGTCCAGGCCGATCAGCTCGCCCTGAAGGTGGAAGCCGACGACTTGTTCGCGGCCGTCGGGCGCGGTGACGCAGCTTTTGAGCGAGCCAAACCGAATGCCGTATACGGCAATCAGGTCATCGTTGGCGTGATAGAGCACTTCGCCTTTCTTGAGGCGACGGCGCTCGCTCACGAGTGCATCCAGTCGTTCCAGCTCCGCTTCCGGAATGCCCACGGGCAGACAGAACTGGCCCAGCGAGCAGGTGGAACATCGCGGCTGGACAACGGGAATGCGACCGATTTCTGTGGTCATGGAGGCCCCTGAAGTTATCGTGAGAGTTTACCATGAGGCGTCGACCTCACGTTCTTCCTGGCGATACATCGGGGTATACAGCGATCCGTAGTGACGCGTCCGGGTTTCGACGGCGCTTTACGGGCGACAGTGTTTCAGTAATAATTGCGCACATACCGGACGTCCGTCTCGCCGCACTATCGGCCTGGGCGTTCCCGGCAGGTCGTTTCGAAGCATCCAGGTTGCGCCGCCGTCACTACGACCGAACACAAACGGGCGCGCGCTTATGCGAAGCGGTTGTTTTTTTCGATCTACGACCGTTTCTCGTGTTCCAAGCATCCATTTATTCCTGATTCCGGGTAGCCAAGCCCCCGGTTTGCTTAGTCGCACATGAATACCCAAGAGGCGAAACTCGTCCTCGAGACCGCGTTGATTTGCGCGCAGGAGCCGCTCAAGGTCGGCGATCTGCGCAAGCTCTTCAATGACGCCGTGTCTGGCGACACGGTGCGCGCGCTGCTCGAGGAAATCCGCGTGCAATGGGACGGCCGAGGTGTGGAATTGGTGGCGTTGGCCACCGGCTGGCGTTTCCAGAGCCGTCCGCGCATGCGCGAATACCTTGACCGTCTCAATCCGGAAAAGCCGCCGAAGTATTCGCGCGCCGTGATGGAGACGCTGGCGATCATTGCGTATCGCCAGCCGGTGACACGTGGCGATATCGAAGAGATTCGCGGCGTGACGGTCAATACGCAGATCATCAAGCAGCTCGAAGACCGTGGCTGGATCGAGGTGATCGGTCATCGCGACGTACCGGGACGCCCCGGTCTGTATGCGACGACCAAGGACTTCCTCGACGATCTCGGCTTGCGTGCGCTCGACGCGCTGCCGCCGCTCGAAGATCCGGCGGCGCAAGCGCAGATCGACCTGCTGGCGCAGCAGAACATCGAGTTCGGCGAGCGGGCCGACGGTGACGCTGGCGACGAGGCGGTGTCCGACGACGTGCCGGTGGCCGATGCCGACGCGCTGGCGCGTCTGGCGCAAGATCGCGCCGACGACCTGCCGCTCGCCCAGGGCTTGCCTGAGGACCAGCGTCCGCCCACGTCTTCCGGGACGGACGAGGCGGCAGACGAAGCGCCATCCGCAGAGGTGCTGCTTGACGCCGTAATGGCCGAGGGTGAAGTAGTTGCGGATGCGCCGGTCGACGCATTGCAGGACGACACGGTCAAAATTCCGGCGTCTGCCGAGGAACTCGCGCAGCCGGGAGACGTCAGTGAGCAGGTCGTGACGCCGGATGGCGAAGCGTCTGCCGGGCAAGACGAGGAATTTTCCGAAGTTTCGGAGACTGCGACGTCTGCCGGCGACGATCCGCCGCAAGATGCGCAGGACGTAGTCAATGAGACACCGACGCAGGCGGCCGATCCCGCAGCGTCGGTGACGCAGGAAGTTCCCCCGCGCGCTGTCGACACGGCCGCGAACGAAGCCGCCGCCGGACAGCCCATGTCCGGTGCGATGGAAGACGACGAGAACGACGGGGACGACAAGAATCTCGTCACCGGTACCTGAGGCGTCGGCGCATTGCGCCGCGCGCACCAGCAGGGCCGTTAAGCGATAAGAACGAAGTCGCGGCAAGGATTTGCCGCGCATTCATGGTGCGAACACGGATCAGGGCAGTCATTTGCACGAGCCCGCAACGATCCCGTTTTCCAATGAGGTTGTGTTGAAACAGAACGAAGAATCCCAGGACCTGCACGCACGCGATGCCGGTGCCGAAGCACGTGCGCCGGAAGGCGAGGGCGGCGATGAAAAGGCGTCGCGCCGCGGTTTGCGCCGTGGTCCGCGCAGTCTGATCGCCCGTCGTCGCGCGGCGCAGCAAGCCAAGCGCGAAGGCGAGGACGGCGGCGCAGGCGAATTCGCCGCGTCGGACGCCCCGCAAGGCGAGCCTTCCGAGGCGTCGCAAGGTCAGGCGCCGGTGGACGACGGTGCGCCGTCGGCGGCCCAGACGCGTGGCCGCAACGGTGCCCGCAAGCCGCGCAGCGGCAAGCGTGACGGTGCTGCACAAACGTCGCAATCGGCGCAAACCGGTGGCGGCGAGAGCGGTGCCGGGGCTGCGGGCAAGGCGCGACAAGGCGCCGGCGACGCTGGCCAGGGGCGCGGCCGCAAAGGGGCGACGGGCGGTGCCCGTGGCGCAGGCGGCAAGGGTGGTGCTCAAGGCGGTAAGGGTGGCAAGGGCGGCAAGGGCGGTGACGACGATCTGTTCGCGTTCGTGACGTCGGGCGGCTTTGATGGGGAAGACGCGGAAGGCGATGCCAAGAATGCCGCCAAGCGCGGCCGTCGTCCCGCAGATCGCCGTGTGCTCTCGCCGGACGACGAAGCGCCGAAGCTGCACAAGGTGCTCGCCGAAGCCGGCATGGGCTCGCGTCGCGAGATGGAAGAGCTGATTCTGGCCGGACGTGTGTCCGTCAATGCCGAGCCGGCCCACATCGGCCAGCGCATTTTGCCGACCGATCAGGTGCGCATCAACGGCAAGCTGGTCAAGCGTCGCATCACCAGCAAGCCGCCGCGCGTGTTGCTTTACCACAAGCCGGCGGGCGAAATCGTGAGCCATGCCGATCCGGAGGGTCGCGCGTCGGTGTTCGACCGACTGCCGCCGATGAAGACGGCCAAGTGGCTTGCCGTGGGGCGTCTGGACTTCAATACGGAAGGCTTGCTGATCCTGACGACGTCGGGCGATCTGGCCAACCGCTTCATGCATCCGCGTTACGGTATCGAGCGTGAATACGCCGTGCGTACCGTGGGGCAGCTGAGCGAGTCGTCGCGCCAGCAACTGCTGCGCGGCATCGAACTCGATGACGGTCAGGCCAACTTCCTGCGTCTGCAGGATGGCGGCGGTGAAGGGTCGAACCACTGGTATCACGTGGCGTTGACGGAAGGGCGTAACCGCGAAGTGCGTCGTATGTTCGATGCTGCGGGCCTGATGGTCAGCCGTCTGATCCGTACGCGTTACGGCCCGTTGACGCTGCCGCGCGGCCTCAAGCGCGGTCGTTACGAAGAACTCGACGACGCGCAGGTGCGCTCGCTGTTTGCCGCTGTCGGCATGAAGATGCCGGGTGCGACGTCCGACGACAAGGGCGCGAGGCCCGGTCGAGGCGGCAAGCCGGGGGCACCCAAGGAGCCGCGTCGTCAGCCGGATCCGATGCAGACCGCGCTGGGCGTGTTCAGCCGCGAGCCGGGACAATCGCGCCGTCCGCGCGCCAATCCGCTCACGGCGTTTGTCGGCCCGAGCGGCGGCTATCCGGGGCAGACGCCTTCGCCGCGCGGTGAAGGTCGTCGCTTCGGTGGCGGTAATTCGGCCGGTGGCGGTGGCTTCGGTGGCCAATCGCGCGGCAACGGTAACGGTAATGCCAACGGGAACGTCAGTGGCAATCGCAGCCGCGGCGGCAACCGGGCGGGCGGCGGCGGCGGTGGTGGCGCCCACGGTGGTGGGAATCACGGCAACCGTGGCAATCGCGGCGGCAACCGTTCACGTTGATGCGAACGATCGCTGCAGGACGGCAGCGATCGTTGCGCAGGCGGGCGCGAAACGAAAGGTTTCCCCGCCTGCGAGTCGAAGGCGTTCGCGCCGACATTTGCTGCAGGTATTTTGCGTTGCGGCAATGTCGCATCGATGCCCGTCACGCGGGCTTTTGGGGCGCCAAGCGTTGCAAATCGGCCCAAAACCATATAAAATCAATGAATAAGCTGGTCCGCGTGCCACACATTCTGTTGCGGCGCGCACCTCATGCGCAATGAGGCTGTAAGAAATGGGCGTTTCGCCCATTTTTTTTTGCCGCGAGCGTTTCGCGGCCGATGCCGCCGCGTCGGGGAGTGGGTGTGTCGACACAGGCACGCCGGCCCGGGCGGTCGAGGCTGGTATCGTGCGGCGTCCCATGCGGGGCGCGCAGACATGTCGGGCGCTGCTGATGCGCGCGAGTTTTTCTAGGGTGAGCAAAGTTGCAATTGCCAGAACTGATCGAGACCACGGTCGAAGGCCTGGGTTACGAGCTGGTCGACGTTGAGCGCGCCGGTGGCGGTTTGCTGCGCGTGTATATCGACAAGCCGGAAGGCATCACGATCGATGACTGCGAGACGGTAAGCCGTCAGCTCTCGCACGTTCTGATGGTCGAGAACGTCAATTACGACCGACTCGAAGTATCGTCGCCGGGGCTGGATCGTCCGCTGCGCAAGCTGCGTGACTTCGAGCGTTTTGCCGGCGCGGAAGTGAGTCTCACGTTGCGTGTGCCGTTGGAAGGCCGCAAGCAATTCCGCGGCATCCTGCAGGCACCGCAAGGCGAAAACTTGAGCCTGGAGTTCGAAGGCAAGGGCGGCCCGGCGCTGCTCGACTTCACCCTCGCGGATATAGACCGTGCGCGCCTTGTGCCGCAGATTGATTTTAGGAGTCGCAAACGATGAGTCGCGAAGTATTGCTGTTGGTCGATGCGCTCGCGCGCGAAAAGAACGTCGACAAGGATGTCGTGTTCGGCGCGCTGGAAGCGGCATTGGCTTCGGCCACCAAAAAGCGCTACACCGAAGACGTCGACATTCGCGTGCACATCGACCGTGAGTCGGGCGAGCACGAGAGCTTCCGTCGCTGGCTGGTAGTGCCGGACGAAGCGGGCCTGCAGGAGCCGGACAAGCAGATCCTGTCGTTCGAAGCCAAGGAAGACAATCCGTCCATCGAAATCGGCGAGTTCATCGAAGAGCCGGTGGAATCGGTCGAATTCGGCCGTATTGGCGCTCAGGCCGCAAAGCAAGTGATTCTGCAACGCATTCGCGATGCCGAGCGCGAGCAGATTCTGTCGGACTTCCTCGAGCGCGGCGAAAAGATCATGACCGGTACGGTCAAGCGCCTCGACAAGGGCAACCTGATTGTCGAGTCGGGCCGTGTCGAAGCGCTGCTGCGCCGCGACCAGCTGATTCCGAAGGAAAACCTGCGTATCGGTGACCGCGTTCGCGCCTTCATCGTGAAGGTCGACCGCACCGCACGCGGTCCGCAGATCGAACTCTCGCGTACGGCGCCGGAATTCCTGATCGAGCTATTCGGCATGGAAGTGCCGGAGATCGAGCAGGGGCTGCTCGAGATCAAGTCGGCTGCCCGTGACCCGGGCGTGCGCGCCAAGATCGCCGTGGTCGCTTACGACAAGCGCATCGACCCGATCGGCACCTGCGTGGGCATTCGCGGCACGCGTGTGCAGGCGGTGCGTAACGAGCTTGGCGGCGAAAACGTCGACATCGTGCTGTGGTCGGAAGACCCTGCGCAATTCGTGATCGGCGCGCTGGCGCCGGCGGCCGTGCAGTCGATCGTCGTGGACGAAGAGAAGCACAGCATGGACGTGGTCGTCGACGAGAACGAACTCGCCGTGGCGATCGGCCGCAGCGGTCAGAACGTGCGCCTGGCGTCCGAACTGACCGGCTGGCAGATCAACATCATGACGCCGGACGAATCGGCGGAGAAGCAGAACGAAGAGCGCGGCACGCTGCGTACGTTGTTCATGCAGCGTCTCGATGTGGACGAGGAAGTGGCGGACATCCTGATCGAGGAAGGTTTCTCGAGCCTGGAAGAGATCGCCTACGTGCCCCTGAACGAAATGCTGGAAATCGAAGCATTCGACGAGGACACGGTGCACGAGCTGCGCAATCGTGCACGCGACGCACTGCTGACGCAGGCGATTGCCACCGAGGAGAAGGTCGAGGGTGTTGCGCTCGATCTCAAGAGCCTCGATGGCATGACGCCCGAACTGCTGGCCAAGCTGGCCGAGCATGAAATTCAGACGCGCGATGATCTGGCCGAACTGGCCGTCGACGAACTGACCGAGATGACCGGCGTCGACGAGGAAGCCGCCAAGGCCCTGATCATGAAAGCGCGAGAGCACTGGTTCCAATGATGACCTGCCACGGCACGCATATGGAACAGTGAACTTTGAAGTTAACCGCAAGGCGTCTGGCCTTGCTTGAAGAGGTTTGAATGGCGAGCATCAACGTAGCCCAATTTGCTGAAGAACTGAAAATGCCGGCCGGCGTGTTGCTGGAGCAACTCAAAGCCGCCGGTGTGGACAAACTCAGCGCCGACGATTCGGTGACGGAAGCCGACAAGGCCCGTCTGCTGGAGCACCTGCGCCGATCGCACGGCGCTGGCGACGGCGACAAAAAGAAGATTACTCTGACGCGTCGCCAGACCTCGGAAATCAAGCAAGCCGACGCGACCGGCAAGGCACGCACGATTCAGGTGGAGGTGCGCAAGAAGCGCACCTTCGTCAAGCGTGACGACGTTGCCGAAGGCGTAGACAGCGCCGCTGCGGCGGAAGACGAAGCGCTTCGTCAGCGCGAGGAAGACGCACGCCGCGAGGCTGAGCGTCTTGCTGCGGAAGCTGCCGAACTGAAGCGTCGCCAGGAACAACTGGAACGCGAAGAGGCCGAGCGCCGCGAGCGCGAAGAGAAGGAAGCTGCCGAGCGCCGTGCGCGCGAGGAAGCCGAGCGTGCTGCGGCCGCCAAGGCGGCGGAAGAGCAGAAGGCGAAGGCTGCAGAAGCCAAGGCCGACGCTGACGCCGAGAAGGCAGCAGCCAAGGCGGACGCCGAGAAGGCAGCCAAGGCAGAAGCCGAGAAGGCAGATGCCGACAAGGCCGCGGCCGCGAAGGCCGACGCCGAGCGCGAGCAGGCCCGCAAGGCCAGCGAAGAAGCGCGTGCGGCTGCCGAAAAGGCGAGCGCCGCGGCTGACAAGGCCCGCGCCGAAGAGGAAGCGATTCGCAAGCGTCGTGCAGCGGCAGAAGCCGAAGCGCGCGCGATTCGAGAAATGATGAACGCGCCGCGTCGCGTGCTGAAGGCGCCGGAACCGGCACCTGCGGCAGCGGCGGCCGCCAAGCCCGAAGCGAAGGGCACGCTGCACAAGCCGGCCAAGCCGGAAGGTGCCGCTGCTGCCAAGCCGGCAGACAAGAAGCCGGCGGCAGCCGCCCCGGCCTCGACGACGGCGGGTGCTGGCGACAAGAAGGACAAGAAGGGCGGCGCCTGGCAGAAGGACGCCGATAACCGCAACAAGCGTGGCGGCATGAAGACGCGCGGCGACGCGAGCGGTGGCTCGGACGGCTGGCGCGGCGGTGGCCGTGGTGGTCGCCGTGGCGACCGTCATTCGCAGGACGACCGTTCGTCGTTCCAGGCACCGACCGAGCCGGTGGTGCGTGACGTCAGCGTGCCGGAAACGATCAGCGTCGGCGATCTGGCGCACAAGATGTCGGTGAAGGCTGCGGAAGTCATCAAGCTGATGATGAAGATGGGCCAGATGGTCACCATCAACCAGGTGCTGGACCAGGAAACGGCAATGATCGTGGTCGAGGAACTCGGCCACCGTGCGATCGCTGCGAAGCTCGACGATCCGGAAACGCTGCTCGAACTGGGCAACGACGCGACCGAAGCCGAAGCGCTGACGCGCCCGCCGGTCGTTACGGTGATGGGTCACGTCGACCACGGCAAGACCTCGCTGCTGGACTACATCCGTCGCGCCAAGGTGGCGGCGGGTGAAGCCGGCGGTATCACGCAGCACATCGGTGCGTACCACGTCGACACGCCGCGCGGCACGGTCACGTTCCTCGACACGCCGGGTCACGAGGCGTTCACGGCCATGCGTGCCCGCGGTGCCAAGGCAACGGACATCGTGATTCTGGTGGTGGCGGCCGACGACGGCGTGATGCCGCAGACGAAGGAAGCGATTGCCCACGCGAAGTCGGCCGGTGTGCCGATCGTGGTGGCGATCAACAAGATGGACAAGCCGGAAGCCAACCCGGACCGCGTGAAGCAGGAACTCGTGGCCGAGGGCGTGTTGCCGGAAGAGTACGGTGGCGATTCGCCGTTCGTGCCGGTGTCGGCGAAGACGGGCGCGGGTATCGATGATCTGCTCGAGAACGTGCTGCTGCAAGCCGAAGTGCTGGAGCTCAAGGCTCCGGTGGAAGCCCCGGCCAAGGGTATCGTGATCGAAGCGAAGCTGGACAAGGGTAAGGGTCCGGTCGCGACGATTCTGGTGCAGTCGGGCACGCTCAAGCGTGGCGACATGGTGCTGGCCGGTCAGGCTTACGGCCGTGTTCGCGCCATGCTGGACGAAACCGGCAAGAACGCGAAGGAAGCGGGTCCGTCGATCCCGGTGGAAATCCAGGGTCTGTCGGAAGTGCCGGGCGCCGGTGAAGAAGTGCTGGTGGTGCCGGACGAGCGCAAGGCGCGTGAAATCGCCCTGTTCCGTCAGGGCAAGTTCCGCGACGTGAAGCTGGCCAAGCAACAGGCCGCCAAGCTCGAGAACATGTTCGAGCAGATGGCCGAAGGCGAAGTCAAGACGCTGCCGCTCATCATCAAGGCAGACGTGCAGGGTTCACAGGAAGCGCTGGCGCAGTCGCTCAACAAGCTTTCGACGCCGGAAGTGCGTGTGCAGATCGTGCACGCTGCGGTCGGTGGCATCAGCGAAAGCGACGTCAACCTGGCGACGGCTTCGAAGGCGGTCATCATCGGCTTCAACACGCGCGCCGATGCCCTGGCACGCAAGCTGGCCGAATCGAACGGTATCGACATTCGTTACTACAACATCATCTATGACGCAGTGGATGAGGTGAAGGCGGCGATGTCGGGCATGCTGGCGCCGGAGAAGAAGGAAGTGATCACGGGTCTCGTCGACGTGCGCCAGACGTTCAGCGTGCCGAAGATCGGCAAGGTCGCGGGTTGTATGGTGCTCGACGGCTTCGTCAAGCGTTCGTCGCACGTGCGTGTGCTGCGCGACAACGTGGTCATCTTCACGGGCGAGCTCGATTCGCTCAAGCGCTTCAAGGATGACGTGAAGGAAGTCAAGTCCGGCTTCGAGTGTGGTCTGTCGGTGAAGAACTTCAACGACATCACGGAAGGCGACCAGCTGGAAGCGTTTGATATCACGGAAGTTGCGCGTTCGCTGTAACGCGATCGGCACAATGGATGTGGAATGGCCCACCAGGCCGGGAAACCGGTGGCGTGGGCCATTGCATTACTAGCGAGTTTGTTATGGCAAAGAAACGTGGCGTTCCGGGTCGCAATCTTCGTATCAACGACCAGATCCAGCGCGATCTGTCGGAGTTGATCCAGCGCGAAGTGAAGGACCCGCGCATTGGTCTGGTCACGCTGCAAAGCGTGGAAGTTACGCCGGACTATGCGCATGCGAAGGTGTACTACACGACGCTGACCGGCGATCCGAAGGCAACCGGCGAAGCGCTCAACGAGGCGGCGGGGTATTTGCGCAATCTGCTGTTCAAGCGGTTGCACATTCATACCGTACCGACGTTGCACTTCCACTTCGACCAGTCGATCGAACGTGCGATCGAGATGTCGCGCCTGATCGATACGGCCAACGCAACCCGCGCACGCGAAGAAGCGGGCGAGGGCGACGGTGAGCCCGGCGAGAAGGAAGACGACAGCAAGGAAGACGACGGCAAGTAACGCCGTCGAACGACAGTCGCAGCCGTCCGGGCTGGCCAGTGGCAAGCCCGGTGGCATTGCGATGCCTGCGCCCCCGCGATGGGGGCCAGTGCGTGACTCCACAAGACTCTCTCAAGCATTCCCCGCACCATGACGGACCCGCGTTCGCAGGCACCCCGCCAAAAACTTCCCCGATTCGCGCTCGACGGCGTGTTGTTGCTCGACAAGCCCCTCGGCCTGTCGTCGAACGACGCCCTCATCAAGGCCAAGCGTGCGCTTCAGGCGCTCAAGGCCGGGCATACGGGGACACTCGATCCGCTGGCGACGGGTTTGCTGCCGCTGTGTTTCGGCGAAGCGACGAAGTTCTCGCAGGACTTGCTCGAAGCTGACAAGACTTACGAGGCTCATGTGCGTCTCGGCGAGACGACGACGACGGGCGACGCGGAAGGCGAGGTTCTCCAGACGCGTCCCGTGACGGTGGACGAAGCGGCGATCCGTGCCGTGCTGCCGCGCTTCATGGGCGTGATTTCGCAGGTGCCGCCGATGTATTCGGCGCTCAAGCGCGACGGCAAGCCGCTGTATGAATATGCGCGTGCCGGCCAGACCCTGGAGCGCGAGGCGCGCGAGGTCACGATTCATCTGCTGGAGATGACGCAGTGCTCGCTGCCGGATGCGAACGAATTCATCTTCCGCGTCACGTGCAGCAAGGGGACGTATGTGCGCACGCTGGCGGAGGACATCGGTGAGGCGCTCGGTTGCGGTGCGCATTTGCGCGGTTTGCGCCGCACGGCGGTGGGGCCGCTGACGCTCGAAGGCGCCGTGACGCTCGAGGCGCTGAACGCACTCGATCACGCGCAACGCGTCGAGAAGCTGGCGCCGGTCGATGCGCTACTGAAGACATTGCCGGCAGTGATGCTGGATGACGTGCTTGCCAAGCGCTTCAGCCACGGACAACGCTTGCGCCTGGACGAGTCTCGTTGTCCGGCCGCGTTGCGCGCCTGCGCATCGGCGCATCAGGACATCGAGGTGAAGGTGTATGCCGAGGCGATTGGCGATTCGCCGTCACGACTGCTGGGGGTGGCACGGCTCGATGGTGAGGCGTTGCTCACGCCGCAGCGTCTGCTCAAGACGCAGTAAGGAAGGCACAAGAAAGCACGACAAAAAAGCCCGCATCGATCTGCGGGCTTTTTTATGCGCGACGCCTTCGCGGCGCCGATGCCTGGCGTCCGGGGCGTCACGTGGATCGTTAGATCGATGCTTCGCGAACATTCGTTGCCAGAAGATACGCCTCGCCTGGCGTAATTTCGTATTCGACGATCATTCCCGTTTCGATGGGCGCCTCGGGAAATCCGGTGACGCGGATTTCCGTTTCATGAAGGAAGATGACTTCGCCGCCGTCGTCGGGCGCGATGAAGCCGTACCCCTTGACCGGATCGTAGGACTTGACGGTTCCGCGCGGCATGATGGGCTCCTTCGATGAAACCTCGGGTCTTGCTTCAACGTGCGGTACGGCTTCGGCATCGTGGCGGCGCGGAACCTTCGGCGCAGACCACGCTGAACGTCGACCGGCGGCGAACCGCATCACGACGGCGGAGGCGGGCAGACACGCCCGCCGCAGGCTGTCAGTTGGTCACGTTTTCCGGCTTCAGCTCGACGATGGCGTCGAGGGCGGCCTTCACATCGATGGCGTACTTGGCGAGTGCCTTCTGCTCTTCGGTTTTCGGCTCGAACGACGGCACGCTCACCGGATGGTTGCTCTCGTCGACGGCCACGAACACCATCAGGCAGTCGGTGGTCTGGCGCAGTTCACCCCACTTCGGATCGCCCGCGTGGACCGACACGTGGATATGCATGCTGGTGCGGCCCGTCGCGACGATGCGCGCACGCAGTTCCACCAGATTGCCGACGAGAATCGGACGGCGGAAGCGGATGTTGCCGACGCTGACCGTGACGCAATAGCGTCCCGACCACGTGGCGGCGCACGCGTAGGCCACTTCGTCGATCCATTTCATCAGGGAGCCGCCGTGCACCTTGCCGCCGAAGTTGACGGCAGCCGGTTCGGCGAGGAAACGGAAGGTGATCTCGGAGCGATCGCTCTGGTTCTGCGGGGTGTTCATGGGACTGATTTTCTGAGGCGGTTGGCGCCTGCCCGGGCGCGACAACCTGTCGCACGCGGGCCGGGGATGCGCAATGATACTGCGATTGCGCAAGTCGCGCCGGTGCTGGCGTTGGCGCGTGTCAGTCCGCCCGTTCGTCGCTGACAAGGCAAAACACGGGGCCCAGTCGCCCCTCCCATTCCGAATGCGCAAGAACGTACAAGCCCGTGACGGGCGGCATCCGCTATTCTGCGTAGCCAGTAGTTTCTGCAGGAGTGGTTGTGTCTGGAATGTCGTCTTCGGCTGCGTCGTCATCGCAGTCCGATGTCAAACTCGAAGTGGCACGCGGCATGCGTGCGTCGTTGCCGGTGATGTTGGGGTTCGTGCCATTTGCGATGGTGCTGGGTGCGCAAGCCACCCAGAAGGGCATGCCGGCGTTTCTCGTTCCCCTCATGACCGGGCTGAATTTCGCCGGCGGTTCGGAATTCACCGCGGTGCGGCTCTGGACATCGCCGCCGCATCTCGCGCTGATCGTGGCCATGTCGTGTCTCGTGAATTCGCGTCACATCCTCATGGGCGCGGCGTTCGCACCGTTGATGCGTCATGTGCCGCTGCGTCGCGCGCTGGCCTCGCTCTTCGTCATGTGCGACGAAAGCTGGGCGATGGCGCTGGCCGATACCCAGGCGCGTGGTGCGGAGCGCATCAGCCTGCCGTATTACCTCGGCGTGGCGGTCAATCTGTGGCTCGCATGGATTGCGTTCACTGCACTGGGCGCGGTACTCGGGCCCGTGCTCGGCGACATCGAGCAGTTCGGCTTCGACATGGCGTTCACGGCGGTTTTCCTCGTACTGCTCAAGGGGATGTGGCGTGGCATGCGCAAGAGCGTGCCGTGGCTCGTGAGTCTGGTCGCGGCAGCGCTCACCTATCTCTACGTGCCGGGAGCCTGGTATGTCGCGGCGGGCGCGTGCGCCGGACTGCTGGCGGCCGTGCTGATGGAGCCGCGCGATGCCTGATATGTCGTTCTTCCTGCCTGTGGCGACCGTCGTGTTGATGGCGGTCACCACCTACGCCACGCGTGTCGTCGGCTTTCTCGTGTTGCGAGACCGCACGCTGAGTCCGCGCGTACGTTCGGTGATGGAGAGCCTGCCGGGTTGCGTGTTGATCTCGGTGATCGCGCCGTCGTTCGTGGCGGAGCGGCCTGCCGATCTCATCGCACTGGCCGTCACGTTGCTGGCGGCCATGCGCTTCTCGCTGCTGCCGACGGTGATCGTCAGCATCGCCGCCACGGGCGCATTGCGCTATCTGATCGGCTAAACGGCTTCCCCATAAAAAAACCCCGCCAACGTCAGCGGGGTTCAAGAAGTGCCCGGTAAAACAGAGCAGGTCCGGGCACTCGGGGGGAAGTCTTGACGTCAGTGGGCGCCTGCCGCGGCATCGCCGCCGCCGCCACCGCGAATCGGGCGCGTGATCCACACCATCACGATCATCAGGACAAACAGCAGCGCCGAAATCCAGAAGATGTCATTGGCACCCAGCATTGCCGATTGTTGCGTGACGATCCGGTCGATGTAGCCATGTGCCTGCGGGGTACTCATGCCCAACTGGTTGAGCGATTGCACCGAGCCATTGAACGTGGCGTCGTAAGGCGTCAGATGCTCGGTCAACTGCGCATGGTGCAGCGTGATACGGTTGTCCCACACGGTCGTCGCAATCGACGTGCCCACGGCGCCGCACGTAATCCGCACGAAGTTCGACAGACCCGCGGCCGCCGGAATGCGGCTCGGTGGCAGCCCCGACAGAATGATGGCTGTCAGCGGGATGAAGAACATCGACATCGGCACGCCCTGGAGGAACGTCGGGATCATCAGCGTGCGGGTATCGACCAGCGTATTGAAGTGCGAGCGCATCAGGAACACGAGCGCGAACAGCAGGAACGAGACGGTCACGACCCAGCGGGCATCGAGCTTGGGCAGGAACTTGCCGATCACCGGTGACAGAATGATCGCGAACAGACCCACGGGCGCCATTACCAGTCCGGCTTCCGTTGCCGTGTAGCCGAGATAGATCTGCAACCACTGCGGCAGGATCACGAGGTTGCCGAAGAACAACCCGTAACCCACCGAGATCGCCACCACGCCGCCCGTGAAGTTGATGCGCTTGAAGAGCGTGAGATCGACGACCGGATGCTTCTCGGTTATCTCCCAGATCACGAAGAAACAGAATGACACCAGGGCCACCAGCGCCAGCGCGACGATGGTCGACGAGTTGAACCAGTCCAGTTCCTTGCCCTTGTCGAGCATCACCTGCAGTGAGCCGACCCACAGCACGAGCAAGGCGAGGCCGACAGTGTCGATCGGCTTGCGTTGTGTCGGTGTCTCACGCTTGGCATAGATCATCCACGTGACATACGCGGCGGCAATGCCCACCGGGATGTTGATGTAGAAGATCCACGGCCAGTGATAGTTGTCGGAAATCCAGCCGCCGAGAATCGGGCCCATCACCGGGGCGACGAGTGTCGTCATGCCCCATAGCGCGAGCGCCATCGAACTCTTGGCGGGCGGATAGCTCGAGAGCAGCAGCGATTGCGAGAGCGGAATCATCGGGCCGGCCACGGCCCCCTGCAGCACACGGGCAGCGAGCAGGAATTCGAGCGTGGGCGCCATGCCGCACAGCCACGAGGCGAGCACGAACAGCAGAATCGACGTGATGAACAGCCGCACCGCGCCGAAGCGTTCGGTGAGCCAGCCGGTGAGCGGCACCGAAATGGCGTTGGCAACCGCGAACGACGTGATCACCCAGGTGCCCTGGCTCGACGAAACGCCGAGGTCGCCGGAAATGGCGGGAATCGATACGTTGGCAATCGAGGTGTCGAGCACGTTCATGAACGTGGCGAGCGACAACGCGATGGTGCCGAGTACCAGCTGGCCCCCCGACAGGGGGCCAGGAGCGTGTTGGTTTGCCATGAGATGTCAAAGGGGGTGGGGGGCACCCCCCTCCGATTTACAGGGGGCGAGCGCGAGCGGGCTGGTTGTGCGTGTCGCTGGCACCGCCGGACACGTTGCCTGCCGGCCCCGCATTCTCGGTGATGATCCGGGCGACGATGTCGTCGGCGTCGTGGCCGATTTTGTCGTACACGTCGGTCGAGTACACCGGCAGGGCGGGGGCTTCACCCAGTTCCTTGCCGTCAGTATTGCGCACGTTCACCTTGACCTGCATCGACAGGCCGACACGCAGCGGATGTTCCTGCAATTGCTTCGGGTCGAGGGCGATACGCACCGGCAGACGTTGCACGACCTTGATCCAGTTGCCCGTGGCGTTCTGGGCCGGCAGCAGCGAGAAGGCGCTGCCCGTGCCCGCCGAGAAGCCGGCGACCGTACCCTTGTATTCCACCGCCGAACCGTACACGTCGGCCGTGAGCGTGACCGGCTGGCCCACACGCATGTGCGCGATCTGCACTTCCTTGAAGTTGGCGTCAACCCAGACTTCGTTGAGCGGCACGAGCGCCATGAGCGGGGCACCCGTCGCAACACGCTGGCCGACCTGCACCGAACGCTTCGCGACGTAGCCGTCGACCGGCGCCGGGATGCTCGTACGGGCGTAGTCGAGGTACGCCGCACGCACCTTTGCGGCAGCTTGCTGCACGTTCGGATGCGTGGTGACCGAGGTCTTGTCCGTGAGCGCCTTGTTCGAAACCAGCTGGGCGCGCGCTTGCTCGAGTGCGGCTTGCGCCGACTTCACGGCATCTTGCGCGTGGGCCAGTTCTTCACGCGACACGGCGCCGGAAGCGATCGCCATTTCGCGGCGCTTCACGTCGGCCTGCGCCTTGGCCAGTTCCGATTCGCGCATGGCGACGGTCGCGGCGTAGGCGTCGTTGTTCACGAAGTACGTGCGCACCTGACGCACGGTTTGCGCCAGATTCGCTTCAGCTTGCAGCAACGCCACGCGGGCGTCCGTCTGATCGAGCGTGACCAGCGGCTGACCGGCCTTGACCATCTGCGTGTCGTCGACCTTCACGCCCGTGACGGTGCCCGCCACTTGCGGGGTGATCTGCACGACGTTGCCGGCGACGTAAGCGTCGTCGGTGTCTTCGTAGTAACGCGCGTACAGCGCGTAGTAGGCGCCGTAGCCGATGGCCGCAATCGCGATCACGGCCGTCAGCATCAACATCATGCGGCGGCGCTTGCCATTACCCTGAGCCGGCTGGGCAGGCGCTTGTTGTTGGTTCTCGCTCATCATTTGCTCCGTACTAATCTCTTAATGTGCTTTGACGTTGTCTTGTGTGTGCCGGACGATGGTTCGCCGGTCAGTGCATTCAGTGTGTCTGCGTGGCGGCGCCCTCGGCCTCGGCCGGACGCTCCTGCCCCACGACGAGGCCGGCAGCCTGTGCATCGAAGCCGCCGCCGAGGGCCTTGATCAGGCCGATCTGCTGGTCGCGACGTGCGCTGTCGATATTCACGCGGGCCTGCTCCTGCACCAGCAGCGACGATTCGGCCGTCAACACGGTCAACTGCGGCGTGAGGCCAGCCTTGTAACGCTCGACGGCGAGGTCGTAGGCGCGCTGGGCGGCGTCTTGTGCGACGCGCTGCGACACCATCTGCTTGTCGGCCGAACGAATCGACGACATGCGGTCGGCGATGTCGCCGAGCGCCTTGTTGAGCGTCGAGTCGTAGTTCGCGACGGCGCTCTCGTAAGCCGCATATTGGCCCTTGAGGTTGGCGCGCAAACGTCCGCCGTCGAAAAT
The DNA here is from genome assembly GCF_040391475.1 of Pandoraea pnomenusa. GTDB lineage: Bacteria > Pseudomonadota > Gammaproteobacteria > Burkholderiales > Burkholderiaceae > Pandoraea > Pandoraea pnomenusa_C. The sequence goes on along the minus strand of NZ_JBEBXS010000013.1, from coordinate 29,146 downwards.
CGGCAGCGTGATGACCGGGCCGGCCTGAATGTTCTGGCTGCTCTGGTCGAGCAGCTTGCCCAGGCCGAACGTCGAGAAGCCGAATGCCGCATTGAGGTTCACGTCCGGGTAGAAACGAGCCTTGGCTACGTCCACACCCTTGAGCTGCGCCTCCACCCCCCAGCGCGCCGAGACGATGTCCGGGCGACGCGCGAGCAGGGCGAGCGGGAGGTTGTCGGGCAGCGCCGGCGTCGCCAGTTCGGCGAGCTTCGGACGGGTGATCTCCAGTCCGCGATCCGGGCCCTTGCCCAGCAGTACGCCGAGTTGGTGGCGGGTCAACAGGATCTGGCCGTCGAGTTGCGCGATCTGCGTCTGGATGTCGGCGGTGTTGCTGTCGGCCTGCTTCTGCTCGACTTGCGTGTCGAGACCGGCACGTACGCGATCTGCGGTGAGCTTGCCGAGATTCTGGCGCTGCTTGCCGATACGATCGAGCACGTCGTGTTGTGCGTATTGCTGGGCGAGCTGGTTGTACGAGCGCGCCACGGCCGTGGCCAGCGCGAGACGCACTTCCTGGTCTTCGGCTTCTTCCGCGCGCTCGGCCGATGTGGCTTGCGCCCGTGCCGAACGGTTCTTGCCCCAGAGGTCGAGTTCCCACGACAGCGAGGCCGTCAGGTCGCCCTGCGTGAACCACGTGCCGCCGTAGCCCGGCGGGTAAATGGTGTTCTCGGTGAATTTCTGGCGAAACACGTCGCCCTGGAAGTTCACCGACGGCAACAGGGCTGCCGCAGCGCCTTCGGTCTGCGCCTGCGCAGCCTTCAGACGGGCTGCGGCCATCGCCAGATCGGGGTTGCCGGCGAGCGCTTCATCGATCAGGGAGACGAGTTGCGGATCGCCGAAGTGCTTCGCCCAATCGTTGCCCGGCCACTGGCCACCCTCGGCGGGCAGGCTTTGCTGGGTCTGATATTGATCGGGGGTGCTGATCTGCTTGTCGCTGTGGATGCCGGCGAAATTCGCGCAACCGGCAAAGCCCAGCGTGACTGCCGCCAGACAAAGGGCGGAAATCGCTGAACGGGCCCGCGAACGCGGGAGGGAAGGTGAGGCCGCTTTCATCGCAAAACCTTTACGAGTGAAGTCTTCTACTGACAATAACTGGGAATCGGGCTGGCACGAGCGCATGAAATAATGGACTCGGCAAGCTTTTCTCGGGGGGAATCCGTGCGTGGTCGCCGTTATCCGGCTTCGCCATTGACGATCACGCGTCGCAACAGGCTTTTCAGAAAACCGACTTCTTCAACAGTGAAACCTTGCATCAGGTGATCGGCGGCACGCACGAAGATGTCGGGCATCCGGTCGGCCATCGCATAACCGGCTTCGGTCGCACTCAGATTGACCGTGCGGCGATCCATCTTGCTGCGCTCACGCACCAGCAGGCCGTGCGCTTCGAGCCGGTCGAGCAGGCGGGTGACGGCGCTCGCGTCGATACAGTAATCGCGGGCCAGGTCGGCTGCCGTCTTGCTCTTGCCGGTGGCGACCTTGTAGAGCATGGTCGCCTGCGTGCTCGTCAAACCGTACTGCGACGTCTCTTTCGTCAATTCCGCCAGGATCAACTGACGCACGCGGGCCACGAGATACCCCAGGGAGTCGTCGATGTCGTAGGCGTTGCGGGGAGGATCGCTTTGCGGCGCGTCCGGCTGTGAGCTCGGCGCGGTCGGGGAAAAGGAGACGGGCGGTTCGGACATTTTCGTGATGCTGCAATAGTTGACTAGTCACGATTATAGCGGCCACTTAACAAATTTCAAGTCGATGCAATAGTTGACTAGGCAAATATTTCACGAGAATTTAGATCAAGCGCTCTAGAGGGTGCGCTGCGGCAATGGTGGGAAGGTTGGAAGCAGGCTGCGACACCCTCCAGATTTCGGGACGCCGCTGTGCCAATGACACGACGCGTTGTTGCATTGCAGAAAGCCCATGACGCGAGACATGTGCAAGTGCTAGAATCTCGGATTCTCCAAAGGCTTTTTCGAGCACCTCTTTCATGACCCGCGCTCTCCGTAATATCGCCATCATCGCGCACGTCGACCACGGCAAAACCACGCTCGTCGACCAGTTGCTGCGCCAGTCGGGCACCTTCCGCGAAAACCAGCAGATCGCTGAACGCGTGATGGACTCGAACGACATTGAAAAAGAGCGCGGCATCACGATCCTCGCCAAAAACTGTGCCGTCGAATACGAAGGCACGCACATCAACATCGTCGATACCCCGGGACACGCGGACTTCGGCGGTGAGGTGGAGCGTGTGCTCTCGATGGTCGACAGCGTGCTGCTGGTCGTCGACGCCGTCGAAGGCCCGATGCCGCAAACGCGCTTCGTGACCCGCAAGGCCCTGGGCCTCGGTCTGAAGCCGATCGTCGTGGTCAACAAGATCGACCGTCCGGGCGCACGTCCTGACTGGGTGATCGACCAGACGTTCGACCTGATGGACAAGCTCGGTGCGACCAACGAACAGCTCGACTTCCCGGTCGTGTACGCGTCGGCCCTGAACGGCTTCGCAAGTCTCGACTCGGACGTGCGCGAAGGCACCATGAAGCCGCTGTTCGACGCGATTCTCGAACACGTGCCGGTTCGCGATGCCGATCCGGAAGCGCCGCTGCAATTGCAGATCAGCTCGCTCGACTACTCGACGTTCGTCGGCCGTATCGGTATTGGCCGTATCACGCGTGGCCGCGTCAAGCCGGGCCAGCAAGTGGTGATGCGTTCGGGCCCGGACGGTGAAATTCTCAAGCGCAAGATCAATCAGGTGCTGACCTTCAAGGGTCTGGAGCGCGTGATGTCGGACGAAGGCGCCGAAGCGGGCGACATCGTGCTGATCAATGGTATTGAAGACGTGGGTATCGGCGTGACCATCTGCGACGCAGAGACGCCCGAAGCGCTGCCGCTGCTGACCGTCGACGAGCCGACGCTCACGATGAACTTCTGCGTGAACACGTCGCCGCTGGCCGGCCGTGAAGGCAAGTTCGTGACGAGCCGTCAGATCCGCGACCGTCTGGACAAGGAACTGAATCACAACGTGGCGCTGCGCGTGAAGGACACCGACAGCGACTCCGTCTTTGAAGTGTCGGGCCGTGGCGAACTGCACCTGACGATTCTGATCGAGAACATGCGTCGCGAAGGCTATGAACTGGCCGTGTCGCGTCCGCGCGTGGTGCTCAAGGAAATCGACGGCGTGAAGCATGAGCCGTACGAAATGCTGACCATCGACCTGGAAGACGAACACCAGGGCGGCGTCATGGAAGAAATCGGTCGCCGTAAGGGCGAAATGCTGGACATGGTGTCGGACGGTCGTGGCCGTACGCGTCTTGAATACCGCATTCCGGCTCGCGGCCTGATCGGCTTCCAGGGCGATTTCCTGTCGATGACGCGTGGTACGGGCCTGATGAGCCACATCTTCGATGCCTACGCACCGGTCAAGGATGGTTCGCTGGGTGAGCGTCGTAACGGCGTGCTGATCTCGCAGGATAACGGCGATGCCGTGGCCTACGCACTGTGGAAGCTGCAAGATCGTGGTCGCATGTTCGTGAAGCCGGGTGATGCCCTCTATGAAGGCATGATCATCGGTATTCACAGCCGCGATAACGACCTCGTGGTCAACCCGATCAAGGGCAAGCAACTCACGAACGTGCGTGCGTCGGGTACCGACGAAGCCGTGCGTCTGGTGCCGCCGATTGCGATGAGCCTCGAATACGCTGTGGAATTCATCGACGACGACGAACTGGTCGAAGTCACGCCGCAGACGATTCGCCTGCGCAAGCGTCACCTGATCGAGCACGAGCGCAAGCGCGCTTCGCGCGAAGAGAAGTAAAGCCGGCGATGGCGTGGCCGGGCTGCAGACGAATGTGTGCGGCGCGACGATGCCAGTCAGTTGGAAAGAAAGCCGGTGCCATGCGCCGGCTTTTTTTTCGCATCCCCTCCGTTGATGTTTCCGAAGCACTTGTCCGACATGACCGAATTTGTACGCACCGAAATCCGTGGCCGCATCGGCTTCATCACGCTGGCGCGACCGAAGGCACTCAATGCGCTGTCGCACGATATGATTCGTGCGCTGGCATCGGCGCTCGACACGTGGCGCGACGATCCGAATGTCCTTGGCGTCGTATTGCAGGGTGAAGGGGAGAAGGGGCTGTGCGCGGGGGGCGACATTCGTTACTTCCATGAGGCGGTGAGCGCAGGACGCACCGACATCATGGATTTCTTCACCGACGAGTACCGGCTGAACTACACGATCGCGACCTATCCGAAACCCTACATCGCCTTGATGGACGGTGTGGTGATGGGCGGCGGCATGGGGATCTCGCAGGGCGCGGCGTTGCGGGTCGTGACCGAAGCCACGCGCATGGCCATGCCGGAGACGGCGATCGGTCTGTTCCCGGACGTTGGCGGCGGTTACTTCCTGGCGAATCTCGCCGGGCATCTGGGCGAGTATCTCGGCACGACGGGTATCGTGTTCGGCGCGGTGGATGCCTGTGAAATCGGTCTGGCGGATGTGGTCCTGCCGCGCGCTTCGTTGCCCGCGCTGTGCGATCTGCTGGCGAACGGCGCATGGCAGGACGGCGACGCCGTACTCGAAGCCGCACGCACATTCGTTCGAGAAAGTCTGCCGCCGGCTGGCTTGGCACCGGGCAAGCTCGCACCGCTGCGCGACGTCATCGACAGCCATTTCGGTCTGCCCGATATGCCGGCGATTCTGAAGTCGCTCAAGCACGAAGCGCGCTGCGAGTATTCGGGTTGGGCGGAAGAGACGGAAGACCTCCTGCGCACCAAGCGCTCGCCGCTGATGGTGTGCGTCACGCTGGCGCAAGTACACCGCGCGCGCAAACTGTCGCTGGCCGGTGAGTTGCGCGAGGAATGGTTGATGATGCGCAGCGTCTTTAATCTCGACGGCCGCACCGGGGCCGAGGGCGTTGAAGGCATTCGCGCGATGGTCGTCGACAAGGACCACACGCCGCGCTGGCAGCACGAGCGTATCGAAGCCGTGGCGCCTGCTGACATTGCGCGCTTCTTCGATGGCGAGCGTCACGGCGCCGACAACCCGTTGCGCGATCTGGGGGCGTGAGCGTCAGCCGCCGCAGTGCTACGGCCGTCGCATTGCGGCGACGGCCGTGGTCAATCCTTTACACCGCCGCCTGACAGAACTGCTCACCCACGGCCTGGTCGAGCTTGCGGCAGATATCGGCGATGCTGCCGACCATCACGATGTGCGACACATCGCGATACACGCGGACATCGTGTCCGTCGCGTGCCGACGTCTCGTCGCGACGCTGCTGTTCACGCACGTCGCGCGACGCCTTGACGGCCTTGCCGGCGGGGCAGGCGCGACGCGACGCCACAGCGGCCGCCCGTGTGCGGGGCAGCGCCGTAATGCGCGAGCGTGCGGGCACCGTGTATGAACGGGCAATGGCGGGCGCCGAAGCAAACGGGCCGGACAGCGCCGAGAGGCCATAGACGGCCGACAGGCGCGTCTGCGACGTCATGCGAATACGGGGCTGACCAAAAGACGTACGCAGCAAACCAAAGAGTCGAGCCATGATGCGATCCTTCCTTCAATGTGGGTCTGAGGGACGCGTCCTGCCACGTCATTCGCAAATTTCGGGCGCAGCAGGGCACGGGCGCCGGACCCAGCCCGGCGCAGTCGGAAAAGCAAATCGTCAGGGAGTGGGGCGCTGCGTCAGGTGACGCAGTCCCCGTGTTCGCACTTAGAGATCGTTATTGCGGATCAGACCGACCGCAATGCCTTCCAGCGCGAAGTCGCCGCTACCTTCATCGACGTTGATGTTCTCGAAATCGGGGTTCTCGGCGATCAGTTCCACGCCGCCGGGCACTCGATGGAAACGCTTGACCGTGACGTCGTCGCCGATACGGGCCACGACGATCTGACCTTCACGGGCATCGGCCGCCTTCTGCACGGCGAGCAGGTCGCCGTCGAGAATGCCGGCGTCGCGCATCGACATCCCACGTACCTTCAGCAGGTAGTCGGGCTGGCGCGCGAACATGTTCGGATCGCACTGGAAATTGCGTTCGATGTGCTCCTGCGCCAGGATCGGGCTACCTGCCGCAACGCGCCCGACGAGCGGCAGCGACAGTTGCATGAGACCCATGTGCGGGAGCGTGAACTGATGCGTGCCGCCCGCGTCGTCCAGGCGCTTGAGGCGGATGCCGCGCGATTGACCGGCGGCCAGTTCGATCACCCCTTTGCGCGCTAGCGCCCGCAGGTGCTCCTCCGCAGCGTTGGCGGAAGAAAAGCCAAGCTCGGCGGCAATCTCGGCGCGTGTCGGCGGAAAGCCGGTGCGCTCGATCGCTTGCTGAACCAGTTCGTAGACCTGCTGTTGACGGGCGGTAAGTTTGATCATGGCATCACTGTATGGAAGCACAGGTGGCTGTATTTTTGTACAGTGTTTGCAAAAAGGCAAGGGAAAACTTCATGTAGTGCATGAAGTTCACACGCTTTTGCCACAGGCTCGCCCGATCGCGACGGGCCTTCCCAGGGTGCCCGAGCCGTCATCAGCACAAATCGGCTAATCCTTATTCCGGCATAAACAAAAGCGAAAATATTATTTTTAATTATTTAGACGTCCCCATAGACTGGGCTCCTACACACGAGAAGCAAACAAGGAGTGCAAGTCATGAGCAAAGCAGCACGGGGATGGAAAGCTAAAAAGCTGGGCGTCGCACTGGGCGGTCTGGCACTTGCCGCGACGATGACGATTCAGGCGCACGCCGCGAGTCTGTCGCTGCTCAACGTGTCGTACGACCCGACGCGCGAGCTGTACGCCGACTACAACAAGGCTTTCGAAGCCCACTACAAGCAGACGACCGGCGACACGGTCACGGTGAAGGCCTCGCACGGCGGCTCGGGCAAACAGGCCCGCACCGTGCTCGACGGCGCACCGGCCGATATCGTCACGCTCGGCATTTCCGCCGACATCGATGAACTGGCCCAGGCCGGTCTCCTGAACAAGGACTGGCAGAAGCGCCTGCCGGACAATGCCACGCCGTACACGTCGACCATCGTGTTGCTCGTGCGCAAGGGCAATCCCAAGCAGATCAAGGACTGGGGCGATCTCGTCAAGCCGGGCATCGGGGTGGTCACGCCGAACCCGAAGACGTCGGCCGGCGCACGATGGAACTACCTCGCCGCATGGCTTTATGCGCTCAAGCAACCGGGCGGTAATGAGCAGAAGGCGCAGGACTTCGTGAAGGCGCTCTACAAGAATGTGGGCGTACTCGATTCGGGCGCGCGCGGTGCGACCACCACATTCGTCGAGCGCGGCATTGGCGACGTGCTGATCGCCTGGGAAAACGAGGCACTCCTGTCGGTGAAGGATCTCGGTCCGGACAAGTTCGACATCGTCGTGCCGTCGTCGTCGATCCTGACCGAGCCGCCGGTGGCTGTCGTCGACAAGAACGTCGACAAGCACGGTACGCGCAAGGCCGCAGAAGCCTATCTGCAATGGCTGTACTCGCCGCAAGGGCAGGAAATCGCCGCGAAGCACTTCTACCGTCCGCGCTCGCCGGAAATCGCGAAGAAGTACGAGTCGCAGTATCCGAAGCTCAAGCTCTACACGGTCGACGCCGATCTGGGCGGCTGGACGAAGACGCAGGCGAAGCACTTCGCCGATGGCGGCATCTTCGATCAGATCTACACCAAGAAGTAAGGTCGGGGGCCATCGCATGAGTACCGCACTGTTTCCACTTTGGCGCAAGCCGAGCGCATTGCCGGGCTTCGGCCTGACGATGGGCTACACCGTCGCGTACCTGAGCCTCGTGGTGCTGGTGCCGTTGCTGATGGTCTTCATCAAGGCGAGCTCGCTCGACTGGGCGAGCTTCGTCACTGCCGTGAGTTCGCCGCGCGTGCTCGCCTCGTATCGCCTGACGTTCGGGATCTCGCTGGCGGCGGCGATCCTGAATGCCGTGTTCGGCTTCGTACTGGCATGGGTGCTGGTGCGCTACACGTTCCCGGGCAAGCGTTTCGTCGACGCGCTGATCGACCTGCCGTTCGCCTTGCCGACGTCGGTCGCGGGCATCGTGCTCGCGGCGATCTACGCGCCCAACGGCTGGGTCGGACGCTGGTTCGAGCCGCTCGGCATCAAGATCGCATTCACGCCGCTGGGCATCTTCGTCGCACTCACCTTCATCGGGCTGCCGTTCGTGGTGCGCACGTTGCAGCCGGTGCTCGAGGAGTTCGAGCGCGAACAGGAGGAGGCGGCGGCCTGCCTGGGCGCGACGCGCTGGCAGACGTTACGTCGCGTCATTCTTCCTGCGGTGCTTCCCGCGTTGCTGACCGGTTTCGCGCTGGCCTTCGCGCGCGCCGTGGGGGAGTACGGTTCGGTCATCTTCATTGCCGGCAATATCCCGATGGTCTCGGAGATCACGTCGCTGCTGATCGTCACGAAGCTCGAACAGTTCGACTATGCAGGCGCCGCGGCGTTGGCCGTGGTGATGCTGGTGATTTCGTTCGTCTTGCTGCTCCTCATCAACACGCTGCAATGGTGGCTGCAACGCCGTCATTCCGGGCGCCGCGCCAGTGGCGTGTGATTTCCGTTCAGAGAACGTTTTCGATCATGTCCGATTCACTCGCAATCTCGCAGACCTTGCCGCCGGTCACACGGACGCGCAAGGCCGATCCGACCGATGAGCCCGCGCTCGTCAAGGCGGTGCTCATTGTCGTGGCGCTGCTCTTCTTTGCGCTGTTCCTCGTGCTGCCGCTGGCGTCCGTGTTCGTCACTGCGCTGGGCAAAGGACTGGCGGCATATTGGGAGGGGCTGACGAACGACGACGCGCTCTCCGCGATTCGTCTGACGCTGCTGATTGCGCTCATCGCCGTGCCGCTGAACCTGGTGTTCGGCGTGGCGGCGTCGTGGGCGATCGCGCGTTTCGATTTCCGGGGAAAGAGCGTGCTCACCACGCTCATCGACCTGCCGTTTTCGGTGTCGCCGGTGATCGCGGGCCTTACGTTCCTGCTGATCTTCGGGCGTCAGGGGCCGCTGTGGGACTTTCTCGATGCCCACGACCTGAAGATCGTGTTCGCGCTGCCGGGCCTGGTATTGGCGACCGTATTCGTCACGTTCCCGTTCGTGGCACGCGAACTGATTCCGCTGATGCAGGCGCAAGGCAGCGAGGAAGAAGAGGCCGCGCGGGTGCTGGGCGCGAGCGGCTGGCAAGTGTTCACCCGCGTAACGCTGCCGAAGATCAAGTGGGGCCTGCTGTACGGCGTGATTCTGTGCAACGCCCGTGCGATGGGCGAGTTCGGCGCGGTGTCGGTCGTCTCCGGCCATATTCGCGGCGAAACGAACACGTTGCCGCTGCATGTGGAAATTGAATACAACGACTATCACACGGTGGGGGCCTTTGCCGCGGCGTCGATTCTCGCGCTGCTCGCCCTCGCAACATTGGGATTGAAGCTGTGGGCCGAGCGCAAGCTGGCGCAGGACAAGGCAGCGCGTCGTGAAGACGCCGTACAGGCCTGAGCGCCTGCATCATTCGAGGAGCAAGACAGATGAGCATCCAGGTACAACAGGTTTCGAAGCGCTTCGGCGAATTCGCGGCGCTCGACGACGTCAGTCTCGAATTCCCCACCGGCGAACTGGTTGCGCTGCTCGGGCCGTCGGGCTGCGGCAAGACCACGTTGCTGCGTATCGTGGCGGGGCTCGAATTTGCCGATGCCGGGCGCGTCGTGCTCAACGGTGAGGACGTGGCGTCGGTGGGCACCCGCGAGCGTCAGGTGGGGTTCGTGTTCCAGCACTACGCCTTGTTCCGTCACATGACGGTATTCGAGAACGTGGCGTTCGGCCTGCGCGTGAAGTCGCGCCGCGAACGCCTCTCCGACGCACAGATTCGCAGCAAGGTGCATGAGTTGCTGGGCCTCGTGCAGCTTGACTGGCTCGCCGATCACTATCCGGCAGAGCTCTCGGGCGGGCAACGCCAGCGTATCGCGCTGGCGCGCGCGCTGGCGGTCGAGCCGAAGGTGTTGCTGCTCGACGAGCCGTTCGGCGCACTCGACGCGAAGGTGCGCAAGGAATTGCGCAGCTGGCTGCGCCGGCTGCACGACGAATTGCACATCACCACGATCTTCGTCACGCACGATCAGGAGGAAGCGCTTGAAGTGGCCGATCGCATCGTGCTGATGAATCGCGGCAAGGTCGAGCAGATCGGGGCGCCGCAGGATGTCTACGACACGCCGCAAAGCGCCTTCGTCTACGAGTTTCTCGGGGCCGCGAACCGCTTGTCGGGCGAGCTGCGCACGCACGACTTCATTGCCGATGCCGGTGCGTATCGCGTGAGCGTGCACAAGGACGATCTGCCGGCGCTGCCGAAGGACGGCCGGGCCATCGCCTACGTGCGTCCGCACGACCTGGCGCTACTGCCCGCGCATGACGGTGGCCCGGGCATCGACGTGGCGGTACGTCGCGCGATCCCGCTGGGCGGCACGGTGCGTGTGGAGCTGGCCGCACCGGGCGATGCCGTGTGGGAAGCCGAACTCACGCGCTCTGGCTGGCAGGCGCTCGGCGCGGAGAACGGCGCCCCGTTGCGCGCCGTGCCGCGTCAGTTGCGGGTGTTCTCGGCGCAGGCATAGGCGGGCAGCGGCAAGCACAAAACAACAAGCAGCAGGCAGTACAGGACACATCGGACGCCACGGACATCGGCGGCGGGACAGACAGGTAACAGGGCGGAGTCACCTCATGAATTTCCAGCAATTGCGCTACGTGCGCGAAGCGGTTCGGCAGAACCTCAACCTGACGGAAGCGGCGAGTGCGTTGTACACGTCGCAGTCGGGCGTCAGCAAACAGATCAAGGACCTCGAGGACGAGCTTGGCGTCGATGTCTTCGTGCGTCGCGGCAAGCGGCTGACGGGGCTGACGGAGCCCGGCAAGGCAGTGCTGCAACTGATCGAGCGCATGTTGCTCGACGCCGAGAACCTGCGCCGCGTGGCGCGTCAGTTCGCGGATCAGGACAGCGGTCACCTTGTGGTGGCCACCACGCACACGCAGGCGCGCTATGCGTTGCCGCAGGTCATCAAGCAGTTCACGAGCGTGTATCCGAAGGTGCATCTGGCCCTGCGTCAGGGCAGCCCGCGCCAGATCGCGCAGATGGTCATCGACGGCGAGGCCGACATCGGCATTACGACCGAGGCGCTCGACCGGTTTCCGGATATCGTCACGTTCCCGTGCTATTCCTGGCATCACGTGGCCGTGGTGCCGAAAGACCACCCGCTGGTCGGCCGCCCGAATGTGACGCTCGCCGATATCGCCGAATATCCGATCATCACCTATGACGGCGACTTCACGGGACGCTCGCACGTGGACAAGGCGTTCACCGACCAGGGGCTGGTGCCGGACATTGTGCTGACCGCGCTCGATACGGACGTCATCAAGACGTATGTCGAACTCGGTCTGGGCGTGGGCATCGTCGCGGCGATGGCCGTCGATCCGCGCAAGGACCAGGATCTGGCGGTGCTGGAGCTGGACAACGCGTTCGAGCCGAGCACGACGCGAATCGGCTTGCGTCGCGGCGCCTTCCTGCGCTCCTACGCGTATCGCTTCATCGAAATGCTCGCCCCGGCGCTCAAGGAGCAGGAAATCTCGACGCAGTTGCGCGAGGCGCTGGAGTTCGCTGCATAAGTCTGCGAAAGTCCGTCGTACCAGTCCGCATCACGCCGCATCATCGATCCCGCCGGACCTGGCGGGATCGATATTTTCAGCGATTGGGAAGCGCGGCAGTATTGGATACAATCGCTGCATGACCCTGACCTCATTCAACCCCATTCCGCACTACACCGTAGCTTCCGGCGAATTGCCGCGCATCGCGCTGCTTGCCACCGGCGGGACGATTGCGGGTAGCGCGGCCGACGCCACGCGTACCGCCGGTTATCAGGCCGGGGCGCTGGGTGTTCAGGATCTGCTTTCGGCCGTGCCTGCACTGGGCACCGTGGCACATATCCACGCGGAGCAGGTCGCACAGATCGACAGCAAGGACATGAGCGTTTCGCTCTGGCAGAAGCTGGCGGCGCGGGTGAACGCGTTGCTCTCGCAGCCGGACGTCGCGGGGGCCGTGATCACGCACGGTACCGATACGCTCGAGGAAACGGCGTATTACCTGCATCTGACGGTCAACAGCCGCAAGCCGGTGGTGCTCACCGCCGCCATGCGGCCCGCCACGGCGCTCTCGGCCGACGGCCCGCTCAATCTGCTCAACGCGGTGCGCGTGGCCACGGACCCGATTTCCGCCGGGCGTGGCGTGATGGTTGCCATCAATAACCAGATTCATTGCGCGCGTGACGTCGTCAAGACCAGCACTTACAAGGTCGATGCGTTCCATTCGCCCGAGATCGGCGTGCTCGGCTGGGTGCAGGACGAACGCGTTGCCTTCCAGCGCGCCGCAATGCAGTACCACACGGTCGAGAGCGAATTCGTCGGACTCTCGGGCGAGCTGCCGGCGGTGGAAGTGGTGTCGAGCTATGCGGGCGTGTCGCGCATTGCGGTGGACGCGCTCGTCGAAGCCGGCGTGCAGGGCATCGTGGTCGCCGGTACGGGCAACGGCTCGCTGCATTGGCTGCTGCAACAGGCGCTCGCCGAGGCGGTTCAGCGCGGCGTCACAGTGGTGCGCTCGGCGCGCGTGGGAAGCGGTCATGTCATGCACAACGGCGCCGCGCCCGACGATCAGTACGGCTTCGTGAGTGCCGGCAATCTTCACCCCTACAAGGCACGCGTGCTGCTGATGCTGGCCTTGCAGGCCGGCGTGCCGCACGAGCGCATGCAGAGCCTGTTCGACGAATATTGATCCGCGCACGGGCCGGTCTTCGCCTGTCGTCGTGCAATCGTTCGCGCCTCACGAGATTTACACACAAAAAAATACGGCGCCGGTCTCGCTCTCGCGTGACTTGCGCCGTGACGTTCGGCGCGGTGCCGTCGGTTTCCCGCGGCGCCGCTGCCAGTACACTCTGGTACCTCTCACTACTCCCTGCGGACGGCTTTTCCCGCCGTTTTCTTCGTCTTCTCGCGAACTACCCGGTTACGCGACGGTATGGTTGGCGAGCATTTCCAGCGCGCGCACCATGCCCGAGTGATCCCACGCCGCGCCACCGTTGGCGGCACAGGCGTTGAACAGTTCCTGCGCCGTTGCCGTGTTCGGCAGCGACACGCCGAGCGTCTTCGCGGTTTGCAGCGCCAGGTTCAGATCCTTCTGGTGCAGCGCGATGCGGAAACCCGGTTCGAAGTTGCGCTTGACCATGCGCTCGCCGTGCACTTCGAGAATGCGCGACGAGGCAAAGCCACCCATCAGGGCTGCGCGCACCTTGGCCGGATCGGCGCCAGCCTTCGAGGCGAACAGCAGCGCTTCGCCCACGGCTTCGATCGTCAGGGCGACCACGATCTGGTTGGCGACCTTGCAGGTCTGGCCGGCACCGGATTCGCCCACGAGCGTGATGTTCTTGCCCATCAGTTCGAAGAACGGCTTGACGTCGTCGAACGCCGCTTGCGAGCCACCGACCATGATCGACAGCGAGGCGGCCTTGGCGCCGACTTCGCCACCCGAGACCGGGGCGTCGAGGTATTCGCAGCCCAGCGCCTTGATCTTCTTGGCGTATTCCTTCGTTTCGATCGGCGAGATCGAGCTCATGTCGACCACGATCTTGCCGGCCGTCAGGCCTTCGGCGAGACCATCCTGACCGAACAGCACGGCGCCCACGTCGGGGGTATCCGGCACCATCACGAACACGATGTCGGCGCGCTTGGCGACTTCCTTGGCCGACGTGCAGACCGTGGCCTGGCCGTCGATCAGGTCTTGCGGCGGCGTGCGGCGCTCGTACAGGAACAGCTTGTGACCGGCGTTCTGCAGATGCTTCGCCATCGGCGCGCCCATGATGCCCAGACCAATGAAACCGAGTTGTGCCATTTCAAGACTCCTTGTTGCCAAAGTTTGTGATGTGTTGTCGCCGACCGTTGGACGAGCGGGGCGGTGGTACGCCGTGGCGTGACCCCCGGACTCCGGCCGCATGCCCCCTGCATGCGGCCGGCGGGGCCCTTCCTCGTCGAAACCCGGTCGGCCGGTGCGCCGCGCAGGTGGCGCGGCAACACCGTCATTCGTTCGCGTGGCACCGGGGGAGGCGCCGCGCGGGTGAGCGGGGGTGTGCGACTTGCGTCTTTCGTTCGCGAGCGGGCGGCGCTCAGGCCGCTTCGCGCAGTCCTGCCGCCTTGAACCAGCCGAGGCCGTCGGTCGTGGTGGTCGCGGGCTTGTACTCGCAACCGATCCAGCCGTTGTAGCCAATGCGATCGAGGAACGCGAAGAGGTACGCGTAGTTGATCTCGCCCGTGCCCGGCTCATTGCGGCCCGGGTTGTCGGCCAGCTGCACGTGAGCGATGCGCGCCAGATTCGTCTCGATGGTCTTGGCGAGCTCACCTTCCATGCGTTGCATGTGATAGATGTCGTACTGCAGGAACAGGTTGTCCGAGCCGACGGCGTCGAAGATCTCGAGTGCCTGCTTCGTGCGATTCACGAAGAAGCCGGGAATGTCGTAGGTGTTGATCGGCTCGACCAGCAGGCGGATGCCTTCGGCCTTGAGCGCGTCGGCGGCGAAGCGCAGGTTGCCCACGAGCGTCTCGGTGGCGGCTTGCGTTGACAGATCGGCGCCTTGCTTGCCCACGAGGCAGTTCAGTTGCTTCACGCCGAGTGCCTTGGCGTAGGTGATGGCTTCGCCCACGCCGTCGCGGAATTCGGCGACGCGATCGGGGAAGATGGCGATGCCGCGCTCGCCGGCGTCCCAGTTACCTGCGGGCAGGTTGTGCAGCACGAGGTCGAGCTGGTACTGGTTGAGCTTGTCGGCGATCTGGTCGCGGTGGAACGCGTACGGGAACAGGAACTCCACGCCGCGAAAGCCCGCTGCGGCGGCCGCCTTGAAGCGGTCGAGGAACGGCACCTCGTTGAACAGCATGGTCAGGTTGGCGGCAAATTTCGGCATTGCGCTGACTCCTCTCTCTCTTCTTTAGGGGGTGGTTTCGACGATTTCGATGCAAGGGTGTTGCAAGGTTGCAGGGCACGCGCTTTGGCCGCTGACCGGGTCCTAGGGGTCTAGCCGGAAGCGGAGGGGACGCACGCGCCCCGCAATCCGTTTCACGTTCGCGGCTTACGCCGTGACCGTGCTGTCTTCTTCCACGACGTCGATGATTTCTTCGAACTCATTGACGTTGTTGATCTCGGTGCCCATGGCGATGTTCGTCACGCGCTCGAGAATCACTTCCACGATCACCGGCACCGAGAACTCGGCCATCAGCTTGCGGGCCTGTTCGAACGCGGGCTGGATGTCGTTCGGCTGGAACACGCGGATCGCCTTCACGCCGAGGCCTTCGGCGACCTTCACGTGATCGACGCCGTAGCCGTTCACTTCCGGCGAGTTCACGTTCTCGAACGCGAGCTGCACGCAGTAATCCATGTCGAAGTTGCGCTGCGCCTGACGGATCAGGCCCAGGTACGAGTTGTTCACGACCACGTGGATGTACGGCACCTTGAATTGCGCGGCCACGGCCAGTTCTTCGATCATGAACTGGAAGTCGTAGTCGCCCGAGATCGCGACCACGTCCGACGACGGCGACGCGACCTTTGCGCCGATGGCCGCCGGCACCGTCCAGCCCAGCGGGCCCGCCTGGCCGCAGTTGATCCAGTGACGCGGCTTGTTCACATGCAGGAACTGGGCGGCGGCGATCTGCGACAGACCGATGGTCGAGACATAGCGCACGTCGCGGCCGAAGAACGCGTTCATTTCCTGGTACACGCGTTGCGGCTTGATCGGCACCTGATCGAAGTCCGTGCGACGCAGCATGGTGCGCTTGCGCTTCTGGCAGTCGGCGACCCATTGCGCGCGATCCGGCAGGCGGCCCGCCGCCTTGAGTTCCTTCGCGACTTCGACGAACAGCTTGAGCGCGGCCTTGGCGTCGGAGACGATGCCGTAGTCCGGGCCGAATACGCGGCCGATTTGCGTCGGCTCGATGTCGATGTGCACGAACTTGCGGCCTTTGGTGAAGACGTCGACGCTGCCCGTGTGGCGGTTCGCCCAGCGGTTGCCGATGCCCATCACGAAGTCCGACGCGAGCATCGTGGCGTTGCCGAAGCGGTGCGAGGTCTGCAGGCCGACCATGCCGGCCATGAGCGGGTGATCGTCGGCGATGGTGCCCCAGCCCATGAGCGTGGGCACGACCGGCACGTTCACCGTCTCGGCGAATTCGACGAGCAGGTCGGCGGCGTCGGCGTTGATCACGCCACCGCCGGAAACGATCAGCGGACGCTCCGAAGCCACCAGCATTTGAATGGCTTTCTCGGCCTGAGCACGCGTAGCGGCAGGTTTGTATACCGGCAGCGGTTCATACGTTTCCGGATCGAATTCGATCTCGGCGACCTGCACGTCGAACGGCAGGTCGATGAGCACCGGACCCGGGCGGCCCGAGCGCATCAGGTGGAACGCTTGCTGGAACACGCGCGGCACGAGCGCCGGCTCACGCACGGTGACGGCCCACTTCGTGACCGGCTTCGCGATCGACTCGATGTCGACGGCCTGGAAGTCTTCCTTGTACAGACGGGCGCGCGGGGCCTGACCCGTAATGCACAGAATGGGGATGGAATCGGCTTGTGCCGAGTACAGGCCGGTAATCATGTCGGTGCCTGCGGGGCCCGACGTCCCGATACACACGCCGATGTTGCCGGCTTCGGCACGGGTGTAGCCTTCGGCCATATGCGACGCGCCTTCCACGTGGCGCGCGAGCACGTGCTCGATGCTGCCGGCCTTGCGCATTGCCGAGTAGAACGGGTTGATGGCGGCGCCCGGCACCCCGAACGCGGTGGTGATACCTTCCTTCTCCAGCACGCGGACGGCGGCCTCTACGGCGGTCATCTTGGCCATGTGACTCCTCCAATGGGTAATGAGTATTGATGTTGGAGGTCACTTTAAGCCGGTACGATTTGTTTGATAAGATCACAAAAGATCGTTTTTTTAAGAACAAAAAGTATCGAATGGAGATGCCGTGGACCGTTACAAGCAGATCGAGACTTTCGTGCAGGTGGCCGAGGCGGGCAGTCTGGCCGCTGCAGCGCTCAAGGAGGGCGTTTCGCCGGTGATTCTCGGGCGGCGCATCGACGCCCTCGAAAAGCGGCTCGGCATCAAGCTCATGTACCGCTCGACGCGACGGCTGGCGCTCTCGGAAGAGGGTGGCGCGTTCCTGGAGCGCTGCAAGCAGTTGCTGGGCGACTGGGAGATGGCGGAGAACGAGATCAGCGCCGGGCGCCATGCGGTCTCCGGTCACCTGATCGTGTCGGCGCCTGCGGCGTTTGGCCGCAAGCACGTCGCGCCGCACGCGCCGGCGTTCCTGCGGCAGCATCCCGAAGTGCAGATCTCGTTCAACCTGACCGACCGGGTGGTGGATATCGTGCGCGAGGGCTACGACATGGGCATTCGCATCGGCGGGTCCGTCGACCCGAACTTCGTGGCCGTCAAACTTGCCCAGAACCGGCGTGTGGTTTGCGGCACACCCGCCTATTTCGCGCGGCACGGACGGCCGAAGACGCTCGAAGACCTCTCGAAGCACAATTGTCTGGCGTTCAATCTGCAGGGCGGGCAGCAGCGCGGCTGGTATTTCAAGCGGCAGGGCAAGCTGGTGACGACCCGTGTGGCAGGCAATCTGGACTGCAACGACGGGGAGTTGCTGCACCGCTGGGCGCTCGAGGGCCTCGGACTGGGTTGGCGCTCGACCTGGGAGATCCAGCGGGAGCTGCTCTCGGGAGAACTGGAGACCGTGCTCGACGAGTACGCCTTACCCGATTACGACATCCTCGCCGTGTATCCCCAGCAGCGCTTCCAGCCCGCGCGGGTGCGGCTTTTCATCGAACAGCTGCGGCAGATTTACGCCCGCCCGAACTACTGGCTGGAAAACGGCTGATGCCGACCGGGCTGCGCTCCCGGAAGCTCCGGAAATGGCTGGAACATGGACGGAATGCGGGCTGAATGCGGAGTACGCGCCGGCACCGATCGGGCGGGAGTTGATGATCGACATGAAATCCGCTAGAATCGCGGGTTCTGCAACCTTGCTGCACTGGTTCTGACGCCCAGGCAGCTTTGTCCATAAGGAGCTCATATGCGTCATTATGAAATCGTATTCATCGTTCACCCCGATCAAAGCGAGCAAGTGCCTGCGATGATCGAGCGCTATCGCAGCACGGTCGAAAGCCATCAAGGCACGATCCACCGCGTCGAAGACTGGGGTCGTCGTCAACTGGCTTACATGATCGAGAAGCTGGCGAAGGCTCACTACGTCTGCATGAACATCGAGTGCAACCAGGAAACCCTGGACGAGCTGGAACACGCATTCAAGTTCAACGACGCTGTTCTGCGCCACCTCGTCGTCAAGATGAAGAAGGCCGAGACGGCACCGTCGCCGATGATGAAGGAAGTGGCCCGCGAAGAAGCCAAGAAGGCTGCCGCGACGCCCGCGACCGAAGCCGCTGCTTCGTAATTAGCTAGCGCACTGGAAAGCATCAGGGCGCCAACGGAACCATCGAACGCGTGAATCGCTTACGGCTCGAGGCCAGCATCGTCGAAATCGGCACGCTGCGCTATACCCCGGCCGGGCTCCCCGTGATCGATGTGACGCTGGCCCATGTGGGAACGACGGAAGAGGCGGGTGTTGCCCGTCAGGTCGAGTTCTCGATACCGGCAGTTGCGATCGGTCCCATCAGCGCCAAAGTCATGGCGTTGGGACTCGAGAAACCGGCCCAGTGGGCAGGGTTTCTGGCCAAGAAGCATCGCAATAGCCGCACCCTGGTGTTTCACATCACAGCATTGCAAGAATTTGAAAAGGATTGTTGAACATGCCGCGTCCTAACGGTAAAAACAAGAAGTTTGATCGCCGCCGCCAACAGCAAAACCCGCTGTTCAAGCGCAAGAAGTTCTGCCGCTTCACCGTCGCTGGTGTCGAGCAGATCGATTACAAGGATGTCGAAACGCTGAAGGACTTCATCGGCGACAACGGCAAGATCACCCCGGCTCGCCTGACGGGTACCAAGGCGCACTACCAGCGCCAGCTCGATACGGCTATCAAGCGCGCCCGCTTCCTGGCGCTGCTGCCGTACACCGATCTGCACGGTGCTTAATCGCCAGTCGACGAAGGAGAATAGATAATGCAAGTGATTCTGCTGGAAAAGGTCGTCAACCTGGGTAACCTCGGCGACATCGTGAAGGTCAAGGACGGTTTCGCACGTAACTTCCTGATCCCGAGCAAGATGGCTCGCCGCGCCACCAAGGACGCGATCGCCGAATTCGAAGTTCGCCGCGCCGAACTGGAAAAGGCCGCCGCCGAGAAGCTGGCTGCCGCACAAGCCGAAGGCGAAAAGCTGGCTGGCCTGACCCTGCAAATCTCGCAGAAGGCCGGCGTTGACGGTCGTCTGTTCGGTTCGGTCACCAACTTCGACATCGCTGAAGCCCTGGGCACCCAAGGTTTCAAGGTTGAGAAGATGCAAGTGCGTATGCCGAACGGCCCGCTCAAGACCGTGGGTGATTTCCCGGTCCAGGTGGCACTGCACACGGACGTCGTTGTCGACGTGAACGTGTCGGTGCTCGGCGAGCACGCCTAAGTCGTACCCGCGTCAGCTTCCCGACGCGATCCAAAGACGGAAGTCGGTGTCACCGGCTTCCGTTTTTTTATGTCTGTCCGTTCTGTTGTGTAGGCTGCCGGAACGCCCGGTTGCCGGTCATGTCTTTGCCGACCGTTCGCCGGTCGCGCCCCTGTCCACGTTCGTCACTGTTCCATAGCTCCGCCTTATGCTGCCTCCAGGGAAACTGCTGAACAAACCCCGTTCGGAAAAGTCGTCGCGCAAGCGGGAATTTTCCGGGACGGATCGTGATCGTGGGGACGGTATAATGCCCGGCATGAACGCGCCCGACCCCCAGCTCGATTCGCTCAAGGTGCCTCCGCACTCCATCGAGGCGGAGCAATCCGTGCTCGGCGGCCTGTTGCTCGATAACAGCGCGTGGGATCGTATCGGCGACTTCGTGGCGGATTCGGACTTCTATCGCTACGATCACCGGATCATCTATCAGCACATCGGTCGCCTGATCGCCAGCGACCGGCCTGCCGACGTCATCACCGTTTTCGAATCGCTGACCTCAGCCGGTAAAGGCGACGAGGTGGGCGGGCTCGCCTATCTGAACGCCCTCGCACAGAATACGCCGAGCGCGGCGAACATCCGCCGTTACGCGGAAATCGTGCGCGATCGTGCGGTGCTGCGCAAGCTCGTGACGGTGGCCGACGAGATCGCCTCCGACGCCTTCAATCCGCAAGGCAAGGAAGTGCGTCAGATGCTCGACGAGGCGGAAGCGAAGGTTTTCGCCATTGCGGAAGAGGGCTCGCGCAGCACGAGCGGCTTCCTCGAGCTTCAGCCGCTGCTCACGCAAGTGGTCGAGCGCATCGACGAGCTGTACCACCGCGAAGGCGGCAGCGACATCACCGGGATTCCCACCGGCTTCGTCGATCTGGATCGCATGACGTCGGGCTTCAACGGCGGCGATCTGATCATCGTGGCGGGCCGCCCGTCGATGGGTAAGACGACCTTCTCGATGAACATCGGCGAGCACATCGCAGTGGAAGAGGGCTTGCCCGTCGCCGTGTTCTCTATGGAAATGCCGGGCACGCAGCTGGCCATGCGTATGCTGGGTTCGGTGGGGCGTCTCGATCAGCATCGTCTGCGTACCGGCAAGCTGGTCGACGAAGACTGGCCGAAGCTCACGCATGCGATGCAGAAGATGAACGAGACGCAGTTGTTCGTCGACGAAACGCCTGCGCTCAACCCGATGGAACTGCGTGCGCGCGCGCGGCGTCTGGCGCGTCAGTGTGGCAAGCTCGGGCTGATCATCATCGATTACTTGCAGCTCATGAGCGGTTCGGGCGGCGGTGAAAACCGTGCGACCGAAATTTCCGAAATCTCGCGTTCGCTCAAGGGCCTGGCCAAAGAGCTGAACGTGCCGGTGATTGCGCTCTCGCAGCTCAACCGAAGTCTCGAACAACGCCCGAACAAGCGTCCGGTCATGTCTGACCTGCGCGAATCGGGCGCTATCGAACAGGATGCCGACATCATCCTGTTCATCTATCGCGACGAAGTGTACAACCCCGATACGCCCGACAAGGGCACCGCCGAGATCATCATCGCGAAGCAGCGTAATGGTCCTATCGGCCACGTGCGTCTGGCGTTCATCGGTGCGTACACGAAGTTCGACAATCTGGCGGGTCCCCAATACTGACACACTGATTTCCACTCGTTCGGAAGGACGTGCGACGATGCACGCCCGCGACGAGGTAGAATGTGACGTTTTTGTGTCGACCCGTCCCCTATCAATACCCGGAGTTTTCCAATAATGTTCGGTCGCTTCATGCCCACCGAGGGCAAGTTCTTTGACCTGTTCAACCAGCACGCGGCATGCATGGTTGCTGGCAGCCGTGAGCTGTCCGCCATGCTCAACGATCTGCCAAATGCCGAGGCACGCACCGTTGCCGTGCAGAACAACGAGAAGAAAGCGGATCGCATCACGCACGAGACCATCGACCTGATGCACAAGACGTTCATCACGCCTTTCGACCGCGATGAGATCCATAAGCTGATCAGCACCATGGACGACATCCTGGATCTGATGGAAGACGTGGCGACGGCCGTGTGGATGTACGACATCAAGAGCGTGCCGTCCGAGGCGCGCACGCTCGGCGAGATCTGCGTGAAGTGCTGCGAGCGCGTGCAAACCACCGTGGCGCTGCTCTCCGATATGGATCAGGCGCGCGAAATCCTGAAGCTCTGCGAAGAGATCGACGGTCTGGAATCGGAAGCCGATCGCCTGCTGCGTGCCTCGTTGTCGAAGTTGTTCCGCGAAGAGTCCGATGTGAAGGAACTGATCAAGCAGAAGGCCGTGTCCGAACTGCTCGAGTCGGTGACCGACAAGTGCGAAGACGTTGCCAACATCATCGAAGGCATTGTGCTGGAAAACGCCTGAGCGGAGACTTTCGATGGCAACGCTGCACATCAGCCTTTGGCTGGTCGGACTATTGGTCGTTCTGGCGCTTCTGTTCGACTTCATGAACGGCTTTCACGACGCCGCCAACTCCATCGCTACGGTGGTGTCGACGGGCGTGCTCAAGCCGCACCAGGCGGTGGCTTTCGCCGCCATGTTCAACATCATCGCGCTGTTCGTCTTCCACCTGAAGGTGGCGGCGACGGTGGGCAAGGGCACGGTTCACCCCGAGATCGTCGATCACTATGTGATCTTCGGTGCGCTCGTGGGGGCCATCGCCTGGAACATCATCACGTGGTACTACGGCATCCCGTCGAGCTCGTCGCACGCCCTGATCGGCGGTCTGGTGGGTGCGGCGGTGGCCAAGGCCGGCACGGGTTCGCTCGTGGCGAGCGGCCTGCTGCAGACGGTGGCGTTCATTTTCGTTTCGCCGCTGCTCGGTTTCGTGCTCGGTTCGTTCTTCATGCTGCTCGTGTCGTGGCTCTTCTTCCGCACGCCACCCGCACGCGTGGACCGCTGGTTCCGGCGCCTGCAACTGGTCTCGGCCGGTATGTACAGTCTGGGTCACGGTGGTAACGACGCACAGAAGACCATCGGTATCATCTGGATGCTGCTGATCGCAGCCGGCTTGTGGCCGCAGGAAGCGGCAGAGCCGCCGCTGTGGGTGATCGTGGGCTGCTATCTGGCCATCGGTCTGGGCACGATGTTCGGTGGCTGGCGGATCGTGCGTACGATGGGGCAAAAGATCACGAAGCTCAAGCCAGTGGGCGGCTTCTGCGCGGAAACGGGCGGGGCGTTCACGCTGTTCTTCGCATCGTGGCTCGGCGTGCCGGTCTCGACCACCCACACGATTACCGGCGCCATCGTCGGCGTGGGCGCGACGCGCAAGCTGTCCGCCGTGCGCTGGGGCGTGGCCGGAAACATCGTCTGGGCCTGGGTGCTCACGATTCCGGCGTCGGCGTTCATCGCGGCGATCGCCTGGTGGGTCGGCAAGCAGTTCCTGTGATGTTTTGAGATGCGGATGCCGTCTCGAGGCGGCATCCCCGTCAGGAAGCGGAAAAAGCGGCTACGGCCGCTTTTTTTGTGTCGACGTCACCTATCGTCGCCATTGGGGGAATCAATTTCAATAGTCAATTGCAATTGATTATTATTTGTTAATAGTGTTTTGTCGATTCCCTTTGGAGGCTACCATGAGTGCATTGATTCATACGTCGTTGCGTCGTCGCGCGCTTGGCGCCACGCTGATGGGTGTGGCAATCAATGTCGGGGGTGCAGCGGCACTGCTCGCGCATCTGAGCTGATTTCCGCGAGCCGTCGACGCGATGTCGACGAACCGTCGCCAACCTTCGCCGTGATGGAGATCCGCATGCAACGCGACGTATTTGAGCGCGAGCTGGCCCGGGAGGGCTTCACGGAACGGGTGACGGTGACGAGAGAAGCGGGGCATCTGGACACGCACGCGCATCCGTTCGAGGCGAAGGCGTTGATTCTGTCCGGCGAAATCGTCATCCGCGTGGGTGGCGAGGCGCAGACCTATCGTGTGGGCGACGTGTTTCATCTTCCGGCCCACGAACCCCATTCCGAGCAATACGGACCGGCCGGCGTGCAGTATCTCGTCGGCCGGAAGTAACCTACATCGAGCTGTTGGCGAAACGTGCGATCGGGTCGTCGTCCTGCAACGATGGCACGCTCAGGTTCGCCGTGCTGCTCGGTGGGGCTGCCTGCGGCAGGTCCATCGGTGAGGGCGTGGCAGCGGTGAGGGGGCGGTTCGGTGCGGTATTCATCGGGACGCTTGCGGCAACTGCGGTCTGCGGCACCGGGGCCTGAGCGACAGGTGCCGGTGGAGGCGCCGTGCGATTCACGTAGGTGGTGTTGCCTGCCGGCGCCTTGTTGGCGGCGACACGGCGCACACCGTCGATCCGCTTCGCCCAGTACGGAATGTAGAGACTCTCCAGGCGCACCGTGCCCCCCGAGTTGGGTGCGTGCACGAATTTCCCCTGACCCACGTAAATGCCCACATGCGAGTGGGCGCGCCCCGTCGTATTGAAGAAGATGAGATCGCCGGAGGCGAGATCGTCTCGCTCCAGCACGGTGCCCACACCGCTCATGTCGGCGGTCGTGCGCGGCAGATTCACGCCTGCGGCACGCGCGACCACATAGCGCACGAGGCCGCTGCAATCGAAACCGGAATCGGGGGTGTTCCCGCCGTAGCGGTAAGGAATGCCGACGAGACTCATCGCTTCGAGCGTGATTTCTTCCTGTCCGGCACTGCGCTCCGGTCCCATCGTGCGGTTGCCATAGTTCGCACTACTGCCTTGTCTGACTGACGGGCCGGACGAGCAGGCCGCCACCAGCAACGTCAGTGACAACACCGTGATGCAGCGCCACGACGCGCTCGGCAGGGCCGCCGGCTGCGTCGCGTAGCGGGCAAGAAAGCGAGGCGTGCGGAGAGGGCGCTGGATTCGCATGCGCCGAGTTTACGACGCCTTTCGGGCAAATGCATCGCAGAAGTGGCGAAATGCGGGCATTCTGTGGCATCGACGTCACAAATCAGCCGCTTCCCAGGCGATTTCGTCACCTGAGCGCCACGTGTACCACGTCGACGCCCATAAAAAACGGCGCCCGAAGGCGCCGTTGTCTCGAACACGGTGAGATGTCAGAGGATCTCGGCCGCGTAATCGGCGAGTCGCGAACGTTCGCCGCGCGCGAGCGTGACGTGTCCGCTATGTCCCCAGCCCTTGAAGCGATCCACCACGTAGGTGAGCCCCGAGCTGCCTTCGGTGAGGTACGGCGTGTCGATCTGCGCGATGTTGCCCAGGCAGATCAGCTTGGTGCCGGGACCTGCACGCGTGACCAGCGTTTTCATCTGCTTCGGCGTGAGGTTCTGCGCCTCGTCGATGATCACGAACTTGTTCACGAAGGTGCGTCCGCGCATGAAGTTCATGCTCTTGACCTTGAGTCGCGAGCGGATCAATTCCTGCGTGGCTGCACGGCCCCATTCACCGGCAGAGTCGTCGGTCTTCTGCAGCACCTCGAGGTTGTCGTCGAAAGCCCCCATCCACGGTTGCATCTTCTCTTCCTCGGTGCCCGGCAGGAAGCCGATATCTTCACCGACGGGCACGGTCGCGCGCGTGATGATGATCTCGTTGTAGCGCTTCTCGTCGAGCGTCTGTGCGAGGCCGGCGGCAAGCGCGAGCAGCGTCTTGCCGGTGCCTGCCTGACCGAGCAGGGTGATGAAGTCGACTTCCGGATTCATCAGCAGGTTCAGCGCGAAGTTCTGCTCGCGGTTGCGTGCCGTGATGCCCCACACGTTGTTCTTGTGGTGCCCGTAGTCACGCAGCGTTTGCAGCAGCGCCGTCTTGCCGTTGATCTCACGCACCTGCGCGTAGAACGGCGCCTCGCCGTTGTTCGTCTCCAGATAGACGAACTGGTTGATGAGGAAGTTGGCGCACAGCGGCCCGGTAATGCGATAGAACGTGGTGCCGGTCCGGTTGTCCTGCCAGCTCTCCATGCCCTTGCCGTGCTTGGTCCAGAAGTCCGGCGGCAGGGCCATTACGCCCGAGTACAGCAGATCGCTGTCTTCGAGCACCTTGTCGTTGAAGTAGTCTTCCGCGGGCAGGCCGAGCGCATGCGCCTTGACGCGCATGTTGATGTCTTTCGACACCAGCACGACCTGACGATCGCGGAACTTGTTCTGCAAGGCGCGTACGACACCCAGAATCTGGTTGTCCGCCTTGCCCTGCGGCAGCCCTTCGAGGGGCGGGACTTCGGGCAGATCGGTCTGGAAGTACAGGCGTCCGGCGGCGTCCTTATTGCCGAGGCGCGAAAGCGGAATGCCTTCGGCCATGGAGTTCGAGCCGCTCTCGGCCACCAGCCCGTCGAGCGTGCGGCTCACCTGACGCGCGTTGCGCGCCACTTCCGACATGCCCTTCTTGTGATTGTCGAGCTCTTCCAACGTCATCATGGGCAGATAGACGTCGTGCTCTTCGAAGCGGAACAGGCTGCTCGGGTCGTGCATGAGCACGTTCGTGTCGAGCACGAAGAGCTTGGCCGGTTCCTGATCCTTGTTGCGGGCACGTTTTGCGCCTGCGCCGGTGGCCGACGACTTCACGGCCTTGAGCGACGTGGCGGCGGTGCCGGTGTCTGCCGAAGGCGGCGACTGCGGCGAACGTGCGGAAGGCGACGGCTGTGCTGCAGTCTGCGTCGCCGGCGATGTCTTGGGGACAACCTTCAATTCGGCCGTGCCGGACGCGCCGGCGGTACCCGCTGCACCAGACGTCTCGCCCAGTGCATGTTGTTCAGACGAGGGGATCGGTTTCTTGGCCTCCGTGCGCGAAGGTTTGAGGCGAGTGGGGAATTGTTCCGGGGCAAGCAGCGTGCCCGGTTTGGTCGGCGCCGATGGCAATGGCATAGATTTCCCGTTCAAGAAAACACAACACTACTCGGCCGGGACAGACCGCGGTACAACATGTCCCGGCAACAAAAAAGCCGCCTGCCCGGACGCACCGGAGAGGCGGCTTGGCTGAAGGCGCCGCCTTGGCGACGCCTGCAATTGTCTCGTTCAATGCGCTTGATCATTACGGCTGACTATAGCGTCTCTCGCCGTGCTTGTATAGCGTCGAATGCCCTTGGTGGCGCTCGCCAGCAGCCTGTGCGCAACACCGCTGCGAATAGCGCTCGCGTCGTGCCGCTGGCGGTGCCTCGGGCGCTCAGAGCGCTTGAACGGCAGCCAGGACTTCGTCGACGTGATCGGGCACGCGCACGCCACGCCACTCCTTGCGCAGTACACCCTTTTCGTCGATCAGGAACGTGCTGCGCTCGATGCCCATATGTTCTTTGCCATACAGTTTTTTCAACTTGATGACACCGAACAGTTGGCAGACCGCTTCGTCGCCATCGGAAATCAGCGGGAAGGGCAGGCCGAGCTTCTTCTGGAAATTTTCGTGCGAGCGCAGGCTGTCGCGCGACACGCCGATGATCTGCGCGCCAGCGGCCTGAAACTGCTCGTAGTTGTCGCGGAAGTTCATGCCTTCCGTCGTGCAGCCCGGGGTGTTGTCCTTCGGGTAGAAGTAGATCACGACCTTCTGGCCGCGATGCGCCTTGAGCGAAAAATCGCCGCCGGTGGCCGGTGCGGTGAAATCGGGCACGAGGGTGTCGATGGCTACCGTCACTATGGTCTCCTAGGGTGGCCTTGCGAGGCCGGAACGGGGAAGAGGGTTCAGGCTCAGGCGTTGGCTGCCCGGCCCTCGAGAATCAGATCGCCTGAGCGGCCCGGGATTTCGCCCCAGACCACCGGATGTGCCGGCAGCGTGGCGAGATCGAGCGTCTCGTAGTACTGGCCCATCGTCACCAGATCATGCCCCTGGCGACGCCATCCGGCCAGCAATTGACGGAACAACGGCGCCAGCTTCTGGCCTTCGAGTTCCGCATGCAGCGTGAACACGTGATCTTGCGCCGGATCGCGGGTCAGGGCAAGCAGATGCTCGGCCACGCCGTTGATGTCCCGCCCGTCGATACCGAGCAGCTCGTCCACCGTGGGCAGCGTCGTCGGCATTTGCACGTGCTTCAGTCGCACGCCGTCGACGATCGGGTAATGCGGCGCCTGACCACGGCCGTCCGACGCATATTTCATGCCCCAGGCGTCGATCTGACGGAAGGCGTCGTTGTTCATCTGCCAGCCGGCGGCGCCGTGCGTGAGCGGCGGGGCGCCAAAGATCTGCGTGAAGCGGGCATGCGCCTGCGTCATCTGGCGTTGCGTCCACGCGGCGTCGCGCGTGCGCACGTTGTCTTGCCAGTACGTGTGATCCCACGTGTGGATGCCGGTCTCGTGACCCGCGTTCTGCACGGTGCGCATGACATCCGCCGCACGACGGCCGATGTCCGGGCCGGGGAGCAGGGTGCCGTACATGAGGGTCTTGAAGCCGTAGTGTTCGACGACCGACGTGCGGGAGACTTTTTTCAGAAAGCCGGGGCGAAAGACACGCTTGAGCGCCCAGCCGGTGTGATCCGGCCCGAGGCTGAACAGGAACGTCGCCTGCGCGTCATGCTCGGCCAATGCGGCGAGCAGATTGGGCACGCCTTCGCGGGTACCGCGCAGGGTGTCCACATCGATCTTCAGAACAATTTTGGCCATAGCCACCCTTGTGTGAGGCATCGCGCAGTGCCACGCGCTGCCTGTCGAATTCCGTTGCCGAGTGAAAAACGCCCGATGCGCCAAGGGCGCACCGGGCGTGCAGTGCTTGTGCCGCCGATGCCACCCGCAACCATGATGTGGCGGGTGCGGCGGCTGTCGCGTTATTCGCCCTCGACCAGGCGGCGGGCTTCCGCGACGTGACCGCGATACGCTTCGAAAATCTTGCGCAGCGCGTCGTCCATCGACGTGGTCGGCGCCCAGCCGAGTTCCTGCATCGTGTTTTCGATCTTCGGCACGCGGTTCTGCACGTCCTGGTAGCCGTTGCCGTAGTAGGCGCCCGACGACGTTTCGACGAGCTGGACCTTCTTGGCCGTCTCGGCGTACTCGGGGAATTCGCTGGCCAGCTTGAGCATCATGTTGGCCAGTTCGCGCACCGAGAAGTTGTTCTTCGGATTGCCGATGTTGTAGATCTTGCCGCTCGCAACGTTGTTCTTGTTGTCGATGATGCGCACCAGGGCGTCGATACCGTCGTCGATATCGGTAAACGCACGCTTCTGATTGCCGCCGTCGACCAGGCTGATGTTCTCACCGCGGGCGATGTGGCCGAGGAACTGCGTGACCACGCGCGACGAACCTTCCTTCGGCGTGTAGATCGAGTCCAGGCCGGCGCCGATCCAGTTGAACGGACGGAACAGCGAGAAGTTCAGGCCTTCCTGCATGCCGTAGCCCCAGATCACGCGATCCATCAGCTGCTTCGAGCAGGCGTAGATCCAGCGCGGCTTGTTGATCGGGCCGTAGATCAGCGGCGAGTCTTCCGGATCGAACTCGCTGTCGGTGCACATGCCGTAGACCTCCGAGGTCGACGGGAACACCAAGTGCTTGCCGTACTTCACGGCCGAACGCACGATCGGCAGGTTCGCCTCGAAGTCGAGTTCGAACACGCGCAGCGG